>JBNJFY010000010.1:0-155693 GCA_051747265.1 Bacteroidota bacterium | reverse complement strand
ATTAAGCCATTGCGCTGGTTGAAGTGCCCCCACTTCAACCTTTAGAGCACATACCAGATCCACCATGGATCATAACACCTTGCAATGGCTTGATGGAGCGGGAGTTACATCAAGAGTAGATTAGTTATCTGGGCGGGCGAAGTAATCGACCGCCCAGAAAACGGTCCCCCTCATTACCGGGCTCTGTCCGGTAATGTACGCTGATGAGCTCTGCTCCTTTTAAGGCACAATGACCCCACCAGCAGGAAAGATCATGAGCCAATTCATCAGCTGCGCCATTTCACCACCGGCGGAGCATGAATTCCCCGCCTCGTTCCACACCGCCCCTTCGGGGCTACCTGCAGAGTTTGAATCTACAATTTGAATATACATTTTTTTTAACTTAGAAAGTGAATATTGGCCATATCATCTATAGTTTTCTGGGTGGGCGCATTCAGCGACCGCCCAGATAACTCCAACGCTTTTGACGTACCTCTGCTGCGTCAAACCGCGGGGGAAGCTCCTGCTTCCCGTTGCGTTCTGGTCGAGCTCAAACTTCTCCCCCAACCACCTCTCATCCCGGACGTAGGGAGTGCAGCGACCGAAGATCCGGGCTCCCCTGAACCTTGGGGGGAGTTGGAAAAGGACCATCTCCCATTAACCGCCACCGAGGAAAATACTTTCAGGGTATTGCAATAGGTCGGATCTTGTGGGGAAGAATGGGAGCTGGTTATCGTTGGCTGTTCGCACAAGTTTCCGCTTCGCTCAAACCTACGCCGGTTTGGGGTCCGGGGAATCGGGGAACGACCATCCAATCCAATGACTAGTGGGTAAGCAAGTGAGGATCAACCATCACCATAAGCACAACATCTGCGATACCCCGGTGATTGTGCCTGCTCCGAGAATTCGGAGATTCGTTTTTTCATCACTGAAAAAATGAATGTAAGCAATCCTACCAAGGAATTATGAACTGTGAATTGCTCTAATCCAAATTTCTTGCAAGTAAACAACTGTCACTTTTGAGTGATCAAAAGTAACCAAAAATCATCGTCTGATGATAAAATGGCTAAATCCGGCTCCGTTCCGCTAAAAAGCTCCGATGCTCCTTCGCACCCCGAGCTAGCTTCGGACTCCTCAGCGGTACGGATCTTTTCATTACGCTCCACTGCGCCGGATTCTTCACGCCATTTTATCAAAGGCCGAAGGGTATTAAGCCATTGCGCTGGTTGAAGTGCCCACACTTCAACCTTTTCATGCACATACCAGATCCACTATGGATCTTTAGTCAATTCAGCAGCTGCGTAATTTCACCACCGGTGCTGAAGAATGGGAGCTGGTGGTTGTTGGATGTTCGCACAAGTTTCCGCTGCGCTCAAACTTGCGCTGGTTGGGAGCCCGTTATCCTGCTTTACATGGTTGGCAATTAGTGCGTTTAACTGTACTTTTGTGATATTCATTGGGTCTTCTTGTGTTCTTGGTTGTTTGGACGCTGCCAAACCTACACAAGAAGACTTTTTTATTCTAGCCTACAGACACACTACTTGGGCAAGTACCGTGTTGAGCAGGCGGGCGCGGCCGGTTTCTGTGGTGATCCCGAAATTTCGGGAGCAGCTGGTCGGGGGCTGTTTGTTGGTAACGTTCATAGACAAAACCGGAGGCGTAGTTGCGGATGAGCATGTCATGGCCGGCGGCGTCTAACACAGTTTAGTGGATTACTTAACAATGGTCCAAGCGGACGCTTGAACCATAACTTGCTTTTATTTTTTATGCTTGGACTAGAGGGGGAACCAGTTTTATTTTTCCATACTTGCGCGCTAGTTGGGGAACTCCCACTCTTTCAACCAATTGAAACTCTACGTTTATTAGTAGAATAATAGTATTTTAAAAAACTATTGAAACCTAATACTTTTAAAAAAGTCAACAGACTCATAATTGCCATCAAATTTAACAAATACTGAATCATACTCTATTTTTATAAATTTATAATTCACATCTGATACCATAATTTTATTTCCAAATACTTCCCTTCTAACTTTGTCATAAACTGAACTATCAATATTAGATACTATTACACTATTAATAGTATCCTCTTTATTTAAAACATCCCCTCCATCACCCTTGAATTCCATATACACCGCTCTAAAGTTATCTTCAAATTCTTTAGCAAAGATCTCAGTTGTACTCGCTTCCTGCCTCATCCTTATGTAAAAAGAGTCATCAAAACCTTGAAACTCATATTTATTTTCTATTAAAAAATTCATCTCACTCAACTCAAAACTTTTAGGAACAGACAGATTTTTATAATTCGTTACTACATTTATCTTATATACACTATCTGGAAGTTGCATATAATAGTCCAATTCATTTACAGGTTGCAATTCTTTTTTTTCGCAACTCATCATTAAAATGATGAAAAAAGTTGCTAGAAATTTAAACCAATTCACTTACCATCCTTAATTTCATTTCCAAGTTCTTTAAACTCACTTTTAAATCCATCTTCATCGACTATTTCGAATTCTCCACCTTTCAAAGGTTTAATAAATTCACCAAATCTATCTGCATAATTTTCAAATCCACTTTGCCAGTAATCAGCATCAAAACCAATAATCGTGCTAAAATCCATCATCTCAGCAGAATAAGAAGCAGCAAATGCACCAAATTCATCATGACCCATAGAATGGACTATCTCATGAAAAAAGACACTCTCCAAAGCGTTAGGACCTGTATTTAGATGATATGACATACGCTCAATTATGATATGGTTACTTCCAGTTTTGTGAGTAGCACCATTAATCTTAACCGGATCAATATTTCCCCTTCTTTTATTATACTTATTCTTTTTTAAGTTTTCTGCAATCGTAACGTTTATTGTGGTTTTGTCTAAATGCTGTGAAACTGCTGGAGCAACATGTTTCCACTTATTTATATAACTATTTAAATTTCTTTCATAAGCAGTTGCATCTATTGCTGACCAAGTATTTGGAAACTTTGTCACTTTGCTAATTTTATAAATACCAAATTCTTCAAACAACATTTCATCCCATGGGTAAGGTCGCAAACCAAACCAATTATTAGCAATTACAGCATCATTCCCATCAGCATCCATTAATAATATGGGATTATTATGTGTGTAATTGTATGGACTAATAAATTGATCACTAGCATCCACAACGTGCCACCGCCCCAACTGCGGATCATAAAACCGCGCCCCGTAGTGGTACCAGTTGAGCCCGTGCTCATCGGCCAATTCCTTACCATTATAGGTAAATTTGTTTTCTTCGTCGTGAATCTCATCCAGGCCTTCCATTTTCAGGCCGAAGGGATAGTAGGAGTCTTCTTGCAGGAGGCGGACGGAGTCTGTTTCTGGATTGTGGGCAAAGCTTACTCGCACGTTGCCTAAATGATCGGTTAAGTCGTGCTCCAGGCGGAAGCGGTCGGTGTTGAGCAGGCGGGCCCGGCCGGTTTCGGTGGTGAAGAATTGGAGCTGGTCGGGGGCTGTTTGTTGGTAACGTTCGTAGACAAAACCGGAGCTATAGTTGCGGATGAGCATCACATCCCCGTTTTCGTCGGTTACGGTTTTGCTCACTTTGGTCCCGGAGGCCGAGTACTCCCACTTGATGGTTCCGCCGTGAATGAAGGAGGCTTGGGTGGGCAGGTTCATGGCGTTGTATTCTAATCTCAGGCCTTTGTTGGCATCTACGATCATGTTGCCGTTGGCATCGTAGTTGTATTCGGCCCCGTTAAAGTCCAAATCCTGCGCGGTGTCGCGGTAGGGGGCGGCCGTGCCGGTGCTCCAACCGCCCGGCCAGGGTAAGGCTTGGATCTTGCTTCGCATCAAGGCTTTGTCGCTGCTACTATGGGCGGTTATCTTCCACAGACTTCCGTACAGGTTGGTTTCTCCCCAGGCCACCAGATCCTGTACCCGGCCCTGGGCATCCCGCAGGCTAAGGGCATCCCGCTTCGTCAAGGTGTGGGGAAAGCTGGTGAGCACCTGAAATTGTTGCCGGTCGGGATTCTCCTCGTACCGGCTGGACAGCGATCCTGTTTGGTCGCCGGCGATGATCACCGAGCCCCCCGCGGGAAGAGCTACCGGTTCAAGCTGATAGGCCTCCCCCGCGTAGGTCAGCAGTTCCCAGCCGGACAGCTCCACGGCGGTCTCCCCCACATTGGTCAGCTTGATATATTGTTGCCGGTTCCCGATGCCCTCATTGTGGTAACGCACCTGGGTGATAAACACCGAGGGGATCGCCCGCTCGGTAAAATCCATGCCGTCGGTGTGCGTGGCCTGCTCCCGGACCGACCTCAACCGGTTCCCGGCTTGCGGGTCGTAGCCGTAGGTCAGCTCATCGATCAGCTCACGGTATCGTTTGCCGGATGCCTCATCGTACGTTCCCTCGCCATAGCGAGTCGCCGATTGGATATTTCCATTTAGATCGTAGGAAAACGCGCTGTCGTAGTGATCCGGATTGGAGGTCGAGGTATTCGGCTTGGCTTGTCCAATGCCGGTGGCGTAGCGCTGCCAGGGCGTGGAAGAAGCCGCCGGGCCAGCACGTTCCCCTACCAGGTAATCGGCGTAGAGCAGCTGATTAATCCCGTCGTAGCTGTAGAAATAGGCGTGGGGTTGCCCATATCCGGTGCGCCAGATCTGACCGGCGATATTGCCATTGTGCTGGCGTTGGTAGATGGTATGATCAGACAGGTTCACCTGTTGATCATAGATCAGCCGCTGGGCAAACAGATCGTCATCGGCTCCGGGGATCGGCTCTCCAGTATCAGGGTTTTCCCCGGGCTCATCGGTTGAGGTGCCCACAAACGGATCGTTGATCGATTCCAGCCACCCGCGCGGGTGATAGCGCATATCCACCGACTGCAGAAAAGAGCCATCGGGCTTTTGGTGGATGTTTTTTTCGATGAGCTTGCCCATTTAAATCTATGGTACCAATAAAGTATCTGACGAATGTAAACCCTTGCTGTACATGACAGTGGAACTGTTATGAATTAAATATAGAAACACCTGTAACATCAGCAAGTCAGAAGGTTGGTTAAACCTACTACTATCAAAATATCATTGTCACGACCGGTACGTTTCCATCCATTCAGGATTAACACTCACCTCCGCCGGACTCTTTGCACCATATACAACTCATCACTTTCATTCGCTTTTCAGCGACCTTCAGCTTGATCGACGGGTTCACTGAGAGATCGACTCATATTTGAGTGTCCATCAACCAGCCCCCTTCCATGGGAGCGGCGGTGTAGTGGTCATTGGCAGATCTAAATTGTTGGCTGATCCATACAGTCCTTTCCAACCACCCGTTATCCCGAGACGCTGGGATTCCGCCCCGATGGCAATCGGGTTCTTCCGGGATCCCCTGAATCTTGGGTAGAGTTGAGAACAGTACGTATTAACCTATCTGTACATAGTAGTTAAGCATTGGTTTTTAGCAACCATACCAGATTTCCAACCAATAAAAAAACCCTGCCCGACTATCCATCGAGCAGGGTTCAACCAAGGATTATTGCGATAACCGGAGGTGTTCCCACCTCCCGTATTAGCTTCTTGCTACATTAGTGAAACTGTTCTTCTTCGGTGGATCCGACCAGGGCCAATGTGGACGATTCGCCGCCGCTGATGGCCGTACTGACCGCGTCAAAGTATCCGGTTCCCACTTCACGCTGATGTTTGGTAGCAGTGTAGCCATCTTTTTCACTGGCGAACTCGGCCTCCTGCAAGCGGGAATAGGCGGTCATGCCTTCTTGCTTGTATCCACGAGCCAGATCGAACATTCCATAATTTAAAGCGTGGAACCCGGCCAGCGTTACAAACTGGAATTTGTACCCCATGGCTCCCAGTTCTCGCTGGAACTTAGCGATGGTGGCATCATCCAGATGCTTTTTCCAGTTGAAGGATGGCGAGCAGTTGTAGGCTAACATCTTGCCCGGATACTCCTTATGGATGGCTTCGGCAAATTCTTTCGCCTCATCCAGATCCGGATGTGAGGTTTCGCACCAGACCAGATCCGCATAGGGAGCGTAGGCTAATCCACGAGCGATGGCTTGATCCAGCCCGTTTTTAGTCTTATAAAAACCTTCGGCGGTACGTTCGCCGGTCATAAATCGGTGATCGCGTTCGTCCACATCGCTAGTTAGCAATCCGGCCGCATTGGCATCGGTTCGGGCAATAATCAACGTGGGTACATCTAATACATCGGCAGCTAAACGTGCGGCCGTTAACGTTTTCTCAAATTGTGAGGTGGGTACTAGTACCTTTCCTCCCAAGTGACCACATTTCTTCTCGGAAGCCAGTTGATCTTCAAAATGAACTCCGGCGGCTCCGGCTTCGATATAGGCTTTCATCAATTCAAATGCATTCAGCTGACCACCAAAACCGGCTTCAGCATCGGCCACGATGGGTGCCATCCAATGGGTGGAATCATCCCCCTCCATATGATGAATTTGATCGGCCCGCATCAGGGTCTTGTTGATTTTCTTGACTAATTCAGGACCACTATTAGCGGGATACAAACTCTGATCCGGATACATCTGCCCGGCGATATTGGCGTCGGCAGCCACTTGCCATCCGCTTAAATAGATGGCTTTTAATCCGGCTTTCACCTGCTGCATAGCTTGATTGCCGGTCATGGCTCCCAGGGCGTTTACATAATCATCTTCATGTAGCAATTTCCACAAGCGCTGGGCGCCCATTTCGGCTACGGTTTGATGGACTTGAAAACTGCCTCGTAACTTCACGACATCGTTGGCGGAATAGTTTCTCTTGATGTTGGCCCAGCGCTGCTCTCCAGCCCAGGCTTTTTGTAGTTCTACTGCTGATTTCATTGGTGTTACCCCTTACTGATTCGTTGAGTGCGACTGTTTATAGTTGGATCCGTTCAAGTGCGTCATGCAGAAAGTCGGGCAAATCATCCAGCGTAAAGATCTGGCAAGCCATCTCTTTTGCGTCGCGGAATTGATTCTGAATAGCCCGGGTCTGTTGTACCGTGGAGCCATTCATGACTTCTGCTACCTCTTTATAGATCTTGATGAGTTCTTCATCGAAGATGGTTTCGACAAGTTCTTTGGTGACCATGCGTCCATCATCCAGTGATACCTGGTGATGGAGCCATTGCCAGGTCTGCGCGCGTGAAATTTCCAGCGTAGCCAGATCTTCCATCAGATTATCCCAGGCCACACAACCAATGTCCTGGTTCCAGCCTTGCATATAGCCGATACCTACGCGAATGTTAGTGCGCAAACCGTCTTCGGTAATCGGTCCTCCTCCCTCGGGTAGCAACTCGGGATAGCGATCCTGATCGGGCAGTGTACGATCCAGTTGATTTTTCTGGGGAAAACACTGCATAGCCGGTGTGATGAAATACGGATGGGAAACCCAGCAGCCATCGTGACCGATATCAAACTCATTCTGTTTGTCGGCTACCACTTTGGCGGTTTGCTCCTTGCGAAGCTCCTCATTTTTACCCGGCGTGAAGGCCGACATACCCCCAATGGCTAAAGCCCCACGTTCATGACAAATTTTGATCAATCGCTTGGCATACTGATCCATCCAGGGCTTTTCCATATTGATGGTAGCTCGATCGGGCATAATGCGATCCGCATGCGTACGCAACACTTTGATATCGCTGAAAATTTTATCCCAACGCCCGACATTTAATCCCGCTGCGTGCTCACGCAATGCGTATAAAATTTCTTCTACCTGAAAGGCCGCGGGTAAAGTTTCGATCAAAAAAGTGGCTCGCAGCGTTCCTTTCTCATGTCCCGCAATTTCTTCGATGCCCGTAAACAGTTTATCCCACCAGCGGGCTTCCAGATAGTGCTCACATTTGGGGACATAAAATTTGGGGGTTCGATGGCGCTCAATAAGTAACTCCGCGGCATGTAAATAGCAGAGCGCCAAGTCAAACAATCCGGCGGGGATCGGCTCCCCATCGACCCGCACATGCTCTTCGTTCAAATGTAACCCGCGAACCCGCACCATCAATCCGGCCATATCTTCCGGATCCAACTTGTACACCACGTCATCCTGATCACCTGATGCCGGCTTTACAAACTCCAAAGTGCCTTTTGCCGCTTCCATCACATTGTGCACTCCATCAATCACATTCAGCCAAGTCGGCTTCATGGAGTCTTCAAAATCAAGCATGGCCATATCCGCGCGATCACCCGCATCATTTCGGCTGAGCATGTTAATCACCATTTTGGCCGAATTTACCGGGCCGGTAATCTCAACGCGGCGTTGCAATAAATCTTCGGGGAGTTCCCTTACCTTCCAGTCACCGGTAACCGCTTCACTGTCTTTGGCTAAATAGGTAGGTACCGCCCCCTGATCAAACTCATCTTGGCGCTCCTTTCGGGCCCACAGCAACGATTGCCGCTCTTCGTTAAAAGATCGATGCAGTTCCGATAGCGCCTTCACTACGGACTCGGTAAACAGTGTCTGTACTCTTGGTGAATAATATTCTTTACGGAGTGTTACCCCGTGTCCTAATTCGATGATCTCCTCATCAATGGATTTGGTATCTGTTGGTTCTGCTGATTTCATCCCATCCTCGTACTTGATTATGACTTACAAACAATCAACTGATTGCGAATATTAATATCAAGCGAAAATTCGCTATTAGTGATTTTTTAATGTTTTAATCGCCCTTAAATCTTCTTGTTCCCCATTTTTTAGAATTTACTACTCACATTTGATGCTTATTATGACTATCGCTTATTATCTGTTAGTGCGATTTAATGGCCTCTGTTTCTACAAATCAACCTCAACTTCGAAGCCTCATAGTTAGCTTACTCCAATGACGGTCAACTGATGATTTTATGTAGGGATGAGTTAAAAGCTAACCTTACCATTTCGTTGTCTACTACTATTCTCGAAGCATTCTGCTAGAAGCTACTCTAATTATTCGCAATAGAGATTTTGATAACCGCCAAAATGTCATCGATGGTCAGCGAAAATTCGTTATATTAATTCATTACACTATCAGAGAAAATTATTTCGCTTATGGGTCAAATGACCACTGAAGAAAGTTTACGAGTAATATTTGGACTAAAGCTTAAGCAGTACCGCTTACAAAACGGCTATTCAACCAAAGAGCTCTCCGAAAAAGCCAATGTTTCCTCATCGTATATCAATGAGATTGAGAAAGGGAAAAAATATCCCAAGGCCGATAAAATTATGTCGTTGGCCAATGCCCTGGATGTGCCTTACGATGAATTAGTATCCCTGCAACTAGGCGAGCGACTACAGCAGCTTTCCAATTTACTCAGCAACAACACGCTGCACGAGATGCCCTTGAATATGTTCGGCATCGAGGTAAGTGACTTAATGGGATTGATGTCTGATGATCCCGCTCGATTCAGTGCGCTGATCAGCACATTCATCGAAATTGCCCGAAATTATGATGTGCAAGTCGAACAATTTTTGTTTGCTACACTTCGGTCGTATCAGGAGTTGCACAATAACTACTTTGATGAGTTGGAGGTAGAAGCGAAAAAACTCTCTCAAGAACAATCTTGGGGGTTGGACCGTACTGTAAAAGTCGCTCAATTAGAGCAATTGTTAAAAGATCGATTCAATTATATAATCGATTATGAAACCCTTAACGACTATCCCAAGTTGCAGGGTTTTCGATCTATTTTCATCCCCGGGGAGCCTCCTCGATTTCTGGTCAATGATGAGCTAATGGCCTCACAGAAGGCCTTTGTACTGGCCCGTGAACTGAGTTACGCCATTCTGGATCTGGATGAGCGGGCATTAACTTCTTCTTGGTTAGATGTAGAGTCCTTCGATCAGATTTTAAATAATTTCAAGGCCTCCTATATGGCTAGTGCCATATTGATGCCCAAACAAGGCATGGTCACTCGCCTGAAAGATCTATTTAAAGCCTCGGAGTGGCAACCGGAGCAATTTCTGGCCATCATGGATCACTTCGACGCAACCCCCGAGATGTTTATGCACCGGCTGACCCAATTGTTACCTCATGAGCTTGGGCTTGAGCAGCTATTTTTCCTGCGATTTTTCAAGCAAACCGGTATGGACGATTACGAGCTGACCAAAGAGCTTCACTTGTCTCGATTGCACAATCCACATAGCATTCCCAACGAACATTACTGTCGTCGCTGGATTTCAATTACTTTACTACAAGATTTAGAGCGTGAATTGAAGGTTAAGCGGTACACTGATCCATTGGTTGGCGTGCAACGCTCGTACTATACTAATACAGATCATGAATATTTCTGTATTTCTTTAGCCCGTCCTTTATCACTTAGTGAACAAACCAACTCCTGTGTAACCATCGGACTGGCCATGGATGAAAGTTTCAAACGCAGAGTCCGATTTTGGAATGATGACGCCGTTCATGTACGTGAAGTAAATGAGAGTTGCGAGCGATGTGGAATATCAGATTGTAAAGTGCGAGCTTCACAACCTACGGTTCATCAACACGACCAGAAGATTAAAGCCCGTAAGGAAGCACTACAATCATTGATGAAATCGTTAAATGCCGATGAAGCACTCATTGATTCAGTCGATTGAAGAATCTGTACAGCGTATCACCGCTCCCTATCTTTTCGGTAATCGACAATCAGAAATATCCAATGCCGCCCAAGTATTAAAGCCCTTATACAATATCAATATTGAAATTGTTCGCAGGCTTCATACCCTTCTGAAATCTTCCGATCAGCCTGAACGGTCTCCCACTTTTTTGGGCCGATATGTTCTATGGACTCGCAGTTGGCCGGATAAACTGGAACAACATTATCAATCAATGTCTGTGGAACACCAACCCATTGATCGGGTATGGCTGAATCAACGTTTTACGGAATGGCGCGATTTGTGGGCCGGTCTACAATTTGCTCAACCAAATTGGATGCAGAGGGTTAGCGAAGAAGATATCCTGTTAGGTCATTTAAATGGGAAAGACTGGTTAACCGTTGTTGACGCCCATACCCAATATCGGATTAAACAGTGGAAAAAGCTCAGCTCTACTAATCAATTGTAGGAACAGCCTTTTTCAATTGACGAAACAGTGATTGAGTAGGTTCTATACCCGCTTTTGGGTTGGATGATAAGTACCAATATTGTTCCACCCGGCCGGAATTCATGTATAGCTGCATCGTGCCCTGCGATTTATGTTCGGCAATCACCCAATTCCGAATAATGTCGAAATTCAAGCGGTCTTTCTTGCCAAACTTTTGCCGTCGATCGATAACAAAAGGTCCGACACTGGTATCTATAGCCGTACTGGGATAGCCTTCCAGCTGTGTGTAATCGGTTGTATTTTGGTTCTCTGGATTTTGACTGGTTCCAACCAACACCAACGGGCGTCGTTCCCGGGGCAGCTGGTTAACCGCACGTAGAGCCAGTACCGCAGAAGCTTTGTGATGCGCATGGGTGGATTTCACTGGCATTAATACCAACACATAATCGTACTGTTGAGCCGCAAATATATCCGCGAATTCATCAGCCACTTCATCCAGTTCCCAGCGGTTTAATGGTCGTTTCACATCTTCACTATATTCATCATCCACCTGATCCATAAAAAAGTAATTCCGAATACCCATTATTTGGCCACCGGATATCAGTTCCTTTTTACGGATCCCGGGTAAATAAGCGCGTCCAACTTCCTCCTGATCCAAATTCTTGCCATACAGATCTTCACTCAGCGTGGAATAGTTGTATCCACCTTCCCCATTAGTGATCAGCGCCAGATCTACATGACCACCTAGCAGATGAGTCATCTTATACACAGTAGCCGTAAACAAGGCATCATCATCCGGATGCGCGGTTACTAGTAGCACATTCAATGAGTCCAAGGTATTACTTTGGGAAAACAATGGGACCTGCACCAACAGGAGCAGCGCGAATATTAATACTTTCTTCATAATTAGCGATACATAGTGAATTTTTGCGCTACTATGTTATCAGATACACACCTTGAATTCAACATTAAATGATTAGCAAATTTTCACAAAAAAAGGCGAACCACCAATGGTAGTTCGCCCTCAAATTATAAATCAGCTTTTTCTATACTTACTCAGTTTTTAGTATCGATAGATTGCAGCTAGTGGCAAATGCTCGGGATTATTTTCCCGGGGCTGAGCGTAAACACGACCGTTGTTATTGAGTGTGTGTAACGCGGCGTGGTTAAATAGCTCAACGGCATCCTCGCCTGGGGAATCCATGCGATGAACTTCGTGGGCATCCTTATCTACTTTTCCCCAGGTCAGATTATTAGCCAAATCAACAAACAGGGTATCCACTTTGCCAAATACCGCCGCTTTGACCACGTCACTGAGTTGACGTCCGGATTTTTCCGTGTTACGTAAATCTTTATACCGATCGCGATACTGATTGATCTCCTCTTCAATTTTCGCAAATTGAAAATGATACACCTGACCGGCCAATTCCTCATTACTCATCTTCTCTGGGCTACCACTTAGCGTTTGGGTTTCCAGACCATCATAATGATTCACTTCTTTATAGATGGAGATCACATCGTCTACACCACATAGATAAAGCGGCTCTTCATAATTTCTCATCACAGAGGTGACTTCATTTTCAATCTGCGCCAAAAAGTTTTCAATATTTTTCTTTTTGGTACTCGATATATCGGCATGGCCATGGAAGGTTCGCTCGCCACCGCCGCCCGTTGAATGGCCCTGAAGATGCTTTTGCTCCACATCAAACTTTAAATACTCATCTAAGCTCACGGGAATATCTTTCGGAGTAAAATCTTTGATATCATTCCCAATCGCTCGCAATAATCGAACATTATTTAAACTTAGGGCCAGCAAGAAATGAGGTTGATAACGATTCGCCTCATTAATCAAGGGGAGTATATAGGGTTCATCATTTACATAAGTCACTATTTGAGGTTCGTCATGAAGATCTATTTGATAAATTTCATCAGGGGTAACCAACAAACCCAATCCCTCAGTTCGAAAAGTCCAAAACTGATGGTTCTTAAGCAGTTTTTTTAATTCAGACAAAAACTCATCAGCCGCTCTGGATTTATAACCCAGTTCTAAAAGTTGATCATGCGCAATCCCAATTTGGTTCTTCAGGTGGGTTATATCCCCTTCTGATTGCCCGCCCTTACGTTGGGTAGGCATGTAAATACTTACTATCGGTTGTTTCAGCTGCCCTATAATGCTTCTCACATCATCCAGATTCTTCACTGAAATCTTCTTCATGTTCAACTCCTGACTAAATCAATTAGGCGTTTGTTTAATGCTTTGTTACTACGTTATAATAAACGCAAAACATTACCAAAACCATTCATTAGTAGAGAAGCTAATTTGGAAAGAGCGAAGTTTAACTCACCATCGAACCATTATGAATAGAAGTTTGATCCAGGAGATAAATCAAATCTTTATGATTCTTGGAAGTGGCCAACTCACCGGCGGTTTTACCGGATCTTGACTGATATGCCGGATTAGCTCCACCAGATAATAAAACATGAGCCATACGACTATATCCGCGATCCGCTGCAATCATCAAGGGAGTATAGCCGTGATTATTCTGCACATTGGGATCTACGCCCGCCTCCAATAAAATGTGTGCCATTTCCACAGCATTAAGGCGAGTTACTATATGAAGCGGGGTATCTCCTTCCTGGGTTCTCACTTCACGATGTCTGGGCTGAGCAGCTAGTAATCGCAGCCGTGTTTTATCTCTCTGTTGAATAGCACTGATGATTGCAAATCGTTGCCCTTTACCCGGTTTTTGCTCCGCAAACCAATACAATGATAACCCAATAAAAATGCTTGTTGATAGTACCGCAACTAATACCATAGATCCACTCCTTCTTCTTTTTGTGGTATTGATCCATTCGCGGACTATTCCTTACAAAATTTTCTAATATTTGTTTCAAAATGAATATTAAGATTACTGCGCCGCTAGTAACCGGACAGAATCATGCCGATGATTGCGTTGTTCCTTCAGCGGTGGAATCATTTTGAACAATTGAGATTGGTGCTGAATGCTTACCGGCATACAAAGAGACATGAGGAAACGGAATCTCAATGCCCTCTTGATCAAACCGATCTTTCACTTCTTGATTGATCGTATCTTTTAGTTGTAACCAATCATCGCGTTCCGCCCACACCAGAAAAAGCAGATCGATGGAGGACTGCCCATAGTTATCAAAGATGACTCTCGGCTCCGGCTCACTCAGCGCAAATTCATTTTTCTCGGCAATATCCAAAAGAATCTCTTTCACCCGGCCGATATCTTCACCGTATGCAACTGAAATCGTACCGTTAAAGCGACGTATGGGGAAACGTGTATTGTTGGTCACCTGAGTCTTGATGATACTCTCATTAGGTACGCGAACAAATTTGTTATCAAATGTTCGCAATTTGACAGATAGAACATCTATGGAAAGCACTACCCCCGTCGTATTATCAATGGTAACGATATCATCAACCCTAAACGGTTGCTCTACGATCAGAAAGAGTCCACTGATGATATTGGAAACACTAGTCTGAGAAGCAAAACCCAGAGCAATACCCACAATACCGGCCGCACCTAGTAATGGGGCTAAACTAAATCCCAGAATTTGCATGATGTATACCCCAATGATACTAAAGCCGGTGTAGGTAACCGCCTTACTGGCCAACATGGAATAGTGCGTGCTGTAATGCGTGGATATCCACTTTTGCAACCAGTGGCGCAAAATCCCAACTATAGGTAAACCAATCGCCAACACTGCCAATATGCGACCGGTTGTTATAACCCATGGTACGGTTAGCCATTCTTCCAGGGTATAGCCTAATATTTCAATAGTCTCCATATTCACACCTACTATCTGAGTCCGGGAATCTCCAGCATCTTATAAAAAGTTCGAGAAGTTAAACTCTGATGCAGTGGATTTCGGGGTTTGGTGATAATTTCTACTTTGTTCAAAAATTTGGGTGGTCGTCCCGTTATGGAAATATCACTCAAGGCTTCCTCTCCATTGAAAACAATATTGGTTTCATCCGCCCAAAGTTGATTTTTTTGTTCGTAATGATAAATGTGTAAACGCTCTACTCGATGACAAAACTTGGTGAAATCTAAAGGAACATCGTCCTTATTTTTAATATTTATGGGACAATTAATGAAATGAGGTTGAAAATGATGCTCTTGTAAATTGCGGCGAGCTTTAGTGGGAGAATAATAACACAGTTCCCCATCGGTAAAGCTGCCGAACCAACATTTGGATATAATACTGCTGGGTAACTCTACCACCGGTTCCTGACGTTTTCCGGCTCCATGTATCGCTACCCAAACCGGTACTCGATGAAAAATTTGGATATGAGCGCCGCTATTGATTTTAAACTCATATTCGGATTGTACCAATAGAGATTTATCAGGAAATACGGGTTGTAAAAGTATCTGATCAGTTTCCTGACTTAATGCCCAACGTGCCCATTCCATATCCGAGGGCAGTTTAGAATCATGATCTAATTCTATCTGTTCCGTTTCTTTATGACTTTTCAGGGTATGGGCGATCCAAATTTCTTGGTGTTGTAATTTTATCCAACAGTGTAGCTCATGAATGGAAAACTCATATATTTTTCCCTCTTCCAGCGTATGTTTTCCCCACCCGCTTAGTTTGTATTCATTCATTATGTTCTGCTATGTCAGAAAATTAGTGTAGCTTTATAATAAGATATCTGTTTAAGGATAAGTCTACCAAACAACTTTCATAAATCTGTGTGACTTATGGCTAATCATCGCTCCTCCACAAAGCTGTTAGGTGAATGGCGACGTCCATTTCGGCAAAAGCGTAAACACCCCGGCGCCGCACCGGGGACCTTGCTCCACACCGGAGAACAGCGAGTTGAGAAAGTTACCCTAACGGTAACTGATTTCAGTAGCGAACATCTAAATAGAGAAAAAGAGATTACTTTAGATGAAGTAAAGCCCTACTTGGACAATCCCAGTACAACGTGGATTCATGTTCAAGGTCTGCATGATTTGGAATATGTCAAAACGATAGGCAAATATTTTGACCTTCATCCATTGGTGATGGAAGATATTTTGAACACCACTCAACGTCCAAAGTTTGAAAATTATCAGGATTATGTATTTCTGGTAACTCGTGTTATGCAACAGACTTCCAAATCCGATGAACTCCACATCGAACAACTGAGCATCATTCTTGGCAAGAACTTCTTGTTGACCTTTCAGGAAACCGACATCCCCTTATTCGAAAGTATCCACCAGCGCCTGCAAGTACCGGAGAGTCGTATTCGAACCGAAGGAGTTGATTATTTAGCCTATACCCTGATGGATAATATCGTCGATTATTACTTTAGCATATTCGAAATCTTTGGAGATCGAATAGAGATGTTGGAAGACGAATTATTAGAAAATCCTCGCCAATCAACCCATCATCAGATTCACACACTCCGTAAGGAACTCATGGCCATTCGAAAAAACATCTGGCCCCTTCGGGATATGTTAAATACCATTCTGCGTGATCGAGCGACATTGTTTAAAGAAGAGACCCTTATCTATTTTCGCGATGTTTATGATCACGTCGTATTGCTGATTGATGCCGCTGAAAACCACCGTGATTTGATAATGGGCATGTTCGATACCTATATGTCTAGCATTAGTAATCGCATGAATGAGGTAATGAAAGTATTAACCATCATTGCAACTATTTTTATTCCTCTCTCTTTTGTGGTGGGTTTATACGGTATGAACTTTAACCCGGAAGCCAGTCCTTATAACATGCCTGAATTGAATGCTTACTACGGGTATCCGGCAATTATTGGTTTTATGCTACTTATGGTGACCGGTATGCTGGGCTATTTCCGATATCGCGATTGGATATAAAACAGAAGCTCACAGCTTCCACTGCGAGCTCCAAATGAATTTCTGGTTTTGGTGAGGGAGATATTACTTGATAAGCATCATTTTCTTCACCTGTTGGAAATTTCGCCCATTCTTGTTATTGGCTTGCAGACGATAGAAATATACTCCACTTGCCAGATGTTTGGCCGCATTCCACTGCAATTGATAGAAGCCGGGTTGCTGCTGTTTATTGATCAACTGTGCCACCCGACGACCTAGCACATCATACACTTCCATGGTGATTTGCGCCTGCTCGGGCACATGATAACGCAGTACCGTGGATGGGTTGAATGGATTCGGATAGTTTTGGAGCAGTTCGAACTGTTCGGGTGTCTCCTGCAACTCGGCCAGATTTATAGTATAACTAGCTGTATTTAGCTTATCAGCTTGGTTATAGTAGCTATAGCTAAAGCCGAGTTGATCAACCTGTTCATCAATTTCTGCAAACGTGATTGTAGCTACCGTATCCCCTTTGGATATAGCATCCAGTACGCCGAAATTTGCGGAAGTAAGTGATACCTTACCCTGAACGGAATCTACATTGGTAAAGGCTACCGTTTGTCCGCCCTCCCATTCCTCAAACAAGTTTCGCTGTTGTATTTGATCGATTTGGAATCGGGTGGGATCAAACTCAAAACTAACCTCGTACGTGGCCAAGGTATCCGTTCCCTCATAAGTCAACACATAGGTATCATTGAGTGTCAATCCACTCTCAGATCGGGTATCCTGATATTTACTTCCTTCATGAAGCCCTTTGAACTGAAACGCGTCCTGCTCATGAAACGAAGTAATCGTAGGACGTTCGGCCAATCGCTCTTTAAAGGCCTTCGCCTGATCTTCTAACTCCAAACTTCCCGCTTTTAACGAGGGTTTTAGCCCTGCCCGGTTTTGATCCACCGTAACAGATTCCTCAATATCGTTTGACCGCTCCTTTTGGGTAACCATGACCGATTTACTGCTGGACAAACCACCTGTTTCAACGGTATAACGCCAGTTCAATCCGAAAATCATAAGATCTTCAAAATTGACTTTGCCATCCGTATCTAACTTAAACTGAGGGGATGACCCATATACCGGTCCTATATCAGCAATAGAGGCTTGATTCGCCCAGTGCGTTCTCAAGGCATTAAAATCATGTACATCGACTTTGCCATCCAATGATCCGTCATCTGAAGTAAAGTCACCCAGCAACGTAGTTTGGCCATCAACAGTCATATCATCAGTGGGTGATCCATCCATTGCCCCATTGCCGTTGCCATCGAACCAGTTACCAGCATCATCTTTCAAACCAGATTGGCTATCCCCCGAAATGGTTATGGATATCGATTCTGCCGCGGAAAATGGTTCATCAGGAACAATTTTAACCGTTGCTCGATCAGTTGACAAACTAGCATCAAAGGAGGACTTAGCTCCGGTTTCTGAACCACTAATAGCAATACCTGTATTCACAGAAGCCAAATCAATTGGTCTACTAAATGTTACCTTCAGTGTATCGTTGGCCGCTACAAACGGAGTGGCGTTAGTAGAGTTAAACTTTGGATTCACAATGTTGTTTAAAGCAAAAGAATTAGATACCAAGGTATTACCAGTATCCAGGTCACTGGGAGTAATACGCAAGTATACCGTTGCTTCTTGCCTATATAAGTCCTTTCCCGAATCCCAGGCGTAGATATACTGTTCGCCATTGATGGATTGCTTCACTGTGGATGCGGTATCCCAAGTAACTTTATCATCAATAGAATATTCCATCAGGATGTTCACTTCTTCATTATCCGGATCCTTTATGTTGAAGGGAATATCTATCAAACCGGCCACTTCTTCCGAAGGAACAGAGATGCTGGAAATTTCAGGCGGTACATTGTTATCAATGTATTTATAGAAAACGGTATCCGAGGTATCCGCCACCCATCCATCGGTAATCATTGTTCTGAAATAGACTGAATCTCTCTCAACACCTTTTAAATCAATAGCAGAACTCCAGATTAGTGTATCTGCGTATGTAGGTACGTTTAAGTCTAATATCGAAGCGGATCCCAATGAAGCCTGTTTCCAAGTGCTCATACTATCTGTTGAATATTGAGCCACTAGACTTAATTGATCCAGACTGGTATCTCGCACCGCAAAACCCAATTTTAAGTCTCCACTGTCCTCTTGACGCTCTTTATCTTTACCCAGGGATAAAAATTCATGAGGATGCAGATTATCTACGGTAAAGAATCCGGATTCGATGGGAATACCCGTATTGTATTCATCTTGATCCTGCGGGACGATTCGCAACCGCACCGAATCGGTCTCTTGCTCTGGAAAGTCCGTATTGGTTAACCAATTAACCGTGCCACTGTAGTTGTCACTACTGAGATCTGTCACATTAGCATCCAAGGTACTACTGTGCCACTGTTCACCATCATTCAAGGTGTATTCAACCAACAAGCTCACCGCATCGTTTTCCTCATCAGAAATCTGGTAATTAATCTGAAAGTCACCGGATATTTCAGCAGGGAATGTTTCTCGCCCAATTTCAACATTGGGATTTCGGTTTCCATCATCAGGGTGGAACGTAAATTCACTGGAAGGCCGCGTATTTCCATGTAAATCCTCGATGGCCGGTATACTTAGGGTCAGTTCATTGGAAGCGTGTGGAAAGGATTGGCCATCGGCGAGATATAGTTCTATATCATTTTTGGCAAACTGGAACTCATCCAAGACTCGTACATCCCCATTGCTATCTCGTCCACCAACAATATAGAAGTGATCTTGATAATGAGCGGCACCCACTAAATCTCTAGGTGTACTCAAATCACCCACTTTTTCATACGAACCCGATCGAAGATCATATCGGACGATTTCAGATTGGTAAATAGCATCGCGCTGCCCACCGAAAAAGTAGATATAATTTCCAGCCCGTTTAGCGGTTACCCCGTGTTTATTATTCTCCCAATCAATATTTTTGTCGTAAACAAATGCTTTATTAACCGGGTCATAATAATTCAACTCACGTTGATTGCTGTTGGTAAAATAAATCTTCTTATCGATCACCATCGCGGAATAACCCGCCAAGCCATTATCCACCGATTTATAATCATAGATTTCCCAAGATTGAGTAGCAGGATCATACCGTTCTACAGAACGAATATTTTCAGTAGAATCAGGATGGTTTCCGCCCAAAGCGTAAAAATATCCATCCACCTCTGCCGCTATAAAGTCAGCTCGTGGCTGATTTAAGGAGGCAATTTCAGTCCAATCATCTTCTTTCGGATCGTAGTAGTAGGCTTTATCAGACGCACCATTATGGTAACCGCCTAACACATAAATTTTACCATCATAAACAAATCGTCCCGCGTAATCCCCAATATCTGTAGGCTGTGGAGTTCCACCTTTCCAGCGATCGGTAACCGGATCATATATCCCTATCGAATCATTTTCCAAACTGTTATTACTTCGTATAACATAGATTTTACCATCCACCTGCTCCATAACTGGGGCATTGAGACTAATTTCTGTTTCCTGAGATGAGAGTAACTCCCCTCCGGCAGATACAGAATCAATTTCGTAATTCTCAGTCAGGCTCCATTTGGCGGGATCTCGAACCGATCCAAATTCAATATTTTCGTTCAGCTCCAGAGTTAGCTTGTTTTCGAACTGGATGGCTTCGATCAGCTGCACTTTAGGTTCGGAGTTATCAACCGTAAATTCAGCATAGGATAATCGATTTTGATCATTTTTGCCTACCGCCCGGATAGCAAATTCGTACTGCCCTTCTGGTAGTGAAGCGGCATAAGAGCTTTTCGTTGAATCCACTGATGTCCACACATTTAACGTGTCAACCGAGCCGCTGCCCCCATTGTAATAGAGTCGATACTGCTCCGCTCCATAGACAGGATTCCAGCTTAGCTCAACTTGACCGGTTGCATTTTTTCTGACCACTAATGCCAGTGGATCATTACTCAACGATATGGTTTGCTCTTCGGCCACCGGCATAAATAGTACTTTTTGTGAATTCCCACCCGAATCGTAAAAATCGGTGATATAATTGTCGGCTATCGTTGTAGAATCACTAGTTCCCCAATAGTTGTTTTGGGCTAATATATCCCCCGTTTGATTATTCTCTTTGACCCCAATATGGGTGGCTTGATTACCGTAAAAGCTATTGCCTTGGAAATAGACATCCTCATCATTGAGTGTAAAGTCTAAGTCGAAAAATACACTCACATTATTATTTCGAAATATATTCTCTGTCCAGTCCTTTTCAGGCCAGTTGCCTCCGTAGGTAGCAAAGTGGACAAAAGCAGTATCGTTATCGATGAATTGGTTACGTTCAATGGAGCCAAAGTAATGATCGGTGTACAAGGCAACCTGCTCGTACGAATCAAAGATGTTTTCAGTAATGTTACCCTCCAATCGAGAATCGAACCGGTCCTGAATCAACCAACCTTGTGCCCCACCAGAGAATTTATTTTTAGTCAGTTTAAAGACATCGTGGTCATCCGGGCTAATACCATGAAAATCTTCGATCAGACCACCCACCGCGTTTTCATTGAAGGTATTATTCCGAATCACGATCCGGGCTTGCGCATTGATATCCCCTACTTGAACAGCTGTATCCGGATTAAAGAATTGGTTGTTATTCAGAGTCAACCTTTTGCGTAACTCGTAATCTTGAGAGCCACCTTTATTTTGGATGCCGTTATCAGAATGGAATTCACTGTGTTCAATCTGAATGGGTGCATCGCCCCAAAACCATATATCGCGAACGGCATTATTCCGAAATACCGAATTAGTTATCTCAACATTGGAATAATGAATATCTATACCCAAATCACGGGAGTGCTCTATGATGGAATTATCCAATTTGAAATTCGATCCACCATCTGCGCGAATGGCCGTATCGGCACGAGCGATTCTACCGTTGGAAAACTGAACGGATTTCGCGTTGCGTGATTCAATTCCCGCTACCGCATTATCTATACTCACATATTTAAACGAGGCTTCACTTTGCTCATCCAGATAAATGCGATGGAATTTCCCATTATCCCCAACCACATGCACCGAATCTGATTCTATACCGGAAAACTCTAGGTTGGCATTTTCTATAAATCGAATCTGTTTTCTGTTACCCACACTAATTACCACCCCAGGCTCGGCCCGTAAAGTAACCCCACCGTCAACGGTTAAATTATCTTCCACCAAATAGGGACTGCCATCTTTGGTCAGGGTTAAATCCTGTGTTAAAACTCCGGACAAAATACTGTTGGTTTGAACGATATCTACCTCTACAGGTATATGATACTCGGGCCTAATCGGATCGTTCGAACTAAGGATGAGAGTATCTTTAATCAAGCCACTTTCATCGTTAGAATATTCCAGGGAAAAATTAGTGCTTTCACCGGGACTTAAAGAGATAGGGAAATCACTGGGCGTCAAATTAAATTCAGCATTCTGAATCGAATATTCGGATATATTCAGTGTGGACGACGCACTGGTATTCTGCACAGTAAATAATGTCGATACTGAACTTCCGGTAGTTGTGGTTCCTAAATCAATTTTCGAGTGGTCAAAACTGATACTGGGATTGGCACTCCGGTTATTCATGACCATGATATTAAACAAATCCTGATCACTCGTTAATACATCAACAGTACCATTATTATCAATATCACCTAATGTTACCCAGCGAGACCCGGCATTATTACCGATCGCGAACGTGGTTTTATTTACGAAACCGGAAGAACTCCCCTCAAATATTCCCAAATTTTCATTGACATGATCTCCATATATCAAATCTTGATAACCATCACCGTCAATATCATATAACTCAAAATAGATATTACCGCCATCATGAGGTACAGCGGAATGAGTTCCAATATTACCCGTACCATCATTGGGAAGCACAACAAATTGATTATTAGACCATTCAGAAATGACGTAATCCAATCTGCCATTATTGCTGATGTCGCCCAACTTCAAATCAACTGCCTGAAAATTATTGCCTCCGAAAAATTGTTGCTCGAGATTTCGCTCAAAACCATCTGAATAGGAATAAACCCTGAAAGGGGCATTGGATTCTTGGGTCACTACTGCCACGTTATTTCTGTTATCCCCAGTAAGATCGCCTATTTCAATATCCTGGACCCAATCATTATAAATTGATTCATCTACTTTTTGGAGGCTTCCATTTTCTACTGTGTATACTTTATGTCTGTTTTCAGACCAAGTGATATAATCGTTTTGGCCATCCCCATTTACATCCGCGATTTTAAATTTATGTGGGAAAGTATCTAATAAATAATCCTGTGTAGGTTTAAATTGTCCTTTACCATCTCCTCGGAAGAAGGTCAGTGAATAATTGCCGGAATTAGCAATGACGATATCCGGAATACCATCCTTATTAAAATCAGTCAAATGCCACGATTCCTGATTTTCGACATAAAATCCATCTTGTTTTTGAGCCTCCCCAAAGGAACCGTCCCCCAAGCCCATATGCACCACCAACTGCCAGTCATAACGTTGTATGTACAACAGGTCTAAATTTCCGTCATCATTTAAATCGGCCAAATACTGTCCCATAACTGAGTTGTCACTGGGTATGGTATTCTGGGCGAACTGTTTGGATCCGGCATTTTGTTCTATGGTAAAACTCCACGTCACATACGATGACAGATTTGATCCATCAGATAATAGTATTTGATCAGATAAACTGACTGTTATGGTTTCCCCATAAAATGGTGTTTCCGCCATATTGATAGTGTAGGTATCGCTTCCTGAGTCGTATGCACCCGAAAACGATATGGTGCCTGATTGGTTGCCGCTCACCTGAATATTATCAGAATTTAACGTCGAGGAATTAATAGCGGTACCAAATTGGATTTCGATATCCGAATTTCGAGAAACATTTATGCTATTAGCACTTGGGGTGATCGAAGATATTGGACTAACCTTACCTGATAAATCAACTCCAAACGTTGATTGGTTAGGATCATTCGTAGACATACTTAAAGTTCCCGAATAATCTTGCACTACGGTTGGTGAAAAGTCCACCTTAAGGTAACCATCACTTCCAGCGGGAATACTTAAGGAAGTGGATTTAGGTACAAACGCACCTTCATTGGATGTAATGTTGGTTAAATCGAGGGAATTGCTGGTGCTTTTGTTGATAATCCGTATGGAATCCGTTTGGGTGGTGTTGACTCCAACATTGGAATAGGTGATCGTAGTTTGGTCAACGCCTAAATCCGGACTACTGTTCAAAGTTTCCAGGTAGAACAAACTTTCGGGATTACTGGAATCATTGTTCTGGCTATACACTATATCCCAGTCATTATCATTGTCGTAATCCGCAATTGCCAAACCAGGAATTCTATAGGACTTATTAGCCAACACTTCGACCGCACTAAATGTACCATCCCCGTCAGAAATAGCTCGTATAATCTGTCCAGCTTGGTGGCTTCTTATAATGAGATCGGGATAAACATCGCCATTTAAATCAACCGTTTTTATTTCATGATGTCGATAATCCGAACTATTAAATACCCCATCACTGTTAATATCGCCTGTGCTTCCAAAAATACTGAAATTACCAGCTCCGTCTCCTTCCAGTATTTTACCACGTCTAAATTCATTTCCCAGGATAACATCATCATTACCATTACCAGATACATCCCCAAAATCAATGGAACTTATATTGTCATACGAAGTGAGATCCACGGTTGATGAGAATTGGAATCCACCGGTTTGATCATTGGTATAGAAATAGACGGTTCCATCGTTCAGCGAGGCAAAAACCAGATCATCATAGCCATTTCCATTAATATCATGAGCTCCAATAGCTCTTATGGATTCGGAGACTCCTAAATCCGAACCGGAGAAAAATCCCCCGTTTCCATTTCCGCGATAAACGGTTACCGTATTATTATCTGTGCGTGTAACCGCCATATCCAAATCGCCATCTTTATCAAAGTCGGATACCGTAACATGATTAGGCGAGCCAGAAACGGCCAATTCGGTATGTTGACTAAAACTACCATCCCCATTCCCTAAATATAAGACCACCCGATCCTCAAATTGGGCAGTGGTCAATAAGTCCAGATTTCCATCCCCATCAAAATCTTCCAGATGAGATGGCGTAGTCATATTCCAATGGACATCCTCTTCAAATACTTGTTCAAATTGGTCATTACCACGGTTCAGATACGCTACAATCTGGTAAGTTCCTGTTATGACAAAATCAGCTAACCCATCGTTATTAATATCACCGGAAACCACTTCTCCAAAATCATTGGGGTAATCATTGATGGCTTCATCCCACACGTTCTGGCTCCAGATGGTATGAGGGGTGATCCACATTATCAGTAACAGTAAACTGCTTATTCGTAACAATGCTTTCATATTCGCCGAACTTACATTCAAATATTCGTTGAAAAATCTTTCTGAACTCATACCCACCCCCTACTGAATTCCAATCGGTTTGGTCACAAATTGGCGCAGTGGATAATTCTGATTATCTGCCGATCGTAGAGTGGATTGATTTGAAAATCTAATACTGGTATTACTATCGGCCGTTTCCAGCACCACAAACTGAATACGTGCCACCGGACCACTGCCACTTACATTTTCAGGACTACCATCAATACGCAAAAAATTCATTACATACTCATCAGAAGCTTCATGAGGTCCCTCCAGAAAAAGCACTTCGCCTCCATCGCCGGCTAGTAACCCCATATTACTGTATGCCTCAACTGATTCCACTTTCAACTTATTGGGATCATAGTTTAATATGCTTTTAAACCCGGCAATGTTTTGCACCTCATCTAAATAAATTTCGACATCAATCGTATCCAGCGGGGAATAAACCTCATGAGATCGGGGCCAATAGGTAACGGCCGGTCCTTTTATAGCATCGATAGATACAGAGGTATTAGCTTCATTTTGAGATTGGTCATCTTCGACGTACTTGACCTGTACGTCAAATTGGTACTCCCGATCGTCCAAATAGCGATAACTGACTTCTCCATTACCTTTGGCCCAGTCACTCCAGGCGCTATTATCAAAGCGATAACGAAATACCATGCGATCCAGCAACGTATCTGGGCTTCCCACCCAGGCAAAATCTACAGTATGGGTATCTATAGCACTGGATTCAGGTACTTCCGTATTTGTGCCGGGCAGATACGCCGTAATAGATACTTCCGGTTCTACATAATTGGCCCCGCTTTTATCCAACGGATTATTTCTGTTAGGTTCGGTAGGCTCGTCAATATCAATCACCGATCCGGCCAGTCCTTCCATAACATCACATCCCGATAAGGATGTAAATCCCAGTAGTACCACAATCAAAATGAACGCTGAGAGGCTATGTCTTTGGATATACATAGTGTTTAAAATCTTCGTTTAGAAATTCACTCGTAAAGCCAGCCCATTTCCCGTAGGACGCAAAGAAAATTCAGCGATATCCGCTTCTCCTTCTAAATCCGTTTGGCTGTTGGCTTTTTTAATAATTCGACTGGGAGATTCTATCAGCAGGCGGTCCAAAATATTCAACGCATAAGTACCCGCAGCCACTGATATGGCCGTCAACATGTAATCTTTACTGGTCAACATATCATCATAAGCAGCATCCATCTCTTGGGCAGCGGCATTAATTGCGTTTTGGTCCGTTGCATTCAGATAGGTTTGACGGGCTTCTTGATAACCATCACGTTTGGTTTGATAATCCCCTAAAAAGTAAACAGTTCCACCTATGGCAGCGGCTTCCACCAACAAGGTTAAGGTACCCCGGCCACTGTGCCCCCAATAATACTGACCAGCCCCTGGAATCAAAGTAGACAACAAAATGGCTACGCCTTTTTTCTTGTTCTCGATTTCATAATTGAAATTGAAATCCTGATCATCCACAAACATGGAGGTTTCAATTGATTTAAACCCGGGACGTTCAATCACTACATCATAATTTCCATAGGGGAGGTCAACCTCAGTAAGCGGTGAGCGCTCAAATGTCTTGGTAACACCTTGACCATTTATGGTTATATCTAACGGCACCGGGCTATCTGATGAAGCCAAAGTGACATTAGAGACTCTTTTCTCCAGGTCTTGGTTGATACTAAATCCACCTACTTCAGCCAGATTTACCGTCTCCTCAATTGGTTCATACAATTCTTTTTCAACCCGAACAGTGTACTCTTTCCACTCTGGGTTACTTTGATTGTATGGCGTGTTACCTACTTCTTCTCCATCGATGAATACTTTGGCACCCGAAGGTCGTGTGGTAACTCGAATGTAGGAGTCTTTTAGTTGGTGATTAAGGGTATAGGAATTGCGAATGGCAAAATCGACTTCTTCTTTATAAGTCTTATAATTTTCTTTTTCTAGCGTTATCTCATAAGGCTTGCGTTCAAGATCCCTTAACGTTAGTGGCGTTTTTCCTTTGTCTTCACCATTGATAGTAACCTTGGCACCACGAGGCTGACTTACAATTTCCAAACTTTCCAAATTACCCGTTTTTACCAATCGAATATCTTCAGTAAAAGAAGAGTCGCGCGGTACCGCAATATTCGTGGAGTAATCTTCGAACCCATTCAAACTAGCTATTACACGATATTCTCCCGGCGCTAATTGAGTAGTGGCTTGCTTATCAAATGCGGTTAATTGTTTTTGGGTGCCATCTTCGGCAATCACGGCCACCACAGCCCGATCTACATTTGTTGAAAAAGTGACGCGACTATAATTTGCTGTTGTGCTGGCACTTGCGGTTACTTCTTTTTCCATCTCAATGGTGCGCGTAACCGTTTCATCTTTACGTACTTGCACACTGGGAATTTGCGCATCTTCATAATCCGACTTTCGGGCAAGCACCTGATACGTACCAATAGGAATCTCAAACCGTGCTGATTTATTTACAACAAAACGGCTTCCAGCTTGCTCCCCTTCGTCATTAATAACGATAATTTCGGCGCCATCAACATTCGTCTCCACTTCAAGTGTTCCCTTTATTTCCAAGGGTTGATCATACGTTGGCGCTTCACTCACTTGTAAGGCATACTCAACTACCTGTTGCTTATAAAAACGGTGGGAGCTGAAATAGGTGCTGAAGTCATCAATTTTAATCTGAACTTTTCTAGCTACATGATCCTGCCCCTGCAAATAATTGTACCGAAATTTGATAGCAATGGTCTCATCGGGTCTTACACTCACATCAGATCGCTCAAAACGGATTTGCTGCAACGTTATCCGACCATCCTTAAGCCATTGGGCTACATCTTCAATGTCGAAATAGTCGTTATACTCAACTTTGAAGAGAATTAATCCCTGATTCGGTTCCAGAGGTGGAACAATGGGAGACCCATTTAATTCTGGCGAAACATTGACTTCCTCCAGCTCGAGTTTTCCCTGTTTGATGACTTTTTGTCCATTGGCTACTTGAGGCAACATCCCCAAACCAATTATAACTATAAGACTGAGTATGAAACCTTGCGAACGGTTCATCCAGCTATCTAATGAATTAATCCCCTGCATGTGGATATTTTCTTCAATTCAATGATTATTAACCCTGCGTAGCTGATCAATTAAAGATCCAGCTTTCCAATCAATAAAATTCCTTTTCAATGGTTTCCCTGGCAGCCTTTTCCCAGCTGCGCTAGCAAATGTACATTAGCTGTATAAGCTTAATAGGTCAAGAGTGATTTACTACTCCCTATCTATTTTAATTTTAAACTTCCGATTGAATTTGGTTTTCGGTCGAGATCGATCCTGTTCATAAAATGCATTATTTACATTGTCTAACCGCACAGCCAACACCGCGCGTAACGAACTGTGCACCCAGGTCCACGTTTGATTTCGCGATTGCACCGCAAAAATATCTTCAATTCGAAAAGCGTGCTCAATTTGTAAGTCTTTGTCCAAAATGTTAAGCACGCCGGTCACCGTTACACTATCTTGCCCTTCATTCTTTTCATATCGCTCTATTCCATAATATACAGGCGTACCTACCGGAGCTACAGATAGCACATTTTTTATACTCATCCGCATTGATTGAGAATATTGAGGATAATCATTTTCCTCAAATATCCACCGAGTAGGTATAGCTGCTAAGTCCTTCTGCTGTTCCCACTTAGCTGAGTCGGGGAAGGTTAAGGTTGACCAAAAATAGTGATGGCGTAGCAATTGTAGACTATCGGCCTTCACTGTTTCAGCTGGAATCATAAGTTGGCCCTCTTTATCCCTGACCAACTTTCCCGCATTTTTGTGTGGATTATGCTCGGGCAGTGCCCATGTCATTTCATGATCTGTCCAATTGATATTATATAAATGTTCCCAAGCCTCTTCCCTTTCCGCTAATCCATTATCGGTTACTTTCGAATCACCTTTACTGGTTAATTGCTCAATCAACTTCTCGCGATATAGATTTGACTGACCGTTGGATACGGTTGCTAAACTAGGTTTAATCTGTAGTGCTATCTCCTTCCCATCTGGATATCCTACTGAAATTATCCAGGTTTTCCCCTCGTCATTGGTTGAAATATCTAAACTGAGTGGATATTCCGATCGATCAATTTCCTTATGTAACCACAAAGCCTGTTCCGAAGCAGTATGACCGACATTGGATTGCAACTCAACGCCAGTGTCGGATAAAATGGTTTCTGTATATTTGGAATAGGAACTCTGGATAGCCCATACCATACGTTCGGTAAGTTGAACCGCGTATTGTTGAGAGGTCTCTAATGTAGCTCGCTGTTCATGAGGAAGAAGCTGATACCCTATATCATAGATATCTCCAGAAGAAGTTTGGTAAACACGCAATTTGTGTTGACCGCTATCCTTGTTGTATATCCAACTGGTGACCGTCCCTATTAAGTAAGAATCGGAGTCGGAACCTTGCTCTAAGCGAGAATCATAGTGTGCAACCCAATGAGAGGCGGCCTTTCCAAGTAAATCAAGAGAGTAAGAGGCGCTGGCTAAATCCCTCTGTCCAACTGAATGATGATCTACCCCAGCTAGTAACTGAACCGGAAAAAAGAATACAACAATCAGTAAATATGTAGTTATCCTACATTTCAGGAAAAAATCATAGCACTCATTATCGTATCCCCGCATGTACCATCCTAATTACATTCAACCGCTAAAAAGCCATCCTACTTAACCAACTCGAACATATCCATTTCGATTACCGTCCCATTGTCGAAAGGTTCTGGTTGCCAGGCCCGAACATAGATCATGGGTTGATTTTCATTTTCATAATCAATCATTAAAAACAGATACCCCTCATCTGAATAACTACTACTTGACCATTTCTGGAATAGATTAATTCCATAGACTTCTTCATACTGTGGATGCTGGTAAATATTGATGCCTTCAAACTCCACATTAATAAAGGAGTTATTCTTAAAAATGTTATTGCGCAGATTACTAATGTACTCTTGCTTAGAGCGTTTAATTAGTTTGTAGCCATTATTCGGTACTTTCTCTTCCTTCATGGGAAGTTCTTTTTGATTTTCGGCTTTTTGTATCCGCGTACCAGTAATAATCAAGGCGTTATCACTAAACTGCTGCTCAATGAAATCGATATCTTTTTTGTTATAGGCGGTTCGAAATCGCTCCAAATAACCAATGATCTGTTTTCTTCGGAAATCATCTTCCAGGGATCGGCTTTCCATCAATATTTCATCATAGCGGGTCATACTCATTGCGAATCGAGCACCATTCATGATCCCATCCGGGGAAAAATTGAGCACTAATTCCTGGGTATTTTCGGCATTTTCATTTCCCTTGGTTTGAACATCCACAAATAAGCGGCGGACTTCGTAAAGCCCATCACTCATGGTGAGCACGGATGTTTCGAGTTTTTCTTTGGTAAAAACCATACCCGTCGTATCGGCAAGGGCCTGCAATTCCTTCACGCCAAATTCCCCATCATCTCCTTGTATATACTCTGCTGGAACAAATTCAGCCAAGGAAAGCGTACTGTCCTGTGTTTGATAGTCATTTACTGCCCGTACTATAGTGGTCAGACGCTCTTGCAACATACTAACCACTTGTTGTCCCGGACCATCAAACAGAACCACCTCCGGATCGGGAAGATTATCCGTTTTCTGGGCTTGCATTAAACTAGGTTGGATTAACAAGCCCAGTGCGATTAGAAGAATCCCAACATTCACATTTCTTTGTGTCCAATTCATAACATTCTTATTCCGTTTCTTTCACCCACAATGTACGTTTCCCTGAATACTTTTCATTCAAATTGGTCATCTCTTCACCCGTTTTTGTACGGATATATCGATTTTCTTTAAAAATCAAGAAATCAATCACTGTACCTTTTTGCAGATCTGCAACAATGACCAACGCTCCCTCAGAGTCAAACAAACTACTCTGTTTCCCATACTCAATGGTTCCCTTTTTCTGCAAACGCTTCAGTGTTGTTGACAACCCACCTAGCGAGCGATACTCCGTAATCTTTTTATAAGTATCGGTGATATAATCTCGATAGGTTTCTTGTTTAACATCTGAAACCTGCTTTACCAACGCAGTTTGTTTTGACTCTTCTTCTTGTTCCGAAGTGTCATCGCTGGAATCTTGCCCGGATGTGGTCACCGAATCCTTCACTGAGGCCTCGGATTCTAACGGTTGGCTAGAATTTTCAGCACTGGGAGTTGGCTGTGCAGTAGTTGGTGCCGACGATGGTGTTTGTGTAGACTCCGCTGAAGCTAATAGTGTTTGAGGCGGATCATTTCTCAGTATGCCCTGCTCTAAATCCAAATATTTAGTATCAGAAAGTTTGGAATCACCATTTACAACCACATTGACGGGGAACACCCCAAGTCGTTTATAACTATGCTCCGGGTTTAGCCCAACGGTGGTTTCGCCATCCCCAAAATCCCATTGTGCTGTAGTTGCCACCAAATTTCTGGTTTCTACGGAGTAGGTAATATCTACGCCATCGAAATAAGCTTGAATAGTGACTTTAAATACATTGGAAAAGTCCACCTGAATGGGTCGAGACACAAAGAATTTACGAGCTGGTTCTAGTTCACGAAGTACCGGATCCGACTCTAATTCCTGTGATATATCGATACCAAATTCGACGGGAAACACCTCCACCCGTTCATTCGGGTAGTAATTGGTAAATTCAAGTTTTCCCTTACCATAGTTGATCTGGTTGACATGACTATATCCCTGAACCTCATACTTGTAGGTGACACGATTTACTAAGTCATCCTCTTTTTTCAGTTTAAAGGGAGCAACGATATCCTGCTCGGCAATTTCATAGGCAGGACGCACATCCACCTCCATAGTCTGGAAAAACTCTTCTACTTTAAGACGTAGTGTTTCCTGTAAGTCTTTGGTCGAGTTGCCATTTGAAAATTCATAAGTAATCGGCTTGTAGTAGGCATCACTTAATATGTAGGCCCGATAATAGTTATTGACGGCCCGAGAATAGTTGCCCCAATTCCACTGCCGCTCCCCCTCTTGCACCAATGATAAAACTCGATTTTTCGCGGCCGCGAAGGATTCTTCTTTGTCCTCATGGCTGATATAGGCAAATGCATAGGTATTATCCCCGATATTAAACGTCATAGTTTTTAAACCGATCAACGACATTTTTGAAAAGGCCCGAGTCTGAGAACTAAATTTATCATTCACCTCTCCGTTGACCTCTGTGATTTGGGATCGCTGCTCGGCTTGAACAGTTACCTGGAACTGAGTAATCAGGTTGGCTCTTGCTTGGTTGAGGGCCGTTTCCTCGTCTGGATGAGTGGCATTGGAAAAGGTATAACTATCCGGATCCCGAAAGGCAAAAGTAGCCCGATCGATGACATATTGCTGTGCTTGTTCTTCCTCTACATACGCAAATATGTAATGATCACGACGTCGATCCCAGTAGAAGGTTCGAGCATCCAAGCCTACTTTCTTCAACTCTAATTTGAGTTGAAGATCATCTATGGACCCACTCCCTACAGCTACATTGCTACCATAACGCTGTAATACACTTTCCTTTAACTCAAGCATCGCCTTTTCTTCGGCATCCTGTTTGGACAGATCGGAGCTTACCTGCACATACACGACATTCGAACGCTGCTTGATCCGTTCAATTTTATCCTCAATCTCGCGCGATTGGGCGATAAGATCTGGCGCACAATATAGATTGAACCCGATCAGCAAGATAATTGCTGTACAGACAGTACCGAGTGTATTTGTCCCAACGATTGAATACCTTGATGGCATAACGTAGACTGACCCCAAGCCCTTGATTAAATTATTCCCTTCACAGAATTATTTGCACTCTACAGTATAGAGAATCTTAGAATTGGTTAAAAATAGAAAAAGCTGAACCCTACAAATAGTGGGGAATATTCCCACAACACAATAAGTGTGAACCTTAAGCGGTTGTCGTTTAAGAGGTTATATGTTTCTTTATAGAGAATAGTTCCCATCAAATGACAATGAGGATGTAATCATGAAAATGAAAAAATTATTAGTACCCATCGATTTTTCCGAATTAAGTCTTCAAGCACTTGAGGCTGCCGGCGAACTGGCCAAATTGTTTGATGCGCAAATCACCCCGTTCCATGCCTACATCCCCATTTCAGAATTAGACGGCCCTTATTCATTGGGGTTGGGCCCTTCCGTTCCTGAAAATTTTGTGGATATGGAAGAAACCTTGACCGATCGCATGAACACACTGGTTCGGGAACATGTAGACAGCAAATACCTGAAACATGCCGTAGTTGAAGTGGGTAATCCTGCCCATTGCATTGTGGAAGCTGGGAAAGAACATGATATGATCATCATGGGAACACATGGCAGAACAGGTTTCAGCCGCATGCTGTTGGGATCTGTAGCTGAAAAAACGCTGCGGCTATCCCATGTTCCGGTGCTCATTTTAGAGGAAGAATCTATTCTTACCCCGCTTAAAAAAATATTGGTGACTACCGATTTTTCGGAAAATTCTTATTCGATATTCCCTTTCGCAAAGGCTATTGCAGAAAAAACGGGGGCTGATATTGATCTCATTCACGTACTTAGTTACAACCAATTTGATGATGATAGCACCGCCCAAACGTTTGTGAATCTGCGAGAGCAGCGGTTAAATGTGGTGGTGAAGGAATACTTCCATGATATTTCCAGTCGGGTTAATACGGAAGTTCTCGTATCATCTGATACTCCACACGAGACCATTTATAATCTCAACACGGAACGAGAATATAACCTAATTGCCATGGCTACGGTGGGCCGTACGGGCATTGACTATATGATGATGGGCAGCACCACCGGTAATGTGGTACGGCATGTCTCCACACCGGTACTGAGTTTCAACCCTAAAAAACCAGAACTCGAAGAAGAAATTGAGGATTAGTAGAATTTACAGGGAATAAATATCTTCACTTCGACTTCGCTTAGTCCACATATTTTAAAGTAACTGAATATATGCGACGGCTATTCCCTGTATTTTTTATTCTGTTTTCATCTGCTTTATTAATCGTTAGTTGCGATGATAACACAACCGGTCCGGATGAGCCAGAGCCGGATCCCCCGCTACAAATTCCTATTCAGGAGACTGTACCGGCGGATAATCAACTGGAAACCATTACCTGGAACTTGGAATGGTTTGGGTCTACTTCTAATGGTCCTGGAGATGAGCGCCGACAGTTGAAAAACGTGTTGACGGTCATAGATTCGCTGGATGCCGATTTTTACGCCCTGCAAGAGGTGTATAGCGAAAGCCAAATCGACTCCCTCACCAAATATATGACCGGCTACGAAGGCTACGTGGCTACACATATTGATTGGATACAGAAAACCGCCTTTTTATATAATTCAGAGACCATCAGTAATGTATCCACTGATTTTATCGGAGAAGATGAAGGGTTGGATGAGTATCATTTTGCGGGACGCTTCCCTTTCGTACTAAACTTCGATTATAGTTACGAAGGAGGCAGTCACCGCTTTATGGCCATTGTAATTCATGCCAAATGCTGCACTGATCGGGAAGATTATGAGCGAAGAAAAGCGGCGGCGGAATCGTTGTATAATTATCTACAAAACAACCATCCCCGCACTTCAATCATTTTTTTGGGAGACTACAACGATGATATAGACGAATCCATTTATGGTACCTCTTCTGGTTACGAGCTAACCCCCTATTATAATTTCAAACAGAATAGTGATGCTTTTACCGTGGTGACCGGAACCTTGGGATTAGACGGCACCTCTTCCACGGTACGCTATGATGATGTGATCGACCATATCACCTACAGCAATGAGGTTATGCCTTATTATGTGGAGGGAAGTGCCGAAGTAGTGCAATCCGTTGAAAAATACATTGAAGCATACGGCAATACTACCAGTGATCATTACCCGGTTCGAGCTATCATTAGCTTTGATTAGCAGCTGAGTTAGATTGCGATACTGATTCCCAATAAGATTTGAAGAGCATCGATATCTTCCCTGCTAGTGGCATTATTCCAAGCATTGGTATCCGTATTAAAGAATTGATATTCCACGGAAGTTTGCTCCCACTGCGTCCATGATCCACTGGCATATAGGGTAATATCTTGATCAAATTGGTAACTAATGCCCCCGCTATACACCCACCGATCGCCGATCGCCTGGGGATCTTCTGTATAAGCTGATGGATAATAGGATACCCCCCCGCTAATCCGAGCCATTCCTAAATCAAACCCCAAGCCACCACTCAGGTTCCAAATGGATGTGTAAGCCGACTCGATATAATTATTCTCGCCATCTTGGTAAAATGGATCTCCCAGGTCTTCTAAGCCTGTGGTTGAATAATCGACATATTCCGCCTGTCCGGTAGCTTCAATTAGCGAAAATAATTTAAAATAGATCCCCGCATTTAACCTAGCTGGATATTTAACCTTATACGTTTGATTACCATCTAATTCATCCGAGAACTGATCCCCGTTATCGAACCTGGTTTGAATGGCGGAAGAATAGGTCTCTTCGACTTCTAGACGTGTGGGTATCTGGTATCCCAATCCAATTCGGAACTCCTCCATAGGAGTAAAAAGTAACCCCATGTTGATTGATACTCCCGAATAAACCGTACTGATGTTATCAATACTCTGCATACTCAGAAAATCAGTGGTTGCTCCGGAACCATTATAAATATCGTTGGGATCCACCTCTTCAAAAGAGCGCTGGTAATCATAATCTCCACCGATGATATTTACTGACGCACCCACAAACAGATTACGTTTAAATTCAGTAGCAAACGTAAATGAGTAATAAGCCTGTGTACCTTCCTCCACCCTGGAAATTTCCTGCTGAATGCCTTGGAAGGATCCGGGCTGTTGCCGCAGAATAGATTGGGTTCCCGTACCTACTGAGTCGATTGCGAAAGCATTATAGGCGATATCCCCGTAAAACGAACTGGTATTGAAGAAATCTGTTATGGTATGCTCAGTATTGAATCCACTGAATTCAACCTCCCGTTCATAAGTAGCTGTACGACTGTACCCGATTCCGATAACCAGACTTCCCCGTTCGGTGGGGAAGGAATACACACCTCCTAATTCACCTAATCCGATCCAATCAGATTTGGTCGCTTGGCTATTAGTCAAATAACCTCCATCGGTATGATCGCGATTATAATCTACCCCAATCCGAATTAATGATTCATCATAGAGCGCCAAAGCAGCAGGATTATAAAATGATGAGGCAGAAACCGATTTCATGGTCATTGCCGAACCGGGAAAAGCCATCACTTCTAACCCTGTAGCCTGATATCGCAGACTATATCGTAAAGCGTCACTGGCATTTTGGGCCTTAACCGAAGAAACGGATACCAATACCCAAAGGCTCAACATCAACGCGCCCTCAAATAGTCCACTCTTGATCCAATTTTTTGACGCCATCATTTCATGCCCAATTAATGCAGATGAATACTTTAACCAACCGAACAACCATTTATCAGTTATCACCGGATCTTGAACGATCCGTGCGGTTGCTGCCCGATGAAGAACTATTACCACGGCCAGAGCGACTTCGATTGCCCGAAGAGGAACGAACGCGCGTACCTGAATCTCGAATTCGAATTCGTTGATCCGTTGCATTCGGGAATTTGTAGCTCGATTGATTAGAACGCAATCTTGGTATGGCCGAACTACCGGACCGATAGCGATCTATTCGTCCTAAGCGGTCCAGTCCTGCACCGTCTAAATCGATTGCGTCATACCGAAGCAGATTCAATCCACTGGCCCGAACCACCTTTTCTCCATAATCATAATGTCTGGGATAATAATTCCGATAACCCCAGTAGGAATAGGGATAATAGGAACCCCATCCGTATGCTGATCTCCAGTAATAAGAATTCCATCGGTAGGGATAGTTATAGTAATAGAGGCTGCTCATCCATCCTGAGTAAAAGGGATTATTATACCAGCCAAGCGAAATCCCACCGTACGGATATGGAGTATATGGGATTACATCCATCCAGTATGGGTTCCAATATCGATACGTTTGATAATCTCGATATTCAAACCCGGAATTATAGCCGTCATAGTATTCTTCTCGATCCTGATAAACGGGTTCACTGGTATCGGTTGAGGAGACTCGCAATTGCGTATAGCAGCCACTCAGTACCACAGGTAGGAAAATCAGAAGTACCATCAGGGGTAATCTATTGAGAAATGAAGCTTTCATAAGGCCGCTCATATTTGGTTATAAAAATCCTAAACCATAGGGTAGCTATCGGTTAAGCTAGTTCGCATAAAGAAAACTAGCCATAACATCATAATGTTAACGTAGGTAATAGCCTTAAATTTCAAGGAGCGCCTAGAAATAACAGAAATTATTCCACTAACCATTATTTACTAGCTTCACTAAAGAGGACGTCGCATTACACTCAAAGCCCTAATCAGCCATTGCAATCAGCATTAACAATCACCCTTGGGACCAATTAAATAGTAGATTACCACGCCACGTTCGCAATGATCTGCTACTTTTCAAAGCCCTGCTTAAAATAGTAATCCTCTTTAATGGGCTAACCATCAAAAGGGATAGCAAGGAAATGACATTTACTGATCAGAACGCGAGCGATTTTTGCGTGTACCAGATGAACGCGCGTCTCTTCCTTTATGGCTTCTCTTTCCATTCCTCAACAGCTCACCCTGAACAGGGCGGTTAGAAACACCCAGTCGGGGTGATCGGGTAGCATCCTGGGAACCATGGATCATTCCATTCGTAGCAGAATTTTTATTTGTTAATGAAATGGTTTCCATGCGTTCCACTCGGGTAGCATTGAAGGTACCTGATCGATGATGAATTCTACCGACTCTATTAATTCCAGCCCGATCAATAACTGACGCGCTGTATGAAACGGAAGCCATGACCGATTGATCACTGACTATGGCTGGAGAGTCCATCCCTTGTTCATTTAGATTATGTTGACTGCGATACAGCCGAAAAAAGCCTGCATAAGCTAATCGATAATTTCGCGCACTTCCGAACCAATAGGTTTCCATCAACTCCCAAATATAATCGGGATACACATTACCCAGCCAAGGTAAACGGTTATGAAACGCCATTTGATGAAAGGTAAACAGTTCCGCTTGGTAGGCGGGCTGCGCATTAAACCAAGTTGAATTCCAATAATTGTATACTTGGTAATCCCGATACTCAAATCCGGAGTTATGCCCGTCATAAAACTCCGATTGATAGTCCTCGGGGACCGATAGATTAAATTGTGTGTAGCATCCGGTCGTCATGATTGGAAGAATGACGAGAACCGTTAACCAATGCAATGATTTTGCATGATATTTTTTCATAATACCCCCACGTTTAGTTTCACTACCATTTTGAGTAGCCCTCTTGTTACATTTACAATCTATATGGGGAACCGTTAGGTTGCTATAACATTATCATGTGAATAGCCAATTAATATTAAATCTCTCCCTTTAATGATTTGGCGATAACCTCGGCCTTGGAATTCACATGCAGCTTTTTGTAAATATTTCGGATGTGTGAACGGACAGTATCAATGGAAATATCGTATCGATCCGCAATCAATTTATAACTTAACCCATCCACTAAGCCATTAACGATATCCTGCTCTCGATCGGTGAGATCCGATTCAGGCTTTTCCTTTGCTTTAGGATCCTTAAAATAGTTGATCACTTTTCTGGCGATTTGAGGCGACATAGGGGCTCCCCCCTCTTTCAGATCCTGGATAGCCTGCTTGATTTCGGGTAGTTCAGTATGTTTTAGTAAATATCCAGATGCTCCTGCCGTCAAGGAGTTGAAAATTTTATGCGAATCGTGATAGACGGTCAGCATTAAAATTTCAATTTCCGGATACGTAGAGCGAATTTTTTGGATGCCTTCAATACCTGACATCCCCGGCAATTGGATATCCATCAATAATACATTGGGCTGGGCATGTTCTTCCAGGTATTCCAACATCTCTTCTACACTATCCACAGCTACCGGGCAAGCCATGTCGTCTTGCATATCCAGATAACGCTGTATCACATCACGGATTTTCTTATGGTCTTCTACTATCCCTACGGTAATCATATTCCATACCTCTCTACAAGGAACCGGTTACCTCAACCGTAAACCCCTGTTTATTTTTCAGTGATAATTTTGCGTCAATACGTCGTGCACGCATCTTCATATTGGTCAACCCTTGACCAGTTTTCCTACCATTTTGTTGGCTATTGCCATTATCCCTGATTACTAGCTGATAGGAGTTTTTATTTGTCTGTAATCCAATTTCCAGTACAGTAGCATCAGAGTGTTTGGCTACATTATTAACCGCCTCTTTAAATATAAGGTATATATTTTCACGAATTTCGACGGGTAATGACGCGCCCATGTCTAATTCATCCAAACGGTACACCACTTGGATATCCCTGTTACGGAACAAATTATTAACATAATCTTGCATACGATCGGTCAAATCACCGAACGAATCATTCCGGGCGTCAATAGACCAGACAATATCATCAAGGCTGGATACCACATGACGACTTTGTTCACCGATCTGTTTTAATGTCTCCTTCATCTCTTCTTGTAGGTCATGAGTGCGTAAAAGATCCGTTTGGAGCGCGATTTCTGTCAATGAGCCTCCCACATCATCATGCAAATCGCTTGCGATTTGCACGCGCATCCGTTCAATATCCACAATTTTACGCATGCTATAATAACGATAGATAAAATAGATGATACTCAACACCAGCAAGCCCATTAACACACTGAACCACCATCGCTGCCAGAATGGAGCTAAAATAGTAAACTGAATGCTCGCCGTTTTTGTACTCCAAACTCCATCAGCATTTTGCGCTTTCACTTCAAAGGTATAGTTATCGGGCGACAGAGCTGAAAAAGATACTGATCGTTCATTGGTATATTGCCATTCTTCATTCACGTTTTTCAAACGATAGGCAAAGCGTAATTGATGGGGAGCACTAAAATCGAGACCCGTAAAGCTAATCTCGACATAATTTTCGTTGCTACTCAGTTCTAGGCGTTTAACCTGCTCATACAACCAGGTTTGATTAAAGACCGATATTTTCTGAATATGGATCCGGGGAGCATGGATTTGCTTATGATCATCCGAAGCCTTCATTTTGCTTAACCCACCTACCGTACCAAACCAAAAATTTTTGTCTTGATCATATAATCCGGCCCCAACATTGGTTTCATCGGCAACTAAGCCTTGTTCATGAGTCAAAAGCTGGATCTGAAAATCATGGGCTCGAATGCGTTGGGTCAACTGAGTGGCATCAAATTTCAATTGTATCACTCCCTGATTAGTCCCCACCCAGTACGTTCCCTCATTATCAGATACTATGAAATAGTTAACCCGGGAAGGAAGTCGCTCGGTAATGGAATGAAATCGCTGTCCATCCAGTACCGCAACTCCGCCGTACGTCGCAAACCACATGTGCCCCATAAAATCTTTATGGATATCCAGCACGCCATTACTAGGCAATCCTTGCTCAATCGTGTAATTTTGAAATACGGATCCGTCGAATCGGCTCAACCCTTTATCTGTGGCCACCCATAAGTCGCCTCGATTATCCAATTCCATATCATATATCGTGCTACTTATCAACCCGTAAGTGGTATCGATATAAGTAAACTGCTGATTGTAGTAGCGTATTAATCCATTCCCATCCGTTCCCAACCAGAAGGTATTACGGACGGTGTCTTCGAGGATACTTCGCACTTTTCGGTGTCGCAATTCAGAAGTGTCAAAATTGATGAATCCGTTATTCTGATAAATACTAAATCCCCAACGTGTCCCTATCCAAAGTCGGTTCTGAGAATCACCATATACCGTATACACTTTATCATCAACCAAGCCACTTTGCTTGTTGAGGATATCCACGATTTTACCCTCTTGATATTGAGCTACTCCACCGCCATAGGTAGCCACCCATACCCCTTGATCGGGGATTTCAGCAAACCCGGAGATCATATTACTGGGAAGTCCGTGATCAGTGCTAAAACTCTGAATGTTGTTATTCAAGAAATAGCTTACTCCGCCCCCGTAGGTGGCAAACCAGATATGCCCTTGCTCATCGAGCATCACATGTTGCACATATTCTGTGGTCAGACCTTGATCAATGGCATAATTGTGAAACGAATCTGCATAATAATAGCTGACTCCTTCTTCAGTGCCTAACCAGAGCCCACCTAATTCATCTGCTGCAATGGATTGTATCCGATCATTAATCAAGCCGTGCTGCGAAGTACGAACCATAAAGTCACGGCCATTCCATAGCGCTAAACCATTACGCGTCGCGATATAAAGGCTGTCACTGCCGGCGAGATATAAATCACGAATTTTATTTCCGGGTAATCCATCAGCAGTGGTCAAGGTGGTAAACCCCTCTTGGTTGGTTTTGCGATAGGAAACCCCTTCATCGGTAGCGAACCAAATAGTTTTTGTATGGGGATCAACAATTACATCACGAACCCGACTCGATCCAAGCCCATCTTCAGTGGTCCACTGTTCCAAGCCATTATCACTCGTCCAATGCCAAGCTCCATCCCCATCCGTACCAATCCATACTCCACCCGCTTGATCCTCTTCGATATTAATGACTGAGCTTCTGCTAAGCCGATTAAAATGAGCCGGAGTTTTAATCGAATCTCCATCAATCAGATTAATCCCATGATCGGTTCCTGCCCAAATTATTCCCTTCTCATCTTCGTAAAGGCTAAATATTTTCTTGCTGTTTAAACCCGATTGCTGATCATAATTCATAAAATCAATGCCATCAAAACGGCTCAGCCCATAATTAGTAGCAATCCAAACATACCCGTCTTGATCTTGCAGTACTTCATGAGCTACCGATCCACTTAAGCCCTGTTCGATAGAATAGGTGCGAAAAGACAAGGTCTGAGCTTGTACAGAAAGAGCCTCCCCAATGGCACTAACCAATAGGAATAGAAGCCCAAACAACAGATATGTGAATGTAGAATATCGCAGAAGCTAAATAGTTGGTTTAAATAATTCGCAAGAGTAGATCTTCCCACGTATTAGATGAAGCTGTGCATTACCATAACGCAAAAAAGGCTGCCCTTTATTTAAGGACAGCCTTTCAAAATAACCAAATCTAACGGTAATCAATTACCCCAAATATGCCCGCAACGCCGCACTACGGTTGTGGTGACGGAGTTTACGCAGCGCTTTTTCTTTAATCTGACGGACACGCTCACGGGTGAGGTCGAACCGTTCGCCGATCTCCTCCAGTGTAAGAGAATGCTCGCGACCAATACCGAAATAAAGTCGAATCACCTCAGCCTCGCGACTGGTAAGCTTAGATAGCGCTCGTTCGATTTCGACTTTCAAAGATTCGCCCATCAAATCATTGTCAGGATCAGGCGTTTCCTCATTTTCCAGTACATCCAACAAACGATTGTCTTCTCCCTGTGCAAAAGGAGCATCTACGGATAGATGACGACCGGAAATTTTGAGGGTATCAGCAACTTCAGAAACCGTCATATCCAAACTCTCAGCCAGCTCGGCTGCAGATGGAACACGTTCGTATTCCTGTTCTAGCTTGGAAAGTTGTTTCCCGATTTTATTCAGTGCACCGACCCGGTTCAAGGGAAGTCGAACAATTCGACTCTGTTCGGCAAGTGCTTGCAGAATAGACTGACGAATCCACCAAACGGCATAGGAAATGAATTTGAAACCGCGGGTTTCGTCAAATCGTTTGGCCGCTTTAATCAGCCCCAAGTTTCCTTCGTTAATCAAGTCGCCAAGTGACAATCCTTGATTCTGATATTGCTTGGCCACAGAAACCACAAAACGAAGGTTCGCCTTGGTAAGCTTCTCCAAAGCAATTTGACTGCCTTTTTGAATTTCTTTTGCTAATCGCACCTCCTCTTCGGGGGTAATTAGCTTTTCTTTTCCAATTTCTTGCAGATAACGATCGAGGGATTCTGACTCTCGAGTAGAGATTCCGCTGGATTTAGCCACAGTAGACTAAGTGATTTTGGTGAATATTATAATGCTGTTCCGTCATCTCTGATGAACTGCTGGCAACACGCGCTGGTCATTCCCGGGCATCCAGGAAAACAGACCACCATGATTATGTTCGCCGCCCACAGACATCGACTTTAACGACAGTTCGGCTTTTTTGTTGCTGTACCACGCCTAATTTATAACGTAAAAAGGTTATTAATCTACAAAATTTCAATCAATATAGGTACCACTTTTTCAAATTACTTGTTTTGCACGAAGGCTTTCCCAGGAAACGGAGCTTCCAGCGCAAAATATTCAGCTACCGATTGGGCTACATCATAAAACCCATCACGGATACCCAAGTTCTCGGTAATCGCGCGCTGCACCGGATAAACCAATAAAGGTGTAAATTCACGGGCATGATCTGTGCTTTCTACCGTAGGATCGTTCCCATGATCCCCAGTAATTACCAATACATCTTCCTGCCGCAATTTTTTGATGATTTCGGGCAAAGCACGATCGAACTCCTCCAAGCTAGACGCAAAACCGTCTGGATCCAATCGATGTCCGTATTTTTGATCGGTGTCAATCAAATTAACGAATACAAATCCATCCATCTGCGCAGACATTAGACTCAGCAGCTGGGAGATCCCTTCCGCGTTACTTTTTGTGCGCCGGTATTGGGTAAATCCTTGCTCAGCGAACAGATCAATTATTTTTCCGATGGAATACCGCTTAATATCATGATCTTCCAATAAGGAAAGCAGATTGGGCTTGGGGGGAACGCGCGAAAAGTCATGTCGCTGATCAGATATGCGTTCAAACTTACCCGGTTCCCCTCTAAATGGTCGAGCGATGACCCGACCTATCCCGTGTTCACCAATACAAACTTTTTCGCGCGCTATTTCGCACCACTTATATAACTGGTCAACGGAAACCACATCCACATGGGCGGCCACCTGAAATACGCTATCCGCGGAGGTGTAAACGATGGGTTGCCCCGTTTCCAAGTGCTGGGCCCCATAATCAGCAATAACTTCTGTGCCCGAATAGGGTTTGTTGCATAGCACGTATTCAACCCCAATGAGATTACAAAACGATTCAATAACCGACTCTGGAAATCCTTCCGGATAGGTGGGAAAAGGGGTTTGCATATGAATGCCGGCGATTTCCCAGTGGCCCGTAGTGGAATCTTTCCCCGTGGATTTCTCGCGCATTTTACCATAGGCTGCCAATGGCTTGGGCACCGGTTCTATTGAGTGCAACGGAATAATGTTGCCCAAACCCAACTGCTTTAAATTTGGCAACGAACATCCGGTGACTTCACTTACATGTCCCAAGGTGTTGGCGTTGGCATCCCCATATTCAGCGGCATCTTCCTGGGCTCCTACTCCCAAACCATCAATGACAATTACATAAAATGTTCCCTGCGAAGTAGCATCAGCCATAACCAATGATCAACGATTATGAATTATAAAATTTCTTTTGCTTCGGACACTAGACATCAATATTCATACACATTTAACTCAGTGTGGTTAACGGCTTCTCCCAACGCCTTTTTTGCACCTTTAACCACATCTTGAACGGAAGCATAATCTGTATCCAAACGGGTAAAACCAACGGTTAAGGATACCGGAATTTCCTTACCATTACTCAAACTCAACGGTTTTTCCAGTACATGATTCACATGCCGATACCATTGTTTTACCATATCCTCGGTGTTGCCCTGAAGAACGAGCGCATACACATAATCGGAGTGGAACCCTACTAAACCGGGCATCCCGAATTTAGCCGGATTAATTTCGGTTATTAGTGCTTGCTGCAACTCATCAAGGTCATCCAGACGCAACTGTGTGCGTAAGGCAGAGACATCATCCGGTGATACAAAAGCTAACCACGTGTGATATGGAACCGACTCACTTTCACGAACTCGTAGCAATTCCGTTTCCAACACCGATTCCCAAACATCGGAATGATATGCCTGATATTGGTTGCTCAATATAGGCTCATCCGGATCGGTTCGACCGGTAACTTCGGCGGTGATTTTTAACCCGGCCATGCGAACCAAATTAGTTAATTTATGCTTAGTGGCCTCCTTAAATATCAGAGGATTTTCATCATATACCATCACCAGGGCCTGTCTGCGATCGCGAATCATCAAAGGGATAGCCAATGTTGCTCCACTGCTTTGGGGCTCTCGCGGAGATATCCGTTTGGGGTTACTGTTGAAGTGAATAGTAAACTCCGGTTGTCCGGTTTGAAGCGCGTCATAGCCAATAGTATGCTCTTCCAACTGTAATCCGATAGGCGGGGGATTAAATGCGGCATCGGAATTCATTACTACATTCCAGGCCTGCATGCCCTGCGATAGCAAAGATACACCCCCTTTTTGCACATATTCTTGCAACTGATTTAGCAGAGATTGCAACAGGGGGAATGGTTGCAGACGCGTATCAAACTGTTCCAGTCGTTCTTCGTACTCAACCCACTCTTGCTGATCTTCGGACAAGTCACTGACTTCCAGGTAGGTGTTTAACAAGTTTCCCAAAGCATTGATGTAGGAACGCAACACATCCTCATCCGCTTCGGTCATATTGTTATACCGCGATTCCAGCACTGTAATCGCCACGGTTTGACCATTATTAATAAAGGGCAGCAGCGTCAGATATCGGACGGGAACGTCATCATAGTAATGTTTGAGGGATTCGGCGGGAATATGGCGCCCAATCTCAATCTGAACGGGTTCCTCTATCTCCTTAAACTCATTCAAATAATGCTGCTCAAAATTGATGCGATCCTGGAACATCGTATTTTCGCACTTGGTAGACTTCGACTCCAGCACAAACTGACGTCGTGCCGTATTCACCCAGTAAAGGTAAGCGGTCTCTACATTCGTAGAGTGCCGAAGCAACACCACCAAGTCTCCCAACACCTCTTTGAATTCCCGAAGCGCTTTCTCTTGGCGCTTCTCTCCCATCAATTCCCGATTGCGTTGTTGTTTACGCTCGATCGATTCCTTAAATGTGCTCATCTATTATCGGTTGAAGCCCAATCTATAAGTTAGTTAGCTCGTTTATACCGTTGTCTAATCGATTGATTCGGCCAATTGCTCGGCTTTTTCAATCATCTGCTCAACGGCCGTAATGCCCTTCTTCCAGAAGTTAGAATCCGTAATATCCAGTCCTACTTTAGACACGATATTTTCCGGCCAATCAGACCCACCAGCGGCAAGCATATCCATATACTTATCGGCAAACCCATCTTCGGATTCTTGGTAAGCTTCATATAAAGCAAGGACCAACAATTCGCCAAAAGCATAAGCATATACATAACCCGGCGTATGCAAAAAGTGTGGAATATAGCTCCACCAGATATCATATTCCTCAGTAAGAGTCACTGAATCACCGTATAGTGCTTCCTGCGTTTCACGCCACATGCTGGCGAATTGATCACTGGATAATTCGCCCTGTTCGCGTCGCGCGTTGTGCATGCGATTCTCAAATCGGTTCATAGATATCTGGCGATAAACCGTGGCAATGGTATCGTCAATTTTGCGTACTAACAATGCTAATTGTTCTTTGGGATCATCCAACGATCGCATCAGGTCTTGAAATACCAACATTTCCCCAAACACAGATGCGGTTTCGGCGGTGGTTAATGGGGTATCCGCTTCAAATAATCCCTGATCCCGGGATAGATACTGATGAACGCCATGCCCCAATTCATGAGCGACCGTTTGCACATCACGCACATTGCCATCGTAGTTTACCAATACATAAGGGTGAACCGAAGGTACCGTACTTGCCGCGAATGCACCCCCACGTTTCCCGGGCCTAATAGCGGCATCAATCCACTGATTTTCAAAAAACTTATCGGCAATTTCTCCCATGCGTGGATGAAAATCGGTATAGGAACTGATCACCATTTCACGGGCTTCATCCCAACTAATTTGTGTTTCATTATCCATGATGGGCGCATATCGATCATAGTCGTATAGCTCATCATAGCCCAACAGCTTTTTCTTAAGCCGGTAAAAGCGTTGCACCAGCGGATAGCTATCGGTCACCGTATCCACCAGCGTCTGCACCGTATGATCATCAATCTCGTTGGATAAATTGCGTGCTTCCAGCCAATGATCATACTTACGCAGCTTATCATTGGTAGCTTTATCTGCCAATAATGTATTAAACACAAAAGTTAGCGTGCGATTCAGCTCCTGGAACTTATTCGTCAAACTGGCTTGTGCCCGCTTACGCAAGGCGCGATTGGGCTGATGAAGTTTACTTAGCGCTTCCTGTTCGGTTAATTCTTGACCATCCAGCTCAAAACGCGCGGCTCCCAAAGTTTCATCGAAATATCGTGTCCAAGCATTTCGGCCGGTCACCGATTTTGCCGACATTACCTGCTCCTGCTCTTCGCTGAGTGTATGCTCTTTATATTGTCGGGAGGTTTCCAGATGGTGTTTATAATCGGCGAGTTGTTCAGACTCAATAATCTCTTGAGCTTTGACATCTGAAACAGCCAACCATTCCACATTAAAGAACACCAATTGCTGACTCAGCTCAGAGGCCAGCTCTGTAGTTTCTTGTAGGAATTTGCCATAGGAAGCATTTTCGGTGTTGGTTGCCCACTGCAAATGCGCGAAGGATCTAATCTTATATACTTTTTCAAGGATTTGCTCATACTCCCGCAATGCCTCATGCATTCCTTCAGCATCCAGCGCGCCCACGTTGCCGTGATATTTCCTCGAAAACTCTTGAGCCTCCTGCAAGACCGACTGCTTGTCCTCCTTTAATTGAGGATCATTCATGGTGTCATATAAATCAGAAAGATCCCAAGTGATTTCTTCTGCCCCGGTTGTTTTTTTGGGGGCAGTGGTTGCGGAGCCATCCGCGGGTTTGGCAAAAACAGGATTCAAAAATAATGGCGTGTTCATAAATTAAATTTTATTGAAGATCGTTAATACTAACTATCAACGCTAATAGTATGCATTTCAAAGGCATCATAAACGGCCTTTTAAAATAGTCATTGTATCCTTTTTCGCGAATTATCAGGTCTTTTTTATGCTGCACGAAAAGTATCTAATTATCGTTAATTGAAATCGCACTTTTTTATACAAATAGTTACCTTTGGTGACTAACGATCATAGTTGGCTAAATCAACCTACAGAATAATTGATGCAGTTTTTTCAGACTGCTTTTTTTATAACTGGGCGATTCGTCCATCAAGCACAAATTTCTAATACCAAGAACTCAACATTTTGAAGTCCCTCGAAGCTGTTTTCGGACCTAATTCTGCCCTGGTAGAGGAACTCTACAATCAATATAACGAAGACCCCAATTCGGTCCCCGATCATTGGCGGAACTATTTCGATGAATTGGAAGGTAGAGCCACACAACCCGCGCAACCACAAGAAGCTACACCTACGGCAACTACGGCTACTGAGAAGCCCGTGGAAACGGCTCCAGCCCCCAAGGCCAAGGAACAACCGAAGAAGCAGCCCCAGGCTGCCCAAAAGAAACCTGCTGCTCCTCAAGTTCCCAAAGGCGTTACCCTTGAAAAAATCAAAGGGGTCTCCAACAAGATTGTGGAGAACATGGATGAAAGTCTGGACGTCCCCACGGCGACTTCCCTCCGTGTCATGCCGGTCAAAATGTTGATTGAAGATCGGACTATCATCAATCGTCATCTTCTGGAGCGAGGCGAACCCAAATCATCGTTCACTCATTACATTGCCTGGGCGGTCATCAAGGCGCTTGAAGATTTTCCGAATCTGAACAACCACTTCCACCGCGACGATAGCACGAATTATAAGGCGATCCCCGATCAGGTAAATTTGGGCATCGCTATTGATGTGCAGAACAAGGATGGCTCCCGTAATCTGCTGGTTCCTAACATTAAGGGAGTCAACAAGATGGATTTCCGCGAGTTTCTCTATGCCTTCGCAGAGCTGATCGACAAGGCACGCAGTGGCAATCTGGCCATCGAGGATTTTCAGAACACCACACTCAGTATTACCAATCCGGGGATGATCGGCACCGTTTCTTCGGTCCCCCGCTTGATGAAGGGGCAAGGTTGTATCATCGCCACCGGAGCCATTGAATATCCGGCTGAATACCAGGCGATGTCGCAGGATGTGCTGAATCACCTGGGCATCAGTAAGGTGATGACCATGACCAATACCTACGATCACCGTATCGTGCAGGGAGCTGAATCCGGGGCCTTTCTAAAACGGGTTCATGAGCTATTGAATGGAGAAGGCGATTTCTATGATGGTATTTTCCGAGATCTGGATATTCCCTACGAACCACTTCCGTTTGGCACTGATAATTATGCGGGTCAACTAAATGGACAAGGCGGCTCTTCTCTGGAGCAAAACAAGAAATCCATTGCCGTCATGCAGCTGATCAACATGTATCGCACCCGCGGGCATGTTTTGGCTGATCTGAACCCGCTGGATAAAGAACCCGGTCACAGTCCCGAATTAGACTTTGAGTATTACGGCCTGACTATGTGGGATCTGGACCGTGAATTTTACTGTGGTGGTTTGGGCGGCCGCGAGAAAGCTTCCCTCCGAGAAATCATTCGCTTGCTTCGCGAAACCTATTGCGGAAAAATGGGTGCTGAATACATGCACCTGTTAGATCTGGAAGAGCGCAAATGGTTGCGCGAGCATATGGAATCTACCACTAATGATCCCAGCTTGACGATCGAGGAGAAAAAACAAATTCTCCACAAACTGAACCAGGCGATGGCCTTTGAGCAGTTCCTGCATAAGAAATACATCGGGCACAAGCGATTCTCGCTGGAAGGTGCTGATACGGTGATTCCGATGTTGGACTTCATGCTGGAGAAAGCCGGGGAACACAAGGTGCGTAAGATTTTTATGGGCATGGCCCACCGTGGACGTTTGAATGTCCTGGTGAATACCATGAACAAACCGTACCATAAAGTATTTGCCGACTTCGAAGGTAATATTGATCCGGAGTCCATTCAGGGATCGGGCGATGTGAAATACCACTTGGGAGCCAAAGGGAAACACCAGACCAACGATGGGCATAGCATTGAATTGGAATTGTTGCCCAATCCCAGCCACCTCGAGTCGGTCAACCCGGTAGTGGAAGGAGCTGCCCGAGCTATTCAGGATGAACTCCGTCGGCAGGGATCCGATGAAGCAAATAAAGAAGTTCTTCCCTTACTCATTCATGGTGATGCGGCATTCGCCGGTCAAGGTGTGGTTGCCGAAACATTAAATATGTCTCAGCTAGATGGTTTTGAGACTGGCGGTACAATTCACTTGATCATAAACAACCAGATCGGATTCACCACCTTGCCTAAAGATGGTCGTTCCACCGAATACGCTTCGGATCTGGCCAAAATGATTCTGGCACCCATTTTCCACATCAACGGTGATGAGCCCGAGGCAGCGGTTCACGCCATTCGCATGGCCATGGATTATCGCCAGAAGTTTGGTAAAGACGTAGTGCTGGATCTCATTTGTTACCGCAAACATGGACATAACGAAGGTGACGAGCCTGGCTTTACCCAGCCTGGTATGTACGATGAGATTAAGAAACACGATACCGTTCGCGACATCTATACGCAGGAATTGGTACGTAAGAATGAACTGACTAAAGAAGAAACGGAAGAGATTTTTGAAGAGTTCGAAGAATTGCTGCACGAAGCCTTCGATGACGCCAAAAACGCTCCTCCGTTGGAAGTTACCGAAGAGATGTTCAGTACCGGGGAAAGTGAACAATCCGGTCGGGAAATCCCGGATACCACCTACCCCGTGGATGACCTGAAAGAGATTGCGATCAAACTGAACACCGTTCCACAGGACTTCGACGCTAATCCTAAATTGCTACGTATTTTGGCCAAACGTGCCGAAATCGTGGAAGAGAACAAGAAGAAAATTGATTGGGGTTTTGCCGAGGCCTTGGCTTTCGGATCCCTGCTAAAAGATGGTACCACGGTGCGATTGACCGGACAAGATGCCGAGCGAGGCACCTTCTCTCATCGTCACTCCAAATTGCACGGTACGGAGACCAATCAAACCTTTGTTCCGCTGAATAATCTATCGGCCAATCAGGCCCCGTTCTTTCCCTACAACTCGCTGTTGAGTGAGTTCGCGGTAGTGGGTTATGAGTTCGGTTACAGCGCGACTAATTTGGATGCTCTGGTTATTTGGGAAGCCCAGTTTGGTGACTTCGCCAACGGCGCACAGATACCGGTGGACCAGTTCATCTCCTCTTGTGAGGCCAAGTGGGGACAGAAAACCGCCTTGGTATTGAACCTGCCACATGGCTATGAAGGCCAGGGACCGGAGCACTCTTCCGCTCGTTTGGAACGCTACCTACAGCTTTGTGCGGAAGACAATATGCAAGTGGCCAATCTGACCACTCCGGCACAGTACTTCCATTTGTTGCGCAAACAAGTGATGCAGGAGAAGAAAAAGCCACTCATACTAATGACTCCGAAGAGTTTACTTCGTCACAAAATGGCGGTTTCGAACACCGAAGAGCTTGCTAACGGCAAGTTTCAACCCTTAATACCTGATCAGGAAATTCAAGGAAGTGACGCCAAACGTTTGGTGATCTGTTCCGGCAAGGTCTATTACGATCTGTTACAGTATCGCCAGGAGAATGAGATCAATGATGTGGCTATTGCCCGTTTGGAGCAGTTTTATCCATTCCCCGATGCCGATATCGCTGAAATGCTTACTGACTTCGACCAATTGGATGAGGTGGTTTGGTGCCAGGAAGAACCCCAGAATATGGGCGCCTGGACCTTCGTCCTACCTCGGCTCCAGAAGGTACTATCCGATGGTATGCAGGTTACGTATGCCGGTCGATTGCCTTCCGCTTCACCAGCTACCGGAATCAAGAAGATTCACGAAGCCGAACAGTTGAAACTGGTCAAAGAAGCCTTAGGAGCCGTATAATTTAATTACTACCACCTAGAAACCCAGATTGAAAAAAGCCCGATTCGCTATAATTCGAATCGGGCTTTTCCATGTCATATCAATCCGACGAAAGAAGAAGGCGCATCTGATCCTCGCGGTCGCTATATCGTGTCTGTGGGGTCGGATAGGTAGCGTACCGTGGAAATAGATGATCATGCCCTGCCTTCCCTGCCTGATTTCTCTTGATGAATGCTCAAGGCATCTGTTACTAGTATAAGCGCCCCCTATGACAGCTCACGTCACCCCTGCCTATCTCCGTAATATGTAATTCGGTATTTTATAAGAAATATAGTCTCACCTGTTATCTAATAGTCCTATGCGTACGATTGCCAAATTGTGTTTTATCCTGATCCCATTTCTGATATGGATTCAGCCCCATCATTTATTTGCTCAAGCGGCGGCAGATACTTTACAGCCCGAAACCTTTGAATATCAGCAAGGGGACACCACCTTTGTGATGCAGAAATATTTTATCGCGTTTTTAAAGAGTGGTCCTCAACGCTCTCAATCAGAGGAAGAAGTCCAAGCACTGCAAAAGAAACACCTCGCTCATATCAACAAGCTGGGTGAAGAGGGGCATGTATCACTAGCCGGCCCTTTTGCTGATGACGGGGAAATTCGCGGAATTTTAATCTTCAACACCGCTACCATCGAACAAGCCCGACGATTGGCCAACCAAGACCCGAGCGTGAAGGCAGGTCGCTTGGTCATTGAAATTCATCCTTGGTGGGCGGCCAAAGGATCAACACTACCATAAATTATGATTTTACTGTCGGACTATCCTGCTCCGCTTCCAATAGAGGAATGATCTGCGTCCGCAATAGTTCAAAAATCGGAGCTTTGTAGCTGCGGGCCTGAGTGGCATTTTTTAGCGATGAAGTAATTACAATTATGCTATCCAGTTCGGGGATCATAAACAGGTATTGTCCGCCATATCCCCAGGCAAAACGCATTTCATAGCCATTCACCTTCTTGATCCACCAAGAATAGCCGTAATCATACGGATTGAAATTACTGCGGGTGTAACGTTTAAAAGACTGTTCCAACCACGAATCAGATACGATCCGTTGTCCTTGATAAATTCCACCATTCATGACTAGCCGGCCAATTTTGATCAAATCGCCGGCCTTCAGGGCCAAATTATTGCCCCCCATGTAAAATCCCTGGGGATCACGATCCCACCCTCCGACTTGAATTTGTAACGGATCGAACAAGTACTGTTGAGCAAAGTTACGTGTACTCATTCCAGTCGCTTTGGTTAAGATCACGGACAGTAAATGGGTGGATCCCGTACTATAGATCATATCGGATCCCGGTTGTTTGACCATGGGTTGAGCTAAGATGTATTCCACCCAATCCTTACTGATTACCCAACGCCCGTAATTATGAAAACTGGTTGTTTCCAGACCCGCGCGCATAGTTAGTAAATCCTGGATAGTGATCTGGGCCTTGAGTGAATCGGGATGAGCTTCGAAATAAGAATCGAAAAATGGCCCAATGGGTTGTTTAACCGAATCTAAGTATCCCTCGTCGATCGCAATACCCACCAACAGAGAAGTGATGCTTTTAGAGGCCGATTTAATATTAATGGGCCAATCCGGAGTAGCTCCCCGGAAGTAGCGTTTCCCAATGACTTCCCCTTCCTGAATAATATGTACGCTCCGAATCGATGATATATCAGAAGCTTCTGAAAAAATCGCATTCAGAGTAGTTTTTGATTTGGCCCTACCCGTCATCGATTGCCCAATACCATCGGACACTCCCATGAACAGGCCGCATATCAGAATCGCCGTCAGTACACGCATTTTCAATTCAGCATTAAGCATTGATCCGAATCACATTCACATAGATTGCTTTGAACTAATATATGCAGTAAAACACTTCCATCCGTATGTGTATTAATTCTTTTTACAGGTGTCATAATTCTTATGTAAGGCCATTTTCATACATTTCCCCACAAGTTTTAACTTTATAAATGCAATTTAATTAACACCTTAAACGTAGTTAGTAACGAAATCCAACTAAAACCATAAACCATAAATCCAAACAGGAGGAGATTATGCGAAAGGGCATTCTCAAAAAATATCGCTTATCTAACGATGGGATTCGAATCTCTGCGTTTGGATACGATGTAGATATTCCGAAGTATGTGGGCCTTTCCTTTCCGGAGCCCTATAGTTATGCGACTCCTAGCGAAACCCGTTTAATCATTAATCATTTGGCAAGACGTAATGATGAGGAAACGCTGAACCACGCGCGACCACTGATAAACGCCTGCCGAGCCATCCAAAGTCATAAAAAACGACCAGATTTTAAGACCTTGGCAGAAATGATGAATACCTCTGGTCAAACACAGCGACAAGTACAGATGGCGTAAGCCATATCTGAACATATCCTAATAGTTGAAGGCGAGTTAGCAACACTCGCCTTTTCTTTTTGATACTCAATTAAAGCGGACTTGGATTACCTCTTCAAAACCGGCAAGCGTTAATGCCCCATCCAGACACTGTAAGCGGGTGATCGCCACACTAGGATTGCAACAGCAAGTAATTTTTGCAAAATCCACTCTCTAGAGATCGATTGCTGGTAATCCTCAAAATATTCATTATCCTATACGATGACCCAACGCAGCTAGTGTAGTACCTAAGTTTAAATTGTTGGTAATGAATATGAAGCTGAAGCCCCGATTAATTGTATTTCCATTGGTAGTGATTGCCCTACTCTTCAGTGGCTGTTTACCCTCCTATTATCCCTTATTTACCCCTGAACAACGAATCATCAAAGATGAACTGTTAGGGGCGTGGGAAAATAAAGAAGGCACATTTATTTTCGAACGGGATACCCTTCGGAATTCCAATCGTTATTTGATGACTCAAATAAGTAGTTCCGGCGATACCGCTCGCTTCTATGCCGATTTGGGTCAACTAGATTCTTATTATTTCCTGGATTTAAGTTTACGTGAGCCCCCCAAAAATGACACTTGGTCTGCGTTACATTTGGTTCCGGTACATACGTTTTCCAAAATTTCCTTTGATGGCGATCAGTTGAAAATCGCTATGTACAACGAAGCTTGGTTGAAGAAACGCATTCGTCAACGTCAAATCCGTATAAAACACGAGGAGAAATCAGATGGCAGTATTTTATTGACTGCTCCTACAGAGGAGCTTCAAAAATTTATGGTCAAATATGCAGAAGAATACAAGGCTTTTGTTAATTTGGAAACGCTCACGCGCATTTCTGACTCCTAAATCCAAGACTGCTGATACGTGTCTGAATTGTCTTTCTTTTCATCACTTACCCCCTCGCGTTTATTACGGTCCAAACTCGTTCAGCATTTGCTGTTCTGGTTGATCTCCTTTGCCGGACTATTGCGCTTTTTTACCAAGGATTACGGTTTATCGTTAGCTGATGTAATTTATACGCTGCTCTTTCACATCAGCCTAATTGTAGTTGTGGAGGCACACATCCAAGTGCTGATTGAGCGATATTTACGACTTCGTAAATATACCGCTTACTTTTTCGGCGTACTATTATTGCTGTTGCTTGGAGTACAGCTCAATATCTGGACCTTTCGCCATCTCTCCGACTGGTTGTTCCCAGGCTATTATTTCATCAGTTATTACAACTGGTGGCAAATCCTGCAATTTATGCTTCTGTATTTAGTGGTCTCTACCCTCCTGGAGTTTTCTAAAAGTTGGTTCCAGCAGCTAGAGATGCGAGAGCGGATGCAAGCCATGGAGAAGCAACAAATTGAAACAGAACTCCGAGTTCTAAGGGCGCAAATCAATCCCCATTTTCTGTTCAACAGCCTTAACCACATTTATGCTCTGGCGTTGAAAAATCATCGATATACATCCAATGCGATTATTCAACTGGCACAACTACTGCGTTATGGTCTGCAACATCATCAAGAGCGGTTTGTGCCACTTAAACAAGAATTGGACTACATTGCCCGCTATGTAGAGTTTTACAAACAGCGGTTAAGTCATCCCGAACGAATCGACTTCACCATCAATGGGATGCCGAGTCAGTTAGAGATTGCGCCCATGCTACTCATCATTTTCATCGAAAACTGTTTTAAACATGGGCAGGTTTCTAATAAAGGCGATCAGATTTTGATTGATATTACTGTTGATCCAGATGAAGGCTCTCTTCGACTGATCACTAATAATGATATTAAGGCCCGAACCTCGAAGCCATCGGCCGGTGATGGCCTCGGCCTGGATAATGCCCGAAAACGCTTACGAATCCTTTACCCCAATCAACACATATTGAATATTCGGCAAACGGAAAAGACATTCACAGTAGATCTGGAAATCCAATTAGATCAATCGAAGGGATAATTTTATGTTGCAATGCTTAGTCATTGACGAAGACCCCTCAGGCCGTTCGGTCTTAGAGCAATTCATCTCTCAAATGCCCGAACTGACTCTATTGCAATCTTGTGAGGAGATCATTACGGCCTTGGAAGTGTTACAAAGCGACCGACAAACCGATCTCATTTTTTTAAATATTAATGAACCACGACGTTCTAATATTGATTTGCTGAAAAATCAATCGGATCTGCCCGCAATAATTATCACTACCGCTTATCAACGACACATCATCGACAATTGTGAGCTGGATATCGCGGACTATCTACTCAAACCCTTTTCCTTTGATCAATTTAAGCGTGCGGTTCAATCGATACTGGATAGCTAAAAAGTTGAGCTGTAGATAGAGCCTTTTTGAGATAAAAAGAAAGCCCGATTCGGAGTGGAATCGGGCCTCATTAATTGCATATTGGGAATAATTACTTTAGCGGAGTCCGTTGGGTACGCCTTTGCAAATACGGCTTACCGCATCATGGCTATGCAAGCTTTCCATGTGTACGCATCGAACCACAAAATCTTCGATGCTCTCCTGTTCATTGAGTACTTCATAGAGCAAGCGTGCAGCATCCTCGACGAATTTTTGATACGCGCCATTCATCTCGGCAAACGCCTGTTCATCTTCCCGTTTAACCATAACCTGTGTTTCGGTCATCAGTGCATCACGGGCTAATTCAACCAAATCCTCTACAAACAGCTCGTCCTGTAGTTTAACCGTAATGTTGGCTTCACTTCTCTGACTGTGGGGAACGGCTGCTATCTCGCGGGTCTCGCGCGCATGCTCTGATAATTCGAACGAACAAGGGCATGCACTGCTATACTCGAAATCCAGATGCATGAACTTATGGAAACGGCCAAATTCATCCAGATGTCCTTCTAGCTGTACTTCATAATACTGATATCCCCGTAAATCGGATCGCAGACTATCCTTCATCATGGGGAAGTTGAAACTCAAACGTAGATATCCGGTATGGGTGTCCAGGTTTTGTTTATATGCTCTAAGTACCTCTTCCAACTTATCCAGATGAAATACCTGATCCTGGAAGTCATAAAAGGTCCGCATGATACGACTCATGTTGATGCCTTTTTTATCTGCTTCCAGCCCTACATAGCCATCCACCGAAGTCTCTAAGGTAAGTAGTTCACCACTTCGGGTAGGATATTTTAATGGTAATCGAAAGTTGGAAATACCTACTTGTTGAATAGGAACATTGGCTCCTTCAATAGTGGAAGCCGGTCCATTTTGAAGGTCGGGCAAACTCTCCCGATACTCTTCTGAAACTGTGAATGTGGGATCGAAATATCGTTTTGCGCCAGTATAGACTGTACTCATAAGTTATTCTTTCTCTGCCGTTGGGCGCCGTAGTATAACGTCGCCATGGTTTACTCAGTAAGATGGGGTTGATTTAAACTCACATACGGACAGTACTCGGCAAAATTCCGATCGGTTTCATACAACCGAACCGAATAGAGTTTACTCCCCGCAGAACAAGCTTGTTCAACCGGTTCTTTTAACTGTTGATAAAAAATACGTACCAAATTTTCTGTAGATGGAATAATTCCCTTTAAAAACGAAACATCCTGGTTCAAATTGCGGTGATCACAGGGTTCGATTATCTTCTCTTCTACAATATCTTTAAGGTCGCCCAGATCCACCACGTAACCGGTTTCCGGATCAGGATTTCCGGCCACGGTAACTTCCACGGTGTAATTATGTCCATGCCAGTGCGGGTGATTGCACTTACCATAGGTCTGTCGGTTCCACTCATCCGATTTATCGGGATTGTGGAGCCGATGCGCAGCGTTAAAATGTGATTTACGTGTTACTAGAATCACCGGACGATACGATTGAAAAGGTTATACCAGTTTTTGATGTGTTCAACATAAAATCCAGCATGACAACAGAAAATTAGAGGCATGCCGTTCCCGTAACTATTCGGTCATCTATCATCCTCAAGACATCATACTGGCGGAAACAAATCTTTGATTACCCATTCTGATCATATAAAAATACAAATAATTTTTCAGGTGGGTGGAGAGATTAGTGGGTCCCAATAAAAAAAGCCCTGCTGGTGTGGCAGGGCTTCTTTACTCAAGTAGACAAGCTCTCTAAACTTGAACTAATAGGGTTGGTCTCCTCTGAGAAAGTAGTGCTCTATTCTCATTATTGAATAACAAGCTATTCATATCACTGGTAACAGACTTGCCAAAATCTATCACAAACTTGCCATTTTTCAGGTTGCCACCGAATTTCCTCGATGATCTCAGTAGCTAATCAAGTTAAGGGACCATAAACCACGGAAGTGTCCCAGAAAGGGTGTAGAAAAACGGACACTTCATAAACCCCACCCCTGACCCCAAAGGGTCTAACACGAATAGCCCTGAAAGGGCGTAAAAAACCAACCCCGAATGGGGTTGAACATCAGGCGCGTGTCATTTTTAGCATTATACCGTGGCGTGGCCGCCAACATATGACGTATTAATTCATAGCGGGCTGACCCGGTGGGCCTGGAATTCCGGGAGTGCTTCCCTCCGGCTGTAATAATCCATAGGCTAACCCTCCGGCGATGGTGGCTGCGCCGGCGATGATCCAGTAGCGGTTGCGCTCCAGAAAGCTCGGCTGCGAAATGGTGGGAAACGCCACCGCATCCACATAGCGCACCGGACCATAGCTGGGGGACGAATGGGGCAATGCTGCCCCCGCAATCTCGCCGCTATAAAAAGAGATAGGCGGTTGCTGATATTTCTCCACGATCTTCTTCAGCTCCGGTTCCGACAGTCCGTATTCTCCCGGGCGAATCGGGGTAGCCCGCCATACGCGGAACTGCAACTGGGGTTGGTCGGTGCTCAGATCCACCAGCAGAAATAGGTATCCTTGGTCAGAATAGGTAGTGGATTGATAGTCTTGGAACAAATAGATCCCCAACTGTTGCTCGTTCAGCGGATCTCGATACACCTGCATTGAATCAAAGCGCAGGCTGATGTCGTTGCCGTCGGTAAAAATCTTCTCCACGGCATAGGTCACATATTCGTCCTTGGTGTAGCTGTAAAAATCGAAGGCGTTACGCTGGTCTTTCTGTTTCCCGGTCACGATCTTGGCGGTTTCGTCGATGAGTTCGGATAACTGATCGAAGCGCTTTTTCTGATAAGCTTGCCGGTACTGAGCGAGATAGCCTTCCACCCGATTCCGCTCATCCGGGTTGACCGGCATGTCGGCTGCCAGGATCCGCTGGGCGCTGAACTCCCGCTCGTCGGCGCTGACCCGCAAAAAGGTCCCGTCCAAGGCGAAGGTTAACGCCAACGCCATCGGCTCAGCACCCTGCTCCCCGTCGGCCTTGAGCACAATGTTGGGTACGGTATGCCCGTCGAAGGATTCCACAGCCACCGTTTGTACATCTTGATAATAGACTTCCAACTGATGTTGCTGTACTAATGGTTTGAGCTGCTCACTACCGGGCTCCTCCGGGAAGGTATCCTCGCCGGTGGTGTTCCAAGTTCGGATGGCCTGCAAAAGGGTATCCACTTCGGCTTCCAGATCCGCGGCGGTGAACCGGTCCACTCCGTCGGTGATGGTAATCTTCGTAACCTCAGCTGATTGGGCCCAGGCTCCGACAGGAAGCGTGAGTATTAATCCCAACAGAAGTATGTTTAGTGACTTCATAACGGTGTAACTGTTGTAATTTGAACATGTCATAGAATAGTGCCCTCTGCTTATTTGAGTAGCATCATTTTCTTGGTCAGCACTTTATTGCCTACCCGCAGGCGGTAGATGTACATCCCGCTGGCCAGTTGCGCGCCATCAAACTGAGCCACATGCCAACCGGGTTGCTGGGTTTGGTTGACCAGTGTTTGCACCCGTTGTCCGAGTACATTGTACACCTCCAACTGAATGTTGGTGGCCTCGGTGATGGAGTACCGAATGGTGGTAATGGGATTGAACGGATTCGGGTAGTTGGGCTCCAGCTGAATTTGCTGTGGCAACAGGTTTTCCTGGATCTCCAGCAGCTCATCGCGATCCCCCACATAAGTGGTTAGGGTCATCAGCGGTTCGGTAATCTTGGCCTTGACCTCCGGACGGTGCTGATCCAGCAGGAAGGAGCGATGCGTCACCGGATTCACCAGTAACAACGCAGCCTCCCGGGGCATGTGCTCACCGCGTAAGCGCAAGCGCACAGATTCACCCACAGTGCCTTTAATCTGCATTACGCGCTCACTGCCTTCCGGATCGTACGCGTTGGAGAGGCTCGCATAGGCAATGCGTTCCGTTTCGCGCTTCTTGATCATCATGCCCTGCTTGGCCATGTCCAGATCCGGGTGGAAATCATCAAAATTATGATCCTCGCCCTGCTCGGGAAATACATAGCGTACTTCTGATGCCCGTCCATTTTTGAAGGTGGAGTGCACCCACAGGGCAGCCAACTTTTCGGGTTCCACCTCGGACGCCATCGCTTTCGGCGCTTTATCCAACCGCTTGTCTATTTCCGTGTATGGAATATAGAGCGTGTCCATATCCACAAAGGGCTCGTTGTAGAAGTAATAACCGGTGAATGGCTTCAAGGTATCCGCCTGACGGAACTGTCCTTCGTACGCATATAAGCTGGAACGCAGCAGTGGGTTGTTGGCCCGCACATCGCTCCAATTCACCGGACTGCGATACGGGTTGGTGATGATATTCCACCCGGGATGCACCGGAATGGCGTAGCGATCCTTGCCGTCGGTTTGCACCGATTTCAGCTTGCCTTTTATATCCTGCAGCGATTTACTCAGCACCCAGTAACCGGTTCCGCCCTTGAATGCCAGACGATTGGTTTCCGGATGATACTCCTCGAAAGAATCGATTTCCTTACCATTCTCGAAGAACGCTCGCCAATCTTTATCGTATTCGCCCTCAAAGACCTCGTCCAGGGGAAGCGCATCGGATCCGGGTAAGCCGATCAAGCGATAATCCTTCTCTTCCACCTTATCTGTGGTTCCTTCGGGTGAACCTTGCTGCTCGCTGGTAAACACAAAGTTGACGTCCACATCGTCTTGCTCTTCTACGTCTGCGGGATCGGGCCGTGTATGGAAGGTGAAAAGTTCGCTCCAGTCAGAGGTCGTTTCCTTAGTGTTAATACGCACCCGCCAGAAATATCCTTGATCGGCCTCTAAATTTTCTAGCGTCACCTGACTGGCATCTACCAAGGTATCCGCAGCGATGGTACTCAAATCTTTGGCTTTACTGAGCTGCACTTGCGCTCGCACTTCGCCGTGTTCGGTGTTCCAGCTGAGCTCGGGAGCGATACTGATTTCGCCCTCCTCCTTGGATGGGAACACCAGCAGCGGTGGAGCGGCTTTGGTGATAAAGACCCCGCCTTCTGACCAGGCCCCGATGCCGCCCACATTGTGAGCGCGCACCCGCCAATAATACGTGCCGTAATAATCCAGATTACGATCCAGGCTGAATTCCCGCTCAGTGAGCTCGGATCCGGTAGCCAGCGGTTCGATGAAGTCGGGGTTGTCGGCCACTTCGATTTCGTACTCCCAAGCTCGGTCGGTTTTCTCCCAACTGAGTGTGGGCTGCAAGATCACAGACCCTTCCTCTTCCCCCGGTGATGTCAGGGTCACCTGCTCGGGTGGGGCAATAATGGTGGTGAATTCCCAACTGATCTCCTCGTTGGGCACCTCATCCAAGTTGACCACACTGTTGGCTGGAATGGTCACTTGGTACGGCGTTAAATTTTCTAATTCGGGATGCTCGATGGTCATGCTGGAATCCCCGAGGCTCACGGAAATATCACGCACCGCTGTTTCACCCGTGGCTAAGCGCACCTGCGATAGATCCACGGCTTGGATATCCTTGTCGAAGTCCACGTGGATGGTCGCCGTGGTGGCTACCCGTTCCTCGTCCACCTCTGGCCTGCGGCTGGATACCTGAGGCAGCTTCTTGATACTGGTGAAGCTGGTGGCAAATTCCGGATTGTCCACTTGATCGGTGTTTTTGACCACGCCCTCAGCGATGCGCAACGTATGTTCGGTGTCGTTGACCAGCGGAGCGTGCGTAATGGTCAGTGTAGATCCGTCCAGCGTGGCGTTCACGTTGGCTACGCTGTTATCCTGCGCGTCTACCAACGAAATGGCGTCGGTGTTTTCCAGGGTAATCTCCTGCGAGAAGGTCACCGTGATGGCCTGATCGATGGGCACCGCGCTGACACCCTCGGCCGGATTGGTCTGGGTGACCGTTGGCGGCGGCAGGATGGTTCGGAAACTTACGCTCGCTTTTTCGTTGTTGATCTGATACTGATTTTCCACCATGCCCGCGGGAAGCGTCAGATCATACCAGGTATTGTAGAGCAGCGCGTCGTGACTGATAATCAGCTTTCGTCCGTCAATTGATGCCTGCACATTGTCGGCCGAATTTCCGTTCTGCGTTTGCAAGGTAATCAGTGACAGGTCGCGTTCGGTGAGCTGCTGATCATAGGTGATCACCAGATCATCGGTAGTGGAAACCGCTTCTTCCTGATCGGCCGGTACCGTGGCCGTGATTTCGGGCGGAGCCATCAAGAATATGGTCAGATTCTGCGTGGTGGTCTTGCCGCCATCGGTCACCGCAAGCGTCAGCTCCAATTCCCGCATCAACCCAAAGTCGAAATCCTCGGAATCCTGCACGGTCAGTTTTCCGGTGTTCGCATTAATGGCCACCGCATCCGTCCCGTCGCCATCGGGGTCGATGTTCTGGCTGATTTGATAAGTCAAGCTGGCCGTGGCATCCTCATCACTGGCCATTACCGTGGTCACTTCCGTACCCACCGGCTGCAGCTCATTGATATAGGTTACATCATCGGAACTGATCACCGGCGCGAACTCGTTAACGTCGTTCAAGTTGATGGTGATGGTTTGATCCACCGAGTTGATGCCATCGGTTACTTGCACGGTCACATCGATAGAAGCATTCTGCTCGCGGTCCAGATCTTTAGGATCGTTCACGGTCAAGGCGCCGTTGCTTTCATCAATAGCTACGGCAAGGTCACCGTCGCCGTCCGGATCCGGCTGATCCGTTATGGTGTACGTCAGCTGGGCGGTCCGATCATCATCGGAGGCTACCACATCGTGAATCTTGGTGGTCGCTGATGGTTCTTCATCAATACTAATGTTATTGCCAGACGTAACCACCGGCGTGAATTCATTTACATCTTCCACCTTGATATTTAACTGTTGGGTATCTTTGTTGGAGCCGTCACTGACTTCCACGGTCACTTCGTACACGTTATCCGCGTCATCATCAGCGGGTGTTTCCGCGTCGGGCGCGTTATTAAAACGCAAGGCCTCAGATTTGGCTTGGATATCAAACATTGCCGCGTCGGCTCCGCCCGAAATACTGAAGGTGAGGCTGGATTCTGCGTCCTCATCGGTGGCGGTTAAGGCCACCACCGAGGTGATATTTTCATCCACGGATAGATCGGCGGTGTCCCCCCCGTCAGCCGAGGTAATCACCGGAGCGAATTCGTTGACGTCGTTCAGTGCCACGGTAATGGTTTGTGTCACCGGATTGATTCCATCGGTTACCTTTACTTCTGCCTCCACCGATTCCCATCGCTCGCGATCCAGATCGGCTTCATCATTAACGGTTAGTTGACCAGTGCTACTGTTGATGGAAAATGCGTTATTGCCGTCGCCGTTTCCATCAGGGTTCGTGATTAGGCTATAGGTGAGGTTATCCTTGGCATCCGGATCGCTGGCCTCGATATCCAGGATCTCCGTTCCGTTGGCCGGCTGTTCATCAATGGTCAGTGTGGCTGGAGACGAGATCACCGGCGGATTATCATTCACATCATCAACGGTAACCGTCACGTTCTGTGTGGTGGTAAATACACCATCATGGGCCGCTATCTCCACTTCGTAGATCTGGTCCTGGTTGGTATCCGTCGGATTCTCATAGTCCGGTGCCGTCACAAAACTGAGTGCTCCCGTGCTGGCATCAATAGCGAACTGCTCTTGATCGGATCCGCCCGAAATCGAGTAACTGACTGTAGGGTTGGTATCCGCGTCGCTGGTGGCAGCGGTGAGCACCGCGCTTGTATTCTCGTCAATGGTTTCTGAGTTCGCCGAGGTAAATACGGGTGCGTTGTCGTTTACATCGGTGATTGCCACTTCCACTGTTTCTACGGTAGAGGTATGGGTACCATCGCCAACGGTCAGTTCCAGGGTATAGGATGTGGTAGTCTCGTAGTCCAGCGTGCTGTTGTCTCCTATGGTCAGCTCACCGGAAGCAACATCAATGGCAAACAGTCCATCATCATTACCTGATGTAATAGTCCAATCTTGCAGCACAGCTGTGGCGTCTTGGTCGGATCCATCCAAGGTACCCACCGCGTCGCCATTGGCGGCATCTTCCGCGATGGTGAATGCCTGATCAGCGGTTATCACCGGGGGGAATTCATTGACGTCGCTCAAGGTGATAGTGATGGTTTGATCCGTGGTATTAATACCGTCAGATACTTGCACATCCACACCAAGTGAGGCCGTCAACTCGCGATCCAGGTCATCAGCATCGTTGACGGTCAAGGCGCCGGTGTTTTCATCCACGACCACAGCAAGCTCACCGTCTCCGTCCGGATCCGGCTGGTTGGTAATGGTATAAGTCAGCTGAGCGGTCAGATCGTCATCGGTGGCTACCACATCGTGAATCTGGGCATCCGCTGCCGGCTCTTCATCAATAGTTATAGCTTGAGTGGACGTAATCACCGGCGTGAATTCGTTGACATCGTTCACGGTAATGCTCAACTGCTGGGTATCCGTATTGGAGCCGTCGCTGACCTCTACGATCAGCTCATACACATTGTCCGCGTCATCATCGGCGGCGGCTTCCGCATCGGGTGCATTGGTGAATCGCAAGACATCCGATTTAGCACTGATATCGAACAACCCGGCGTCGACTCCACCCGTAATGTTAAAGGTGATGCTGGATTCCGCGTCCTCATCGGTAGCGGTTAAGGCCACCACCGAGGCGGTGTTTTCATCCACAGACAGTTCAGCGGAATCGCCTCCATCGGCTGAGGTAATCACCGGATCGAATTCGTTGACGTCGTTCAAATTGACGGTCAGATCCTGAGTTACGGTGCGCTCGCCATCGGTGGCTTCTAAGGTGATGGTCACCGAGGCTAGCTCTTCCCGGTTCAGATCGGCCGGATCCGCAACGGTCAGCTGACCGGTTGGCGCATCCAGAGCAAAGGCCGAGGTGCCATTTCCATTGGGATCGGCGTTGGTAGTGATCGCGTAGCTCACTTCCGCGGTAGTGTCCGCATCGGTGGCGGTTACGGTTTGCACCAGCGTGCCTTGTGGCTGCTCCTCATCAATGGCCACGGAAGTAGCGGAGACAAACACCGGATCGAATTCATTTTCATCGGTGACCTGAATACTCAGATCTTGCTGATCGGTAAAGTCGCCGTCGTCTACAGTGATGGTAATTTCGTAAATTCCGTCTTTATCGGTATCCAACGGAGTCTCAGCATCAGGGGCCGCCTTAAACTGCAACGAACGACCGGGCTCTTTCCCTTTTCCAACGGTTAAGTCGAATAGATGAGCATCCGGACCGCTGATGGAGTAGCCTAATTGTGCGTACAGATCCTGATCTTCAGCAGTCACTTGCTGCACATCCACACTATTCTCAGCAATGGTCAACTCCGCCGATTCGGCTCCTTCGTTGGAGGTGATCACCGGCGGATGTTCGTTCTCATTTTCCAGGGTGACGATGATTTTCTTTTCACTCTCAAATTCCCCGTCCGAGACCACCAGCGTGGCTTCATAGATATTATCGCCATTCGCATCGGCCTGCGCCTCGAAATCGGGTGGATTTTTGAACGACAGTTCTTCACGGTCAGCATCAAAGCTGAAGAAGCTGTGATCGTTTTGCTCCATAAAGGTATAGGTCAGCGCATCTCTTTCCGGATCGGACACCATAAACACTGCAATCGGTCTGGTAATGTTTTCCGTCACGGTGATCTCCTTATCTCTAGGGTCGTGAAACTCCGGGGCTTCGTTGATGGGGGTGACGGTCACCGCAAAGGACTGGGTATACGTGTTGTTCTCGGCCCCACCGTCATCCACGGTGATCTCTACCTCGTACACATCATCTCGATTGTCATCCATGGTTGCCTCGTAATCCGGGGTATGCTCGAAGCGCAGCGTATCGTTGCTGAGCGTAAACCATTGGGCATCCACACCGCCAGAAATGGAGTAGGTCAGCGGCTGATCGAAGGTCTCACCTTCACCGTCATTAGCCTCGATCACTAACCCGGCGTTTTGCTCCTCCTGGTAGTCTTGTTCGGCAACGGTGGTGATGGCTGGCTGTGTGTTTCTACCCACTCCGCTGATGGCGAAGACGTACGGTGTGCGGTCATCGTCATTATTTTCGATGACCACGTTTGCGTTGCGCGTCCCGAAATCCGAAGGATCGAAGGTGATCTCAAATGTAACTTCGGATCGTCCGGCTACAGTGGTTGAGGCCGGTTGCTTGGATACCGTAAAGTCTTCCGGGTGTTGGCCGGATATTTCAATAGTCGTCGTACCGGTCAGCTCCAGATCCACATCTCCTTCATTTTTGATCGTGTACGTCACCGTTTGCTGATCGTTATACTGATCTACGGTTCCCAAGTCGGTACTGTCTTCGGTGGCCGTATTTCGTGATCGATTGCTAATATCCGTTTCATTTCCGGATAGCACGATGGTCTGCTTGCGAAGCACGGGCCCCCTGCGCTGACTTTCCACCGCGTAGCCGTCCAGATTGCCGTCGTGAGGCGTGACTTCGTAGCTGATGAATTTGCCCACATCGGCATCGCTGAGGGTGTAGGTTTCCCCTTTAACGGCCGTGATCTCGGTTCGGTTGGTGCCGTTGGCGTCATCCGAGCGGTAAAACTTGGTGACCGTCCCGTCTTCCGTGTCGTTTTCCAGATCGGTGTACTGGTAACTGCCGGTCAGCCCGTTTTCGGTAATCAGGGTGCCGGTCAGTTGCACATCCTTGGCTTTGGGCGGATCGTTGGCGAATACACTCAACTCGGGATATCCATCATTGACTGAGGGATGCACAAACCAGGTGCCATCGAAATCCCAACCGGCATCTTTATAGGTAGTGCGGTCTTTCATCTCGGCGGTGGTCAAACCGGTGCCGTAGTCGCTGCTGGTGATTCCAGAGATGTCGCTATCCCAGAAGTTGTTGGTCAGCGTGCCTTGGTAGTTGGTTCCCTGGGTTCCATCCAAGGTGCTACTGCTGTAGGTATTGGTGATGGTACCACCCGGCGCGTTAAAGGCAAAGATCGACTGGGTGGCCGCACCCACCACTTCAATATCTGTATAGGAATTTGTGATGGTGCCCGCATTCAGATGGACCAGTGTTCCGGCTTCGGTATTATCGTCACCTACTATTTTACCGGAGACTCCCACCCGTTCAATTACCCCGTTGTTGGTCACGGTAATAAATCCGGCGAGTCGTGATTGAGCGATGCCCTCGGTGACCAGCTCCGCATTTGTGAACTTCAGATTCCTGATCGCGCCCTGCAGTCCGTAGAACACTGAGTTGGGACGGAAATAGTCATTTTTCAGATAGAGGTTGGAAATGGTATGTCCCTGACCGTCGTAGGAACCGGTAAAACTCTCACCAAATTTAACGGGCCATCTGCGCGTATCATAACCGATGATCTTCAACCCGTTTCCGCCGTTCCAGGTGGAGGTCGCGGAGGCGTCGATATCATTCATCTGCACGTAGTGCGCATCCAGATCCTGAGTGATCAATTGAAACTCTTGAATGTTAGTGATCTGAAAGGGATCGGCTTCGGTTCCGGATCCGGCCAAAGGCATGGGTACCGGCTCGGAATAGTCGGCTGTGAGCGTGCGGTTTCCACCGTAATCATCGGTGTATTCAACATCATAGGTCAGGGTCAATCCCACATCGCTATATTCAACCGTATGATTTGTTGTAGATCCGGCTATCGGCTGCTTGTCATCGCCTTGTTGATCCAGCGCGTTGAAGAACTGATATCCGTTGATCTGCGATACGCCATATTCCTTTACATTAACACCGATCTGATCGCCGTATTCCGGGCTGCCATTGGCCTGAGCTACGGCCGATTCCTGCTCATAAATTTCAAACACATTATTTCCGGAGGCGTCCTTACCGCTGATTACCACTTCCAGATCGCCGTCACCATGGACATCCACAAACTGAGCATCTCCCTGCTGTACGCCAGTGAAAGAGGCATTCAAGGACTCGTATATATCGGTATCAGGATTAAGTACGTATACCCTGGTGACTTCCGTGCCATCGGAGGTGGCTCCCGTCATCAACCGAACTCGGCCTCGGCTCCCATCGTAAGCAACATCAATAGTCCCGTTTTGCAGATGGGAAAGGTTTAAGTCCACATTATCAGGGACATGATCCAAATTGACAGCATCATCTTCGTAGGGTGTAAAGGTGCCGTCCCCGTTATTGACTAGCACTTCAGCCACATCTTCCCCACCATAGGCACCGCTCCCCATAATGGCCAGATCCGGTATCCCATCGTTGATCTGATCCAACCAAGAAGTGGACACATGCTCAATCTTAAACTGGGGTAGATCGATTTGGGTAAAGGTGCCGTCACCGTCATTCTCATAAATAAAGGTGTAGGCTTTCGATTCCGTGTCGTTCACGCCGGATACAAACAGATCCAGATGACCGTCATTGTTGTAATCGATCCAATCGGCCGCGTTTTTGGTGACTCCGGGCAGGGAATCGGCCTGGATGAAGGTATCGTATCCGTGGTATTCGTAGATAAAGCTGCCTGCTTCACCGGACATAAACAGATCCAGATCGCCGTCACCGTCGTAATCGCCCCAGGTCGCGGAGCCTGATTTATGATTGTTAAAGGGCGCATCTACCTTGGTGAATCCACCATTCTGATCGTTTTTATACACCGCGGCCGTTTCGCCATTTCCGTTGGCCGCGCCGGTCACTACCAGATCGGGATATCCATCTTGGTTGTAGTCGCCCCATTCTACATCGCCATCCAGGGCAGCGATATCAATAGCCGGATCCACAGTGGTAAATCCATTGGTTCCTTCGTTACGCACAATAATCACCGTAGGAGTATTTCCGCCCCCTTGTTCGCCATTGATAACTACATCCATATCACCGTCGCCGTCGTAATCGGCCCAATCCATGGTACCGGCCACATCGGGCAAGGTTATATCCGGTTGATAAAAGGGTCCGTTATAGCGCGGAACCGTGATAATCTGGTCACTGCGGTAGGTAGTATTATCCGAGGTTCGGGTCACTTCCACGCGATAATTACCGGGTTCAATGGTATTACTACCATCCACCTGCAGGCCAGACCCGTTTAGTGAAGATCCTGTAAAGGTGTGGTTCTGTCCCCCATCCAGCGGGATAAAGGTTACGCTATTATTTTGAGCCACCGGATCCAGCCCATCCGCGTAGATGGTGAATTTTTCGTTTGTGGAGATGGTGGGCGTAATAGAAGTGATTCGCAGGGATTCATCCACCGGACCTGCCCAGGAGCTGTGCAGGGTATCCCCGTTTACATAGCCGTCGTTGGTGATTACCTGGTAAGCAAAATAGCCGTTAGAAGCTTCTTCGGTGAGTGTGAGCGTCTGTGAAGTCTGCCCTTGCAACGTCACCGCATTGGTGCCTTGGTCATCCTCAGCTACATACCATTGGAACTCGCTGCTTTGATCAGCGTCCCCATCCGGATCAACAAAATCGTAATTGGTGGTCAGCTGTTGTCCGACTTCCGGGGTTCCTGAGACAGTGACATTATTGGCCGTAGGAGCACTATTGTTAGAATAGAGGATAGCTTTATCATCACCGGCACTATTTTTTCCGGTGATTAGCAAATCCAGGTCGCCATCGCCGTCGTAATCGGACCATGAATTGGTGGGGTAAGATTTCAAATCGGCTATGTTGATATTTGATTCAACGAAGGTCCCATCATCGTTTTCATATATGATGCCCCGGGGGTTATCCGCATCATCGACCCCGGTAATCACCAAATCCAGATCACCATCAGCATCGTAGTCCCCCCAACTTACATTACCGTTTAGGTCAGCAAGTCCCGCATTCAAGGCTGAAAAAGTGCCGCCCTGATTTTCATAAATCCTGGTAACGTTATTCCCACTACCGTCTATTCCGCTGACCACCAGATCTAAGTCGCCATCTTGGTCGTAATCTCCCCAATCGCTGAAATCTCCATGCAGGTTATCTAAACCTACATTAACACTGGCAAATGAACCCTGGTCATTCTCATATATTGTTGATCCGCTAACCAACAAATCGAGATCGCCGTCTCCGTCATAATCGCCCCATTGGGCTCGTCCTTTTGCTCCGGTTAAGTTTGCATTAAGGTCAGAAAATTGGCCGTTATTATTGACATATATTTTCGTAAAAAAAGAATTCATACTCCCATCGATTCTCCCGCTTCCATTCACCACCAGATCCAAATCACCGTCGCCATCAAAATCTCCCCAGTCAGCACTACCCTCTTTTAAATCAATATTGGGCAAATTGGCATCGATATTCGAAAAGATACCCTTATCATTTTTAAATATAGTTACCGTTACCTTCGCCGACCCCACAACTAAACCATAACTGAGTAGATCCAGATCGCCATCGCCATCAAAGTCTCCCCATTCACTGTTTCCAGCAACCATTGCATCCAATCCTGCCGTAGTAGCGGTGAACTGTCCACCCTCATTTTCATAGATATCATTAATCAAAGTACCGTTTCCACCACCGCTTAGGTACAGATCCAGATCACCATCACCGTCGTAATCTCCCCAACTACGTTGCCCCGCCTCTACGCCAGGTAAGTTGGTTGGTACCTCCACAAATTCTCCACTCCTATCTATGACACTAAACAGCTTGGCGGTTTCTGCCTGGCTATTATCGGAATTTCGTGTTACGCGAATTCGGTGGTGTCCTACTTCCACCGCAGCCGGAACCGATATGGAGAGGGCATTGCCGTTCAGGGCATCAATGGTAGCGGGCGTAGCTGGGCCGCCATCCACAGGCATAAATTCTACACTATGTGAACCGGTGGTGGCATCGAAACCTACCCCCCAAATAGTCACTTTTGCGCCCGGTGCTCCGTGGGTTTGGGGTAGATCGGTGAGACGCAGTTGAGGTTGTACAGGTCCTTGTAAGGTGCTTTCTATTGCGGCTCCATCAGCTATACCATCATTGGGTGTAACCTCAACACTGATGTACGTGTTGGCATCCGCTTCGGTGAGCGTGTAGGCCTGTCCGGTGGCTCCGCCAATGGGAGTTTTGTTGGTGCCTTGGTCATCATCAGAGCGATACCACTGGAAGGTGCTATGGTCAGGATCGTTATCCTGATCATTATAATCATAACTAGCGGTCACGTCTTGACCTACACTTGCGGTACCTGAAATAGCAACATTGGATACCGTGGGTGGAGTGTTGCCTTTGTACAATTGGGCCACGGGATCCGAATTATTGTCCAAGCCGGTGATCAACAGATCCAGACTACCATCCCCGTTATAATCCGCCCAGGTAGTGGATCCAACAACAGTTCCGATTACATTGGAATTCGTATTCGTAAAGGTGTTGGCTCCTTCATTTTCAAAAATCTCACTCACTCTGTTGTTATCATCATCAAGACCATTGACAATCAGATCCAGATCGCCATCTCCTTCTATATCGCCCCAGGAAGCAGTACCATTGGAAACGCCGGTTATACCGGCATTGATATCCGTAAACGTACCGTTATCATTTTCATAAATGAGACTCAAATTTCCGTCGGCCGTTTTACTATCACCGGTAATCAACAGATCCAGATCGCCGTCGTTGTCATAGTCTCCCCATTCGGCATCTCCTCGCTGCAGACCGGTTAACCCGGCATTGATATTCGTAAATGAGAGATCTCCATCATTTCTATAAATGACGCTGGTAGGAACCGTACCACCATCCATCCCGGTCATTACCAGATCCAGGTCGCCGTCGTTATCAAAGTCTCCAAGATCTACTTTTCCATAATACAAGCCGGTGAGATTGGTGGTAAACGGACTGAAACTACCATTGTCATTTTCATAAATCTCAGCGTACGGGTCGTTATTTGTATCCGTACCCACCAAAACCAGATCCAGATCGCCGTCTTGGTCCAAGTCTCCCCAGGCCACATCGGGGAAATTCATAGTTGTTAAACCGGCATTGATATTCACAAAGGTACCATCCTGGTTTTCATAGACCCGGGAATATTGGTGAGATATGGTCTCCATACCACTAAGCACCAGATCGAGGTCGCCATCCCCATCGTAATCTCCCCATTCAACAGCGCCGTATAACAGATCGGGAAGACCCGCATTGATATCCACAAAAGTACCATTGCCGTCATTGCGGTAAATTCTGGTGGCATTGCTACCCGCAATCACCAGATCCAAATCGCCATCTCCATCGTAATCTCCCCAATCACTCTTACTATCATCACTACCTACTAAATCCGTAGTTACCGGTTCGAATCCACCGCCCGCATTGATTGAACTGTACAACAATGAGGATGTTGCTTCACTATCATCCGAACTACGTTTCACCCGAACGCGATAGGGTCCCTTGCTCAATCCAGCCGGAACAGTTACCGATAGAAATTGCCCCTGTACAGCATCCGCCGTAACTGAAGTACTGGTTTTTCCACCCACGGGCGTAAACGTCACGGTGTGATCCCCCGCAGCGGCATCAAAACCATTGCCTAAAATGGATAGTGTGCTTCCGGCGGTTCCGGAATATTCCTGCAGATCAGTTATCACCAATTTGGGTTTCACCGGACCCTGCCATCCGCTGGGGTGGGGCGCGCCGGTAGCTGCGGCATTCACCGGGGTGATTTCGTAACTGATATATTTGTTTTGATCCGCTTGAGTCAGCGTATAGGTATCGGTGTCCGCATCCGTGATGGCCGTTTTGTTGGTGCCGTCGGCATCGTCGGCGCGGTACCATTGCACGGTGGTGGTGGTTTCGGCATCGTTTTCGTCATCAAAGTAGCTGTAGCTACCGGTCAGTGTGGCCTCTTCATCATACTCCCCGGTAATGGTGATGTCTTCCGCTTCCGGTGGGAAGTTATCCACGTTTCTTCGGAATACGGGATAGCCGTTATTCAGTCCTAAATTAACGCCCCAAATGGTAGCCAAATCCCATCCGGCATCGGCGTAGGTGGCATCTTTAACCATCTGATCGGTGGGGAGTCCGGTTCCCCCGGTGGCCGTACCCCCGGCAATTGCATCAGTTGTACCGGTGGTTTCCGTATCAAAGAACGAATCTGTTAGATCAACCGTCCCATCGGTAGATGCTTTTCTGCTAACCAATCCGCCGGGTAGGCTACCGGTAAGTGAGCCGGTCGCATAACTCTTGGTAATGGATAGGGTTTCGCCGACATCCAATCCGACGTTGCCCACCAACCCTCCTATGAATGCAGACACATCAATATCACTAGTGGCGTAACTTTTCTCGACTTGAATACTACCTTCTACACCTCCAGCTAATCCGCCCGCATTCGTTGAAAAACCTATACCGGTAATGTCACCGGTCGCATAACTACCTATCATAGAACCTGAATCGGCCATATAACGCCCAACGATTCCCCCTAGAATTTGGATACCGGTAACGGTACCTAATCCGGCCACACGCTCTAAAGAGACCTCCTGCCCACCAATGCTTCCAAAAACGCCACCCACGATATGTTGTCCTTCAACACTCACTGAGGACTCTATATCCGATAGCGTAACCGGCACGGTGGACGTATATTCCCCCACTACGCCACCTACTTCTTGCGTGCCCGTAACAGAGCCGGAGACAGTAACATTAGATAGGATGCCATCTTCAGATCTACCGGCTAGCACTGCTGAATTATCACTTCCGGTAATATCAGCATTCGATACAGTCAGATTAGTGACCGTTCCATGCAGTAATGGAAATAACGCCTGCAAAGTATTCGCCGGCCGGTCCATGAAGAGATTATCAATGGTATGACCATTCCCATCGTAGCTACCCGTAAATATTGAATTGAATGGCTCCCAGCCTTCCCCGGTGTTATACGGTGCCACATCCAAGTCAATATCCGCGGTCTGGATGAAATGCTTATCCAGGTAATGTCGTATGGCACTCAGCTGTTCGGCGGTGGCCACCTCGTAGGGGTTGGCTTGGGTACCGTCTCCATTCGGGAACGCATGTTCTACCGTTATGGTAAATACCTTCTGATAGGTATCGGTGCCGTCGTCGGTTTGAATACGAATGCTGTAATCTCCCGGCGTGAGTGTGAAAGCGTCTTTAGCGCGCAGGGTGTTGCCGTCGATATCAAAAAAGTTGTTATTGGTGCTCCCGGATCCGGTTACCAAGGTGTAGGTGTGGGTATCCCCAGCGTCGGGATCGGTGGTGGATAAGGTGCCGACCGAAGCATTGGTTCCGCCCGTTTGATTGACCGTGGTGGAGCTGAGTGCGATGTCGGTGGGGGCGTTGTTTTGTGGTTGAATTACAATTTTGAAATTGGCATCAAAACCATTTTGAAAACCACCCGAAAAGTAGAATTGTCCCCCAATATAGGTATCTGTACCCGAATAATATATTTGTGAAAGTTGATCAATTACGAAGGTGTAACGTTGACCATTTTGCAGTAAGATATTCTGACCCGAAAAATCAAATACAGCTTGTGTAAAGTCAGTTGGCGAAGCTGCTGTATTCAGGTTCTGTCCAGTGAGTTGGCCCAATTGAATTGAGGTTCCTTCCCCTTGATAGAGCGTAATGGTCGCCCCTGAATAAGGAGAATCAACAGCAATGGCGATAGAACTAAGATACCCGTCACTATTAGCTGTGAAACTTTGACCAATATCATTATTACCTATGGCTTGTGTTCCTTGATCTGATATGATGGTACTTTGCGCCCAACCCGTTACCGAAAACAGCAGACTAGCAAAAAGGAGTGCAACAGTGGTATGTAATCTCTTCGAACTAGGGAAACCAGAATTCATATCAAGAATCTTAATTTGAGGCTCTTCGCTTGCGTAGATGATCTTGTTGACTTAGACAGACCTAACCAGTCGGACCGGTGATCCAACTGCTCTAATATTAGTAGCCCAACGGTTCACAGGTGTCCCAAGAACCGTCAGAAACGTTCCTAATTTGAGTTCACTATCGTACCAAATCGGCCTCAGCAATCTATAGGAAGGGTTTTAAATAGAACGAATCGTGTTCTTCATTGAAATTTTGGCGTAGCGAGGAAAGGGGTATTTGGGGTTAGCTAATTTGGCCCAGGTGACGTCCTAAAGCATGTTGTTTATTGGTTGAGTTATGGATTGCTGGATAGACTTTGCTTTTAGGTAGCCATTGCCTTGGAGTTCGAACTAGACACTTGAACCAGTGTAGGGATTTTGTGAAGCAGTACTTCCTTGCCATGTGATTCTGTAGATGGTACAAGTGACTTTCGGATGAATATCGTTAAACGATGTGCATCAAGTTTATTCATTAATGTTACTTGGGGTCTTCTCTAAATCGCCATTCGGAGGTAACACTTGAACCAGTAGTGAGTTGCAAGATATTCTTCTTGCTACAAATCACATCTTTAATGTTCAACCCCATTCGGGGTTGGATATTTTCGCCCTTTCCGAGCTATTCGTGCTTGAGCCCTTCGGGGTCAGGATTGGTATTGCTACCAACTGAAAGAATAGCCTCAACTGTCATTTTTAGCGCAGCAATGGAATCGCCACATGTACTTGAGCACAGAAACCGAAAACCGGTACGTACCCAAATCCCGGCTTTTTTGACCGCGTTAGCGGTCAGATTACTATAACTCCAAAAGGCCGAAAAGTCTCCCGACCCCAGCGGGGTCGAACGTTATGCAATTACAATCGACCGCCCCCTCAGAGCAATCCGCCTTTCCATCAGTAGACTTCATCAAAGTCGTCTTGTGCGGATTGTCCAGCTCCCCGGTCTGTACACGTTGCAGGGATGAACTTGGAAAATGAGTCATTGGCGGGGAGCACGAACAGTGAGCTGAATCTATGGATTTTGGTAACACGTGTGCACCGTCCGCCCCAATTGGTTGAAGTGAGGCACTTCAACCAGCGGATGAGTGATGTTTACTGATCGAATTAGCACTAGGCGGATCCTGAAAGGATCCAACTTGAACAGCCCAACGGGGACGTTTGTTAATAACCCTGAAGGGGTTGAACGGTGGCTGTTTGGCGATGCAGAAAAAATTGATTTTCCATGTCTGTACATGGTCCAAGTGACGACCGAACGTAGGTTGGACCATGTTGAATTATAGATTGCTGAATAGACGTTGCTTTGAGATAATCATTGGGGTCTGTTGTTCGGACTTAACACTTGAACCAGTTCGGTTGCAGGATACGGAATGCTGCTACATGCCCCCTGATGTTCAACCCCATTCGGGGTTGGATAACTGCGCCCTTCCAGGGCTATTCATGTTTGATCCCTTTGGGATCAGCAATGGTGTTGGGATAGGAACCGGCATTGGTTTCGCAAGTGGTCTCGTAATAGGAGTCGTAATTGGAATCATAGAAGTGCTTAAAGTCAATACTAGCGCAGATAGCCGAAAAAAGCTACGGTTGTTGCAATAATCGAATCCTGAAAGGATCCAACTTGAATAGCCCCGGCGGGGCGTTAAAAAGTTAACAACCCTGAAGGGGTTGAACGGTGTGGAACCTTAATTTTCCTGAGTAAGTGAGTTTGGTCCAAGTGACGTCCGAACGAATGTTGGGCAATGGATGGTGAAGAGTTTGTCTACAGATGTTGCTTTTCGAAATCCATTGAGTTGCAATTCGGAGGTAACATTTGAACCAAGTGAGAGGGTAATTTCAGCTTTACGATACTCCAAAGAAGACCTTTCAGGGTGAGTAAAACGAACCTGAAAGGGTCGAAATTCAAGACCATTAACCGTAGTTAAGGTGGCCATCGATACCGATTGATTTGCCTTAACTTCAACCAGCGAATGAGTGATGTTTACTGATCGAATCAGCACTAGGCGGATCCTGAAAGGATCCAACATGAATAGCCCCGAAGGGGCGTTAGATAGTTAACAACCCTGAAGGGATTGAACGGTGTGGAACCTTAATTTTCCTGAGTAAGTGAGTTTGGTCCAAGTGACGTCCGAACGAATGTTGGGCAATGGATGGTGAAGAGTTTGTCTACAGATGTTGCTTTTCGAAATCCATTGAGTTGCAATTCGGAGGTAACATTTGAACCAAGTGAGAGGGTAATTTCAGCTTTACGATACTCCAAAGAAGACCTTTCAGGGTGAGTAAAACGAACCTGAAAGGGTCGAAATTCAAGACCATTAACCTTAGTTAAGGTGGCCATCGATACCGATTGATTTACCTTAACTTCAACCAGCGAATGAGTGATGTTTACTGATCGAATCAGCACTAGGCGGATCCTGAAAGGATCCAACTTGAATAGCCCCGGCGGGGCGTTAAATAGTTAACAACCCTGAAGGGGTTGAACGGTGTGTGGACTTGATCTCCATTCCAATCTATTTAGGCCGTTTCCCAAAGCGTTCTTTGTACAGGCGGGAAAAATACGTGGGGTTGGAATAGCCCACTTTATCAGCCAGTTCGGCGATAGTCAGCTTGGAATTGTTCTCGATCAGTTCGCTGGCTTTTTGCAGCTTGAGCTCACGCACAAATTCAGCGGGCGTAAAGCCGGTATTGGCTTTGAGCAAGCGGTACAAGCTGCTGCGGCTGACATTGATCACTTCGGCCAGCGTCTCCACTTTGATGGTGCTTTCCTGGATGTTTTCGTTGACGAAATTGATCAACTCTTGCAGCGTCTGCTCGTCTTCGCTGAGCTGCTCCTTGCTGGAGGCGCTGTCGGCGGCCGCTTCATCTCGTTTTTCTTTGAGTTCCAGCATGTTGCGGACGCGTACCAACAGCTCGTCGGTATTAAACGGCTTGCCGATATAAGCATTCACCCCCATTTCAAACCCCTTCAGGCGGTCTTCCATCTCAGACCGCGCGGAGAGTACCACGATGGGCAGTCGCTGGAAACGATGCTGACTCCGCAATTTCTCAATCACACCGAAGCCGTCCAGCTCGGGCATCATGATGTCGGTGATCACCAGATCGGGCTGCAGTACCTGGGCGCGCTTGACGCCTTCTTTGCCGTCCCAAGCGGTTTCCACGCGGTAGTCCCCACGCAAAATATCCACCATGAAGGAGCGTAGATCTTCGTTGTCCTCGATGACCAGAACCAGCGGTTTCTCACCGTGCAGCAGGGAGCGCTGGGGCTGCGATTCAACAGCAATACCCTCTTCTTCACTAATTTCCTCAGGGACAGACGCAACCTGATCGGTTCCGATATGCTCTTCGTCAAAGTGCTCTTTGCCCAGTGTCAATGTTATGGTAAAAGTGGTGCCTTCGTCCGGCTGGCTTTCCACCTCGATCTGACCGTGATGCAGATCTACATACTCCTTGGTGATGGACAGCCCCACCCCCAGTCCTTTGGCGCCTTGGGCATCGGTGACCGCAGTAGTCTCAAAGCGTTCGAATATGTGATCCAGCCGTTCGGAAGCAATGCCCTGACCGTTGTCTTGTACTTGAAGACGAATTTGTCCATCCACCTTTTCCAATCGAACCACCACTTCCCCACCGGGTTCGGTGAATTTAATAGCGTTGGAGATCAGATTGATCACTATTTTCTCAAATTTGTCCGGATCCACCCACAGGGTTTGCTCCTCTTCCAACGGTTCCAGGCGCAGCTCCACCTCATTGTACTCGGCCAGCGATTCGAAAAAGTCTACCAGCCGCTGCAGGTGGGCGTTGATCTCCACGGGACGCACCTCGAATTGCACATCCTTCATCTCCAGGCGGGCCAGATCCAGCACCTGTTCCACCAGTTGCTGCATGCGCTTGCCGTTACGGCGGGCAATTTCCAGCGGACGGTTTAATTCTGGTTCGTTGGTCTGCATGCGTCGGCGAAGCTGGTCAATGGGTGCCAGCATCAGCGTCAGCGGTGTGCGCAGTTCGTGGGAAATATTGAGTAGCAGATTGGTCTTCAGTTGGTCAATTTTCTTGAGGCGTTCACTCTGTTCGGCTTGCAAACGCAGATACTCCTGATCGGTGCGATAATCGGAATAACGACGAGCCCCCCAACCCAATGCTCCTAAGATGGTTACACCAAACAATGTCCATGCCCACGCGGTTTGATACCATGGTGGTAATACGGTAAGGCTGAGTGTGGCCACATCGGCTGATGGAACCAGATCGGGATTCCGTGACTGAACTTCTAAGCGATAACTTCCGGGAGCGAGTCCGGCAAACTGGACCGTTCTCTTGCGGCTCCAAGAGGACCAATCGCCGTCATCAAAGGAGTAGCGATATTCGTTTTTGGAGGGGTCATCAAATTGAAGCGCGCTAAATGCGATGGTCACCTCACGCTGCTCCGGCGATAGCGTGATGCTGTTATCCTCCGTCATTGGCACGGGCTCTTCATCAGCGGTGATACTGGCCAATACCGGTGCTGGTGAATTGGGATTGCTCTCCATTTGATTGGCATGGACGGCCGAAAGCCCTTTGTTGGAAAGCCAAATAGGAAAAAACGTACTGTCGTTGCCAAAAAATCGGAAATTAATCTGAGACTCGGTACCCGGAAGACCATGGTTCGCATAGTAATTGGTAACCGACTCTTGCGCTGGGTCATATTTGCTCAATCCCAATGAAGTTAACAGCCACAGATGGCCATTCGTGTCCATTCGGTGCTCTGAAATAGCACTATTCGCCAACCCATGCTCCGCGGTTAAGCGCTTAACGATATCACCGTTCTGGGGATCTACCCAAAAAACTCCCTCCCCATAGGTAGCTACGATAAGATGTCCCTCCTTATTTTCATCGATGGACACCATGTTGGGAATCGGTTTTTCCATAAACCGCTCGAAGCGTAAGGAATCTTCATTCAGCTTATAGATGTGATCCGCTATGGCGTAGATTTCACCATTCTGCATCTCCACCATATCATCCACCATAGGCAGGATCGCCTCTTCGGGCAGATCATCATCGGGATTATTGAATAAAACAACCGATTCCTCTTCGGGATCCAGCCGCTTGATACCACCGGCCAGCACATTAAAGACCCAAATATGACCTTTGCTATCCTTCAGAAAATCACTGGCAAAATTATTATATCGTCTAAAACTTTCGGCTGGATCCGCGTTAATCACCCTAAAAGTATCGTTGTCCAGATCCGCTTTGACCATGCCATCGGTCGTACCCAGCCACAGGTTCCCCGCATCATCATGAATCATACTGATCACACTAGCGTCGTTGATCTCTTCGGGTAGCCAAATTTTATGGTCTTTAATTTCCAGGGTTTGCGGATCATAGGTGAACCGGTTAAATCCGCTTCGCTCCGTGGGTACATACATCACCCCGGGTTTTTCGAAATAGACGGTGGGTATGAAATTCCGATCACCGGGCCGGTGCGAATAGAGCACCTCAAACTCTTTGATGATTTTTTCCTCGCCGGTAAATGCATTTCGGGCCAGTAACTTGCCATTACTGAGCGTGGCAAAAACATGACCGTTGGGTGACTGCGCGGCACTGAAGAAGCGATAATCCCCGGCTAGTTCCTCAAACCGTTCGGAATCAAATAATACCTCAAACTTTTTGAAATTGCGGGGAAACTGATACAGTCCGGTGAACATGGTGCTCAACCAAACCGATCCACTCTTCCCTTCTATGATCCCCGAAATATTGGCTCCGCTTTGCAGCCCTAGGTCGGCGAAATTGGAACGATAGGTGACAAATGAGTCCTCGGATTTATCAAATATCGTAAAACCGCGTGTGGTGGCCTTCTGGTTCTCATTTTTCTGTCGCCGATTGGCAAACCAGATTTCTTGATCAGTTTCCAATTGCGGAGCCATGGAAACATGGCCCCAGTTTTGCAGATCCGGGTGGGAGTTCAAATCGGTGAGCTTGCCATCGCTATATCGGTACGAGTTCTGGTATCCGGTTATCCAGACCGTGCCGGAATTGTCCTTATACAAATACATGGCCGGTTGATTGGCTTTCCAACCCTCCAGTGTAGCAAACGTTTGACTTTCTTTATCAAAAACAACTAACCCACGGTCACTGGCCACCCATAGTTGGTTGTCCACTTCCAATAAGTGATTCACATTGGTTCCCGGGAAGCCGTTCTCGCCATGGGTGTATGAAGTCGCTTCTCCCTGATTACTGATAAAATTCAGGCCATCCTTAGCACCGATCCAAACGCCATCTGATGTAGCGACAAAGGGATTATAATTCACATTGCCGGCAAAAAAACGAGGTCCGAAGTATGACGCGCCAATCTTGCTATTCCCTTCCTCATCGGTAAATGTTTGGATGGATTGATCCCGAATATCCACGTTTACCAGGATGGATTGATCGGGGCTATTCCGTAACACCAACGCTACCCACAGCTGCTGTTGATCATCGATGCCCAATAATCGCGTGTGTTGGATTTCCCCATTGATATCCAAACGCTCACTGAGGTCGATATAGTCGAACGTGTCGCTTTGGGAATTGTAGCGAGCGATGTAATGATTGTCTTGATATCCAACCCAGAGCGTGCCATTAGGATCCTCAAGGATGACATCGGGAAGGTTGCTGGAGGGGATCCCATCTTGAGGTGGAATTTTATAGGTCTTGAATTGGTAACCATCGTATTTCACAATTCCAGACTGCGTGGTTGTCCATATAAATCCTTGTTCATCTTGATGCAGATCAAAAATGGTGGTATTGGGAAGGCCTTGTTCCAAGCCCAGATTGCGAAACCAAACATTATCCTGTTGACCATATCCAGGTACAGTCACCATCAATAAGAATAATGCGTATGAAACAATATGTGCCGTAATACTTAACCGTCTTTTGTTATTTTCCACGGGGTTATCGTAATCTCTTACTGATTTTCTGTATACAGATGATATTCAGATACCCTTACCTACAATTTTGCAAGTAAAAATCTTACTTATACTACAAAGAAACTTGCCAAATTTCGTGATAAACTTGCCAAAGCTATCCTTATTAAACCATTAAAGGATTATACGGCGTTTTAAGCTGATGATTACACCTGATTAGTTCTTTCTAAGCTCTAATTAATAACAGAGGTGCCTAAGTGATCTTTAATGCCCATATATTGTTATTCGGAGTCTTTATGTTTGGTACGCATCGATCTCCTTTTGTAGAGTAAGTAACTTTATCAAATGGGTGGGATATTCCCTTGCTGCGCTCGGAATGATAAAATGGAATGCTGATTGAAATTACCAAAACATGCTTTCCTAGCTGAATGGCCTGCCCTCACTCCAACCCCTATAGGCGTTAAGTGTGAAATCAATATCTTGGCAAAGTGGTTGATTTTGGAAAGGTGAGACTACTGCCTCGTCCTCATATGGATTCGCAAACTGGTTTATGTTAGCAACTTGGATCCCCCATTAACATCAATCGATGAAGGTCTTTCCCTTAATCCGAGAATGCGAAATCATACCATTAGATGGGACCAAGCGCAACCTCAACGTTCAACCCATTCAGGGTTGTGTTGTTACGCCCCGTTGGGGCTATTCGTGTTGGATCCTTTCAGGATCCTGTGACATTGGGTGTTCGACGCTACCTGGTTCGCGTTGATCAAACAGGTAGATCTTTAGTCCATAGCCGGACGTCCCGGTGGAACGGGAATTCCGGGTGAATTGCTACCCGACTGTAAGATACCGTACGCAACCCCACCGGCAACAGCCGAGGCTCCGGCGATAATCCAATAGCGGTTTCTTTCCAAAAATGAGGGGGAAGATATTGTGGGAAACGCTACCGGATCTACAGCACGTACCGGCCCATAGTTACCAAAAGATGACGGTAATTCGGCTATAACGATATCCCCCGAATAAAATGAAATCGGCGGTTGTTGATACTCCTGTACGATGGTTTCAAGCTCCGGCACTGACAATCCGTAACTGCCCGGTCGAATCGGTTCGGCCCGCCAGACGCGATACTGAAGCTGCGGCTCAGAACCACTCAGATCCACTAACATAAACAGGTAGCCCTGATCTGTATAGGTCGTCGATTCGTAACGCTGATGTACATAAATCCCCACCTGCTGCTCTTGAAGTGGATCGCGATACACTCGCATCGAGTCGAAAGCTACCCTGATTTGGTTACCCTCGATAAAAATGTTCTCATCTACATACGCGATATACTCTGCTTCGGTATAGCTGTAGAAGTCCACCGCTGATGTGCTGGTTTTCTCTTTTCCAGTGACTATTTTGGCCCCGTTGGCAAGTAGCTGGCGCAGCGCTTCCGTTCGATACTGCTCGTACGCCTGTCTGTACTGGTTGAGAAAATCACCGGCTATGGATTGTTCCTCTGGATTGACAGATTTTTCCGCCGCCAGAATGCGCTGGGCGCTGAACTCACGCTTGTCCGCGCTGACCCGCAGAAAGGTACCGTCCAAGGCGAAGGTCAGGGCTATGGCCATGGGCTCGGCTGACTCCGACCGATTGGCTTTCAGCACGATATTAGGCACGGTATGTCCGTCAAAGGCTTCCACCGCGACGGTATTAATGGACTCATAATAAACCTGAAGCCCATGCTCGGTTACAAGTTGTTTCAATTCGGCGCTGCCTGGTTCATTGGGAAAGGTATCTTCACCGGTTCGATTCCAGATCTGGATAGCTCGTAGCAAATCTTCGACTTCATGCTCCAGATCAGCAGCAGTGTATTGATCCACTCCCTTATCAATATTGATCTTGGTTACTGGTCTATCTTGAGCACTCAAACCCACAGGACAGCTCAATATAGCACTCAGCATTAAAATGGCGATGGTCTTCATACCTTTACCTGTATCGTTGTGATAATTTTTCATTGGATCATTCCTCCCCTTATTACTTCAACAGCATCATTTTCTTGGTCAGCACCTTGTTGCCCACCCGCAGACGATAGATATACATTCCGCTGGCCATGCGTGCCCCGTCGAATTGCGCCACATGCCAACCCGGCTGCTGGTTTTGACTGACCAAGGTTTGTACCCGTTGCCCAAGCACATTGAAAATATCCAGTTGCACGTTCGTGGCCTCGGTGATAGAGTACCTTATGGTAGTAATCGGGTTGAACGGGTTCGGGTAGTTGGGCTCCAATTGAATTTGCTGTGGTAACAAACGTTCCTGGATCTCCTGCAGCTCATCGCGATCCCCCACATAGGAAGTCAGACTCATCAGCGGTTCGGTGATGGTAAACTTGGCTTGGGGTTCAACCTGATCCAACAGCAGCGATTGATGGGTCACCGGATTGACCAGCAGCAGCGCCGCTTGATCGGACAGTGCTTGCATAGACAAATTTAGGCGAACTCTATCTCCAACGTTTCCTTTGATCTGCAATATCGATTCATTTCCCTCTTGTTCGTAGCGCTGCGGAATGGAAGTATAGGCGATTCGCTCCGATTCCTCCTGCTTGATCAGCATACCGCGGCGTGCCATACTCAAATCAGGATGGTAATCCCGGTATCGCCGATCCTGCCCGTGCTCGGTGAACACGAAACGAACCCGGTTTTGAAGTCCACTTTTGAAAGTGGCCTGCACCACCAGTTCTCCGGTTTGCTCCTGCATGGTTTTCGATGCTACCGGCTGCTCGGTATCCTCCTCGCGTTTTTCTATTTCGGTGTACGGAATGTAGAGGGTATCCACTGCCACTTGCGGATCATTGTAGAAGTAGTAGCCGGTAAATGGCTGCATGGTTTCGGCCTGGGTGAATTGTGTCTGATAACCAAACAAACTGACTGTGATACTCGGGTTCTCGACCTGAACATCACTCCATTTCACAGGACTCTGGAACGGATTGGTAATGATGTTCCAGCCCTCGTGTACCGGAATACCGAAACGGTCCTTTTCGTCGGTCTGCACCGCACTTAACTTGCCTTTCAGATCCTGCAGCTTTTTGCTGAGTACCCAGTAGCCCACACCCGGTTCAAACTTCAGGCGGTTGGTTTCCGGATCAAATTCATCGTAAAAGTCGGTAGTAGAACCGTTCTCGAAGAAGGCCCGCCACTCATCGTGGTATTTGCCCGCGAAGATTTCATCCAGGGCAAATTCGTCGGCTCCGGGTAGACCGATCAACCGGTAATCCCGCTCTTCCACTTTCTCTGCCGTGCTATTAGGATTGGATTGCTGCTCGCTGGTAAAGGCGAAACTCACATCCACATCTTCCTCTTCCTCAACATCGGCCGGGTCGGGTCGGGTGCGGAAGTTGAAAGTCGAGGTCCACTCGGAGGTGGTCTGCTCGGTATTGATACGTACGCGCCAGAAATAAGGCTGATCGGCCGCCAAATTCTGCAGCGTTAGCTGCTCAGCGACCAACAGAGTATCCAGTTCCATGCTGGCGAAATCTTCCTGCATGCTCAGCTGCACCTGCGTACGTGCTCCGTCATGTTCGCTGTTCCAGCTCAGTTCGGGAGCCGTACTGATTTCTGATTCTTCATCCGCAGGAAATACCAATAGCGGTGGAGCCGCTTTGGTGATAAACGTACCCGTATTCGACCAGGCTCCGTTTCCGCCTTCGTTGCTTCCGCGCACGCGCCAGAAATATGTCTGGTAGTAATCCAGATTGCGAGATAGCGTAATCTCACTGTCGGTTATCCCCTGATCGGCATGTACCGGATCAGAAAATTGATCCGATTCGGCCACTTGCCATTCATACTCGGCAGCTCGTGCGGCATCATCCCAGTCGAGTGTGGGTTGTAAGACCACCGAACCGGCATTTTGCTCCGGTGCAGCCAAGGTTACCTGCTCGGGCACATCCATAATCGAGGTGAAACTCCAACTAATCTCATCATTGGGCACCGCATCCAGGTTGGCTATACTTTGGGCGGGAATGGAGACGCTGTATGTGGTGTGGTATTTTAGCCCGGTGTGCGTAATGCTTAGGCTCGAATCACCCAGACTTACAGTTGCGTCATTAATCGTATTTCGTCCTTGCAACAATCGCACTTCTGACAAATCAAGGGCCTTCACATCTTTGTCGAATTTGACTTCAATGGGAGAATCGATGGCCACCAGTCCGGCATCGGCTTCCGGAGTCAAGGTCACGACCTCCAGCGGCGCTTTGATGCTGGTGAAGCTGGAGTTGAACGTTTTACTATCCACCTGATCGGCGTTCTGCAGTGCGCCTTCGGCGATAGCTAACCGGTATTGAGTGTCGTTGTCAAATGGATCGTGGGTGATGGTCAATGTGGCTCCATCTACGCTGGCCTCCAGATTGCCCACCGGTTGATCCTGCGCATCGGCTAGCGTAATGCCATCCACATTGGTTAGACTAACCTTCTGCGAAAACACTACGGTGATCTCATCATCTATTGGTACAGCCGTAGCTTCATCAGCCGGATCCACCGTCGTAACCATGGGAGCCGACTGGATGGTCCGGAAAGTCAGACTACCCGTTTCATTGCTCACCTCATCGTCATTTTTGACCACACCTGAAGCGATGGTGATTTCATAAGACGTATTATTCAGGAATGGATCATGAGATATAGTTAGCTTGTCATCGTTTACCGCTGCTTCCACACCGGTAGCGGGATCTCCATCGGTGGTTTCAATAGTGATCAGAGAAAGATCTCCTGCACTAATGACTTGATCAAAGGTTATCGTGATGTCATCCGAAATGGATACCGCTTCGGCTTGATTCGTAGGAACCGTGGCGGTGATGCGTGGCGGGGTCAGTATCGTGATAGTCAGATCTTGCATTACCGTATGGTTGCCATCACTGACCTCCACGGTAATATTCAATGTACTGGTTATATCGGCATCAAAATCGTCGCGATCCTGGACGGTCAGCTTTCCGGTTTGTCCGTTAATAGCAACGGCATCTGTGGCGTCGCCATCAGGGTTGGTGTTTTCCGTGATTGTATAGGTCAGACTGGCGGTGGCGTCCTCATCCGATGCAGTCACGGTACCAATCTCCGTACCTTGTGGCTTTAGTTCATAAATCTCCAACTGGTCTGCCGAGCTGATCACCGGTTTAAACTCGTTCACATCATTCAGATCCACTGTAATGGTCTGGGAAACGGTATTGGTGCCGTCGGATACAGCGACTTCCACGGAAAGTGATTCATTCAATTCCCGGTCCAGATCGCCGGCATCGTTCACGCTCACCACTCCGGTGGAGGCGTCGATGGAAAACGCATCATCGCCGTCGCTGTCGACATTGGGATTACTGGTAATGCTGTAGGTTAAGTTATCGGAGGGATCCGCGTCGCTGGCTTCCACATCGATCACCTCAGAGCCGTTGGCCAGCTCCTCATCAATGGTTACGCTGGAGGCGCTGCTGATCACCGGGACGTTGTCATTCAGATCCTGTACGGTTACCGTGATGGCTTGATCGGTGGTAAAGGTGCCGTCATCGGCGGTAATGGTCACTTCATACTCGTTGTCGCTATCGCTGTCTGCCGGGTTTTCGTAGTCCGGTGCCGAAGCGAAGCTGAGTTCCCCCGTCGATCCATCAATGGAGAACTGCCCTTGGTCGGCTCCACCCGTCACCGAATAGGTTACCGATGGATTGCTGTCCGCGTCGGTGGTGGTGACGCTCAATACCGCGGTTTGGTTTTCGTCTACATCTGCTGAGTTCGCCGAGGTAAACACCGGCGCGTTGTCGTTTACGTCGGTAATGTTCACGGTCACCGTTTCGGCCGCTGAGGTGTTCGTGCCGTCGCTTACGGTCAGTGTTATGCTGTAACTGGTGGCGGTTTCGTAATCCAGGGTGCTGTTGTCGGCTATGCTCACTTGACCCGAACTCGCGTCAATGGCGAACAACCCGTCGTCGTTACCGGCGGTTATGGCCCAGCTTTGCAGCGTGGCGGTGGCGTCTGCATCGGAACCGGCCACGACGCCCACGGCGTCGCCGTTGGAGGCGTCTTCTGCCACGTCAAAACTCTGTGAGGCCGTCACCACCGGGGTGAATTCGTTCACGTCGTCTAAGTTCACCGTGATGGTCTGGTCGGTTGTGTTGGTCCCGTCGGATACTTGTACGGTCAAACTTACACTAGCCGCATCCTCCCGGTCCAGATCACCAGCGTCATTCACGCTCACCACTCCGGTGGAGGCGTCGATGGAAAACGCAGCGTCTGAATCTTCATCTGCGTTTGGATTATCAGTAATGCTGTAGGTCAGATTATCGGAGGGATCCGCGTCGCTGGCTTCCACATCAATCACCTCGGAGTCAACTGCCAGCTCCTCATCAATGGTTACGCTGGAGGCGCTGCTGATCACCGGCGTGTTGTCGTTCAGATCCTGGACGGTCACCGTGATGGTCTGATCGGTGGTAAACGTGCCGTCATCGGCGGTAATGGTCACTTCATACTCGTTGTCGCTATCGCTGTCTGCCGGGTTTTCGTAGTCCGGTGCCGAAGCAAAGCTGAGTTCCCCCGTCGATCCATCAATGCCGAACTGCCCTTGGTCGGCTCCACCCGTCACCGAATAGGTTACCGATGGGTTGCTGTCCGCGTCGGTGGTGGTGACGCTCAATACCGCGGTTTGGTTTTCGTCCACATCTGCTGTGTTCGCCGAGGTAAACACCGGCGCGTTGTCGTTTACGTCGGTAATGTTCACGGTCACCGTTTCGGCGGAGGAGGTGTTCGTGCCGTCGCTTACGGTCAGTGTTATGCTGTAACTGGTGGCGGTTTCGTAATCCAGGGTGCTGTTGTCGGCTATGCTTACCTGACCTGAACTCGCGTCAATGGCGAACAACCCGTCGTCGTTGCCAGCGGTTATGGCCCAGCTTTGCAGTGTGGCGGTGGCGTCTGCATCGGTTCCGGCCACGGTGCCCACTTCGTAGCCGTTGGAGGCGTCTTCTGCCACGTCAAAACTCTGTGAGGCCGTCACCACCGGCGTAAATTCGTTCACATCGTTTAAGTTTACCGTGATGGTCTGGTCGGCTGTGTTGGTCCCATCAGATACCTGCACCTCTACACTCACGCTGGATGCCCTCTCGCGATCCAGATCATCGGCGTCATTCACCGTAATCTGCCCGGACGAACTGTTAATGGTAAAAGCGCCGTTCTTGTCTGTATCCCCATCGGGGTTCGATGTAATACTATAAGTCAGAGAAGCATCACGGTCATTATCTGATGCGGTAACTTGGATTACATTCGAACCCTCGGCTAAGTTTTCATCAATGGTGGTGCTATTGCCCGAGGTTATACTTGGAGTTGTTTCATTAATATCCGCAATTGAAACCGATAAATCCTGACTATCCGTTTTCGATCCGTCACTCACCTGTACCGTTACTTCGTAGGTTCCATCTCCATTCGCATCAGTAGCATTCTCGGCATCCGGAGCTGTACCAAAGGTTAACTCACCGGTACCGGCATCAATACTAAATTTACCGGCATCCGTCCCTCCTGTAATACTATAAGATTGGGTGGCATTCGCATCGTCGTCGGTTGCCGTGACCGTAGTTACAGAAGTTTGATTTTCATCAACCGTAAGAATACCTGTAGCTCCTCCGCCATTTGAACTAATAACCGGAGCAAATTCATTCTCATTGGTTACGGTTACCGTAATGGTTTGCGTTGTTGTATTCGTACCATCATCTGCGGTAATTTCGACGCTATATTCATTATTGGAATCGGAATCCGTGGGATTTTCATAATCGGGCGCCGAATCAAAGGAGAGCGCTCCTGTGGAACTATCGATGGTGAATTCAGCCTGATCAGCTCCACCGGATAATTGGTAGCTTACATTTGCGTCGTTTGCTCCTCCATCCCCATCATTGGCATTCACATCCAAAAAGGAGGTACTCGTGTTTTCTGCTACATTTTGGTTGGCGGAAGAAACAAAAACTGGAGCTTCATCCACATCACTCACTGAGATAGTGATGGATTGCGTTGCGGTATTATTGACCGCTCCGCCATCATCAATCTGCACGTCAACTTCATAATCATTATTCGTATCGCCATCACTTGGATTCTCATAATCAGGTGCCGTCTTAAAGCTTAATGCACCCGAACTGGCATCAATCGAGAATAACGATTGATCGGCCCCTCCGGTGATACTGTAGGTTAGGTTAGCATCCGTGCTTCCACCATCTCCATCATTAGCTTGAATGTCCAGCGCTGCAGTTCCATTTTCATCGATGCTTGTCGTTGTAGCACTAATAAAACTCGGCGTGGTGTTGATACCTGTTCCGGAAATAGCAAAGGTGTAGGGATTTTCATCCGGATCATTACTCGAAATACTGACTTCCGCATCTCGACTACCCAAGCCACTGGGATCGAAAGTGATTTTAAACGTAGTGCTCCCTCCACCACCCGAAATGGTAGAAGTACCTGGCTGACTGGTTACAGTGAAGTCACCTGCATTCGGCCCGGAAATGGAAACCAACGGACTTCCGGATAGATTCAAATCCAAATCGCCGGAATTCGTAATAGTGTAGGTTGTTTCTAAGGTGCCGTCTGTAAGTACCACATCCCCAAAATCAGTAGAGTTGGTAGTTGACGCTGTACTTGATCCATCCGAAATGGCGTTACTATTTCCCGTGATGTCCATGTCAGGTCTGCTTTGTACGGTGCCTTTCAAACCGCTTTCCTGGGTGGATCCCGTATCAGAGCCATCGCTGGGGGTCACTTCAAAACTGATGTATTTACCTACATCGGAAGATGTTAAGGTATAGGTCGTAGCTGTTGCACCGCTAATCGCAGATTTATTCAGACCTGAACCATTGTCAGAACGATACCATTGATAACTGGTACCACTTTCGGGATCCTTTTCGACATCGGAATAGGTATAGCTACCGGTTAATTGTTGATCGACAACCAACGTGCCGGAAAAGTCGACGCTGCTCACTGTGGGTGCGTCGTTAACTGCGGTTATATCAATATTTACGGTGCCCAAGGTCAGATCGCCGGATCCATTCCCATCATTGGCTTGGACCGTCAAGGTCTCGGCATCATTGCCATTGGCGTTCGCAGGACCGGTATAGGTGATATTACTCGCCGTATTCAAATAGGTATTGATATCACTTGCTGAGCCTACCAACGTAATTTCGGTGGAACTCACCAGCGTCTCGGTCACCCCGGAACCCACCCCAGCCCCGTCAGCCGGTGTTCCAAAGGTCCCCGCCGTAACCGTCAACGTAACGGTTAAAACGTCGCCATCGACATCGGTAAAACTGGAAGCCGAAAGATCGACACTGCCGGATTGATCTTCCGTAAACGTGATATCGGAAACCAAACCTGAAACTGTGGGAACATCATTGACAGCGGTGATATCAATATTCACGGTTCCCAAAGTCACCTCGCCCGAGCCATTACCGTCATTGGCTTCAATCGTTACATTGGCGGCATCATTGCCACTGGCGTTAGTAGCGCCTTGGTATTGAATATTACTAGCCGTGTTGAGATAGGTGTTCAGATCCGTAGTGCTGCCCGCCAATGTAATGGTCGTGGTATTTACCAAAGTTTCCGTAACGCCTGCTCCAACTCCGGAACCGTCTGCCGGTGTCGCGAAGGAGCCTCCCGAAACGGTTAATGTCAGGGTCAGATCATTGCCATCGGCATCCGAAAAGCTAGCCGAGGAGAGATCAACATCACTCAACTGATCCTCGGTAACAGTTATATCTGATGGTATTCCCGTTGCGGTCGGGTTGTTATTGACGGTTGCTGTTAGGGTCGCACTATTGGCAGTAGTCAGACCGCCTGAACTCGCTTGGAGATTAAACGTCTCATCACTTGAACCTGCAGCCGTGTAGGTCAGTGCCAGTCCGGTAAAGGTAGCCGAACCCGATGTGGGCGTGAGTGATACCGTGGATCCGTTTCCATCCGTATCCCCCGTACCACTCATGGTTGCTGATCCGGCGCCATTGACCTCGCTCAATTGTATATCGGTACTGTAACCGGTATCCACGGTGTTATTGGCATCTACTGCTTTCACAACCGGTACGGTAGTAAAATTGGTAGTTTCGCCGCTTTTAAGGGTTATCGGAGCAGGTTCCGTGGTAAAAGCCAATTGGGTCGCTACGACATCAGATGTAATTGTATTAGCATCGATTGTAGACAAGTTGCTACCGGTACCGTCTTCATCATTGGCCGTTAACGTAAACGACTCCTGATCTGCCGTAGCGGTGTAAGCTATATCCGTAAACGATGCGACACCACTTACCGCAGCGATATCAGTATCACCTGATAAACTTCCGCTGCTCGCTTCGGTTATGGTCACCGTTTCGGTGAAGTCAACATCCGTATTTCCGAAAGCATCCTGAGCGGTTACTTTGGGCTGGGTGGTTAGGGTTGAACCGGAGACCGAACCACTGGGTTGCGTCGTATAAGCTAATTGTGTAGCGACAATATCAACGGAACTCCCTGATCCGTTGGTAATAGCACTGGTGGATCCGATGGAGGTCCCGCCGGAACCGGTGGTTACATCGGTATCCCCATCAACGGAAAGAATAAAGACATGATCTTCAATTAGATTGGAGTTGTCATTGTAATAGGCATTGATCGTATAGGTCTCACTACTGTTATCTGCAATGGATATGCTGAGCCCTGAAAACGTAATTTGATCGGTTCCGGCATTGTATATACCCGTAACATTGCTCGCATCCGAACCATTGAGCCGCCACGTAACCTGTCCCCGTTCGGCATCGGTGGAAGTTCCGGATACATTGATCACGATTTCTGAAACCGTCATTCCTACACCGTCACCTCCCCCACCATCCGAGAGCGTAAAATCAAAAATATCGATAGCCTCCGGACTGGAGTCGATCGTACTGGGCAGGGCAACCGGCTCACTGACCCCACTGGCAGCCGTGAGGCTTCCGTCCGAATTCGGGCTATTTCTGGTTACATTAACTGTGTACGTTTTTGTGGATCCATCTTCGGCAGTCACTTTGATGGTTATACTGTTAGAACCCTCTGATAGGCTTATCGCATTACTGGCCGCTCCACTGTTTACCGCACTCCCATTGACCGTAATACTGGATTTCGCGTCAGCTGATGTTGGAGTCACCGTAATTGAAGAGGTTGAATAACTAACCTGTGCCGTATAGCCGGTGGTATTGGCATCAAAAACAGGCACCAGAGGTCCACTCGAAAGTATGAGATTACTCAAATCTGCATTATTGCTCAGCGTCCGCATATCCAATTTCGTGGGCGCACTTTGCAGGTTGGGTGATCCGGCCTGGTCTTGGGCTACCACATAAATATCATACTGGGTATCCGCGCTCAACCCCGTGAACGACTCACTCCCCGTAGTGCTGCTGGTTAAAAAATTTCCACTCTTTAGAGCTGCACTCCCGCTGCTATTTTGGCCACTCTTGACTTGGTTCGATGATGGCGCTGAAGCTCCATCGCTTACCGCCACATAGTACACGGTCCCGTCTTCGTCTAAGTCGGCCGAAATCTGAGCCCCGCTTGCGGTGATATTACTTAGGCTGGGCGTACTGTTTTGGAAACTGGGATCGATATCATCCACTACGGTTATCGTAAACGACTTCTGATACGTCCCGCCATTACCATCATTCGTCTGGATACGAACCGAATAGTTTCCCGCCGGTAGACTTCCCGCGTTATCCGCTCGCAAGGTATTTCCATTGATATTGAAGCTACCATTATTCGTATCCCCGCTGCCCGATGCCAAACTATAGGTGTGGGAATCTCCCCCGTCGGCATCGGTGGTACTCAGTGTTCCCACAGTAGCATTGGTGCCCCCACTTTGATTTACGGAAGTGGAATTCAGACTAATATTGGTAGGAGCCGAATTTGTAGATGTTAGCGTAAGAGAAAAATCATCAAAATAGGCATCGTGGAAGGATCCATCTACAAATTTAGAATAGGCCCGAACCCGAATGTAGCGTGTACCGGCCGGTGCGGTCCCCGAACTGGTTAACGGTATCCAAGCACCCGGGCCGGCCATAAAACCAGAATCGTACATGGTGCCAATTGGGGAGTTACTGCCATTCAAATATTCAACTACAATCTTACCTTGATCCGACCCGGCCGTTTGTAACCAAGCGGAAAAATCGATGCTGGCTCCTCCTGCATCAATAATTGAAGCAGAACCGGATACGTCCACCACCTGCTCCATGTAAGTATCATTGAGATTGGAGGAGTTTTCCAGAAATACCATTACCCCACTATGAGCAGCAATTCCTAAATCTGCGGCATCCCATTGCTCAAAACTTCCGTTGCCAGAATTTGACCAGCTTGGGCCCGGTGTATTATCACCTTTAGGTCCGACCTCGGCCCCGGGGTCTGATATCAAATTGGTTTGCGCCAAGGCAAAGCCTGGAAATACTAGGAATGCGATGAGTAAAAACTGGAACAGTCGATTTCTGCTTGAGATCATAACGCAAATAGATTCGATAACAAAAAAAAGCAGAGAAGTGGACCCCATCGGGCTCACTTCTCTCCTTGTTCTGTAACTGGTTTTAATGGTTGGTTAGGAGCGATCGGGATAAATCCCATTCATACAGATGATGTAGTTCAGTCCTTGGTAGGGTTGCCTGTTGGGAATGGGGGCATTGCCACCCGTAGTACCAACCGTCACATCAACGGAACCTGTGATGGAGTTGGCATTCAAGGCCTTGGAATTGGCTGAATCGGAATAGGTATTTATTTCAAACGTCTCTTCACGACCTTTGTTAAATAGGCTTTTAGCCAAAAAATTCCCCTGTGGATCCGATTGGTTACCATCATCAGTATTAACTGAGATGTTCAAATTGGGATTGCCATTCGCTTCATGCGTATGGCTGGGTAACTGTTGGACACTTAACCGATTTTCCTCAGATCCTCCTTTGGCTCCTAATGCAATATTTTGCATTCCCGGGGCTTGACCGGCTCCAACAGGTACACGACTGCGCAAATCCGGCAAATTAAAATACGTACGACCATCACCACCATAGCTATCTCCAAGCACAGAGTATAATGCCTGAAATTGACTAATGGCTATCTGCTGTCCGGCGCAAATTTTCCAGTTTACAGGCTCGAAATTCCCCGCAAATAAACGTATTTCCCCAATGACACCTTCCATGTAATCCTCTGATATTTTGTAGTTGATATTAAATTCCATTGGGTAGTTTCTCATGATTAAAAAACAACTAAGTATCTGTATTACCGTTGCCTTTTTATACATCTATACCCAATCGTTAATCACGCTGTGAAGGTAAGGCGCAGCAGGTATATAAACTTGCCAAATTATATTACAGACTTGCCAAATTATTCTTCTAAATTTTTATAATCACTAATTTTAACCCCAGCATACTAATCCAAAAACTTCTATATGACATTGCAATTTTAATAAGATGTTGCAAATCTAGATCTACGAACTCCTCTTATATAACCATCCTACATAGTACCCTTGCTTATCTTCCCAACATGTTATTAATCTGATCAGTCTTTTCCATTTCTTCCCAATTTGTCAGCCGTACCCTATAATCGATTTAACCCTTACGAATTGCCTGTCGTCACTATTATGAAAAGCATAATGGGGATGGGTGTGGGGACCGCTGTTTAAATTACGGGCGGTATGCCATACCAATTAGTAGATGAGATCAGATATTTCTGCAAGAAATTGCAAATGGTCATGTAAACTATATCCTAACGAATCATTTACTATTCTAAACAAAATAATATGCCGACCTCATGTTACTGTCCCTGTTAAGGATCTGAATGGGCTTAATACCTGATTTACTTCTTGAACTCAGACATCAATAAAAAAAGGGATCCCCATATCCTGGGGATCCCTCTGTGATCAGCACACCTCACGATTGCTTGAAAAAGTCAATCGTGCGGAGTATATATTGCCCGTTTTACCGGACATTCAAGACATCTTAATCATCACTCCAACGAACCCAATTGCCGGTTGCCCAATTTTCAGTTCCCAAAGCACCGATAAAGGGAACCTGCTCGAAAAACAGAAACTCATCCCTTGGTACAAAAGCGCCGGACAATGCTGGGGAATCTGCCTGCAAAGAAAAATTCCACACTTCTGGGTGTTTAAATTTGGGATTTTCCTCTTTCACCGCCCTTTTGTAGCGATTGGTGTTATTAGCAAAACCACCATTCTCATAACTTGTTATCTGATCGATTTGTAACACGTTTCCCTGGGGATTGGAGGGGTTAAAATTTTGATAGGTTAAATCCGTGGTCCCCGTGGTGGTTTGGGCTTCTAATTTGAAGGTGTAGTCATCAAACCGAGTAATAACAAAATTCAGAAGGGTACCCGTGAAATCATCTCGCAAATGCATACCATAGTTGGTGCCATTACTTAACCCGTTATCATTGCCCGGCCCCACTAATGTTACATTACTAATAATAGGTTGGTACTGTTTGCCTTCGCCAGGTACCGCTCTTCCATCGGCTTCGATTCCCTTATCAGCTCCGGGAGCTTGCACCGCTAACCAATACTGTCCGTACCCCTTCCATCCCTGATCTATATCAAAACTGTCATCTTCATTAAAAGCTGAGATTAAATAACTAGCATTTACTGACCCACCGAAAATCTCAAATCCATCATCTGTACTTTTATATACCTGCACATGAGAAACAGTAGTGTTGCGACCAACGGAATAGAGACTTAATCCATTGATTTCAGAATTCGGTTTAAATCCATATCCCACATATTCAATGCGGACATATTTAAGAGATCCACTATCATCTAATGGCTGGTCACCACCATAAGCTATAAACTCCGGCAGCCCCTCAACTTCACCTTGTCCCCCTGGCAAATTGTTTACAGCCTCGCCAACCATAATAATCCCTCCCCAATCACCCGGTTTCGGCTCCACGCGTGCTGATGTAAATATGATTGGTTCTTCAGCCGTACCTTCAGCTATTAAGCGGCCACTAGGTCTTACGGTAGAGAAATTCGTACGATCGGTTCGTAAGGTGATCAGTGCTCCTACTTGCTGAACATCACCTTCATGGTATGCAAATGATACGGTTGTGCCTTTTTCGATAGTAAGCGTGACCCCTGGCAGTACGTAGTACTTCCCCTCCAAGGTTAAATTGCCAGACCAAGTGGTGTCTTCCGTGATTAATGTACCGGGCAGATCACGATATTTCTCAGGCAAAGATTTACTTTCATTATCCTGCAAGAGATTACAGGCCGACAGTACTAAAAACAGAATTCCAAATAATGTAATGTGGCGAAAAGGCACAGTGAAATTCATAGTATGCTAATCTCAAATATTTATTTAATAGGTAGGATTTGACCCTATACTCAAGCCGTTGAAAAAAGGGACCCCATATCCCGGGGGCCCTTTTGTGATCAGCACACCTCACGATTAAAGCTTATGCTTTCAACCGTGTGGAGTTGTCTAATAATTCCTTTTGGTGCCTTAAAGCACGAACTATTTAATAATCACAAACACGACTGTGTGCTTCATTTTATTTGATAGCAAACTATAGCACAGCCTTTGCCAAATAGTTATCCCAATGTTAAGATATGGTTACAGCTGGATTACCCGTACATTATAGCTATCCCATAAAAAAACGAGTTGGCGTAATAGGCATACACCAACTCGTTTCTGGAAGATTAGGATACGTATTGCTTTATTCTTCTTCGGCGTTCGATTCTGTTTCTGAGGAATCTATTTGGCGATCTGATTCTGGTGTTTCGTCTACGTCCGAATCCGCTTTATCCATGGAAGCTTGAGCATCAGAAACCCGAACACCTCCATTAACATTTTTTACCGCCTCCCCAGCACTGCCATTCTCTCGATCCTTGCTGAAAATATCGTGCGGGTATTTTCCCTTAGGGCGCTCACCCAACAGTTCGCGAAGATCATTGTGATCCAATACCTCTTTTTCCAAGAGCGTTTGCGCCATTTTCTCCAAGTCATCTTTATGCTTGATTAACAGTGTTTTGGTACGCTCGTAATTCTCCCTAATGACTTTATTCACCGCTTCATCAATCATTTCAGCAGTACGCTCGGAATATTTCTTGTTGAACCCGTAGCTGTTATCGGGATTCTTGGAATCTTTCAGGGAAATATAGCCCAAGTCCTCACTCATCCCGTACTCAGCAACCATGGCAAAAGCCATATTGGTGATGCGCTCCAGGTCGTTTTGCGCCCCAGTGGAAATCCGGCCAAAAATAATCTCCTCGGCCACACGTCCACCTAGTAGAGCACAAATTTTCTCATTCAGCTCTTCGGTGGTCATCAAGAAACGATCTTCCAGCGGTGTCTGCAGGGTGTATCCTAACGCAGCTAATCCACGGGGGACGATACTCACCTTCAATACCGGATCGGTATGCTCTAAGAACCAACCCACAATGGCGTGGCCCGCTTCATGATACGCAACGATTTTACGTTCATCAGCACTGATGATTTTGTTTTTCTTCTCCAGCCCAGCTACCACACGCTCGATGGAGTCTTGGAAATCTTTCATTTCCACTTTTGATTTACCACGTCGGGCTGCCAAAAGTGCTGCTTCATTACACAAGTTGGCCAGCTCGGCTCCGGCAAAGCCAGGAGTTTGAGAAGCCAACAGCTTTAGATCGATATGTTCATCCAACTTCAATTTTTTGCTATGCACTTCCAGAATCTTAACCCGGCCATTCAGATCCGGTTTATCAATCAAGATCTGACGATCAAATCTTCCGGGACGCAACAAAGCGGAATCCAGTACATCCGGGCGGTTGGTAGCTGCCAAGATGATAACTCCTTTATCGGTATTGAAACCGTCCATTTCACTGAGCAACTGATTAAGCGTGTTCTCCCGCTCATCATTTCCACCCATCATCATGCCTTTGCCCCGGCTCCGACCAATAGCATCGATTTCATCGATAAAAATGATACACGGTGCTTTTTCCTTGGCTTGCTTAAACAGATCACGTACCCGCGCGGCGCCAACTCCAACGAACATCTCCACAAAGTCAGATCCACTCAAACTAAAGAAGGGCACATCTGCTTCGCCCGCGGTTGCTTTGGCTAACAACGTTTTGCCGGTTCCCGGAGGTCCTACCAATAGCACACCTTTGGGCAAATTTCCCCCCAAACGAGTGAATTTCTCCGGTTTTTTAAGGAATTCGACAACCTCTTCCACTTCGGTTTTGGCTTCTTCCAAGCCAGCTACATCCTTAAAGGAAACTTTGTTTTCCTGTTGCTTGTCATAAAGAGAAGCTTTGTTCTTACCAATACTCAATACCTGCTGACCTGGATTCATGCGACGGAATATGAATATCCAGAAGGCGATAGCCAAGCCAATGGGAATTAACCAAGTTAGAATCCCACCAAACCAATCCTCTTCAATACGCACATCATAAGTGACATTATGCTCATCCAGTACGGATCGAATATCATCGCCTTCCAGCATGGTGGTGTAGAAGCGACTAACTTGTTCCTCCGATCCGGTTAATTGCCATTGCTGTTGCTGTTCGGATGGTGGTTGTACAATACCCTCTTTAATTGCCTTTTGGCTATAAACGCCCTGAACATGCGCTCCATTCTTGATGGTAATTTCATTGATATACCCCTTCTCAACATACTCTAAAAACGTACTATACTTGATCCGATTGGTGCTATCAGGAGTTGTAAAATAAAACTGGATAGCCAAAAGAATGAGTAACAATACGGCGTAAATCCAAATGGGGAATTTGGGATTCTTACTACCCTTATCAGATGAGGAATTACTTCTATTATTTCTATCGTCAGTCATGAAAAACTGCTATATATAAAGTTAAAATACGGTAATAATGCTCTTATTAGATCGCCAAATGGTGATGAACAAAAATGTTGACTAATACTTGCTGATCAACCGGATAAGGCCACAATTCACATAAACGCAAAAATACTGAATTTATTGAATGATTCTTAATTCATTCAATTAACTAATCAGGCTCTATGATAACGGCAGTTACTCATCCGCCGTATTTTGAATTGCAACTATATAGGCATAGCCTAAAAAAAATAAAGCCATCTCCGAAAATTCGAAGATGGCTTACCTTACAGCGATGAATAGTTACCTTATCTAATCTCGTAACTCAAAGATACTTTAAAGGTACGTCCCGGATTCAACGCACTATTGGTGAAATACGTCCCATTATCCTCTTGGTATTCCACTTTACTGTAATCTAGGATATTGCTTACTGATAAGGAGGCTGAAAAGCCATTATCCAAACTTTTTCGTATCCGCAAATTCAGGTCTGGAGTTGGCACCTCAGAAGTGATTCGGTTATTGTCGTTCAGTTGACCATACACTTCATATACATCGGGTGCGGCACCGGATCCATTCGATGTCAATCTTGGCCCGAAGATATTCGCATAAACTGCGCCATCCCAACCAATATCCTGGTTATCATAACTCAGAGTTACGTTGGCGATATAGGGCGATTGGTAAGGGAATGGACGGTACGACTTTATACTGGGATCTAGTTTCTTTCGAGTGTTATACTCTTCATCACTGAGATCCACCCGAGAGTTGATGTACGTAAAGTTGCTAGAGAATTTGAAATTTTTCAGTGCCGGGCTGATGAAATCCAACTGTTTGCGCAGCTCAATTTCAAATCCAAACAATTTACCCGTATTGGTATTAATGTATTGGTATTGGGGCTGATCGGAAGCGACATCTAGCTCCAAAACAATGGGATCATTGAAATACTTGAAGAAAGCACTAATAGCTACCAATTCTCCAGCATTGGGGAATAACTCGTAGCGAAGATCTGCATTAGTGATATTGGATTGATTCAGATCTTGATTACCCACCACCGGGAAACCACCCAGCAAGTCAAATGAGGAGAAGGGTGCCAGCTCTCGCATATTGGGGCGGGCCAGTGTGCGGCTTCCGCCCAAACGTAAATTGGAGTTATCCGTAAGCGAGTAAATGAAGTTTATTGATGGTAGAACATCTAACACATCAATCTCACCCACTTCAGCATTTGCTCTACCAGATTTTACTTCAAAATTGGTTTTCTCAATACGAGCGCCACCGTGGATACGCAGTTTATCAGATACCTCATATTCTCCCATCAGATATAACGCGGCAATCTGCTCAAAACCGCTATAACTATTTTGGGGACGAGTCTGATTACGATAGGTGAGTCCCAATATTGGATATCCATTACCGTCAGTTCCAATAATACCGGTATTATCTGTTCCAAAGAAGTTACCATAGTCACCGGAGGCTTCTCTAAAGCTCAGGAATTGACTATAAGTCGGATCAGTACCATTGTTTTCGAGTTGAAATCGGAATTCATCAAATTCCCGTTCTTTGCGCGAAAAGAATCCACCGGCTTGTAGTTTGAATTTATCGTTTAATCGATAATCAACATCTACCTTTCCGTTGTACTGAGTATCCTTCAGATCTCGGAAATAGTGGAAGGGAAGTTGAACTTCACGAATGAAGAAGTATTGACCTGACTCATCGACGGGAGCACCTAAAAATCGCGTATCCGGCTCATATTGTGTAGACAGCACAAAGTTCGTTGACCAATTCAGATCTAACTCATCGAAGTTATGACGCCCTTTAAGTTGGTTATTGAATAATTGTCGCTGCTTAAAGGAAATAACCCGGTTATTGAATGTACCAGAAGAAAGCGCGCCTGGATAACGACCATTTTCCATGTTCAATACCGACTCGGTACCATTGTTATTATACATGGTCAATAAAGACAGCTCATTTTGGGGATTCCATTGATAGGTGAGCTGTCCGATGAGTCCGTTATCTACTTCGTTTTTACTTTCCGTTCCCTGGTTAATTTGGAACTCTTGCATCCGGGTACCTGAGCCGGTGGGTATCCGAGCAGTATAGTTGTTGATTTGACGATCATCGTACAAGGTAAATGAGTTACCATAATTGATGCCGAAGTAATACCCCAGCTGTTTGTCATTTATACTGAAGCGATTTCCAACTGTCATACTCAAACTGTGATCCAAACCGGGCGTAGCTTCTTGAACCGTAAAGGAACGTCCACTAAACGACCGCATGGCGTTATTAAATGCCTGAATCTCACTATTCGACAACGCATTGTTTTGAATATCAATCAAATAGGTATTCAGCTGATTTAAGTATGAACTACTTTTCCAGCTGCCCTCCAAGGCACGCGATCCATCATCATAACCCAATCGGGATAAATTGTTGTTGATCGGATCACTTAAAAAACCATCACCAAAAGTGGTTTGATCATTATAACTGGTAGACATATTGACCTTGAAGTAGAAACGGTCAGGCAAAGATTTGGAGTTAATATCTACCGCACCACCGGAAAAGTTACCGGGCAAGTCGGGAGAAAAAGTCTTCTTAACCACAATGTTATCTACCATATTAGAAGGAATCAGATCCAAACTGGTGCTGTTGCGATAAGGGTTGGTTGTGGGTAGCACCACTCCGTCCATACTCGATATACTGTAGCGGTCACCAAGACCTCGCATTACGATATATTTTCCACCCTCTACAGAGGCACCGGTCACCTGTTTCATTGATTCAGCGGAATTGCTGAATCCTACCCGGCTAATTTCTTCTGATGTAATTCCATCCTGTACAGATATGGACCGTTTTTGCATGCGCAGAAATGCAACTTCATTGTTATCTACTCTGCGCGCAGATACAACCACCTCATCCATCTTCTTGTTCGCAGATTCTAGGGCAATATCCAGCTTGGTAATTTCATCTGGCTTAATGGTTACATCTTCAACTACTTTTTTCTGGTAGGTGATATAAGAGAATTCAACAGTGTATGTACCTGGTTCAACTTTAAAGTTGAAGTTTCCAGAAATATCTGTGGAAGTACCTTTCGATAAGGATTTGATAAATACGGTACAACCAATTAATTCCTCGCCGGTTTCTCCATCAACTACTTTACCTGCTAAGGTACCTGTCTGAGCAAGTGCAACTGACGAAATCAAGAATAGGAAAACCGGAATAAATACCGAGCTTCGTCGTATAAATTGGATTAGTGTTTTCATGAAATGCATATGCTTTGATCTATTGAGTATGTGCGTAATCACTTTTTAAAGATGGGGGAGGTTTTGGGCCGCCTCCCCCAGAAATCGATGCTGACTAAAGCATGTTAGTTGGAAAGGAATCCATACTTAGCCAGTGTTGTCCATCCGCTCAACCAGTTGGAACCATTGGGATCAAAGGCTCCTTTGTAGCTAACCTGGTCTAAGCCGCTTGGTACGGTAGCGATGTTTTGACTTACATCCGTAGTTGGCATAGGATTTAATCCTTCGCTGCCTACTGTGCGCGAAATGCCAGTCAGAGCAGGATCTCCGAAGGTGTTGTTCCAGTCGGTAAGCTTGGATACAATCTCTTCTCCATTAGGATCCCAAGCTTCAGCATCTCCAGTTAATGCTAACATGGTTTCGATGCTGGAGGCATTTCCTGTGTACCACATGTTACCGGCAATTGCTGCGCCATCACCATTAACATCGTTGATGATCTTATCGTAGGCATCTTCTGCCTCGTTCAAGTCCTCAATCTCTATACCCAATCCGTTGAAATCGGTAATGATTGAGTTGTACAAGGAGTAGGCACCGCCGTCACGCATCAGAATCGCTGGCGCATCCGCAGAACGCTGGGAGCTGTTCAAGCCAAGTCCAACAAGGGTCATATTGGCTAATTTTGCCGTAGAGTAACGAGGAGCGTTATCCGGCTTACCACCGTCCCACTCACCGCCGTGATCGGCACCATTTCCACCTTGCAGGGCAAACAGATACTGACCAGTACCTTGGTACCCCAAGTCAAAGTCATAAGAGTCATCTTCAGCAAAAGCTACAGAGATGTAACGGATATCAACCGTACCACCGAAAATCTCAATGCCATCATCCGCAGATACGAATATGTCGATGTATTCCATAGTAGTGCCGCTACCAACGCCACCAGCAGTCAAACCCTGAATCTCATCACCAGGACCAATCTCAGCACCGGTGAATCGAATGGAAACGTACTTTAACGTCCCGGAGCTATGAGTTGGATCGTCTCCACCAAATAGGGCACGAGATTCTCCATCGGGAATACCTTCAATCTGTACCTCGGTAGCGCCTTCTGCATAAATAGGAGCTTTACCCAGGATGATCAAACCAGCCCACAATTTGGAGTTAGTCTGATTCAAGGATATCTCCCCACCAAATGGCTCATCATCAAGTACAGAAGTAAAGATGATAGGGTTACTAGCGGTACCCTCGGCATCTATTTTCGCTTCACGGGTAATGATCAATGAAGACTCATTACCTTCAGCAACAGCGGAAGGCTGTTCGAATGCTTGAATAACGGTTCCCGGTTCGATCTCTAAGGTTCCGCTTTCTACAAACACATATCCGTCTACATAGTAAACCGAATCAGCTGACAAGGAACGATCTCCATCAATGGAACTGGGAAGGATTACTCCATTATCTCTGATTTGATCTGCATACGGGTGCGCTTGTTTTTCTTCGTCATTTCCTGTTGAATTGTCATCACAAGAAACCATCACAGCAGCTGAAATCGCCACTATGAATATCGTGCGTAATAAATTTTTAAAGTCCATAAAGGTAAGTAGTTCTGGATTTATTAGTTAGACTGCTATGTTGTTCGTTCAGCCGTTGGCAATATACCCCATGGTATTTATGCAGGGGTTAATCCAGTGTTACCAAAATGATAAGAAATGCACTCTCCTTCACTGCAAAACGGCGCCTATGGACTATAGGCGCCGTTTTGTATCCAGAACTCAATGTTAACTAATTGTTAACCCACTCAACCGATTCGAAATCTATTGCTTTCGTTTATCTCGGAAAATGGCTTGTATCGGGATTAATAATCACTCCTGATTTTCTTCATCGAACAACACGACATCGCCATCCGAGGTCTGCATTTTCAACCCTTCCGTTTGATCGGTAATGCGGCCGATGACCGCAAAATCCTGAAATTCATTGGCAAAGCGTTCAACCTGTGATTCGGGTAGTGTAAAGAGCAGTTCCAGATCCTCGCCTCCATAAAGCGCGTAGCGATCCACATCTTCCTTCATTTCATCGGCGACGCCCCGGCTCTCTACCGCAATGGGAATGGCCGCTTGATAAATATACGCGCCGGTTTCCGAAGCTTGTATCAGTTCGGATAACTCATTAACCAAACCCTGAGTGACATCAATCATAGAAGATGGTCGGATTTCAGATTCTCGCAGTTGCTCTATCAAATCTCTGCGGGCTTTGGGAACCAGTTGCCGCCCTACCACATATTCATACCCCTCCAAATCAGGTTGAAAGGCGACATCATCGCCCTGTTGTTGCTGCCAGAATTTCTTTTCACGCATCAATATCCGCAAACCGGCCATAGCCCCCCCCAAATCACCGGTCACACAAACAGCATCATCTTGGTGAGCGCCACTTCGATAGGTGATTAGTGGTTCCTCAGCTTCCCCATAAACGGAGATAGAAATAGTAAGCGCTTGATGAGCCGCTGAGATATCACCGCCTACAATCTGAAGCTGGTTTTCACCGGCAGCGGATTGCAGCCCACGATAAATCTCTTCAACCATTTGGACAGAGATCTTATTAGGCAACGCCAAATTTACGGTAGCGGCTGTAGGTAACCCATTCATCGCGTAAATATCGGAAACAGCCGCAGACATAAGTTTATACCCCAGATGTTTCAAGGGGTGATACATCAAATCAAAATCGACCCCTTCCATATACGTTTCGCTGGTTAACAGCGTCACTCGTTCTTCTTGCTTTTCGATAACCGCGGCGTCATCTCCAATCCCTTGTATGACGTCTGGATGTTCCACACCCTCAATGGTTTGAATGCGATCAATAAGTCCTTGACGACCGATGGAGCCGATAGGTAGAAATTCCGATTCGTGTTTGGTTGACATATACCTATTCCTAAAAAATCTTTTTACCGTAGAATTAAAATTCGTGGCTCTAACATAGAGATACAAAAAAGGCATTTACACGAATCGTGTAAATGCCTCTTCTAAACAGGCTTAACCAAAAATTATTGCCGCTACTGAACTTCTCGTTTTGTGGAGTAATTGATCCGTAAGGTACCGGCTTTACGTAATTCCTGTTTAACATCGGTTACCAGTCCCATTTCCGCATCGCGATCAACACGAAGCGAAACAATAAGTTTGGGCTGTTCCATCAGTTTATCGTACATGATCTTGCGAATTGCTTGAACATCCTCAATAATCGCGTCGTCGATCTGTACCTTGGTTTCACCCTCTTTACCAGGGCCCATTTTTTCAGGACCGATGTAAATGTAGCTTACCAAACGTTTTTGCTCGATCTTTTCAATGTTTTCAGCCTTGGTAAACGACACGTTAACCTGCAACGTGGTTTCCCGAAGAACTGTCGTTACCATGAAAAAGATCAGCAACATAAATACCACATCCGGCATGGCCGAAGTAGGTACTTCCTGTTTGGTTTCCGCTGATTTCTTTTCAAAATGTCCCATAATATGCTATCTGTTGCTTCCCTGTAAAATTCAGTGTGTTAACCTTCGTCAGGCTCTGCTTCTGAAATCTTTTTAGGAATAAGATTCTTAATTGCGGTGTGAGACGGCGTGTCTTCTTCCATCTGAGTGAATCGTTTACCGTAACGCGCCAAGGCGGCTTGATCTCGTAATTCACGATACGCACCCATCACCTCATCTAACATATCTACGTAGATTTTATAAGGTGTCTGGCGGTCCGTTTTAATGGAAACGATAGCCTTTTCTGGTGATTCGGAAAGATTTGGATCTTCGCCGCGATTGCTGACAAAGTCTTTCACCTTTTGCTTCACCTCACCAATAGCTGAAGGCTTCTCATTAATCAGGATCATACCCTGAGCATTCACCAAGATTTTGAGCATGTTCCGCTCTTTTACCGGTGGGGGATCTACATTTTCTTCAGGTTCGGGCGGGAGCACCAAACCAATACCCGTGTCCACATCAATGGTAGTAGTCACGAGAAAGAAAATAAGCAACAGAAACGCAATGTCCGCCAATGACGAACCATTGATTTCAGGATCTTCCCGTTGTCTTTTATTGCTAAACATAATCTGTATACCCTTCTGGTAGAGACTTTCTGTTGATTAACGGGGCTTAAAATTTAAACGTGGTGCGCATACCAGTTAGTGCAATGCTCAACAGCATCAAACCAATCATCACTAACATGGTTGCAATACCTGCGTCTATAAATGTACCCAGAATACCGTAAGAAACTCCGAATACCACGAATGGTACTAAAATGGAGCCGATCTTTTTGGCATCAAATTTTCCGTTAATCACATTTCGAATACCGGTGACTACTGTAATAAGCATTCCCAAAACGATGAGAGCTAAAACAGCACCGATTGCGATGGTTGTTATATTCATAATTATCCGTCTTCGAACGTTAAACTTTGGATTTAGCCCGGTTCAAGTTAGGTCCGGGCTTACCCGTACAGTGCGACCTGCGATTATCCTTCTTCTTGCTCAGAGGGATCTACAAGGTCTTTGCCCTGTTTCATCAACGCAATGGAGTCAATGAGCGTAATGGAGCTCTCTTCCATCTCGGCAACCAGACGGTCAATTTTAGAAACGCAGTAGTTGTAACCTACCTGAAGAATAATACCCGCAATCAAACCACCAGCCGTAGTCAACAGCGCGGTTTTAATACCACCCGCAACCAGACTTGGGGAAATATCACCGGCTGATTCAATAGCGTCAAACGCCTCAATCATACCAACAACCGTTCCGGTAAACCCGAGGAGCGGCGCAATGGCGATAAATAGGGATAACCATACCAAACCTCGTTCCAAGAAACTCATTTCGATGGAACCATAGGCTTGAATTGCTTTTTCAGCAGCTTCAATTCCTTCATCGGCACGCATCAGTCCGGCTTGGAATACGGAAGCAATCGGACCGCGAGTTTGGGAACACAGTTCCTCAGCTGCGGGGATACCACCTTCTTGCAGTGCTTCGCGAACGTTTAAAATAAATTTTCGAGAATCAATGTCTGCTAGGTTGAGCGTAATCAGGCGCTCGAGGAAAATGGCTAATCCCAAGATCAGGGCGACCAGTACCGGCCACATGAAATTACCACCCTCATTGAATTTTTGTACTAATACATTGAAGAAACCTGCATCAGCTCCGACTTGTAGCATTACATACGCTAGTGTCGACGTCATATATTACTCCACTTATTCTTTTTAATTGTTAGGGCTAAAGAAAGATGCAAAATGATAATCCGTTTAAGACTAAATGTCAAAGTAAACGGGTTAAGAAAAGATCATTCTTTTAAGTCTAAGTCAGTTTTCTTCTAAATAGGTTATTTTGAACGTCCATAACACCTAATAATTATTAAACTTTTTTAAAAAACAGCACTTACTACCATCCGCAACGTCTGGATGGGAGGGCGCCCTTCTATTGTTCGACCGTCATAATTCAGCGAAGCTCGAATTAACGTATTGACCCGATAATTAGCTTGTAAGGACCAACGCCATTGGTTGCCTTCTCCAGCCCCATCGGTCAGCTCAAACCGTCCCAGCGTGCTGCTTGCACCCTGTAGTGAGACATTACGCCATTCTACTCTTCCCATCAGCTGCACTTTTTGAAATAGATAGGATCGTGTATCCGCAGTCACTTTCCATAAATCCACTTGGGCACCATCAGGACTGCTGCTGTCCGTACGATTCTGATAAGCCAGCGATACGCTATTCTGAAGATTGCGACTAAACATCAAATCAATCCCAGGCTCTACTGACCATTCCTTGATGTTAAAGTTCCGTGAGTCAAAACTTGTGCTGGATCGCTGATTTTGGCTGTAACTACTACGTTGCTCTACCACCAATCGCCGGTTGAGCCGATAACTACTGTATAATTCATAACGATCCAACTCGCTGGATTCCCCGCCTGCCGTACGCTGTTGAACCCCTTCGGATTGACTGGCCACCATACGAACATCCCACTTGGGTACTTGGGTAAATAACCGCAATTCCTGCCTCCAGAAAAATCGTCCTTCCAGTGTGGTAGAATCGTTACGAAATGTGTTCAGTCGTAACAAATACACATCCGAAAGAGCATCAGTGGTGCTGCTTTCCCGTACCTCTATGGTTCCACTCCACTGGGTATTGGCTAGGAATCGTTTTATTCCGTCCGATTTTCGGGCATCCCACAGTCGAGCTGGTATAATTCGGTGTTGAAAGCGAGTGCGAAGATCAATTATGGGGAAAAGCTCATCGGATGGTACATATTGCTTTACGAAGGTCCCTTCATTGGGGCTTAGCTCAGGGAAAAACTCGTCAATCTGCTGGATGCCATCTTCATTGGTGTCTTCCCAAACGTATTGGCCTATCTCCGGACCAACCTCTATATAGGTTTCTTGCAACAGAGCACGCCGCTGAGTACTCACATCATATAATACCTGACCATAGAGGAGCCCCTGCAGTGCCTCTCCTGAGGTCTGAGAACGGATGAACACTCCCTTGGAATCAGTTTCTTGCTGCTGTTGCTCAAAAACAGCTCGATAATCTTTATTCCGTAAGGCCACCTCATTATTCGTTTGAAATTGGGACCCGCGATCATAAGAAAATGAATAGCGCTGCTCCCACCCATCCGAATACGGACGAAAATGTTCATTGAGTATTCTATCGTCTTGGCGATAGGAGTATTGGGCTCCCAATTGCCAGCGTTCATTTTCAGAACGCCAGTTCAAACCGGGTCCGATATCGTAAAATCGTATCGATTCATTGGTTAAGGTATCTGTGGGTAAATAGGTCTGTTTGCGGTGCTCTTGCTCCCACTGAAATTGAGGGATCCATGTTCCGGCTTTGGTTTTCCACAGATACTGACTTAGCCCCTGCTGCCGGATCCAATTCCCTTCCTGATCCATATAGCGATCGCTGCTTTCTACACGTTCCAGCCGATAAGAGATTGATGGCCATCCCGATTCCGAGGTTTTTAATTTCAGCTGCTGCCGGTTCCCATCCAATGAGTCTCGACCAATGATACCCGCGGAGATCCCCAGAGAGCTTTGTGGCGACCATGACCATTCCGCGTCGGCTTGGGTAATGCGTTCCTGGGTTTCCTGGCTGCTCGTGATATTCCATTTCCGATCGAACTCCACATCCCGAACCCGTTCGAAATAGCTAAATCTCTTACCCTGGTATCTTTGTGATATCTCAGCACTAATGGTACCCAGATCTGTTTGTGCTTCCTGAAGACGAATCCCTCCCCAATAACCCAGATCCTGATTATTCTGGTCATCTAATGACGACAAGCGGTTTTGATCATAATCACTGCCTGCCCATTCGCCAAAGACTTCCCAATGATCGGTCAGTTGATAGGCACCGCGTATTGCTACCATCTGGCGTTTTTGAGGGGGCACCAGCTTGCGAAACGGTTCATAACGCCCCTGCCCGGGCCCCACCCACTCGAATACCAAACCATTGACCGACCTTCCTACGCGCTGATAGCCCCCGTTCCCTTCGCCCACATCGCTGAATTGCACGCGATACACACTTGTAGAATCTCCCGGAATGTTTTTGAATATCGTCATTGTCTGACCATCAAAAGTGGTATCCACCCGCGAATAGAGTACAAAATCAGCATCAGGGCGATACCCCACTGAATCAGCTCCGGATACCACAGCTTGATCCAATTGATCGCCAACTGTGGCTAACAAATCGGCTTCTTCCTGACCTAAATACGCCTGATTGGCTAAATTGTCGTTATCGGCCTCTCGGATCACCGTAGCACCAATGGACAGACGCCCATCCAGCAAACTATCCTCCTGAACTTCAGCGGCGGCCAGCGTTCGAGTGTAATTCCGGTTTAGATATTCAAACTCAATTACGATACGGGTTTCTTCCCGGATCAACTGGTTGTTGGTAAAGTGAACCTCCCCCAGCCCATAATCGATGATATATTCGTTTTGCTCTCCACGCTGCACTCGTTCTCCATTGATGTATACACGCTCGGTTCCGGCCAACACAATGATAAATTCCTCTCCCTGTCCCCCCGTTAATCGATACGGACCTTGTACTCCATCTTGACCGTTAAAACGCTGGATCCGAAATTGACCGCGTGCTACAGAAAAAGCTGCTTTCGCCTGCCCCTGATTTAGCTGATAGCTCCCGCTTACCCCCTGCAACCTTCTGTTGATACGTGCGAATTCACTCTCATCCAGCGAAACATCCACATCCCCCATCTCAACCATGGTAGAAGGAGCTTTAAGCTGCATATAGACTTTATCAAACTCCCTAAGATTTTGGGTGCTACCATCGGGTTGTATGGGGGTGCTTTGATCAGTGAGGCTAGCGATAATTTCGACTTCTTCCGCGATCCGACCATTTAAATCAAACCGAAGCCCACTTTCCAGGGTCAGATCCTGATTGGTACCCACAGTCACCCCGCGGGATAAGCTACCACTACGCTGCAGATCCACATCGCCAAACAGGGCTTCTTCAGTCAATGAACGTTTAATCACCTGCTGGGGCGCAGTCAAGCTATCTCCCCGGACGGAACTGGCATCTATGGTGGATAATGTTCGGCGAGCATACGTACGTTGCAATCCAACGGGGCGCACATCAAAAGAAATGACGACATCTTGCAAAGGATCGGAGGTTGGAATTAAAGGTGTCCATCTCCAATTACCGGTCATCGGCTTAAATCGCCAAACGTCGCTTGATAATGTATCGCCTTCAGTGGTTACGGTGATACTATTTGGAACTACCCAAGGATGCAGATGATAACTAGAGTCAGGATACACCTGTTCAAACTTTTCCTGGAGTGTGATTACCTGTTGTGCGGAAGCGGGTTGCAAAGAGAAGGTCACTCCTACAATCACCAGCAAACTGATACGTACCACGCAGTCTAACCAACTACGTAAACGTATCAACAAAAATAAGCGATAGGGCCGATGACTCAGGACCACACATCAGGGGATTGGTTCGCGGCAGTGATGTAGCAGACTACCACGAATGATACTTATGATCAACCGGATTTTCGTTCGTTAAATCGCTTCAATCCGGTTTCTAAAAATTGCGTGAATTGATCCTTGTTAGCATATCCCACCAACTGATTGATGATCTGTCCGGAATGTGGATCTACGATTACATAGGTGGGTAAAGCCACGGTACCGGTAAGTTCAAACTGAAATTTTTGATTCTCCGGGCCATCTGCTCCATCGTCGGTATACAGGCGTACCTTCTCCATCTGAGCAAATTTTTCCTGAACCGGTTCCAGCGGAAATACATTGGCTTCCATGGCCCGGCAATTGGTACAGGTATACCCGGTGAAGTCGATGAAAATAGGCATATTCGCTTCTTGAGCCACCTGCTGAGATGAGGCATAGTCTTCCGACCACTGTTCTTCTCCAGATGCCTCAGCCGTAGATGCGGAACCACCGTAAGCTCTCATAGAGCTGACCAGACTGACATCCGTAGCTTGTTTCGGAGGTAACCAGGCATCCCAGATCCCCAGTGAAGCACCGAATAACCCGGGCATCAGATAAAAAGAAAAGGTGAGCAGTGGAATGGCCAACAGCATTCGACCGGTGGTTACGCGTTCGGGCTTTTCATCATGGCCGATCCCGATGACTCCTAAGGTATACAGCCCGGCAATTAAGAAGATTCCTATCCAGGCAGCAATAGCGAATGGACGAGTCACAATGCCCCACTCCCAAACCAAATCGGCATTGGAGATAAATTTGAAAGCCGCGGCTAACTCTATAAATCCGAGTAAAATTTTAACAACATTCATCCAGCTACCGCTTTTGGGCAACGATTCCAGCCAGTTGGGGAACATGGCAAATAGGATGAATGGCGTTGAAAACGCGGCGGAAAATCCAATCATCCCTAATATAGGATAGAACCACTCACCGCCCGTCGTCGCGGCTAATACACCGCCCACAAATGGCGCCGTACACGAAAACGAAACCGCGCTGATGGTCAGGCCCATGAACAAAATACCGGTTAACCCACCACTCTCATTACTCTTCCGGTTGAGATAGTTGGTCAGTTGATAAGGTAACCGCAACTCAAACATACCCAACAGACTGACCGCAAAGACCACCAGTACAATCCCGATGAATAGGTTCACCCATGGATTGGCCGCAAATTGATTGGCCCCGGAAGCCCCGATAATTAAGGATAGTAGTGCACCTAGCACCGTAAAGGTTCCCACAATTGCCAAGCCAAACAGCATGGCTTGACTAAACGCTTTCTGTGAAGATCCGCCCGATTGCTTGGAGAAGAAGGAAACCGTCAATGGAATCATGGGAAAGACGCAAGGCGTCAACAGTGCGGCAAAACCAGCCGTGAGTGCGATCCACAAAAAAGATAGAACACCTTCTTTGGCGTAGGTTTGTGAAATGGACTGATCAGTACCGGCTCCGGCTCCCGCTTCCTCATCACCACCATTCATCGAGGTTTCAGCCGAAGCCGTTGCGGCAGGAATCGGGGATTCAGCGGTGCCACTTACTTCCAACACGTATTGGATTGACTTCGTCTTTGGAGGCAGACATGCCCGATCGTTGCAAACCATATAGCGCACATCGATCTCTAAGGGTACCGATCCGTCCGACACATTCGTTTTAACCGCAATAGGCAAGGTGAACTCCGCGCCTCCAGAATGCCATCCCAGTTCGGTATCAAAGTTTGGATCGTACTCTACCTTGGGCTCAGTTTCCGTTACCTCACCGGCTAAAACAACCTGATCATTGGCCAAGCTGAATGTGGTGGGTACGGGACCGGCATCTGGTGCCACATTAATGGAATACAAATGCCAATCGCCCTCAATTGAGGCTCTTATAGTGACATCCGCCCGCTCCCCCTTTTTAATGGTTTGCGGGGCTTGGGTCACCTCGTAGGTAACCGGATCCACCATGCCTTGTCCAAATACTAAAAATGGGGAGAGTCCCAGAAGGACTGTCCCCATCAATACGCCAAAAATACGTTTCATATAGAGAATTAGACTCTCAGTTGTTATATCATTCGTCTTTGACTACCCATACCTTGATCGTGGGCTTCAACTCACTAATCAGTGAAATGGTTGCCGTGTATTCGCCAAGGGCCTTAACCTCCTGATCGAGGGAGATTTTACGGCGATCGATTTCGATATCCCGTTCAGCCAATGCATCTGCAATGTCCTGGTTAGTTACCGTACCAAAGATCTTGTCATCTTCTCCGGTTTTAACAGGAATGGTTACAGAAATCGTTTCCAGACGATCCGCCAACTCACGAGCATCTTTGATGGTCAATTCAGCACGTTTTTCAGCTTCTTCACGGGCCGCTTCTAATTGAGCTAACCGGCTATCGGTAGCCAAAATGGCTTTTCCCTGGGGAATGAGATAATTCCGTCCATAACCGGGCTTCACATCCACAACTTCACCAGTCGTGCCCAGCTTATTCACATCTTCTCGAAGTATCAGTTTCATAATGTCAGTAGTTTCAATGTTTACTTTAGCAGTAAGAATTTATCGGATGTTCTCAGCTACGTACGGCAGCAATCCGAGAAAACGGGCACGCTTGATCGCACGATTCAGTTGCCGCTGAAATTTGGCACTGGTTCCGGTTACACGACGTGGTAAAATTTTACCTTGGTCGTTCATGAAACGTTCTAGCGTGTCGGTATCCTTGTAATCGATATACTCGATACCTGCTTTGGTAAACTTGCACTCTTTGTGCTTTAAATAACCTTTTTTCGGGTGTGATGGGTTCTTAATCATAACAGTATAACCTATCTAAAATCTTTGAATGTATATGTAGTGCAGATGACGGATTAGTCTTCTTCCTCTTGGAAGATGTTGGGTACTTCGCCTTTTTTCCGCAGCTCGCGATGACGCTTCATCTTGGCATCATATTTCAATGTCAAGTAGCGCATGATGCGATCATCAATACGAAGTTCACGCTCCAATTTGGCGATTACATCCGGCTCGGCTTCAAAATACGCATTCACGTAATAACCGTTGCTCTTTTTATCCATTTCGTAGGCAAACTTGCGAATGCCCCAATCATCAACTTCTTCAACCGATGCGTCATTGTCAGACAGTACACGGGTGAATTTGTCTATCACACTCTGAAATTGATCCTCTTCCAATACGGGATCAATGATATAGGTAAGCTCGTAGAAATTTGTACTCATAATATAATATTTTAGTCCTTTGGGTGTCTTCGTAGGTGAAAACAGTCATTCGGGCATGTTGCCCAAATAACAGGCATTCGAAGATATAGCTTTCCCGCGGGGAAAACAATAGGAATTATCAAATTATATATAGGCGTGCTCAGAACAGCGTTGTTTCAACGAATGGACATCACTGCCAGTTTCAGTTTAAAAATGCATGGAGACCATGCCGGGATCGTTATAGAACGAAATAAGCAGATCGGAGATCCCACCAAATTGGATGCCGAAATACACTGTTAATACTGCCAAGACAACAACACTGTATTTAAATATCGCGCCGGGAGCATCCAGTGTAAATTCTTTCTGATGCTCACGCATGTAGAGATACACCATCACTCGCAGATAGTAATACACACTTGCTGCTGATGCCAACACACCGATTACAGCCAGTGTCACATATCCAGCCTCAATGGCAGCGGCAAATACCATGTATTTTCCGAAGAAGCCCACAAACGGCGGGATACCTGCCAATGAAAATAAGAAGATGGATAGCATAATTCCCATGATGGGTTGCTTAAAACCCAATCCGGCATAGTTCTCAATATCCGAAAAATCGAGCCCTTTTTGGCGTTCGTAATAGGCAACCACCGCAAAGGCTCCCACATTCATAATGGTGTAGGCTAACAGGTAATACAATACACTGCTGTATCCCATAGCTGTACCCGCGGTTAATCCCACCAACAAATAGCCGGCATGAGCGATGCTGGAATAAGCCAACATACGCTTCACATTATCCTGCACAATGGCAATCAGGTTACCCAGCACCATGGTGATCACCGCGATAATCCAAAGTAACTGACTGTACTCTCCACCGCTGCCCGGAATCATTCGGGATAATACGACAATCAAAGCGATGAATGCCGCGGCTTTTGATGAGGTCGCCATAAAAGCGGTCAAAGTTGTCGGCGTACCCTGATAAACATCGGGCGTCCACATGTGGAATGGAACCGCCGAAATCTTAAAGAAAAATCCAACTAGCAGTAACGCCGCCCCAGCGATAAACAACAGGTTAGGGCTCGCGGCCTGTGCAATACCCGGGATATTGGTGGTACCGGTTGCCCCATACAAAAGGGCCATTCCGTAGAGCAAAAATCCGGTAGAAAACGCTCCCAACAGAAAATATTTGAGTGAAGCTTCCGCCCCGGTTTTCTCATCTTTGATCAATCCAGCCATTACATATAGGCAGATAGACATAGTCTCTAAACCCAGAAAAATCATAATCAGATCGTTGGCACTTGCCAAGGCAATCATACCGGTAGTTGCGAAAAGCAGTAATGAATAGACTTCACTGTAATCGTGATTGATGCCCGTTAAATATTCTTTGGATATGATTACGCAGAACAGGGCCCCCAGTAATATCACAGCTGAACCGAAGGACGCGGTACCTCCGAACGTGATCATTCCTGAAAAAGCCTCACCGGTAGGACCGAACATATCCCGAACGGCAATGACCAGCGCACCCAACAGTGCTACAATGCTAATGCCATAGATGCTTTTACTATCATCATTAAAGGCTTGAACCAATACGGCAATAAGCCCGGCAACACCTACTATGATACCGGGTAGAAATGTGGCTATGTCCTGCAAATAATTCATTGGTGACTAATTCTTAAAGCAGTGAATCTATCGCTTTCGCAAGTTTAAGATCTTTATCGGTAACCTTATCCCCCGCGTCATGGGTGGATAATTGAATATTTACCGTGTTATATACATTGAAAATTTCGGGATGATGAACATGCTCTTCCGCCTCAAAAGATAAACGCATGATAAAACTGACCGCATCCCGAAAATTATCGAACGTTAGTTCCCTGGATAATTTATCATCTTTATACGACCATTCGGAATCTAGCTCTTGAAGCGCTTCCTGTATTTCATCTGTGCTAAGTGGAGTCGCCATAGAATCTGTTGATTTTATTGGGCTTGTAATTCGGTTTGTTCATGCGAAGCATATTCTGCTTCTACATCATACAACCGATTCGTCCACTCAGGAATTTCATCTACCGCGGTTTGCTGCTTCACGGTAATACTTTTATCCATAGACTCATTGAGCAACTGCTCTACCTGAGCCTCGGAATATTGGGTAAAGTCCGTCGGGCGGATCCCAATCCATACCATGAAAATGACCAATGGAATCAACAAACCAACTTCGCGGGCATTCAAATCTTTCAGCTTCTTGTTTACCTCATGGGTGATAGGCCCGAAAAGCACTCGTTGATACATCCATAACATATAAACAGCGGCCAGGATAACACCCGTCGCACCCAATACCGCGAATGTCTTGGTGTTCAATATCGTAGAGTTGAAGGAGCCGTTGAGAATCAAAAATTCTCCGACAAACCCGTTTAACCCGGGAAGACCAATAGAGGCCAATGTCGAAATCAAGAACATGGTAGCAAAGATGGGTACCGTCTTGGCGATTCCGCCGAAATCTTTAATCATTCGAGTATGACGGCGATCATAAATCATTCCCACAATCAAGAAGAGCGCTCCGGTAGATAACCCATGGTTGATCATCTGGATCAATGCGCCCTGCATGGCAATGGTGTTAAAAGCGAATATACCTAACACTACAAAACCCAAGTGACTCACCGATGAGTAAGCCACCAATTTCTTGACATCTTTCTGAACCATCGCTACTAACGCGCCATAGATAATGCCAATTACAGCGAGACCTGCCATATATGGAGCCAATTCCATAAAAGCATTTGGGAATAGCGGCATACACACACGGATCAAACCGTAGGTACCCATTTTCAACATGATCGCGGCTAGCACCACCGAACCGGCGGTCGGCGCTTCGGTATGCGCGTAGGGCAACCAAGTGTGGAATGGAAACAAGGGCACTTTGATACTGAAGGCCAAAGCAAAGGCCAGGAATAAATAGGTTTGCTCAACCAAGCCGATCACATAAGCGTCACTGGATAAAAATCGCCAATCGGTAGTGAAATTATATCCATCGATAAAGGCTCCGGCATCGTACCCCACGTAAATGAGCCCAACCAGCATAATCAGAGAACCGACCAACGTATAGATAAAGAACTTTACGGTGGCCTTAATCCGATCTTTACCTCCCCAAATTCCGATCAGGAAGTACATAGGGATCAGTGAGAGTTCGAAGAATACGTAAAAGACCAGCAAATCAAGTGATGCGAATACCCCTAATGAAGCAGTTTGCAATAACAGCAACATCGCATAATAACCGGGCACATGCTTACTTACCGAATTCCAAGAAGATAGAATTACAATGGGGCCCAGAAAGGTGGTCAGCATAAAGAGCAGTAAGCTCAAGCCATCCAGACCAACCAAGTATTTGATATCGAAGCCCGCAATCAACGCCTCCCCTTCGGTCAAGAACTGCTGGGTTCCGGAGGCCGCGATATCAAAGTTGAACATCAAGGGCAGCGATAGCAGAAAAGTTGCGGTAGTCACCAGCAAACTAATCCACTTGGATGCCGCGTCATTGCGGGTGATCAAAATCCCCAGGATCCCGAGGAGTGGCAAATAAATAGTAATGTTAAGCAGTAATTCCATCATGAACAGCGATTAGCAATCGATTAAAAACTCACTGTTGGTGTTAAAATATTAAGACACTCAATACGATAACCACACCGATAACCAAGGCCATAGCATAGCTACTAGTTACCCCGGTTTGGATATATCGGAACAGGCTACCAAATAACTTGACGGTTCCCGCCAACGCATTGACAAATCCATCCACAATGCGCATATCGAATACCGCCAATACGCGATCGGAAAATCTTACAATCGGGTTCCCAATGTACCCTTCGTAAATTTCGTCCAAGCTATACTTGGCCGACCATACGCCGTATAGATATCCGAAACGTTCCTGCAGACTTTTATCAGAGGCCTCCGCATTATCAGCACCGTACATGCGATAAGCTACGAAGACTCCGGAAATAGCTACCAGAATAGAAACGATCATTAGCACCCACTCGACCCCGTGGCTGAGCGTAAGGGATAGATCCGCCACCGGTCCGTGTAACCAGGTATGAAGCAAATTGATGTGTGCTTCTTCATGCGTGAACGTTTCCACAATAAAGTTAGGCACACCCAAGAACCCGCCAATGATCGACAAACCGGCCAGACTCCACAGTGGGATGGTCATCGATGCCGGGCTTTCGTGCAAATAGGATTCAGCTCCCACCGCTTCCTTAATACGTTGAGGCAGCTTAAAGCTTCCGTGAAACGTTCCCAGCGTCAGGCGGAACATATAAAATGCGGTCAAGAAGGCGGTAATGATACCTACCACCCAAAGCGCGGTGTACATCGCTCCGGCGAATTCGCCCATGCCCGCATTGAAAGCCATGGCTAAGATCTCATCTTTAGAGAAGAATCCAGCCAGAGGCGGAATACCGGCGATAGCCACAGTGGCAATCATGAAAGTCCAGTAGGTGGAGGGCATATATTTCTTCAATCCCCCCATATTTCGCATATCCTGCGGATCAAAATGCACATCCTTGCCTTCTTCGTGCAACCCGTGTTCGACATGCTCCATAGCATGAATGACCGAACCGGAACCCAAGAATAAACAAGCTTTAAAAAATGCGTGAGTTACCACATGAAACATGGCAGCGGTAAATCCACCAGCGCCTAATGCCAGGAACATATATCCAAGCTGTGATACTGTGGAGTAGGCTAACACCCGCTTAATATCATTTTGGGTAAGCGCAATAGTTGCGGCGACAATGGCGGTCAAGGCTCCGATTACTGCCACGATCAACATGGCTTCCGGTGCCATCACATACATTGGCGACATCCGAGAAATTAAATAAATACCCGAAGTAACCATGGTAGCCGCGTGAATCAACGCAGAAACAGAGGTTGGGCCGGCCATGGCATCCGGCAACCAAACAAAGAGAGGAATCTGAGCACTTTTACCGGTAGCCCCCACGAACATCAAGAAAGCAATCCAGAATTTGTAGTGGGCTGGAAAAGCATCCAGATTGTTGAGAATAATATCAAAATCAAGGCTTCCTACCGCTTTGAAGGTCAGGAACATGGCAATCAAGAAGGCGAAGTCACCGATTCGGTTATAAATAAAGGCCTTCTTGGCGGCATCGGCATTTTTCATTTCTTCGTACCAGAATCCAATCAACAGGTACGAACAGACACCAACACCTTCCCAGCCCAAGAATAACACCAGCATATTGTTGGCCAGCACCAAGTTCAGCATGGCGAAGATGAACAGATTCAGGTAGGCAAAAAACTTCCAATACCCTTCATCATGAGCCATGTAGCCCATAGAATAAAGATGAATCAGCGAACCGACCCCGGTCACTACCAAGGTCATTAAAATAGACAGCTGATCGATCTGGTAGGCGAAATCGACTTTCAGACTGCCGATATCCAGCCAATTAAAAAAGGTTACGGTCACCGCTTCGGAACCGGCATCCATATTAAGGAATAGATAGAATGCCATTAAAAATGGAACAAATACCGCAAGGTTTGCCAGCGTACCAATCAGCGTCTTTTTAGACTGATACGGTTTAACGAACAGACCAAGTGTTCCATTGAACAGAAATCCCGCTAGCGGGAGTGCAATGATGAGCGCAATCAATGTCTGGGCGGAACTCATTAACTCCTAGATTGATCATTTTCTAGTTTGGAAATTCGTCACAAAGGTAGTTAAAAATTCACAGATGCCAAAGGTAGTTTGCCTGTTTCATTGTCACTTTTTCAGGGTAATTAGCCCCACCTTAAAATCCCTGAACTTCACAGACTTAACATTTTTTTATCATTATGGCCCGATGATCTATATCGTTTAGGTTTCAAAACAAGATCGCTTCTATTATTTTAGGCAGCAATTGAAACAAAGTAGAATTGTATAGTTAATCGGAGAACACGTGAAGTTAAAGAAATTAGGCTCTTTCCTACGTTATGGTTTGATTCCACTACTATTACTGGGCTTCCAGAATGTAGCGCTGGCTGCCGAAGGCGCGCATAGCTTTGGTATCGACGGTGCAGAACTCAGCTTATGGTGGACCATTCCTTTTGCCGGCATACTGCTATCCATTGCCCTTTTTCCGCTTTTTGCCCCTGATTTTTGGCATCACCACTTTGGTAAAGTATCGTTTTTCTGGGCACTAGCTATTCTCATTCCCATGCTGTTGACCTATGGATTTAGCATAACAGCTTATGAAGTGCTGCATGTATATGTATTGGAGTATATACCGTTCATTATTCTGTTATTTGCGCTCTACACCATATCGGGTGGTGTTCGGCTCACCGGATATCTAAAAGGTACTCCCGAGGTCAATACCCTAATGCTATTAATCGGTACTATCCTGGCCAGTTGGATGGGGACTACCGGAGCGGCCATGCTCTTAATTCGTCCGATGCTGCGCGCTAATGACTGGCGTAAATATAAGGTCCACATGGTGGTCTTCTTTATCTTCTTGGTTGCCAACGTGGGTGGTTCTTTAACGCCCCTTGGTGATCCACCACTCTTCCTGGGATTCTTGCAAGGTGTTGATTTCTTCTGGACCACTACTCATATGTTTGCACCTATGGCATTTGTCGCCGGAATCTTGTTGGTCATTTACTACATTACTGACAAGATCCTCATTGCTAAAGAGCCGGGTGAACAACCAGCGGATGATGGCTCTGAGGCCTTTGGCATCGAAGGTGGCTTCAACCTCCTGTTATTAGCCGGAGTAGTTGGAGGTGTGTTATTCTCTGGAATGGTGGATTTGGGACACTTCCCCGTTTATCATTTCGAAGCCAATCTATCCTTCATTGTGCGGGATGTATTCTTACTTATCCTTTCAGCTCTTAGCTGGCAGTTTACTTCCAAACAGAGCCGTGCTGCAAACGGCTTTACCTGGTTCCCCATCGAAGAAGTGGGCAAACTCTTCGCGGGTATTTTCATTACCATCATCGCTCCTATTGCTATGCTGAAAGCCGGTAAAGAAGGGGCTGGATCTCTGCAGTTTGTAAATGACCTGGTGTTTTCCGGCGGCGAACCCAATGATGCCATGTTTTTCTGGGTAACCGGCCTGCTTTCTTCCTTCCTGGATAACGCACCAACGTATTTGGTCTTCTTTAATGCAGCCGGTGGTGACGCCGCGATTTTAATGACCGATTTGGCTACCACATTATTAGCAATCTCCGCTGGTGCGGTATTCTTCGGTGCCATGACCTACATTGGTAACGCTCCCAACTTCATGGTTAAATCTATTGCTGAAACATCAGGCGTTGATATGCCGAGCTTCGGTGGGTACCTGTTGTGGTCCTTCGGAATTTTAGCTCCGATTTATCTGATTGTTACCTATCTATTTATTTGATCGTACTGATGAAACCATTTTAAAAGCCCCGCCGGATTTATTTCCGGCGCGGCTTTTTTTATCTCGCTAAGGCAAATCAGGCTTAAATCAATTCATGTGCCTTCTTAAAAAGTATATTGTTTTCCAGATGTACGTGTTGATGCAGATCTTCCTCAAAATCAGCCAGGTTTTGATAGAGAATGCGATAGGTAGTACAAGCGTCTTGGGGTGGAGTAAACTCGTTGCTTACTGAACGGAGGTAGGCCATTTCATCACCAGCCTCTTGATGATCACCTACCATCAGTTGCAACTGTCTCTTTAACTCCACACACTCTTTGGCGGTTACTTCCTCGCCCTTCATGCGCTTCTTATAAACAGATTTGATCAACGGAAACACCGTCTTTTCTTCATCAGATAGATGATTCAACAGCTCTTGCGATAGCTTAGCGAAGGTTAAATAGATCTCTTTGTTCTCGGGGTGTCGTTCTCCATGAACGCGAGCCACTTTTGCGGCATACGCGGTAATTTCTTCGGTTTTCTGGCGCACATAGCGGTGGTGCGTATCCATGATGTGATCGATCAAATGTGCGGGATCCCAGGCCTGAAACTGTTGGCTGGAATCAGACTCACTCCAAGCGATTTCATTCAAGTCGTCAAGTAATTCATCAACGCTGATCCCTTTTGTTTCGCAGGCCTTGGAAATAGTGCGTCCACCACCACAGCAAAAATCGAGTCCGTACTGCTTGAAAACGCCAGCCGAATGGTAGTTTTGGGCCACCAGTTCACCAATCGTTGTCTGTTCGATATCTATGTTGGGGATGTTCGTAGTTTTCATATTAATTGAATCCAAAATTGATTTATCTAGATTAATGCGTTGTATGCTACGGGATCACATCAATCCATCTTGTCTAGAGCTGCACACAATATAACTATTTAAGAGCAATTTGTCTTAAATAAAATGTAGCGATTATCTCCGGCTCAAATCTATATCCAAGAGGGCTTTACAAAACCTTTCAAAATTTATTTTGTCTGGGCAAAATGTAGAAGCAATCGTCATTTATACAATCCAATCCGGGGATTGCCGCACTTCGTTCGCAATGACAGGTAGTTTTGCAAAGCTCCCTCCAAGTTATTGATAAACTACTGGGACAGTATCACTTCCATCCTGGGACTAAGGATATCATAGTAGGACTCTTCCCTCAAAACCTAATCTGCCAGAGCTAGTTATAGTAAGAATTATCAACCCACAAGATAAGCTGGGGGTTGCTGCAACGTGTTCCATGTTTTGTACATAGCAATTCTTCATTGGGTTTTAAGTTGCATGGTTATCATACCTAATTTGCGCAAAATGGTTATCGATAACGTAAAAGAAGATAATTCGAAACGTATGGAAGAGCCCACATGAAAGAATATCGAATGCGGGACAATTACCTGTTTACAATTGCCGAAGAGGTGAAGAAATCATGTTTACTAGCAGCTTGGTAGCAACTTAAAAATCAGTTATGAGTGGATCATATATGGATGGTGCTATTGAAGCCTGGTCGGTGGCGATTCATGCAAAAGGAAAAACCAAATAATAGAAGAAATAGGAAGGTCAGAGATATAAAAAAGGTCGTATCCGATGTACGAACACGACCTTGTCAATTTATTAGCACCGCTTTTGGTTTACCAGCGCAGCAGATTGATTTTGCTGATATCCACAGTCAAGTTATTTCGGAATATGGCGATAATGATCGCCAATCCCACCACAGCTTCGGCGGCCGCGACGGCTAAAGCGAAAAAGACCAACATCTGCCCATCCACATTACCAAAGTAGCTGCTGAAGCCCACCAGTGATAAATTGACCGCATTGAGCATCAGCTCTACACACATAAATATCACAATCGCGTTTCGTCGAGTCAGTACGCCGAACATACCAATGATGAACAAGACAGAGCTCAGCGCCAAAGGCCAGTTAATATCAATCATTGTTGGAAACGATTTTTTGTTGTGCAATCACCAAGGCACCCACTACAGCAGCGGTTAACAGGATTGCGGTAATTTCAAAGGGAAGTAGATAATCTGTGTAAAGGACATTGCCCAAGGCCTCAATGGTTCCGGCTTGAGCCATGTTCTCAGAAATCGTGGGCAGTGTGTCTGTCCAACCGCCCAGCGCATACAGGATTTGAGAAAGTACAATCACGGATAAAAAGAAGGCCACAAAATATTTGAGACGCAGTTGATCAAACAGGCTTTTCTCTTTTTCCAGATTCAATAACATGATCACGAATAAGAAGAGCACCATTATGGCTCCGGCATAGACAATAATCTGAATGACAGCCAGAAATTGAGCTTCCAGCAACAGATAGATGCCAGCAATTGAAACCATGTTAATGACCAAAAACAACGCGCTGTTCACGGTATTTTTGTTCAATACCATTGCCAGAGCAGCCGCAATGGCTAATACTGAAAAGAATATAAATAGATAGGTAACCATGCCTTTTTATTGATTCCTGTAAGGGCTCAGAACTTATTCATTTTGAACACCGGCTTCAACAACAACCCGGTAATTTTCAGACGGCGGAAAAATAATACAATCCAGCCAAACCTACCAACCAACAATACCATGCAAATGGATCGATACCGCGGCTGCGTAAAATGATGATTAAATACTTCAGCGCCAGATATCCGGAAACAAAGGCGGTAGCGAACCCAATGATTAATATCATCAAGCCATCTGCATCGATGCCCATTTCGATTAATTCTATTACTTTGAGCAACATGGCTCCACCGATCACCGGGATGACCATTAGAAATGAAAAATTGGCTACATCATCGCGCTTCATGCCCAAATATAATCCCATAGAGATCGTGGAACCGGATCGACTAACCCCGGGTAAAATGGCAAAGGCCTGCGCCAACCCCATCAAGAAACCCCGCTTCCCATCAACCGATTTCTGTCCATCGGGCGCATACTTGGTACCAAATAAAATGGTTCCCGTAACGATAAGCATGATGGACACCGAGAACGGATTGAGCAGATGTTCTTCCAACCAATCCTCAAACAACAGACCAATCACCATGGCGGGAATCATACTGATCAGGATGTAACCGACCAGCAAAACTTGGGGATCCTTTTTATGTTGTTCTAGTGTTCCGGGAGCTTTAATTACGCGTCCGGTGGCCGATAGCAAATCCTTTATTTCATCCCAGTAATACACGGCAATGCTGCACAGAGTCCCAAAATGTACGACAACCTCAAACGTAATCCCTTGGGCCAGATCCTGCCCCAGAAACGTTCGACCCAACACTAAATGCCCCGAGCTACTGATAGGCAAGAATTCCGTCAACCCTTGTAATAGTCCTAGTAAAAACGAATCAAACAGATCCATGTAATATTTCTTCTACATTTGTATGTTGGCACAGAAGATAAACAGAAGCGATTCATTTTCTAATTCAATTTAGAACCAATTACCATGCAGCAGAATGATTTTGACATGCAAGCGCTGACCGAGAGGATAGAACGAGACAGCGCATTTATTGATGACGTGTATAATGAGCTGGCCAAAGTGATCGTAGGTCAGAAATATATGATCGAACGCTTGATGGTAGGCTTACTGGCTGATGGCCACGTATTGCTGGAAGGCGTTCCCGGCCTGGCCAAAACATTAACTGTTTCTTCCCTGGCTAAAGTGATCAGCACTAAGTTCCAGCGGATCCAGTTTACGCCGGATCTTCTCCCTGCTGATCTGTTGGGGACGTTGATCTACAATCAAAAAGAAGCGGAATTCATCGTTAAAAAAGGGCCCATCTTTGCCAACATTATTTTGGCAGATGAGATTAACCGATCTCCGGCCAAGGTGCAAAGTGCGCTGCTGGAATCGATGCAGGAGATGCAGGTCACTATTGGCGATACTACTTACGAGCTGGAAGAACCCTTTTTGGTACTGGCTACTCAGAACCCGGTGGAACAGGAAGGCACCTATCCCCTGCCTGAAGCTCAAGTGGATCGATTTATGTTAAAAATTCATATCGATTATCCGAGCGAGCAGGAGGAGTTGGAAATTATGCGCCGAATGGCCCAGACGGGGAAACGCCCATCGTTAAATCCGATTATCACGCCCGAGAAAATTCTCAATGCCCGTAAAACAGTGAACGAAATTTATATTGATGAAAAAGTAGAGCGCTATATCATCGATCTGGTATTCGCTACCCGCAAACCGGAACAATATGATCTTGCTGATATTGATGATCTGATCAGCTTCGGGGCATCGCCACGCGCGACCATTAACCTGAATCTCGCTGCCCGAGCTCATGCCTTTATGCAACACCGAGCGTACGTAACCCCAGAAGATGTTCGCCTGTTGGCTCGTGACGTGATGCGTCACCGCATTATTCCAACCTTTGAGGCTGAAGCGGAAAATATTAGTACAGATGACATCATAGATAAGATTCTGAGTACAATTCAGGTACCTTAAATTTTAATTTTATAATAAATTGACAGACTCCTATCAAACAACTTAATTACATATACTTATCGTTATTTCTCGTTAGTAATCATAGGAGCGCTCTATGGATTTAAAATTTGTACCACGATCTGAAGTCAGTACTTCTCGAAAGAGCTCTTCCCGTTATAAAGATCTGATCGATCGGTTGGAACAATTAGAACCTGATGGTGACGCCTTAGAAGTGGGATATAAAAATGAAAAACAACTTACCGCTATGCGCAATGTAGTGTATAACTACAATCGCGAACATGGGGTTAAAATCAGAAGTGGAAAGGATTCCCGAAATGAGCGGGTTTTCTTTTACCGCGAAAAATAATGCAATATCTCATTTAGCTTACCCAAACAAAGGCCGCTGATAACTCAGCGGCCTTTGTTATTTTCGTTGACTTAAGATAATTGCTCGCCCTTTCATAAACTGAAAGAGAATTAACCTGATCCGATCCAGACAATAAACCGGTGAGATCTTTATGCTAACTCAACTCAAACATGCGATCGATGGAAGATTTTGCCCGAATGCGCAGCTGTTCATCCATATTGATCTCGTATTGATCATGACGAAGTGCGGCCAGTGTATCCTCCAGAGTGATCTCATTCATATGCGGACACCTTACACTACATAATCGCAACAAATCTTTGTCTGGATTTTGAGCGGCGATATTATCACTCATACTGCATTCGGTAAGCAGTAAATAATGGTCTGACTCCGATGCTTCCACATAATTATTCATTTTCGTTGTGGAACCGCTAAAATCGGACGCCTCGACGACTTCAGGCGAACATTCAGGGTGAGCCACCACCAAGGTATCCGGGAACTGCTTGCGGACCCGCTCAATATCCTCAACGGTAAATTGTTCGTGCACCTCGCACTTACCGTCCCAAACAATCATCGAATCAGGCTGATCGGGGGTTTGCCCCGGCGTGATCACGGTTTTGCCAGTATCTCGCGCGATGTTCTTGGCTAAAAATTCATCTGGAATACAGATGACCGTATCACTTTCCAACCTATTTACAATATCCACGGCATTGCTGGATGTACAGCACACGTCACACTCTGCTTTCACATCAGCATAAGTGTTGATGTAGGTTACTACGGGAATGCCCGGATAACGTTCTTTCAATTCGCGCACATCCTGAGCGGTTATTGATGCGGCTAACGAGCATCCCGCCTTTTCAGCGGGAATCAACACCGTTCGGTCTGGGTTTACAATTTTCGCGGTCTCCGCCATAAATCGGACCCCGCAAAAGACTATGCGTTCGGCTTCCGTATTAGCGGCAATTCGAGCTAATCCCAGAGAATCGCCCACATAATCCGGAATACTATGGAACAGAGCGGCCTCCATATAATTATGCCCTAAGATGATTGCATCTTTCTCTTTCTTTAGCCGATTAATTTCATAAGCCATCTCCGCTTTGAGTTGGATTTCCGGTCCGGGTACGACCTTATCCAATTTCGTTTTCATGTATTCCAGCATACCCTGTTGTGTATCCGGATAGGTTTGACGTTCCATGATCTGCGCTGTGTTAACTGATCTTTATTTAGTGAGTGTAGGCGTTTATTAAGTCGCCCAAGTATACACATAAAAAAGGGAGACTCGTAAGTGAGCCTCCCTTTCAATTGCTTTATTCAGCATGTAAAGCTGATGTTAGCCGAATTGTTATTCTTCTTCGGAACTAGCATCATCCTCGTTGTCTGATTCTTCGTCAGAATCATCACTGGCATCAGCAGCTTCAGCTTCAGCTTGCTGTGCGGCAGCGGCAGCCTGTTCTTTTTCTTGGAGCTTGCGCTTCAAGTCAGACAGTCCTGACATTTCTCCGAGCGTAGGAGTACCAGTTTCAGCTGGCTTCTCGCGTTGTTTCTTGTCGGATTTTTTCGTTTTGCGCACAGAACGCTTCACATCTTGCTCACGCTGGGTTAGCGTAATGTTCTTGCTGGATTCATCAAACTCGATGACGGTCGCTTCGATTTCGTCACCTTCGTTCAGATCCTCCGTGAACTCGCCTTCCGTATCCGTTTTGCTACCTGGTAAGAAAGCTTCGGCACCCAATGGCAGTTCAATGAACACACCTTTGTCCGTAACTTTCTTGATGGTTCCTTTCACTTCGTTACCAACGGCGTACTCAACAGCGAACTTCTCCCACGGATTGTCTTCGATCTGCTTGTGACCGAGTGTAATGCGTCGGTTGTTGAAGTCCACGGCCAAGATAACGACTTCCATATCGTCGCCTTTTTCGACCATCTCGCTGGGGTGATTGATTTTTTCAGTCCAGCTGAGGTCGGAGATGTGAACCAGACCGTCAATTCCAGGCTCAAGCTCTACGAACACACCGAAGTTGGTGAGGTTACGCACTTTGCCGGTATGCTTGGATCCGACGGGATAACGATCGGTGAGATCTTCCCAAGGATCTTTTTCCAGCTGCTTGACGCCAAGGCTGATTTTCTTCTCGTCTTTGTTGACGTTTAGGACAACGCATTCAATAATGTCGTCTTTGTCAACTAATTGAGAAGGATGCTTGATGTGTTGGGTCCAGGACATCTCACTAATGTGGATCAGACCTTCAACACCTTTTTCTAATTCGATAAAGGCACCGTAGTCAGCAATAGAAACTACGCGGCCCTGTACTCGTGTTCCTTCCGGATACTTATCGCCAATTTCATCCCAGGGATGCGGCTGTAATTGTTTCAGACCTAAGGATACACGCTTGGTTTCTTCGTCGAAGTCGATAACCGCGACGTTCATGCGCTGATCCAAGGAAACAATTTCGGATGGATGCTCTACACGGCCCCAAGATAGGTCCGTAATGTGCAGCAATCCGTCCACACCACCCAAGTCGATGAATACACCGAAATCGGTAATGTTTTTGACAGAGCCTTCCAGCACCTGACCGGCTTCGATGGTAGCCAGAATTTCTTCTCGCTGCTCTTCCAAGTCAGATTCGATAAGAGCGCGGTGAGATACTACCACGTTCTCAGCCTGCATATTCAGCTTAACCACTTTGAATTCCATGGTCTTGCCAACGTAGGCATCGAAGTCACGAACCGGACGGACATCAATCTGCGAGCCCGGCAAGAAGGCATCGATACCCATGATATCAACCACCATACCACCTTTGATACGACGGTGGATATAGCCTTCCAGCACTTCTTCGTTGTAATAGGAAGATTCGATTTTTTCCCATGCGTGCAGGATGTCTGCTTTGCGGCGGGAAAGAATTAATTGACCTTCACGGTCTTCTACGCGATCCAGGAACACTTCAACTTCATCCCCGGGCTCCAACTTTTCAGCCACTTCATTGGGGAATTCATTTTTCTGAATAATTCCTTCGGATTTAAATCCAATATCGACGACGACATACTTCTCGTCTACCGATACCACACGACCTTTTACGACTTCTTTTTCCTCAATGTCGTGCAGGGTGTCTTCATACATATCAACGAGCTCATGGAACTCATCATCCGAATAATCTTCGGATGCAGCTTGCAGCTCGTCCATAGTGTACACTTTTCCGTCTAAGTCGCCGGAGAAAGTGGCCACCTCATCTTCATCAACAGCCACGCGCACCTCTTCTTCTGTTTGTGCGTCAACTGCTTCTGCTGATTCTTCGGAAGTCGTTTCCTCAGTGGATTCTTCCGTTACTTCTACCTCAGCTTCTGCTTGCGCGGATGCTTCTTGGTTTTCTTGTTCCTGTTCTTGTTTTTTGTCTTCTGACATTTACTAGTGTTCCTGTTAGTTGTGTTGCCGCATTTCGAATTAGATCCGAAATGGGATTAGAGTTAACGTTATCGTGTTTTATTCTATGAATGACTCAGTTACGTTCATTGATCACAGCATTCACTCGATCCGCGATAAAAGCGACCTGCTCTTCAAACGTCATATCCGTGGTATCCACTTCAATGGCGTCATCGGCTTGGGTCAGCGGTGCCGTAGATCGGTTGGAATCGGCTTCATCACGTTGCGCTAAATTCTTTTTTACTTCATTGAGCGTCATGGAACCATCGCTGGCCTGTAACTCTTTGAAGCGGCGCCGGGCTCGTGTTTCCAAATCTGCCACCATAAAAAACTTTAAGGTGGCATCCGGAAAAACTACCGTTCCCAGATCTCGACCTTCCGCGATAAAATCACGCTCTTGAATTACCTCATGCATCAATGTATTTACATGGTCACGAACCAACGGCTGGGCCGCGACTTCACTGACCACCTCATTAACTTCTGAAGTACGAATACGCGACGTTACTTCCTCCCCATTTATATAGGTACGAAAGATTCCCTCGTCGTATTCAAACGAGATATCTGTGTGAGTCAATTTTTCAATGAACGTTTCCTCGTCCCGGCCTGCATCAAGAAACAACACAGCAGCCGTTCGGTATATTGCCCCCGAGTCAAGAAATTCGATATTAACTCGTTGGGCTACCGCACGGGCAGTTGAACTTTTCCCGGATCCAGCCGGTCCGTCGATCACTACGATCATATGGAAATGATGTTAATTTACGCTTATAGTAATAATTTTTCAATCGATTCTTGTTTTCCGAGAGCAGAAATCATAAATTTGGCAACTCTCGTAAAAACGAGCGCTCAAAGGTAAGCAAAATCAACTGATTTAAACACGCTTAATTCAATGCCACAACATAAGTCTGCTATCAAACGTGTGCGTCAGAACGAGAAACGTCGAGTCGCCAATCGCGACAAACGTTCTAAGATGCGTACACTTATCAAACGAGTCATGGAAGCTACTGATAAGGAAGATGCCCAGGAGAAATTCCGCAAAGCCTCTTCTTTTTTGGATCGTCAGGCAACCAAAAACCTGATCCATCCTAATAAAGCGGCTCGCGAAAAGGCACGCATGAGCAAACATGTAAACAACCTCTAAACCGGGTTGAACCCTTGTCAGCTTCTTCGCACGAATCCGATTTTCAACCTACCCTACTAGTCATTCTCGATGGGTATGGGATCGCTGAAGATCCATCGGTAAGTGCCATCGAGCGTGCGAAGAAGCCTTATTTAGATCACCTCTTCGCGACTTATCCTCATACCCAACTAACTGCCTCCGGCTCTGATGTTGGGTTGCCCGAAGGCCAATTCGGCAACTCGGAGGTCGGACATCTGAACATCGGCGCGGGACGCATTGTCTGGCAGGAGCTCTCCCGTATCAATAAGTCCATTGCCGATGGTTCGTTTTTTGAGAACGAGGTACTTACGGAGGCTATGCGACGCGCGTCTGATCGAGGACGTATTCATCTGATGGGCCTATTTTCGGATGGTGGCGTACACAGCCACAATGATCATCTTTATGCTCTGCTGGAGATGTGCAATCAGCACAATATTAGCACGGTGAATGTGCACGCGTTCACGGATGGTCGCGACACCTCTCCTACCGGCGGTATCAAATACGCCCGGCAGTTTCAACAAAAAGCTGATGAAATTGGATCCGGCCGTTTGGCTACGGTTATTGGGCGCTATTACGCTATGGATCGCGACCAACGATGGGAACGTACCGACCTAGCCTACCGACTGTTGACTGAGAATGAAGGACGGTCTTTTGATTCATCCGAGGAATTATTTACCCATTGGTACGAACAGGATATCACCGATGAATTTATCAAACCATCTGTCTTGGTTGATGATGAAGACTCGCGCATTCAAAAAGACGATGTAGTCATATTTTTTAACATCCGAGGCGATCGGGCTCGACAGATAACCCGCGCTTTTACCGAGGACGACTTCGATGCTTTTGAAGTGAATTCCCATTTGGATTTAAACTACTATACCTTCACTTCGTACGATGCTCGCTTCGACGTGCAAGTCGCTTTTCCTCCCTTGGAATTAAAAAACACCCTGGGTGAAGTGGTATCCAAACAAGGAATCAAACAGCTTCGAATTGCGGAGACTGAAAAATATCCGCATGTGACTTATTTCTTTAACGGTGGGAATGAGACCCCTTATCCCAACGAAGATCGGATCTTAATTCCTAGCCCGAAAGTGCCCACCTACGATCTTCAACCAGAAATGAGTGCACCGGAGGTAGCCGATAAATTGTGCGAGGCTTTGGCCACTGATAAGTATGGTTTTGTTGTCCTAAATTTTGCCAATCCAGATATGGTCGGACACACCGGCGATATGGAGGCTACGGTGCAAGCGATTGAGACCATCGACGAACAATTACGCAACGTAGTGGAGACGGCGACCAATCACCATTATCGTATTTTAATTATCGCCGATCACGGCAATGCGGATAAACTGCTTAACGAAGATGGCAGCCCACACACCGCCCACACCACAGCCCCGGTTCCCGCTCTTTTTGTTAATGTCGACGAACCAATTACTCTTAAAAAGGGTATTTTAGCCGATGTGGCACCGACTCTACTAAAGATGATGCATGTGCCTCAACCAGATGAGATGACCGGTCAGGCGCTCTACAAATAATTAATATTTTTTTTATCTCCCCTCCCCGCAAGCGATACGTTTGCTTTTACACTAACCCCGCCCTACTTTCGTTCAACAGGGGTGTGAACTAAACCCTAACGACACTCGTTAAAGCGAGTAGAAAAATTATTTTTAACACAACCTCAGAGGAGTAGTAGGTCTCATGGAGGGCAATTTCTCGAGCAAAGTGCGAGATGTTATTCAATTTAGCCGTGAAGAAGCACTGCGGCTGGGTCACGATTATATAGGAACGGAACACCTCATTCTAGGCATTGTTCGTCTTGGCGACGGCATTGCCGTTAAAATATTGAAGAATTTGGACTGTGACCTCTATAAACTCAAAAAAACCATCGAAGATACGGTTCGCGGTACGGGAGGTTCAGTCACAGTGGGAAATATCCCGCTGACTAAACAGGCAGAAAAGGTATTGCGTATTACGTACCTGGAAGCGAAACTATATAAAAGCGATACCATCGGAACTGAGCATCTGCTCTTATCCTTGCTTCGTGACGATGAAAACATTGCCGCACAAATTCTGCAGCAATTTAATATTAACTATGATGCGGTACGGGAGGAACTCGATTTGATTATTTCCGGAAAATCAAGAGATGATGCCGATGATGCACGTTCAGCGTCAGCCAGCCTTTCTTCGTCCAAAGGTTCAAAATCCTCGTCCGGTAGTTCTAGAGAACGGAAGTCCGAAAAATCTAAAACACCGGTACTGGATAACTTTGGTCGTGATTTAACACAGTTGGCTGAGGAAGATAAACTGGATCCCATTGTTGGCCGTGAAAAAGAAATAGAACGCGTCGCTCAGGTATTGAGTCGGCGGAAGAAGAATAACCCAGTGTTGATTGGCGAACCCGGCGTGGGTAAAACCGCCATCGCCGAAGGGTTGGCTTTGCGAATTGTAGAACGCAAGGTATCTCGTGTACTTTATGATAAGCGCGTGATCGCATTAGATTTGGCGGCCTTGGTGGCCGGCACCAAATATCGCGGTCAGTTCGAAGAACGTATGAAAGCGGTGATGAGTGAGCTCGAAAAAACAGATAATGTTATTCTGTTTATTGATGAGCTGCACACCATTGTGGGGGCTGGTGGAGCAAGTGGCTCACTAGATGCCTCTAACATGTTAAAGCCCGCACTGGCTCGGGGTGAAGTTCAAGCAATTGGTGCTACCACGCTGAATGAGTATCGCCAGTATATCGAAAAAGATGGTGCGCTGGAACGTCGTTTCCAGAAGATCATGGTGGATCCGACTACCCCGGAAGAGACCATCGAAATTCTGGATCGTATTAAAACCAAATATGAGAAGCACCATTCGGTTCGCTATTCCGAAGATGCTATTGATGCCTGCGTGAAGCTGACCGATCGGTATGTAACCGATCACTTCCTGCCCGATAAAGCCATCGACGCTTTGGATGAGGCCGGTGCTCGGGTGCATCTTTCTAATATTACGGTACCACAGGAGATTATCGATCTGGAGGAGGATATTGAAAAGACCTCCCAGGAGAAAAACTCTATGGTTAAGAAACAACGCTTCGAAGATGCCGCACGATTGCGGGATAAAGAGAAGCGGTTGATCGAAGAGCTGGAAGTCGCCCAAAAAGAGTGGGAGAAAGAAAGCGAAGAGATCGTCTACGATGTAGATTATGAAGATGTCGCTTCAGTGGTTGCCATGATGAGTGGCGTACCGGTGACCAAGATCACCCAGAAGGAAGGCCAGAAGCTGAAGAAGATGGCTGATGCGCTTTCCGCTAAGGTGATCGGTCAGGATGAAGCGATTACCAAGTTGACCAAAGCTATTAAACGAACACGCGCTGGACTGAAAGATCCGTCTCGTCCCATCGGTTCGTTTATCTTCCTCGGTCCCACCGGTGTGGGTAAAACCGAGATGGCCAAAGTGCTGTCCGAGTATCTCTTTGATAAAGAGGACTCGCTGATTCGCATCGACATGAGTGAGTACATGGAGAAATTCTCCGTATCTCGACTGGTTGGTGCGCCTCCGGGTTATGTAGGTTACGAAGAAGGTGGTGTGTTGACCGAAAAAGTTCGACGCAAACCCTACAGCGTAGTCCTTCTGGATGAGATTGAAAAAGCGCATCCTGATGTGTTCAATATCTTATTACAGGTATTGGATGATGGGATCCTTACGGACAGTCTCGGCCGACGTGTCGACTTCCGTAATACCATTATTATCATGACTTCCAATATTGGAGCGCGTGATATCCGAAACCTCGGCCAGGGTATTGGCTTTAGTGGTGATGATTCGACCTTCGATTACGCAAAGATGAAATCTACGGTGCAGGATGCCTTGAAAAAGGTATTCAATCCCGAATTTCTCAATCGTATCGATGATGTTATTGTCTTCCATCCACTGGAAAAAGATCACATCTTCAAGATTATCGAGATCTTGTCCGACGAACTGTTTGCGCGCATTAAAGGGCTCGGTTATGAAGTCGAGCTAACCAAGGGTGCCAAAGAGTACTTAACAGATAAAGGATTCGATCAGAAGTATGGAGCGCGTCCGCTGAAACGGGCCATCCAGAAATATGTGGAAGATCCGTTGGCCGAGGAATTGCTGGAAGATGATCATCCCGAAGGTTCTACTGTTCGGATCAAGATGAACACTTCTCGTGATGGTCTCACCTTCGACTGGAGAGAACCGGAAGGAGCGGATGAGGAATCGGATAGTGACGAAGAGAAAGAAACCAGTACGAAGTCTGCTTCCTAGCGATTAATCGTACGATCAAAAATTTGAGAGCCTGTTCCTTCTATTGGGGGAACAGGCTTTCTTAGTTTTAGGAGAACCTAAGTTATTCGTTGGTAGCTTCATTCCAATGCAACCGATTTCTCAGCTTACCTGTGCCTCGAGTCGCTGACTTGAGGGTATTGCCCCATCGGCAATATCATCTTCCGAATGCATAAATCTATACAAGCTCGGATCTCCTCTCCCTCGTGGCAGTGACTGGCCAGTGATTTTGGACACTACCTGATTTTGAGTGTGCTCGGAGGGAGACTCCGAGGGAGGGTGGGCTGATAGTTTTACATCTTTCCTGGGTCGGGCAAGCTGCCCGACCTACGTGACGTCTGATTGATGTACTGCCCGACCTACATTATTGGGTGGTACATGTCGGGCAAGCTGCCCGACGTACGTTTTTGTTGGATTACTTGTGCTATTTTACCCCTCAGGGTGATCGGCTGGTTTGTAACTTGCCCTCATTGTAGTATTCGGCCGATCCCCCAGCTCCCCTTCGAGGGGAGCGGTGGTTTTGTGGTTGTTGGTTGGGTTAGTACCATACTCAAATTCTTCATCCATAGCCTCGATACGCTCCATGTCACGTCAAGTTAACTCCTCTCCAACTTCCCCTAAATCGCCGAGGCTGTCTAAAAAGTAAAAAGCAGGATGTAACCACTTAATTAATTTAAGTTTTCTAAGAGTGTGTATCTCTGATCTTCTTGATAAGTCACGTCCTTTTCATATATAGACCTATCAGGTTTTGGAAACCTGATAGGTCTGGCACATATTTGACCCTAAAACCTAAATTATTTAGGTCCTTGAAATTAGAAAAGGACTTTTTGGACAGCCTCTCCGTCCCGAAATCTCGCGGACGGTATGGGGTCAAGTCAAGTGACCGTTCCAATTGGTAATCACGTTGAAGGAACTTCTTTATTTTTAAACCAAACGCCGCGGGTTGCCCCCCGGCTCGTTCTTTTCTCAGGAAGCGGGAGCGTCTCCACGGCTTGACGCAGCTGGAGCTACGTCAGGAGTTGGTGGGTTTTCTGGGCGGGCGAAGTAATCGCCCGCCCAGAAAATAGCATCCCTCATTACCGGGCTCTGTCCGGTAATGTGCGCTGATGAGCTCTGCTCATCATATTCCGAATATATACCCATCTAACTGTTCGCGTTCTACCAGTTTTTTTTTTGGGGATATTATGGCAGCGTATCCAATTCCTCCCGAGAGGTACATGTAGGGCAAGCTGCCCGACCTACGCTTTTATTGGCTCATCAACGCCACAAAGCCGCGGGTTGAAACCCACGGCTCGTTCCATATCGCCCCTGCGGGGCTGGGTGCTGCTTTTTGCATAATCCTATGCCCAAAACAAGCCATCACTGGTCATTCCGAAAGCTTGCTTGCCAGGTAGCCGATCTCCCAGTTAACCTGTCCCTCGAGTCGCTGACTCGAGGGTTTGGCCCCATCGCAATATTACCTGCCGATTTTGAAAATATACACTAGCTCGGACCCTTTCTCCCTCGTGACTGGGAACTGGCTAGTGCCTGTAAGTGTGCTCGGAGGGAGACTCAGAGGGATGTTGGGTTGCTGGTTTTACACTCCTTGAACTTGCTATAATTACATCTTTCCGGGTCGGGCAAGCTGCCCGACCTACGTGATCTTTGGTTACTGAACTGCCCGAACTACGTTTTTGTTGGGAAGCAAATATACAGTTGGATGGTATCTAATACCGGCCGCGGATTTCCAGTGTTCGATTGGTTCCCTCAATGATATATCGATAATTCCCCACACGCTTCAAATCCCAGGGAATAACCTGATGTCGGGTAACCGCGCCTCCTTCAAACTCAGCGGACGCAATAGAGCGTTTGCCCAAATGCACGCCACGTACCTCTAGCTGACTGACCAAACCAGTGCTTTCATCCCATTTACCGGTTAGTCCCACAATCATTTCATCGGCGGGCACATAAGACGCAAACAATAACGGATTACCCCGGAAACTGGAACTTCCCACACGCTCATCCATGACCAAATCATGAACAGCAACGCGATTTTGCGAACGAATCATTAGGTATCGATCGTCGTCGGAAATGGTAATATCAATCACAGGGTTACGACTCTCATACGAGCGCAATTTATTTCCATAGCGGTCGATGATCTCCACTTTATCCTCTTCCCCCTCCGCGGTAACCGTAAGGGCGATCAAACGTCCGGTGGGACTTACTTCAACTACAGACAGCATCCGCTCCGTATCATTCCACAGATAGGCCAAATCATTACCGTTATATCGGTTCAGATTAGAACCAGAACTATTTTCAAAATTTACCCGAGGAATATAGGCCAACTGGGTGGTTCCGGCAGGGTTAGCCGCGTATTCTGACATGGATTCGCCTAACTTGCTACCACTACTGTTGGAAGCTGCTTGCATTAACTTTCCAGTACTACTGTAAAACTCAAAGCTGGCTATATTTTTGCGAACGGCCATGGATCCATCATTATGCATATATATCGCCGCGGATTCATCATCCAACGCCAAATTTATACCCGAGATCTGCTGAACAAGGAACCCACCGGCATTAAATATATGGATCACATTACTGGGATCACGCTGAGCAAATCCGGCAAAATGGCTATTATCCGATAAGTCTATGGGCGTACCCGAAAAGGAAGTATCCGAATCCATAAATTGAAATTCGTTTCCTTGTAGTCGGATCTGATGACCGGCAATTTCATATTCAAAAGGGCCCCGATCATCCAGGGCAGCAATGGTGATTTGTTGCGACCAACTAGTTTGTGCTACCATAAACCAGCAACCAATAATGAGAAAGACTCGAGTTGTAAACATCAGCAAATTATAATATTTAGTTTGATCTACGACGTATCAACGTATTTGGGATGCGAAAGTAAGTGAATTTAGACCAGTTTTCACAGTCACGTGATAGCCTTTTTAAGCATATTCCCCCCATACCGAGGTGGTATCGCCACATTCAGTCATTATTTGTATCAACATCTGGCGGAACGGGTACCGGTACATGCCTATAATTTCAGCAAATTGTATCCCGATCTATTCTTTCCCGGTAAGAGTCAAACGCTGGAATTTGATGATCCGCGCTATGCATTACCGGTTTTACACTCTTACAATCCTTTTAGTTGGAAACGCACGGCTCAAAAAATTCTAGAATCCGATCCAGAGGTCTTAATTTATTCGTTTTGGCATCCTTTTTTTGCGCCCGCTCTTTGGCGAACCATGAAACACCTTAGATCTAAGAAACCGTCACTTAAAACCATTTGCATCGCTCATAATGTTATTCCTCATGAACCCTTCCCGATGCAGAAGTGGCTAACCCAAAAACTCTTTGATCAAACGGATGAGGTGGTTCTGCTTTCCTCTCAAACTGAGCACGAATATCGTAGCCTGCACTGCGACAAGCCTTTTCATCACCTATTTCATCCTGTGTATGAACAGCCTTGGCCGTCCAATCAACGTTCTACGTTACGTGAGCAGCTAGGATTTGGAGAACATGAAATCGTTGTATTGTTTTTTGGTCTGATCCGTGATTATAAAGGGTTGGATGTGTTGATTGACGCGCTAAATATGACCGATCTGAAGGAACTTAACATCCGACCAGTAATTGTAGGGGAGTTTTATACCAACAAGCAGAAGTTGCTCGATCGTATTGATTCCCATGATTTAGATCGCTATACGATTGTGGATCGCTTTGTGAAGGATGAAAAAGCGGCGGAGTATCTGTATGCCGCGGACATCATGGTCTTGCCGTATAAGTCAGCTAGCCAGAGTGGCATTCTTTCCAACGCCATTAATTTTCATTTGCCGGTCATCGTTTCCAATCTGCCGGGACTTACCGAACACATTACACACAACGAAAATGGGCTCATTTTCGAGACCAACGAGCCCGGATCACTTCATGATATGATCGTTTATTTTGCGAATGAAACCGACCCCCGACATTATCAGCGACAAATGGCCCACCTGAAGGAAGAGCTCAGTTGGACTACCTTCGCCAAACAATTGGTGGACATCGCCCATCGTTAGTCGTGCGCCACTTGGATGTAGAGGGTTATAAATTCCCGTTCAAACTCACTCCGTCAGATAAACTTTTCTAACTTTAATTACAACATATAAGGTTTCGAAAACCTTTGAGGTTTGGATTTAAGGCTATGTCTATTGTCAAACTATCTATCTGGCTTTGCCAAGCTACCTTTTTGGACAGCCTCAGAAATAAGAGCTTTAGCTTGTTTACATACTCTTGTTTTTATACTCGCTGATTGATTGGAGGGAGCACGCCGCCTCAGCCTAGTCGATAGTATGAATTGTCGGACAAGCCAATCTACGTGACCTTTGGTTGACAAACTGCCCGACCTACGTTTTTGGGTAACTAGTGTTTAAGCATTACCAGCTGGGCAACTCCCCCACTTGGTAGAGAAGCGTCAGTCGCTAGGGAACAGCTGATTTCGAATTGTACTACCCCTTGGTTACACACCAGCTCAAGATCACCAATCCATTCAGGACACTCCCGTTTCTCGAAACCATTTCTCCCTCGGGGTAGGTTACAAGCCAGTGACTGTAGATGTACCCGGAGGGAGACTCAGAGGGTGGATGAGCGGCTAGTTTTTCATAGAAACCATAACACGCTCTGATCTACTTGCTCGGATAATTACGTTCTGTAATATCGATTAATAGGTGCATAGGAATCCATGGAAGCCACTTTTCCAACAACAATCTGGATTCTCATCACAAGAATAAATTTGATTGATTTTTCATTTGCCTTCATAGGATCCGGTCCTTATCTTTGGTTCCTCTTTTACACGGGGAGTGGCGCAGTCCGGTAGCGCATTCGCTTTGGGAGCGAAGGGTCGCAGGTTCAAATCCTGTCTCCCCGACATATAGGCAAGTGAATTACTCACATTGTCTCTTTTTTATTTATCTGTTCCTTGAACATATTGTGAAAAGTGATTGATTTCCTCATCCGGCCATCGGCTCTGAGCGGAATCCCTGAATTTTCTTGTTGAGCGCCCATAGCTCAACTGGATAGAGCAACGGCCTTCTAAGCCGTAGGTTACAGGTTCGACTCCTGTTGGGCGTACGATCGAATTTCTGATGAATTCAGCGTACACGTAACTCCCCGAGACCTACGTGATCAGCTCGAAAAGTCAGAATTCCACCTACTACAAACAAGGCGACATGGCCGAGTGGTTAGGCAGAGGTCTGCAAAACCTCGTACGGCGGTTCGAATCCGCCTGTCGCCTCGGTTTTTTAATTCCCTATTACAATTCCTGGTTAGGAATTTATATGCCGCGTTCGTCTAGGGGTTTAGGACGCCGCCCTTTCACGGCGGTAGCACGGGTTCGAATCCCGTACGCGGTACACAACGATCAATCCTATACTTAATACGTTCGTGTTTGATCGCACTTTTTTTTGATGGAGCCTGTAGCTCAGTTGGTTAGAGCGCTAGGTTGTGGCCCTGGAGGCCGTGGGTTCGAATCCCATCAGGCTCCCTTTCATTTTGGTAACTGTCACATCGCTTTTCACGATTTCCCCAGGGGTCTGATTATTCCCATCAAACAAAATTACGCCGCGTTCGTCTAGGGGTTTAGGACGCCGCCCTTTCACGGCGGTAGCACGGGTTCGAATCCCGTACGCGGTACAAATACAAAGGCCGGCTGATCGATGATCAGCCGGCCTTTGTTGATTTTGAATGGGTGAATTGTAGCATTTTGAATTAAGCAATTACTGATTAACTGGCTTATCAGCATTCTTTCTCGTTCTGGGTTAAAATACGAAGAAGTAAAAGTAGCTCACCGCCACAGCGAGAAAGACCAAGGTCATACCCCCGCCGGCTTTGAAGTAGTCTTTTGTGCGATAACCTCCGGCCGTCATTAGTAAGGCATTAACCTGGTGGGTGGGCAAGACGAAGGAATTACCGGCACTCACAGCGGCCAATAACACCAGTGGACGCGGATCTACACCTGCTAGCGTGCCAATACTCACCACAAGCGGGGCCAACACTACCACGGCACCTACATTGGACATCACCAGTGAAAATATGGTGGATAATACCGCTACAGTAAGTAGCAATATCGATAAGTGGCTACCTTCCACTAACTGCATCACACTTTCGGCCAGAAACTCTGCAGTTCCGGTATTCTGCATAGCAATTCCTAATGGGATCAACCCAACCAATAAGAACACCACTTTCCACTCAACTGCCTTATAAGCTTGTTGGATGCTCAATACATTGGTCAATACCATAGCTACAGCACCAGTCAAAAACGCAATGGAGATGGACATACCGGACATGGCCATAACAATAGCCAGCAAAAAACTTCCCGCGGCTTGCCAAGTTTTAGATGGATCCTTCGGCTCAGTTTCAAATGGTGTGACTACTACAAAGGGGTCGCTACTTTGCAAATCCGTGATATGCTTCCAAGGACCGTAAATGATAAAGGTATCCCCCGCGTTAATGACGTGGTCAGAGATATCACCTTGAATGCGTTCGTCCCCACTATAAATCATCAGTGGTTCTACTGCGTAACGCTTGCGCATAGAAAATTGACGAATGGTCTGCCCTACCAGCTCGGAGCGCGGTGGAATAATCACTTCCACAAAACCGGATTCTTCCGGATCTTTTACGCTTTCAAATATCTTCGGATCCTCAGTAGCTCGTAAATTATAATCAGAAGAAAATTGACTGATTTTTTCCTGATCACCATACAAGGCAACCGTCTGGCCGGCTTCAAATTCCGTTTCCCGCCATGGCGCATAATCCACCTCATCTTGGTCAGACAGAGCAAAAAGGTTAATCTGATAATCAGACCAAATCCCGGAAGCCTCTACAGATATCCCCACCAATGTACTGTCATTAGGTATGGAGAAATATTTTATGTTTTGGGGCAGACTAAATGCCTCAATCAATTTCTCCTGTTCATTCAATTCCTTTCGAGAATCACCGGTACCTTGAGGCAGCACCAGTTTTCCAAAGACAAAAAAGTATAGAATAGCTGCGATCAGAAGAGCAATCCCCACCGGCATTACCGCAAACAACCCATAGGGATCCAGGTTTGCGCTGGTCAGCAAGTCATTGGTCAATATTAGGTGTCCGGAACCTACCATGGTAAGCGTACCACCAATAATAGCCGCAAATCCAATGGGCATGATCAATTCCGAGGCTTTGATTTTTGTTCTTCGCGAGATATCCAACATACTGGGAAGAAATAATGCTGCGGCGCCAATATTCTGCATAAAACCGGAGAGCACCCCGATGGCCATGGATAGGACACCCAGTATACTGTTTTTCTTGGTTCCAATTTTACTGATCAAAGCTTTTGAGAAACGTGCCATCAACCCGGTTCGCGCTATCCCCTCGCTTAAAATCATAACGGCGATCATTGCTACCACGGCATTGCTGGCAAAACCAGACAGAGCTTCTTCAGTAGTCAAAATACCGGTCAAACTCAGTGCCAGCAACGTAAGTAAGGCCGTGACGTCGATACGTACCAACTCGGTAACCAACAAAAGGATGGTGCCCCCCATGATGGCTAAAACAATCAGAATTTCTGTTTCCATAACTGGATCTTTTAACCTCTCTTCTATATAACTTAATAGTTATATAAGCTATTTCTTTTGTACGTGGAACTCCACCACCTTACGGGTAATTAATACCTGTTAAACATGATTTTGCCTGTACACGTTCTCATGTCATAGCAGGCAAGCTATAGAAGGGGAGGTAATATCTTTCTGAAAACGGACCCCATTACTATCCAAAAAGGCAGAAAGCGTTCGGGATTTTACAATTTTGGTTTTTCAGCAAGAGCTAAAATTCCCGTCCCTTTTGGATTGTATCCGGACATATCCATCTTCATTAACAGCAAACCGGGTAGTAGCGTAACTAAGTAATACAGGGCAACCAACGGTGAAATGGCCAAGCCCCACTTTGTAAACCAGAGCATGGGATATTTTATCAACATTACCCAAGCGGCGTGTCCTGCTTTACCATAAGTGTAAGCAATTTCCTTCGGTTCCAATCCGGCCTTTCGCAGTTTTCGTTCCAGATCCTCTTTAGAATAGCCGGCTCGGGCGTGTTCATCCACAAAAAACTCGTCCTCTCCGGCATCTTCCTCCGCATAAATAGACGGGGAATGCATGATGAAGAATCCGCCCTCCTTGAGGCTCTTTGCTACATTGCGCATCACGGTTACGTCCTCTTCGATATGCTCCAACACATCCACACAAATGGCCCCGTCATACTGAGGTTGTTCGGTGAACCGCAGTAAATCTGCTTTTTCAAACCGGATCCGACCTTTCTGAATCTGATCATCAAAATAATAGCGACAATCAGCCAGGTAATCCTGTTTGACATCCACCGCCTTGACTTGCAAAGAATCAAACTCATTCAACAAAAAGCGATCGTATTGTCCAAAACCACAGCCCGCATCCAGTAAAGTCCAGGACTGTGCCTCCAAATCACTTTCTTTGACCTGCTTGCGCACCGCATTACGCACATGCCAGCTACGCAGAAAAAAAAGATCCAACAATTGGTAAAATAGGGTGCGCAACAATCGATTGCGCTTGATAAAGGCCGCAAAACGGTCCTTTACCGGATCGTAAGCAATCTTACTCATGCAACTTTGTATAGATTTGGTTATTCAAATGCGGAGCTAAAATCAGCATTCATCCCGAATATTGGGTCGAGTCTGTTCCTGTCGATCTCGTACAAACAGTTCTCCAATAAATCCGATCGAGAAAAACTGAGCGCCCAAGACCATGATCATCACGCCAAACAGTAGCAATGGACGATCAGAAAGACTCTCGCCATATCCGATCTTCAGCACAGCCAAATAGCCATTTATCATACTTCCGATTATCAGAAATAGAAGTCCGATGCCCCCGAAAAAATGCATGGGGCGTTGGCTGTAATTCTCCACGAACATCAGAGTGAGCAGATCCAGGAAGCCCCTTAGAAACCGGTTCAATCCGAATTTGGTATGACCATACTTTCGGGGATGATGCTCTACCACTTTTTCGCCGATGCGATGGTACCCTTCCCAGTTAGCCAACAATGGTATATAACGATGCAGCTCACCATACAGATCTACGCGTTCAATCACCTCGCGCCGGTACACTTTCAGGCCACAATTGAAATCGTGAAGCTTGATGCCGGTCACCCATGAGGTCACGGCGTTAAAGAACCGCGACGGTACTGTTTTTGAAATCGGATCATTACGCCGTTTCTTCCAGCCACTGACCAGATCTAAACCCTGCTCTTTCAGCTGCTGTAGCATGGCTGGTACTTCACGGGGGTCATCCTGCAGATCGGCATCCATGGTGGCTACATATTGGCCTCGAGCGCGCAAGAATCCTTCATGCAGGGCTGTGCTCTTGCCATAATTACGATGTAACTGTACACCATGCACTTCCTCGAACTGATCCGCTAATTCACTAATCACCTGCCAGGAATCATCGCTGGAACCATCATCGACAAATAGCACCTCATACGGTTGAATATCATGGCTGGCCATGGTTTGAGCAATGAGCTTGTGCAATTCTCGCAGGGAAGGCGCTTCGTTAAATAACGGAATAACAATACTCAACACCAGATCAGCCCCTTCAGAAGCAGCTGGATCAGTTTTCAGTTGGTCACCCGATTTTTGTTGTCTGTTTGCAGTCTCCACGTTGACTTATAGTACATATTGTGCGTTTTTTAGGGAGATGAACCAAGATACAGGATTCGCCCAGTATGAAAAAACTTTATTACAGTATCGGAGAGGTCAGCGAAATTACCGGGGTCGAACCCCACGTATTACGTTATTGGGAGACGATTTTCGAAGATCTATCCCCTGGTAAAAATAGTGGTGGTAAACGCATTTATAAAGAAGAGCATCTTAATGTGGCGCTGCGATTGAAAGAACTCATTCGTGAAGAACAATATAGTACTGCCGGTGCCAAACAGATTTTGCAACAAGAAGCGGAAGAGGGCAATCAATCAAATTCTAGTTCTGCCCCGGCAATGGATGTTGCTTTAAAACGTGACCTGAAAGAAATCCGCTATTTTCTATCCAATTTACTGGATCGTTTATAACCACATTACTACAGATTTTTAAATCAGAGAACCTCGAAATAGCTATGGAACTAACACACACTACATTCGGACCCTTTGAACTATACACTATAGATGCTGGAAGATTTGCCCTGGATGGCGGTGCCATGTTTGGTGTGGTCCCAAAAAACTTGTGGAGCCGCCAGATACAACCAGATGACAATAACCGCATTCCCATGGCTATGCGCTGCCTGCTGATCAAATCCAACGAAACGGGTCGGATCTATTTAATAGACAGCGGCAGTGGAACCAAGTTTGATGAGAAGTTCAAAAACATCTATGAGCTGGATTATTCAACGTATAACCTGATGGATTCTCTGGCCTTTCACGGTTTTGAGCCAGAGGATATTACCGATATGGTGTTTACACATCTACATTTTGATCACTGTGGGGGCTCCACCTATTATAATGAAGATGGCGAATTAGCCTTGACCTTTCCCAATGCTACCCATTGGGTGACCGAAGCGCAGTGGGAAAACGCCATCCATCCCAATGATCGAGAAAAAGCGTCGTTCTTAGCCGAGAACATCAATCCGTTAAAGCAAGCCAAAAAAGAGGGGCAGTTAAAAACCGTGGATCAATTCCACACCTACGAACCAGGATTGGGGACGATCATTGTGAATGGTCATTCTCGCGGCCAACAGCTCCCCTTATTGCAAACCGGGCAACAAAAGCTCGTGTTTGCCGCCGATCTCATTCCCACCGCCGCGCATGTTCCCTTGCCCTGGGTAATGGGATACGATATGTGTGCTATCGACACGCTGGAAGAGAAGAAGCGCGTGCTCAAACAGGCTGTGGAGGAAGAGTGGCATTTCTATCTGGAACATGATGCTCATCATGAATTAATACAAGTGGTCGAAGAGGGCGGAAAATTCAAAGCGGCAAATGACCGTAGTTTGAACGACTTGTAACCCCTTCAAGGACATGAATATATTCACATCGGAACAGAAAAGTCTTTTCCTAGTCCAATGGTCATGGTCAATTCTGAAATCGGTGTAATTTTTCCTAAATTCGAGGCTTCTATAAAAGTGGCCCAACTCAGCCAAGAAAATCATCAAATAAACATCAGGATGCTTCGTAAGCTTAGCTTGACTCTACTGACCCTATTTATCGGGATGTCATTGCAATTGTATGCTCAGGATATCAGCGGCATTGATTTCAAAAACATCCGCGTCGATCAACTATCCGACCAGCAGATTCAGCAATTTTGGGAACGTGCTCAAGAGCGCGGGCTTTCCATCGAGCAGATTGGCCAATTGGCCCAAGCTAGAGGGATGTCTAGCAGTGAAGTCAATCGTTTAAAAAGCAGATTGCGGGATGTGCGCATGCAGGGCGATTCTCGATCAACAGGCCAAATTACTGGTGACCGACTGCGTGATCAGCCTTCCTGGTATATGCCGGATAGCATGATGACCCGGCAAGATTCATTATTTATGATGGATTCCCTGTTTGCGACTCCCGTAGACAGTGCCCAACAACGACGTCAAAAACTACGCAAGCAAATTTATGGGTACAGCCTATTCAATAAGGCCAAAGTTACCTTTACCCCCTCCTTGAATATTCCCACCCCCCAAAACTACCAGCTGGGACCCGGTGACCAGATTGTTATTGATATCTGGGGAGCGGCCGAAAATACGTACCAACTGTCCATCAGCCCAGATGGCGCGGTAAATATCAGTAATATCGGACCTATCTATCTGAATGGTTTGAGCATTGAGGAAGCGGAAGACAAACTCCGCACTGAATTATCCAAAATCTATTCCGGGTTGAGTTCTACGGCCAGCGAAGATAGTCCACCAGTTTATTTTCAACTTTCCCTGGGGTCCATTCGAAGTATCAGTGTACACATGGTGGGCGAAGTTAATACTCCGGGTACCTATACCATTCCATCCCTGGCAACAGTATTTAATGCCTTGTATTCAGCGGGCGGCCCCAGTGTGAACGGTACTTTTCGGAATATTGAGGTTATTCGAAATAATGAAATCGTAGCCCAATTTGATATTTATGATTTTCTGGTCAGTGGCGACCAATCCGATAATATTCGTTTACGGGATCAAGACATCATTAAAATCCGACCCTATAAAAACCGGGTGAAACTGGAAGGCTATGTCAAGCAAAAAGGTCTCTTTGAGTTAAAAGACGGGGAAACCCTGGCCGACCTGTTTGAAATAGCCGGAGGATTTTCCGAAGAAGCGTATCAGCATCGTGTAAAAATTACACGCAGTGGCGATCGGCAAAGGATGGTCTATGATGTGTCCAAGGATCGATTTGATACTTTTGAGCTCCAAAACGGTGATCAGGTGAAAGTGAACAAGATCATTGAACGCTACGCTAACCGAGTAGAGATCAAAGGAGCGGTTTATCGGCCCGGGGTTTATCAATTGACCGACTCTACTACTCTATATTCCTTAATCCAACGTGCCGAAGGGGTGAAAGAAGATGCTTTCTTGGGTCGTGGATTGATTTACCGTCGACAAGATAATTTAGAATTGAGCACCATCTCTTTCCAGGTCAAGGATTTATTACAACATCCAGAACAGCACAATATCCCCCTGGAACGCGAAGATGTAGTTCAAATCAGTTCCATTTTCGATTTAAGGGAAAGTTATGAAATTACGGTAGAGGGAGCCGTACTCAATCCCGGTTCCTATAAATTCGCCGAAGAGATGACCCTGGAAGACGCCATCTTTCAAGCCGATGGATTCCAAGAAAGTGCCGCTCCTTACAATATTGAAGTATCAAGACGCGTCGATGATATTGAGAGTACGGAGTATTCCAATCAAATTGCGGAGATCTACAATTTTGAAGTGGATGAATCGCTACGATTAAGTGACGAAGCTTCGCAATTTCGTCTCCTGCCGTTCGACAAGATCTTTGTCCGCAAGGCTCCCAACTATGAGGTTCAACAGGATATTAAAATTGGCGGTCAAGTATTGTATCCGGGTACTTACACCCTGAAAAGTAAAACCGAGCGAATCTCCGATATTATCAAACGAGCCGGAGGTCTGACCCCTGATGCTTATCCTGAGGGAGCTACTCTTTACCGACAAGCTATTGTACAAACGGAGGGTACCGATATATATACTCGCAGTACCCAACGCGATACGCGAGACTCTTTACTAACCCAGGGTACAGCCTTCGATATTTTCAAAAAACGCCGCAAAGTGGTAGATAAAATCGGCATAAATCTTCCTGATATTTTGGAGAATCGGGGATCTAAGTATGATTTATTGATGGAAGAAGGAGATTCGCTGTATGTCCCCAAAGAGTTGCAAACAGTTCGAGTTAAGGGGGCCGTTCTGTATCCAATCTCGGTACGGTACGAGAAAGGACGCCTGTTCAAACATTACATCACCTCGGCGGGTGGATTTGGACAGGAAGCGGTGAAGCGCAAAGCCTACATTATCTATCCCAATGGATCGGTTTCCAGAACAAAAAACTTTTTGGGCATCAAAAACTTTCCTAAAGTAAAACCCGGTGCCACCATTGTCGTGCCCAATAAATCGGAATTGGTTAAGCTGTCACCTCAGGAACGAATCAGTATCCTTTCTACAGTAGTCTCTACCGCAGTTCTGGTGGTGACCACCGTAACACAACTCACTCGTTAATTAATACAGTTTGACCACTAACGATTTATAGCCATTACCGTCGCAAGGCGGACACTCGCGGCAGTATAGGCTTCTTACGTGGAATTTAAATAAGCTGAAGCTGGGCCACTGAGGCTGTCCAAAAAGGCAGCTTTGCAAAGCCAGATAGATAGTTTGACAAAATATCTATAGCCTTAAGTCCAAACCGCCAAGGTATTCGAAACCTTGGCGGTTTATACATTATACTTTTTGGCCAGCCTCAGTGGGATTTTATCCCTTTCCAATACGTTTTTGGACTTCCATCAGTTATATTACACTGCATTGTGATAATACTCCCTGAATTGAAGTCTGGTTATTTTGACAGATCCCTCTACTTCCCATGCACTGAGTGATGTCCGAGGATTGATTGGCGATCATCTCCGGCAATTACGACGCCGCCATCTACTGATACTGGCCGGAACCGGACTCATACTTTTGGCTTTGGGTTTATCCGTGGTTATCTGGCTGGAGTCGGCACTCTGGATGCCGGCTCAAACCAAGTCCCTGATCTGGTTGGGGTTGGTAGCAACGATCAGCCTGATTTCGTATGGGGGGTTTACCCGACTCAATTTGGGTATCTCAATTCAGAATGTAGCTGCTTACCTCAAACGGTTTACCCGACACTATCCTCAGTATGAAGATCTTCGCTACCTCTTTGATCTAGCTGATCAATCGTCCCTTGAAACCCCTCTGGGTAAAGAATTTCGGGACCTGGCTATTGAGCATAACCTTTCCGAGTTGGATATCTCCGCTCTGCGAAAGGATCTGGAAACGTTTGACCGCCAATTGCCCCTTACCCGCTTTTATCATCAAACGTTGCGCTTAACTGGAGTGGCATTGGTTCTCTTGCTGCTAACCGGCTGGTGGCAATTCGACGCCGCAAAACGCACGATAACCGCATGGAAAAGCTTTCAGCAGCCGAACCCCTATGAATTTACCATAACTCCGGGAAATAGTGTACAGGAGCATGGACAGCCATTTACCATATCGGTTTCTTTTGCCTCCGATCTTCCCGAACAAACCCAACTATTTATAAAAACCTCGGCGGAATCCTCCTATCGGCAAGCGGTGCTGAATCCGACCGATGAGCAACGCAAGCTTTCCTCGCGCCAACTAACGCTGACTACCGACGCCCAATACTACATGGTCACTGATGGCTATGCCACGCCTGAATATCGCATAGATATCCAACAACGCCCCCGGTTCAGTTCCCTTCAACTTCAGGTGGATCCCCCCGATTATACGCGGAAAGAACAGATTCAAAAAACCTATCCCTTTGCTGGTGCTCAAGCGCCGGAAGGGAGTCGCGTAACACTATCCGGGATCCTAAATAAACCGGTGTCCCAAGCCTTTCTCTTCCGAACTTCTTCCCAAGGAGTGGATACCCTACAGCTGGAACCCGCTTCGGATTCCAGCTTTAACCGATCCTTTACCCTGCCCGATATTTCGGCGAGAAGCGACCAGGCCTCTGTAGATTCCCTCTGGTTTGAGCTACGGGATCCGTCAGAGTTGAGTAATCCCATCCCCTACGCTTTCTCCTTGACCTCGGTTCCCGATCAGTATCCCGGAGTCAGCATTACCAGTCCCCCGGTTCGAACCGAACAGTCTAATACTGATAGTTTACGCTTCTCCTACTTGGCAAATGATGACTATGGCATTCGCAGCCTTAACCTTCACTACTATATTAAACCGGCCTTCCGGGATGATTCCACCCAGACGCGAACGATTTCCCTAGATGGATTTTCCAGAAACGAGCGCTCTTTCGAGGGTACCTTTCTGTGGGCGCTGGATTCGCTGGACCTCAAGCCTCGTGATGAACTGATCTACTTGTTATCCGTTTACGACAACGATCAAGTTTCAGGTTATAAACGGGCATGGTCACGCCGACATCATTTAACTATTCAGTCGCTGACTGATTATCTCACCGATCTGTCTGATCAGTCCGAGCGGGTGGAATCCGATCTGGAATCCGTAGAGTCCGCGCACGATACCCTGTCCAATCAATACCAGCAGTTTCGGGAATCCATCATTCGTCAGGAAGGGGACGACTGGAACCAGAAGCGCTCTCTCGAACAGATCAAAGAACAGCGGGAATCCATTGAAAATCGGGTTGACGAGATCAATAAACAGTTCGAGGAGCTGAAAAAGGAACTGGATTCGCAGTCTATGGTGGATGAAGAAACCATGCGCCAGTATGATGAACTGCAGCGCTTGATGGAGGAAATCGACGATCCCGAAATTATGGAGCAGCTGGAAAAACTGCAGCAATCGCTCGGCGATCTGAATCAACAAGAGCTACGTAAAGCCTTAGACCAGCTGCAGTTTGATGAGCAGGCCTATCAAGAACGGCTCAAACGTACCGTAGATCTGTTCAAACGGCTCAAGCTGAATAGTGAGTTGGATAAGCTGGCCAAAGGACTGGAAGGTCTATCTGAGCAACAGGAGCAGCTTCGCGAGCAAACCGGTAATCAAGACTCGAATTCGCAAACACTACACAAAAATCAGGAACAGCTTCAAGAAGATTATCAACGGCTACAAGAACGGATTCAGCAATTAGATGAAGAAGCGCCGGAGCGCATGAAGTCTGAGATGTCTCAATTGGAGCAAGATCTGCAGTCCCAATCCGACTCTTTAAACCAAGCGATGCAGGAGGTGCAACAAGAGTTGAATCAAGATAACCTCTCATCCGAACAGCGTCAGCAATTGCAACAGCGACAGCAACAGATCTCCCGGCAGTTATCCGAACAGGCCCAATCGATGCAGCAGGCCCGCCAGCAGATGAATCAGCAACAACAGCAGATCAACCTGGCCGCCTTGCGACAAGTGCTCCAAAATTTACTTTTGTTATCCGAAGAGCAGGAATCGCTGATCCGGGATACGGAGGTTACCCAAGATGGAAATGCGCGTTTTGTGACTCTGGCTCGTGAAGAGCAGCAGGTTCAGCAGCAGTTCATCCACTGGTCGGATTCCCTGACCCAGATCGCTTCGGAAGTCCCCCAGCTTAATAACCGCATTGTGCGATCCAAACAGCAGGTGGAACGCATGCTGGATCAATCGGTAAAACAGCTTTCCGAACGCTCCCGCTCGCAATCCACCTTTGCCCAGCGACAGGTCATGGGTGGCATTAATACCATCAATAATTTGCTGATTGATGTGATTGATCAACTTATGCGTCAACAGCAGCAAGGGGGCGCCGGTGGTGGCATGAGCATGCAGCAGATGATGGAGCAGTTGCAACAAATGAGTGGTGAGCAGCAGCAGATGAATCAGCAGATTCAGCAGATGATCAACGATATGCAGGGGGATCGGTTGACCCGTTCGCAGATGGATCGGCTGAATCAGATGGCCAAACAGCAGCAGCGATTAAAACAGCAACTCCGCGAGATGCAACGCAAGGGTACGGGTGGATCCGGCACGGATAAAGTGATGAGTGAACTGGAGCGCATTGCCGAGGAGATGGATGAAACCATCCGAGACTTGCGGGGCGGATCGGCTGATGGCACTTTGGTAAAGCGACAGCAGAATATTTTATCCAAGATGCTGGAAGCCCGCAATGCTATGCAGGAACGCGGTGAAAGTGAAAAACGGGAAGGACGCACCGCCGAGGAGATCACCCGGCCGGATGCCCCGCAGGTAACCTTGGAAGAGCTTCGCCAAGAGATCCGGCGACGCCTCAACGATCCGAGCCTTACTTCTTACACGCCCGAATATCAGCGGTTGATTGAGCGTTATTTTGAGCTGGTGGGACGACGGACTGAACGAGATGGCGGTTAGGGGGTTGACGACGGACGACGGACGACGGTTTTCACGGGTTTGATTGTGGGGGCTTGCCTTTGCGGTGACGATCGACGATTGACTATGGACCATCGTGGTTACGGGGTGGGTTCTGTGGGCTTGCCTGGTGGTAGCGTCGGACGACGGACCACGGACGACGATTTTCACGGGTTTGATTGTGGGGGGCTTGCCTTTGGGTTGACGATCGACGATTGACTATGGATCATTGTGGTTACGGGGTGGGTTTGGAGGGGCTTGCCTGGTGGTGGCGTCGGACGACGGACGACGGTTTTGCTCGGATAGGTTTGTTGAGGGCTTGCTGAGTGGGTTGACGGTTGATGTTGGATTTTGGTATTGATCACGGCCTTAGTGGGGCGGGGTTGTTATCAAGATGGGTTTTTTAATGCCTGGCTGTGGATGGTTGATTATTGGCTTTATATACGTGCTCCCTGCCGGCTCTGTGATATATGCTATTCAGAAGTGTGAAGGCCATGAGGGAGCTGGACGGCTGATTAATGATGAGCTGTAGGGCTTGTACTGTGCCATCAGCCGGACTGAGGGTGTTTCATTATCTAGCGAGTAGTACACCCTCAGAGCATTACTCGCTGTCGCTCGTAACGCCCAGCTCCCTGAAGGGAGCACGTATGTGTGCTGGATATTGGATATCGAGCTCGAATTAGAGTCCCTCCCTATGGAGCGACAGCGACATGGGGAGGGATTTAGGGTGGGGCATTATAGACAGCAAATAATAGCCTTTACATGCTATGAGCACACTCTCGGGCAGGGATGCCCGAGCTACGTGGGTCTAGCGATGTTTTTTCATATAAGCTTATTTGCTCTGATCCTGGCACCGAACCCAGCCCTAGCGGGGCGGGGTTGTTATCAGATGGGTTTTTTAATGCCTGGCTGTGGATGGTTGATTATTGGCTTTATATACGTGCTCCCTGCCGGCTCTGTGATATATGCTATTCAGAAGTGTGAAGGCCATGAGGGAGCTGGACGGCTGATTAATGATGAGCTGTAGGGCTTGTACTGTGCCATCAGCCGGACTGAGGGTGTTTCATTATCTAGCGAGTAGTACACCCTCAGAGCATTACTCGCTATCGCTCGTAACGCCCAGCTCCCTGAAGGGAGCACGTATGTGTGCTGGTGGTTGTATTTCGAGCTCGGTTGAAAGTCCCTCCCTATGGATTCCGAATGCTATCGGAAGACATGGGGGATGGATTTATGATGTCCGTGCTACGATGCGATGCGTAGTAGTGAAGCATGACTTGAGATTGATGTTTTCGCACGAGCGGACGCTCGCGCGAGTTTGGATTTAACTCCTAACGGAACACCGTCAGAGCATCACTTGTGCCAGTGAGGAGCGGAGCTCCGGTAACAGTCACCGGGCGGAGCCCGGCGACCAAGCGATTGGAGTTGCCGTAGCGGGAGCACCCCGCTCCCGCTACGGCAACAACGTCCTTGGTGACGGGGCTCTGCCGCGTCACCCTACAGGGAGCTCAGCTCATATGATAATAATAAGAATTGTGAGTAACCTTTGATGAGTTAAACAAGGTATGGATCCGGTCTGGTAACTTCAGATGCTCAGCAAACACCAGCAA
>JBNJFY010000009.1:0-155765 GCA_051747265.1 Bacteroidota bacterium | reverse complement strand
CCGTTCCCATCCCGAACACGGAAGTTAAGCTCCTCAGCGCCGATGGTACTGCATCCGCGGTAGAGTAGGTCGTCGCCTCATCTTTTTTTATTTTTCGCAGTTTTTACTAACCACCTCTGCCTCTTGTTAGGTATGAGTATTTGGTATTAAGTAACTGCTGTCTCATCTCAGTTAACCCAAATACCCTCTCGATTACAGTCTGTATCTTTGGTACATTTAATCTATGTACATAAAGAGAAGGCCAAACAATATATGTTATTTGATAGGAGTAATATTTGCTCACCTGTTCCTATTGCCTCCAAAGGCTAATAGTCAAGACCTTCTCATTACAATAAATGATTGGAAAGCCTTTCCCGCTGTTAAGAATTTTGGGTTACTGGAAATTTCCTCAAATACAACCTGGGCTAGAGCAGATCATGGTTTGTTAAGAATAGATTCTTCAGGAGAGGTTATTGACCGTTACTCTATCGCCAATGGTATGTATCCCGAACTTCCTACTTCATCGGTATTAACTGATGATGGTAGTCTTTATACAGGATATATGGATGGAACGATTCAGATTTTAGATGACCATAACTTCGTTAATATTGATGCTATTCGCCGGAGTGATAGATTTACCCAAAAAAGGGTCAATGATTTAAAAAATCACCATCAAACTATTTGGGTTGCTACCCAATTTGGAATTGTGACTATAGATAAGTCCTCCCATAGAATATTGGATAGTTATACACAGTTGGGTGACCTTGATCAAGGTATGGCTATCAACAGCTTGTCGTTTGGAATTGACTCAGTTTATGTGGCTGCAGAAGGGGGGATGGCCGTTGCGAATATAGATGATAATTTAAAGGATAAAACGAATTGGCGCATTTATCGGGATTTCGGAAGGGAATCAGGTATAGCTATAGCACAGGTTCTATATCTCAATGAGATAGTTTATATAGTCAGTGCAGAGGGGACGGTGTATTATAGAAGGATAGGAGAAGGTTGGAATCAAGATGTCCAATGGGGTGAATTTTCCATTGATCGATTATTTACGGGTGATAGCGATGATATTTATGGAATGACTGATCGAAATATACTGCGTGGCAAGGAACTTAACAGTGGACCGGTTGGACAAGCTGTAGACATATATCGATCACAATATCCAATTACGTCGGCGGAATACAATGAAGGGGAAGTATTTGTGTCTTACTACTTTAATGGTATTGAAATAGTAAATAAGGCGGGTGAATTACTAAACCATTGGGAATATGAAAGTCCATATACTGATTTGGTGAGTGAGATTACCGTGACGGATTCATTAGTGATATATGGCACCAGTCAAAATTTTATACAAGATGATTTTCGCAATGCCGCCAAGGGAATTGAAATATTGAATCAAGAAAGTGGAGATTGGAGTAACTTAAATTACTACAGTAATGAAGCATTTCGTGAAGTGGATTTCTACTATACTGACCAAGTGCAGTTGAAATATCCTTATATATGGGCCAATGCTTATGGAAAGGGGATAGGTAGATACAATTTAAAAACCAAGGAACTTGATCATTGGTATGCTGACAATTCAACATTAGAAGGAGTGAATTATGACCCCGCATTTATCGCAACTACCGATGTTCAAATAAATGATGATAAGGTATCGGTGATTAGTTTCTTGGCTGACAATCCCATCTATCAATTTGAGAACGATAATTGGCAAAGAATAGAACGCGATCCACTCGTGTCATCTCAACTGTCTTATTATGAGGTTAATAAACATTCCGAAGGAAATTACTGGATTTCACTTCGATCAGACTTAGACACGGGTGACGGTATGTTGATTGCTGATCTTGAGACAGGGAATAGTATCAGAATAACCGATGAACAGGGCCGAGGGAATTTGCCTGATAATACAGTAACCCGCATCGTTGAGGATAAAAATGGAGAGATTTGGATAGGAACTCAGCGGGGTATTGCTCGTTTTCGATTTCCTGATTTCGTTCTATCGGGAAATGCAGCGGACCGAGAGGCAGAATGGTTGAGAAATAGGGATACGACAGCAGCGAGTCCATATTTGTTACGTGATATCCATGTAACTGATATAGGAATCAACGCCGCCAATCAAAAATGGATTACTACTCAAAATTCTGGGCTATGGCTACTTAATGAAGATGGTGATGAAATATTGAAGCATTTGACTGCTGATAATTCACTGTTGCCATCCAATAGTATTCCTAATATCGGTATTGATAAAGCGAATGGTTATGTTTATCTGGGAACAGGCTCAGGGTTGATGCGCTTTAAAGAAACGGCCCGCTCGGTGGCCTCGACGAAAGAAACCATATATATCTATCCCAACCCATTCCGATATGATAAGCATGAACAAATCACTCTGGATAAAATCAATGCGCCCGCTGATGTGCATATTTTATCATCCGGAGGGGTTAAAGTAGCAGAAATGAACGCGCAAAGTAGCCGTATTGAGTGGAGTGGACATTCTGCGCTGGGTAATAAATTGCAGTCAGGTGTATATATTGTGGTAGCATTGGGAAATAACGGAAGTAAACAAACCGGAAAAATCGTTGTTATTAATTGATGGCAGATCATCAACTAAGAGAGTTACTAACCCATAATTCAGATCATTGAAGCCGGCCCCGCCTCGTATATCAATAATCATTATCAGCTATAATGTCCTGGATTATCTAAAAGGACTATTGAAATCTATTGATAACTCTACACTTGCTAAGAAGGATTATGAGGTAATTGTTGTTGATAATGCGTCTGCTGATGGTACCGTAACTTGGTTGAAAAATGATAGGCCTGATGTTCAGCTAATTGAAAATAAGATTAATCGGGGATTTGGAGTTGCCAATAATCAGGCTGTGCGTATTGCTAATGGATCGTATTGTTTCTTTCTCAACCCGGATACCCAGTTAGATCCAAATTCATTAGAGGTCCTATTAAACCATATTCAGCAAGATGAACAAATAGGAGCCGTAGGTTGCACTATAATTGATGAAAATGGAGAAATGGCCCCGGAAAGTAAAAGACGCTTTCCCTCCATCCGAAATGTGTTGACCAAGGCCGTGGACTCGGCTCGTAATCCATGGGGAAATACGTATTACGATCGGAGAAAACACGATGAAGTGAGCCGAGTGGAAGTATTATCCGGATGCTGTATTTTGGTTCGAAAAGAAGCATTTTTGGAAATTGGCGGATTTGATGAGCAGTTTTTCTTATTTGGGGAGGACGTAGATTTATGTAAACGATTGCATGAAGCCGATTATCAATTATGCTATACGCCTAATACCCAAGTGATTCATTATAAAGGGCGTAGCACCAAACAAAATGAACTGCTTTATTTTTGGCATTTTTATAAATCAGCCTACCTGTATGCACTGAAACATGATAAACGTGGCCGATCACCTATTTTTAAGGTATTGATTGCTTCAGGGGCATTTCTTCATGGAATCAGTCGATTCATTTATCACAAATTGCAAGCCTCAAAACAAATAGCAATACGGTTGTTTATGTAAAGTGCTATAGCCGATTTTCAACCCGCTCAACCATCTTGGGATACCATTCATGGTAATCATCTGCTGCGATATGGGCACGAGCTTCCTGCATCAACCAAAGGAAAAAAGTGAGATTATGAATTGAGGCCAGTTCTAATCCGAGAATTTCATTATTTCGAAATAGGTGATGGATGTACGACATTTTGTAGGTCTGGCATAGCTCAGAAGGGAACGCAGCATCCAGGGGTTGGTGGTGATGTTTCCATTTGGCGTTACGGATGTTGACTATTCCATGGCGCGTAAACACTTGACCATTGCGTGCGTTGCGTGTGGGTAAAACACAATCAAACATATCCACACCACGGGCAACATTTTCCAGAAGGTTACCCGGTGTTCCCACTCCCATCAAATATCGGGGTTTATCCGCAGGAAGAACGTCGGTATTAAGATCGGTCATCTCATACATCAAATCGCTGGGCTCACCTACGCTAAGTCCACCAATCGCATACCCCTCGAATCCTATTTCTACCAAGGTTTGGGCTGATTCTTTTCGAAGATCCGAAAAGGTGCCTCCCTGGACTATACCAAATTGAAATTGCTGATGACCATATTTCGGCTCGGTTTGTAGAAAAGCATCTCTTCCACGTTTCGCCCATCGGTGGGTTAAATGCATCGAGTCTTCCACGTACTCACGGGAGGCCGGATAGGGTGGGCATTCATCCAGCAACATAATAATATCGGATCCCAGTTCTCGCTGAATATCCACAACATTCTCCGGGGTAAAGGTATGTTTGGATCCGTCCAGATGACTCTTGAAATGCGCTCCTTCCTCATCCAGTTTTCGTTGATCGGACAAGGAAAAGATCTGATACCCTCCGGAATCAGTCAAGATGGGCCGCTCCCAGTTGATGAACTCATGCAGGCCACCGGCATCTTCCATGATATCCAACCCCGGCCGCAGGTATAAGTGATAGGTGTTGCCTAAAATGATCTGTGCCCGGATATCCCGGATGAGCTCATCTTGCTTTACGGCCTTAACGGAACCCACCGTTCCCACGGGCATAAAAATTGGTGTTTCAATAGATCCGTGGTCTGTTGTAAGTTTGCCCAGACGAGCTTTAGTTGAGGAAGCTGTAGCTTTTAATTCAAACAAGAGTTCGGTGTAAGATTTATTGATTGATTATAAAAGTGAGATCAGAAGACGCTAAAAGTACAAATTTATAACAGGATTTGACGAATCAGACTTCGTATAAAGAGATTGTTGCTACCATCCTGGTGGATCTGATAATGCTCCAACTGGCTTGGCAGGTCTATGCCGAATGGCTGGATTTGGATAAATCCATTTTTGAGTATAGCTGGCAGATATCATGGGAGTTAGGTGCTATTATTTTATCCGTTTATTGGATCTTGGTACTGGCCGGCGGGGGCATGTATACCAATGTTTTTTTGATCTCCAGACTTGATGAAACCATACGTTTGCTCAAATCAAGCTTTGTGGGAATTTTACTACTCTTTTTTGCGGTAACAGTGAGCACCGAGTCGCTCTTGTTGGATGCTAGTACTATCGTACTGAAATATTGGATTACGGTGTTTGCTTCCTTGTTACTTGGCCGCTTGACATTGCGAACCACCCAGCGTCTTTTAGCCAAACGATCTTTAAATTTGCGAAAAGCCATCGTGGTAGGAACTAGCCAGCAGGCCAAAGATGTGGTGGAAACTATTCGGCAACATCCTACCTTGGGCGTTAGTATTACGGGATTTGTACAGGGGCCGGAATCCTCACTGACCCAACGATCTACAGAGATTAGTATGTTGGGAAATTATACTGAACTTCCCACTCTGATTGCTGAGCATAATGTCACCGATGTGATTATCACCGAACGGCCGGATCATGAAGAAGAGTGGCTTCAATTGCTGGATATTTTGGATATACCCGGATTATCCATCAAGATATTGCCAGATTTCTACCAACAAATTCAAGGGTTAAATAAGACCAATCAGATATTTGGCCTTCCCTTAATAGATATAATGACCGATCCCATGCCGGTTTGGGAAAAAGTAGTAAAGCGTATTATGGATGTGGTTATCGCTTTACTAATATTGATGGTCACATTACCACTGCAAATTATTATTGCCATCTTAATTAAGATAACCTCCCAAGGTCCAGCCATATACAAGCAGCAACGTGTGGGTCGATTCGGGAAACCCTTTACGATGTATAAATTTCGTACCATGAAAGCTAACGCGGAATCCGAAAGTGGTCCCGTATGGGCGAAGGAAGATGATCCCCGTATTACTGCGGTTGGTCATTGGTTGCGAAAATTTCGACTCGATGAACTTCCACAGTTTGTTAACGTATTAAAAGGAGAGATGAGCTTGGTTGGTCCACGGCCGGAACGTCCACATTTTGTTGATCAGTTTAAACAAGAGATCCCTCTGTATACGCGACGGTTACGGGTGCGTCCGGGAATCACGGGATGGGCCCAGGTAAAGTGGAAATACGATTCCGATATGGAAGATGTGAAAGAAAAGATACGGTATGATCTATTTTATCTGGAAAATCGATCGTTGCGTATGGATCTTAAAATTTTAGTCAATACCTTTGTTACAGTATTGCGAGCCAGAGGATTATAGAATTTCATGAGTCACGAATCGATAGTCATTATTCCAACCTATAACGAATCCCATAATATTGGGAGAATCATAGAGCATGTGATGCGCTTGAGTGAACCCATTGATGTGCTGGTTATCGATGATGGATCGCCGGATGGAACTGCTGAGGTGGTAAAGCACAAACAACAAATCTATCCGGATCAAATTCACCTCATTGAGCGAGAGGGCAAACAGGGCTTGGGAACGGCCTATGTAGAGGGATTTAGATACGCATACACTCACGGGTATTCCTATATATGTGAAATGGATGCTGATTTCTCACATAGTCCTGATGATTTGCCCAAGCTCATTCAAACTGTAAAACAGGGTGAGGCAGATGTGGCTATAGGGTCTCGCTATTCAAACGGTATTAGCATCATTAACTGGCCATTGTCTCGTTTATTTTTATCCTATTCGGCTAATTTATATGCTCGTTTCATTACCGGGCTTCCGGTCAAAGATACAACCGCTGGTTTTAAGTGTTTACATCGCAAGGTAATTGAAGCTATCGATTTGGATAAGATCCGCTCTAACGGCTATGCATTTCAAATCGAAGTGCATTTTCGTGCTTTTAAAGCGGGATTTAGGCTGAAGGAGGTATCCATTATTTTCCGTGAACGGGAAGAAGGGGTCTCCAAGATGTCGAAAGGCATCGTTTTAGAAGCGATTTGGAGGGTATGGCTGCTGAAAATTCAAAGCCTAATCGGTATTTTATAAAACTGAAATGAAATTGCAGTTGCTCCTTCGAATGGATGATGATCTTTGTATATTCACAGATTGTTCACCACCGAATTATAGATAAATCATGCAGTATCTCGATTTTGAACAACCCATAGCGGATCTGGAACAGAAAATTGCGGAACTCAGTGAGCTGTCATTAGCTGATAATGATGCTCTAGGCCCTGAAATTGAACGTTTGAAGGGGCGAGTTCATGAATTGCGTGATTCGATTTTCAGTAATCTTACGCGTTGGCAGCGAGTGCAATTGGCACGGCATCCGGATCGCCCTTACACACTCGATTACATTTATAAAATCACCGATAACTTTATTGAGTTGCACGGCGACCGCTATTATGGTGACGATAATGCTATTGTAGGCGGTTTGGCGACCATAGATGGAAAGTCGGTGATGATCATGGGACACCAAAAAGGACGAGATACGAATACGCGCAAGTATCGCAATTTTGGGATGCCCAATCCCGAAGGTTATCGCAAAGCACTCCGATTGATGGAGACTGCAGAAAAGTTCGGCATTCCGGTTATCACACTGCTAGACACGCCTGGGGCCTATCCAGGCATGGAAGCTGAAGAGCGCGGACAGGCGGAAGCTATTGCCAAAAATCTAAAGCGCATGGCCACACTTAAGGTTCCCATTATTACCATTGTGATTGGCGAAGGGGCCAGCGGTGGTGCTTTGGGAATCGGTATGGGGAACGAAGTGTATATGATGGAGTATACATGGTACTCGGTGATCGCCCCGGAATCTTGTTCCTCAATTTTATGGAAAACTTGGGATTATAAAGAACAAGCCGCCGCGGTACTCAAGTTGACGGCCGATGATCTTGAAAACTTAGAGGTTATTGAGGGCGTCATTCCGGAACCTTTAGGAGGCGCGCACCGAGATTATGAAAAGGCTGCGTCCGCGGTGAAAAAACAAATTCTGGAATCACTGGATCGACTGGGTAAGATGAAGCCGCCCAAGTTGGTCGAACAAAGAATTGATAAATATGCATCCATCGGAGCTTATAAAGAACAATAGAATTGAGTATTTGACCTTTCGAGTTTCCAACAATCAAGAGAGAGCTACCCAGCTATGATGTTACCGAAACAAACCCCTATTGTCCATTTCGTGCATAAACTGCGAACTCGATACAACGAAACTGATCAGATGGGATATGTTTACCATGGTCGGTATGTAGAGTATTTCGAAGCCGCACGTACGGAGATGATTCGTAAATTGGGATACTCATACAAGCAGCTGGAAGAAAATGGAATTATGTTGCCGGTAATCAATGTCGAACTGGATTATAAAGCTCCAGTCTATTACGATGACATGATGCATATACATGTTTATGTTTACGAGAAACCCGGTATTAAATTAGAAACCCATTATCGCGTTACTACCGATCGCAGTGATGTAGATCATGTATTAGGAAAGGTAACGCTGTGTTTTATTGATAAAGAAACTCGAAAACCACGCCGAGCCCCCAAAGATTTTCTACTACAAGTGATGTCTGAAGTGGCTTAAATTGATATCTGGGGAAATTAAGTAACAGCGTTTAACTACATGACTACTGACCATCAACCGTCTAAGCCAGCCTATCAATACATTGTTGCCCTAGCCCTAAAAGAAGATGTCGGATTGGGAGATATCACTACAGAGGCAACGTATCATGGGGACGAAATGGCGGAGGCGGAGTTCATTGCCAAAGAGGATGGTATTATCGCTGGTCTTGAGTTGGCGGCTTATATCTTTCAGCAGCTGGATGATCAAATTTCTTTAGACAGCTCATTGAAGGATGGAAATCACGTACAACGCGGGCAATTAGTGGCAACGGCCTATGGTCCTACGAATCGCTTGCTGACCGCGGAAAGAACGGTATTGAATTTCATGCAGCGGATGAGCGGGGTAGCCAGTGTGGCCCACCAATACGTGGAAGCTATTCAGGGAACAGGTACTAAAATACTGGATACCCGCAAAACCATTCCTGGACACCGCTATCTGGATAAATGGGCCGTTCGGTTGGGCGGTGGCAACAATCACCGCATGCGGTTGGACGATTTATTTTTGATCAAGGAGAATCATATTGCTATGGCGGGGGGAATTAAACAAGCGATTCAACGCTGTCAAGCGTATAAACATTCTCACAGTTTAGATGTGAAAATTGAGATCGAGGTACCCGATCTGGATACACTGGATCAAGTACTGAAAGTAGGAGGCGTCGATATTGTAATGCTTGACAATATGTCGCTGCTGGATATGTCCACGGCGGTTCAGCAGGTGAAGGGGAGTATAACCACTGAAGCTTCTGGAAATGTAACGTTGGAACGGGTCAGAAGTATTGCGGAAACGGGCGTGGATTTCATTTCGGTAGGTGCGATAACCCACTCGGCTAAAGCACTGGATATTTCTATGCTACTCAATGAGTAGAGTGGATTACGAAAAAGGAAATGGCGTTGCGATCATAGCATGGCAATCCCTTCTTATATTGTACAAATGGTAATAGTAATTACGGCATGCTATGAGATAGTAGGTTGTGGAGGGTTTTGCCAAGCCTTCTAAATCATAGTAACCAGATCATTTATGAAGCACTATACACCTACCTTTGAATGGGGGATCGGAATCGCATTGGGGATCCCTGTTCTTTTCGCTTTCGGTCCTGGTATTTGGGGGGATGCCTCTGAATTCCTTCAGCGAGCAATCCCCTACCGTTTGATATTTCAGTCCCTGTGTCATCAAATTGCTGATCGGTGTTATATCATAAATGGCTGGATTATGCCGGTGTGCAGTAGATGTTTAGGAATATATCTGGGACTGTTTGGAGGTTGGATCCTAGGGGCGGTGTTCGGTTCTAATTTACCAACGGGAAAAAAGCTTTGGGGCGTTATTTCCTTATTTTGGTTATTGTTAAACATTGCAGATGTTCTGTTTAATCTTATTGGGATGTGGGATAATACCTTATCCAGTAGATTAGTCTTGGGGATTGCCCTGAGCGTTTCAGCCACTTTTTATATTCGGAGTTAACCAGATCAGAGCAGAAAATTATGAGCGATTTAGATTTTGAAGAGAAGCAACCGTCTTACTGGACTTCTGTGTCCGTAGCCGCACTCTTGGTGGGCGTGATCACATTCATCATTAGTATCATTGCCGGTTACATGCGAATTAACTCTGAACCTGAGGGTTCTATGTTTGCTGGTATAGACGCGGGTACCATAATACCTTGTTTGATGGGCGCTTTTGCGGGTATGCTGGCTGTTTGGCATTACACCAGAGAAGTGGATAAAAAAATGAAACTAGGTCGGGGGGCTTTGGTTGGTTTTTTAGCAGGGTTGGCAGTGGCATTAATCCAGACGCTTTTAACCAAAGCTTGGGTATTGATTGATCCCGATTATGTTATTGCAATTCGAGATCATATGATTGCTAGTTATGAAATGATGGACGTGCCTGAACAACAAAAGCAGATGATGATCGATTCGGTATACCAGGAAACTAAGAAGCAGCAAACTATTTGGGGTACATTGCGAAACTTTCTACTGGCGGGTGCCTTTAGTGGGATATTCAATGTGGTTACTGGTATGATTGGCGTAAAAATATTTGCGGAAGAACCGGAAGAAACATTATAACTTCTGCGCGTCAATTTTGTAGTCTGGATAATTAGATTGGATAAGTATGAATAGTGAATGGTCAGGCTTAGGAAGCAGATCAGCATTGGAGCAGCGTCCTTGGGTACAACGCCATGGTTTTCCAGAATGGTTAATGGCTTTGATGTGGATCGTCATCGCCTTCTTCGTATTTCAGACTGTGGGACCGCTCGTTTTTTTAGCTCTCCTATTTGCCACCCGGGATGTCTCCATAGAAACGTTGGATATCAATGCACTGATACAAGGGCACATCGATCTTTTGTTTTGGGGTAATTCTTCAGGGCAAATTCTGGTTATTTTGCTGGGTACCCTATGGATTTTGCGTTTGCATACCAACCCAAAGGAACGAAGCCAATACATACGATGGATCAAAGAACCTCGCTCGCAAATTATTAACTACTCGCTACTGGCTGGATTATTGATCATATTGCTTCAACCTACTATTTGGTTCTTGGGATGGGTAAATTCGCTGTTACCCTTTCCGGAGTCGTACCTGCAGATGGAGCAAGTCCAAATCAAGGTGTTACAAGATTATCTGGCGGGAAATCAATGGTTGGGCATGACTTTACTTCATGTGGCTTTGGTGCCCGCTATTTGTGAAGAAGTGCTATTCCGAGGGTATGTGCTTCGTGCCGTAGAACGGAGTGGCACCATAGGCATGGGTATATTGGTAAGTGGCCTGTTATTCGGTTTTTTTCACTTACGATTGACTCAGGTCATTCCATTATCGGTTATTGGAATTATACTTGCAGTGATAACATGGAAGTCACGCAGCTTGATTCCAGCTATGGTTGCTCATTTGATTAATAACGCTGGTGGAATCTTGTTGATAGCTTTTTTTCCCGATTCTTCTTTTATGGAAGTAAACCCCGAATCGGCTCCCCCTCTCTGGTTGCTAGTAATAAGTGTGGGAAGTGGAGTGGGATTATTCTGGTACATTTATCATCTTTCCTCATTAGACAAAGCAGCGTCATCTACAGACGTTGATGGGGCAAGCTAACGGATTGATTATGTTTTTTGGAGACTCAAAACCGAACGAAATTGAAAATTGGTCCTGCATTTATGAATGCAGCACCGATTATGAAGCTGAAATGGTAAAGAACTATTTGGCCGATCAGCAGATACCAGCCAATATCTTATCCAAACGAGATTCTGCCTACAGCTTAAATGTAGGGGAAATGGCCTTAGTGTACGTTTATGTGCCATCTGAATTTGAGGAGCGCGCCCGCGAAGCCATTCAGAAATGGGAAGAAGCAGATCCTAATTCCGATCAGAGGAATCAAGACTCGAATCAGACTTCATAATAGGTAAATAATATAATTTCGTGGCATCAAACCTAACCCAACGTATACTTTTTGCAATACCAGCCGCAGCAGTTGTTCTGGCCGCTACTTGGGCAGGCGGATTCTTCCTACAAGCTTTGTTGATTCTTATTTTGGGAGTTCTGGTACATGAGGTCATACCCATCTCCGAAAAATGTGATCTGCCTGTAAATCAGCCGTTTACCTACCTGGGTAGTTTTTTAATCCTGCTGATTCCCGAATGGCAGATGGCTCAGTTTATGGGTATCGTTTGGTTTTTGGGATTAATCATTGCCGAATTACGATCTAACGATAAGCAGCGTCAGTTGTTAAAATTAGTCAGTACCCCATTTTGGGCGCTCTATACGGGGATAGGACTGCGCGCCTTACTGGATATTCGTATGCAACCTATGGGAGGTGACCTCAGTGGGGTGGTTCTGACCATTGCGTTATTTCTTATGGTCTGGGGTAATGATGTGTTTGCCTATTTTGCTGGAAAAAGTTTGGGGAAACACAAACTGGCCCCTATGATTAGCCCCAATAAAACTTGGGAGGGATTCGCGGGAGGTATAGTGGGTGCTTATGCCGGCCTGTTAATTATCTATAGTATTTATCCACAAAGTTTTCCCCTTGAATTATTCTGGCTGCTTCCTCTTCCCTTGTTGATTAGTATCATTGGCCCGGTGGGGGATTTAACACAAAGTAAATTTAAGCGAGTAGCGGGGGTCAAGGATTCATCTAACTTGTTGCCCGGTCACGGGGGAATGTTTGATCGTATGGACGCACTTATGGTATCAGCGCCAGCCATGTTTGTATATCTGGAATTGGTCTATCAGTTGGTTGGCTAATTATCACTTGTTGGACCTATAAGGAATGATTTTGCTCTCCACGATGTCATTATTCTGTAACAGACCTCTAATCTGATCCTATACCTCGTATGAATATACTTATCACTGGTGGAACAGGCTTCATCGGGACCTACCTCTCAGATTATTTACTTAAACAGGGATACTATTTGCGAATCGTATCACGCCATCCCGATGAGCATAAAAAAGAAGCAGCTAAAAACTACAGCTTTGTAGGTTGGGATGATCAATTAGCGGAAAGTATGGCTTGGGCAGATGTGGTGATCAATTTGGCCGGAGCCAATTTTTTTGATCAGCGCTGGACGGATGAAATTAAAACCAGGATTTATGACAGTCGGATAGAGTCCACGAAGAAACTGGTCGAGGCCATGCGGGAAACGAGTTCTGAACATCGGCCCGAGCTGTTTATTTCGGGATCCGCGGTGGGTTATTATGGCAATACCCCAGGTGGAGAAGTGGCTGATGAGGCGTATCCGTCGGGGGAGGACTTTTTAGCACAGGTTTGTGTTGATTGGGAGCATGCCTCGAAACCGGCACAAGCGCTGGGCGTGCGAGTAGTCAATCCACGTATTGGAATTGCTTTAGAAGAAGATGGCGGGGCACTTTCTGAAATGCTGTTACCTTTTAAACTATTTGTGGGTGGAGCCATTGGGGACGGAACGCAATACATGCCTTGGATTCATATGCACGATCTGGTTCGGGGGTTGTGGTTTCCGGTGGAAGCCGAAACGATGAACGGACCCTATAATTTATGTGCGCCCAACCCAGTTACCATGAATGAATTAGCCGATGCTCTGGGCGCAGCATTACATCGTCCCTCTTGGCTAAAGGTACCTACTTTTGCTCTGCGCATCGCTTGGGGGGAAGTCAGTGATTTTCTAACCGCCAGTTTAAATGTTGTGCCCCAAAAACTGCTGGAGCACGGCTTCGATTTCCATTTTCTGGATGTTGAGGACGCAGTTACCGAGATCGTTACCTAACAAAGCTAATTAATTACTGCTGATCGGACAGGCTCCAGCATCGTAGCCCGTCTTTGGTCTGGGCGATTAGTTCGGTATATCCATCGCTATCCAAATCCACAAAAACGGGATAGGACATGGCGGTTGTAGGTAGTGAATACATGCGCTGATCAGACAGGATTTCCCAAGCATATAGTCGTCCAAAACTGGCCAGGTTAATCACTTCGGGGCGGCCATCCTGATAAATGTCGTAGATGAGGGGGGAAAAGGTTTCGTTCGTGGGCTGACCCATACTCTGGGTATAGCGCAATTGTCCTTCTTTATTTAAAATGAAGATTGACCCGTTTGCGCTTGCTGTCAGATAGGCAAGTTCGTTAACTGTTTGATCTTCTTGATTACGCAACGTTAAGTTTTGTATCGAAGGTGTTCCAACCAAGGATGAATTAGAAACATATACGGCCTCAGTACGAACGGAGTCAGGTTCGTCTTGTTTTCGCAAACCACTGAGTAGGCCATCTTGCTGAACATTCAGTGCGTTTAACGTATCGTTGATAACCGGATCAGTACCTATGACATAGAAATTGCCATCGGTACTATTACCATAAATTTGAGAATTAACGGGAACAGGCTGGCCGGCGAAACTGGCTTTAATAAATTTCGGATAACCGGGTCTTCGGGAGCCATCTTGTTGCCAAGCGTGCAAAGTGTTACCGCTAAATGACCACAAAGACCATTGACCATCGATTTGTTTAAATACCGGGGCACGGGTTATTTGGGTGTTTGTGGTGTGAGGCCATCCTTCAATGTCGTTACCGCGCCCGTTCAATACATGGATGGTTCGATCGGCTGTGGCAACTACAATTTCGGGTATCCCATCACGGGTGATATCCACGACGGAGAGCGGAGTAGTGATGCGTTCGTCTAGCTCAAAGGGAAATTTGGGTAACAGCTCGCCGGCGGTATTCCACGCGTATACTTTATTTCCGGCAGCTATCATGATGGCATCCTGTCCGTTACCATACCAATCATAAACTACGGGTGATCCGATCGGTTTGTCGGTACCTGTACTGGTTTCTAATACGGTGGTACCATCACTGGCCAATGCCGATACCTGCCCCCCCGATGTGGCAAAAATAACTTCATCACGAACGCTTCCTCCGATATCAGCCAAGACAGCCTTTCCACTCAATGCTACATTATTAAGTGGATAAATCCATCGTTCTTCGTAGGGTAGATTGTTGCGTTCACGCATGTACGTGTTTAACGTAAAGGCGATTTCCCTTTGTTGATCGGTGTTCTGTTGCTGAAAGGTCATAGTCAATACATCAAACTTCGATGTAATCACATCCACATAATGATCGGGACTCAAAAAGGGATCAATAAAATCGCGAAAGCGTTCACTGTTAGCCATTACAAATCCACTGAGCTTTTCCGGCCAGTATTCACGAAGCTTCATATACTGCTCATCATAATAAATGACCCGTCGGCGACTTCGATCGGACTTAACGCTTTCGGTAAGCCCTTTTCGTTTAGAGATGATGGCCCCCTTCCAACTGGTACCCAGGTAAAAGTCACTGAGCATCCCCATTTCTGAACTGATCAACTGCCCCAGAATGGTACTGGATACATGAAAAACATCATCACTGCGATCGATATAACCATCACGCGAGAGCTCACGCAAGATTTGATAAAAGGATCGGTAATCAGACAAATGCCGGATCCACAAATATTCCTCCTCAGACAAGTATCCCGACTCTTCATACATTACCAAGGCGAATTCCGGATCTAGTGTGGCATAGATGCGATCGTACAATTCGCGATCATTCAGTAACAACGAATCCAAAGCGGTGGGTTCAGCAACCGTAGGAGGTACTTTTCGCGGTGGCATCCGAAAAATGGAAAAAGCAGCGGCATTGGCAGAAATGTATCGGTCTAGCTGCAACTCGGCGGGCTCACCAGACAGAGCTGAAATCAATGCCGATGACTGGTCCGAAGAAACGGGAATGGTACCTTTCATCTGCAGTTGGTTGGAACTGTCCCGCGCCGCCTGATTGACATCTAAGACCACCGGTTGGGTGCCTTGAAATAAGCTGTCCATCATGGGGCGATAGGTAACTTTGCTGAGTTGTTGTATCCAGTTATTCCCATGCGGAGTGTTAAAAATAAATTTACTGTTGCCAAGCTGTTGTTTTTTCAACTGTATGGACGGCTCTGAGCCCAAATAACTGCGGATGCATTCCTCGACCCCAAAACTTGATTCTGAGATGAGTATCCATTCGTTCAACTGTGCCGCATAAAGTTCACGTTCAGCTACATGTAATTTGTGAATGGTTTGCCCCTGGAAGTGATAATTATTTTGGGTGAACTCCTTAAAAAACCGTTGCGAGGCCTGTGGTAAAAAATCTTCATGAACCTCACCTATCCATACTGGTTGCCATTGGTTGGCGGTTACCGGATAGAGAAGCATACCGAGAATGGGGACCGGTGTATTGGTTTGGGTTTCCAGAGCTTTGGTAATGGGTATTGCAGAAGAACTAATATCATCCAAAAAAGGAATAAACTCCGAATCTAAAATTGAGGATATCGTAGCGTCTTCCTCGGGCGTAATAACAGCGATGGTATTTTCAGGGACTGCTTTTAACCAATGTTGATGTTCCGGCTCCCCGGAGCAAGCCGTTAATCCGACAATCAGTAGGCTGGATATCCAGAAGAAACGTTGAAGTGAGTAAACGGCTTTTACTTTTTTGACAAACTGCAAAATATCAGTTCTAATATTTTAGTTTAGTAGTTCAAACCATTATCTATCATGATCGCGACGCGAGCCTAAAGTACAAATTTTTTCTGGCAGATGAGTTTCTTGAACCCGCTTTTTTTATTTGCGTTAGCTGCGGTAGCAATACCGATAGCTGTACACTTTTGGCGGATCCGAAAACCGGAGCAGCTGCCGTTTTCATCGCTGATATTTTTTCAGAAGATAAAACAGAAAGCGATGAAACGTTTAAAGCTAAAGGAATATTTGCTTTTAGTTATACGCGTGGTAGCCATCACCTTGTTGGCCATGATATTAGCACGTCCATTCTTGCCTCCGTCATTGACGGGCGGCGTGCAGTCTAACGGTGATTATGTTGTATTAGTGTTGGATAACAGTGCCAGTATGGATCGGGTAGATGCACAAGGTCCCTATCTGGCTCAGGCCCAGGAATTGGCCGAGCAGGTAATAACGCAATCCAATGCGGATGATCGTTTTTTGGTATGGGCAACCCAAGGTATCGATGATCAATATTCAGTGACGCAGTGGTTGAATGCGGATCAGGCTAGAGAACGATTGCAAAATATTCACGTTCGCGCGGTGCCCTTTCAACTGGATTCACAATGGAAAGCATTGGCTGCTTCGCTTCAGCAAACGCCCTCTCGGGTGCCCGGTCAGCTGCACTGGTATGTTTTTGGTGATGGCCAAGCATGGGCGATGGATCAATTATCAGACTCATTTGCGTGGATACAGGAGCAGAGTTTAGTACAAGGTCATCAGGTGCAGTATGTCCGAACCGGAGAGGCACAGTTATCTAACCTGGTAGTTGAAGATATTCAGATTGCTGGGTCGCTCATTGCCACTCAACGGCCATTTTCCGTAGAAGTGACGGTTAGAAACACCGGAGCAATTGCTGCGGTCAACCAATATGTGTCATTACGCCATAATGAGAATATTGTAGGGCAGTATGAGACAGATATTGAACCCGGAGCCAGCAGAACCTTCGGATTTGAATTAGTCGCACAAAAACCGGGAATACAGCGACTGGAAGTGGAGCTTGATGGGGATGATTTCCCCGTTGATAACATTCATCGCTCTGCCATTCATATTTCCAATCAGCGAAAGGTGTTATACTTGCAAGATGATGAAGAGGCTAACGCGCCTCAAGAGTCGTTCTTCAAGACATTAATCGAGGTCAGTCAAGATGATCAGGAGGTACTGCAATGGCATTCGAAGAATAGATCCTCCTTTGAACCCACCCAACTATCTGCTTACGATGCGGTGGTACTGGATGGCTGGAAAGAATTCCCTACCTATATTGTTAATTCCATATCGCAATTTGTGCAAGAAGGTGGAGGGGTGTTGTTATTTCCCGCGGCCAATATGGATATCCAATCCTATAACGCTGCATTTGAAAAATGGCGGATAGGACAAATACAAGGGATAAATGGAACTTTTGGCGGAACGCAACCTATTGCATCAATACAAACCGTGGTAGCCCAACATCCCATATTCGAGGGTATATTCGAAGCAGAAGCCAGTGATGGAAATTGGGTGCGTGTAGCTCCCATTCCGGTTAATTATTACTATCGTTTGGCAGCTCAAGGACAATCTGGTGGGCAGCGAACCGTCATACAAACCGATACACAGGATCCCATATTATTGGATTCGCCCCTGGGGCAAGGTCATTTTATGATTGCCACGGTGGGATTAAATGGTGATTGGTCGCAATTACCCTATCACCCATTGTTTGCCCCGCTTTGGTATCAAACCAGTGTGTATTTGGCTTCCGGCGAGGTGCCGGATATACAAAAAGAAAGTATTCAGCCTCAATTCACCTGGACGGGTCCGTTGGAAGATGTTCAAAATGTAAGTTTACTGGTCAATGACATTTCATATCGTCCACAAGTGCATCCTATTTCTGGACTCGGCCGGGGTGTTCGTATTCAGGCGAATCAAGAAGATTGGCAACCGGGCTGGATAACCATTAATAGTCCGGATACCTCCTATGCGATAGGGCTAAACCTAACATTAGAAGAATCGATATTTAGCGAAAAAACACTATCCGAGCTTGAAAAAAGGGCCGGGAACTCGTTACATATACGTAATGATATTACTGCTGGTTCGTTATCAGATCGAGAATTCGAAGAAACTTTGAAAAAAGCTACCTTCGGCCAAGAAATCTGGCAATGGTTTGCCATAATTGCCGTTATATTACTGATCATAGAAACGATTATTTCAACCTGGTATAACCCAACTCAAGCGAAGCAATCATGAATGAATTAGCGTGGATACCACAGTCGGATACGCTGTTTATGATTATGCTGGCATTTTTTACGCTGGCTACATCATTGCTATCGCTGATGACCGTGCTGAACGCACTTCGACTGAGGAATGTTCGGATGACCTGGCGCGCGGGAAAGCTTCGCGGATTCCCACTGTTTTCCACCATTTTTTTGAGCTTTATAGCATTAACTGTCTTTACCGCTTGGTTTGTGAATGAAACTACCTCACAAGTAGCTTTGGCGTGTTACGGTTGGATGGGCATCAATTGGTTTGTGGCTAGCTACTTGATGTCTAAACGATATATAACCGATCATGGAATTGTAAAGAATATTAATGATCCGTCTCAAACCATAGCTTGGCATCAAATTAACGATTTTGTTGAACGGGAAGAGCCCGGAAAAGATCTACACAAGTATTCATTCTTCTATGTGGTCGATGATCAAAAAAATGGAATACCTAAACAAAGTGTACGCTTGAAGCTGGATGTACCTTCACGGCAAGCTTCTGAATTTCAGCGTATCTTGTCTCATAAACTAGGACGGCGGTTTAACTGTTATACTACGCATACTGCGGATATCAAACAGTATAACGCAGATGAATAGCATTTCTCACTGGTATTTATAGGAGAGCAAGCATTCATCCATCTCATTATAACTCTACACCTAATAGATCTGATTGCTAGACGAAGTACAAAACACAGATATTGAAAAGGAACGCACCCTTTTAGTAGGCCTGTATGGGCCAGATACCATACGCGTTCAGGCGGAAGAATATTTAGATGAACTACAACTGCTGACCGATACCGCGGGAGGAGTTACGGTTGAAAAAATGTTACAAAATCGTACTCATCCAGACCCCAGTTATTATGTAGGTAGCGGGAAGCTAAAAGAGATTAAACATCTGGTTGGAGAACGGGGTATAGAGACGATTATCTTTGATGATGATCTATCTCCCACCCAAATTCGTAATGTCGAAAAGCAGACTAAAACCAAGGTCTTGGATCGCAGTGGTTTGATCCTGGATATATTTGCCTCCCGTGCCAAAACCGCGGCAGCCAAAACCCAGGTTGAACTTGCCCAGTTACAATATCTGCTTCCTCGTTTAACCCGGTTCTGGACGCACCTTTCCCGCCAAAAAGGGGGAATCGGCACCAAGGGGCCGGGAGAAACCCAGATCGAGACCGACCGCCGGTTAATTGATAAGCGCATCTCTATTTTGAAGGATAAGCTGGACAAGTTAGACCGGCAACGAATTACCCAGCGTAAAGGCCGTAGTGGTATGAATAAAGTAGCGTTGGTGGGATACACCAATGCTGGGAAATCCACGCTTATGAATGCCATAACCGATACCGGTGTGTTGGCGGAAGATCAATTATTCGCAACGCTCGATTCTACGGTGCGTCGTGTTGAAATTGGAGATCATGACATACTCCTTTCTGATACCGTAGGGTTTATCAGAAAACTGCCGCATAATTTGATCGAGAGTTTCAAATCCACGCTGGATGAAGTGCGAGATGCAAACATTCTGCTTCACGTAATTGATGCTTCTGCCTTTATGTTAGAAGAATATATAGAAGTGGTAGAAGAGACCCTGGATGAGCTGGATATTGAGCATGAGAAAATGGTCATGGTCTTCAACAAGGTGGATAAAGTAGATGCGCAACGTCTGAAGGGGCTGAAGGCGGATTATCCCCATGCGATTTTCATCTCAGCTTTTCGTGGAATTGGCTTGTCCAAGCTTAGAACAGCTATTACAGATCTTATTGAAGAAGATCATGTATATCGTGAAATGCGAATTCCAGTGAAACATTATAAAGCGGTTGCCTATTTACATAATGTCGCTCATGTCGATAAGGAACATTACGAAGGCAATGATGTGATCATCAGCTTCACCATCGCGCCTAAATATTTACATAAATTACAGCAGATGATCGATGGAATTGATTATGAGCTATCAGTTGTTTAACTAGAAAGTGGTATTCACCTAATCCCAAAGCTATGCTAGTACGCTCATTAACAGATCAAGGTGTTTCAGCGCTGGTTGGTTCTTCTACGATAACCAAAGCTTGGTCTACGCTTCACGAGCTTGGTTGGGATGCTTTTCCGGTGGTGGATGCCGAAACGCAAGAGCTAAGCGGGATTGCTCGTCGCCCCGATATTGAGCAAAACGCGAACCAAAAAGATGCGGTGATTGATGATATCGCTTTAGACAAACCCATCTATGTTCGCCAAAGTCAACATATATTCGAAGCCGCACAGTTGATGTTCAACTATAAATTGTGCGTCTTGCCTGTTGTTACTGCTGACTTGATATATGATGGTGTTATCCAAAAAAGTGCGGTGCTGGAAGCACTGGCGGATATGTTGAACCTAGCCGAACACGGTGCGGTGATATCCATCGAAATGGCCGAGCGTGATTTTACTCTTTCCGAAATTATTAATCTTATTGAATCGGAAGGTGGCAAAGTTTTAGGCCTAACCGTAGAAGCCCCCCAACATGTTGAAGATGGGCTGACAATTTCGTTCAAACTGAACCTTAAACAGATTGATCGGATCGTGGCCACATTACGTCGTTATGACTATTTGGTGACTACCCAATCCCGAGAAGCCATGGTCGATGTGGAAATGAGATCTCGTGCCAGCGAGTTGATGCACTATCTGGATATTTAATTCTTTTCCAATATCGGTTAGTAGCCTCATGACTTGGTTTTCGGAGATCACACCATATCTGCATTCTTGGTATATTCATCGACCTGAACAGTGACTCTACTAGTATTAATTGTCGTATGTCTAACAGCTGGTTTGGTCGAAAGACTTTCGTAACATTACTTTTTTTTGGGGGCCTTATTCCCAATCTATTTGCCCAGTCAGATCTGCACAATGGGATTGGGGAGCGTTTTTCATTAGGAACAGAGGTTTCCTCATCCAATCAACAGATTGAGCATGCCCTGCAATTACATCAATTGGGAATGTTTGAGCAGTCTTGGTTGATGCTTCAACAATGGCGCGACGACCGACCCGACTTTGAACCACTAGCACTAACCGAATTGGGGAATTATGCTTGGGCATGGAATAGTTTTGCCTTGGATCCCCAACAGGGTGCGCCATTTTTGGAACGTTTTGTTCAGCGGTATCCGAACTCATCCTATAGTGATACGCTTCTTATACAATTGGGGCATTTTGCATCTAACAAAGAACGATATGATCAAGCCATTGCCCACTACCGAGATGCATTGGATCATCAGCTGGAGCCCGAGGTAGCTGCGGAAGTTTATTATTGGATGGCTGAGGCCGCGGCTTCTAATGACCAATTGGACAGAGCTCGGGATATATTTCTCGAACTGGCCGATACCTATTCCGAGTCGGAATGGTCGCCCAAAGCACTATATGCCCGGGGGCGTCTGTTTTTGAGTGAGTTAAACTATGAGGCTTCTACTCAGGCTTTTGAGTTGTTGCGTGAGCGCTACCCGAATGATCCCATGACTCGTCGGATCGGTACGGCGTTGGGGGAGTCTTACTACCAGGAAAAGAATTATCAGCAGGCCATAACCGCTTTTCAAGATGCTATGCCCTATTTAGAAGGTGATCAGAGAGCGAAAGCGGTTTATTTGATCGCCGAAAGTTATAATGTGCTAAATAATTACGACCGAGCATCACGCTATTACTTGCAATATATCCGTCAATATGGTGATTCTGATCGGGTGCGAAATGCCCATTATGGCTTGGCTTGGGTTTACCATAAACAGAATATCTATCATTGGGCAGCTGATTCCTTTGCAAAAGCAGCGGAAGGCAACGATCAACTGGCCCGCAAAGCGCTATATTATAAAGCGGTAAATGAAAAACTGGGCGGGCGGTATGATAAAGCCCTGCAAACTTTTCAGGAGTTTGGCGATCAGTACCAAGAAGGCTTTTGGGTGGAAGAGGTTTACTACGAATGGGCGGTTACCGCTTTTGAGATGGGGCGTCATACCAAGGCTATTGATATTCTGCTCCAGTTGATTCGGGGGGATACGCAACTGCAAAAAGCAGGAAAGGTGTACACCCTGTTGGGAGAGGCTTACTTCGCTAACAGTGAATATACACGCGCCCTGGCCGCTTTTGATGAAGCTGAGCACCAGGTAAATGTAGATCCGGTGATTAAGCGACAAGCCCGATTTCAAAAAGCCTGGGTGCAATATCGTAATCAAGCATACCAATCGGCTCAGCCTATATTTGAGCGTATCTATCAGGAAGCACCAGATACGGATATCGGCGGAGAAGCCCTGTTCTGGAGCGCTGATTCTTATTACCAACTGGAAGACTGGGGCCCCGCGGGCGCGCGGTTTGCCCGATTCTTAGAGGAATACCCCGATCATGACATGGCCGGGGCGGCGAAGTATGCGTTGGGATGGAGCCATTTCGAGATGCGGAGATTTGACCAGGCAATTGAACCGTTCAAATCGTTTTTAGAAAGTTACGATCCCCCACCCATTGCGTTGTTTCCTTATGATACGGATACTCAATTGCGAATCGGAGATGCCTATTACGCCACCAAAAAATATCGCCAAGCGATAACCTATTATAATAAAGCCATCGGAGCGGAACCGGGTGGTGATTACGCTATGTTTCAGGTGGCCAATAGTTATTACCGGGCGGACCGAAGTTATGAGGCCGTGCGCACCTTTCGAAAATTGTTGCGCATTTACCCCTATTCTCATCTTAGGGAGCAAGCGCAATATAACATTGGGTATATCTACTTCTTGACCGGCAACTATACGCAGGCCATCAACGAGTTTAAAACGTTGATCAATAAATATCCGGGCACCACCTGGGCAGCTCGATCTCAATACAACATCGGAGACGCCCACTACAATGCGGGTGATCATAAGCAAGCGATTGCCGCCTATAAACAAGTGTTACAAGATTATCCTCGAAGCGAGTATATCATTGAAGCGGTAAACGGCATTCAATACGCGCAATTAGCGGCTGGTCAGCCGGACTCCAGTTCGGTTATTCTGGAAGAGTTTTTAGCACAGCACCCTCGGGCCTCTACGGCGGATCGATTGCGATATCGAAAGGCTGAAAATTTATTGCAAGCAGGCGACTATCCGGGAGCGATTAAAGCCTTTCGCCAGTACATTCGGGTTACCAATAGTGAAAGCAAACTGCCCGATGCCTATTACAATCTAGCGGATGCCTATCAGCAGCAAGATAATACGGTTCGGGCTCAGGAGGCGTATCAGACTATTGTGGATCAGTATCCAAATTCGGAACGGGCTGCTCCAACACTGGCTATACTGGGTGAGCTTGCCCTGGAGAAAGGGGACACCCAGCAAGCACAGGCTTATTTTCAACAGTTGTTGGATAATTATGATCGACTAGAACTAGAAGCTATGCTGGGGTTAGGGCGCACGTCTTTGGTAGCAGGTAATTATGATCAAGCAGAATCTTATTATCAGCGTGCCCTCAGGTTGCGCGAAGGCAATGACGAGGCCGAAGTGGGTTTGGGAGTTGTGGCTCAGCAGCGGGGGCGATCGGATCAAGCCATTGAATATTTCTCATCTGTAGCTGAATCCAATACCATCAATTTAGGAGCGGAGGCACAATATCGATTGGGGAGAGTGTACCAGCAAGAACAGCGCTTTAACAAAGCTATAGAAGCGTACTCTAACGTGAAGGTTTTGTATGAAGCCTACGATCAGTGGGTATCCAAGGCCTTGTTTCACAGTGCGGAATGCCATTTACAGTTAGGAAACCGTGGAGAAGCACGAAGTTTGCTCGAGTCCGTTACGAAGAACTATCCCAATTTAGAGATTGCCAAACGAGCTGAACAGATGTTGGAGCAGTTGTGAGATGAGTTCAAATTACGAGATTATTCCACCGGAACGATTAGCCGGTACGATTCAATTGCCCGCCGATAAATCAATAAGCCACCGTGCTGCTATGTTTGCGGCCTTACACCAAGGAACCTCGCGGATTGAGAACTTCTCTACCGCAGCCGACCCACAATCCACCTTGCACTGCTTGCGAAGGTTGGGAGTAGAAGTGGAGGAAGAAAAAAATACCATGCATATTCAGGGGGTAGGCCGAGATGGTTGGCCCGATCTGGCCGAAGCTATCACGCTGGATTGTGGTAATTCGGGCACTACGATGCGATTGTTAGCCGGTTTACTGGGAGGAGCCGGAGTGCGAGTTTGTTTGACTGGGGATCAATCGCTTTCCAAGCGGCCTATGAAACGCATTCTGGATCCACTGCAACAGATGCATATTGCCATTTCCGGAAGCGCGGAAGCTACTGCACCATTGTGCATTCAGCCCGGTTATGAAGTGCAGGCTATGAACTTTAAGCTCCCCATTCCCAGCGCCCAGTTGAAATCCTGCGTGTTACTGGCGGGACTGTTTGGCTCTGATGTCACTACAGTGATGGAGTCGATACCCAGTCGGGATCATACCGAGCGAATGTTAGCGCTACCCATTGACCGGGATGACCAAGGCCGCGTGATCTCCGCACATCGAGATATCGTTATACCCAATCAATCAGGGCGGATCCCCGGTGATTTTTCTGCGGCGGCATTTTGGTTGGTGGGAGCAAGTGTTCACCCTACAGCCCAGATAACACTGAAACAGGTCGGGTTGAATCCCTCACGAACAGGAGCGTTGGATATTTTACAGCGCATGGGGGCAGATATTCAGGTTCAGCCCATGGAATCGAGTGGGGTTGAACCGTTAGGGAATATCACCGTGCAGAGTAGCGATCTGAGGGCGGTTCGGATCCAGCCGGATGAAATTCCCAATTGCATCGACGAGCTCCCCATTTTAGCTGTGGCTATGGCCTTTGCCCAAGGGGAGTCCGTTGTAGAGGGCGCCGGTGAACTTCGGGTGAAGGAAACGGATCGTTTGAGGGCTATCGCTGACATGTTATCGGCGGCCGGGGTATCCTTTGAAATGCGGGACGATGGATTTACTATTCAAGGGAATCCCGAACATCGGTTTGCGGAAGCGCAATTCAATAGTTTTGGGGATCATCGTATTGCAATGGCTGCGGCAATATTATCGCTTCGCTCCGAGGGCCTCTGTCAGATCAAAGGCGCCGATTGCGTTTCTATATCCTATCCTGCCTTTTTCAAACATCTGACACAGCTGACAGTATGATATAGTCGGATAGTTCAGTTGCCTAATTTCTGACAGTTCGGATAAAATATTGTCAATACGGCAGGAGCAAAGACCCGTTCTACAGCTTGGCACGTCTCTTGTTCATTGGTTAAGTGAATATAAACGAATCCAATGTCATGAGCGATTTTACTATAGATATAGAACGTCAATTGTCTCAGTTGGGCCAGGATATTCAGCAGTTCGTGGAGCGAATTGTTCCGTTAACGGATGAATCCAGAGATTTCGCACCCCACTGTGATATCATTGAAGGTGATGAGGCGTATAAAATTATGCTGGATTTACCCGGTTTGACCAAGAACGAGATTACCATATCGCTCAAAGAGCGTGTCTTGTCGGTCAAAGGACAACGCTCCACCACATTGGCTGATGACGAAGTGTTTCGACGAACCGAACGCAAATCAGGTGCTTTCGCGCGATCGTTCGCACTGCCGGAGCATGTGGATGCTGGAGAAGTACAGGCACGTTTTGAACATGGTGTGCTGACCATCACCATGGCCAAACGCGAATCGGATGAAGATTCTACTTCGATCCCCATTTCATAAGGGATAGTCAGCAACAGAGTTTTAGTAAGAAAGAGTATTAAACCAATAAAAAATTAAACCGAATAAATTCCATTATGGGTAAGATTATAGGAATTGACTTAGGTACTACGAACTCTTGCGTTTCCGTCATGGAGGGCAATGAGCCTGTAGTCATACAAAACTCCGAGGGTGGGCGTACCACTCCATCGGTAGTCGCATTTACAAAAGATGGAGAGCGCCTGGTTGGTGCTCCCGCCAAACGACAAGCAATCACTAACCCCATGCACACCGTTTCCTCAGTGAAGCGTTTCATGGGCCGCTTCTTTAAAGAGGTTAAAAACGAAACCGAGCAGGTTTCTTACGAAGTGGTTGAAGCTGATGACGGAACTGCTCGCGTTAAAATTGAAGACCGTCTGTATGCTCCTCAAGAAATCTCTGCCATGGTTCTGCAGAAAATGAAGCAGACCGCAGAGGAGTATTTGGGTGAGAAAGTTGAAGAAGCTGTAATTACGGTACCTGCTTATTTTAACGATGCGCAGCGTAAAGCTACACAGGAAGCCGGCGAAATTGCTGGTCTGGAAGTGAAACGAATTTTGAATGAGCCTACGGCAGCTTCTTTGGCTTATGGCTTAGACAAAAAAGATGATGATCAGGTTATCGCCGTATATGACCTTGGTGGCGGTACTTTTGATATCTCAATTCTCGAGTTGGGAGATGGGGTATTTGAAGTGAAATCAACCAATGGTGACACCCACTTGGGTGGTGACGACTTTGATCAACGCATCATTAACTACTTGGCGGATGAGTTCAAGAAAGACGAAGGCATTGATCTGCGCAAAGATCCCATGGCCATGCAACGCCTGAAGGATGCTGCGGAAAAAGCCAAGATTGAGCTTTCCAGTTCGCAAAAAACCAATGTAAATCTGCCTTTCATTACGGCTACGGATGAAGGCCCCAAGCACCTGAACATTGATCTGACACGAGCTAAGTTTGAGCAGTTGATTGATGACTTAGTAAAAAATTCACTGGAGCCATGCAAGAAAGCACTTGCTGATTCCAAGTTCAGCAAAGACGAGATCGATCAGGTTATTCTGGTTGGTGGTTCTACTCGTATCCCGAAAATCCAGGAGATCGTTAAAGACTTCTTCGGCAAAGAGCCCAGCAAGGGCGTGAACCCGGATGAAGTTGTTGCAGTTGGTGCCGGTATTCAGGGTGGTGTACTCTCCGGCGACGTGAAAGATGTAATCCTGTTGGATGTTACCCCGCTTTCTCTGGGTATTGAGACCTTGGGCGGCGTGATGACCACCTTGATCGAGAAAAACACCACGATCCCAACTAGCAAGAAAGAGACTTTCTCAACGGCTGCTGACAATCAAACCAGCGTTGAAATTCACGTCTTGCAAGGTGAGCGTGCCAAAGCTGTGGATAACCGCACACTCGGTCGGTTCCACTTGGATGGCATTCCACCGGCGCCACGCGGTGTACCTCAAATCGAAGTAACCTTCGACATCGACGCCAATGGTGTACTGAATGTAAGCGCCAAAGACAAAGGCACCGGCAAGCAGCAGGATATCCGTATCGAATCCTCTTCCGGACTGTCCGAAGAAGAGATCGAACGCATGAAGAATGCCGCTGAAGAGCACGCTGAGGAAGATCAGAAGATTAAAGAGCGAGTTGAAAAGCTGAATCAAGCAGACAGTCTCGTTTTCTCTACCGAGAAACAATTGGATGAACATGCCGATAAAATTTCTGAAGGCAACAAAGAAAAAATCCAAGAAGCTCTGGATAAGCTCAAAGAGCTCCACAAGGAAGAAAAAGTGGATGAACTCGATGATGCTATGGAAGAGTTGAACACTGCTTGGAATGCAGCTTCACAAGAAATCTATCAAGCGGCACAGCAAGAGCAAGCGGCCGGAGCCCAACAGCCGGGTGCCGGAGCTGCTGGAGCAGACGCAGCGGATAATGGCACGCAAGCGGAAGCGGAAGCAGAATCCGAAGAGGATGATGCCGTAGATGCTGATTTCGAAGTGGTTGACGACGAAGACGACAAGTAATCGTCACTGATTCCACAGTTAGATAGTACAAACATTAAGGAAGGGTTCGCCAAACGGTGAGCCCTTTTTTATTTTTAAGGGACTCAGGACTCAGGACTCAGGACTCAGGACTCAGGACTCAGGACTCAGGACTCAGGACTCAGGATTCAGGATTCAGGATTCAGGATTCAGGATTCAGGATTCAGGATTCAATTCTCCTAAGTTCTGAGTTCTGAATGTTGATTACGGCTTACGCTGCGAGGTAACTCTTGCTAGCTCATCCATGAGCTCTCAGGGGTGGATTTTTTTATGCATATTATCCAAGGGGTTAAAAAATGTTCAAAATCAGATGGGAAGCCTGAAAAGTGTGAGAATGTTTATAGCTTGGGAGATTGATAATTAAAAAGTTCAGGGATTGGTTTTCGGTATGAGGTATATAGGGGGGCTGTTTCTTTTTTTGTTATCCGGATTTAGTATCGGTTATGGCCAAGGGAGTACTCCAAGTCCGGAATTAGGTCGACCCTATATACAATCCTATCTGATGGACGAATACGGTGCCTCTCAACAAAACTGGTCGATCAAGCAAAATGGTAATGGGCTCATCTACACCGCCAATAATGATGGAATTCTAGAGTACGATGGTGAGTCTTGGAATCTCATCAAAGCATCCTCTCTGAGCTTTCAGAAGGCGGTAGAGGTAAGTCCACATTCAGAGAAACTATATTCCGGTGGCCTTGGCTCAATTGGTTTTTTTGAACCCGACCAACAAGGCGAATATCAATATCACTCATTACGAGATTCGATTCCCAAGCCCTATCAAAATTTTAAAAGTGTGGATAGGATTATCCGTTTTGAGCGGGATATTTATTATCAATCAGAGGAATTTATTCTTCAGTTGAGTCGTGATTCAACAGCCATTTGGTCGGTTAGACAGATAGTCGGAGATCAGGCTTACTTAAATACATCCAACCTACAGCTCACCCATTGCTTCCATTGGAATGGAAACCTGTATGTATGTTTTAACGATGGATCCATTTGGCAATTTAAGTTTGATTCTTGGGAGCCCATTTATCCAGCTAATGAGAACCTGAACGATTTAGTTTTTACGCTCTCTATAGATCAAAATCTGATATTGGGAGACTATCAACATGGACTGTACCAATTCGACGGCCAGGCAATAACACCTTTCCATTCTGAGGCGGCTAACTACCTGAAGGAACACAAGTTGATTGATGGTGTCGCGCTCTCGGATGGGCGGTTGGTATTGGCTACGGAAAGCCGAGGGATGGTAGTTATCGATCAGCAGGGGAATTGGGAGCAAGTGATCAATGAGTCCACCGGATTGCACAATAATCGAATGGTCGATATTACCGTGGATGAGGCCGGTTCGGTGTGGGCGGCTTGCAATCTTGGAATCGCGCGAGTGGATTTGGGGATGCCCCTGACTTTCTTTGATGAAACGGTTAGTGCCATTGGCGATGTGCTTGATGCCGTACGGCTGGATAGCAAACTGTATGTTGGTTCTTTCACCGGGTTGTACCGGTTGGATCATTCGATCGTAGAAGTCAATGGGAAGAATCAGCGAAAAACGGTGTTCAAAAATATTGGATCGGTGAACACAGAATATTGGGATTTGCTGAAATGGGATAATCAACTGATTGTTGCGACCGCCCATGGAATCTATCGATTCTCACCCAACGGGGATACGTTAGAGAAGATTGCTCCTTACAATTCCAATTTGATTATACGCAGCGAAGTCACTGACGATCGGATTTATGTATCATCGGAAGAGGGGCTTGCTGTATTAAAACATGAATCAGATAGGGATAGCTGGCGAGATCTGGGCTATATAGAGGACACAAAGACGAATTTCTATTCCTTGACGGAAGATAATCAGGGAAAGCTGTGGGCCGGATCTCCCGGGCAAGGTGTGATGACGATTTCGACGGTCACGTTGGGTACCTCCCCCCAGGCCCAGGTAATCCGCTATGATACGTCTGACGGGTTGCCGGAAAGTTCGCTGTATTACACAACTATATTTGATGACGAGATAATCGTATCAACCATTGATGGCGTATATCGCTTCGATGCGAAACGACAGCATTTTTATAAATCACATCAATTGACCCAGAAAGCGGGGTATCGTTTTCTGGATGATGCAGCCGAGGATTCTGAAGGGAGAATTTGGAGTTTTGCTGTAAGAGAAGATGATTCACCCTCCATAGCGGGCTTCAAGCTTGATCTGCAAGCCCAAAGTATCACTGAATTTCCCACCTCATTATCGGGAGTGACCCAAACTCTGGGAGATTTTATTTATCCGGACCAAAATGGCATTGTTTGGATTGGTACGACGGAAGCGCTCATTCGCTATGACTCCTCAATTGACCCATTAATTGGAAATAAGAGTACGGGTCCGCCAGTGATAATACGACAGATTATGTCTTTGCAGGAAGATTCGGTTATGGTGAATTTTCGAGGAAGTCATCTGAATGGAGTTGCACTACCATTTCAACAGAACTCCATCCGTTTGTCGTATGCTGCACCGGCTTTTACGGCAACAAATGTAACAGATTACCGATTCCGACTGGATGGGGAAGCCTGGTCGATCTGGACGAGCGAAGACCATAAAGATTACACCAATCTAGCACCCGGTAATTATCAATTTGAAATACAGGCACGAAGCCAGGCCGGCTTAACGGGTCCCATCGCGACGGCTTCTTTTACTATACTTCCGCCATGGTATAGAACCTGGTGGGCATATTCATTTTACGTTTTGGCTGGAATAGGATTACTCGGTTTTGCGGGTAATTTCGTAGTGCAATGGCGAATGGATCAACAGTTGAAAGAAATGCGAGCACAACAAGCCGAGGAGCTTAAAAAATTAGATATCCTCAAGTCTCAATTTTTCGCTAATGTATCTCATGAGCTGCGGACCCCCTTAATGCTCATGCGTGGTCCCATCAAAAAGTTGCTGGAAACCAATGGGAAAATTCCCGATACGTGGCAGAACGATTTAGAACGGTTGGACCGAAACGGGGAACGCCTCCAAGGCCTGGTTGAGAAAATTCTGGATTTAACCAAGCTGGAAGCCGGAACCATGAAGTTGGTTATCCGGCCGCTGGATCTCACTGTTTTAGTTAAACGTTTGGTAGAGTCCTTCCGATCGTTAGCTGAAGCCCAAAAGATAACACTGGAATGGTCATCCGATATCGATGAAGCCCGCATTTTTGGAGATGCAGAGAAGCTCAATACCATTTTCATCAATCTGTTATCCAATGCGCTTAAGTTTACCAAGAAAGAAGGCAAGGTATCGGTGTCTGTAAAAAGGGAGGATGAGGATTACGTTAAAGTAGTGGTTCGGGATACCGGAATTGGTATGAACTCGGAGCAGCTGGAGCATGTTTTTGACCGATACTATAGTCTGGGGAATGATCACGGCGAGTATCGGGAAGGAATAGGTATTGGTCTGGCATTAACCCATGAACTGATCCAACTGCATGGAGCCGAAATATCGGTGGAAAGCACGCCGAATGTGGGATCAATATTTTCGGTTTCATTTAAACCGGGCAACACACATTTCAAACAGGATAACATTTTAAGTGAGGTCGAATCTGCGGAAATTGGGGAAATCCCAGCAAGTAGTGTTTCGGCTCCAATTACGGGGACGGGTAATGACACTAATAAGGAAAATCTGGCCGACTCGAATAAGTTTACCGTTTTGGTGGTCGATGATAATGCCGATTTACGTGAGTACATCACCGAAATGTTGATTGAAGATTATAATGTAGTTACTGCCATTAACGGCCGGGATGCACTTCAAAAAATTCCGGATGTAAATCCCGATTTGATTGTGACCGATGTGATGATGCCTGAAATGGATGGATTCAGCTTTGCCAGAAAGTTAAAAGCGAGCGAGGAATTCCGATATTTGCCGGTGATTTTTGTGACGGCGAAAGCCACGGAAGAAGATCGATTACAAGGTCTGGCCATTGGGGTGGATGACTATATTATCAAGCCGTTTAATCCCCATGAGTTGAACATCCGGATTCGTAATCTGATTTCCAACAAACTGGAACGCCAGGTTTGGCAGGATCATGCAAGCGAGGAAAAAGAGGAAACACTTAGCGCTGATCAGGAATTGCTGCATAGCATTGCCGTGACGGTAAAAGAGAATATGAGTAATTCAGACTATACCGTAGAGCAACTCTCGCATGAAATCCAATTGAGTAGCCGACAACTGTATCGAAAGTTGAAGCAGTTAACCGGTTTTACCCCCGCCGCTTACATGCGCGAGCTCAGATTACAGGAAGCGCGCAAATTGCTGGAGCAACACAGCCATCAAACCGTTTCCGAGATTATGTACATCGTAGGGTTTAACCACATCAGCTATTTTTCCAATCTCTACGAAGAACGATTCGGCCGGCGCCCCGCTGAATATTTTGATTGAGAATCTTTGCTTCCCTTTGATACCGTCTCGGAGAGCAGAGCTCCCCAAAGGGTGACGCAGCTGAGCTACGTCAAGAAGTGATTACGTTTTTTAAACAGATTCAACTTGTCACTACTTGTCATCGGGCTCGCTCCGGTGATGTGTGAGCTCGAGTTCCGTTCACTGCTTGCAATAAGTTAATGGTATTGTTGGGATTGGGTTACAAATCGGAGCAAAATATTCATAAGTAAGTACAAACAAATATGTATAGCATTTTAGGCAGAATCGCCATTTGTACACGATAGGCGACGATTGGCAGAGCAGTGACGGTTATTGGCAGGTTTATGACGGCGCAAATAAGATAGGTTCAGATCAGATATTGAACCTTGAAAATCTATCTTGTTATGCGTCGTTTTATTTATTGTCTGTCGATATCAATTCTATTCCTCTTCATTCAAACCTCACTGGCGAAAAGCCCTGATGCTCCGATCAGCGAGTTGGATAAATGGGTAATACCAAACACCCCAGAAAAAATGCATGTCGTAGGGTTTAGTGATAGCATTGGGGTCTATTGGAGTACCTCAACCAATGCGACCTCGTACGATATTTATCGGGGTACCAGTTCGGCACCAACCACACTTATAGCTTCGGGTATTACTGGAAACAGCTATTTTGATACGGGAATTACCCAGGGGCAAAAATATTATTACCGTGTTAAGGCCGTAAGTGCTGATGGCGAAAGTGACTATACAGAAGAAGACGTGACCACCGCCACGGAGAAAGGTTTGACTGCAGTCGATTTTTCACAAAGCGGTTCCTATGGTTTCATCGCCAGTAGTTATTATTTCGGATACCTTAATGGTGTAACGATAGAAGCCCATGTGAAGTTTAATTCCACCAGCCAGAGCGGGATGATTTTTGCCCAGGACGACTATTATGGAATGATACTTCTAAACATCTATTACGATCAGAGTAAGGGCAAAATTCGGATCGAAACAGGTGATGGTAATGGGGGCGGCAATGGACAATCCTTTAGTCAAACCACTATCCAGGCTGGGCGCTGGTATCATATAGCGGCTTCTTTTTCTCGTGACGGAGATGCCAAGCTGTACATTGACGGCGTAGAAGAGGCCTCGCATACGAGTGATTTCCCGGTCACTTCCGATGAAACTGATATCGGGATCGGTGCTTATGCTTCCGGGAGTACACCAGCCGATATAAAAATGGATGAATTGCGGCTTTGGGATGCCGTAAGAACCGGAACCCAAATTCGCGAAAACAGTAATCAACGATCAGTAACCGGAGACCATCCGGATATATTGGCGTTGTATCATTTTGATGAGGGAAGCGGCACCACGGCTTATGACGATAGCCAATACGGAAATAATATAGGGTTAAATAATACCAGCTATGTAGAAGACGAAATATATGTGCCCGCCACTCCAACCGGTCTGCAGGCCTCCGAAGATCCGTATGATCCGACGATAGATTTAGCCTGGCAGCCTAATGAGGAAGCGGACCTCCGGTATTACAAGATCTATAAAGAGAATTCCGAGACAACACCGACGAATTTATGGGAAACCACAACAGAGGGCGATCCGGCAGATACCACAAGTTCGATATCTGAATTATCGTACGGTACCTACTATTTCTATGTATCAGCGGTTGATACCACCGGATTAGAGAGCGAACCCGCCATGGTATCCTATACCCTGAGTGATGTCAGTCAGCCGGACAAACTACTGGCATTCGCGGATTCCACCTCCATTGAGTTGCGATGGCCCCAAAGTACAGATGCGGCATTCGATCACTATAAACTGTATGAATCTACAGACTACGGTCAGTCCTATTCCAACATATTGACTACAAGCAGCGGTGTTTTAAACGATACCTCCCATACGGTTACCGGATTGAGCGACGGCGATGTGCGTTACTACTACTTGACCAATAACTCATCCAATTTCGAGAGCGATTCATCCGTGGTCCGCGTAGTTTCTGTGGAGGCCGACGATGGCACCGCGATAAAAAATACGAGCGATGGATATGTAGAAATCGCAAATGCGCCCCCCATCTATAATCGATCCTTCACGATTGAGTTTTGGGCCAAACGCTGGATGCTAGCTTCAAAGGAATATATGCTTTCCATGGAGATCGATCCGGAATACGGTAGCGGTTCAGAGATGACCATCGGATTTAACAACATTACCGATTTTGAGTTTAGTTTCGGTAATGGGGACGCACTCACCGCGGAGTTCGCGGAATATGATACCACCTGGCATCACTGGGCGGTGGTTTATGATGATCAAGCCAGTGAAAAACGCGCGTATAAAGATGGAAAATTAATTGCCACCCAGAGCGGAAGCGGCACTTTTCCGGGAAGGGGACCCTTGACGCTATTCGGATCCTCCGTAATCGACAATTACAGGTTTACCGGCGAGTTGGATGAAGTACGCATCTGGGAGGGCGTGCGCACCCAGGAAGAGCTGCGCACCTACGCCGGAACACGGCTAAAGGGTAATGAATCCGACTCCCTCCAGCTGCTCATGCATTTTGACGAGGGAACGGAAAGAGCCTTGGATGCCAGCATGTATCAGAGGGATGGGGTGTTCCAAAATATGTTGGGTTATGTGGATAGCAGAGCTTTCCAACCCATGATACCACGCAACGCGATGATTACCAATGATACTTCTTCGGTTACCGTAAGCTGGGCGCCATCTGAGGATCTAGAGCTGAAACAATATCAGGTGTACCGGGAAACCGAGCCCGTTGATACGCCCACTAATCTGGTATATACGACCACTGTCGGTAATCGGTTGGATACAACGTTTACGGAAACCGTATCGCTAAATACCACATATTACTACTATGTCAGCGCGGTAGATAGCAATGATGTTACCGGCTATCCAACCGAGAAGCTGGAAGTTTACACGTATGATAATTCCACTCCCCCGCCCACACCGGCTAATCTTACGGGATCTAAGGGAGTCAACACAGTTACCTTAACCTGGAATGCTGTGGATGTGCCCAATTTTAAGCAGTACCGCGTTTATCAAGAATCCAGTTCTACCGGTTCCCCAACCAATCTGGTCAAAACCACAACCCAGGGGGAAACCACGGATACCACCTTTACTTTGAATGATATCAGTGGCGGACAGTACTTTTTCTATGTCACTTCAATCAATACCAGTGATATAGAAAGTGGTTTCTCTAGTGAACTCAGTATCCAACCGTATGATACCTTATATCAGGTGTTGGAGTCTTCCCTACCATCATCAGTCAGAATACCTGCAGTAAGCCAACATATATGGGCCGACATCGATAATGATGGTGATAAAGATTTAATCTTTCAGCAAAGAAAGACTAGAGATCCATCCGGCCCCAAAATATACCGTAACGATGGGACCGATTTTACGGAGCTCACCGGTGCCGAATATACTTTTGCGGAGTTAAGTGAAAAACTGTACCTGACCGCATTTGATTATAACCATGATGGTAACATTGACCTGGCCATGGCAGGTAATTTCACAGATGGGAAAAGCGTAAAACTGTACGAGAATACAGGAAATGGGTTTACTGAGAAGATGGGTGATGATTTCGATTTGGATTGGAACATGATTGGAATTACCCATGCCGATTTAAATAACGACGGAAGAAGAGATCTGGTAGTTAATGGGGATACTACAGGTATGTCGAACTATGCTGGTGGTGGTTACCTCAATACCGGTGAAGGATTTGAACGTGTAAATGGTCAGCCCGGATATTCCTTTTTGGACCAGGAAATTACCGCTATCAGTTTTATGGATTTTGATCTGGATGGTCGCGAGGACGTCGTTCTATCCCTGGCAGACGAGCAAATTCAATTTCACCGGAACACCGGACATGGGTTTGAGCGATTGAACAGTATGGGATATGATGTTATGAATCTAAAGGCAAGGCATTTTCAGTGGGCCGACTGGAACCTGGACGGTAAACCTGATTTGCTGATGAGCGGGTCACAAGGTGGAAATACGAAACTAAGCCTTTATACCAATACCGGATCCGGGTTTAGTCAGGAAACCGGAGTTCCCTTCTATAATACCACCTACAATGTTGATGAAAGTCATAAATTGGCCCTTTGGTATGATTACAACAACGACGGCAAGCCGGACATCGTGCTGTACGACCCATCGAAGTCGGGTACCGAAATGGTGATTTATGAAAATACCGGTACCGGTTTTCAGGAGGTGGACAACATGCGGTATAGCGAAGTCACAGGCTATGATCGTGGATATATGAGTACTGTCGATTGGAATAACGATGGGTATCCGGACCTCTTTATAAACGGACACGACCAGTATGGTTTTTCCATAAATCAGTTATTAGAGCACCAAGGTGCGGAATTCAAAACGAATTATCGCCCATCCAGCCCATCCGGTTTGACGGCTACATTTGACAAAGGAGTTACCAATTTTCAGTGGCAGGCCGGTTCGGATTATGAAAACGGTACGCTTAGCTATAACATCAAAATGGGTACGGCTTCCGATTCCGGCGATGTCATCTATCCCGAAGTGGGCATCAATACCATGGAGAGCGGATATGGAGACCCCCGGACCATGAATCCGGCAAACGCGGGCTACAGCCAATCGTATAAAATGAGCAGTCTGCGGCTGAATACCGATTACTACTGGTCGGTAAACGCGGTCGATCCGGTTAATCGGGGAAGTGAGTTCTCTTCGGAAGAAAGCTTCCGAATCGATCGGGTGAAAGATATTTCCGGTCCCAATGAAGGTTGGCGGTTTATATCTACTCCGACCCAAAACACCACATTCGCCGAACTCCTGGATAGTTTGTGGACACAGGGCGCTACCGGTGCGGATGACTCCAACGGAAGTCCCAATGTGTATGAATATTACGAGGGGGATGGATCGAGCGGAGTATCGGAACGGGGCTTTAAGGCGATCACGGATCTCACCGACACTATGCGTGTGGGGCAGGGATATATCGTTTATGTCTTCGCTGATGACGATAACGACGGCGAAGCCGATCCGTTTCCGAAGCAAATGAGGTCGAATCAATTTTTCGATTACGATTCGGTGCGGTACGATTTTCTAACCTACAGCACAAATGATTCCGGTGATCCCGATGACGGATTCCAGTTGGCGGGCAACCCTTACCCCGATACCTTGGATTGGACCTCGCCCAATTGGGAGCGGAATCAGATTTATGACACCTATTACATTTGGGATGCCAACAATAATCGCTATCAAACTTATACGGTCGGATCCGGTGGCGTTAATGGGGGAACCTCATATATCCCGCCCTATCAAGGATTTTGGGTGCAAGCTTCCGGATCGAACCCGACGATGAAGGTGGATACTTCGGTAATACATCAGTCGGCATCCGAATATCAGCTAAAATCGCCCAACAGCAGAAAGAATACTCCACTGCTATTTACGGTAGAATCTGAAATGGGCTTAACCGAATCTACCGGAATATCCATTCTCGCTGATAGCCTGGTGCGGCATTTGCCTGTAGGCGCCAGACAGCTGGATCCATTGAGCCAGAATTACGTGATGGTTCATACCGATCATGAGAAAGCGGGGGCGGTGGATATGTACCACGTCTCTTCAACGATCCAGGATAAGCAGATCATCCCACTACATGTGGAGAGCGATCATTCCAGAACATTAACGCTGCGTTGGGAAGGGATCGACCGATTGCCCATGGGGTGGACCATAAAACTCAAAGACAAAGAAGAAGACGTTCTGCTGGATCTCAGCGAGGAGTGGAGCTATACCTTTGATTATGTCGTCGAGGCCAAATCCAAACAGAGTGGTAGTGATGAGCAGATGAGTCCCATGTTTATGGCAACTCAGACCCAATCCGAACAGGATGCGCGGTTTGAGGTGATCATCAGCACCGGAGAGCTGACATCTATAGAGTTGCCGGGTTCGTTACCCAAACAGGTAGAACTGAATCAGAATTATCCCAATCCGTTTAATCCGGAAACCAATATCCGATTTGGCGTACCCGATCAGCGTCATGTTCAGTTGATGGTGTATGATATCAATGGCCGGGAAGTTGCGCGGCTGGTAGATCGGAATATGAGTGCAGGTTGGTACAATGTCCGGTTTAACGCCAATCATCTGGCTAGTGGTGTTTATTTCTATCGATTCGTGGCCGGTTCTGATGTCAAGATCAAGAAACTGACGCTCATTAAGTAGCACAAGGAAAGTTAAGTTTAAAGAGGATGATTATGTCGTTTTTGAAATCAGGTTTGAAAATGTTGGTTCTCGTAGTGTTTCAGCTATTGGTGTTAAGTGTAATAACCAGTGGCGAGCTGATCGCGCAACCCGGATTGCCAAGCGGACCGACACAAGTACCCATTGACGGCGGCCTGGGTTGGTTGATGGCAGCCGGAGGCTGGTATGCCTATCGTAAGCTAAAGAAAGAGGAGTAGCGCTTAAATCGATCGTTCTTTAGGACAGCACACGACGCAAGCCGGATGAACGTTCGGCTACACAGAAAAGGGTTCGTCAATTGGCGGGCCCTTTTTTATATTTTGTTAGTAGGCAGTAGGCAGTAGGCAGTAGGCAGTAGGCAGTAGGCAGTAGGCAGTAGGCAGTAGGCAGTAGGCAGTAGGCAGTAGGCAGTAATTTTTATAAACAATGAGCAAAGATTTTAACTATAGGGTTATAGAAAATGAATGGTCGGGGGTTCATGAACCTTCAAATTCGAAAGGATATGAAAGTCTAACAATTTATCAGCGTGCCTATCAGGCGGCGATGGATATATTTGATTTAACAAAGGCCTTCCCAAGAGAGGAAATCTATTCTCTAACAGATCAAATAAGAAGGTCATCTAGGTCGGTCACGGTTAATTTGGTTGAAGCATATCGCAAAAGAAGGTATCCCAAACATTTTATTGCCAAACTAACGGATGCCGATATGGAATGTAGTGAAACCAAAGTTTGGTTACGCTTCGCCAAAGATTGTTCGTATTTAGACGAAGAACACTATCACCAAATGCAGAAAGAATATTCTGAAATCGGACGTTTATTGGGCTATATGATCAAAAATCCAGACAAATTTGGAGCTAATTTCTAGTTAAATAACTCTGCCAACTGCCAACTGCCAACTGCCAACTGCCAACTGCCAACTGCCAACTGAAAAATGCGCATACTCGGAATTGAATCATCCTGCGACGAAACGGCTGCCGCTGTCTATGATGATGACGGCCTGCACTCCAATGTCATTGCCTCTCAAACCATCCACGAGCAATACGGAGGGGTAGTGCCGGAGTTGGCCTCTCGAGCCCACCACAAGACAATCTCGCAAACGGTGAGGCAAGCGCTGGAGGAATCCGGTTTCGGGATTGAGGATATCGAGGCGATTGCGGTTACCCAGGGGCCGGGTTTGATCGGTGCTTTGTTGGTGGGGGTGTGTTTTGCGAAAGGGCTCTCCATTAATCATGGTATCCCATTAATTGGGGTGAATCACATGGACGCCCATGTGTATGCTAACTACATTGATGAACAGCCGGAGTATCCATTTGTAGCTTTGGTGGTATCTGGCGGGCATACGCAGTTGATTTTGGTGGAAGGGCCATTCGATCACACACTATTGGGCGCAACCCGGGATGATGCGGCCGGAGAAGCTTTTGATAAAGTAGGTAAGATTCTTGGGTTACCTTATCCGGCCGGACCGGTGATGGATCAACTAGCCAAACAGGGGAATCCCAAGTTTCAGCGATTTCCACGAGGGATGATTAACAAAGGGCTTGAATTTAGTTTTTCCGGATTAAAAACGTCCGTGCTCTATCATTTGGAAGATCAAGAAGATCAACAAGCATATTTGGAGACCCATCGGGCTGATTTAAGTGCCAGTGTAACAGCCGCGATTGTAGATGTTTTGGTGGCCAAATTAAAACGGGCAGTCAAGCAAACCGGGGTGAAAACGATTGCCTTAGCCGGCGGTGTATCTGCCAACAGCATGTTGCGAAAACAGGTTCGGGCATTGGCCTCGGAAATGAAACTGACCCTGCATATTCCGGATCTGGCTTACTGCACGGATAACGCGGCCATGATTGCGGTAACCGGTTGGATGAAGGCACAACGAGGGGAATACGATGATTTGGGACTCCGTCCGTTTGCCAACTTAGCGCAATGGGAGCGCATGCAAGCCGCGTCCACTTCTTAAAGATGATCCCGCACAAATTGAACCAGCCGCTCTCGATAACGACTTACGGTGTATTCCTCCGCGGTTTGGGCAGCGTTCCGACTCATGGTCTGACGTAAGGTGGTGTCATCTCGAAGTTGGATGATTTTATCTCGCAGAGCTTCACTGGATTGAATGGGAATAAGGTATCCTTCCTGACCATCGGTAATCACGGATCCGGAGTTGGGGGTGCAAATGATGGGCAATTGATAGGACATCGCCTCATAGATTACCGTGGCGGATCCTTCACACAAGCTGGGTAATACAAATAGGTCCGCCTGTTCGTAAATATTTTTCATCTGCTGACGGGGAACCCGATTTTGCCAATGGATATGGTCCAAATGGGTATATTTTTGCCGAATAGTTTCGGGTAGACCCGTATGACCCACAATGTGCAGCTCCACATCAGTGAGGTCTTGAACCGCCTCCAGTAAATAGGGCAATCCCTTTCGAATACCCCCATTACCAACGAAGAGTATCTGTAAATTGGAATTCGAGGGACGCTCTGATGGTAAGCTATTCCATTCATTTTCGGGGGTGAACCCATAGGGGATGACCCGTGTCTGAACATCACCGCCGGTAATTTCCTGAACCGCGTTGGCCACAAAGTCTGATCCACAAAGTACCACATCACTGTTTTGCCACTCGGCTAATTCCCGTTGCTCATAAGCATCGGTATATGCATCAGATGGGAACGTGAGATCACGCTTTTGATATTCCTTCCGCAGAATCTGGCGTTCCGTCAGACGTGGCGCCAGCGTTTGTTCCACGATGGTATATGAGGCATCGAAATGGGCGTCTTCCACAATTTCTAAGGCGGCGGAATTGAATAGGTACAACATGCGGGGAAGTTGATCCTGCCGCAGTAATTGATCGCCAACCCACCGGGTGAACTTCCTGCCCATCTCCAGATATAGCCGGGTTTCCTCTTCCCGTGAAGAGCAGTTGCGTAGTTGCTGAGCGTATCGTATTCCGGCGTAGGTGAGCGCGGATACTTTATCTGTGGGCAAATCGGGATGGCGTCGACTGGTAAACCGTTGAATTCCCTGGTGTGGAATTGCCTGGATACTTATTTGCGCCCATTGGGGGAGGAGATCGAACCACAAGTCGGTATAGAAGTGATCCAGTAGCCCAGCTTGATGTAACATGACCGGAACCGCGTAATGCATGCGGGCTCCCAGCTGAGCCACTACCACTGGTGAATGTTGCTTGGAATCTGGCATCAGGATAGGAGTTCTTTTAGTAAGAGTTCCCACTGCTCACAGCAAACCAATCGCTCGGAATGGGCCTCGAAATAATACCTTCCGTTCATACCTAATTCTCGCCGAAGCGACTCGTTGTGTTGCAATGATCGTATATGTTCAATAATGGACTCGGTGGAACCCGGTTCAAATGTATATCCACATTCCGCCTCGCGAATATCACGGGCACTATCCGATTCTAGATCTCCAACGAACAAAACCGGTCTGCGACTCGCCATATACCCTGTCAGTTTCGCCGGAACAGCGATTCCGGAATATTTGGGTTCCAGCGATAGCCAGTGTACATCCGCTTTGGCCATTGAAATGTACAACTCATCCCGATCCACATAAGGAAGCAGGCAGACGTTGTTTAGACCCCGCTCAACAATGGCTTGCTCAATCATCGCGCGTTTGGGTCCATCACCATTAAACACAAAACCGATGGAGTCATCTTCATTGAGTTGGTCGATCACATCGATCATAGTTTCGAACTCATGAACCAACCCCAGGTTGCCAGAGTATTGAACGATAAATCGATCCCGAATTGACGAAGGCAACAGCTTTTGGGCTTCTTCTTTGGCAATGGGTGGATACTCTTCGGCGTGACTCCATACCCGGATGGTGGAATGTTGATCTTCGGGAAGGCAATAATCATTACTTAGCAAGTCGTGCATACGTGGCCCTAAATCTACTACATGGGTGGCATTGGCGTATGCTTGACGATTTATATCCCACAACCACTGGCCCAACCCTTGTTCTGGAAAAAATCCCATTCGGATTTCGGCATCGGGATGAAGATCCATCGACCAGATAATGTGTTCGCACTGATGGAGCCGAGCAAAGTAGCTGCCTACATTACCCAGCATCGGGGGGGTGGTTAGCGTCACGATCGCATCATGATCGGGAAGCTCCAACAATTTGCGGGAGGCATGAAAGAAAAAGGAGGCGTAATCAGTCATCCGGCCCAAGGTTGAATCCCGACCGTGCGAGGTAGCCCGAATACGGTGAATTTCTACTCCGCGCCGGACTTCATAAGCCGGGGCCTTAATCTGACCGCTGAGATAATGCCCGCGACTGCAGATAACCCGTACATTAAAATCATAGGCAGCCAGGTATTCACACAGATCCGTCAGGATTTGTCCCGTGGCCGCCACATCGGGGTAGTAATGCTGATTTATAAAGGTAATGGTTGGATTTGAGGTACGAGCCATTATTGATATTGCTTGGAGGCCTCCACGGCTAACTGATCCACATGGTTGTTGTATTCATCGGTAGAGTGACCTTTTACTTTCACCCAGCGCACGTCATGTGGTTCCATCGCTTCCAGCATTTCGAGCCATAAATCTTTGTTTTTAACCGGTTTTTTGCTGGCGTTTTTCCAACCCCGCTTTTGCCACCCCGAAATCCAATCTTTTTGAAAAGTGTTGACGATCAGCGCGCTGTCCGAATGAATGTGTACGATGCAGGGTTCATTCAGTGCTTTCAGTGCCTCAATAATGGCTCGCATTTCCATCCGGTTGTTGGTGGTATGCGGTTCGCCGCCACTCATTTCTTTGGCTTTCCCGTTATACATGAGCAGCGCTCCCCATCCGCCGGGACCCGGATTCCCGCTGCAGGCTCCATCTGTATAAATAACTACTTCTTTTTTAGGCTTAGACATAACGATTGGTAATTGGATCCAGCTTAGCTTTGGTTTGTTGGGCCGCCCGGGCAGCTCCTTGTTTCCACCCATTGGCGGAGGTATCGGCATAGATGATACTCCGACTAGATGAGATCAGGGGCAAGCCGGCATGAGATCGTAATTGTCGGGCCAGCAGATCCACTGATCCCCCTTGTGCCCCGATGCCCGGAACTAATAACGCCGCCTGGGGATGGGCTTGGAGAACTGCAGTAGCGTGATCGGCGTTGGTGGCCCCAACCACCATTCCCAAGTGAGTTTGACTGTTTGATTGCGCATCACGCAATCGAGTGGCAATGCGTGTGGCTAATAATTGATCGTCGGTGTCAGTCTGCAATAAAAAATCAGCGGCACCGGGATTGCTGGTTAGGGTTAGTACATACAACGACTTGGAGGGGTGATCGGCATAAACCGATAAGGTATCCATTCCCATCAATGGGTTGACCGTCAAGGCATCCACACCATAGTGTTCAAAAAAGGCGGTATCGTATTGTTGCGCGGTAGTGCCGATATCTCCTCGTTTGGCATCGGCTATGCAAATTTTTTCATCCGGGATGGCAGCCACAACATCGGCAAAGACATCGATTCCATCCGGACCTATCGCTTCAAAAAACGCAATATTAGGTTTGTAAGCAGCACAGTAGTCAGAGGTTGCTTCGATAATTCCCAGGCAAAACCTGCGGAAAGCAGAGGCCATGGAATCCGATTGCTCAATAAGATGCGGGGGAAGGCGATCCGGATTGGGGTCCAGCCCCACACATAAGGTGGAATCAGCGGCTGTTATCGCCTGTTGTAATTTCGCGGTATAGGTAGATTCAGTATCGGCCATCCCATTGATTTTGCCACGGTTTTGATGCTGGGCTAAAGATACGAGATCTGGCAGGTATTGCAATGGATGAGCTGGGCATAAAAAAAGCGGAGCCGCTGGTGGGCAGCTCCGCTGTGTGGTTGAAAGCATGAGAGGTTTAGTTCGTGGGATCGGTTACCGGAATGCCCCGCGGAATAGTTCGAACATCCACTGTGGGAATGTTGGAACCATATACCTCATTCAATTTTTCAATGGTTTGGTTGGCGATGATAGCTTGCCCCTTATTGCTAGGATGAACCGCGTCTAAGCTAAACAGTTCGCCGGGAACCGGACGAAACTGTTCTCCATGTTCGGTTTCATAATAGCCTTGAGCAATAACCTCATTAAAGAACTGATTGATATCGATCAGAGTAAACCCATTAGCATTGGCAATCTGACTGATGTGACCATTGTATTGAGCTACCAGCGTAGAAGCTTGTGTTAATTCGCCAGCGTCCAATACATATTGATTGGGAATGGGACTATTTCGGCTGGTTGCATTTACAAGTACCTGCTGACTTAAGTAGCTAGCCGCAGGTAACAAGAAAAAATCTCCTACTTGTCCTTGACTTGGCGCATGGGCTTTCATGGCTACCGTATCCGTAACTACTCCCGGTTGGGCTGGATCGGTAATTTCTATATAGATATTGGGATCACCGGGAATGGCATCAATACCTAAGGTTAGGTCGTTTTTCGCTGTCAGTGTACCGTCGTTAATCAATGTGGTATTCACAAAGAAAACATAGGGGATAGCGGATACGTCGGGAACATTATAGACCGCAACGGAAGCGCCCGTACTGGCCAACTGTGCGGCAGATGCTTGGTACAGTTGATTGAAGGAGGTCGATGGAATATAAGGTTGCACTCCACCAGAGGTTACATACCCAAGCACATCGTTATTACCCAGCCAAAAAGTAATAAAGCTGGGATTTGATGCGGCCAGCTGTGCCGCCTGTGTATTTCCTTGATCACGTAATACTACATTGAAGAAGGGATTGTTCGCTTGGCGAGCGGAATAAGGTAGTCCAGGAAGGTCGGTACCTGTGAAATCTGCTAATAGCGCACCGGGAATTCCAAGATTATCGTAGGGACGATTTAACGATACATTTATAGGAGAACCCTGTTCCGATGTTGGGGTGAAAGATCCCAAACTCCCATCCAGGCCTAGTCGACCACCAATTCCCGGATCACTTATCAACGGTTGCTCAAAGTTTTCAATGCGCAACTGCCGCGCGATCAGGTTAGGAAACGAGTACTGTTGGGCTGATTCGTATAATGAACTGCTTTGATACCCAGCGGTTAAGCTGTTCCCAACGGCTACATATTTACTGTAATCAGCGGAGCCAGAATTGATCGGATCCAGCTCCAGATCGTTGTAATCCTTACAACCGACCGCTACTGTTAATAGTGCGATAAAAGCGAGCGATACTCTATTGGTCCATGAAAATTTCATAATTTTTCTCCTTCAGTGATTAAAATTTCATGGTGATTCCGAGACTGGGCAGGTGGGCATAGGTGTTGTATACCCCTTTGAAACCGTGTTCAGCCGTGGTATTTTTTCGTTCCTTAGCCCGGATGTAGATGTAGGCGGCATCAATATCAATTTTTTCGTTGATGGTGTACGTCACCCCGCCGGAAAATAGGAGTCGATCAGAATCCGGCAATGTCGGATCCAAGGTACGATCGGGTACCGGGTTTTTGTCGTAAGCGAAACCAAGCATACCTGTTAATTCGGGAACCAATAATTCCTTGTACTCAGCTCCAAAACGAATCTGATAGGTATCTTCATAAGCGCGGTCACTAGCTAATACATCGGAGCCGAGTGCCGGCAAAGTTTGGTCGAATTCAATAACTAGCTCATCATAACTAGACCAACCCCACCATACATAATCCAGGGCCAAGGAGAGTTGATCGGTAGGTTTGACATTTACCCCAACCGCCCAGTTCGCCGGGAAGTCCAGCGTAGTTCCACCGGAGGTGTTGGGTGGGAAGCCGTATTCCGGTAATTCGTTGAAATTAGCGTCTCCGGAAAACTCAACACTCACCTGGCTTCGATAAGTAAAGCCCAAGGTGACATCTTCCATAGGAGAATAAAGGAGTCCCAAATTATAACCAAAGGCGGGTTTGTCCATATGGCCTTCCAACTCAAAATCCGATTCGGGCACAAAGTCACCCACGGTTCGTTTGAGTACCACGCCTCCATAAGCAGCAACCATCAGTCCGGCACCAATTTGAATTTTACCAATTCCGAAGTCGGGTAGTGTATAAGCTACGGCTGGATTTACAAAGATAGTTTCAATCGATGTTTCCACGGCCAGAAAACGTCCCGGCCAATCGCTCTCCCATTTGGTTCCCAACCCAAATGGCGCGTAGACGCCAATTCCCGCGGTCAATCCGTCTGCTATTTGATAGGATGCATAGAGATTAGGTACGGGGAAATTTTGCGCAACTTGTTCATGCTTAGTATTCGAGCTAGGAAGGGGACCTCGAAAAGAACTGCGTGGCGCAATAATAGTTGCACCGGCACTAATATGTAACCCCTCCAGTTCGGATAAACCCGCAGGATTATAATAAATGGTTGATACATGATTGGCGTAAGCTGTGAATGCCCCCAACATGGCGTTGGCTCGAACACTAGCTTCGTAAATCGAAAATCCACTAGCTTTGGCGGACGTTGCCATAACTAAGCAGAGGCATGCTGATAGTAACAATCTACGCATGTGAAACTCCTATACGAATTGGTTAATGGTTAAAATCTACCCCGACTCTTTGGTTGAATCCGGTAGGAACACTGAAAATGTAGGAAGCAGATCCCAAAAGAAGAAATGGGAGAATGTTGTAACCTTCCACAAAGTTTTTTAAGGTTAACAGTGTTAATATCAAAACAATTTTAAGGGTTTTGTACGAAAAACACTAAAAATTGTGTGCGGGGTGAATGATTTTGGTTAATTGTTTGGTTCGTTTAATGACATCTATGGAAATATTAATAAATAGTGAGAGGTACACATGTTAGTATCGATACAAAAATTAAAGAGGTTGATGCCTCTGGCCATATTCATACTGTCGTTTGGGGTACTATTTACCGCCTGCGATACATCGGATAATGATGATCCCGACATCGTTGAGGTAATTCAGGGTGAAGATAATCTTTCTTCTCTGGCTACGGCTATAGAATCGGCTGGGTTAACTGCGGATTTACAGGGGGATGGCCCATTCACCGTTTTCGCGCCTATCAATGATTCGTTAGACGCCGTTTCCGGGGAAGTACCAGCAGAAGCTATGCCTGCGGTCATTCAGTATCACGTAGTAGAAGGTGAAATTACGGCAGCGGATATATCGCCGGGTACTACGGAGATTGAAACTCTGGAAGGTGATATTATTTATGTCACCAAAGACGAGTCGGGTAATGTTTTTGTTAATGGCGGACGCACGCAATTCCCTATCGGGGGTACCGTCGTAGAATCTGACCTGATGGCCAGCAATGGTGTTGTTCATAAAGTGAACGGAGTCTTTACCCCTAATCAGTTAACAACTGTGGCTGGGAATATTGCCAAACGCTTGGCCTATGACACAGGAAGCTTGGTTGGTTTGGCCGCATTAGCTCCGGATGTATTAGCAGGGTTGCAAGGAGATCCTACTGGTGGTGACGGTATAACGGTCTTTGCTCCCAATAACAGCGCTATAGCTGCCGTGGAAGATCAACTGCCACCTAATAATGAGAACAATCAGATTAGTGCCCTGTTATTATATCATGCCGCTCCTGGAACATATCTGGCTGATGATTTGACTAGTGGTGAATTACCTACTCTCCTGCAGAATCCACAGACCGGAGAACCCATTCCCCTTATTGTAGATACCACAACGGAGAATCCGCTACTTTCCGGTGCAGGCGGAGGGTCCGCTGATCCAACAGTTACGGATATTGAAAGCATTAATGGTGTGGTTCACATTGTAGATGGCGTTTTATTCCCGCCTACTCAACAATAATTGATCACACTGATCAAAATTCAAGCAGCCGATGTTAAATCGGCTGCTTTTTTTATTTTATGGAGCTAAATGCAATCTCTTCAAAATTAGTGACGATCTAATGACCGAAACATGGTATGAAGATTGGTTTGATACAACGCTCTATGAACAACTCTATGCCAACCGGGATGAAAAGGAAGCACGGCAATTAGGGGCACTCTTAGAGCGGGTGATACCTCTAGCGGAATATCCGGAAATTTTAGATATGGGGTGTGGACGAGGTCGACATGCATTAACGATGGCTGAAAAGGGATATCAGGTAACCGGAATTGATCTATCACCACGAGCCATTGAGGTAGCCCGTGAAAAAGCACTACAGAAAGGATTAACCAATGTACGCTTTGAGGTCGGGGATATGCGAAATCCATTGGCACAAAAATTTGATGCCATTGTAAATTTATTTACCACCTTCGGTTATTTTAAAAATGATGAAGAGAATGCTTCTATTTTAGATAGTATGCGTACGATGATTCACCCTGGGGGGCGTTTGGTAATCGACTATTTAAATCCCGATTATGTAAGAAATAACTTGAGACCACGGGAAAAGGGGACGATTAATAATATTACCTATCATCTACGACGATATATTAAAGATGGGATGGTGTTTAAACGAATCGAGTTTACGAATGGGAAACAGGTTGACAAAGAATACACCTTCACTGAACGCGTTAAATTATATTCCTTGAATTGGTTTCAACAACGGCTGTCTGATCGAGGGTTCACCCTGCAACATACCTATGGGAACTATGCAGGTGATCCCTATGACAAGGAAAAAAGTGATCGTCTTATCATGATTTTCGATGAACTGAATTCTTAGACCTTTTTACGTTTGTCTATATTCAAATCCACCATATTACGTGATGCCCTATCCTCCCGGCGATGGAGTTATGGTGTAGTATCACTTTGGATGATATTGATGGTGGCTACCGGTATGACGGAACTCAGTTGGGCCCAATACGATGCGTTTAGCCCCGATTGGTTTCAAGAAGATCAGAGCTGGATTAAAATTGAAGTGGGCGAGGTAAATAACGATCGCGTCTATGAGATCGATGCCAATCAACTAATGCAGGAAGGTATGCCCGCCGCTCAGGTAAGCCCGGAAATGGTGAAGTTTTATTTTCGGGGTCGGGAAATACCTTTGGAAATAGTCACCGATGGACAAGGGGCGTTAGAGTCCGGAGATAAGATTCGTTTTTTTGTACCTCGGCGAACCGGACAGGATGAACTCTGGGCCTATCGCTACCGCAGCCAGAACCAATCCAGTGATTACTACTCCATTTATACGGATACACAGCACATTTGGGTTACCTGGTCTGCGCCGCAGGGGAAACGCTACAGTAGCCAACAGACCTTGCCCAACAATATTTATTATGAAGGTTACCGGGATACGGTGCATGTTGAACAGGATCAAACCGGCTACTACATCGGTCATGACATTCAAGCTGAGCTCTCCACCTACAGCCCAAGTGAAGGGATCTATTGGCATCAGTTTGATGTTACCGGAAGGCAACAATCCACTTTTTCCATTGATACTGTGAAAACGTCTATCCCCGGGTTTAAGTTGATCAATCGACCGGTGCATCTTCGAGCACATGTGGCAGGTCTGACCACTTCAGAGCGTCAAGCCAGCATACAACTGTATTCCGATCAAAATGGCGTTATTACTTATCATGATATCGGTTCGGAAAGTTGGGGGGTAAAAAGTTCGCGATTTATTGAAGGCTCCATCAATCCGGGGAACCTTGTCGATTTTAAAAATTTGAATGTCCGAATTTCGGTATTGAATGAAGACGATGACCGGAATACCCCCAACAAAGTGAATTTTGACTGGTTGGAGTATTCGTACTTCAGGGGGTTCCAAATTCGGGAAAAAGAACAACAACATCGCTTCTGGCTGAAGAGTGACGGGAATAAATCGGTTCAATTTCAGCAGGTTCCCGATGAGGATACCATAAAAGTATATTTGCCCAGCCGATCTACCATTTTCCAAACATTAAAGGATACCGCGGCCAATACGGCAAGCTTTCGGAATCCCACACCCGCCAATAAGAATGAGCGATATGTAGTAGTCAGAAACGATGAATACGAATCCGTGAAAAGCATATCGGCCTTTCGGCCGCGGCGCGATCTGTCCTATTATAAAGAAGGAGCCGAGTATGTGATCCTGACTCGCGAAACCTTCGCCCGTGAAGCCCAAATCTATGCCGACTATCGAGCCCAGCAGAATGGGTTGTCTACCAAACTGTTTTTTGCCAGTGATATTTGGGACTACTTCGATTATGGGGCCCGACGCCCCATCGCCATCCGTCGATTCATTCATTACGCGATGGCCAACTGGGAGATTAAACCCAAGTTTGTCTTTATTCTGGCTGATGGGCAGGACCAGTTGAAAAATAGCACCATCCAAGCGAACCAAATTCCACCGTTTGGATTCCCGGCCAGTGATTCGTGGTTTGGTATGAACTTTAATGGACCCGAAGACTGGGAGTTGGCAGTTCCCATCGGCCGGATAACGGCTCGATCATCCAATGATATTCTTGGCTATCTGAATAAAGTTCAAAGTTATGAAGGTGAGCGTCCGCAGTTGGAACCCTGGCAAAAGAAAGTAGCTTTTCTAAGTGGGGGGAATAATACAACCGAGCAGCAACTACTGGCCAACTATAATCGGCAATTTGCTTCGATCGCTGCCCAATCCTTAGTGGCCGCTGATACCACCAGTTTTAAGAAAACTACCAATCAACCGCTGGATGGTTCACGAAGACAAGAACTGCGCGAGTTAATCAACCAGGGAACATTTATTCTGCATTTCTTCGGGCACACCTCCCCAGACTCGTGGGATTTGTTGACCGACAATCCCGAGACGTATAAAAACAAGGATCGCCCCAATGTGGTGTTGTCGCTGGGGTGTTATTCCGGTCAATTTGCCTCGTCCACCAATCGAATTATTTCGGAAGAATTTGTCTTTGCCCCCAATGCGTCGGTGGCCTATATCGGCGGTGCCGGACAGGGATATCCTTCGGCACTGGCGCGATATGCCAGTAGTTTTTACCGTACGATTTTCCAGGATACCACCGAAACGTTGGGTGAAGTGAACCGGCAAACCATTGATTATTTGATCGATAATGTCCCCGCGGATATCGACTTAGCTTTGATGCAGAATACCATCATTCTGGGAGATCCGGGCTTGCAACTGGCCTATCCCAAAAAGCCTGACTACTCGTATGATACGGATCCGGTAGCGCTACAACCGGATCCGACCAATGTTTCCGATTCTACGTTAACCGTAGATGTGACCCTGCGTAACCTGGGTATTCGCACGCAAGATCAGGTGAATCTGCAATTGAAACATATTCGCCCCCAACGTTCGCCCAATACCTATCAACAGATCTTAGGGCCGATTGCCCGAACCAAGCAAGTGCGTTTCCAATTGCCCTTGGTACCCGATGATGCCGGACAGCATGAGTTTCACTTCCAAATTGATCCCTTCTCAGAATTTGATGAAGTCAGTAAAGCGAACAACAGTTATGACCGTCGCCACGTGGTTTATTCCACCGGAGTGGATTTATTGTATCCCAAACAGTTTGGGGTGATCACTTCACTGGATCCGACATTTGTAGTAAGTAGTCCCACCGCGTCTAGCGGCGAAACATTTGTATTTGAAGTGGATACACTCAATGATTTTTCCAATCCCCTCACGCAAGAGCAGGTCCAGAGTAATGGCATTCGTATCGAGTGGAAGCCCAGTATCGATTGGGAGCCCGGACAGACTTATTGGTGGCGAAGCCGGGTACAAGAGGCTACAGACAGCAACTGGCGGACGGCCAGTTTTGTGGTGGATACAACCCGGGAAGGATATTGGTGGCATCAAAATACCAAACAGTACGAGGAGAATTCACTTTCGCCGTCCATTGCTTTTGAGAATCAAGAATTCGATTTCGCACCGGTTCGAATGGATATCAGCACGAGTTCCAATACATGGTTGCATGCTTATGCCACCAATCGCACCTATAGTGCATCAACCTTTGTAAACGGGGTAGAATATGGCCGCCGGAATATCTCCTTTCATATGACGGTAATCGATGGGAGCACCGGAAATGTTCTCAAGAACCAGCATTATGACATTCACCCCGGCATATTTACGAACACGGGGGCAGCCAATTACGATCAATTTATTCGGGACATCAATAATATCAAAGAAGGCGATTTTGTGGTTGTCCGGGTACGCAACTTTTATCTGGTTCGTCCCGAACGCAAGTTGTTCCGGGATGATGGCGGACAGCTTGAGGAGGCCTTACGATCGATCGGCGGTTTTAAGGCCGGTGGAGGGGTCAGTGGTGATCTTCCTAGTCAATTAACCACTGCCGATGGGTACATCCTGTTTGGGAAGAAGGGCGTGGAAAGTCCGGATGAGGTATCCGAGTATGTAATCCGGGAAGGGGCCATGCGCGCGGACACCGTTTTGCGTTTTCAGGAGTCTGAGGGTACGATGCTGGGCCAAAAAGTGGGTCCGGTCAAATCGTGGAATCGCTTACAGTATCAAGCAGACCTGACGAACAATACCGCGGAAGTGGATGTGGAAATCAGGGGCATGGAGTCGGTACTGGAAGAGAGTGATTATATAGAAACATTTGGGCAGAGCAACACCGATCAGATCAATGTGCCTATCGATTTTATTGATGCACAGCGATTTCCCTATATCGAAATGAAGGCGATCCTGCAGGATCCTTCACAGCGTTCTACCCCCCAGCTGGAACACTGGAGCGTGCAATACAATCCTTTGCCCGAAATCGCGCTAGATCCTACCTTGGTAGAAGTGAATAGCGATACGGTAGAACAAGGATTCCCCTATAAGCTTTCCATCGCCGCTAATAATATCGGCTTCACTCGTGCGGACACCGTATTTGTGGAGTATGTGAATATCTATCAATCGCAGCCTGAGACCCTGGCAGTAGACACGTTGCTGAATTTAGGGCCTGGGCAACAGCGTACCAGTAATGTTGAAATTAATACATTGGGACGTTTGGGGAATCATCAACTGATTGTCTCACTATCCGATCAATTTCAAGACGAGCTTACCTACAACAATTTCTATGGGCGCGATTATGTGGTTCGGGATGATACCACGTCGCCGGGCATTGAGGTCTTTGTGGACAGCCGGTATTTGCCCCCCGTAGAATCGCCCATTACCGATCCGGAAAATCCCAGTTTGCCCTTTGTTCAAAAGCAGCCCACCATTGATATCTATTGGAAGGATAACAATCCGTCGTTGCGTTTAACCGATTCTACGCTGGTAAATGTAGAGTTGTTTGGAGAGGAGGACAATCCAACGGTATATCGAGTGGGATCGCCGGAACTCACTTTTCAACCCGCTGATCAGAAAGGTAAGCGGAATGAAGCCTATGCCCAATTCCGACCAGATTTGACGAACTACCGGGATACGGTTTTAACCATGCGTGTTAACGCGCGTGATCAATCCGGAAATGTAGCTGAACAAGACGGTGGATATACGGTGAGTTTTAAGGTGACCGATGAAGTGGGGATCACCTCCCTGTATCCCTATCCGAATCCCATGTCCAATTTCACCAATTTTGCTTTTCAGCTGCATGGGGCTAGCCCGGAAAGCGTGGAAAAACTGCAACTTCGTTTATATACCTTATCTGGTCGCCCGGTACGCGGGTTCAATCTGGTTGAGGATCAATATCAATTGCGAGACGGCCAGTTGCAGATCGGCTGGAATATTTTACGTTGGGACGGGACCACAGAGAGCGGCCAACCGCTGGCCAACGGTGTTTATCTGTACGATGTGCTGTTAATTGCCGATGGGGAACGTGTTGAAGTGAATAATGGGGAGGTCGAAAAACTAGTCATTATCCGTTGATGCTAGCTTCTCTCCGTACTCTGGCGGGTTGGTTATCGTAATTTCGTCTCAGGAAGAACTTCTTCCGTTCCGTGAGGCGGACGATCCAGGGTCCAGGTCTCAAAATAGAATAGCCGTTCCGAGCGCGTACGTTTTCCATTAATGCTGAAGAACCGGAAATCATTATATTCGATTAGTGGTTTCAGCTGGTTGTAAAATGCTTCATAGCGATTCTCGCGCATAAGCAAGTGTAGATCAAAACCGTGATGCGCCTTCTCTTTGTATACAGCAATTCCACCCGCTTCAATTAAATCTTTCAACAAAGGACGCTTTAATCCCACATTGCTGTTTTGATCGGTATCCCATTCGGTGAAATGTAACGCTATAGCAGATAAATCTACATCGTCTGGTTGGATAACCCCCATCTGCCCAATCTCCAGTTCAGGGAGCAATTCCGCCAAACTCTGATGGGTTTTGTCTAGTCGAAGGTATATTGATGTACCCAATGCCTGATCCAGCGCGTCGATGACTTTGTCGTAGTGTGATAAGGCGGAGAGGCCAAACTTCTCGGTTTCTAAAAGGGTACCACTAATGTAAAAGCGAGAATAGGTGGGATCCGGTTTCATAAAATCCTGTATGGACATTCGATTGTCGGAACCGTGTTTGGGCGTGCGTTCGCGGGGAGCGTTCAGGCGTAAGTCGTGTTCAAAAATAAATTTCAGCAGATCCATGAAAGCTAAATAATGTTAATAATAGCTATTGATAAAGAGTGGTAAACATAAAAAAAGCCTCGGTGGAAACCCACCGAGGCTTGGAATATAAGCTGTTTCGAAGCTTAGATCATGGTAGCGATAACCAGTGCTACAACCGACATCAGCTTCAACAGAATGTTAAGGGATGGTCCGGAGGTATCCTTGAAGGGGTCTCCAACCGTATCACCAACTACCGCGGCTTTGTGAGGGTCTGACCCTTTGCCGTATTCGACACCATTGATGGTTACGCCTTCTTCAATCATTTTCTTGGCGTTATCCCAGGCACCACCAGCGTTAGACTGGAACAGGGCCATCAACACACCGGCGGAAGTTACTCCGGCCAACAAGCCACCCAGCATCTCGGCTCCACCCAGGAAGCCAAACAGCACAGGCACTACAACAGCCAGTACCCCAGGGGCTACCATCTCGCGAAGAGAAGCAGTGGTTGAAATGGCCACACACTTCTCATACTCGGCTTTACCGGTAGCGGTGTTGAAAGTATTTTGATCTTCGTCCGACCAGTCTTCCAACTTTTTACCTTCATTGCGGTTCATGGCATCCAGTCCGGCTTTCAGTTCGGGAATATCACGGAACTGACGACGAACTTCCTCAATCATAGACATGGCTGCCCGTCCTACCGCTTTCATGGAAAGCGCTGAGAATAGAAACGGAAGCATGGCGCCTACAAAAAGAGCAGCCATAACCGTAGGTCGGGTAATATCGATTCCGGTCAACTGCACGTCATGTGTCGCATTGTAAGAAGTAATAAAGGCAGCGAAGAGGGCCAATGCGGTCAATGCAGCAGAACCAATGGCAAAACCTTTACCAATGGCGGCAGTGGTATTTCCAACGGCATCCAGCTTGTCGGTACGGTCACGAACTTCGCTGGGGAGCTCAGACATCTCGGCGATACCGCCGGCGTTGTCTGAAATCGGACCGTAGGCATCAACAGCTAACTGAATTCCGGTATTGGAAAGCATGCCTACCGCGGCAATGGCAATTCCGTACAGTCCGGCTAATTCATAAGCGCCGATAATGGCCGCGGCGATAATCACGATGGGGATTGCTGTTGAGATCATACCCACGCCTACACCAGCGATAATATTGGTCGCCGATCCAGTCACGGACTGCTCAACTATAGAACGTACGGGATTGGTACCGGTACCGGTGTAATGCTCGGTAATCAGACCGATCAACAGGCCGGCGGCTAGTCCAAAGATAGTAGCGAAGAATACACCGTTGGGGGTGTACTCAATTCCATTGAATGTCCAGCTGGCAGGTAGCATCCAGTGAATCAGCAAATAAGAAGCAACCAGCATTAAAGCCGCGGAAATAAACTCACCAACATTTAAAGCGGTTTGTGGGTTGCCACCTTCTTTGGTGCGTACGAAAAAGGTTCCGATGATGGAAGTTACAATACCGGTTCCGGCCAGTACCAAAGGAAGCAGTACCGCGGATAATCCGTCAAAATTGTCCATCCATTCGGGGTTGGCCATGAATGCCGCTCCCAATACCATGGTACCGATGATGGAGCCTACATAAGATTCAAACAAGTCGGCACCCATACCGGCTACGTCGCCAACATTGTCTCCAACGTTATCGGCAATAGTAGCGGGATTCAGTGGGTGATCTTCGGGAATACCGGCTTCCACTTTACCTACCAGGTCGGCACCGACATCAGCAGCTTTGGTATAAATACCGCCACCTACACGAGCAAACAACGCTATAGAGGAAGCGCCAAAAGAAAATCCAGTCACTACAGCTAACACGCGGTTAATACTGTCAGCTCCGGTACCAAACATATCACCAAAGAACCAGAATAGTAGACCTAATCCGAGTACCCCTAATCCTACTACGCCTAGACCCATTACGGAACCACCGGCGAAAGCGATATTCAACCCTTCGGATAAGCCGGTTCTGGCAGCGTGAGTGGTACGCACATTGGCTTTGGTGGCCACGCGCATTCCAATAAATCCAGCCAGTCCGGAACAGATTGCTCCAATGATGAAGGAAGCGGCCACCAGCGGGTGTGAATTTTCACCAGCGGAAAAGCCCAATAACAGCGCCACTGCAATAACAAACACAGAGAGCACTTTGTATTCGGCTTTTAAGAAAGCCATCGCACCATTGGCGATATGTTGGCTGATTTGAGCCATTTTCTCTGAGCCGACTTCTTGTTTGCCCACCCAGGAGGATTTCCAGAGTGTATACAGCAGCGCGACGATCCCGGCCGCTGGTATTAGATAGATTATCGTTGTACTCATGTTATTTTAGATGGTTTTTTGAACGTTAAGCGTAAAAAGCTGTTCTAAATAAAGGCATTGGAAAGGTTACTATCCATTGTAATCATTCATGGCTTGGTTGATCCCCGCCCGAAGAAAACAATAAATCGCGTCCTGGGCCTCCTCTAATGCTTCATCGATATCTTTGCATTGGTTGGGCGAGAAGGGAGATAGTACATAATCTACCTGTTGACCACGAGCAAAATCACTGCCTATCCCCAATCGTAAACGAGGAAATTTTTTAGTCCCCACCAGGTCAATAATATTCTGTACCCCATTATGGCCCGCGGCACTTCCGCCGGGACGAAGCCGTATTTGGCCAACCTCCAGATGAAGATCATCGTAGCACACCAATGTCTGGTCCAAGGACTCATTAAAGTAGGTTAAGGCATGTCGCACAGCCCGGCCACTTCGATTCATCAGAGTGGTTGGCTTAAGCAGCACCACCTGTTGCCCTTTGAAACGACCAATCCCATAAAAATAAGGTCCGTTACCCTTGCTCAGGGTAACGGACATAGATTCTGCAAGTAAATCTATCAGTTCAAACCCGACATTATGCCGTGTACCGTTGTACTCTTTGCCAATGTTTCCAAGCCCAACGATGAGGGGCATACTGTCCCGGTATTGAATTCAGAATTACTCTTCAGTACTCTCTTCTGCGGCCTCTTCGCCTTCGGCTCCTTCTTCAGGTTCTTCACCTTCAGCAAGCTCTTCGCCTTCAACTTCTTCTTCGCCTTCAGCGACTTCAGGCTGCGTAGCGAGTAGCAAGGATTCGGATTTCGGAGGACGAATGGTCACTATCGTACGAGAGAGATCGTCCAGAGCGGTAACCCCTTCCAGATCCAGATCGGATATGTGGAGAGAATCTCCAATGGTCAAAGGAGTTACATCCAGCGTAAACTCGGAGGGAATATCCCCGGGCAGCGCTTTTACGCGTACAATGTACATAGGCTGGAATACCCGACCACCACCATCGCGGACTCCTTCGGCAACTCCGGTAAGTTTGACCGGAACGCGTAAGGTTACCGGATGATCTTCGTGCATGACGTAAAAATCGGCATGCAGGGGACGATCCGTCACCGGGTGAAATTCGGTTCGTTTCAATAGGGTTTCATATTCAGTACCGTCGATCGTCAGTTGCACGATTTGCGTACGGCTTACGGACAGGAGCTTTTCCAATTCAAGCTCATCTACAGAAAAATGGATGTTTTCATCCTGTTCTGGACCGTACAATACAGCAGGTACACGCATTTCATCGCGTAACTCGTTGGCCGATTTGGTGCCGGTCTCGCGCACTTGACCTTCAAGTTCAACTACTTCTGGCTTACTCATGGTCCTGTTTCCAATGATTGTTGATTATTCAAATATAATATGTGTACTACGTTTTCTCGCTTCGAATCATCAGTCGTCAAACAGTGCGCTGATGGTATCGTTGGTATGGATGCGTTGGATGGCTTCCGCAAAGATGCCCGCCACGCTCAATACCACTATTTTGTCCGATGGTTTTCGCAGAGGAACCGTATCGGTAACAAACATTTTGTCAATGGGTGAATCTTCAATGCGCTGATACGCCGGACCCGATAAGATCGGGTGGGTGCAGGTGGCCATAATATTCAATGCGCCACGCTCTTTAAGTGCCGAAGCCGCATTGGTCAATGTACCCGCGGTATCTACCAGATCATCTACCAATAAAATATTCTTGTTGTCCACTTCGCCAATAATATTCATCACTTCGGCGACATTTTGTTTGGGACGTCGCTTATCTACAAAAGCCAGATTGGCATTCAATCGTTTGGCATAAGCCCGAGCCATTTTCAAACTGCCCACATCTGGTGCCACAACGGTCAGATTATCCACCGGATTTTCTTTGAAATGGTCAATAAACAACCGGCTGGCATATAGATGATCCAGTGGAATGTCGAAGAATCCTTGAATCTGAGGTGCATGTAAATCCATAGTCAGAACGCGATCGGCACCGGCCTCGGTTAATAAATTGGCCAACAGCTTAGAGGTGATCGACACTCTGGGCTTATCTTTACGATCCTGCCGGGCATATCCAAAGTAGGGTATCACCGCAGTGACGCGTTTCACCGATGCCCGTTTAGCCGCGTCAATTAACATAAGCAGCTCAACAATATTATCTCCCGGTGGAGGGGTGGATTGTATAACAAAGACATCTTCGCCCCGAATGCTTTGCTCATACTTGGCGTAAATTTCACCGTCGGAGAAGTTCTTGATGGTGATTTCTCCCAACTCGGTGCCATATTCCTCGGCAATAGCACGAGAGAGGGCGAGATTGCTGCGTCCTGCAAATATAGCTAGTGGCGTATCCAAAGGGGCTCGGGCATTGAGGATTTACAAATAAACAAAAAGGATGACTTGCTCAGACATCCTTTTGCGATAAAACTGAGTTGCCCGGGGAGGACTCGAACCCCCACTGACGGTACCAAAAACCGCTGTCCTGCCATTAGACGACCGGGCAATGATAGCTGTCGCTGACAGATTCCAATGATAGGGATTCCGATTTTAGGAATCAAGCACGAAGTGATTTTTTTAAAATTTCACAATCGTGGCATCGGTGGGGGCGGCAGTAGTGCCGTAGTTGATAAACTGAACCCAACCGATGTTGATAGGTTGAAGCTGCCACATCACTTTCTTGAAAGGGCCGCAGCAACGATTTCGGAATCGGTGTAGTTAGATTCTGCCAGCAGGTAAAAGAACGATGCTTCAATGAAGCGGATGCCCCAAGGGCGCCCAGCAAATATAGGGAAGGTAGAAAAACAGTTCCAAATAGGATTTTGCTTCTCTGTTGGCCTATACGTAGTGATGGGGGCGATTGCTCCAACCACTCCTCCCAATAGGCTGCGGGATCCGCATCCAAAAATGCGCGAAGCGGGGTAGCCAGAAGATAGGGAATCAACCAGACGCCTTGTTGAATACGTAATTGTGGGCGATTGGCAGGGCGGCATCCTTTGCGTTTCCATGAGAATTGGGAGGTTCCGGCATGGATACCTGATCGTTGAAGCGCACGAAGGCGCAGGGCTTCCGGATCATACCGGGTGGATCCGCTGAAATCCAGCGATAGCTGATTAAGTAGCTGGCGCATGGGTTCCCGGTTTCGTGAGATCCCCAGACCGTCGAAAAGTGCGGTGAGTACCATTTGGCGCCATGCCGCGTCCAATGGAAATTCACTGGGGTAAAATTGCAACAAGTCGTCTACCTTCTGCTCGAAGTACTCCCGGTGCGCCCGGTCAAATTGGGTGCGTAGGGTTTCCTCGGAGAGGTGCTGGATTAAATGATGACAGGCCAAGCGTTCGGGTTGGGCAAAGGTATGGGTGAGTTGTTGTAATTGCGGGGGCAGCGCGGTAGATAAATTCAGACGCGGTGGATGGGTACCATCGGAGCGGCGGGCCGGATTGCCCGGCTGCAGAAACACATGGAGTACCACATTGTCATAATTCGGATCCCGGTGATGTCCGTGATGATACCACGCGGATTCTTCAATATGCAGTTCGATATCGCCGCGCCATTCCATTGGGCCCATCGAAAGGTGGCACTGGGTAAAATCCGGACCATCACTGGTATTGAGTTGACCCGGATCCAAAATCAACAGAGAATCACCGGATTCGGTGACCAAGGATTGGGTATCAAATCGAAGGGTTCCCCATAGCCACTGTAAAAACGACTCATTATGGATCGCCGGTTCACCCATCAATCAATGAATCACCATCCAAGGTTAGATCTTCGGTGGCCTCATATAGGTCGGGCATGTTGTGACGCACCCCGTCTCGAACACTCTCTGAGATTTTATGGAGTTTTTCTTCGCTGTGGTGGCGCGCTTCTTTACTTTTTTCATCGGCCCACTTGCGCATTTGATCGGCATTTTGGGCAATCCACTCTCGATTTTTACGACCGGATTGCGGAGTAAGTAATAATCCCAATGCTAAGCCACCGGCAAATGAACTGGCTGCCAATAACAGTAAACCAAGGTTAGAACGAGTAGCCATAAGGTTACCTCCTGAATGCTTGATGGATCCCCGAGAACGGAGGATCGGTTTGTTTCTTAATTATACATATCTTGGACTCTGTTTTAAAGCGGATTTTGTGAAATTAGGCAGAGATGTTATGACCGATAAAGTACGTCAAGCAGTGATTTTAATGGATCGTGGGCATATCGACCGTACCCTGGAGCGGATGACGTTGGAATTGTATGAGCAGCATCTGCCCGAGACTTCGTTGGGCTTGATCGGTATTGATCAACGGGGAAGCTGGCTGGCAGCAGATATCGCGGAGCGCTGGGCCCTTGTTTCGTCGGATCCGGTAGAAGTAGCTCCCTGGCATGTCAAACAAAGTGGGGATCCCTCCGACGCGCGTGATTTGGTTGCGCGACACGAGCATCTGGTACTTATTGATGATGTGATTTTTTCGGGTAAAACCATGATGAAAGCGTTGGGCGAAATATTAACGCAAGTCTCCCCGCAAAGCTTAAAAACGCTCGCTCTTATTGATCGGGGGCACCGGGCTTGGCCCATAATGGCCAATATTGTTGGAAAGCGCATCCCCACCAAATTGAACGAGCATGTGGAGGTACGGTTTACCGATGCGGGCGCTTGTAATAAGGTAGAGTTAAATTGGGGCCAGTAAATAATTTTTTGAATGATATGACTGGTTTTGGAGTTGTTAGATTAACAGCTAATACGATGAACCCCAACGCAATAACTTTGATCATTTAATTATCTTATATCGATGAAGCAATCATTTAAGAAGACACTACTAGCCGGTGCGCTAGGCCTGTTTCTAATAGGTTTAGGCACCGTGCCCACCAAGGCTCAGGATATCACTATCGCTATTCCTGATACACTGGCGGGTTGGAGCAATGAATGGGTAGGAAGTTTGAACGGTTCACAGGCCGCCTACTCGAACTGGAGTCAAGGGGGCGTAAACACGATCAGTGGCACGGCTTCAACGCTATACCAAGCAAAATTTAAAAAGGATAAGTTTGGCTACGGATTTGGGCTAAACCTGAAATACGGGAAATCCAAAATCAATGCTGATGAGGTGCGCAAGACCGATGACCTGATCCTGGTGAAAAATAAATTCACCTACAATTTTGATCATTCGGCTTGGTCGGGCATTGGGAGCCTTACCTTCAATACACAGTTTGATAAAGGGTATGACTACGAGGTTGATCCCGCGGTTCTGCAATCACAATTTATGGCGCCTGGCTATTTTAAAGAATTGTTGGGTGTATCTTACCAACCGGTGGATTATTTTAGTGCCGAGGGCGGTTTGGGTATGAAGCAGACTATAGTTAGTGAGACAGACCTGTCCACCCTATACGGACTAGAGGAAGGCGAAAACTTCCGATTTGAGGCTGGGGTAAGCTTGAACACCGGTATTGAATTAGAAGTGTTGCCCAACTTTATCTACACCGGCAATGCCGAGTTATTCTATAATCCCGAGAATGATATGAGCTATACGGATGTGGTGTTTTCCAATGAGTTGGTGGGTAAGATCAATAATCTGATCAATACCTCTCTGCAATTTGTGTTACAGTACGACAAGGATTATTCCACCGAAGTACAGATAAAACAAGTGCTTTCGCTGGGCGTGTCCTTCCGTTTGATCTGATCGGTCAGGGATTTTTATAAAACAAAAAAGGCTTCCCAAAATGAATTGGGAAGCCTTTTTTTGAATAGTGGGGGTTATTTAGACGTCGAACTCGATACCCTGGGCAAGAGGTAGTTCTTCCCCATAATTAATGGTATTGGTCTGACGTCGCATATACGCCTTCCAAGCGTCTGAGCCGGATTCGCGTCCGCCGCCGGTTTCTTTTTCGCCACCGAACGCACCACCGATTTCCGCACCACTGGTACCGGTATTGATGTTAGCAATACCGCAGTCGGAGCCGCGAGCGCTGAGGAAGGTTTCCATCTCACGCATGTTGGTAGTGAACATGGCGGAGCTAAGTCCCTGCTTCACACCGTTGTGGTATTCCAGCGCCTCATCCAGATCGGAATACTTGATTAAGTAGAGGATGGGGGCAAAGGTTTCTTCCTGCACAATGTCGTAGTGATTTTCGGCAAGTACGATGGCTGGTTTCACATAATGACCTTCGCCGTCAATGACTTCGCCTCCATAGAGGACTTCGCCGCCGGCTTCCTGCACTTCTTGCAGTGCGTTTTGCATCATATCCACCGCATCCTGGTCGATAAGCGGCCCGACCAGTGTGTTTTCATCCAGCGGATTACCGATGGTGACCTGCTCATAGATCTCAATCATCCGATCTTTGATCTTATCATACATATCTTCGTGCACAATCACACGGCGCGTGGAGGTACAGCGTTGACCAGCGGTTCCCACGGCTCCGAAGGCGATAGCTCGAGCGGCCATCTCCAAGTCGGCATCGGGCGTAACTACGGCAGCGTTGTTTCCGCCCAGCTCCAGAATGGTTTTGCCCAATCGAGCTCCTACGGTTTGGGCTACTTGTTTACCCATACGGATGGAACCGGTAGCGGAGATCAACGGTACGCGATCATCGTTGGTCATGAACTCGCCAACCTCACGTCCACCGTTCACCAGGTTAAATATTCCTTCAGGCAGCCCGTTGCGCTTGAGCACCTTAGCTACAATTTTTTGAACGGCAATTCCGCACAGCGGCGCTTTTTCGGAAGGCTTCCAGATGACCACATCTCCGCAAATAGCGGCGATCATGGCGTTCCAGCTGTACACGGCTACCGGAAAGTTAAACGCGGTTACAATGCCGGTAATACCCAGCGGGTGCCACTGCTCATACAGGCGGTGGTTGGGACGCTCCGAGGTCATGGTTTTACCGTACAGCATGCGAGATTGGCCGACGGCAAAATCACAGATATCGATCATCTCCTGTACTTCGCCCAGACCTTCTTGGTAGATCTTGCCCATTTCGTAGGTGACCAGTTTTCCCAAGTCGTCTTTGTGCTCGCGGAGTTCAAGACCGATCTGACGAACAATTTCTCCGCGCTTAGGGCCGGGCGTGTTGCGCCACACCTCAAATGCATCCTGAGCTTTGTCAATCACCTGCTCATACTGTTCGCGTGTGGTGGCCGATACTTTTCCAATGGTACTGCCATCGATAGGAGTAGTGCTAGTCAACATCTCATCGGACTCTCCAGCAACAAACTCCTGCCCGGTGCTGGTCCCGTTATTGACCTCCTCAATTCCGAGATTTTTCAAAAAATCTTTCATGGTATTTGGTTTATATGATGAATTATGATTACCTGTGTTTGCGTGTAATATTAAATAACTGTTTGTAAATAGAAATTCCCGGTCAGAGTATACAAAATAATGGCTCCTCTTAGAATCCTATCTAACGCGCGAACGAAGAAACTCCGTAAACTACAGCGCCGTAAATATCGGAAAAAATTTGGGTTGTTTGTCATTGAAGGACAACGCGCGGTTCGGCAGATGGCGGAAAATGGCAGCGTTACGATAAATTGGTTGTTGTTTGATGAGCAGAATCGGCTATGGGAGCAAGCGGAATGGAAGTCGATAGTTGCTTCTAACCAGGCTTATCAGATCGATCGGGGATCATTTATTGAACTTGCCAATACCGATCATCCCCAGGGAGTTTTGGCGGTATGCGCAATTCCGCAGGAACCTTCGTTGGATGAGGTGTTAAGTAATCCGAATTTCAATCGCATTGTGGCACTGGATGAGTTACAGGATCCGGGCAACCTGGGCACAATTATACGTTCCGCGGTCTGGTTCGGAGCCGATGCCCTGTTGTTGGGTCAAGGCACGGTGGATCCCTGGAATCCCAAAGTGGTGCGCAGTACGGCCGGAGCCACTGGTTCCATCCCGCTCCTGTCGGTAGATCTGCGGCAATTGCCGGAGGCCAACAGTTTTGAAGGTTGGCAAAGTTGGCGTCTGGAGACGAGTGAACAAAGCCGACGATTGAAGGAGGCAAAGCCGCTTCCCGAGCGTCTCATCTTGGTGATTGGAAATGAAGGCCATGGCATTCGAAATTATCCGCAGGGAGCGGGCATTGATTCCATCGAAATCGGTTCGGCGTCGGATAATCAAGAGGTGGAAAGTTTGAATGCCGGGGTGGCTGCATCCATTACCTTATTTGCGGTTTCAAGTAGCTGATATTTTGGTTTAATTCCGTTACAGCGGTACCATTTATTTCTAAAATAATTGCTCTGCGTTGATTCGCAATCTATCACATCAAGCCCCTGCCCCATGAGCATAAGTCGCGCAAAGAAAATTTTCGTGCTGGATACGTCCGTTCTCCTGTTTGATTTCAAATCCATTGAAAGTTTTGACAAGCACGATGTAGCCATTCCCATCACTGTTTTAGAGGAATTGGACAGTTTCAAAAAGGGGAATACGGTCATCAATCTGCATGCCAGGGAGTGTATTCGTTTTCTGGACCGTTTATCCGATCACAATTTGTTGCAGCAATGGATTCCCATCAATGGCTCCAGCAAAGGGCGCTTGAAGGTGGTAGCCGATGAGGGGCAGCCGCTGGACGCCAATCAAGTGTTTGGTAGCAGCAAGAACGACCATCGAATTATCAACGCCGCGCTGAAACTGAAAGAGGATTATCCCGATCGAAAGGTGACGCTGGTATCCAAAGACATCAACCTCAGATTGAAAGCAAGAGCGTTGAATTTGGCCGCCGAAGATTATGAAACCATCCGAATCAAAGATATTGATCACCTGTATCGTGGAAATACAGAGGTCAACATTAAGGACGCCAGCATTATCGATGACTTGTTTAACCAAGGGTATGTGGCCGTGGATAAAGTGGATAAGAATCCCATCGATAACCACTTCTACATCTTAAAACGCCGATCCAAGTCGGCCCTTGCCTATTACAATCCGGAAAACAAGCGAATCGAGCGGGTGGATAAGCGCATGGCGTATGGCATCAAGCCCCGCAACGCCGAGCAGATTTTTGCCATGCACGCGCTGATGAATCCCAATATTCTGTTGTTGTCGCTCACCGGGGCGGCTGGAACCGGGAAAACATTATTGGCCCTGGCCAGTGCCATTGAGCAGCGGCAGCAGTATCAGCAGATTTTTCTGGCTCGGCCCATTGTGCCCCTCAGTAACCGTGATCTGGGGTATTTGCCCGGTGATGTTACCTCCAAGATTGATCCCTATATGCAGCCGCTGTGGGATAATTTGAGCTTCATCAAGAGTCAATTCAAAGAAAATGACAAGCGGTTTCAGAAGGTGAATGACATGGTGGAGAACGGGAAACTGCGGATCGAGCCGTTGGCCTATATTCGTGGTCGCAGCCTCTCTAATGTGATTTTTATTGTGGATGAGGCCCAAAATCTAACCCCCCATGAAATTAAAACCATCATCACCCGAGCTGGCGAAAACACCAAAATCATCTTTACGGGAGATATCTTCCAAATTGATACCCCCTACCTGGATACCCAAAGCAACGGGCTATCCTACTTGGTGGATCGCATGCAAAATAACGCTTTATACGCTCACGTAAATCTGGAAAAAGGGGAACGATCTGATTTGGCCAACTTGGCTAGCAACTTGTTGTAGGGGGATATAGGATATTCGTAATTAGTGTATTAGTTATACCTGTACGCTAATTACAAATTACAATTAAGAACTTATCAGTGTAGGAATATTTGCCTTAGGTGAATCCAAGCTAAATTCACTATAAAAAATGATTAGCATGCCTGTGAATAACCAAAAGGATTAGGATTGTAACCTAAACTCGAAGCCCCTAATAACTAATACACTAATAACGAATACCCCTCCCTAATCCCACTCACGGCTGATGATCGGCTGGATGGGGGCCCCCAGAAAACGTTCAGCCAACTCCCCGAAGCGTTGTGGGCGGTCACTTACATAACAGGTAAAAGAACCCGAGGCTGATTGCTTCCTCAACAGATTCCGTTTTTGTAGTAACTGTTCAGTGAATTGGGCAATAACTTCCCCCGAATCAATAAGCTGATTATCCCGGAGTCCAATCATTTTACGAATGATCGGTTTGAACAACGGATAATGCGTGCAACCCAGGATGAGACGATCCAGCTGAAGAGCTTGGAATTTCTCTAGGTAAAGGGTGAGTGTCTCGCGGGTGACGGCATTGTCCAGCCAGCCCTCTTCGGCCAGAGGAACCAGCAGGGGACAGGCTTTTTCGGTGATATTCAACTCTGGCGCTCGTTCGTGCAGCGCCCTGTGATAAGCATGAGAGTTAATAGTAGCCAGGGTTCCGATGATACCGACGTGGCGATGCTTCAGCGGATCCTGAAGAGCGGCTTGCGCACCAGTAGTGATCACATCCAGGACCGGGATGGATCCCGCCGCTTCCTTGACCTCGGAGAGCGCGGTAGCTGAAACGGTATTGCAGGCGATGATGATCAATTTGACCTGATGTTCGCGTAAAAAACGGGTGATCTGCTTGGCATAACGCTTGACGGTTTCTTCTGATTTAATGCCATAGGGAACACGAGCCGTATCGCCGACATAGATGATATCTTCACCGGGCAGCTGTGCTCGGACCGCTTTGGCTACGGTCAGGCCGCCTATACCGGAATCAAAAATGCCTATAGCTTGCGAGGAGGAGGTCATAAATTGGGGTACCCATCGATTGTGAATTTTGAGCAGACGCAAGGTAGATGATCCGATGCTTTTGATCAAAGGCAATGGGGCTATTCTGTTTTATAGTTGTCGGGCCAGAACCACGGTTTCTTTGATCACCTTGTTTTTACCCTGTGCACTATCGTACGCTTCGAATAAAATGATGTAAATACCAATTCGGTTGGAGCTCCCCTCATCGGTTCGTCCATCCCAGTATAAGGTGCCATTGACGCCCGCTGGTTCGCCGTTGGCTAGCTCTCGCACCAAGCGGCCGTAGCGGTCCATAATCCGAACCCTGAGCAGATAATCGGTTTGCTCTAGTGTATAATTGATAATCAGGCGATCTTCATTGCCATCGCCATCCGGAGAGAAAGGATTGGGCGATAAGGTTATATCATTGGTTGCCGTGGGAGTCGCGCTGGATTGATACAGAGAGTTCTGGGCAGTGGGCGTGCCGCCTTTTTCCGCTGTGGATGTTCCCCAATTGCCCGGATCGTTACTTTGTCCATCGGGTTGCACGCGTTCCAGGCTACGCCCCTTGGTGTCGGCTAGGTTGGGATTGTGCCAGCTATCAGCGTAGAATACGGAATCAATGGTAGTGCCTGTACTGTCTACTAAAAATATGCTGTCGTTTCCCGAAGAAAGGCTCAAGGATGAGCGATCCACACGCATAGTGTGGCGTTCTTCCGTTAGGTCAAAATACTGCGCGGTTTCGGTACGGTCGAATGCCGCTATATTGCTGGCATGAATGAGAGCGTAACCGCCTGCTGGAATCCACTTGGCTACACTGGTTGCCGGAATTAGGGTGTTGAAATCTCCATCTTCATCGGCGGCGTCCCGCAGATAAATACCCTCCAGTGAAATGGCGTAATCGGTGGTGTTGGCCAACTCCAGGTATTCCGCCTGATCATCTCGATTATCGTTGTCATCGGCGATGGGATCGTACATAATCTCATTGATTACCACACCGCCGGATTGCAAAGGCTGGGCCACAGGTATATCCAGCGTAGTGGTAACATTACCTGAATAATCAGTGAGATTCTGTATGCTTAGCGTAACCTGGTCATCGTTGGGAACTGAGGAGGCATCCAGCTGAATGCGATTCGCCTGGGCGTTGGAAAAAGAAGCGATGGGCAAGGCCTCGCCATCCACCAAAAATTCAGTTGACGCGGTGAGATCGATAAACTCTGAGAATTGAACTCGAATTATTTGACCTACACGGTTGGCGAAAATGACTTCCGGACTTTGGGTATCTCTTTCATAAGATGGGTTTTCTTCTCCCGCGCTGTATCCAGTGCTACTGGTGCTGGTCTGCCAATTGGAGGGATCGTTGGATGGTGCCGATGGATCTTTGCGCTCCAGTGATACTCCACGTTGACTACCTCCCCATGTAGATCGATAATTTACCGAATCGATAGTGGTATGATGGGGAGTACGAATAACCAAAGTTTCCTCATCATCATTAAGCGATGGAAACCCGGATACGGCATACCCGTTTTGGAGGGTGTTGGCGAAGGAATCATTATCGGTGATGACCAAATATTCGCCGGGCTCCAACACCGGTGTATTTAAAATGGTAAGAGGATTTGACGCCCCTTTCCTTTTCAATTGGGCATCCCGACCGATATCGCTTACTACCCAGTTGTTCAGATTGATATTACGATCAGAACGGTTATACAGCTCAATAAATTCGGGGCTGCCAGCCTGTGCACGGCGGTAAAGAATCTCGTTAATCACTACATCAAATGGTGATGCCTCTTCAAAGTTTAGGTAGCGTAAAGTGATCGAAGTATCGGGAAGCGCATTGCCAAACAGATCGGTTTGACCACCTACGGTAAGCACCACATTTTCTGCTTCAGGCAACTCTTGATTCAACATGAGCATCAAACTGTCTTCCTGGGCGGCAAGTAGTGATATGTCATACGGTGCCTCCAGACTCAAATGCTCTTGATCAGTAGCGGTGGACGGATCCAGCAGCTCGGAGAACCGAAGGGTGACTTGTCGGGCGTTGCGCACCAACACGGAAGTAATATGCGGTGGGGTTTGATCCAGCGGAACCTGGTTGGCACGCCCCGGGCTACCTACTCCGCTTGGGTTCGGGCCCCAATTGGGCAAATAAATTCCGCTGAGTTGGTGGGTGCGACGTTCTAACGCTTGATCAGTATCTTCAAACCAATCGGAGGTATAACTGAGGCTGTCCAACTCTGTCCCGCTGGTATCGGCGAGCTGGATGGCATCCGCGGAGTTATTCAAAGACGGGAAGCGCGAACCCATGGTGGCAATGATAAAGGGCCCTTGGGCCTTGAAAAGCGTGCTGTCCGGTGCTATCACGGCAAAACTATCTGCGGGAACCACTACAGGTGTAGTTGCAATGCGTGTTGGAGAGCTCGCGTTATCGGCAATGGTCCATTGGGATAGATCCAACGCAGAACCGGTGGCATTTTTAAGTTCAATATACTCCGTCCAGCCGTCGGGCGGATCAGCCAAAAATTCGTTGATAAATACATCGCCAGAATCAGCTTCCACGGTCAGATAATAGGTGAACGCGTCGGAAAAAGATTGTTCGGCCCGGTTGCCAAACAGGTCGGCTGGTGGTTGTACGGTGATGGAATAGGTGGTACTGGATTGAAGATCGGAATCCAGCGATACAGTTACGTTGGGACCATCTATTCGCAGGGTAGTTACAGGGATCGTGGGTGCTATAGACAGATCGGATACCGATAAAGCATCAGATGATATTGTTTCCGAAAATTGGAGTGCAATGGTTCGACTATCCTGCGCATAAACTTGTTGCAGTGTGGGGGGCTGCGTATCCGTGGCTACTAAATTGACCGCGCCGGGTGACGCTAAATCATCACCGGGATGATTACCCCAATTGACCGGTTGAGCAGACGATACCGTAGGGGATTTTCGCTCCACCGAAACGCCATTGCCGCCCCAAAGGGTGGTATAGGTCAGGGAGTCTAAAATAGCTCCCTGGGGATCTCGCAAGACAATATTATCCCCGCTGTTGTTAAGGGCGGGGAACCCCGATTGCACTTGGAGATTGGCGTTGGGAAAAGATGCCAATAGATCGGTATTGGGAGCAATGACCAAAAAGCTGTCCGGAGGTAAAACCAGTTGTTCGGAGGCTAACGCCACACGGGGAAATCCACGGTTGTCATTGATCGTCCAACGAGATACATCGACGGGTTTCTCGGTGGTGTTACGCAGTTCTATAAATTCCGAATAACCGCTGGGGGGATCATAAATAAACTCATTGATCACCACATCGCCCGAATCGGCAGGCTGTACATTCCAATAAGTAAAGCCTTGGTTGAGGACTTGAGTATTACCGAACAGATCCTCCACCTGATCGATGGTCAACGAATAGGTGGTGCCACTTTGCAATGGATCTGAAAGATTGATGCGAACGGTATCCGGCGCTTGGTAAACCGCGGAAGCAATGGCCCGATCAGGTGTTAGGGAGTAGTGAGAGGAATTCTGAGCGGTTTCTGAGGCTATGGGTTCATCAAAGACAACGGTCAATTGGGTATCCGATTGGTAGGTTACGCTGGAGAGCGAAGCCGCTGATTCATCAGCTGGAACCTGGTTAGGTAGCCCGGGGGTACCCAGCAAAGGATCAGGAGAATTGCTCCAGTTGGCCGCCCATAAACCGGCTACCGATGATGAACGTCGTTCCAGAGCTACTTTACTTCCGCCCCAGTTATCCGAATAAAACAAGGAATCGATCGTGGTGCCCTGCGCATTACGGACGACGATGGCATCTTTATCGTTATTGAGGTTAGGGAGGCCGCTAACTTGCACATATTCCCGTGATCCAAAAACAGCATTCAAACTGGCTGTATCGCTAGAGAGCACCAAGTAGCTATCCGGATCCAGCCACTGTGTGTGGTCGGAAAGTTGGACCGGTGATTGGTTTTCGTCATCAACTTGCCAACCATTTAAATCATACCGGTTGTCGGTGGGATTATAGAGTTCGATATATTCAGCGTATCCCGTAGGCGTGTCGTATAAAAATTCATTGATCACCACATCGCCGGAATCGGCCTCAACCAGATCGTAGTATACGAAGCTGGTGTCTATGGTGGCGGCATTGCCAAACAGGTCTTCAATTTGAGTGAGTGAGAGGGTGTAGCTGGTTCCATTTTGAAGCGGATCGTTCAGGGTGAGGGTAACCGTGTCTGGAGTGGCAAAGCTGACTGCACTTATTGATCGGGTGGGGCTGAAACTGTAGTTGGAGATGGTTTCCACCGATGTTTGATCCAAGGCTTCATCGAAGATGAGTTGAATGGCGGTGTTGGAGCTATAGGAAAAGTCGGTAAGTTGAGGTGCGGTTTGGTCGGCTTCCACTTCATTGGCCAGGCCGGGCGTTCCCAATAGATTATTCGGCGAATCCGCCCAGTTAGCGGCCAGGGTGGATGGAGCCTCGGTGGACCGGCGTTCCACAGCGATATCCGTACCACCCCAACCCGAGTCATAGGTCAGTGAATCGATGGTGGTACCGGTCGGGGTTCGCAAAACAATAGCATCCCCGGCGTTGTTTAAGCTGGGAAAGCTGGAGACATCCACATAAGGGCGAGACCCGAAAACATTAAATAAGCTGGTAGTGTCTCCGCTCAGCAATAAATAACCTCCTGGATCCAGCCGTAGCGTATCACTGGGCAGGGTGGTAGGATTGGCGTCATCCGAAAAAGTCCAACCGCTGATATTAAAGCGCTTATTGGTAGGATTGTAAACTTCTACGTATTCGGCATATCCTGACGGTGGATCCGACATATATTCGTTGATTAGAATGTCGCCAGGTCCGGGAGTATCAAAAATCAATTCAAAGTCGAATGTGGTGCTGGCTAGCGCGTTGCCGTAGCGGTCGGTTATTCCGGTGGTGGTCAGGGTATAGGCGGCACTGGGAATAACCGAATTGTAGGATATATCCACTTGGCGGTATCCGTTGGATTGTATTGATTGCGGCGCTCCCAATTCCTGATCCACAGAAAATGAGGTGGTGGCCAGTGAACCGGTATCCAGCGTATCCGAAAAAGTGATGGTCAGGGTTTGATCGTCTCCCCCCCGCTCTACGCCGGTAATCTGAGTAGGGGATTGGGTGTGGGTGATCTCGTCGAAGGTGTACAGGGTACTTCGGCTACCAATGTATTTTGCCCAAAAACCGGAATAACGGGCGACATGGTGGGAGTGGTCGGCAACGGGTTGGGTGTGTTCGGCGGTAAAGTTGGTGCCTCCGGTGGGATCACTGTATAACTCCCAAGTGCCGTCACTATTTCGCTTGGCCTGAACCCGAACAGTTACTGAGGCAGCATCAATGCGATCATCGGTCCCATCAATGATTTCGGTGACATCGGTTCCGGTCTGTCGATATAAACTGATTTCATCTTCCGTATCACCGATTTTAATAAAATAACCATTCAATGGTCCGCTCAGATCCTGCTGGTCGGCAAATAGATAATAACGCACCAAACTGGTACTGGACGGATTAAAGTCAAAATTGATCAGGGCCTCCCAGGTACCGGTGTTCATAGTACGTTCCACGGTAATGTAGGCTTCCCCGCCGTTATCGGGATCCCCATTAAGGCGTAGCACATGGCCATCGATAATAAAATCAGGATTGCTGTCTCCGGTATATCGGTCGCTAGAGATCCAGGTTGGATTGGAGGTATAATCTCCATCCGTGAATGATTCTTGAAGTATTGTCTGTTGTCCGAATAGGTTTGGCGCTATTCCCGTGAAGACCAAAAGGGTAATCAGACTGAAGCGCTTATAAAATGATATCATTGGAACAATAATTACCGATATTTTAAGCAGATATTGAAGAAGGTAGTATAAAAATGGTAAATTGGCAGATTGCAACGGAACTACTATACTGCATTAGATAGCACGGTGTCGAAAAGATTTCAATAATATGTCAAGACGTGTTCCAGTTTCTCTGGATAATTTAGCAATGGGGCTGAAAAAAGCAGAGGGACTGCTGTTTGTTGAGGAAAATCAGCTGGTCTTAGAGTTGCAGCAAGTGGATGCTATTTTGGAAATCTTTAAAGATGAGGTTAAAACCTATCGTATCGGGTTGGAGGAAATAGATTCGGTTTCACTGACTAAAAAATGGTTTCGCCATTTTCTGATGATCAATGGAAAACGGATGAAAGCTATGCAGGATATTCCTGGCTCTGCACATGCACAGCTTAAATTGCATGTAAAACGAAGCGATGTGGATAATGCTCGAAGATTGGTTTCCGCTGTACAGTTAACCATTTCGGAACAAAAATTGCGTGAATTAGATCAATAGATGAAAATGAATCATTGGTCATGAGTATACAGGGTGCTTATTTATCATTTATGCGCGTATGCCTCTTGGGTACGATTGCGCTGTTATTGATGCAGTGCAAGAGTGAGCCGATTACGGGTCCGGAAGATCGTTCCTTGGAGGTAACCCCACAATCACTGAATTTTTCCGAAATTGATGATCGGGGCTCCAAAGCGTTGAAGTTTACTAACGGAGCCAGTGATTCAATCATCGTAAAAAATGTGGTGATCAATGATCCGGGGTTCAAATTCCAGGGGGGCACTCCGTTTACTATTCAAACGGCACGTACCAGAGAATTTGATGTATTGTTTGATTATGCTGCGTTTTCGGGGAAAGACTCGGTGTATATTGAGATTACACACAGCGATAGTGTAAATAACCCTATCATTGTTGATATTGTTACCCCACGCAAACGCATTGTGACCAACCTTTCCAACAACAACTACAATGATTATCCGGTGGGCTATACGCCGGGTGGGTCACGCATCTTATTTTACTCGGATCGCAATACACGCGGTTATGATATCTTTAGTATGAATTCCGATGGGGAGGATGTGGAGCAATTAACCGATAACGACGCTCGAAATATTCCCGTCGCTTATTCGCCTGATAGCACCCGAGTGCTATTCAATTCCAATATGAGTGGATCGTATGAAGTATATACGATGGCCACAGATGGATCTGATCTGCTTCAGTTGACCAATGACGGAGGCGACAGCTACGCGGTAGCTTATTCGCATGACGGCACGATGGTGACCTATTATTCAAATAGTGTGGGTAATAACGAGGTGTATATTGTTAATTCCGATGGGAGTGGGGTCTCTCGGTTAACCAACAATGAAGCGGATGATCGTCCCAATATATTTTCCTATAACGATCAATACTTATTATTCCAGAGAAGCCAGAATGAGGAGTTGGATATTTTTCGTGTCAACGTGGGTGGATCAGGACTTAAACAGTTAACCAGCACAGCTGGCGACGATTTTGTTGTTGATGTGAATGCGGATAATCGATTATTGATCTATTCGGGGCAAGATGGCCGAGGCGAAGCGTATACCATGTCGATTCAAGGTGGCGAATACGTCAGATTAACGGACAACTATTGGTATGATGAGCCCGTTGCGTTCAATTCCTCGGGAGAATCGGTATTGATCTATGCCTATAATGGTGGGAACCCCGATGTCTATAAAGCATCCATCCGCGGTTCTGTCTACGAACGGATTACTTCCGACACACATGAAGATCGTCCGGTAGCCTTCTCACCGGACAATCAACATATTCTGTTCTACTCTTATCGGGATGGTAAGGCGCAAATTTACGATACCACGAACTAAATTAAGCGTACCTTAGCGCAGCAATTCTTCCAACGTGGTTGAATCATCGGTTTTATCATCACGGTATTTGATGATAATAGGTGTGGATATCGCTAACCCTTGTTCTTCAGCGAAGGAATGTCCTTTGATCGTTCGAGATCCGGGTATGACTACCGCACCTTCGGGAATGCGTAGCGGAGCCTCATCGGTTGCTCGATAGACTTCTTGGCGAACCAAATCATATACGGGCGTAGATTTGGTTAGGATAACGCCAGCACCGACTACTGCTCCGGCTCCAATTTGAGTGCCTTCATAAATCCCGCAATTTCCTCCAATCATACAGTCGTCTTCGACGATAACCGGCAGGGCGCCGATCGGTTCCAGTACACCACCTAATTGGGCTGCTGCGCTCAGGTGAACTCGTTTGCCTACTTGGGCGCAGCTTCCCACCAAAGCGTGAGAATCAATCATGGTGTTGTCGTCCACATAAGCACCCGTATTTACATACATGGGAGGCATCATAGTTACATTGTTGCCAATAAATGAGCCGGCGCGGACCGAAGAGCCACCAGGAACAATGCGAATATTATGTTGTACTCCATCCGGTTTTAAGGTTGGATAGGTATGCTTATCGAAGAAGTGTAAACTGCCAGCACTTCCCGATTCTTGGTTTTGACCATATTTGAAGCCCAATAAAATACCTTGCTTCACCCAGTGATTGACTTTCCATGAATCATCTCCTGTTGGTTCCGCTGAACGAATGGAACCATCCTCTAAAGCGGAGAGAAATTCGGAAAAAAGGGATTCGAATTGATTCGGTGCTTGATCCGGGGCGTCTTCGAACAAGGATTGAATACGATCTTTAAGGCTCATGGTAGCATTAGCTTAGTGGAAAATTTTATTGGGCTACAAGTATACACAGCCTCAAATAGGGACTCAACGGAGATTTACTGGATAATTATCGATATTGATTAAGCTGTAAATTTGTGTTAACTATTTGCTCAAGCCTTGTTAATAATTAAATCATTCCCAAGGGCAGTTTATATGGTGTTATCTTGGGTTAGTATACAATCATGGAATAAGAATGATGTCATGAATACAAAAAAACGAATCAACGGTTTACTCCTGATATTTTTTATTGGCTGTTTTCAATTCTTTGTAGAACCCGTTTTTTCACAACCGCTCAGCGGAGATACCTGGGATGAGGTTCAACAAAATGGCGAAGGCGAAATTACGCTGATGTACTATGAAGAGGATGGGTTCGCCTATACCAATGACTCCGGGGAGCTTACCGGGGTGGAAATTGACATTTTTCAACAGTTTATCTACTACCTGAAAAATGCTAAAGGCATTAATGTGGATGTCAACTATGTAGGTACCCGTGATTGGGGGAAAATGTACAATACCGTAAAAAATGCTGAGCCCGGTGTGTTTGGTATTGGTAATGTGACCATTACCGAAGAGCGGGAGCAAGAGATAGATTTTTCGGATCCCTACCTGACAAATATCGCGGTGATGATTACGCACGAATCAGTAGATGATCTTGGCTCTATGGATGCCATGCCCAACCAATTTTCAGGAATGACTGGGGTTGTATTTGAAGGCACAACGCATGAGACCAGAATGCGCAGAATAAAAGAGCAGTTTTATCCTTCGTTGAGTCTGGAGTTTGTGCAGTCGGATACCGAAGTGGTTAATCGAGTGGCCGAAGATACAAATACCTTTGGCTATGTGGATTTAAGCATCTATTGGTTGGCAGACCAACAAGGACGCCCTATCAAACGGCATCCGGTGGGAGATCAAGCCAGTGAAAACTTTGGGATTATCATGGCGGAAGGGTCCGACTGGGATGAACCCATGAATGAGTTTTTTAACATTGGTAACGGATATCGTGCTACATCGGCATATCGAAATATTCTGGTGAAGCATTTAGGTGCTGAAGTAACTAAAATGCTGGAACTGGCGCGCCAGAAGAATAATAACTAATCAGGTCGATGATAGGATCAGCCAACTTTAACTTTTAAACTTTCACTCTATGAGGGGACTATACAAGCTTGTTACGATAACCGTACTCAGCCTACTTTTTTCTGTTAATGTATATGCGCAAACATACAGTGGGGATACCTGGGCGGAGGCTCAAGAAAAGGGAACAGCCAATGTAACTGCGGTTTATTTGGCTGAAGATGCGTTTGCTTATGAAAATGCGGACGGGCAATTGACCGGAGTGGAGATCGATATATTTCAGCAATTCTGCAACTTTGTGAAAAACGCAAAGGGGGTAGAAGTGAATGTTGAATATGTGAAGGAAACCAGTTTTAGCAAATTTTATAAAACGGTCCAGAATTCTTCGGACGGCGTTTTTGGCCTGGGATCGACAACCATTCTGGAGCGTAGAAAATCAGAGGTGCAGTTCTCTCCACCGTTTATCAATAATATCGCTATTCTGGTCACTCATGAAAGCGCTCCTAATCTGAGTAGTTTAGATGAGATTGATGAACTCTATAGTGATAAAATAGCCGCTGTTGCCGAGGGTACCACCCTGGAAGGATACATGGAAAATCTTAAACAGGAGTATTTTCCAAGTTTAAAGATCGAGCGTTTCCCCACGCAAATATCTGTAATCGAGAAAGTCGCGGAAGATCCAGACTATTTCTCCTATTCTGATTTATCTGTGTACTGGCCTTATTATCAAAATCCTGACTACCAAATTAAGCGTCAAGAGGTGGCTGATCTGGCAGCCGAAGTATTCGGGTTTATCATGCCGTTAAGCAGCGATTGGAAACCGGTGATGGAAGAGTTCTTTAATCTGGGATCCGGCTATCGCTCTATGGATATGTATCGCAATATCTTGGTTAGACATTTGGGCGCGGAGTATACTCAAATGCTGGAAATCGCTCGCCAGAAAACCGGCAGATAATTCCAGGGAGATCTTTTCCGCATGATGAAGGCCACTCCGATGGGGTGGCCTTTTGTAGTTTGTGGTAATTATTGTTGTGAGGGGTTGAGGTTCCCCTTTTGAACCAAGAGCTCCGCGTTCAGAATGGCTCCTCCCGCCGCGCCACGCACCGTATTGTGGGCCATAGTGATATATTGGAGTACATTGGGTTGGGTTTGGGAAGCACGAATACGTCCCACTCCAATCTGCATGCCTTCTTCACGCCAGGCGTGTAAGCGTGGTTGGGGATGATGGGGGTGATCGTACACATGGAAAAAGGATCCGGGGCTGGATGGAAGTGCGTGATCAGCCAAGGGAGAAGCCCAGTCGCGATAGAGTGTCTTTATTGCTTCGGCATCCACCTGGGAGTCCAAGCGTACAGCCACAGAAAGCAAGTGGCCATCCACGGTTGGAACCCGAACGGCGGTGGCATGAATGGAAAGGGACGGCTCTTTCAGAATTGGTTCATCCCGCAAACTGGCCAGAATTTTAAGCGGTTCGGATACCACCTTATCTTCTTCACCTTCGATGTACGGATCCACGTTCCCCAGGATATCCAGGCTGGCCACCCCCGGATAGCCGGCCCCGGAAATGGCTTGCAGAGAGGTTACATCTACTTCCTGGACCGTATAGGCATCCAATAGGGGGCGCAGGGTGGATGCCAAGGGAACTACCACGCAATTGGGATTGGTCACAATCCAGCCTCTTCCCCGCGGATCAAATGTCTGTTGCTCAATAAGGGCTGTGTGATCGGGGTTGATCTCCGGAATCATCAAGGGGACCGTGGGATCCGTGCGATAATTTTTGGCATTGCTAACTACGGGGATCCCCGCTTGGGCAAAGGATTTTTCAATTTGACCGGCCACACTGGAATCCAAACCGGAGAACACAAAATCGACCTCGGAAAACAGATGAGGGGTACAGGGCTGCACGGTTAACTGGGCTATTCGGGTTGGGATTTCAATATCCTCTAACCATTGAGTCGTAGTCCCATACGGTCGTCCCGCAGAATTTTCGGAAGCGCCTACCATGGTTACGGTAAACCAAGGGTGATTATGGAGAAGTCGGATAAATTTTTGGCCTACCGCGCCGGTAGCACCAAGGATTCCTACATTAAAGTTCATAAGTAGAGCTTTGAGTGTGGTTTCGGATGTGACATTCGCTATAAAAAGGATTACCTTTTGTCACTTTCAAGCCGCTGCAAATTCTCATTCCTGAGCGGGAGAATCAACTACAACGTACTGAAAATCATATTTGATTATGGCCGATCTGCAATCCCTTGATGATATCGTATCCTTAGCGAAATCGAGAGCGTTTATTTACCAGTCGTCAGAAATCTACGGCGGCCTGGGGGCGGTTTACGATTATGGACCGCGCGGAATTGAGTTGAAACGTAAAATCAAGGACGCCTGGTGGAAGGAGATGACCCAGCGTCATGAGAATATCGTAGGATTGGACGCAGCTATTTTTATGCATCCCAAAGTATGGGAAGCCAGCGGTCATGTGGATGGGTTTAACGATCCGATGATTGACGATAAGCAGTCTAAAAAGCGCTATCGTGCCGATCATGTGATTGAGCATCATATCAATAAGCTCCATAAAGATGAAAAGCACGATGAGGCCCAGCGGGTTCAAGAACTGCTGGATACGGCGGGTAGCCGGGAGGGCCTGTGCGAAGATCTCCACAAGATCATCATGGACGAGGAGATCAACGCTCCGGAAAGCGGCGCGTTCGATTGGACGGAAGTGCGCCAGTTTAACCTTATGTTTAAGTCTCAGTTCGGGGCTACGTCTTCTGGTGAAGACGATGATGATATCGTATATCTGCGTCCGGAAACCGCGCAGGGTATTTTTGTCAATTACAAGAATGTGCTGGATACGGCTCGTCAAACTATCCCTTTTGGGATCGCGCAAATTGGAAAAGCCTTCCGTAATGAAGTAGTAGCACGACAGTTTGTGTTCCGCATGCGTGAATTCGAACAGATGGAGATGCAATATTTCGTGGAGCCGGGCACCGATGAAGCGGCCTACGCCGATTGGGCCAAACAACGAATGGCTTGGTACGAAAAAATCGGGATCCGACCGGAAAATCTGCGCATGGAAGATCATCCCGAGGATAAATTAGCTCACTACGCCGCCGCCGCCGCGGATATCGAATACAAGTATCCCATCGGCTGGCAAGAGGTGGAGGGCGTGCACAATCGCACCGATTTCGATCTGAGTCGTCATCAGGAGTACAGCGGTAAGAAATTGGAATATTACGATCAACAGGCGCAAAAACGCTATATTCCTTATGTGATAGAAACCTCCATCGGGCTGGATCGCTGTGTGCTTATGGCGCTTTGTGATGCTTACCGAGAGGAAGAAGTGGATGGCGACACCCGAACGGTGTTGAAACTGCATCCGGAGCTCGCGCCAACTACGGTAGGTGTATTCCCGTTGATCAAAAAAGACAAGCTCCAGGATCTGGCGCACAAGATTACCGACGATCTGAAGGAATCCTTCAATGTGATGTATGACGAAAAAGGATCTATCGGTAAACGTTATCGCCGTCAGGATGAGGCGGGAACCCCGTTCTGCATCACGGTCGATTTTGATGGTGTGGAATCGGAAGGGGAGGACACCGTGACCATCCGCTACCGCGATGATATGTCGCAAGAGCGCATCCCCGCCGCAAATGTGGAGCAGTTCATCCGCGACCGCATGAAAGACTGGAAACCGGAGTAGTCAGTGCTCAGTATGACAGAAAACAGTGTGTCAAAGAAATTGGATGAATTTCATTTAGAGAGGGCTATGCAAAACTACCTGTCATTGCGAATGTAGTGCGGCAATCCCCTGACTAGATTGTGTAAACGGTGATTGTTGCTACATCTTGGCATGACAGAATAAATTTTGGAAGGTTTTGCAAAGCCCTCTTAGATGCCTGTTAAACGTTATTGAACGATCACTGGACACAGATTTGATCTGAGTTTCTGATTCACTGTTTTCTGATTTCTGTCACCTTGAAACACTGTGGGCACTGATGATCCGTAAGGGTTCCCCCTACACGGTTTTCGGGGTATTTAAGAGTTTATGGTCTTTAATAAAATGATAGCTTGTGCGTTGAGGACTCTTTGATGGATCGTACCGTCCCACATATCATCTCATTTACAGCCGGAATACTGGCACTCTTGGTTTGGAGTGTAAGCATGACGCCTACGATGGTTGGGCTATATCAGTTTTCCTGGGATAGTGGTGATGCTTCTATGGAAGCGATGAGCTGTAGTATGGATGGCATGTGTTCCTGTTCATCAATGGAAAGTTGCTCCTGCTCTATGGATATGAGCGGTGGTATGAGTTGTAACCATGATGCCGATGATGGACCTTCGTTTTGTGGTTGTTCGGCTCCGCAGCAGGATTGGATGTTCATCGCGACCACTGGTCTTAAAGCGGTACTGGCATCTCTGCCTTGGGAAACTCCTCGACCTGAGAAGTTTTTATTGGCAGCCGAAAAAATGGCAATCCCACCTGTTCCCTTTCTTAAAAAACACAAACCCCCCGCATAGCTGAGTTGACCCTTTCCCCATCGCTTTCTTCGGGCAGACCCCTGCGTAGGTGATGGGTGAACTGTATTCCTACTCTAGTCAACTCAAGATTAAATTCATTCAAATTTCAGCTATGCAAACATCAAACATGTTTCGACTGGGATTGGTATGTCTGTCTCTGACTGCACTCACCGTCTTTAGCAGTGGATGTGACGACAATCCGGTCAATGATCAAGAAGAAGAAAACTTAGAACTGATGATGGTCACTTCCCATCAATCGGCAAACGACGAATACGCCATCATGGCCACCGATAGTTTGGCGGTAGGATATAATGCCTTTTATATCCAGGTAAAGGATTTGGAAGGAAATCTCCGCGCGCTGAACAAGCCTCAAATCAAACCGATCATGTACATGCCGGATAAAACCCACAGTGCACCGGCGTCGGAGGTTTCCGTGGAAACGATCGGCGGATCTACCTATCTGCGGGCGGATGTGTATTTCATCATGCCCAGTATGGACGGATCTCAGTGGGTATTGCGCGTATCCGGTCAGCGCGAGGATGGTTCTACATTAGAATCTGAAATCGAAGTAGAGGTAGCCAATAGCGATCTGCAGCGTAAAATGCTGGTTGAAGATCGCATGTATATCCTCACTTATGTGCAACCTGATGTGCCGGTAGTAGGCGGCGATGAGTATGAAGTGGCCGTTCATTACAAGCAAGATATGATGAACTTCCCCGCACTGGAAGGTGCCCAAGTAAGTATCGATCCTTTTATGGATATGGGAGGCGGCGAAGGACATGGTCCGACCTCTGTACAAACCATTGCCGATGAGCAAGGCGAGGGTCGATATAAAGGCGACATTGTCTATAACATGGCCGGAGAATGGCAACTGACCTTTTCGGTATTGGCCGGGGATAGTTTGGATGTCTCCTTTCCCGCCGTTGAACTGATGGTTGAGTAGATTTCATGAAACATCTGACTGCAATCCTATTTGCAGGACTAATATTGGGAGTATCTGGTCTTAGTGCCGGATATGCCCAAGTTAGTTCGTACATCGTAGATGCCCATTCGGGCGATCCGGTAATACACGCACATGTATACTGGAAATCACAACTTGACGAACATAAAGGCGCCGCGACCAATCTACGCGGGCAATTTTCCCTGCCTCCGGTACCCGCCGGTGGCGATACGTTGATTGTTCATGCTCTGGGATACCAACGACTGGGAATTCCGATCCCGTCCCCCAAACAGGCCATACCTGAACCAATAACCTTGTGGCCGGGCGTGTACCAGATGGAGGAGGAGATATTGGTGGAGGCAACATCGGCTACTTTGGTAGCTTCGTCTACTCACTATCAGCAGCAGTTTGACGGTGCCAAACGCTTACATAATCAACAAACCGGAGCTCATCTGGTTAAACGTGGTCCCCACGCGGCCGAACTCTCCATTCGAGGCATGAACAGCGAACGTCTGACCACCCGTATTGATGGCGTGCCTGTGTTTAGTGCCTGTGTGGATAAAATGGATCCAGTGACTTCGTATGTCAACCCAGCGTCTATGGGTAGTTTGAAACGCACCGAAGATCCACTAGGTACACCGGATGAGATGAATATTCGGATGCATAAGATCGAATATTCGCGTGGTTGGTGGGCCGATCTGCAATCGCATTACGTCACTGGCTCACAACAATCCAAGGTGAATGGAATGGTCGGATATGGAGCGGATAACTGGTCTTGGTCCACAGACATATATGGGATGCAAGCGGGCAATATGGTGGCCGGGGGAGGTGAAGAGATCGCCAACTCCGCCCAGCATCAATTCAATGGCCGCACACAGATTCAATATAAACATGGCGACCACCAGTGGAAGGTAGATGGCACCTATAATCACAGTTGGGATGTCGGATATCCGGCTTTATTGATGGATGCCACTAAGGCGTTGTCCTATCTGGGAAGCGTAGAACATATCTTCCAGCCGCAAGGAGGGATAGCTGATGAGGTGAAGACGAAAGGCTATTTCAGCCGGGTGGAACATACTATGGACGACTATAGCCGGGATGTAACCCAGCGCGAGGTTATGCGCAATATGTATATGCCCATGGCCGGATCCACCGAGACGATGGGGCTTCTTCACCGTTGGTCGGGTAGCGGAGCTCGGCAAGCCTGGGCCGCGGAGTTAGAGTGGTATCAGCTGGACGCGTATGGAGATATGCGCATGGAGAGCATCTTCGATGACGTTCCCGATATGTATCTGGTGAATTTGGGTGAAATCCGTCAGCAGAATGGTAACGCCGCGCTGGAATGGAACACCCAGTGGACAGATCAGGATCTGTTGTCCGTTTCAGGAAAATTAAATTGGGTTCATAATCAGGTGCGGGACGATGGAACCAAACGGTATTTTCAATCACTATTTGGGGAAGGATCCGATCAAAAAACGATGTGGGGTGGATATGCCAAAGTTGAGTATTCTCACACTTTTGAGCACGATTGGAAGCTAGGATCCTCCATCAGTACGCGTCAACGCCTTCCCTCCTACAAAGAACTGTTCGGATACTACATCTACAATTACGAAGATGGATATTTCCATAATGGAAATCCAAAACTCATGCAGGAACGGCATTACACTTGGGATGTGCTCATATCCATGGATCGGTCTAAGCTGTCCATGCAGTTGGTGCCATATATCAATTATGTACGCAACTGGATAGATGGGGTGTTTGATACGGATTTTGTGGGTCACACCGGCGTGTATCAATTCAAATCTTACCGAAATACAGGAGATGTGCTGTTAGCTGGTGCCGATGTTCGGTTGCAGTGGAATCCGCTAAAACAATGGCGGCTTTCTTCTACTACCCAATACAGCTATGGGCATCATTTGGATTGGGATGAACCTCTGCGCATGATTCCTCCGCTCAACGGATCCTACACCTTGGCCTATAATCGAGAACAATGGCGGGTGGAGTTCAACGGAAATTGGGCGAAAAATCAGCAGCGTATTGCCGCCACAAACGCTGTGGAGGATCGCACCCCCGGATATCATGTGATAGGAATAGCGGGCTCGGTGCGGATACAGGATGCCGTCCATCTATCCGCGCAAGTTAACAATCTGCTGGATGAATATTACTGGACGCACACCAGCATCGGGAATATTCCCTCGCCAGGGCGAACGCTGCAACTGTCATTGCGCTGGAAATGGTAATAAAAAAGCGCCTGCCGAAAACTCCGCAGGCGCTTCATTTTTTTGTATATCAGGCAAGATTTATTGACCGTTGGCGATACCGATTACGCCACAGGCTACACGAGCTCCGGCCGCACCAGTGGGCTGTGAGGTTAGATCATCTTCTCCGGCATGAACAATCACGCCACGGCCCATAATGCTATGAGGACCATTGAGATTAATGGTCTCATCAACATAATTAATTTCAGCTACACCATCTGCGTTGGCTTCAATATTACCCATATCCCCAATGTGTCTCATCTCATCGGTGGGAGCCCCGTGTTCTACTTTTTCGGGATTATAATGGCCACCCGCGGAAGTGCCGTCGGCAGCGGTGCAATCCCCATATTCATGGATATGGAATCCGTGTTTTCCTTCTTCTAAACCGTTAATCGTACCGGATACGCGAACGCCATCGGCCACTTTTTCGTAGGTGACCGTACCCGTGACGTCATTTCCCTCGGTAGGATGAAGTACCACCACCGCTTTGGTAAAATCGGTACTCGTGGTGGTTACTTCTTGCTCCATTTCTTGAGCGCATCCGGCTGTCAGAACAACAGCAAGTACACCCAATGCCCATAGTTTTATTGATCGCATAGCTCTTATTTATTTGTGATTAGTGATTAAGATTTAACGTTAAAACAATAAGATGTTGATCACCATTCAAAGCAAAATCCAAAAGTTATGGAGATAATGTGTGCTGGGTCAGGTAATAGGCCCAATAGTGTTTCCAGTCACCATATTCGTCCGCGATATCCCTAACATCCGCTTCAGTGAGATTGGAGTGTTGACCATAATATTTGGTAAGGGCATCCCGAAGACCGTTATCCGCGAAATCAATTTCATAACCCAGTCCCAAGCCATACCGAATAGTGAATAGAGCTACTCGCCGGGTTACTCCATTGATACTGGTAAGTGTAGAAATTAAGTTCGAATCATCTGGACTTGGTGTACCCTGCGTATCAAAATGACGAGCAGCCGCGCGAAGGTAATCGGTTAGGTCCGCGGAACCAGTAACCGTAACAATATCTCTGGGTGCCCCTTCCAACAGATCATGCGGTTCGGGGAAAGTTCGGTAAGTCACGCCATTTAAGTTGATAAAATCGCCTACTAATTCCATCAATAGTTGTCGGGCGCGAATACGCTTTGGTTTGGGCAGATGCGTTCGAATTAAGCCCCAGCAAAGCGCTTCGAAGGGGGTAATGCATTTTACGTGACGCAACCCTTCCAGCTGTTTGGTGATGGGCTGCATTACGGGATCGGATTCGGCAAGATCGTAAAAGGGGGCTAAATCTTCATCAATCCCCAACCATTGTTGAGCCTGGTGTACCACATCTTCCAAGGCTTCTTGCTCCATAGGATCCTTGCTCACCAAGGTACAGTGAATCTCTTTGGGATCCGTGATATCCGCTGGCTGCGGAGCCTCCAGATTCATGGCAATGGTAGTGCCCGCGGTTCGGAAAGCTGTAGTCAGGGTATTGTTCGACCACCGGTGATCATTGCGTAGGGGAGTAAAGCGTTTTAGATGATGAACAAAAAGATCAAACCGATATGGAGCAATAGGTTTAAAAGATCCGGAGCGTCGTTCCACCGTTGAATGTTATTTAGCTGTTGGTCTGTTTTACCCAGTCTGTTATTATACAAAAACGTTCGGGCTTTCATAAACAGGACTGCCCCCAATAAGATTTCATTCAAACTGAAAAGAATTCGCATCATGGCTGCATCAGAGACTCCAAATGTAACCCCATTCCACCTAGCTTTTCCCATACGAAATATTGAGGAAACCACAACTTTTTACCGTGATGTACTGGGATGTCGTATGGGCCGGAGTACCGAGAATTGGGTGGATTTTGATCTTTATGGGCACCAGTTATCCGCCCATGTTCGCCCCGATCAGTTCAACGAATCGGCCGGAACCGGAGAAGTGGACGGACACCAAGTTCCCATACCGCACTTTGGGGTGGTGCTCACTTGGGAGCAGTGGCAGGAGCTGAAAGTTCGGTTAGACGCGGAGGACACCGTTGACTATCTGGTTGAACCCCAAATTCGATTCCAAGGCAAGCCCGGCGAGCAAGCAACGCTGTTCATCCAGGATCCCAGTGGAAACGCGCTGGAATTCAAGGCCTTCAAGAATATGGAACAGCTCTTTGCACAGTGATCAGTGATTCAGTGTGTCAGTGCTTCAGTGTGACAGTAAAACTTTGCTGGTGATTACACTTAACGTCCTATTCAAAATTTAGGAAGTGGCTTTGAGTTTGAATACATGCAAATAAGTTCTGAGGCACTGTCACACTGAAGCACTGTCAAACTGATCAATCGTATTCTGCTTCGATTTCGGCGATTTGCAGGGCTAGTCCTTCCCACTCCTCCATGATATCATCGAGTTGCTGTTGAATGGCGTCGTATTCCTTGGAGATTTTTTGTACGCGCTCCCCATCGTCATAGAAATCGGGTTGGGCCATAATGCTCTCGATCTCTTCCTTGCGGGCTTCCAGCTCTTCGATCTGCTGTTCGATGGGGTCAATTTTTTTGCGAAACGGCTTTGTGCGGCGGTATTTCTCCTGACGCTGTTCCGCTTCGATGCGCCGTTGTTCTTTCCGAGAAAGCTTGTTCGTTCCGGATCCGTTGGAGCGAACATCAGTCGAGGTAGTTTCATCGGATTTCTGCTGCAGTTCCTGCTCTTGGTGTCGCTTATCTAGATAGTAGCTGATATCGCCATACACCTTGGTCAGTTGACCCTCGCGCACTTCCAGGGTTTTGTTGACGATGGGATCCATGAAATCTCGGTCGTGAGAGACAATAATGAATGAACCGTCAAAACGATCCAGCGCCTGTTGTAACACATTTTTGGAAGGCATATCCAGGTGGTTGGTAGGCTCATCCATAACCAACAGATTCGCCGGCTGAACCAGCATGCGGGCCAAGGCCACCCGGCTTTTCTCACCCCCGGAGAGCACTTTGATCTTTTTGAACACCTCATCGCCATTGAACATAAAACAGCCCAATAGGGTACGAACCTGGGTATCGGTCATGGTTTTGGCCACCGAACGCACGGAATCAAAAATGTTATCTTCCAAATTCAACTCTTCCGCCTGATGCTGTCCGAAGTAGGAGATATCCACATTGTGGCCCACTTCCCGGACCCCATCGGTGAGTGGCTCTTCGCCGGCCATCATGCGAATGAGGGTAGATTTACCTGCACCGTTAGGACCGACTACCGCAATGCGCTCGCCGCGTTCAATAGTAGTACTTACGCCGTTAAACACTTCTGTGTCGTCGTAGTGTTTAACGCAATCTTCCAGCTTTAGGGTAATGGCTCCGCTGCGTCCAGCCGATGGAAAATCGAAATGAATAGAATCCGACTCCGATTCCAACTCAATTTTCTCCATCTTCTCTAACTGCTTAATCCGGCTCTGTACTTGCTTCGCCTTGGATGCTTTGTAGCGGAACCGATCAATAAACTCTTGAATCTGCTTGATCTCGCGCTGCTGATTTTCATAAGCCTTCTGACGCAGCTCCTTTTCTTCCTCCCGCTTCTTCTGATAGTAAGCGTAGTTGCCCGGGTAATCTTTCAGTTTCTGATGTTCCAGCGCCCAGGTACGGTTACAAATGGTGTTCAGGAAAGCCCGATCGTGCGAAACCATGATTATGGCACCGGGATAGTTGCGCAGAAACTGCTCCAGCCAATCCAGGGAATCAATATCCAAGTGGTTGGTAGGCTCATCCAACAACAGCACAGAGGGCCGCTCGATGAGCAATTTGGCCAGTGCAATCCGCATCAACCAGCCGCCTGAAAATTCATGGGTCGGGCGTTCCATATCCTCTTCGCTGAAGCCCAAGCCACTCAGGGTTTGCCGGATCCGGGAAGGGAGGCTATAGGCGTCCATCTTTTCCAACTCTTCCTGCAGTTGACCGGTCTGTTTGAGGAGTTTATCGTGGGTGGCGGTGCCTACTTCGGCCTGTCCCAGTTCTTCGTGCAACTGTTGCAGGGTTTCTTCCTTATGAGTCAGATCCTCAAAACTATGATACACTTCTTCAAAGACGGTACGATCGGTTTGAGGGGCGACGCCGTCCTGGGGCAGATAACCAATACTCGTGGAACCCGCCTCGTTGATCGAGCCCTCATCAACCGGGCGTTCACCGGCAATCATTTTTAAAAGTGTGGATTTACCGGTACCATTATTTCCGACTAAACCAATGCGCTCGCCGTTGTTAACCAAGGCATGAGCGTTTTCAAATAATACGCGACCACCGATGCGGCAGGTGACTTGCTCTAATGCTAGTAGCACAAAAAGAAATTAAGCGTTACCATTCTTCGTTATAATGGCTACCATATAGAGGTAGCGATAATAGCACACAATGTAAGGTTTTTATCAACGAGTCCATGACCCTCTTATTGATTTACTTATTCCTGGCACTGGGAGTATCCTTTGTCTGCTCTGTATTAGAAGCAGTGCTGTTATCGGTCAATCCCTCTTACATTGCTGTGCTACGGGAGCAAAACCATCCCACTGCTGATCTCCTTTACGAATTAAAGGATGATGTAGATCGCCCGTTGTCATCGATATTAAGTATGAATACTATCGCTCATACTATTGGCGCTGCCGGGGTAGGTGCACAAGCCCAAGTCGTGTTTGGAAGTGCTTATGTTACCACCACTTCTATTATTCTTACGTTATTGATTTTAGTGCTGTCCGAAATCATCCCCAAAACGATCGGAGCCACCTACTGGCGAGCCTTGGCTCCGTTTTCTGCCCGGCTCTTAAAGTGGATGATTGTCATTCTGTATCCGCTGGTGGCCTTATCCAAGGGGATAACCAAATGGCTGTCTCGGGGTCCCAAGGATCCTTCGTTTAGCCGAGAAGAGTTTAGCGCTATGGCCGAGCAGGGCGTGCGCGAAGGAGTGATCGAGGACAAGGAATCGCGTATTTTTCGCAACTTGATGCGCTTTGAAACCGTACGTGTGCGAGATATCATGACACCCCGAACGGTAGTGATCAGCTACCCGGAATCATTTACCATACAGGATCTGAAAGGGGATCTGGAAGAGCTGCGATTTACGCGCATTCCGGTGTATGGGGAAAGCGAAGATGATATATCCGGCTATGTGCTCAAGCAGGATCTGTTGATTCAATTGGCACGGGGGCACCTGGATACGCCTTTAAAAGAGTTGAAGCGGGAAATGCTGATTGTCCCGGATATTATGCATCTGCGGGATCTTTTTGAACGTCTGCTTGAGCGACAGGAGCATATTGCCATCGCGGTAGATGAATACGGCGGATTCTCTGGTGTGGTAACCATGGAAGATCTCGTGGAAACACTGTTGGGAATGGAGATCGTGGATGAGGTTGATGCCATCGACGATATGCAGCAATGGGCCCGATCCAATTGGCGGAAACGAGCTAAGCGATTGGGGATTTTACCCGAAGAGCAAGCCGATTCTCCGACCACTACTTAAGGATATGATTGAGCGTAAATCCGGCATCTCGCAGTTCGGTTTCAATATCCAACAAGAAATTCTTGATGTCGGTAACCGAAATGGGACGGGTAACCCCATAATTTATGCTGTTAATATTATCCACGTAAGGAGTGCCACTGTAGGGGGTGTAGAGTTGCAAGTCATTTAAATTTTGGGGATCAGGGGTGAGTACTTTTTTCGTAGTTATTTGGGTGCTACGAGCCATGCCCACCCATTCAAAATGCTGATCGGTCCCCCGCAAGGCCAAAATCATCCCCCCGCTTATTCCCGGATTGAATAACGCATCCAGCATATAAGAGCCGCGGGTTACATCGTTAGGATTGCTGACAATTCCGCGAGTGACCATCTTAAATCCTTTGGGATAACCCAGGATATAAACAAAGGTGCCCCACTCCAGTTTTTCAGGCTGTCCGGTAGGCAGATTGAAAATGTCTAACTCAAGATTCTCAAAAGAGTCGATATTTACGCTCAGCAAGGCGATATCTTTGGAGGGATCGTTAGCTATAATTTTAAAGGAGCCCAACTCGGGGAAACCATAAATCAAATTCTGTTGATTGGTTTTTACAGATACCGATTTTACGTATTTGGTCTGTTTGCCCGTTTCATCCAGATGATATTGGTACGTAGTATCTGGCTTGGATACCACATGATCGCAGGTTAAAAGTGCCAAGCTCCGGTAATTGGTAGAAATAATAGTAGCGGTACCCGCCGAGGACTGGGTGACGAATGTCTTGTTGGCTTTGATCTGCTCCAAAGGGTATTGATTGATCTCTTTACGCGTTAAGCGCAATTCAGGATCAATGGTAAAAAAATCGTAGTAGGCAATACTGTTAATTTTTTTAATGGGCCCAAATGCGTCTTGGAGGGCCTTGCTGGTATTTCGTTGTGGGAAAGCCGATAAATATCTACGCTCATTAACATCCGTTCCCCGATAAGGATTGTAGTTGCATTGGATCAAAAAAAGAGATGCCAATCCAAGTAATAGCCAAGACCTCATAGATAAACTCCGTCTTCAATTATTGATATGAACTTAACTTATTACACAACTTGCTCCGTTGCTACATTTATTTGACAACCAGCTATGTAATGGGACGTAATGAAGTTTTAAAACAGATTATTTAAGATGGACGTTTGTTTATGAACTTAGTGCCTAAGAGTAATATGCTGATTCCCCTGCAATGATGATAGAAGTGGTAGCCTAAAATGTGATTACGGATATGAATAATTTGGAAGAGTGCTGAGTAGGATTTGGGGTGTATTATAGCCCACCTCAATTGGAAAGGGATCTCTGTTTTTTATTTACGTGTGATTTCAGTAATCCTGGAACATCTTTAGGTGGGGATTCTGTTTTAGTTGAACAATATTGACAATTCATATATTCAGATAATAGTGTTACCATTGTGCATTAATCTGCTAAGTAGAATTAGTTTCAAATCATCTGCATAATTTCGATGCCTATTTCTCAGCACTACAAAATTATGTGAGCTTGTCGTGTTATAGTTTAGGAATGGTATGTCAGTCATTGATAGATTCTCATTTACAAACAAACCCTAAGTTTTGCCAAAGCTAGATAAAGAGAAAAAACTCAGTAAAGAATTAAAAGCCTTCGACGTTTTTGCCATAGCAACTGGAGCCATGTTCAGCTCTGGGCTATTTTTGCTACCCGGAGTCGCGGCAGGAGTAACAGGTCCTTCGGTATTTTTGGCTTATTTAGTATCCGGCATTTTGGTGATGCCTACCATGTTTAGTAAAGCCGAGTTAACTACAGCTTTTCCACGAGCTGGAGGCACCTATTATATTATTGATCGCAGTTTAGGCCCTCTTATTGGCAGTATCGGTGGATTTGGGTCTTGGTTTTCCCTGGTGTTTAAAAGTGCTTTTGCTCTTATTGGGATGGGCGCTTATATCTCGATATTTTTTGATGTACCCATAACGCCAATTGCCTTAACATTAAGTTTGGCATTTGGAGCACTAAATATTTTTGGCGCAAAGGAGACTAGTAAATTTCAGAATATACTGGTGATTATTCTGATTTCTATAATGGCCTTCTACATTGTGCAAGGCTTTGCCCACGTCTTTTCATTAGGCTTTTTGGATGTACATAGAGAACAATTTACACCCTTTTTCACGGGAGGTGCGCAAGGATTCATAGCAACGGTGGGAATGGTGTTTGTTTCCTATGCGGGGTTGACCAAAGTGGCTAGTGTGGCGGAAGAGGTAGATAACCCTGATCGCAACATTCCTCGCGGGATGTTTTATTCCATGTTTACGGCCATATCGATCTATGTAATCGGCGTATATTTGATGACCGCGGTATTGGAACCATCTGCTTTTCGAGAAGATTTGACTCCAGTAGCTACGGCCGGTGAGGTTTTTCTTACTTGGTTACCCGGAGATACCGGATTGATATTGGTAGTCATTGCGGCTATTGCAGCCTTCGCCTCAACAGCTAATGCCGGCATTATGTCTGCTTCCCGTTTCCCTTTGGCAATGGCCCGAGATTCACTTATCAACAAGCAGTTTTCTAAAATCAGTAAGTTTAATACGCCCATGATATCCATCATTGCTACGACGGGGATGATGGTAGTGATTTTACTGGTGTTTAATGTTTCTGAGGTCGCGAAACTGGCTAGTGCCTTTAAGCTGTTACTTTTTGGACTGGTGAACTTCGCCGTTATTGTAATGAGAGAGAGTAAAATTGAAGAATATGATCCGGGATATCGATCTCCTCTGTACCCATGGCTGCAACTATTGGGAATGGTCGCTTCGGCAGTGTTGATTTTCTATATGGGGACCGTTTCAATTGTGTTTACGATTATAGTGGCGGTATTTTCCATTGGATGGTATTACTACTATTCGCAAGGTAAGGTGGAGCGTCAGGGGGCTATTTTTCATGTTTATGACCGGCTTGGTCAATACAAAGATTCCGGTTTGAAACATGAAATGCGACGCATACTACGAGAAAAAGGAGTTCGGGATGAGGATCCCTTCGAGCTAATTGTCAGCCAGGCCACGGTCAAAGATCTGGATGAAGCTCCGGAAATGTACAAGGATATTGTTGATGATGTATGCTCCGAGATAGGAGGTAAACTATCCATTCAGGAAGGGGTGATGCTGGATGAATTTTTGCGATCTCGCAATTATGGCGCTATCCCCTTAGGAAATGGCGCGGCACTCAGCCATACCAGATTGGATGCGGATATTCACCCACAGCTATATCTGGTACGCATTAAAAATGGGTTGGATGTTGAGGAGATGAATCTGAAATCTTCGGGGTGGAGTACTGAAAACGACCAGAAAAAACTCTATGCCATCTTTTTCCTGATTGGTTCCGAAAATAAATCGTCACAGCATTTGAGGTTCCTTGCTCAATTAGCCGAAATGGTTGATCAAGACAACTTCCAGGAACGTTGGCTTAATGCGGAGAATGAAGCTGAATTGCGGGAAGTGCTCTTGCGTAATGAACGGTTCATTAATATCAAGATCGATCCGGAAAATAAAACCAAGGAATTTATTGGGAAGGCGTTAAAAGACATTCCGTTGCCCGGTCAAAGTCTGGTTACTTTATTGAGGCGCGGTGATGAAACTCTAATACCTCACGGATCCACCATACTACAGGAAGATGATATCCTCTCAATTATCGGTAATGCTGATGATATTGAAGAATTAAGTGAGCTGAAGAAACAATAAGTGTAGCATTCCGAAAGTGATCACCTCGCAATAGTTGGCCAGTAATCTAAAGCTAAAGCTGGCAATTACGAACCTGTGGGCAATACTTTGGGGGCTCCCAGCGGGCCGGTAAGCCGCAGGTTGAATTGCGAACGATCTGGGTTGGGAATGTTAAAGTAGCTGGACATGCTGTGGATGAGTTGCCGCATACCCGCGCTGAAATTATAGGCGCGCAATTCGGACTCTACAAATCGAGCGGTCATGATATCACCAGGATAGAGTTGTAAGTTACCCTGTCCGGCCAGCGTCATCATGGGCGTGATGGCCTTAAACTCCTCAATCACCAGACGATCGGTTCGGGGGTTACGATCAATGACCAGTTTCAGCTCATCTACGCGAATACCATTGGGCTGCGCAGTAGACAACATATTGAGTGGCGGAATCTCCTGAATTAAACTGGGGGAGGGTTTCCAGGTTAGTTGACTTCCAGTGAGCGTATGTCTTCCATCCATATAAACAGGAAACCGCTTCCGCATCTGGGTGGGCGAGGTATTCGTGACTACCGCATTTCCACGAAGTGAAATCGATTCCCCCAAAATTTGTCCGATGTTTTTAGTGTGCAGCAGTTGTTCATTTACCGCAGCTTTCTTGCTGATTTGGTAATTGAATTCGACCTCTTCCCAATCGGAAAACGTATTAGTAGCAGCTTTGAGCCGAATGGAGGCCATCGCCTGACCTTCCCACTGCGGATCTTGGATTTGAATATTGCGGATGGCAAAATGTTGTAAGGCCGGATCATAGGTAGCATCCAAGGAGACTTCCTGAATGGGTGCCATGTTTCCCCATTCGAATTGTTGAAGCTCCGCCTGGATGATTACGTTTTGGGCGGGACGGACATCCTGGAGCATTTGCAGCGTTTGGCGGATTTCGCCGCGGTGATAGATATCCAGGGCGCTGGCGGTATAGGCCGTGGAGTCAATTTGAATATGTGGTTCATCCAAATGAAGGTGCAGCGATGACATCTCTTTCAATCCCCGCTCCATACCGCGCATATAAATTCGAAGAAAATCGATATAGGACATATCCAGTTCCAGGTTTCCGGTCGCGTAGATCGCCTCCAGGCTGTCGTCACGTAGTTGAAGGTTCTGGATATGAATATTACCGGCAAAAGCAGAAACGGAGATATCTCCATGCTGTAATTGCTGATGTATGGGAAGCTGCCCCTGCGATTGTTCCAGAATGGTACGAATCTGCTGCTTGGCGGATGAACCTAGCCATAGCGACAAACTGACCAAGATGATCAGCAGAATTCCCGCATAAATACCCAGCTTTTTCATACCGACTTATCCTTTTTGTTCAGCATACTCGGCCAGCGTTTGGATCAGTTCATCCATGTCAAGCATGGATTCTTCGCTATCTTCCATGTCGCGCAAGGTGAATTTGCCACTTTCCAGCTCGTTGCCTCCCACAATCAGGGCGAAATGCGCGTTCTCCCGATTGGCATCCTTCATTTGAGCTTTCATACTACGACCGGCATAATCGGTGGTGCAGCGCAGACCCAATTGGCGAAACTTGCCCAACTGTTGCAGGGCCCAGGCACGCGCGTCGGGTCCAAAGGTGACAATGTACAGGTCGGCATCCGCTTCGGTGCCTAACTCAATGCCCAGCTCTTCGCAGGCAATCAGCAGCCGCTCCATACCCGCGGCGAATCCGACGGCCGGAGTAGGTTGGCCGCCTAACTCCTCGACGAGCAGATCGTACCGTCCACCGCCACCCAGTGCATCTTGGGCTCCCAGATCCGGGCTGATCAGCTCAAAGGCAGTTTTAGTATAGTAATCCAATCCGCGAACCAGATAGGGATCTTCTTCAAAATCAATATCCAGGGCGGTGAGTAGTTCCTTAACCCGATGATGGTGCTCTTGACACTCCTCATTCAAAAAGTCAGTAATCAGCGGCGCGGACTCGATCAATGGCTGGTCTTCCTCTTCCTTGGAGTCCAGAATGCGGAGGGGATTGTTTTCAAATCGTTTTTGAGATACCTCACTCAGCTCATCCAAATGGGGGCGGAAATGATTTTGCAGGGCTTCTTTATAGGCATTTCGGCTTTCCGGATCCCCCACACTGTTTAGCTTCAGTGTGTAGTTTTGAATGCCCGCCTGTTGTACGATATAGATCATAAACCGGATGATCTCCACATCGGCGATGGGATCGCTGCTCCCCATAATCTCCGCGCCAAACTGGTGGAATTGTCGCTGTCGCCCCTTTTGCGGCTTTTCCGCGCGAAACATGGGGCCTACGTAGTACAAATTCTGTGTGCCACCCCGCTGGTCTAAGTGGTTTTCGATATAGGAGCGGGCTACGGGGGCGGTGCCCTCCGGTCGCAGCACATAGTGATCATCGCCGCGTTCGAAGGCGAACATCTCTTTGGAGACGATATCGGTCAGCTGACCAATACCCCGGGCGATGAGCTCGGTTTGTTCCATGATCGGCGTGCGAATCTCCTCAAAATGAAATCGCCCGGCAGCTTCATGGATCAAACGCTCCAGTGCCTGCCATTGTTCGACCTCGCCGGGGAGGATATCATTCATGCCGTGATGGGTACGGAACATTGGATCTGCCATAAGAATCGGATACTGCTAGATTATGATTATCGAATCAGAGGCCAAAAATAACAGTTATGGCAGTAAATTCCTTCTCGGATCCTGCTATGACATAATGGGGTCACGGTGACTGACTATTTGAAAGTGGAGATCACTATTTGGGTTGTCGTAACTTAGTGAAAGCACCAAACGTGAATAGATCGGTTTATGAGTCGCCATCAGCGTAATCAACAGCGGTTATTTGACCTTCCCAATCCGTTGCCTGAACGGTTGGGTACGGTGTTTTTTGATGAGTTGCCCACATCGCCTGGTGTGTATCAGATGTTTGATAGGCAGGGGAAGTTGCTATATGTGGGAAAGGCCAAGAATTTGCGACGGCGACTGTTTGCCTACAAATCAGTGCGCAAAGAAACCGCGTCGAGAAAAACGGTAAAGCTGGTGCGGTTGATTCACAGCATCAGGTATGAGCCGGCGGCAAGCGAAGAAGCTGCTTTGCTTCGCGAAAATGAATTGTTGCGTGAACATCGACCGCCGTTTAACCATTTGAACACGCAGCCAGAAACCTATTACTACATCACGATAGAGCGACTGGCCGATAGCTGGAACTTTCAACTACGCATGCATGAGCCCAATCAGACCGGCGATCACTTGCGGGGATATGGGGCCTTCAAAGGGCATGGGCAGGTGCGCCGAAGTCTGGGAGCGCTACTCCGCCTGTTATGGATTCGGATCGAGGAGATCGATTCAACCTTTCTCTTTCCCAGTGTGCTTACTCGTCGATTGACGCCCCTGAACTATAAGTTGCGGGTCGATCTGTTGGATCCGAAAGAACGGAGCTTGCTTTGGCGACGCGTTAATCAGCTGTTGAACGGAACCGCCCGTTCTCTGTTAGACCATCTCCTGACTGTGGCAGAAGAACGTGACCTGTTGGGAGAGCAGATCAGTGTGTTGATGTTAGAGGATCTGGATCAACTCCACCAATTTTATAAGCGATGTACCACTACCAACTATCGGATCTACAAAGCGTTTGATTTGGATAGCCCCATGATTCCGCAAGATCAGTTGGATGATTGGTTGGTGCGATATTCTTTTTGGGTGGATAGGGAAGAATAGAATTCTTCCATTGCTTTGAGGTTGGATTTTAGCTTGGGCGGAACCGATTGGTTGTTTGATAAACGCTTGGCTTGGGCCTATACGGCTTATGTGTTGGGCTTCGGGCTATTGTGATCGGAATTTTGAGTTGCCGTAATTGCCGACTGATTAAGGCAGGTTTTGTTTGAATTCGTTGCTAAAAGAAGACACCAACTCCATTGACCAGAATAATGATGAATAGCGTTACAAACTTGGTAGCATGGTTTTTCTGCGACTTCCTGTGGCCACTCCGCATGAAAAAGTCAGCCGTCAAACTGCTTTGAGAACGAGTATATCGAAAATTAGCAGACCTTAATTTTTACATATCCCGCGAACAAAGTGTTATTTATGGGATAGAAGTAAGTCTGCAGGGAGTTTAAATATCGTGGAATAGACAATACGTGCAAGATGATCTGTCATACATAGCGCGGGTGTGGGCGCAGCGTTCGCTACGTGCCTTCCATTTGGGGCGACGCGTAGTTTGGAGGTGGCTGCGGTTTGCCCGAAGGCGGATTCGACAATTTGTCAAACAGATTCGTCGCTCATTTCGGGCCAAGCTTTTAGCGTTATTGATGACCGCCATTGTTATTCCTACCTCTATCGCCGGCATTTATTTGGGATATCGGTTGACCGGTCAAATTAATAAAGCCTTCTCGGAGCAGCTAGATAGTGAACTGAGAACTTTCGGTTTGCTACTCAATACCGAGTGGGAAGAACTGCGCTCGGTACTGGTTCGGATCTCCAACGATAACACGGTTCAAAAAAACATCTTGTTTGAAACCGGTTTTATTCAGCGGTATTTAAATGAACAGCGCAGGGTATCCCAACTGGATTGGCTCTATTTATATCAGGCTAAGATACCAAATGTGATTTCCGGGAGTATGGACAGTGCGGTTGCCCAAAAAGTCGCATCTCAATCAGCGCAGACCATCCTGCAAAGTAATGGTAAATCCTATCTGACCAATTCGGTCCCCATTGTAGCCGAGCAAGACACACTGGCCTGGTTGGCGGGAGGCATTAACTTGAATACGGACTCATCAACGGTTCAAACCTTATTTCAGTCGAGTAAGGATATTCCGGTTGTTTGGTGGAACCGTCAGCCAATTGTGTTGGGGAGCCGGATAGACGAGTTGCCATTCACAGAGCCGGACCAATACGGGTTTAGGGAGGATGTGACTATTAAAAACCAAGCGTTTGTAGGCATGAGCGAACGAGTGGAAGTGGGGGCCCATTCGTTAACACTTTCCGTCTATCGGCAAGTAGATACCTATCAAGCGACCATACGATCCAGTATTGTAGCCATCAGCATTACGTTGCTGGTTATCATGGCGCTGTTTATTTATATCGGTTTGAGCATGGTAAATACTATTGCTCGCCCTCTGCGCGCATTGACTGATTACACTCGTACGTTGGTCGCTGACACCATTCAGCCCAAGGCCGGTGAGCGCGTCCGACGGATCCGACAGCAATCCACCGATGAAGTGGGCGAGTTGGCAAGCGCTTTCGAAACCATGCAGGTACGCCTGGATCAGTACATTCAGGATTTAAAGCAGGCGACCGAGGAGCGAGAACGTCTCAACAGTGAGCTGCGTATTGCCCGGGACATTCAGATGAATATGTTGCCCGGTGCTGAACAACGCGCAGCTTTTGAACAGGAATTTCAGGTCGCCGCCGATATTCGACCAGCTCGCCAAGTGGGGGGAGATCTGTACGATCTGTTTCCCATTGGAGACCATCAATATGCGCTGGTCATTGGTGATGTGGCGGACAAGGGCATACCCGCCGCCTTGTTTATGGCCATGAGTAAAACCTTGGTACGGGCAGTGAGTATGTTGGAATACCAACGAACGGGCGGGGAGGTCCAGCCGCATAGGATTCTGAAACAGATTGCCGGGGAGTTGCGGCGGAATAATGAGATGTTCATGTTCGTTACCTTATTTCTGGGTATCGTAGATACACGGATCAACTCGCTAAAATATACTTCAGCAGGGCATCCCCCGGCGATGTTAATCCGGCAGGGAAACCACCCCGAGTGGCTGTCGCAGGAACACGGAGTACCATTGGGTATACAACCCGCACCAGATTACACTGAGCAAACGATCTCTTTTGAACCGGGAGATACACTCATACTGTATACCGATGGCATTTTGGAAGCGGAGAATGCGTCGGGAGGTTTTTTTGGGGAAGAGCGAATGATGCAAGCAATGAAACATGCCCGGCAAGATGAAATGAATCCCGAATCGATTCGTCGAAACCTCGTGGAGCAGGTAACAGGGTTTGCCGGGGGATATGAACAGTCTGATGATCAAACACTGTTGATTATTCAGCGTGATGGAACCGGGGAAACCTCAGCATCCCAAAACGACAACCAAATTCATATTGAAGTGGGTGAGAACAATGGTGAGGTCAGGAAAGTGCTGGATGTGTTAGAGGAATTTTCAGCACTGCATACCCTGCCTGAGGAAGCCGAACACGACCTAAGTTTAATCTTGGAAGAATATATTGCCAACCTGACCAAGTATGGATTTTTGCGTGAACAAAATCCATGGCTGCAAGTATCAATGAAGCAGCAGGGCCATGCGATTGAGTTGGAAATTCAGGATAATGGTCAGCCATTTGATCTGAGTCTGTCGCCCATGGAAGAACTGAAACAACGATCGGCAGCGGAACATCCCGGCGAACATGGACTGTTGATCATTCGTTCTTTGGCAGCATCAGTAGATTATAACCGTAAAACGGATCATAATGAGTGTGTGATTCGATATCGATACCAATAACAAATAGGAATCGAATGAGTACCGAGGAAAAAGAACGGTTTCAGCTGGAAATAGAACGAGAAAGCAGCATTACGATTGCTCATCTCAAGGGTCGGCTGGATACCTATAGTTCAGATGAGTTCAGTAGCCGGTTTGATGAGTTGTTGGATGGAACCGAACATCTAATATTGGTTATGTCCGATTTGATCTACGTCAGCAGTGCGGGGTTGCGGGCATTGTACAATCTAAACGCCCGAATGGATGAACACGGCCAGCTGATATTCTGTGAACTCCATCATAATGTAGATCGAATGTTCGAAATTGTGGATGTAAAAAGTATGTTCCAGATCTACGAGGATGAACAAACCGCAAGGGAAGCGCTGGATCGCTAAGCTGCCAGGGGTAGTCTAATTGTAGTTAAACGGATAAGAGATGAAAATTCGATTCTGGGGCGTACAGGGTTCGGTCCCCAACCCATTGACCACCGCAAAGTTGCGACATAAGATTCGATCCATTTTGGAGCGATCCATAGAGGAGGAGTTGACCTCTTTAACAGACATTGATGAATTTATTGAAGAGCTGCCCTTGTCACTGAATCATACTACGGGGGGCAATACCACCTGTTATGAGATCATTTCATCGGATGGCCAGCGTATTTTTATTGATGCGGGTACCGGCATTCGTAAGCTGGGTAACCATTTGATGCATGCCAACGATGACACTGAGCCGGAGTACCATTTGTTAATGACCCATCTGCATTGGGACCACATCAACGGTTTTCCCTTTTTCGGGCCGGCCTACCAAGAGGGTTGCACGATTCATATCTATGGAGTGCATGATTATTTGGAACAAGGGTATCAGCGTCAATTCCATCCCCATAATTTTCCCATTCAATTCGAGGATATGAGCGCGGATATTCAGTTTCATGTGTTGGATGAAGGGGAGCCGTTTGATTTGGGGCCTTTCTCCATCAACACCCAAAAGCTGGATCACCCCAACGACAGCTATGCCTATCGGGTTACCGAAGGGGAAAACAGTATCGTCATTGCCACTGACGCAGAATACAAAAGGTTGGATAACGATTTCCTGAAACCTTTTATCGAGTTTTATCAAGATAGCGATCTGATTGTGTTCGACTCCCAATACACTATGAAGGAGATGTTGCATAAGGCGCACTGGGGGCATTCTTCACCGTTTGTAGGGGTGGATGTCTGTCTGATGGCTAACATTCCACACTTGGTTATGACGCATTATGACCCCAGCTATTCCGATGATGATATGAATGATATTTTGGCCCGAACCGAATCCTTCAAACAGCACGCCATGAAATCGCACGCCAACAATTTCCAGTATGACGATTTAGATATTACTTTGGCGTATGAGGGGTTGGAGCTGGATATATAAGATGACCGGCAAACTTGATGCATGGATTTTTAGTCTTTGTGTTCTGCTGGGATGGGTAACCGTGTTATCCACGGATAGTTATGCGCAGTCGTCACCGGATCTGATCATAGTTCACAGCTTTGATTCAACACGGGTCGAAACACAACGGTTCGAATCGCAATTCCGCGACGCGCTTCTGCAACAACAGCGATTGCCGGTAAGTATCCAGGTGGAAACGTACTACCTATCCGCCAATGCGCTCAATGCCGGCATTACGCAAAGAAGGTTAGCCGCCCAAGCTCTTGTTCAGCGGTTTCAGCGGCTGCAGCCGAAACTGATTATTTTGGTGGATGAACCGGCGGCGCGATTGGTAGGAGCTCGCCTACATCGCTATACCGATCTGGTATCCATAAACGTCGGTGCCGGAGAAGCGTTAACCAACCATACGGAAGGCGAACCTCCTAATTTATTAAATGTGATATTTGCCGCACTTCCGTTACAGTCCAATGCTCAGCTTTGGTCGGATATCTTATCGCTTCCTGCAGAAGCCAAGGGAATGATTATTTTGGGTAGCGATCAGCAGGTTGAATTATCTACTCTGGAATCGGACACAGAAGGGGGCTCTATCCAGTGGGAGTTGAAAACTGTTGCGTCTTGGGCAGAGTTAAAATCAGCCATTCGATGGGCCAATTATAGAGACGATATTCATCTAATCTACCCGGTGGTAAAATTTCTGCCTTGGCGAGGAGAAGCCTGGCTGCATCGGAGTCAAATGGTTGGGTGGATCCGAGAAAATACCCGTAAACCGGTTATCGGTTCGACCGTTTATTCTGTTGAACAGGGTTTGACCGGCGGCATTGTTATTGATCAGCGTATGCTGGGAGAGCTTACCGGGAATCTGGCAGGACAGATATTGCGCGGAGAAGTGTCGCCCAAGGAATTGAGTGGTCAAACCGAGCAAAACGGAAATACGATGAGTTTCAATTTGGAATCGATTCGTGCCCTGGGCATTTCCATTTCGCCGGAGGTGTTGACGGCAGCTGAATTTGTCTTTGAGCAGCAACCGTAATCGGCTAATCGATAGTCAGTACTATTTTACCGGTGTTTAGGTTGCTACCCATACGATCATGGGCTTCTTCCACCTTTTTCCAAGAATACACGCTATCCATAACCGGCTTCAACTGCTGATTTTTGAACCGTTGTTCAGCGAACGACCAAAATTCTTTGGTCAGTCTCGTTTTATAGTCCAATGGGCGCGATCGCAAGGTGGATCCTTTAATGGTTAGTCGCTTGGTTAATATTTTGCCAATGCTTTGACCTTGCAAGCGGGAGCCGCCCATCATAGCCAGGTAGATCATTCGCCCATCGATTTTCAGCGTTTTGAGATTTTGCTCCCAATAGGGTTCCCCGATGAAATCAATGATCAGGTCAACTCCGTCATCCTTGGTCGCTTTGGCAATTTGTTGGTCGAAATCTTCCGTTTTATAGTTGATGGTCAGATCAGCACCCAACGCCGCGCATCGCTCTAATTTGTGATCCTGGCCGGCTGTGGTGTAGATGGTTGCCCCCATTTCTCGAGCTAACTGAATCGCCGAGGTTCCTACCCCGCTGCCACCGGCGTGAATCAACACGCGATGGCCCGCTTTCAAATCCCCTAACCAGACCAATGTTTGATAAGCGGTGAGGAACGTCTCCGGAATGGCCGCGGCCTCTTGGTAACTCATCTCATCGGGAATAGGCAACAGCATTTCGGCCGGAACCGCGGCATATTGCGCGTAACCGCCGCCGGGCAGTAGCGCAAAAACCCGGTCGCCAATCTGCCATTGGTCCACATCGGAACCAACTTCGGTGATTTCACCGGCCATTTCCAAACCCAGAATCTCACTGGCGCCCGGCGGTGGAGGGTAGCGTCCTTCCCGCTGGATCAGGTCTGCGCGATTAAGTGCGGTGGCGTGAATGTTCACCAATACTTCGTCCGGTTGCATGCTCGGTGTTTCTACCTCTTCAATGGAAAGGATTGTACCGGAGCGCTTCTGATGAACTACGACGGCTTTCATGGGGACTCAGATTTAGATCAACGTTTTGACTACGGTATCCACAACATATTCTTGCTCTTCAGCGGTCAATTCGGGAAACATAGGCAGGGCCAGGGTCTGTTGGCTGGCGCAATGCGAGGCCGGGCAATCGGCAGCTTCGTAACCCCAATCGGCAAAGCATTCTTGCTCATGTAGGGAGACCGGATAATAAATAGAATGCCCAATGTTGGCTTCTTGCAATGCAGCTTTTAGCTCATCTCGTCGGTGTGTGCGAATCACATACTGGTGATAGACGTGTCGTCCTCCGTTTTCCGGCGCTCCAATAGTCTCGGAAGGCAAGATGAGCTTATCCGGGTGGTCCGCCAAACCACAGCCGTGACCGCCCATGGCCGCGCACTCTGGCTGGCAGTTGAGCGCTTCCTCTAGCACCACTCCCGCTTCTGTGAAGAGTTTGTTATAGCGCAAGGCATTGGCGCGCCGTTGATCCGACCAGTCGTCTAGGTGGGGAAGTTTAACCCCTAAAACCGCCGCCTGCATGGTATCCAGCCGGGAATTGATACCCACCAGCGAGTGGTGATATTTGGGCTCGGCTCCGTGTTTACGCAGAATGCTAATTTTATGAGCCAGCGCGTCATCGGTGACCGTCACAAAGCCGGCGTCGCCATAGCCGCCCAGGTTTTTACTGGGGAAGCAACTAAAGCAGCCTACATCGCCCCAGGTTCCGGCCGCGCGGTCGTTGCATCGGGCGCCCACGGTTTGCGCGGCATCCTCGATTACGGCCAGATCATACTCTTCGGCAAGCTTATTCAAGCGGGGCATATCTGCCATCTGACCGTATAAGTGCACCGGGATGATCGCTTTAATCGCCTCATTGCCGGGGTCGATCTTCGCTCTGAGCGGATGATCACCGTTTAAATATGCTTCCACCTGATCGGGATCCAGGTTGTAATCCACAGGATCGATATCCAGAAAGATGGGGGTGGCGCCGAGTCGAGCGATGGCGCCAGCGGTGGCAAAAAAGGTGAATGGTGAGGTGATCACATAATCCCCGGCGCCAATATCATAGCCCATCAGGGCCAATAGCAGTGCATCAGAACCGGAGGCGCAGCCTAAGGCGTGGGGTGCGCCGGTATAATCTTTGAGTTGCTCTTCCAGCTGGTCGTGCTCTGGACCCATGATAAATTGCTGATGTTCCATAACGTGCCGCACCGCTTCTTGCACGTCCTCTTTAATGCTTTCATATTGGCGGTTTAAATCAAGTAATGGAACCGAGGTAATGGAGTCTGTCTTGCTCATAAAAGTTTGTAGTGGTTATTAATCTGTTTTCTAAAAATCTGATCGATCGTATTATTGGGGCCTCCGCTTGAGTGCTCTACCAGAGGCGATATTTCGTGTTGCGCGAGCGCTCCACTTATGTTGTTGTTTGAAGTAGGTCCCCAATTAGATGGAATTCAAGCGATAAGTTAAGGTTTCACTGGTTGCCATGGGAAAACCGGTTTCCCAGAGTTTCCCCCTTTGGAGGGGGATTAAGGGGGAGGTCAAAACTCTCCACCGTCACCCAATTTCTGCTCTAATCTAAGAACCATCTCCTCAATCCCTAAAACAACATCTTCCAACTTATTCATGATTTCATCATCCGAAAAACGTAATACAGTAAATCCCTTTTCTTCCAAATCAGCTTGTCTGCTCTGATCTGATTTCCATTGCTCTTCTTCCTGATGGGTAACTCCATCCACCTCAATAATCAGCCATGAGGGCTTGCACATGAAATCGGCAATGTAATCCAAAACTGGGCGCTGTCGGTTGAAAGTGTATCCATGCATCTGTCCCCCTCGCAATATTTGCTTCCATAATCGAATCTCGGCTTGGGTCAATTGGTTTCGGTTGGCCCGAGCTAGTGGTTTGAGTTTTGGATTATAGTAGAAGTCGTTTTCGTCCATGTCACATCTGGAAATCGATATTCAATTTATTGCTGGGGCGCGATTATTGGCCTCCCCCTGAGTCCCCCTCCAAAGGGGGATGTTCGTGTTGCGCAAGCCCAACACTTATTTTAGATCTCGAATGGTTGTTATAGTGGGTCGCTTATCAATAAAATTTATTCTTAAACAGTAATCTAGACTTCTAAATCTCAACTAAACCAAGGTCACAAAACGAAGCGAAAAATCCATTTCCCAGAGTTCCTCGCTCCCGAGGGGTATTAAGGGGGAGGTCAAAATATTTTTTTACACATAACTCGATTTTCAACCTCAATTGTGGAAAGCTTCCCTCCGTGCATGTGATATAGTGCATGGGTTCGTTTCTTATCCTCGTCACATCTATCGAGGTTTTCCTAATCTGCTCATAATCAGATTAGGAAAACATACATAAAGTCTTAAATAATATTTATAATCTTATCAGCATATTTGAGATTAGGAGTAATAGCGGGCTTTGCAAAACCTTCCGAAATTTATTCGGTCATGGCAAGATGTAGTAACAATCACCGTTTACACAATCTAATCAGGGGATTGCCGCACTACATTCGTAATGACAGGTAGTTTTGCAAAGCCCTCTAATAGGGGGCTGATAATTTATGAGGGAATTAATAGCAGGGTTTTTGTTCTTGTCTACAATTTTGGTCATTGCTGGTTGCGATCTTTTTTCAGCCGAAAACAGTAATATGGCACCACAAATCGACCAAATTGAGATAGAGGGAGATACATACTGTAGGTCTACAGTTAGTTTATACTGTAGTGCCAGTGATATTGATGATGATGAACTAACCTATTCTTGGTCCATTAACCCTGGAGGCTATACCAGTGAAGGTCCAGAAATAGATTGGGTTATTCCGGATCAACCGGATACGTATCGCATAGAATGCAAAGTGGTAGATAGCGAGGGGAATTCTGATATCCATAAGAAATATGTAGATGCGACAATTCCTATCCCTGAAAACGATCTGCTATTATGGTATAAATTTAATGGGTATGACGGAACGGCAGACAATGCAAGGGATTATTCTGGCAATGATTATTGGGGTTTTACACCAGGTACATCTCTGACTACGGATCGTCTTGGGCAAACTGATTCTGCTCGTAGTTTTGATGGACGAGACGATTACATATCCATAGGTAACGCGAATCCTTATGGTGACGGATTTTTAAAACCAGAACCAGAATTTCCATTTACTATATCGCTATGGGTAAAAGGTCATAATTTGGGTAATGGAGAACCCCAAGCCCTTATCTACACCAATGATGAGTATGGTTCATATTACGGTGCAATGCTGGATATTCTAGGAGATGGGAGAGTACAAGTGAGTTTTGGGTGGGGGGCTTCTGCGGATAATCCAGACGGAAGAAGAAAATTTACTACTGATAACGCGCTGCAAACAAATACGTGGACTCATATAGCAGCTGTCGTTAACAGTAGTAATGAAATGAAAATCTATATTGATGGGGACGAAGTAAGTGGCACCTATTCAGGCAGGAATAGAAATATCATCGTATATACCGGACAGATAGGTAATATTGGTCAAAGTTACAGTAGTACCTATCAAAATTATGATGGAGGCCTGGATAATATTTACATCTATGATCGGGAATTGTCACCAGCAGAAGTATTCTATCTATATCATGATCAGCATTAACGGGTCACAAAAGAGGAATGCTATCTCATTAATTTTTAGTTTTAGCCTGGAGTTTCAGGTGTACCCATCTCATCCACTATCTTGAACGAAGGACACCTCACCGCCGTGCAGGCGATACTGCTCACCCGTTTCGGGGCAGGTAGCTACGCCATCTTCCCCAAACTCCAAACGCTGACCGGCCCGTGAGACCCAGCCCAGCTGTTTGGCCGGAACTCCGGCCATCAAGGCAAAATCAGGCACATCCTTGGTGACCACCGCGCCCGCGCCGATAAATGAATAGCGTCCCAAAGTCACCCCGCAGACAATGGTGGCATTGGCGCCAATGCTGGCTCCTTTTTTTACCAACGTGCGCTTATACTCATCTTTACGCTCCACCGCGCTCCGCGGATTGATCACATTGGTAAACACCATACTGGGGCCGCAAAACACATCATCCTCCAAGATCACTTCATCATAGATGGAAACGTTGTTTTGCACTTTAACGCCATTGCCCAGACGAGCGCCACCGCCTATGTACACATTTTGTCCCAACACACAATCCTTACCGATCACTGCACCGCTCATCACATGCACCCAGTGCCAGATTTTAGTTCCGGATCCGATGTCGGCAGGTTGATCTACAATAGCGGTCTCATGGCAAAAATAGTCGTTGCTCATAGCTTGGTTAATTGAATTTATTCAGTGGCCAATACTTAGCCAGTAGATTATTGATTTCCGGCGACAACCGAAATGATAAAATCAGAATGCCGAATACCAAGGAGATGATACTGGATCGTACCAACACATCCAGCCACCACGGTTCCAGCACGGGGATAAACGGTGCTCCCCAAGCAATGGCTCCGCCTATCAGCAGAACCCCAATCGTGCGCAGACTAAAGGGCTGCATGCGCAAACGATACTGCACATAAATCATTTTGAGGGTGTTATAAAAGATCCAGGAGAATGCGGTGGCGATGGCCGCTCCCAACAAACCATAAATAGGGATTAGTAAATAATTAGTTAGGATAGCGGTGACCACCAGAATCATACTATAGCCCAAATCCGCCCGATAATAGTTGGAGGTCAACACGATTCCGCCATTAATACCGGTGGCCATATCAAACAGTTTGGCCAGACCGATTAGCATTATTACCCAATCGTTATCGGGACCCAGATACTCGGCGGGTAAAATGGCATGGATATTATGCAGGTTGGCGTAAATGCCCACCAGCAAAAGCATCCCCAAAATCAGCTGATTGATGGAGGTCTGCTTGTAGATCTGTTCGATGTCCTCCAGCCGATTCTCCTTGAACGCCTCGGCCACCAGGGGGAGCGCAATTTTGTGGATGGAGCGCTGGGGCACCTGAATCACCGAACCGATATAGAAGGCGATGGAGTAAATACCCGTGCTGGACAGATCGGTGAGCGCGCCCAGCATTAATATGTCGATGTTACCCACGATAACCGACGTCAAGCCACCCAGCAGGGCAAACGAGCCATAGGCAATCATGCTGCGCACCAATCGGGCATTCAGGAAAGAGAAATCCGGCCAGAGACGGTGTGAGTAACGCAGTATGATATATCCAAGTAGTAGCAACGCCTGTCCGATGTAGATGCCAGTGAATCCCAGCATAAAACCATCAAAATCAATCCAATCGAAAAAATGTAGCGCCAAGATTACTACGATGGCCGCACGCAGTACCACATCTTTCAAAACCGAGGCGAACACGGTGTCTTGCAAGCCGCGCGCGTACGCGGTGATCACCTCGTAATAGAGCAAGCTGATCAGCAGGGGAAGTACCAGGTGGTGAAATTCTCCAAACAAAGCCGAGCGGTCGCTGAACTGCTGAATCAACCAATCGGTATAGCCGAAATAGAGCCCGGCCATGGCTATAAAGCCCACCAAAGGAACCAATAATGCCCAAAACAACAGACCATGGTGTCCCTGGTTGTCATTCTTGAAATAGGGGAAGTAGCGCAGCAATATGTTGCGCATACCCAAATGGGCAAAGGTTGAACTCACCGTAGCCACGGATACCAAAACACGGGTCAGTCCATACTGGTCTGCGCTTAAAATGGAGGGGTAGAGCCATAAGGTCATCAACGCTCCCAGTACCACCCCGATGTAGGCGCTCAAGCTGTTCCAGAAACTTTGCCGAATAACAATGCCCACCGGTTACGCCTCCTGTTTTGGATTCGAAGTTGCAGACGGATACTCAACCAGGAAATAGCGGTACAGCCGGTTGGCTGCATAGCGGGCAATAGTTTCGGAATCAGCCAACTTCCAAAATGAACCCTTCGGTTGCTGAAATTCATAATCATACTTATCCAGGGCATCGGAGAGCATGCGGTTCACATAGTACACTTCCGCCGGATGAATCTGCTCTTTCCAGGCCTGTAAACGTTGGGTGCTGATGCCTTTCATATTTTGTTCATCCGAACTATTACCGCCCCACGGCTGTCCCCTTACGGTGGGATCCAGTAAACTCGGTTGAAACGCTAAATTGAGCTTGGCGGCCAATTCCCGCATGACCGATTCCGGTGAGCGCACCAGATCTTCGTAACGCACCAAATGGTAATTGCGCAGATTACGCTGATTGTGATCCGCCCAGAAAAACTGCTGCTCCAGCGTTCGCGTAATCCGGTGCCACAGGGGAAATTTATGACGCTTGCGCCGGTATTCCCGCAGAGCAACCACATTGGCGTACGGATTACGGATCATGTGGAGGAACCGGGCATCGGGAAATAGGCGTTGCAGATCGGCGGCGAACTCAGCTTGCTCCACCGATTTTTCCACCCATCGTTGGTTGGGCTTTTTATCTACTCCCAGTGCGTTACTGACCGATTCAAAATAATGGCTAATCCACGTCTCTTCATCGGCTTCGGCATCAATATGTCGAAAATGGTGATCAAAGCGATCCGGATCCAGCTGCAGCTGGGTGGGAGTGCCGCCCATGCGATCCTGCGTTTGGGCGATGGTACGAATGGCCGAGTTGAACCGTTGTATGGTTTGCCGATGATCGCGGGATTGCCGGGATTGCCGGCGATACTCATTGGATATGGCGTAGCCACGGCACTCGAAATAGTGCAATTCAAAAGGCAGGACATACAGATCCGGATGCCCGTCTAGCAGACTGCGCATCAGGCTGGTCCCCGATTTGTGGGCCCCGACTATAAAAATTGGTGCATTCATCATCAGGTAGAGTATAGCGGATATTCTGCTTAGGATGAAGGTCGACTGCGCTTTTGCGTTGGATCTATTTGCTGAGCATGAGGCTTTGGCAAGTTTTTCATATCCTGTGGTGATATCAAATCGAAGTCAAGACATCATAATCGCTGGGATTTTACGAATCTATGCACATAAATGCCGTTCGTGAGGATATTACACCACCCTTTGCGGTGCAGCTGGGGGGCTATCGATCTCAGCGTGGGGATCAACAGGCGTGCGAGGTCGCAATACCTCTGGAGCTGCATGCCCTGATGATACGTTGGGGTGAGGAGCGCTCGGTAATGATCAGTTTCGACCTGATCTGGTTGTCTGCCCAGTTTTCTAATCACCTTAAACGTTGGATGGCGAACAAATTTGGGATTCCGGCTGAGCGGGTTCTGTTGGCCGCTACACACACTCATTCCAGCCCGCAATTAATCCACCGGGCGGAGTTTTATGGTCAGGTGGATCCGGCTTATGAAGATTTTCTGCTCCGTAAGAGTAAAGCAGCCATTCGACGCTTGATGAGCACCGCCCAGCGCGCGCACTTGTATTTTGGCAGGAATCGCAGTCATAAGTCACTGATTGTCAATCGAAATGAGCTAATTCGAGATCCCCTCAACGGTGGGAAACAGGTGATTCAAACTCCCAATCGGGCCCGAAGTATTGAGCACGAACTGGATCTGATTAAACTGAATGATGAAAACGATCAGCCGGTGGCCATGATCGTTAGAGCTGCCTGCCATCCGGTATTTCACAAAGACAATCTATATTCGGCGGATTATCCCGGGCGGTTACGACAGCTTATCTGGCAGGAAGCGGGAAGGCAATTTCCCATCTTGTTTTTACAAGGTTTCGCTGGAGACTTACGTCCCAATTTTCATGCTCGCCGGTGGCGGGAACGATTGGAGCAGTTGATCAACACCAAAAGCCTGCGCCCGGGCTTTGCCAAAGATTTAACTCCCCATTTGGATCGATTCGTAACCGATTTGGCAGGGGAGCTGCCTGAGCCGGAAGCGCTGGTTACCAAGCCAGAATCTCAAAACGAACCGCAACATCGGATTTTTCACTGTTCCGGCAAAAATGGTGGAGAAGAAGGTGAGCAGAGTTTCTACATTCAGCGTTTTGATATACATTCCCAGCTTTCATTCCTAGCCATCAATGCCGAGGTGTATTCCCAATACGAATTAATTTTACGAGCACTGGAAGAGCGCTTGAATAAAATCATTATTCCGGTGGGATACACGCATGGAATGGTTGGCTATCTGCCTGATAATGAGGTTTTGACTGCAGCCAATGGATATGAATACGAAAGTTGGCACAAGTTTGGGCTGGATCGTCCCTATCAACCGGAGGTGGCCCAAGTCATAGAAGCCGGCATCCACAAATGTTTTTACGAGGCATGAGCGATACCCGAATCTGTGTGATAGGCAATCGGCATAATATCTACACGCGAATGGTACTCTACGAGCTTCGCGAACGGGTCCTCCTGCCCATCACTTTTGTGGATGTGGCTCAAACTTCCTCTGGTTCCGGTGGACTTCTTCAGCGCGTATGGAAAGTCATCAACGGTAACCCCTACAAGCAGCTTGCCTGGCTGGATCCGCTACGCTGGAAAAAGCTGCTGCGCAAAATCTGGTTCCGGCGGTCCAATGCCTATTTAAAACAGACCAAACCCTATCGCTTGCCTATCGAGGAGCTGCTGGAGGACTCCCAATGGATCCGGGTTCCTGGAGTGAAATCTCCAGAAGCGATTTCATTTTTCCAGAATCAGAGCTTTCAGGTAGGAATACTGGCCGGATTGAATGAGATTGTGCCCGGTGCCATATTGGAACGTTTCGAACGCGGCTGTATAAATGCGCATCCGGCTCCGTTACCGGAATGTCGCGGAGGTGGAGCATTGGAACAGACGCTCTACCAGGGATTGCAGCCCGCCGTTTCCGTGCATCTGGTCACCGAGCAAATTGACGCCGGAGCCGTGTTGGCCAAGCGCGAAGTACTGGTGCATCCACGAGATCATTTTGATGCCTTGCGCCTGCGGTTGGATATGCGTCGGAGTGCGCTTTTGGTGAAAACGGCTGAACAGCTATTGCAGGGGCAAGAAATGGAACATTATTCCAATGAGGGGCCGCTGTATAAGTGGAGGGATTGCACCCGGGAAGTTCAAGCCAAGGCCGAACAGCAGCTACACGAATTGCGTGCTCAATGAACTAGTGCTTGTGTTTCAGGCTGTGGCGATAATGGCGCAGTAAACGTTTTCCAATCGTTTCTGGAGAACAAAGTTGACGGACGTCACTGGAAAGTGTTAATGGATCGTAGTTGTATGGTTGTTGCCATGCCCAACGCAGAGCTGTTGCCCAATCGGATACATCGTTTTGCCCCACCAGGTAGCCATGACGCGCATCCACCAACTCGGGAAGGGCGCCGCGTTGACTGCAAATGACCGGCAAACCCACGGAAAGCGCTTCGGCGACTACCAGACCGAAAGTCTCCTTTTCGCTGGGATGAACCAAGTAGTCGGCTTCGCGCATCGCTTCGGCCACTTTGGGTTTGGGCAGGGGGCCTTCCAAACTAATAGTTGTGTTTAGATCCATAGATGCAATGCGCTGGGCTAAAGCACTATCCTGCTGATGACTGCCTATACAGCGGATCTGGTAGCGGGTTTGCTCTTCCGGGGGTAGGGATTCTAAGGCATCAAAGATTAGGTCGGGTCGCTTAAGCTGATGTTCAAAGCTCATCACGCAGAGCAGTTGCAACGGTGCCTCCGTATCGCGTGGTGGAGGTGTGGAGCGCGGGGCGAACAATGCTGGATCAACCACATTGGGAACCACATCGGTGTAGAAAATATCACCCCGAGCCGCTTGCAACGCGGATCGCAGCCAAGCGGAAACCGGATACACACAAAAGGCAGATTTATACACTTGCAATGCTTTTTGCCCCATTACCAAACGGCGCAAGAAATCTGGACTTTTACTCCAGTGTTCAGAAATATGCAACGGAATATTCCACTGCTGGGCCATCCAATGCGCCACAAATCCCGCGGGATAGATCACTTGCCCGTGTATCAAGTCTGGTTTAAAGTCATCGAAGTGCTGGTTATATCCAGCCCAAGCGGCCCGGGTCATCATCGGATAGGCAAAATACAGGAGCTTGCTGAACCGGGATTCCAGAAACACGCTGATCACTTCAATATCTCCCACCCAGCGATGGTGGTAACGTGTATGATAAAGTTTGGCATGGGCAATTGGGCGTATTTGCAGAATTTTGACGGTGGCTCCTTGTTGCTGCACCGCTTTGGCTTGTTCCAATACAAAGGGACCCGAACCGGGCTGCTCCTCGGTGGGGAACCAAGTAGTCACAAACAGCACCTTCAAAGCGTCTTCCTTTACGGAAGTGCTCAAGGGGTTGGTGGTATGATCAGAAGTAGGACTCATCAATTGTTATTCAATAATGCCAGCTTTATCCAATACATTACGTAATATCTGACTACAAGTATCATCAATCAACAGGGCGCCCCCAAAAGTGATGCTGGATGCCGTAAATACCCCCCCGCGATGCCCCTGGGATTCCCGAATCATCATATCCGCGCCCCCGAAACTATTTTGGCCCTTGGCCACCACTTTAAAATCTTTAGAGGCCGTTTTGCTCTTTTTGTCCGTTTCCCAGCCCGAAGCGCCGTGTCCGCGCAGGCCCAACTCCACGCCGGGGCGGCCGGGATTATAACGAGTGCTGGTAAAACGAGTATTTTGATTCAATGATTGATGTCCAAAGGTTGGATCATTCTTCGATAACGGAGCATCCTCAAAGATCCAGTGCTCGGGTTGGACTGCTTTATATGGCGCACAAGTGCCGTAGTCGCCCTCGGTAAAGCGAGCACCAATCAGTTTGGTCTCATCGGCAATCTGATCTTCAAACTTCAACGATGTGCAGTAAATGGAGCCATCGCTGGTAAAGTCAACAGATCGATACATGGTATTTCCGGAGACATTGAAGATCCATAAATCGTGCTGTCGATGGCGGCGTTTAAGGCTGCGGTACATCGATTCCGACCAGTACTCGCAGTGTGTATTTAACAAAATGCCTTCATAGTGATCTAATACCGAGGGATGGCGGTGCAGCTCGTATCCGGTAATGATATCATAGGGAATGCCTTCGCGCTCTAGCCAGGCCAACACCCGCCACTCGCCAGCTGCCAAATGATTAGTAAACGGCCGAAACGGCGTATCCGCTTCCAGGTCGCAATTGGTAAACGGTCGCTTGATGGACAACGGCTGAAAATTCCACTCCGGCGCTTGATCAGGCTGTCCGGTCATCTTTTTGATCTGCTCGATCCAGGCCGCCGGAACACGTTTGGCGATTTCCGCGGTCCATTCGTCAATGATGGACGGCTGACTCATGAAATCAATAGAGGCGCCATTCTCAAAATTGCGATAACGACTCCGACCACCCCAGATATTATAGGTTTGCCAATTATTGGTACTGGCCAATACCAACAGGCGGTTGGTACCCCATTGCGACTGCGGGGTGGAAACGACCATGGGAATGGCATGCTGAATGTGCTCGTCATCCAAAAATAAGCTATAAATACCAGGGACGGCGTCTTCGGGCAGTGGGTATTCAAATACGGTTTCCCAATTTAAACCCGATTCCACAAAATGATCATCAGGTACGGTTTGGCGATACGCGCTGTGTGACTGCTGATAGCCCGCCGGTTCCTTGGTTTGGCCGTGACGATACAAGGTGGCCATAAATGGGTGGGGAGCATGCACCCGAACTTGTATGGTCTCCCCGGGTTCGAACCACAGTTTGTCTTGGTAGCCGATCAACTCATCCTCCAGTAACCGTATATGATCAGGAATATCCGAAATCTGGAAATGTTTAGAGATATGTCCGTCCGCTTCAATCCGAACCTCGTGTCCTGATTCCAACCGCTCGAACCGGAACGTCCCATCTTCTTCGGTTACGGATTTGGTAAGTAGTCGTTGTTCCTCATCCAAAACGGTCACTACGGCGTTGGCAATTGGGGCGGCCAGAGAAGCATTACTGATACGCCCGGTGATGGTCGCGTTGGCTTCAATTCTATTCATAATCAAACTGCGTTAGAAATGGGTGGATGAGTTCATGAATTTGATTATGGGTGGATATGGGCAGATCTTTTTTCCAGCGTCCGGTATGTGCCTGATTCAATTCCAACGCTAACAACTGATTATCCCATTCCAAGTCCCAAAAGCTGCATAGTTCGCGCAGGATTGGTTCGGGCTGTGCCACTAAATCTTCCAAACGCAGCATCCGGAACGATTCGGCGGGTAATGTTTCTGCAACGTGATTCCAGCGAAGCATGATGGATCGATAAAACTGGGCAGCTTCTACCGGATCCGAAGGAGCCCATGTCTGCTGGGTAAAGGAGGCAATTACATCCCGGGGATCCCTTACGATATGCACCAATCGGCTGCCGGGGAGTAGCTCACGGATCCCATCCAGATATAAGATATTCCAGGTATTGTCATCGATAAAAAAGTTGGCTTGTTGCCCCTTTGCGATGGAAACGGTTAATTCCCGGTAAAAACCACCCAGCAAATCTCGAATTGCGGGCAGAAATTCCGCCCCCCCCATCTGGATTCGGGCACGTTGTCCTAACGCCATTCCGGTGTGCTGGGCGGAAAACTTGAGCGGAGCCAGTGCTTCCAAAAGGGCTTTGACCCGCGAACTGTACAGCTCATCATAATGTTGAAGCGCAATTCCGTAATCTTTGGGTAGCAGATTGATGGGCAGCGAACGAACACCCGCTTTGCGAAGCAGTGCCGAACCGTATTCCGAAGTGCGGGTCGATCGGTTGGCCGAATAAAGAACCTGTTTCAACATCCGCAACCGCTGATCATATAAAAACGGCGACCAGTTTTGCTGCACCGAGCGGTAGAAATCCAGCAGGCCACCCGGATCAATCATAATCCTACATTCCGGAACGCTGGCCACCTGTGGATGCTGTTTGAAGATCCGCTTTAAAATAGTGGTGCCGCTACGGCCCGATCCGCCAATAAATCCAATGCGGGGTGCTCCCTTGTCTACCATGTGGATGAAATTACTGAAGCCAATTTCTGAGTAAGTGTCACGCGCGAGTAGGCTTGCACATCTGATGCATCGGGTATATAGTGGGCAGAAAATTGGCCAGATGCAATATCACGCAGGGTGTTTTGAAGGGCATCAGCGTCGTGGTGACCAAGGGTAATACCAGCCTTGCACTCCTCAATTATTTGCGCGGCATCACCCTGATCGGGGCCCAGGCATAAAATGGAACGCTGTGCGCCCAGGTAATCAAACAGTTTCCCGGTCACAATTAATTCGTTGTGTGCTACTTCCGGAATGGACAACAGCAGTACATCGGCGGTTCGCATCTGGGTAATAGCTTCCTGATGGGGCACATACGTTTTAAAATGAACCCATTCGGTCAACCCCCAGCGTTCGACCAGTTGTTGAACGCGATGATGCGTATTGCCGATAAACTCTAGTTGGGGGCGATGATGCGGTGGTAACTGACGGAATGCGTCAAGTAATCCAACGGGTACGGATCCTTCCGAGATGGATCCCACATGGCGGATCACCTGTTGCTCCGAAAATTTTGGTGTAGGATTGGTCGGTGGAAAATCAGCGGGGTCAAAACCATTGGTGATCACCGGATAATCGCGATCTACTTTGGGGCGAAACAGCTCGGCCATTCCGGGTGAAACTACCACGGCAGCATCAGCACGTTTAAGTACCTGTTCCTCCCAATGCTCGTCAATGTGCTGGGCCCAATCGGATCGAGGCAGTAGTTGGTTGTAATGAATTTCCGCCCAGGGGTCGCGCAGATCGGCAATCCAGGGAAGTTGCGCCTGTTGTTGCACATAGCGACCCACAAAATGCGCCGAGTGCGGGGGGCCGGTGGTCAATACGGCATCCACATGATATTGCTTGACCAATCGCAGTGCTTTCTTACGCGCGGTGAGCAACCAACCGGCGCGGGCATCAGGCAAGAACAGGTTCCCCCGGATCCAGGTGGCCAGTTTCTGGATCAGCGACTGTCCGGATAGATCCGTGGTCGGTTTGGCGATCTCATCCGTGGATCGACCGGAGAGCTGTGCGTATAGCTGGTAAGGCTCCAGGCTCCAACTACGATGTACCGATAATCCCACGGGAATGTCTTCTGCCAAAGACGCATCCCGGATCGGATAGGTCGGATTGCTCACGGTGAGCACAATAGGTTCAATATCAAACTGCGGCAGATATTTGCAGAATTTGAGGATCCGCTGCACACCCGCGCCACCACTGGGTGGCCAGTAGTAGGTTACTACCAGAACGCGCTGGAAAGAGGAACTCATTCTTCTGAGGACTGGTTACGGCCTTGCCACCATTGCCCAATGACCAGTAATCCGAGTAGCCAGACCACAAGGTTGCCGGCCCAGGCAATGCGGCTACCCCAAACATGCGAAGCAGGATCAAACCGAAGGGTAAGGGTATGCTCCCCAGCGGGTACCTTCATACCACGTAAAATATAATTGGTCGCCTCAATCGGGATTTCATTTCCATCAATACTGGCTGTCCACCCTTTCGGATAGTAGATTTCACTAAGAACCAGGTAACCGTCGGTCTGACGCTGGTACTGAATATCAATTTCACGTGGACCATACGCGGCGATGTTTACCGAAGCAGTGGTATCCGGTGTGAAACGAAGGGATTCGGAGCGTTCAGCGATAGCCGTGGTTTTCGGATTGAATTCGCGGGTACGTTGAATGGCCTCCAAGGCTTCCGATGGGCTTTGAGCCGCATTCACAGTATCCACGAAGAAGGCTTTGGGCAATACGTTCTGGTTTTCGAATACCGTAAAATCCTCTTGTTGATGAATGGGCTGAAACTGCTCGGGCAGGGGCTGGCGGGCGATTAAATATTTCACATTCAGCATATTCATAAGCTCCCCGTTGATCACGTCGGATCCGGCAAACAGCACATTGTCGATTACGTCTTGGTAGCGGCTCATCTTGGCGCCACTATAACCGCCGATAGTGGGGTAGAAGTAAGCCGGAACCGCGTTATTAAACGGGTTGCTGGCCATGGGAAACACGCGCCAGGGGAACGCCTGATCTTGCTGTACCCGGTCGGCCACGAAGCGATCCACCGCGCGTCCTTGTCGCTCTACCATGCGCTTGCGTTCAACATGGTCGGGTACCAAACTGCTTTCTGGATAGTAGCGTTTATCTACCGAAATGAGATCGAAGGCCACAATGACCAAAACAATTACGGGTACATAACCCAATGGAATTTTTTTGTACATAGCCGCAACCAGTACCGCGCTGACCAGAAATACCAGCAGCAGAAATCGTTTGGAGTCCGAGGCGGCTTTCTCTCGTCGCTCCGGCTTGATCCGCTGATTAATGTAGCGCTCTACCTGCGTTTGTAGCTGCGGATTATTGGGGGAGACGTTATTCTGGCGGGCGGCTTGTTGAGCAATGCGTTGAGCCTCACCCGGTTTCTCGAAACTAAATAAGGCCGTGCTCCCCAAGCCTAATATCACTGCCACTCCCAGGGTAGCCCCAATCGTGATTAGCGATTTTTTACGCTGTGCCTCACTGAGTTTGTTGTCTATGGCATCCAGCAACCCATCCAGTCCATACACGGCCAGCACTGCCATACAAAACACACTGACGATCAGCCACATCTCTGGTGTTCGAAACTTGTTGAAGTAGGGCATGTAGTTGAACATAAAAGCGTTCAACGCTTTGAAATGGTATCCCAGCGAAAAAAGGATGGTCAAGACGCCGGTGGTCAGAAAAACATACTTATGGCGTTTCTTATACAGTAAAATACCCAACAGGACTAACACAATAGCCGCGCCACTGAAATAGTGTGGACCACTGGTCACCGATTTTGGGCCCCAATAGGTGCCCTCGGCGGAGGAGCCCCCGAATAACGCGGGAATAATCAGTGTCAACAGCTCTCCCCATCCCTGCGACCAGGCAAAGGCGTATTCCAAATTCAATCCACTCGATCCAGCCGTGGAAGCCGATCCGCCCCGAATACTGAACGGCGAATATTCATAGATACTCCAATAGGGCTGTAAGTTGGCCAGCAGTGCCAGCACACCGGCGGCCACCATCAATCCGGTGAGTTTGCTCCATGTCCCCAGACGATCTTTCCGATACGCTTGATAGGTGTCAAACGCCCACCAGATGCCTAATAAATAGAGAAAGTAGTAGGTCACCTGTGGATGTCCGGCCCGCAATTCCAGAATCATAGCTAAGGCAAACACAAAAAAGCTGAGCAGTTTCTTATCCGACCGGCTCATCAGCCAGTAGCCCACAAACATCCAGGGAATGAACACCATGGCCGTAAATTTGGTGTTGTGCCCCGCGCCTATGATGATCGGGATATAGGTGGTAAATCCAATTAAGATCGAACCTATCACACTGACCATTGGACGAATTCGCTGGAGCACAAAAAACAGATACGCGCCCATCAGCAGAATCCAGCAGCGCATAGCCGGATAAAAGCTTTTGCCCAGCTGGAAAAGCATTTTATCAATATTGGGTACCGATTTTACGTAGGAAATCACATACGCGGGCATTCCGGAAAACATGTGTGTAGACCATAGCGGCTCCTCACCGGTAGTCTCTCGGTATTCAATCAGCGATTCGGCTCCGGCTCGCCACTGTATGGTATCATGACCCAAAAACTGTTTGTCACCAAGGATGGTAGAGGTATATACAAACAGTGGCAAAATGAACAAGATGACCGCAGCCAGAATATGCAGGTTACGGTTGGATATATTCTGGATGATGTCGCCCGATGAAGATGAATGAGTGCCCATAAATTGCGTTGATTTACAAAAATTTCTAACTAACTAGAAAAGCAGGGGAAAGGCTTAGATCTACTCAATAACCCGGGGAACGCGTATATAATCAGAATCGGCATCCGGAGCGTTTTTCAGCGCTTCCTCATGTGGTAGTTGGTCACCCACTTTATCCTCGCGGAATTGGGTTTCCAGCTCAATAACATGTTCCAACGGTTCCACATCTTCGGTATCCAGCTCGTTGAGCGTTTCCACGAATTCCAAAATGCGATTCATATCATGAGCCAGGTATTGGGCTTCCTGATCATCCAACTGCAAGCGGGCCAGATCGGCGATATAGTTAACTTCGTCTTTGGTTACAGACATAATCCAGATTTTATGTGAGTTTTCGAATGCTGAAAATAAGAAACTAGGACTCCTAACACCAATACCCGCTGCTACTAACCCACATTTTGTCGTGATTAACCGTCAGTTGGTCTTATTTTGCGTGCGCTATTGGTATAACCAATTGTGGCTCATGGAGATAAATATATTTATATAATAACGTGGTTAGAATTGCGGGCTAAAGTTAGTAGAGCAGGGCGGGACTGTTCTGTATATTATGGGGCATTACAAAAAAACATACACATGATTAAAGAAACTGTTACTATTCCTAATAAGGCGGGACTGCACGCACGACCGGCAGCCGCGTTAGTTCGATTGGCGAGTCAATATAATTCCGATTTTTACATTCATTTGTTTGGATATAGAGTGAATGGAAAAAGTATTTTAGGTGTCATGACCCTGGCCGCCGAGCAAGGCGCTGAATTAGAATTAGAAATGGATGGTCCGGATGAAGAAGATGCTATGGAAGCTGTCGTTGAATTAATCGAGAATGGATTTGGCGAAGATTAGATAGTTTAAAGACACATGACTGAGCATTCCAGCAACGGTAAGGAAATTATCATCGAAGGTGTTGCGGCCAGTAATGGATTGGCCATGGGGGAATTGTGTGTCTACAAACGCAAGGAATTAATCGCTAAACCCATAACCCTATCCGATGAGCTGGTAACCGTCCACCAACGGCGGTTTGAATATGCACTGCATACCCTGGAACGGGAGCTGAAACGACTGGCGGAAGGAGCGGATCCAGAACTGGCCACCATATTAGATACCCAGATCGAAATTCTACATGATCCGGAATTGCAGAAACAGATTAATTATCTGATAGAAGAGGAGCATACCAATGTGGATTATGCCATCTATAAGGCATTTCGAGGCTATATACAGCGGCTGGAACAATCAGGAAATGCCTTAATGAAAGAGCGGATCGTAGACATCGAGGATGTGCGTGATAAACTCATTCACATTATTCGACGCAGCTCTCCCCATACTTCCATTTCCTCTGGTATTGTGGTCACTGATGAACTCACCCCTTCCGAAATCGCGCAGTTTGCCGGCCATAATCTGGAAGCACTAGCCATGGATCACGGGGGAATCACCTCACATACCTCCATCATTGCCCGATCTATGGGGATACCCGCCGTGGCCGGGCTCCAGCAGATTACCTCGCAGGCACATGATGGCGACGAAATCATTATTGATGGATTTACTGGCAAATGTATTCTCAATCCCAGTTCGGAGACCCGAACTCAATACCAGAACAAAATTAAGGAGCTGGAACGCAGGGAGAAACATCTGCAGAAGATATTGGCCAAAGAGAATGTGACCCAAGATGGGACCCCTTTTGAATTGCAGGCCAATGTTGAATTTGAGCAGGAGTTGGAAAATGTGGCTCACTACCATGCGGATGGCATTGGATTGCTTCGCACCGAATCACTCTATATCTCGCGAGGCCTATTTGAGGATGTGGAAACTCAAGAACAATTTTATGAGCACATGCTGACTGGGATCAATGGCCCGGTAACCATCCGGCTGTTTGATGTGGGTGGTGATAAGTTCTTTGAAGGAGATTACTGGGAAGCCAATCCGTTTTTGGGATGGCGCGGTATACGTATGTTATTGCAATCGCCCAGTTTGTTGCGAGATCAACTTAAAGCCATTGCTGATGTGGCCGGTCGCTATCCCGGACGGGTTCGCTTGATGGTTCCCATGGTTTCGGTTATCGATGAAGTGCGGAAGGTCCGTCACGTACTCAGGGAAGTGTATGATGAAATGCGCGAGGAAGATGAGCCGGTAGATGAGCAGATGCCGGTAGGAATTATGGTTGAGGTGCCTAGCGTGGCTCTTCAAGCGGAACAGTTCGCTCAAGAGGTTGATTTTTTCAGCATCGGTACGAATGATTTAACACAATATACCATGGCCGTTGATCGCGGTAATGATCGCATTTCACAGTTGTTTCAGCAGCACCATCCGGCTGTGTGGAAGTTGATCGATCAGACTGCGCAAGCGGGCCTAAACGCGGGAATACCGGTTGCGGTATGTGGCGAACTCGCTTCTGAACCCGCCGCTGCTGCAGCGCTGTTGGGAATGGGAATTCGATCGCTTAGTATGGCCCCTTCCTCTATCGGGGAAGTAAAATCGTTACTGCGATCCCGCACTATTGATGAATTGGAGACATTTGCCAATCAGGTGCGTTCGGCAACCTCCAGCCAACAAGTGGAAGAGTATTTTGAGGCATTTGACTAAGCAACATTCATAACAATTAGGCTTCGATAAACCGATACTATTATGAGCATAACAGAGGAAATAATTCAGAAGTTGGATTCGGAGGGGATGTGGGATTTAATGCGCCAGTTTCCTTCTCACTGGAAAGAGATTGTGGCGCTTACTGATGGTTGGAAGCCATCTATTGATAGGGATCGTCTTAAAGGCATCTGTTTGGTAGGCATGGGGGGATCCGCTATCGGTGCGGATCTAATCCGGGCCTATATCTCAGATACCGCACCCGTACCGGTACAGGTCGTACGACATTATGAGCTGCCCGCTTGGGTTGATGAGCACACTTTGGTTGTCGGTTGTAGCTTTTCAGGCAATACCGAAGAAACTCTGACTGCATTTCAAGAAGCCGGCCGTCGGGGGGCACAACGCGTTGCCGTAACCTCCAATGGTATGCTCATGAAATTAGCTCAGAAAGAGGAGTTCGATTACATGAAGATTCCCGGTGGGATGCCACCACGGGCTGCTCTGGCCTACAGTTTTGTACCGCTCTTTCGATTGATCCAGCATTTGGGTTGGATTCCGGAAGATGGGGAACGCGCCTTGCAAGAAACGCAGGCATTTCTGGAAGAACAAGTTCCACTGTATATGGATTTGGAAGGGAATATAGCGCTGTCCATTGCCGGGGATATGGTTGATTCGCTGCCTATCATTTATTGTGATAATGTGCGCATGGAACCGGTTATGTTGCGTTGGCGAGGGCAAATGGAAGAAAATGCCAAAACGCTAGCCTATGGAAATGTACTACCCGAAATGAACCACAACGAGATTGTGGGCTGGGAACAGATCGCGCATCTGACCGGACGCCTGAGTGTGATCATGCTGCACGATAAAGATGATGATGAACGGGTAACGCATCGCCTGGATATCACCAAGAATTTGATACAAGATCAGGTTCAGGCACTACATCGTTTGCAATCTCAGGGGGAGAGTCGCCTAACACGCATGTTTTCCTTGATTCAGCTAGGCGATTGGGTAAGCATATATTTGGCAATATTAACCAATGTGGACCCCACACCGATCGCAAAAATCGATCTGTTGAAAAGCCAATTGGCCGAACTGGATTAGGTTACGATACTGATGTCAACCTTTGATGCCCACCGCTATCTCTCATTGATACAAACACAGTGGTTGGGCCGTGTGCTCAATTATCGTGAAGCAGTTGATTCGACAAACACGTGGGCGAAGCAGGATCGGGCCGGCCAAGACACGCACGGGGCTTTGTTTATAACGGATGATCAACAACAAGGTCGGGGGCAATACGATCGCAAGTGGAAATCGTCTCGCGGCCAAAATTTAACGTTTAGCCTGGTGCTCCAACCGGCTCATTCAGATCGCCTGACTGTTTTAACCTTGGCTTTTGCTCTGGCCTTAGTAAAAACCCATCAGGCCCATCAAACCAGGGAGCAACCATCCAGTTCCATTAAGTGGCCCAACGATGTACGCTGCCTCGGGCAAAAATGGGTGGGTATCCTTACCGAAACGGTATTCAGTGGGAACCGAATGGATCGGTTGGTGATCGGTTTAGGGGTTAACGTCAATCAAAATACTTTTCCAGGTTCGTTACGAAATGAAGCTACCTCATTGCGCCAGTTAACCGGACAGATTTTTAAACGGGAAGAGTTGCTAGCAGAAATATGTGGGCGCCTGGAATATCAATACCGTCGCTGGTATCAGCAGGATCCAGCCCTTATTGAGGAGATCAATACCCACTTGGATGGAGCGGAAGAATGGTGCCAGATAACATTGGATGGTCAACTACTTAGTGAGCCCTCATGGATTAATGGCATCAACGAACAGGGCCATTTAAGTGTAACACATAAAAACGGAGAGCAGCAGGATTATTCCTATGAACAGATCCGAATTATTACCGATTGAGCAGCGAGTGCGTGCCGTACTTGCTGAGTACTTGCCTCCAGATCGCCCCATTATTGTAGGGGTGAGCGGTGGTTCCGATTCGGTAGCACTGCTGTGTATGCTTCATCGCATGGGTTGGCCGTTGGTGGCGGTTCATATTAACTATCAGGCCCGAGGGGAAGAGTCTGATAGGGATCAAGCCTTTGTGAACCAGTTATGCGAAAAACGAGGAATTTTGTTGAAAACCATCCAAGCGCCTCAATCAGAAGCTGTAGGAAATTTTCAGAATTGGGCTCGTTCCCAGCGCTACCAGACTTTTCGAAAATACGCGGAGGAAGTGCAGGCTTCCGCTATCGCGGTGGCTCATCATCGGGAAGATCAACTGGAAACCATACTGCAAAAAGTGATGCGAGGTGCCGGACCTGAACAATGGTCGGGAATGAGTACTTGGCAGAAGCCTATTATTCGTCCGTTACTGGATTTTAACAAGAGAGATTTACGGGTCTATCTGGATAATATTGGTCAATCCTATCGCTGGGACAGCAGCAATGAGGAATCCGGATATGCCCGAAATTTTTTACGCCATCAATGGATGCCACAACTGAATAAACTGTTTCCCGGTTGGCAGCAAAATCTATTGCGGCTGCCTGACTACGCGCGACAATTTGCGCAATCGCTGGATTGGATGTTGACCCAACTCACCGATCCGGAGGAATGCATTAAGCTGGAGCCCTGGCTGGATCTTCCCCCGGATTTGCGAATTTCCGTCTTAAATCACTGGATCCGGAGAAAAGATGCGGATCTGATCTTATCGCAGCGTTTGCTACAGGAATTAGGAGAACAATTGGGAGATTTACAGAGCGGGAAATACATCCCCATATCCGATGAGCTGGCCATTTGGGCAGATCGTAATCGTTTGGTGGTGGACGAACTTCCCCATAGGCAGGATAGTGATGAGCAACCCTCAGTTTTCAATCAGGAGGAGTTGCCGGCTACGACGCATACCCTGAAATTGTCGTTGGCGCGTCTGGACCCCCAAGAGTGGTTACAGCTAGTTTGTGTGGATGCAGCTAAATTGAGTTGGCCCATCAGGATTCGAACCTGGCGGCCCGGTGATCGGATGCGGCCATTGGGAATGCGGGGTGAGAAAAAGATATCTGATATTCTCACTGATAATAAGGTCCCTTCGCATCTGCGCAGAAGTGCCCAAGTGATACTCACTTTTGAAGAATCCATTTGTGCCGTTATCTTTCCGCCAATTCAAAATAGGCCTCTGTCTGGTGTCATCGCCGAACCGGCCAAATGTGACGCCTCTACCACAAGCTGTTTAGTGATCCAAAAAGCAGATTCAGGAAACGAATGACCCTCTATAGCCCCGATCGTGTAATTTGTAACGGCGAACCCTTTAAACTCTATTTAACTAAAGAAGAAATTAAGGCTCGAACCGCGGAGATCGGTTCGGATATCAATGAACGTTATAAAAGGAAGCGCCCAATTTTTATTGGAGTCTTAAACGGTGCCTTCATCTTTATGGCCGACTTGATGCGACACGTAACCATACCCTGTGAGGCTGACTTCCTAAAGCTGAGCAGCTATGGTGATGAAAAAGTGTCTTCCGGCAAAGTGACTGATCTGAAAAATATTGATGCCGATATTAAAGGTCGGCACGTTATTTTGGTTGAAGATATCGTCGATACCGGACTTTCCATGAAATATCTGGTTGACAAGCTAGAAAAATATGATCCGGCCAGTGTTGCTACGGTTACATTGTTACATAAAACTGAAGCCACCGAACACGAATTGGATCTGGATTATGTGGGATTTGAGATTCCCAAATTGTTCGTCTTGGGCTATGGATTAGATTATGCGCAAGAAGGCCGGAACCTCGCCCAAATCTATATTTTAGACCAAGACGGAAAAAAATAAAGTCACCGTTGACCTGAGTACTCCAACACCTTATATTTGGGCTCTTATTGATTCGCGGTACACCACGTACCGACCACCCGGAGAGATGGCTGAGTGGTCGAAAGCGCTCCCCTGCTAAGGGAGTATACCCTTCACAGGGTATCGAGGGTTCGAATCCCTCTCTCTCCGCCAAAGGCACAATCGTTTAACTCGGTTGTGCCTTTTTTTAATGCAGATAATATTCCATAATCAAAGAGAGGGATGAGAAGTCTATCCCGCCGTAGGGAAGTGAGCGAAGCGAACCGGGGAATCCCTCTCTCTCCGCCAAAGGCACAATTGTTTAGCTCGGTTGTGTCTTTTTTAATTTTTTGGCAGCCGTTCATCCGTCAGCTTGACGGATGATACGTGCTGCCCAAAGCCAATAAATCTATACAGCTATCTAGGATTCTTTGGCAATTCAACCCAATTTTTAAACTTTGGAAATAAATCTAAACCTTCAGTAGCCCAACATGCCATCCACCATCAGTTTCTTCGAATTCCTACCCGTCTATCTAATCCCCATCGTGATCTTCCTATCCCGCATCGCTGATGTCTCCCTCGGGACACTACGCATCATCTTCGTCTCCCGCGGCATGAAAGCATACGCCACCCTGCTGGGATTCTTCGAAGTACTCATCTGGATCGTGGTAGTTACCGAAGTACTACAAAACCTGAATAGCGGTTTTAACCTTATTGCCTATGCCGCTGGTTTCGCTGCCGGTAACTACGTAGGCATTACCATCGAAAGTAAGATCAAATTAGGGATGCTTATCTATCGAATTATCACGCCCAAGGAGGCCTCTGAGATGGTGGAAAAACTTCGCGAACTAGGCTTCGGAGTTACATCTGTAGATGGACAGGGGAAAGAGGGCAACGTCAAAGTGATCTTTACCATCATTCGACGTAAACAGTGGCCACTCATCCAGGAAGTGATCGACACCTACGTCCCCAAGGCATTTTATTCAGTGGAAGAAGTTAAGCACGTCAGTCAGATACCCTCCATCTTAGGCCGTGAGCTTCCCCGTCAAAAACCGCTGAGTCAAATGCTCCGCATGCGAAAACGGAAATGACCCCATTACAAGGCACCCCACTGCGTAGATATCCCAAGCTTATCTCGGACAGAATTACCTGGTTTTGTAGTAATTCTACCTATCGTTAGATCACTAAAAATATGTAATACCTTGGTCTCCAAAGTCTTTACCTTAATTAAGAAGGGAATTCTAAAGTAAACAAAACTATCATCAGAGGTTGGAGATTATGAAAAAGTATTTATTGACTAGTGCTATTGTGTTGGGTTTGATGGCGAGTATGAATAGTACCAGTTTTGCCCAAAATGATTCGGATTTTCAAATCGGTGGCGGACTGATTTATGGTACGGAAGTCGAAGCACTTGGTATTCAAGCGGGCGCCAAGTATGGGTTCACTAATGAAATTAGTGCGACCGCGGATTTCGCTATCTATTTTCCGGATGACTATGATTGGTGGACCATTAATGTTAATGGGCACTATCATTTTATAAACGAAGATCGTATGAAGGTCTATGGTTTGGCTGGTCTGAACTACGCCACCATTGAGGTGGGATTTTTAGGTACTTCCACATCAGATTCCGAAGTAGGTTTAAACATCGGTGGCGGTGCTGAATTCGCTCTTGGTTTCGTTGATCTATATACCGAAGCTAAATACATTCTCGGAGATGCCGACCAGCTAGCCATTTCTGCTGGTTTGCGATTCACACTATAAGTAAAGTAGGTTTATTTGCGGCCCTTTAAAGCCTCTTCATCGAGAGGTTTTTTAGGGTAATGATTTCTGATAAGGACAGAGTTCAGAATCTGTGATCTATTGGATACAGAGCACGCCCAATTTACTCGCCGTGGATGGTCGCCACGACGTTTCGTTTCCCACCGTTATTTCGATGCTCGCAAAGATAGATCCCTTGCCAGGTTCCCAAGGCCAGTTTCCCGCCAGAGATTGGTATAGTTAAATCATGACCCAATAATGAACTTTTAATGTGGCTAGTCATATCATCCGATCCTTCCAACGTATGCTCGTACAACGACATATCGTCTTCGGGAACCATGCGCTTGAAATGAGTCAAGAAATCCCGCCGCACCGCTGGATCGGCATTTTCATTGATGGTCAGGCTGGCGCTGGTATGCTGAATGAATAGATGCAATAACCCGGTATTGAGCTCTTTTAGCTCGGGCAAGGCCTCTGTAATCTTGGAGGTTATTAGGTGATACCCGCGCTTATGACGAGGGAGCGTGATGGTTCGTTGGATCCACATGAGGTTATGGTTCGTTCTTATTGAAATTAATTAGCCAAATAAACTCTGGATATTTCCACCAGCGTGGCTGATTACCTGGCCGGTGACATAACCGGAATGCTGCGACAATAACCAAGCCGCTAAGCTGCCTAGTTCCTTATCTTCTCCCATTCGACCCACTGGAATAGAAGCTTCTTGAGCTGCTCGCGCCTCTTCATAACTTATTCCCTGATGATCTGCTTTCTTTTGAATCACGCGTTCTATAGCCGGAGTGTCATGCGATCCGGGAGCCAACATATTTACGGTTAAGCCATCCGCAGCAACCTCCCCAGATAACGTTCTCATAAATCCCGCAACTCCAGCGCGGAATGCATTGCTGAGCACCAAGTTAGGGAGGGGTTGCTTTACCGATTGACTCTCAATAAACAGCATCCGGCTCCATTCCTTCTCTTCAAGCAATGGTGCCAAGCGAGTAGCTAGCTCCACTTTCCAGCGAAGCACTAACTGATAGGCGTGATCCCAATCCTTCATATCTGTTTCTAACGCACCGGAGGCCGGGGGACCACCCGCATTGAGAATCACACCCCGGATAGAGCGCTCCATAGCCTGACGCACCAGTTTGTCCAGTGTCTCAGAGTGAGTCAAATCCCCTACTATAAATACGACCTTATCCGGATAAGAAGAGGAAAGTTCTTCCAATTTGTCTTCACGACGAGCCGCCACAATTACATTAGCCTGCTCCTCCAACAATCGCACCGCAATAGCCCGACCAAACCCGCTGCTCGCGCCACAAACAAGAAACCAGTCATCCGCAATACCCAAATCCATATCCAAAAATCTTAATTCACTAGGTTATGCACTCTTAATAACCACGGTAAACCCAAAATAATTTTCAAACCACAAAACCCAACTCCTACTCCATCACCCCATCACTCCATCACTCCATCACTCCATCACTCCATCACTCCATCACTCCATCACTCCATCACTAAGCGGCGTCAGCCGCGTCACTCCATCATTCAGCGGCGCCAGCCGCGTCACTCCCTCACTCATTCCGAAAAAACAAATACGTCAACGGCAACATCATAAACATCAAACGCGGAGAATTTGAAGGGGTAAACATCCAAAAGACCAGAAAAAAGAAAAATAGTAATAGCGAACCCGCGGTATAGGCACGATCATCCGGATCCGAAAAGAACACAAAAATAATTGCCGGGAGAAGTAGCCCAAAGGCCGATAATGGATAGCGTAGATCCTGCCAGCTTAGCTCATCAATCGTACGCGTCCAGTCGCCCAGCCAATGCTCCGGTTGTAATAAATAGAACTGATCCGGGGATTCCAGCGCGATAAGTGTAGTAAGACCATAAATGAGCACCGCGAACCATGGAATCAGATATCCGATTACCCAAGTGCGACGATTGGCCCAGTCGATTAAGGGGAGGGCAAGTATAATTAACAGACTAATTTCTTTAATAAATACGGCTAACAAGCTAGCCAAAAGAAGAAGCAGTAAATTTCGATCCCGAAAAGCCAATAATATAAGTGCTATCATGGCAAAAGCGGCGGTATCTACCAAGGGTAAAAAAGCAGTGCGCCAGAAAAAGGGTACGCCCAGCAACAGAAATAACGGGGAAATCGCCGGTAAATAATGGGTCTCTGGTCTCGGATTAACCAATTTCCAGAAGGCCCACAAACCCAACACAAAAAAGCCCACATTTAATAAAGCGTATGCTAAAACAAGGGACTGGTGCGTTGAGACGCCAATGAATACAAAATGCAGTAGATAAGCCAGCAGCGGTAGGATCCAGCGGAAGGTAATATGGGTGGATCCAAAGAAATCCAGATGCTGACTCATCTCCAGATAAATCAATGCATCCGAATGTGGGTCAGCTGTGGTTATAGCTGGGGCCACCCAAAATGCTTGATAAAAGGCCATAAAAAGAGCAGCGACAGAGACTATAGATAAAAAAACAGAACGTCTCACAAATATTTAATCCTCAGAATTAGTTACCGGGCTGGAAAAACCTTAATTTACGAGACTTTTGACCAGAACCCCGAATCCAAAGTACACTTTTTTTATTCCATCATGACAGATATTCGAAACATTGCTATCATCGCCCACGTGGATCACGGTAAAACCACCCTCGTGGATCAGATGCTTAAACAGAGCGGAACCTTCCGCGAAAATCAACAGGTTCAGGACCGTGTAATGGATTCGGGCGACCTGGAGCGGGAAAAGGGAATTACCATCAGCTCTAAAAATACCGCTGTAAAATGGAAAGATACGAAAATTAATATCGTAGATACGCCTGGACACGCCGATTTCGGTGGGGAAGTGGAGCGTATTATGAAAATGGTTAATGGGGTGATCTTGTTGGTGGATGCCGCGGAGGGTCCCTTGCCCCAAACCAAGTTTGTACTCCGAAAATCCCTGGAATTGGGTTATCAACCCATCGTGGTAATTAATAAAATTGACCGTAAGGATGCTCGCCCGGATGCCGTGTTGAATGAGATTTTTGATCTGTTTGTCACGTTGGATGCCTCTGACGATCAGCTCGATTTCCCCGTGCTGTACGCCGTGGGTATTGATGGAATTGCCAAGTATGAACTTGAAGATGAAGGTGAGGATCTGACGCCTCTTTTTGAAACCATTATTGAAAAGATTCCCACACCGGAGATCGAAACCGAGGCTCCCTTCAAAATGCTGGTCAGTAGTATCGATTGGAACGACTACGTTGGCCGGATCGCTATTGGACGAGTAGAACAGGGCACCATCCAGCAGAATCAACAGATTGTGCTGATGGACCGTAAAGGCGAGACCAAGGAAAAAGCCCGGGCTACTAAACTGTTTACTTTTCAGGGCTTAACACGTGAACCAGTAGAGCAAGCAGCTGCCGGTGATATTTTTGCACTAGCTGGCTATGATAGTGTCGATATTGGCGATACACTGACCGCTATCGAGGATCCCACCCCAATCGAGTACTACGATATCGATCAGCCTACAATGGCTATGTACTTTCGGGTGAACAACTCTCCGTTTGCCGGCTTGGAAGGGGATTACGTCACTTCCAATCAGATCAAAGATCGCTTGATGCGCGAGCTGCGTACCAACGTGGCTTTGCAAGTGGAACAGACCGATAATCCGGATGTATTCAAAGTAGCCGGACGTGGAGAACTGCAGCTGGCCATTTTGATCGAAACCATGCGCCGGGAAGGTTATGAGTTTGCGGTCTCACGACCTGAAGTTCTGTTTAAACAGATCGATGGACAAAAACACGAACCATTTGAAGAAGTGGTAGTGGATGTGCACATGGATTACAGCAACCGGGTGATCGATAACCTTCAGCAGCGCAAAGGTATCATGACCTCCATGACCCAGGAAGGCGAAAACAACCGTATTGTGTTCAAAGTACCTTCCCGCGGCTTGATCGGTTTCCGCGGCGAGATGCTCACCGAAACGCGCGGAACGGGAATCATGCACCAGCAATTTGAAGACTACCAACCTTTTGCGGGTAGCATTCCCGGCCGGAATCAGGGAGCCCTGATTGCTTTGGAGCGCGGCGATGTTACCAGTTACGCATTGGAAGGTCTTCAGGATCGCGGAATCTTTATCGTGGAACCGGGCGATCCGGTTTATATGGGACAAGTGGTAGGTATCAACAATCGCGCCGATGACTTGGTGGTCAACGTGGTCAAAAAGAAAAACCTGACCAACCACCGGGCGACCCAATCCGCCGACGCGGTCAAAATTGCGCCTGCTAAGAAGATGAGCCTGGAGCAGCACATCGAATTCATCGCCAATGATGAACTCCTCGAAGTGACGCCCCAAAGTCTGCGCATCCGCAAAATGTACCTGGATCCCAACGACCGCAAACGCGCCGAAAAACGCAACGAATTTGTTTGATAGATTGACGCGGTTGGCGCCGCTTAGTGATGGAGTGAATTCTAGCTCAATATTATACTTTGAAACCATATTACCATCTCAATGCTTTATTTCCACAAGGTGATTTGAGAACGAGCTAGAAACTCCATCACTAAGCGCCGCAGGCGCGCCACTCTATCATTAGCGGCGCCAGCCGCGTCACCCCATCAAGCAATATTATAAAACTCCGCCCGCTCATTGTAATACGGCAAAAACACCCGACGCAACTCTTCATACTCCGCCCCCTCCAACTCCGGATCCCGCCGAATAAGCGCATAGGCATCGGTCTTGGCCTGCTCCAGTAGCTCCCGATCCTCTACAATATCGGCCAGGCGAAAATCAGGTAAGCCGCTCTGTTTGGTTCCCAGAAAATCGCCTGGACCCCGCAGCTTTAAATCCGCTTCAGCGATTTCAAATCCATCATTGGTTCGTGCCATGGTTTTTAAGCGGAAGGTGGCTTCTTCACCTAACCCACCACCGGCCATCAAAATACAGAAGCTCTGACGACTCCCTCGACCGATCCGTCCGCGCAACTGATGCAGCTGCGACAGCCCAAAACGTTCAGCGTGCTCAATAATCATAATGTTGGCATTGGGCACATCCACCCCCACCTCGATGACCGTTGTGGACACCAGAATATCAATGTCGTGTTTGCTAAACGCCCGCATTACCGCATCTTTTTCTTCAGCGGCCATTTGTCCGTGTAACAATCCCACGGTGTAATTAGAGAATCGTTGCTTAAGCTTTTCAAATCCGGCGGTGGCATCCTTTAAATCCACGGCTTCCGATTCTTCTACCAGTGGATACACTACATAAGCCTGGCCGCCTTCTTGTAAGTTCTCTGCTACGAAATCATATACGGCTTCTCGTTTGTTATCACTGCGCACCGCGGTCTTGACTGGTTTTCGTCCGGCGGGTAGCCCTTTTATAATGGAGACATCCAGATCACTATAAATAGTCATAGCCAGAGAGCGGGGTATTGGGGTAGCCGACATCACTAATACATGCGGTTGCTCGCCTTTTTGTAGTAACTCCGTTCGCTGCATCACCCCGAAACGATGCTGCTCATCAATGACCGCCATGCCTAACCGGTTAAATTCTACCGTTTCCTGTATCAAGGCATGCGTTCCCACCACAATATCACATCTTCCGCCAGAAATGCTGGATAAGACGTCATCACGCAATCGTTTCTTCTGGCTGCCTTTCAGCAGGCGCACCATCACATCCAGCGGTTCCAGAAAATTGACCAGCGTTCGATAGTGTTGTTCGGCCAATATTTCGGTGGGAGCCATAAAGGCGGTTTGATAGCCATTGTCGATAGCCATTAGCATAGCGCCGATAGCTACCACCGTTTTTCCAGCTCCAACATCTCCCTGAATTAAACGATTCATCTGCCGACCCGAATAGAGATCCTGTTTAATATCAGAAAGTGCCGAGCGCTGTCCCTCGGTGAGTTCAAAAGGGAGGAGTTCATTAAAAAACGTCTTCGTCAGAGGCTCGGTTTTCTTCATCACCAAGCCGGGAGCTCGTTCATGCAGTTCTTGTTTAATTTTGGATACGCTCAATTCAAACAAGAAGAGTTCTTCATATTTAAAGCGTTCTATTGCCTTCTTATAATCTCCGGGTACTTCGGGCATATGCATCATTTGATACGCTCTTGGTCGAGTAGGCCAATCATAGGCCGATAGTAGATGGGCGGGGAGGTACTCAGGCGGCTCATTGGATGTTAAGATCTCTTTTATCCATTGGCTCAATAGCTTAGACGAAATACGTGCCTTGGATAAATCTTTATTGGAGGGGTAAATAGGGACAATCCCAGTTAAATCAGATAACTTTTTCTCATCATCTAATTTATCTACATCGGGATGGGCAATAGAAATTGAGCGACCATACTTCTTTGCCTCGCCAAAAAAGGCAACCAGTTCTCCTTTCTCAAACCACTTTTGTACATAGCGCACCCCTCGGAACCATACGCCTTTTATAGAAGCCGTATGATCTTGTATAATTACTTCCAAGCGTTGTTTACGTCCATACCCAACTTTGTTAATACGTTTAACACGGCCTACTGCTATGACCTCTTCGCCTTGCCCCTGAATGGATCGCAGGGGCACCAAATTGGTACGATGTAAATAACGCCGGGGGAAGAAGTTCAATAGATCTTCGGCGCTCTCAATACCACTTTTTTGAAGGGCTTCGAGTCGTTTTTGATTGAGTTTTGGGAGGTCAATTAATCGCAATTGATATAATTGTATATATCAGTGTTAGTATTTACGAGCTTGTTTTGGCGGTATAAACGCACAATTTGAAGGCAATATCACATTTTTTCGGGATTCTGAAAATAATTCTTCCATTTCATTTGTAGTTCCGATAAAAAGTTCCTTATACTTGAGGGCTTCGAAACAAGAAGGAAGACACAACCAACGAGTACATCCGTGCCTACAATACAGCAATTAATTCGAAAAGGTAGAAAGAGCAAGGTCAGTAAAACTACTGCGCCTGCGTTACAGAATTGTCCGCAAAAGCGGGGCGTTTGTGTGCGTGTATATACAACAACGCCTAAGAAGCCGAACTCGGCACTCCGTAAGGTTGCGCGTGTTCGTTTGACCAACGGTATCGAGGTTACGGCTTATATCCCTGGTGAAGGACATAACTTGCAAGAGCATAGTATTGTCCTGATTCGTGGTGGTCGTGTGAAGGACTTGCCTGGTGTTCGTTACCACATTGTTCGTGGTACGTTGGATACGGCAGGTGTGGAAGACCGCAAACAGGGCCGTAGTCATTACGGTACAAAGAAGCCGAAGTAGCCACTAGTAATTGTTAACAGATTTTTCTGGAATTAATTAAAGAAGTATGCGTAGAAGGAGAGCTGAAAGCCGAGACGTAGTACCCGATCCGATATTTCGTGACAAGCTGGTTACGCGTTTCGTCAATAACTTGATGAAGGACGGTAAGAAAAACGTCGCGCGAAAGATCCTTTACAATGCATTTGAAATTATCAAAGAGCAAACTGGTGAAGAAGGAATAGATGTATTTCGCACGGCACTGGAGAATGCAACTCCAGCAGTTGAGGTGAAGGGTCGCCGCGTAGGTGGTTCTACTTACCAAGTGCCTGTAGAAGTTCGCGCTTCTCGTGGTACTACACTGGCAATGCGATGGATTATTAATGCTTCTCGCGGTCGAAATGACAAGTCAATGGCTCGGCGACTGGCTCGAGAGGTGATGGATGCTTCCAATAATGAAGGTGGCGCCATTCGCAAGAAAGATGAAATGCATCGTATGGCCGAAGCGAACAAAGCGTTCGCGCATTTCCGTTTCTAAAAATTTTAGACTTATACAACGTTATTTTATTTCGTCATGGCAGAAGCAGCAACTAAACAAGTGGATCCAAAAATAGTCGACCGCATTAAGCGTACGCGCAATATTGGTATTATGGCGCATATTGATGCTGGTAAAACGACTGTTACTGAACGTATCCTATATTATACGGGTCGCAGTCACCGAATTGGGGAGACTCATGAGGGTGCTTCCCAAATGGACTGGATGGATCAGGAGAAAGAGCGAGGTATTACTATTACTTCCGCTGCTACTCACTGTATTTGGAACGACCATCGCATCAATATTATCGATACTCCCGGTCACGTTGATTTTACCGTTGAGGTAGAACGATCTTTGCGAGTGTTGGATGGCGCGATTGGTGTGTTTTGTTCGGTTGGTGCTGTTCAGCCTCAATCTGAGACGGTATGGCGCCAAGCCAATAAGTATGAAGTGCCTCGTATGGCCTTCGTTAATAAAATGGACCGTACCGGTGCTGACTTTTACAACGTGGTTGAGCAAATGGATAAAAAGCTCAACGCGAATCCAATACCTATTCAAATTCCGATTGGCCGCGAAGAAAACTTCAAAGGCGTTGTTGACCTCATCAACATGAAGGGTATTGTTTGGGATGAGGAATCTTTGGGAGCCAAGTACGAAGAGATTGATATTCCTGAAGAGCTTGCCGAAAAAGCGGAAGAATATCGTCAGGTAATGCTTGAATCCATCGCCGATCATGATGATACGTTGATGGAGAAGTACTTGATGGAGGAAGAGATCTCTGAAGAGGAGATCGAAAACGCGATCCGTAAAGCTACGCTTAGCAAAGATATTACTCCGGTAATGTGCGGATCTGCTCTGAAGAACAAGGGTGTGCAGATCTTGCTTGATAAAGTTATTAAGTATTTGCCTAGCCCGTATGATATTCCTCCAGTGAACGGAACGAATCCTGAAAACAAGGATGAGAAATTAGAGCGTAAGCCGGCTGTTGATGAGCCGTTCTCTGCTCTGGCTTTCAAAATTATGTCCGACCCTTATGTCGGTAAACTGGCCTTCTTCCGGGTATATTCTGGTGTTCTGGAAAAGGGATCTTACATCTATAACTCCACGACTGGTAAGAAAGAACGAATCGGTCGGATCCTGGAAATGCACGCCAATGACATGAAAGATATGGATCGTGTGCATGCTGGTGATATCGCTGCTGCGGTCGGAGTTAAGGAAGTTCGAACAGGAGATACCTTCTGTGATCTGGATGATCCTATTCTGCTTGAGGAAATGACTTTCCCTGAGCCGGTAATTAAACTGGCGGTTGAGCCCAAGTCTAAAGCAGATGCTGAAAAGCTGCAGACAGGTTTGATTAAGTTGGCCGAAGAGGATCCTACTTTTGTAGTTAAAACAGATGAAGAAACCGGCCAGACCGTAATTTCTGGTATGGGTGAGCTTCACCTGGAAATTATTGTGGATCGCCTGAAGCGTGAATTCAAAGTTGAATGTAACGTGGGTGCTCCTCAGGTATCTTACCGTGAGACTATTAATAACAGTATCACACACCGAGAAACGTATAAGAAGCAGACCGGTGGTCGTGGTAAGTTCGCTGACATTGAATTTGAGATCGCGCCAATCGATCATTTCGAAGATGTAGATCCTGAAAGTCAGCGAGTAAGTACCGATGAGGGTTTCCTCTTCATTAATGAAGTTGTTGGCGGTAATATTCCTCGTGAATTTATCCCATCCGTTGAGAAGGGCTTTAAGCAGGCAATGGAATCTGGTATCCAGGCAAGTTATCCTGCTCAGAATATTGGTTTCCGTTTGTTTGATGGATCTTATCACGATGTTGACTCTGATCAGGTAAGTTTCGAATTGTGTGCTAAAATCGCTTTCCGCCGCGCTGCAGCTAAAGCGAAACCACAAATTCTGGAACCTATTATGAGCGTAGAAGTGATTACGCCTGAAGAGCACATGGGTGATGTGATTGGTGACCTGAATGGTCGTCGAGGCATCATCGAGAAAATGGATAACGATGCAGAGGGTTCTATTGTAAAAGCGAAGGTACCACTGGCTAGCATGTTCGGATACTCAACTGACTTGCGTTCTAACACGCAGGGACGAGCATCCTACTCTATGGAATTCCTGGAGTATGCTCCGGTGCCCGATAACGTCGCTAAGGAAATCCTCGAAGAACAACAGTCTTAAGCAGTAAACGATTAAAACAACAGGACAATGGCTAAAGAGACATTTGAACGCAGTAAGCCGCACGTAAACATAGGTACGATTGGTCACGTGGACCACGGCAAGACGACCCTGACGGCCGCTATTACGACCGTAATGGCCAAAGAGTACGGCGGGGTAGCCAAGCAATTTGCCGACATTGACAATGCTCCCGAGGAGCGCGAACGTGGTATTACCATTGCTACCGCGCACGTGGAGTACGAAACTCCAGATCGTCACTACGCTCACGTAGACTGTCCGGGCCACGCCGACTATGTGAAGAACATGGTAACCGGTGCTGCACAGATGGACGGTGCGATTTTGGTAGTAGCGGCCACTGACGGTCCGATGCCTCAGACCCGCGAGCACATTTTGTTGGCCCGCCAGGTAGGTGTGCCTCAGATCGTGGTCTTCATGAACAAGGTTGACTTGGTAGACGACGAAGAACTGCTGGAGCTGGTTGAGCTGGAAGTGCGTGAGCTGCTGAGCTCTTATGAGTTTGATGGCGACGACATTCCGGTTATTCAAGGGTCGGCCCTGGGCGCGCTGAACGGCGAGGAAGAGTATGAGAAGAGCATCATCGAGCTGATGGAAGCCGTTGATGAGTATATTCCGACTCCGGAGCGTGATATCGACAAGCCATTCTTGATGCCTGTTGAGGATATCTTCTCTATTACCGGGCGTGGCACCGTGGCAACGGGTCGTATTGAGCGCGGTGTAGTGAAGCTTAACGACGAGATTGAAATTGTCGGTATCATTGAAGAGCCGATGAAATCAGTAGTAACCGGTATTGAAATGTTCCGCCGCATGCTCGATGAAGGGCAAGCCGGAGACAACGCCGGGATACTGCTGCGCGGAATAAACAAAGAAGACCTGGAGCGCGGTATGGTACTGTGTGAGCCAGGAAGCATTACTCCGCACAAACAGTTTGAATGCGAGGTATACGTACTGAGCAAAGACGAAGGTGGACGTCACACTCCTTTCTTCAAAGGATACCGTCCGCAGTTCTACTTCCGTACCACAGACGTGACCGGCGAATGTATTCTGCCGGACGGAGTAGAGATGGTAATGCCAGGCGATAACGTCTCGCTGAGTGTGCAATTGATTCAGCCGGTGGCCATGGAAGAAGGCCTGCGCTTTGCGATTCGCGAAGGTGGCCGTACGGTCGGTGCCGGTGTGGTAAGTAAAATCTTAGACTAAAAACGGTCTGATACGTGGCTACGCAACAAAAGATCAGAATTAAGCTGAAGTCGTACGATCACAATCTGATCGACAAATCAGCAGAAAAAATTATCAAAACCGTCAAGTCTACTGGGGCAGTAGTATCGGGTCCTATCCCACTGCCAACCCAGAAGCAAATCATTACGGTAAACCGTTCTGTGTTTGTCAATAAGAAGTCGCGAGAGCAGTTTGAGTATCGCTCTCACAAACGCCTCATTGACATCCTGTCTACAGGATCGCAAACGGTTGACGCACTGATGAAACTGGAGTTGCCCTCCGGTGTTGACGTAGAAATTAAAGTGTAACAGAGACTTTAGGTAGTACAACCAATGGGTGCTTTAATCGGAAAAAAAGTGGGAATGACTAATGTCTTCGACGACCTCGGGAATAACCGAGCGGTCACTGTGATCGAAGTTGAACCAAATGTCATTACCCAAATCAAAACAGAAGAGAACGACGGATACAATGCCGTACAGTTAGCTTCTATTGATAAAAAAGAGAAAAATACTTCAAAAGCACTGCAAGGTCATTTTGATAAGGCAGGAACATCTCCGAAGCGATATGTAACAGAAGTTCGAGACTTCATCCCGGAAGGGCTGGATATCGGAGATCTCCTGAAAGCCGAAGATGTTTTCGCAATCGGTGACCAGGTGGATGTAGTCGGTATTAGTAAGGGCCGTGGTTTCACTGGTGTAATGAAACGCCACAATTTTGCTGGTGTAGGTGAAGCCACTCACGGTCAACACAATCGACAGCGTTCTCCAGGTGCAATCGGTAACGCCTCTGACCCTTCTCGTGTATTCAAAGGGAAAAAGATGGCCGGCCGATCTGGAAACAGCCGAGCTAAGATTAAAAATCTTACGGTTGCGAAAGTGTTGCCAGAATCAAATATGATTTTAGTAACTGGTGGCATTCCGGGACCGAACGGTGGAATCGTAGAAATTTATAATAGCTGATCAAGGCAGATAAGAACGCTTCATGGAAGTTTCAATCTATACCCGCGAAGGGAAAGACAGCGGTAATAAAGCAGAGCTGAAGGACTCCGTCTTCGGGATCGAGCCTAATGAAACAGTTCTGTATGAAGATGTACGCCGCCATCAGGCAAATAAGCGACAAGGTACAGCTAAAACTAAGGAACGCAGTGAAGTTCGTGGTGGTGGCCGCAAAGCATACCGACAAAAAGGTACTGGTATGGCGCGCCGTGGATCCATACGCTCTCCTCTACTAATTGGTGGTGGAACAGTATTTGGACCTAAGCCTCATGATTACAAGGTGAAGATGACCAAGAAGATGCGTCAATTGGCTCGTCGTTCTGCCTTGTCGTTGAAAGCAGCTGACCAGAAGATTGTGGTTACGGAAGATTGGACATTCCGATCTCCTAAAACCCGCAAAATTGTCGATATCCTGGAAAGCCTGGAAATATATGGTAAGAAAGTATTGGTAGTTACCGATAAAACGGATACCGATGTTTACCTTTCTGCCCGAAATATCCAAGGGGTTCAGGTTGTAGAGGCCGCCAAGCCCACTACCTACGATATCATGAATGCCGATGTTGTGCTATTGCAAGAAAGTGCATTAGAGACACTGCAAGGTATTTTGGAACCCAAAAAGGATGAGGCTGCGTAATGAGTATGACTAAGTTAAAGCCTATTGTAACTGAGAAGTCCACTCGTTTGCAGGAAGAAAATGGCCACTACGTGTTTCGTGTGGATCTGAAAGCAAACAAAACCCAGATTAAAAAAGCTGTTGAAGCGTACTATCCGGGTGTGAAAGTGGATAAGGTGCGAACCATGATTATGCCGTCTAAAAAACGAGGTCAATATACTCGTTCTGGCTACTTGGAAGGCCGCACTGATGTTTGGAAGAAAGCAATTATTTCACTTCGTGAAGGTGAAATAGACTTCTTCGAAGAAATTTAACGGAATTATTTGAATTCGATTACGATACCAAACCGATGGCAACACGTAAAATAAAACCAAATACTCCGGGTACTCGACATCGCATTGCGCCGGTGTTTGATGATGTGACGGTTAACCGTCCATTGAAGTCTCTTACCAAAGGTAAAAAACGGATTAGCGGTCGTTCTAAGAACGGGCGTATGACTACTCGATCCCGAGGTGGAGGACATAAACGCCGTTATCGTGCAATCGATTTTGCCCGTGACAAACATAATGTGCCTGGCAAGGTTCAGACTATCGAATATGATCCGAACCGAACCGCACGTATTGCCCTGATTGCATACGCTGATGGTGAAAAGCGCTATATCATTGCGCCAGACAAACTTAATGTCGGTGATACGATCATTAGTGGGCCCGATGCGGCACCGGATCGTGGAAATGCGCTTCCCATGAAGAACATGCCCGCGGGTACGTTTATTCATGCAATTGAGATGGCACCAGGACAAGGCGCCAAGTTATGCCGAAGTGCTGGAACCTCTGCTCAAATGGTTGCGAAAACAGATAAATATGTTACTGTTAAACTGCCATCTGGGGAAGTTCGATTGTTGTTAGGCGAATGCTACGCAACCGTTGGATCCACCAGTAATCCGGATCACTTTAACACCTCTAGAGGGAAAGCCGGTCGAAGCCGATGGAAAGGACGACGTCCTAAAACCCGTGGTGTTGCTATGAACCCGGTTGATCACCCAATGGGTGGTGGTGAAGGTAAGGCCTCAGGTGGGCATCCACGCTCTCCATGGGGACAGTCGGCTAAGGGTAAGAAAACCCGTAACCGTAAGAAATTGTCGAATAAATTTATCATTCGTCGACGCAACGAAAAGAAAAAGTAGTAACGACTTAATCAACGCTCACTTTTATGCCTCGTTCCCTAAAAAAAGGACCCTACGTTTATTACAAGCTCCAGCGTAAAATTGACGCTGCAAATGAGAGCGGTAACAAGAAAGTGATTCAAACGTGGTCCCGTGATTCGATGATTACTCCTGATTTTGTAGGATTAACCATCGCCGTACATAACGGAAAACAATTTATTCCGGTGTTCATTAATGAAAATATGGTTGGTCACAAATTGGGTGAGTTTGCGCCCACTCGTACCTTCCGTGGACATCCGGTTAAGAAAAGTGAAAAAGCAGTTAGACGGTAGGACATAAATAATGGATACGCCAACTTTCGAAGCTAAAGCAGTACAACGCTTTCTCCGACGTGCCCCCCGTAAGGTGCGATTGGTCGCCGATCATGTACGAGGCGAAAATGTAGAGAAGGCTATCAAGAAACTTCAATTCACCAAGAAGGGCTCGGCCGGTGAAGTGGCTAAGGTCATCAACTCCGCTGCTGCCAACTTGCGTGATAAGTTTCCCGATGAGCGTCTTGATAACGAAGATCTGTACATCAAAGAAATTTATGTTGACGAGGGCACTACGCTGAAACGTATTCAGCCTGCCCCGATGGGTCGCGCTCATCAAATCCGTAAGCGCACAAGCCACATTACGGTTGTAGTGGCCAAACAGGAAGAAGAATTAGTTAACGATTAAAACCGTAGTACCTTGGGACAAAAAATACATCCAATCGGTCTGAGACTCGGAATTATACGAGGTTGGGATTCCAACTGGTATTCTGAGGAAAATGAGCCTGAATTAATACTTGAAGATCAAAAACTGCGTGAGTATTTGCATACTCGCTTGCAGAATGGCGGTCTTTCTCGAGTAGTGATTGAGCGAACACCAAAACGAATTCTGTTGACGCTGTATACCAGTCGACCCGGTGTGATCATCGGTAAAGGTGGTGAACAGGTAAAACTACTGCGAGAAGAGCTGAAAAAAATCACGCAGAAGGAGGTTCAAATCAACATTAGTGAGGTAAAACGACCTGAAGTTGATGCTAGTTTGGTGGCTCAAAACATCGCTCAGCAGTTGACGGCACGTATATCGTTCCGTCGCGCTATGAAAACAGCGATTTCCTCAGCCATGCGAATGGGTGCCAAGGGAATTAAAATCCGCTGTGCCGGACGTTTGGGAGGAGCTGAAATGGCTCGTACTGAACAGTACAAAGAAGGACAAGTTCCTTTGCATACACTCCGAGCGGATATTGATTACTATAACACCACAGCCAATACGATTTATGGCTCGATCGGTGTAACGGTATGGATTTACAAAGGTGAAATTCTTGGTGATGCTGATTTGTCACCAGGGGCTTCATACGGCTCCCAGGAAAGTGATTCCGGTGGCCGACGCGGAGGTGGACGTCGCTCACGCCGATCCCGCCGCGGAAGACGACGTAATAAATAACTGAAGGTATTAAGAGCGATTAGTCATGCTTGAACCACGACAATTACGAAGACGACGGGTTCATCGAGCTCGATTTAAAGGGAATGCCAATCGTGGACATACGCTGTCCTTTGGCGACTTTGGGTTGAAAGCTCTAGAATCCTCTTTCATCACCTCACGGCAGATAGAAGCTTGTCGTATCGCCATCGCCCGAAAATTGCAGCGAGATGGTCAAACTTGGATCCGTATTTTTCCGGATCAACCAGTGACCAAACAAGCTGCGGAAACCCGAATGGGTAAGGGTAAAGGTGCTCTCGACCATTATGTATGCCCGGTCAAACCAGGACGAATGTTGTTCGAAATCGCTGGGGTACCCATGCATTTGGCAGAAGAGGCAATGCGCTTAGCTTCTCATAAACTGCCAATTAAAACCAAGTTTGTTGTTCGTCGCGATTACGACGGACCCAAATAGCAACGGAGGAGAGTAGTGATGAAAGCAGAAGAAATGAGAGATTTATCGGAAACCGAGTTGCGAGCTCGCATCGAGGATGAAACCGAAAATCTGCAAAAACTCAAATTCGATCGAGCAATTGCAGGTCAACTCGAAAACCCCGCGCTGATCCAACATACACGCCGGGAGATAGCTCGCTTGAAAACGGTATTGAATGAAAAACTCAGCGCTGAATAATCAGCACTAAGGCATTAGTTATGGCAAATAACGAACGAGCACAAAGACGACAACGAGTAGGTCGGGTGGTAAGTAACAAGATGGATAAAAGTATAACCATCGCTGTTGATCGCCAGGTAAAACATAAGATTTACGGCAAGTTTATTACCAAAACGACCAAATACATGGCACATGATGAGGAAAATACCGCCAATGTTGGCGATAAGGTTCGCATCATGGAAACACGTCCCCTTTCTAAGCGCAAAAATTGGCGCTTGATCGAGGTCGTTGAACGAGCAAAATAATCGGCACAACTATTTAGCACGATGGTACAGACTCAAACTTTATTAAACGTAGCAGACAACAGCGGCGCCAAAAAGCTGATGTGCATTAAGGTGCTTGGCGACTCTCGCCGTCGGTATGCTAGCGTAGGAGATATTATTTCTTGCTCCGTTAAAACGGCAATCCCTGGCGGCAATGTCAAAAAAGGCGAAGTTGTCAAAGCGGTAATTGTACGAACCAAAAAAGAATATCGACGTAACGACGGTAGCTATATACGTTTTGATGAAAATGCTGCTGTAGTTCTAAACAACGATCAAGAACCGGTAGGAACTCGAATTTTTGGACCGGTTGCACGAGAACTGCGTGAGCGCAATTTCATGCGCATTGTATCGCTGGCACCAGAAGTACTTTAATTGAAGAGGTTTTATGCCACGGAAGTCAAATAAACAGCCAAAACTTCATGTGAAACGAGGCGATGAGGTTGAACTGATCGCTGGAAATGATAAAGGTAAGCGCGGCAAGGTTTTGCGTGTACTTCCCAAAAAACAACGTGTTATCGTTGAGGGAATAAACATGCGCGTTTTCCACGAAAAGCCCAGCCAAGATTTGCCAAAGGGTGGGCGTATTGAACGTGAAGGTTCAGTTCACATTTCTAATGTGATGGTAGTGGATCCTACCAGTGGAGAACCAACCCGCGTGGGACGTAAACAAATTGAAGAAAATGGCCGCACCCGCTGGGTTCGTTATGCGAAAAACAGCGGCGAACTCATCGATAAATAAGAAGAATACGATAAGTAAGAATGGCTGAAGCAAGATTACATACTGAATACCGGGAAAACATACTCCCCAAACTCAAAGAAGAGTTTGACTACGATAATGTGATGGGAGTTCCACGCCTTAAGAAGATTACGATCAATGTAGGCATGGGCCAAGCAATCGAAGATCAAAAAGTTCTCGACCAAGTTGTTGAGAATCTTGGCTTGATCACCGGTCAACAACCCACGATCACTCGTGCTAAGCAATCAATCTCTAATTTCAAGCTGCGTGAAGGGATGCCTATTGGCGCCAAAGTAACGCTGCGTGGAAAGATAATGTATGAGTTCATAGATCGTTTTGTGAACCTGGCTCTTCCCAGAACACGTGACTTTCAAGGTATTCCGGATAAGAGCTTCGATGGTCGTGGCAATTACACGGTTGGTATCAAGGAGCATACCATCTTCCCGGAAATCAACACCGAAGATGTGAACTTGGTACACGGCATGGATATTACTTTTGTAACTAGTGCCGATAGCGATGAAGAAGCATTTGCCTTGTTGAAGCATCTGGGACTTCCGTTTGTTAAGCGAAATTAAATCATAGAATACCAGCAACATTATGGCTAAGAAAGCTTGGATTGCACGTAACGAAAAGCGTAAACGTACAGTAAAAAAATACGCTGAGAAACGACGCAAGTTGAAGGAAGAAGGCAAGTGGGAAGAACTGCAAAAACTTCCCCGTGACGCCAGTCCAACTCGCGTTCGAAACCGGTGCAGCATCACGGGGCGTTCTCGTGGGTACATTGGTAAATATGGAATTTCCCGAATTAAATTCCGGGAATTGGCACTTGAAGGGAAAATCCCTGGTGTTCGAAAAGCTAGCTGGTAAAACTTATTAACAGATCATTTCCATGGTAGATTCGATCGCAGATTATCTAACACGTATTAGAAATGCCCAGCAGGCTGGGCACCGCCGTGTGGATGTGCCCGCTTCTAAGTTGAAGCGAGCTATGACCAAAATCCTAATGGATAAAGGTTACATCCAGAGGTTCATCAATATTGATGACAACAAGCAGGGAATCATTCGCATCTTTTTGAAATATGATGCTTATGGTGAGCCGGTCATTAAGGAGATCAAACGCGTTTCCAAACCGGGTCTCCGTAAATATGTTGATTCGGATAATATTCCCCGCTCACTCAACGGTTTAGGAATTGTAATTTTATCCACTTCGCGTGGCGTTATGACTGACAAAGAAGCTCGTAAGCTCAACGTCGGCGGCGAAGTGTTGTGCACCTTATACTAATAAAATCAGGTATTAACTATGTCTCGTATTGGAATTCAGCCGGTACCCCTCTCTGATAAGGTGGAAGTCACTATCGATGCCGATAATGTAGTCACCGTAAAGGGACAAAAGGGCACCAATACGCTTAAGGTTCATCCAGATATCACTATTGAAAAGGGTGATGATGAATTGGTTGTGTCTCGAAAGTCTGACTCTAAAGAAGACAAATCGATGCACGGCCTCTATCGCTCTATTCTCGATAATATGATAAACGGTGTAACCGACGGCTATAAAAAAACCTTGGAAATTATCGGTGTAGGTTACCGTGCTTCTTTTAGTGGCAATGTTCTGGAGTTGAACTTGGGATATTCTCATCCTATCTATTTTGTGCCACCGGAAGGCATTGATATTGAAGTAGATACCAAAACTAAAAAGAACCCTTTGGTGATCATTTCCGGCATCAATAAAGAATTGGTCGGGCAAGTAGCTGCGAAAATTCGATCGCTGCGCCCACCCGAACCATATAAGGGTAAAGGTATTCGTTACGTTGATGAATACGTACGACGCAAAGCCGGTAAATCTGCAGCTAAATAAAGAATTTGTTAGTTGAATCATGGAAATTACGAAACAAAAAACTGAGCGCCGTAATAAAGTGCGCAAGCGTATTCGCTCTACCATTCGTGGTACTTATGAGCGTCCACGCCTGAGTGTTTATAAAAGCAACAAGCACACGTACGCTCAGCTCATTAACGATTTTGAAGGCAAAACACTGATCTCTGCTTCAACGTTAGCGACTGATATGCGTGATGATGTAGCAGATAAGCCTGGTGTAGAAGCAGCAAAAATGGTTGGTATGCGCATTGCTGAGAAGGCTAAAGATGCCGGTATCGACCATGCAGTATTTGATCGCAGTGGATATAAATACCACGGCAAAATCAAAGCTGTTGCTGAAGGTGCACGTGAAGGTGGATTAGACTTATAATAGGACTCAATTATGCCCAGAAAGATTAAAAAGCGTCATAACATCAACCCCAGTGAACTGAAATTGGAAGATCGCCTGGTTCACATCAACCGGGTATCTAAAGTGGTCAAAGGTGGACGCCGATTCAGCTTTAACGCTATCGTTGTAGTTGGAGATGGTAATGGCGTCGTTGGCCATGGATTGGGTAAAGCGAATGAGGTTTCTGATGCAATTCAGAAAGGCATTGATAATGCCAAGAAAAACCTGATCCGCATTCCTATGACCAAAACCAAAAGCATCCACCACCCGGTTGTCGGTAAGGTTGGAGCGGGTAAAGTACTGCTTCGTCCAGCCGCTGAAGGTACGGGGGTAATTGCTGGTGGTCCGGTTAAGGCCCTGTTAGACATTGGGGGTATTCATAATATCCTGTCTAAATCTCTGGGATCTTCCAATCCCCACAATATGGTTAAAGCAACTTACGACGCCTTGAAACAACTCGTTGATCCGATTGAAATAGCTCAACGACGGGGCGTGTCACTGAATAAGGTATTTGAGGGTTAACAACTCCTAAAACACTATTAGGCTAAAGATGGATCTTAGCAATCTAAAAGCACCGGCTCCCAATAAAAAGAACAAGAAACGTGTAGGACGTGGACAAGGGTCTGGACGTGGTGAACAGTCCGGCCGTGGCCACAACGGAGCCAAATCCCGTAGCGGTTACACGTACCGCCCTGGTTTCGAAGGTGGACAAATGCCACTGCAACGTCGACTTCCGAAATTTGGTTTCAAGAATCCATTCCGTACGGAATACACCGCACTCAATGTGGAAACGGTTCAAGATTTTGTAGACCGTGGCAAGCTGAGTGAAAAAATTTCACTGGATGATCTAATCAATGTTGGATTAGTTGGCAAACGAGAGAAAGTGAAACTCTTGGGCGACGGTGAAATTTCGACCGGTGTGGAAATTGAAGTACATTCCGCCAGTAATTCCGGTAAGGAAAAAGTAGAAAATGCCGGTGGATCAGTCACTATTCTCGACTAACTGAAGCAGTCTTAACCGCTACAGCGATATTCAATGAGTCTTGTAGAAAACTTTAGAAATATTTTCAAAATAGAGGAATTACGGGAACGTATCCTCTATGTAGTTGGAATTCTGATGGTGTATCGCATCGGTAGTTATGTTACCCTACCTGGTGTGGATGCCACTCAGCTGGTTCAAGATGTGGGTGGGAGCTCCAGCTTGCTAGGATTGTTTGACCTTTTTGTAGGGGGAGCTTTCTCGCGCGCTGGTGTATTCGCCTTGGGTATCATGCCTTATATTACGGCATCGATTATCATCCAGTTGATGGGGGCCGTCATTCCTTACTTCCAAAAGCTACAACGTGAAGGAGAAGAGGGACGACGAAAGATCACCCGCATGACTCGCTATGGAACCGTCGCTATTACAGCGGTTCAAGCTATTGGTTTTGCTATTAACCTGATGGCTACTTCGCCCAACGCGATTGTCATTAATGAAGTTGGATTTGTCTTAACCGCGATGATCGTTTTAACCGCAGGTACGGTGTTCGTAATGTGGTTAGGCGAACGGATTACAGATCGAGGCATCGGAAATGGTATTTCCATCTTGATTATGATCGGTATCATTGCTGCACTGCCTACTAGCTTCTACAATGAAGTTACCACAAAGAGTAACATGATCATTGTTATAGTTGAGCTGGCGGCCTTATTACTGGTTATTGCAGCAACGGTATTGCTAACTCAGGGAACACGTAAGATTCCAGTTCAATACGCAAAACGAGTCGTGGGACGAAAAGTATACGGCGGTACTACTCAGTATTTACCATTGAAAGTTAATGCTGCCGGTGTGATGCCCATTATTTTTGCACAGTCTATCATGTTTATCCCTAGTACGGTAGCTACGTTCTTCCCGGACAACCAGACCATTCAGTTTTTGACAGCGTGGTCCAATGATTATACCGGGGTTGCATATTCTATCGTGTTCTTTTTCATCTGTATGTTCTTTACTTATTTCTATACAGCTATCACGGTTAATCCGAAGGAAATGGCTGATACTATGAAGCGTCAGGGTGGATTTATACCTGGCGTACGACCGGGTAAACAAACGGTCGAGTTCATTGACAATATTTTAACGAAGATTACCTTGCCGGGATCTATCTTTCTGTCTTTCGTGGCTATTCTACCCGCGTTGGCAGCTCGTATGGGCGTTACTCCTGGATTCTCAATGTTCTATGGCGGAACCAGTCTGCTCATTATTGTAGGCGTGGCTATTGATACGCTACAACAAATTGAGAGTCATTTGATGATGCGTCATTATGATGGATTCATGAAAACAGGTAAAATTCGCGGACGTCGACGTACAGGATGATCTATCTAAAGAGCGAATCCGAAATTGAAAAGATGCGCGAAAGTGCCCAGTTAGTGTCTCATACACTAGCTGAGGTGGCCAAGCACATTGAACCAGGTATTGAAACTGGGAAATTGGATCGCATTGCAGAAGATTTCATTAAAAAACATGATGCGCGTCCGGCGTTTAAAGGGTATGGGTCACCAAATAATCCGTTCCCAGGTTCGTTGTGTATTTCTATCAATGAAGAAGTTGTACATGGGATTCCTGGAAAACGTAAGTTACAGGAAGGTGATATTGTTTCTGTTGATTGCGGTGTTGAAAAAAACGGATACTTTGGGGATCACGCTTATACCTTTGTCGTGGGCGACTGCGATGAGGAGACTAAAAAGTTGTTAAAGACCACACTTGAGTCTCTCTATAAAGGGATTGAACAAGCGGTCCATGGTAATAAAGTCGGAGATATTTCCAATGCGGTGCAAACCCATTGTGAAAAGGAAAACTTTGGTGTGGTACGGGAACTGGTGGGACATGGAATTGGAAAGTCTATGCATGAAGATCCATCCGTTCCCAATTACGGGCGCAAAAACAGAGGTCCGAGATTACGTACTGGAATGGCGCTGGCTATCGAGCCAATGATCACATTAGGTTCTTGGAAAGTTAAAACCTTGGATGATGGTTGGACCGTGGTAACAGCCGATAACAGCCTTGCAGCGCACTTTGAACATGACGTTGTAGTACGCGATGGTGAAGCTGACATTTTGAGTACTTTTGATTATATTGAGGAGATAACCAACTTACGAATTGACATTGATTAGGACATATGGCTAAACAAGAGCCGATCAAACAAGACGGAGAAATTATTGAAGCGTTACCCAACGCTCAGTTTAGAGTTAAGTTGGATAACGGCCACGAAATACTGGCTCATGTTTCTGGCAAAATGAGAATGTACTATATCAAAATTCTGCCCGGAGATAGGGTAGCGGTTGAAATGTCGCCTTACGATTTGTCTAAAGGGCGCATTACATACCGATACAAATAATCTATTGAATCCAAAACACTTAGTACTATGAAGACCCGTTCTTCAGTTAAAAAGCGAAGTTCCGACGATAAGATTGTTCGTCGTAATGGCAAACTCTACGTGATTAACAAGAAAAATCCGCGCCACAAACAACGGCAAGGTTAATTAACTGGTAAAAACACTCTTTTTGTATGGCTAGAATAGCGGGTATTGATTTACCGAAAGAGAAGCGTGGTGAAATCGCGCTGACGTACATTTATGGTATCGGTCGATCCAAAGCACAGGAAATCCTGGGCCGCTTGGATATTGACTTTAGCACAGACGTTAAAGATTGGACGGATCAGGAAGTTAACAAGATTCGTCAACTGATCGATTCTGAGTACAAAGTTGAAGGTACATTGCGATCTGAGCAACGTGCTAACATTCGACGATTAATCGAAATTGGCAGTTACCGAGGATTGCGTCACCGCAAAGGTCTGCCGGTTCGTGGTCAGCGTACTCAAACCAATGCGCGAACACGCAAAGGAAAGCGACGCACGGTGGCCGGTAAGAAAAAAGCTCCGAAGTAACACATTAAACTGATTCTCTAAACACAATGGCTAAGAAAAAGTCAAGAAAAGCAGTCTCTGCACGTGCTAAACGCAAAAAAAAGCGTCAGCTGGCTGACCCAAACGGAATGGCCTTTATCAAGGCTACCTTTAATAATGTAATTGTAACTCTTACCGATGCCGATGGTAATGTTGTTTCATGGTCGTCTGCCGGGAAAGAGGGATTTAAAGGTTCTCGCAAAAACACTCCATACGCGGCTCAGATGGCTTCCGAGACAGCAGCTCGTGCCGCCCATGATATGGGATTACGTCGAGTGAAAGTTTTTGTCAAAGGCCCTGGATCCGGACGAGAATCAGCTATCCGTGCGCTTTCTACCAGTGGATTGGATGTAGAAAGCATCAAGGATCGCACACCGTTACCACACAACGGATGCCGTCCGCCTAAACGTCGACGCGTATAAATAAGCACATAACAAAGATTTAAGATTAAACAAGAGTATGGCACGTTATACTGGCCCTAAACAGAAAAAAGCGCGACGATTCCGCGAACCTATCTTTGGTCCGTCCAAAGCTTTGGAACGTAAACCATACGGTCCTGGCGAACATGGACGTTCTCGGTATTCTCGAAAATCTGAATATGCCGTTCAATTAGAAGAAAAGCAGAAGGCAAAATACACTTATGGATTGCTTGAAAAGCAATTCCGTAACTTGTATGCCAAAGCAACGGCTAAAAAAGGTGTTACTGGCGAGAATTTACTGAAGTTTTTGGAAAGCCGTCTTGATAATACGGTGTATCGCCTTGGTTTGGCTCGCACTCGTCGCCAAGCTCGACAATTGGTAAGCCACAAACATATTGTGGTCAATGGCCAGATCGTAAATATTCCTTCTTACGAATTGCGTCCGGGTGATGTGATTAAGATGCGACCTAAATCCAGAGATTTGGATATAGTCATTGACGCATTAGAGAATAGCCCTCGCAAAAAGTATAAATGGTTGGAAATCGATAAGAAAACGAGAACAGGAAAGTTCTTGTATCGCCCAACTATGGAAGAGATACCAGAAAATATCAATGTACAGTTGATTGTCGAGCTCTACTCGAAGTAATCTACTTCTTAATAAACAATTTCCACGTACAAGCATTAGTCATTTATGAGCAGCTACAATATACAGATGCCGGAAAATCTTGATGTACAAGAGAGTACCGACACTAAAGGTACGTTTGTTTTGCAACCGCTCGAGCGCGGATTCGGAGTAACCATTGGTAACTCTTTTCGTCGCGTACTGCTCTCTTCTTTGCCGGGCATTGCAATCACTGCTATCAAAATTAGCGGTGTAAAGCACGAATACTCCAGCATCGAAGGTGTAAAAGAAGACGTCTACGAAATCATCCTTAACCTTAAGGAGGTTCGTTTCAAACAAGTAGAGCAAAGCAGTGGTGTAATACACGTCACCAAAACTGAGGAAGGCACGCTTACTGCTCGCGATATTGATGAGGCGACGGCTGAATTTGATGTTCTGAATCCTGATCAATTGATTGCAACACTTTCGGATGGTGCTGAAATTGATATGGAGTTGCACGTTGGTCGTGGACGTGGTTATCTGCCCGCCGAAGAATCGGATATTGCAGATGATGACGATGTCAACTTGATGCCTATCGATGCGATATTTACTCCCATCAAGAATGTGCAGTATGATGTGGAGAATGTTCGTGTTGGCCAGCGCACCGACTATGAGAAATTGGTAATGGACATCATCACAGATGGGTCTATTAACCCCAAAGAAGCATTAACCATTGCTGGTAAAATTCTCAAAGAGCATATTGAGAAGTTTATTACAGAAGAAATTGATGAGCCTTTTACACAAGAAGAAGAAGAGGTTGATGCAGAAAAACAACGGGTAACCAATCTGCTGAAAACCAGCATTGAGGATCTGAACTTGAGTGTTCGATCTTACAATTGCTTGAAGTCTGCCAATATCAATACGATTGGCGAACTGGTTTCACGCGATGAACAGGATCTGTTGAAATTCCGAAACTTCGGTAAGAAATCACTTGCTGAGTTGGTAGAAGTGATTGAGGATAAAAATCTGCACTTCGGAATGGATGTCTCTAAATATTTAGATTAAATAAGGAATTCATAAGTCATGCGACATTTAGTTAAAGGTAGTAAGCTCGGTCGTAAGACGGGTCACAGAAAAGCTACCCTGCGATCTTTGGCTTGTTCGCTTATTGAGAAGCACCGTATTCAAACTACAGTGCCCAAAGCCAAAGCGTTACGTACTTTTATTGAGCCTATAATTACCCGTGCTAAAGAAGACACCCAGCATAATAGACGGCAGGTGTTTTCTAAGCTTCAAAATAAACACGCGGTCTCTCTATTATTCGATGAAGTAGGCCCTAAGGCCAAAGATCGACCTGGGGGGTATACCCGTGTATTAAAAACCGGCTTTCGTGCCGGTGACGGTGCCGAACAGGCAATGATTGAACTGGTTGACTATAATGATATTAAACCAGAAGGCACAGGTGGTAAACGCAAGCGTACACGTCGTGCTGGCCGTAAGAAGAAGACCACATCGGCTACACCAGATTCGCAACCTAAGAAGGAAGAATCCAATAGCGACGAAGAAGAGTAAGTACGCTAAGTAATTGTTTTAATTTTTTTTGGCTTCGTATGTGAAAGTGCGAAGCCTTTTCTATCTATTTTTTACTGTTTTTTCTTTGGTTTTAATAAAAACAGGTTCTATATTGGCGCGCCCTGCAACCAACGGAAATGGTTGGAGGCAGATTTTGAAATTTTGATACAATGAAAGGGCGAAAAAAAACGTTCAAAAAAAGTCAAAATACTTCTTGACTTGGACGGTAAGTCGCCTTATCATTGGGACCCCTTTCGCTGAGGGGATAAAGTCAGCGAATTTTTAGTTCTTTGGACAGATTGGAGCAATAAGAAGATCGCATAAGCGAGCCTTTGTTCAATTTTGATACAGTAAGGTCAGGGACAGCTCGGAAATTGG
>JBNJFY010000008.1:0-175971 GCA_051747265.1 Bacteroidota bacterium | reverse complement strand
GATGAGGCTGCTGTAGATACATCATTGGCTATAGCCAATTGATGTTCTTTATAGGAAAATAATACGGAGTATCCTTGATTTTTACCACAGTACCTCCCTTCCCGCATCCTCGGGGCAGGCTGGGCCGGCTGATCAATGATGAGCTGTAGGTCTTGTGCTGCACCATCAGTCGGTCTGTGGGTGTTTCCGCACCAAGCTAGTACACACCTCAGAGTATTACTCGTAAAGCCCCGCTGCAACTGTTTTTCCTCTATCTCCTACCATCCCTAAAAGCTGGTGATCTGATTATGCAAATTGCATAACAAAATCAGATGTATTACGTTTTGTATTACAACTAACAATGAAACCGTACTATTTACAATATGAAAACGGTTCGCTTACAAGAGGATCTTGAATCAAAGTTGGCTTCGTACGCAAAGGAGCATAATATGACAGAGAGTGCCGTTATTCGAGAAGCACTTTCCGAATATATTGTGCGTCATTCTACCAAACGCAGTTCCTATCAGCTGGGTAAAAAATATTTTGGTCGGATCGGATCTGATCAGACGGATAACAGTGAGCGTTACAAAGCTAAACTAAAATCAAAGATCCGTGAAAAAACTACTGGTTGATGCGGGCCCTTTAATAGCACTTTTTGACCGCCACGATCAGCATCATGATCGAGTGGTAAAGCAACTTGAACGCTTTGATGAACTACTTAGCACTACCTGGCCGGTTATCACGGAAGTTTCGCACATGCTGGATTTTTCGATTCAGGCTCAGTTGGATTTTTTGGAATGGATTCAGATCGGTGGATTGGAGTTAATTTCGCTGGATCGTGATGATGTTGTCCGCATAGGTTCTCTAATGGAAAAGTATGAAGATGTTCCCATGGATTTGGCCGATGCTTCATTAATTGTTGCTTCTGAACAATTACGAACCAATCGTATTTTAAGTATCGATTCTGATTTTCAGGTCTTTAGAAACCGGTATAAGAATATGCTTGTTAATGAACTGAAGCTTTAGTTTAAATTGCCACTATTCTGCTTGGTTTATTGCTACTGACCCGTTGGTATGGACTACTGCTGTATCTAAGAGGGGACGATCGACGATCGACTATGGATCATCGTGGTTACGGGTTGGATTTGGAGGGGCTTGCCTGGTGTTGACGACGGACGACTGACCACGGACGACCGATCTTCACAAATTTGATTATGGGGGCTTGCTAGTGGGCGGGTGATTGACCATCGACCATTGACTTTGGACCATCGTTGTTACGGGGCGGAATTGTTATCGGGCGGGTATTTCAATGGCTGGCTGTGGATGGTTGATTAATTTTTACGTACGTGCTCACTGCCTGCTCAACATTTAGTGCCAACTCCAAATGAGAAGGCCATGAGGGAGCTGGGCGGCTGATTATTTGTATATTATGGGGCTGGTGATATACCATCAGCCGGTCTGAGGGTGTTTCATCACTTGGCTAGACACCCCAGAGCATTCCTCGCTACCGCTCTCCCTCGGGGCCTTCACACACAATGCTAACTCTATATTCACCACTAGCAGGGAGCATGTATGTGTACTGATGGTTGGATGTCGAACTCGAATTGAAGTCCCTCCATATGGAGCGATAGGGACATGGTGAGGGGATTTAGTGTGGGGCATGATTTGGAGATTGCACTGTTCTCACACGAGTGAACGTTCGCGCGAGTTTGGGGAAATATATGCGGTTTTTGGGGAATTGGATTTCCTTAACCGGTTCAACCCTTTCAGGGTTGTTTATTGCGCCCCCTATCGGGGGCTATTCATGGTTGACCGCTTCGCGGTCAGACTGAACGCTATTCGCATGGACGGACACTTTAACGAGTTTGAGTCCTCAATTAATATTACTTCCTGTTTTTTGTCCTCCCCCTGTGTCCCCCTCCAAAGGGGGAAATCCGAATTCGAATGAAACTTCGTGTTCATGGTGCACAATAAATGCAATTGAGCATACTCTCGGGCAGGTCAAACCTACGTTACCTTCAGTTGATGAATATGCCCGAGCTACGTGGGTCTAGCGATGTTTTTTCATATAAGCTTATTTGCTCTGATCCTGGCACCGAACCCAGCCCTAGCGGGGCGGGGTTGTTATCAGATGGGTTTTTTAATGCCTGGCTGTGGATGGTTGATTATTGGCTTTACATACGTGCTCCCTTCAGGGAGCTGGCCGGCTGATCGTTTATGAGCTGTAGGGCTTGTGATACACCATCAGCCGGACTGAGGGTGTTTGCCACACTAGCTACCACACCCTCAGAGCATTACTCGCTGTCGCTCGTAACGCCCAGCTCCCTGAAGGGAGCACGTATGTGTGCTGGATATTGGATATCGAGCTCGAATTGAAGTTTGTTTTGCATGAGCGGACGCTCGCGCTTGTTTGAGGTCGATGATCAATCATCGATTGTCCGTCGAAAAGCAGCCAATACGGCTCGCGTTGCCTCATCAGCCATCACCTGTATACCCTCCACTTCTTTGACTTCCTGACGGGCATTGGCCGGGGCAAAGGCCTGAGATACGCGTTGCATAGCGGGAATATCATTGGTGCCGTCACCGATATAGGCCATCTGTGATAAGGGAATTTCCATTAACTCACCCAATCGCGCTACCCCGGTTCCCTTGTTAAAATCGGAGAGCAGAATATTGATGGACACATCGGTATGATGCAACACAAATCCTTGGTACTCCGACTCCACGTGATCCTCAATTTCCGGGAAGATGGCATCGATCACTTCCTTGCGGGGGTGTACCAATCCTACGTCGGTGCGTTTGGTGAATTCGGGAATCAAGCCCTCGAAGCGGGGAATGATGGTTTCCTGCAACCAGGTTTTCAGCTCCCCGATTTGGGCCAATCGATCTTCATTTAACGAGGGCGTCCACTCGATATGATTATGCCGGACATCATACAATCCGCCCCCGCTCTCAAAAATAATGGGCAGATCCACCGACAACCACTGGGCTACCGCCTCCGCATAAGGCATCGGCCGCCCCGTACAGATGGTGAACCAGGGAATGTCATTGTCTTCTTTCTTGCCTTCCAGAATCAGCTCTCGAAGCTCCGAAATCGCTTTCCAATCCGGCGCCTCAAACGGATGCGCAATACAGCCATCCAAATCCGCGATGAAGAGTTTGGTCATATTATGTGATTGTTAGATAATAATTAGAATTCAATTAAGATCTTAGCCCTAGACTAGAATTGAGATTTGAAACGGCAGGGGGCAGGGGGCAGACGTATAATTGGGGTGGATTTTAAATCATAAAATCGTTGAAAGTATCCGAACTAAGGCTCAACAATTTATAACCAATGCTAAACCCCGTGTCACGTCTGCCGTCTGCCCCCTCGTTTTACATCTCCCGTTTTTCGTCGGCCCTATAGCCTGAAAATAGTAACCCGGCGATGAATAGCACGCCACCGATGCCCACCAGCCACTGGTACTGATTCTTGAAATCCGCGTACTCCTGACTGGCGAACTCTCCTTTTTCCAGCTCATCCAACCGGCCTAAGAAAGGATCGATACTTTGCGAGCCTTGCTGAATGCTGTAATAGGAACCATCCCCTTCACGCGCGATGGCCTGCAGCGTTTCCGGCTTGAGTTGAGAGGTCACCACCTGCCCACGATTGTCCCGTTTGTAACCGAGCAGCGATCCCGAATCATCATAAACTGGAATACGCGCTCCGGATACCGTACCAATGCCCAGTGTGAACACGCGAATATTGCGATCGGTGAGTTCCTCCAGTGCCGCTTCATACTGCTGCTCCTGATCCTCCCCATCCGAGATAATCAGTAGTACATGCGCCGCCTGACTGGTGCCCTTCTGCTGGTTGCCCTGATCGATGGATTCAAACGCCTGCACTGCTGTGCGCATAGGCGCCGCCAAATTCGTAGTCGAGGATGGCATCTGGTCGGTATTGGCGATATTCAAGAACATGCGCAGCGCGGAGTAGTCCATTGTCATGGGCGCCTGCAAAAAAGCCTCCCCGGTAAAGGTGATCAAGCCGATGCGATCGCCCTCCAGACGGTCAATAAGCCGGGAAATCTCATACTTTGCCTTCTCTAGGCGGCTGGGCTGAATATCTTCCACGTTCATTGAGGAGGACAGATCCAACGCCACCAGCATATTCACCCCGCGCTGTTTAACCTCGCGCACTTCGGTCCCCACCTTGGGCCCGGCCAGACCGGTAATCACAAACGCCAAAGCCAGTAACAACAAACCTTTGCGCATGCGCTCCCCGGTCACCCACTCGAAGCGCTTGAGCTGGGCAATTAAATCATCATCAAACCACTTGCGCCGCTGCTTCTCCCGGCGAACATTCCACCAGTGGAGCCCGCCCCAGATCAAGGGGATGATCAGTAGTAAGAGTAAATATTCCGAAGCTTGCCAGATCAATTTTGTGAATTTTTAATGATGAATTTGGAACGTTTCTTATCGACGACGGTCATCTGACCACGGACGACTGATGCTATGAAATGAGTAAAAAGGATTTGTTGAAAGATTTTATTATCTCTTACCAATTTAAAAGTACGTACTAGCTAATGTTGTATATGTGAGTGAACATTTAATAACTGTGAGCGAAAAGGCCTATTTAACGTCAGTTCCCATTTTACTGTATAATTGCTCTGCATCTTTTTTTAACCAAACTCTAGCGATACAACTTATTTACCGACGTAATATGTCAGTCGTCTGTAGTCAGTGGTCCGTCGTCTATCCTAAATTTAAGAGTTCAAAATTCCAATTAAATATACTCCGTAGCCTGCTTTTTGCAAGGGTTCTGCCAACTCCCTCACCTGCTGATCATCAATCCAGCCTTTGCGCCAGGCAATCTCTTCCAAACAGGCAATCTTCAATCCTTGGCGACGCTCGATCACTTCTACAAATTGGGACGCTTCCATCATGGCGTCGTGCGTGCCCGTATCCAGCCAAGCGAAACCACGACCCAGCAATTCCACCTGTAGGTCACCGCGTTCCAGATAACGTTTGTTTACGTCGGTAATTTCCAACTCACCTCGATCGGAAGGTTCTATGGTTTGGGCAATCTCTACCACGTCATTATCATAAAAATATAGACCGGTCACCGCGTATTTGCTCTTGGGATGTTCCGGTTTTTCTTCAATGGACAGGGCCTTATGGTTTTCATCAAACTCGACCACGCCAAATCGTTGCGGATCGGAAACCTGGTATCCAAATATCGTGGCACCGTGATCTTGTTCCCGTGCCCGTTTCAATCGCGGATATAAACCGTTACCATAGAAAATATTATCACCTAAAATCAGCGCTACGGAATCATCGCCAATAAAATCAGTACCAATAGTAAACGCCTGGGCCAAGCCTTTGGGTTCGGGTTGAACCTCATACTGGAGATTGATGCCCCATTGGGAGCCGTCTCCTAGCAATCGCTGAAATTGATCTTGATCTTCCGGGGTGGTGATGATCAAAATATCCTGGATATCGGCTAACATGAGCACCGACAAGGGATAATAGATCATCGGTTTGTCATACACCGGTAATAGCTGCTTGGATACTGCTTGCGTTACCGGATATAATCGTGTTCCACTGCCACCTGCTAAAATAATTCCTTTCATAAGCTCATAGGTTAAGGAATTCAGAGGAATGCTTCAAAACCCCCCGTATCAATTTTCAGTATTACCTCTCTGCTTAGAATTGCTAGTTAACCTGTACCTCGAGTCGCTGACTCGAGGGTTTGGCCCCATCGCAATTTTACCTGCCGATTTTGAAAATATACACTAGCTCGGATCCTTTCTCCCTCGTGGCTGGGGACAGGCTGGTGCCTGTATGTGTGCTCGGTGGAAGATTCAGAGGGAGGGTGGGCTGCTAGTTTTTCCATTTCTTGAACTTGCTATAATTACATCTTTCCGGGTCGGGCAAGCTGCCCGACCTACGTGACCTTTGTTTGATGAACTGACCGACCTACGTTTTTGTTGGTTCATCAATGCCACAAAACCGCGGGGTGAAACCCACGGCTCGTTCTATATCGCCCCTTCGGGGCTGGGTGCTGGATACACTTTTTTGCTTTTCGAATAATCCTATGCCCCAAAACAAGCCATCACTGGACGTCCCGAAAGTTTGTTTGCCAGGTAGCCGATCTCTCAATTCACCTGTCCCTCGAGTCGCTGACTCGAGGGTTGGGCCCCATCGCAATTTTACCTGCCGATTTTGATAATATACACTAGCTCGGAACCTTTCTCCTTCGTGGCTGGGGACTGGCCGGTGACTGTATGTGTGCTCGGTGGGAGACTTAGAGGGAGGATGGCTGCTGGTTTTACATCTTTCCGGGTCGGGCAAGCTGCCCGACCTACATGATTTTTGGTTGATGTACTGCCCGACGTACGTTTTTGTTGGTTCATCAATGCCACAAACGCCGCGGGTTGAAACCCACGGCTCGTTCTATATCGCCCCTTCGGGGCTGGGTGCTGGATACACTTTTTTGCTTTTCGAATAATCCTATGCCCCAAAACAAGCCATCACTGGACGTCCCGAAAGTTTGTTTGCCAGGTAGCCGATCTCTCAATTCACCTGTCCCTCGAGTCGCTGACTCGAGGGTTGGGCCCCATCGCAATTTTACCTGCCGATTTTGATAATATACACTAGCTCGGAACCTTTCTCCTTCGTGGCTGGGGACTGGCCGGTGACTGTATGTGTGCTCGGTGGGAGACTTAGAGGGAGGATGGCTGCTGGTTTTACATCTTTCCGGGTCGGGCAAGCTGCCCGACCTACATGATTTTTGGTTGATGTACTGCCCGACGTACGTTTTTGTTGGTTCATCAATGCCACAAACGCCGCGGGTTGAAACCCACGGCTCGTTCTATATCGCCCCTTCGGGGCTGGGTGCTGGATACACTTTTTTGCTTTTCGAATAATCCTATGCCCCAAAACAAGCCATCACTGGACGTCCCGAAAGCTTGTTTGCCAGGTAGCCGATCTCTCAGTTAACCTGTCCCTCGAGTCGCTGACTCGGGGGTTGGGCCCCATCGCAATATTACCTGCCGATTTTGATAATATACACTAGCTCGGACCCTTTCTCCTTCGTGGCTGGGGACAGGCTGGTGACTGTATGTGTGCTCGGAGGGAGGTTGGGTTGCTAATTTTACATCTTTCCGGGTCCGGGTCGGGCAAGCTGCCCGACGTACGTGTCCTTTGGTTGATGGACTGCCCGACGTACGTTTTTGTTGACTCATCAATGCCACAAAGCCGCGGGTTGAAACCCACGGCTCGTTCTATATCGCCCCTTCGGGGCTGGGTAGTCTAAATATCTTTGAGATTCTATTTTTCAACTATCTGGAATACCAAACCCCACCACCAGTTGTCAATCTACCATCAAGTACCATAGCTCATAAGGAGAAGCGTTTTGTAACAAAGGCGACCAATTCTTGTGTAGCTGTTGTTACCTCTTCGTAGATCTGTTCTGCATCATTTGGCTTCAAGCCTGCCTGTATTCCGACCGTCAACATATCATCCTTGCTGGGATTTCCCTTCCCATTTATAGTTGTAGAATGCTGGCCATTGAATCCATTGCTGTACACCAGATCGTACGCCGGAGAGCATTCCCATTCTCCATCACGGTACAAAAAGGAAAAATTTTTAGCATGATCATCACGATTGAAGGTCAACACATTAAATACCATTCTCCGGTATTGTTTCTTTACTTCGGTAATTGAACGAGTCAGATAAAATGTAGCCTTCAATAATTCCTTATAGTCTAGTGATGGGTAACGGTGGGAAGCATGAAGCAGACCCGATGCGGTAATCATATGTATTCTATTTCCACCCTCACGATCAAACCGGGCAGAACCAAAGTAGATTCCTTCAAATAATCGCGTCTCAGGCATGTCAATACCCGCCCATTGCGCCGCCTCCGCGTATCGGTATTCTATCTCTCCAATGTCAGGTGGATCATTGTTGGCCGGAAACTTGATAAGCCACTGGATACCCTCTAATTCCAATAATATCTTTGGCCTCGCCCCACCCGGTGAACCGGCCCGTTCCACCCAGTCACTCAGTGACGCCACCTCCTCTTCGTGCAATATTTTGTGTACTTCTTTCGCATAAAAATCGAGTGATTGACTGGCTGTTTTGGGTTTTCTTCTAGTGGCCGGTTCGTAACAGAGTGCTCCCATACCACTATCACCTACGATGGAAAGCCGTTCTACCCAACTCAGCCTTCCTGGATCCACCCCATTCTCTTTAAGCCATCGATCGATTAGCAGATTCCCCCATCCATCCGGCAAGCTGTCGTTAAAAACACCGAACAATCCATCAAAAGGATCTCGCTGGGCTGTAAACGCCCCCGGTTCTAGTGGCAGATGAAATGGAGAGATAGAAAACCCCTTCTGAAGCCATTGCTCATCATATTCAAACACACATAACCGCTGCTTGTCCATAGCCAATCGCCCTACTGGACGATTATTGATTTTGACCGTTAAATAACTGATTTCAGGTATCATTTCTACCTGCTCGTTTTCTTACCTGGGACTGCTTTTCGCGGATTACATCATCCACTGATTGATATCCCGATTGTTTAAAAAGGGATTCAAAATCTTCAGTGGATCGCAATACAATCGCTATCTGCAATAAGTGTTTTAGGGATATTTCTCCTTTTTGCTCAAACCGTTTTACACTGCCAAAGCTAACTCCGGATCGTTCGGCCAACTCCCGCTGTGTTATATTCAACCGAATTCGTTTTTGCTTTGCGCGTTTGGATATATCCTCCGCGAGCTCATGGAGCGACTTCATGATATCCATAGTACTGATAATATTTTATCACATAATGATGTTTTAAATCACTAAAAGATAATATTTTATCGCTTAATATGATAATTTTTGACCTATCCTAAATCTTCACTACGCTACGCTTTGTAGAGCGTGCCTTAAAAATGACCCACTAATACGCATAGCTTCGTAGTACAGGCATCCAAATCACTTCCCTACTCCGTTTGGAAGGACTTCTTTATTGGCGATTGATCGTTAACTACCCGATTCTCGCGCAAGCGTCTGCTCGTGCGAAATCTGCTACGTGAAGAGTTGGTGGGGTTTTCTGGTCGGGCGAAGTAATCGCCCGACCAGAAAACAGCATCCCTCATTACCGGGCTCTGTCCGGTAATGTGCGCTGATGAGCTCTGCTCATCATAGTCCGAATATCTACCCCTCAAACTGTTCGCGCTATACCAAGGTTTTTCTTTGATATTATGGCAGCGTATCCAATTCCTCCCGAGAGGTACATGTCGGGCAAGCTGCCTGACGTACGTTTTTGTTGGCTCATCAATGCCACAAAACCGCGGGTGAAACCCACGGCTCGTTCTATATCGCCCCTTCGGGGCTGGGTGCTGGATACACTTCTTATATTTTGGACTCATCTTAAACTCCAATAAAACATCGACGGTTTTTCCAGTAGCTAACTCAACAGGTAGTAGATCTCTCAATTCACCTGTCCCTCGAGTCGCTGACTCGAGGGTTGGGCCCCATCGCAATTTTACCTGCCGATTTTGATAATATACACTAGCTCGGACTCTTTCTCTCTCGTGGCTGGTGACTGTATGTGTGCTCGGTGGGAGACTCAGAGGGAGGATGGGTTGCTAGTTTTTCCAATTCTTGAACTTGCTATAATTACATCTTTCCGGGTCGGGCAAGCTGCCCGACCTACATGATTTTTGGTTGATGTACTGCTCGACCTACTTTATTGGGTGGTACATGTCGGGCAAGCTGCCCGACCTACGTGATCTTTGGTTGCTGAACTGCCCGACGTACGTGTTTGTTGACTCATCAATGCCACAAACGCCGCGGGTTGAAACCCACGGCTCGTTCTATATCGCCCCTTCGGGGCTGGGTGCTGGATACACTTCTTATATTTTGGACTCATCTTAAACTCCAATAAAACATCGACGGTTTTTCCAGTAGCTAACTCAACAGGTAGTAGATCTCTCAATTCACCTGTCCCTCGAGTCGCTGACTCGAGGGTTGGGCCCCATCGCAATTTTACCTGCCGATTTTGATAATATACACTAGCTCGGACTCTTTCTCTCTCGTGGCTGGTGACTGTATGTGTGCTCGGTGGGAGACTCAGAGGGAGGATGGGTTGCTAGTTTTTCCAATTCTTGAACTTGCTATAATTACATCTTTCCGGGTCGGGCAAGCTGCCCGACCTACATGATTTTTGGTTGATGTACTGCTCGACCTACTTTATTGGGTGGTACATGTCGGGCAAGCTGCCCGACCTACGTGGCCTTTGGTTGATGTACTGCCCGACGTACGTTATTGGGTGGTACATGTCGGGCAAGCTGCCCGACGTACGTGATCTTTGGTTGCTGAACTGCCCGACGTACGTGTTTATTGGATCACTAATACTATTTTACTCCTCCATAATTTCGGCAATGGTGCGAATGACGCGCTGCTGGTCTTTTTCTTTGAGTTGCAGGCCGCTGGGTAGGCATAGTCCTCGTTGGAAGAGATCTTCGGATACGGCGCTGCCGGTCATGGGGGCATTTTGATATAGTGGTTGCAGATGCATCGGTTTCCACAGGGGACGGGCCTCTATGTTTTTCTCTGCCAAACCAGTCACTACGCGATCTCGTAAACCGGCCTCCAAACGGTTATCCAACAAGATGCCGCTCAACCAGCATGAATCGGTGCCCTGGGCATCCCGGGGCAACATCTGGACCGGCAGCCCAACCTGATCGATCAACCGCTCATATCGTTCATATATAGTTCGTTTCTTCTGAACTCGTTGCTCAATCTCTGAAACTTGGGGCGAACCTACTGCCGCGGCGAGTCCATTCATGGCGTAATTGTACCCGACCTCCTGGTGCTCATACCACAGCTCCGGTTCTTTGGACTGGGTGATCCATTTATGAATACGATCGCGATCTTCTGCGGTGGGACAAATGACCGCCCCGCCCCCGGCGGTGGAGATCAATTTATTGCCGTTAAAGGAAAGAATGCCGTAATCACCCCGGGTTCCCACGGGAATGCCCTCTTGCTGCGCGCCCAAGGCTTCGGCGGCATCTTCGATCAGCGGTACGTCATACGATTGGCAGATCTCCCTGATTCTATCTATTGGGCACTGCTGACCAAACAGGTGTACGGCGATCACCGCCCCGATGGGCTTACCCTGTTTTCTCAACTGATCTAAGGTGTAGCTCAGCTTCTCCGGATCCATCCCTAGCGTGGTCGGTTCACTGTCTACGAACCAGGGCTGCGCGTTCAAATAACCAATGGGATTAACACTGGCCACAAAGGTTAAGCTAGGGCTGACCACCCAATCCCCCTCCGAAACTCCGCTGGCCTTTAGTGCCATATGCAGGGCAGCGGTACCCGAATGGGTACACACTACACGTTCGGGGTCGATATTCAGATAAGCTCCCAGGGCCTGCTCAAAGGCACGGGCGGGAGGGCCATCCGGTGCCAACCAGCCATCTGCTAACATGGCGGACAGCTCCTCTTCCAACGCATCGGTGATCAGTGGGGGACTCAAATAAATAGCCGATTGACTCATGCCCTTGAAATCTAGCCGTTGGTTTTGAGAAGCGGTGCGTACCGGAGCTGTTCCAGATCGGGACTGTGGGGGTTATGTTGATCCCGAAAATAAAACACCCTGCGCATGAGTTGCCGGGTAGCCCGAATCCCAATTTCCAGATCCAACCGCCAGGAATGATGTTGTATATACCAGCGATCCAAGCGAAATTTCTGCTCCCAACGCAAGGTGTTACGCCCCATCACTTGTACCAATCCGATGAGGCCCGGTAACACCGCCAATCGCTGCTTTTCCAGCGGTGTCATGACGGACAAATACCGAAGGGGTAAAGGGCGAGGTCCAATCCAGGCCATTTTGCCCCGGACAATCTCCAACAACTGCGGCCACTCATCCAACCCGGAACTTCGCATCCAGGTCAGTTCTTCCCTGTTATCACCAGATTCCGCTGACCCATTCAGCGTTTTTACTTTACGTATCACCAAAGGAACGCCTTCCTTACCGGTACGAACCTGAATGAAAATAGGCCATTCTCTCCAGCGGAGCCAGGAATAGAGCAGCGTTACTCCCCAAAGCGGTAGTCCCACCACCAGAATAAGCAAGGCCCCCAGCCTCCCCATCCAGTGCGATATGTCCATCATCCAATTACGCACGTGAAACCCGCAACTTAGTTGAGTGAGTACGCTCAATATTGGTATGCTTACGCCATTCGGTTACCCAATGCCGTAGCTCTTCCATTGAGATCCGATTCTCGTCTGCATCCGAACACAAGGTCGACGATGCTTTTTCAACGCCATCCTCAGGGTTGGATCCCGCTACCTGTTGGGACTCCAAAAATTGCTGATAAGTGAAATACCATCCCCAGGATGATGCTTGTGCCCGCTGATGTTCTGCCGGAGTCAACAAACACTCATGAATCTTCTCGTTTACTGATCGCCCTGATTCTATCCACCCTGCTCCCTGCTGCATCACTTCGGCCAGATCCCGAATACGAATACTCCGACATCGGGGAACCCAAAATCCGGGCTGTACCGGCATTCCATCCAACGTTGAGGAGAGCAACAAATTCACAACGTCATCAGCCGCCTGCTCCAGGGGTAATACAAAACGGGTCATCTCCTGATTGTGGACCGGCAAGGGTTGATTTTGCCTCCCATAATTTTCGAATACCTCCACCACGGATCCGCGCGATCCGAAGAAATTCCCCGGACGATAGATCATCACCTCCGTGGAACCACGATCAGGCGGACTTTGCCGAGCAATCGCTTGTTCCACCTGGGCTTTGGTCTGCCCGTACATAGAACGCGGCTGAACCGCTTTATCACTGGAAACCACCACCATGCGATCTATCGCGTGATGCTGAGCTAATTGCAACAGTTGCAGGCTCCCCTTCACATTAGTTCGCCTGGCCTCCCCGGGATGCTGCTCAGCCATTCCCACCTGTTTGAGAGCCGCTAAATGAAGCAGGTGGGTAATCTCATGATCTCGCATAACCTGATCGACACGGTCCTTATCCCGGATATCCCCCACATGGAGGGTCATCAGGGAATCCAGCTCTGGGTAACGCTGCTGAAGTTGCCATAATCCATATTCGTTACGCGCCAGAATATGAATAGCGTCCGCGAAAGGAACGGGGACTTGCTTACTCAGCTTATCTAACACCGCTCGCCCCAGGGATCCGGAACCACCGGTTATTAATATTCGAATGGGATCTTTCACGCTCTATTTCAAGTAATAGGTTTAATAATGCACGTGACTAACATAACATTTCATGCTGAGCTTTTCAGTATACAAACATACTACGAAACATCGGTATTTACTCATTGTATGTCTGGCACCTTCTTGTGCGGACATACAATCGGTCAATACACACACGAGGGACAATAGTTAGGAACCGGTATGGGTACCGGTTCAAATGCTTGGTACCTAGCTTTGAAATATGCAGATGAATGGGGGAACTTTAAATTTTATACCGAACGCCAAACTCACGATAATGATTTTTTTATGAGCAGTTTACTAACCAATTTTGGCGACATTGGGTAGATTTATCGATTGGTATACAAAGCACTTTCTATAGGAACTCATTTAGCTTTACCCCATGGATAGAATGGACCAAAGCTTATAATTATGGTTGGCATATTGAGGGAAGATTCGGCTATCAAGAACCTGAAAATTACAGAGTAGGCTTAACCATTCAATATGCCCTTTTCCAAAAATTGATGATGTTTTAGACTCCCGAATACTACTTTTCTGTCACTTTCATCGTATCCAGCCGTCGATAGGAATAAATATTCTCAATAATTTCCACCACTTTCATACCTTCTAAAGCATTCGCTGTAATCGTCCCTTTACCATTTAGTGTATCCACGACGTTTTCGAAAACGAAATGGTGATTAGCCGCACTGCCTTTATATGGCCCGTAGTCGTTGGGGGGGTTGGTAGGTTCTAACTCTGGCATCTCATAATCTTCAATGTGGCAGTATTCCACTTCATTCATATACTGCCCACCCACTTTGGCACTTCCTTTGGATCCCACCACCGTGATACTGCTTTCCATATTTTGCCCCCAACAAGAGGTGGAATAGTTGATACAACCGGTTCCCCCGTTTAGGAAATCAAAATGAACCATACCGGAATCCTCAAACTCGATCATCTCCTGGTGATTAAAATTGTTCAAACGGGCGGATATGTTGGTGATATCCCCAAATACCCAGTACATGATATCCACAAAGTGGCTGAACTGGGTGAATAGCGTTCCCCCATCTAGCTCCAAGGTACCGTGCCAGTCACCGGGTTTGTAATAGCGATCGTCGCGGTTCCAGTAACAGTTGATTTGCACCGAGTATATTTCCCCGATGATGCCCTCATCCACAATTTTCTTCAGCCAGCGGGAGGTCGGACTATAACGATTTTGCTTAACCACAAACACTTGCTTACCCACCTGCAGCGCGGTGTTGATCACCTGCTCACACTCCTGACGTGACAGAGCCATCGGCTTTTCAATGACTACATGATACCCGCCTCGCAGCGCTTGAATGGCTAATGGAGCGTGCAACCCATTGGGAGCGGCAATAGTGACCACATCTGTTTCGCCCTGGTCTGACTGGATAAATGTCTTTAAATCTTCGTAAAATGCGGTCTCATCCAAATCAGCATCCAAGAAGGTATCCCTCGCCGTGGGTGCAGGATCGATGACCGCGTTTAATTTGGTGGGTTCGTATTCTTTAAGTATAGTTGCGTGACGCTTTCCGATGCGGCCCAGTCCGCAGACCGCGAATGATAATGTGGCCATGAGTTCAGTAAAGTTAAAATAGTAGCAGTGATCTTACAGCATCAGTTACTGCGTTCCTTGCGTATCAAAATATTGTATAGAGAGGAAAACAGGTAATGAATATCAGTTCGTATAGGCGCTTGATCATATTGATTGAGATACCGACGTTCGGATTCAACAATTTCCTCCAGCGTTTTGGGCATATCCTTATAAAAAGGCGGAATCAAGCCTGGTTTGTATTGTATGCGCCGCTGTTGAAACTCATCCGGGTATAGTTCGAAGTAGTGGTTACTGATGGGACGCACACCGACTAATTTCATATCTCCTTTCAGCCAATTCCACAGCATGGGAAGTTCATCCAGCCAATACTTTCGCATGATACGCCCCCAACCGGTGATACGGAAATCGTTGCTAAACTTACCGCCCTCCTGCAGATCATTGTGGTGATAGATAAACTCTTGCAAATATTCAGAATAGGGATGCATGGTACGAAATTTCCGTACTTTAATTTTTTTACCATTCTCCCCTACGCGATTTAATCCCACCAATGGCCCGTAGGAGGGGTGCATGTCATAAGTTGGCTCAGTTACCTTTTTAGCTACAAAGTAGTACTGATTTTCAATTTGCTCGTAGTCTTCTATCTCGAACCCACAGGAAACCAAACGCCCCAACACCTCGGATAAGGTCAATACCCGATTATGTCCCTTGGTTAAAGCAAAATAGACTTTTTTGGTCAAGGGGAGTTTGGGGATCAAGCGTTTCCACAGAAAATCGATGAACAGTGCAAACCATACCAGAAAGAGGGGAAACTTTGACCGAATGCGTTTTTTGCGTTGAAACAGATCCTCCAGACAACCGATATACCGCCCGCCTTCATCCAATTTGTCATTGACCGACTCGAAAAACTTATTGACATAGCGTACATCATTCACCCTGCGCAAATTTATTATATTCTCGGTGCGCGGGCTTAAGACCTCAATATTCAACTTGGTTGAAGTGGCGACCACCTCGATGGGCTGCTCTCCAAAAGTTAAATATTGACTTACAAATTCAGCTAACTCCGGATTGTAACTGATTAATAAGGAATAACGCTCTCGTTGATCGGAATGGGTAAGTGATACCGGTTGTTGATGTTTCATGTAATTAAATTTCCAATTTCCCTGTGGATATGACTACCCATTGGTAGCCGATTTCACCTTCAATGTTCCCGTTCTAGTCTCTCTGTAATATGAATCCTAATATTTATTGGCTTATTAAGCCGTGTGGGAATGTAATAAAAATTTTGATGATGATTAATTTTTGCTTCTACTAAACGTAGTTATTGACATAATGGTAAGTCTCTTCATTAATCTAACAGCTTTAAAATTGTTTCCACTATCCTTTCTGAAGTTTTGCCATCCCATCTCGCTGGTATACTGCCTTTTTTCCAGTTTCCTGAAAATAATTTTACCATAGCAGGTTTAATGGCTTTTGGATCTGTACCCAGTAATTCATTTGTTCCAACTGTACACGTCTCTGGTCTTTCTGTACTATTTCTCAGAGTCATACAGGGAATACCCATAACCGTAGTTTCTTCTGTAATTCCACCGGAATCCGTGATAACCGCTTTTGAATGCTTTACCAAGTAATTGAATTCAAGATAACTAAGTGGTGCAACATAATAGAGTGAGTCATATCTAATTCCGATTTTCTTAAGGTTTCTACGGGTTCTGGGATGAACTGGGAATACGATTGGCAAAGACTGAGAAGATTTGACAATCTCATCAATCAAGTTTTTGAGTTGTTCTTCCTCATCTACGTTGGATGGCCGGTGTAAGGTCATTACCAAGTATTCTTTTTCTTTTAGCCCTTTTTCTTCCCAAACCTTTGGTTGAATCAACTTATCCATGTTACTAAGCAAGGTATCTATCATAGTATTACCTACATAAAAAATCTGCTCTTCAGAAATACCCTCCCTCAATAAATTTTCATTAGCAACACTACTGGTTGAAAAGAAATAATCTGTGATAGAGTCAGTAACTAATCGATTAATTTCTTCGGGCATTGTTCGGTCCCCTGATCGAATACCGCCTTCTACATGGGCAACGGGAATATGCTGCTTCTTAGCCGTAATAGCACAAGCCATAGTAGATGTTACATCACCTACAACCAAACATAATTGGCTTGGTTTATTCAACAATATTTCTTCGTAGCGCATCATGATCCCAGCCGTTTGAGTAGCTTGCGTCCCGCTTCCTACTTCAAGGTTATGATCAGGATCAGGAATACCTAACTGTTCAAAAAAACTACCACTCATATTTCTATCATAGTGCTGGCCGGTATGAATAAGTCGATATCCAATCGACTCCCCTTCTTTCTGCTTCCTTTCTATTTCTTTAATTATGGGAGCAATTTTCATAAAATTTGGACGGGCGCCAGCAATAATATCTATGAGCATAAAAAATTACTTTTATTTATTATCTAAATAGTCAATAATGTACCTGAAAATAAATTCAGCCGTATTTATTTTTTCAGCCAACATTACTTTTCTTCTATTTTCAAATTTTTGCTTTAAGTCACTATCAGATACTAACACAATTGATTTTTCTATTAGCTCTTCCGGTTTATCTGGGGTGATTCCAAAACCAAGTTCATACTTTTCTTCAAGTTCTTTCAGATAGCCAATTTTGTTAACAAAATCATTAAACCTGATATATGGTGTTCCCAGAACAGCTGCTTCGGCTGACATTGTTTGACTATCTCCAATTACCAGTTTTGCAAAACTTAAAAAATGATGGATATCTATTGGATCAATTGAAAGCCTGTAAGATTCGAGTTCCGATGATAATTCTCTTTCTGAAGTAATGAGCACTCGTCCAGATGGTTTTAACTTTTCAATTAAACGCAACGCAATTTCATCATTAATACCCCTGATATTATCATCATGATGGGCATTTAAACTGGCAAATCTCATTATCACAAAATTTCTTTCTGAACCTAAGTATTTAGCAATAACATCTTCATCTGGAGTGAAGTGATCTGGATGCAGGTAAGCCAATTCATGATAACCCGCATATTTAACGGTCTTTTTGTCCCAACGACCATTATCGCAACTTTCCGGGCTTAGTATTGAAGAAGCAAACGGATAGGCCATCCATGCATACATTGGTACCACATGAGCATCATCTTCATTTACATTGATTGTTGGTATATTCAGGAGTTCACCTAAGTAAGAAATATCTGCTGAGGTACCTACCAATACATCCGGCTTGTGCTCCCTACAATAGGAGTAAATATTTTTACCTCTTACTATCAAATCATAGAATAAGCCGAACTTCCCCTGTGTTTTCCCCTCCGGAAGAATATTTTTATAAGGCAAACTTGAATGCTCAAGAAGCTTTCTTAATACATCTTTATCCTTTATTAGGAGATCTATTTTATTTCCATTATTCAGTAGTTTTGCAATTACATTCTTAAATAAATGGAAATGAGCAGGATGTCCTAGATGAAATAATATTCTCATTTAATTAGAATTAAATTCTACCCTTTCTCCTCATTAGACTTTTTATTTAAAAAATATGTCAATGCAACAAACATCCATGCATTTGACCATCTCATAAAAGAAGTTCTATTTGTGTATAATTTAAATTTTCTAAAATAGAAACTGCCATCATCTCCCTGCATATTGTCAATCATCCATTTTGCCACCTTTTCTGCTAATTTTAATTCTCCAAATCTTGTCAGTGTGAGAATTGACTGAGAAGCCGCGGTACAATCTATTGGATAGACCTTATCGGAATAAAATGATGGTCTCCCATCTGACCCAAAAAAATTATTTTTATAGTATTTAAATCCCTTCCTCAGGTTTATTATATAAGTATCATCTTCGCATAATTTGATGTAGTCATCCAAGCAATCCAATATATATCCGCTATGATAATTATCAATCCATCCACCGGATTTTGCGAGAGAATATTCCCAAGAACCATCTGTTTTTTGGTTATTAATTACAAATTCAACAGTCCTTTTTGCAGTCACCTTTTTAGTTTCATCACCCGTGATCGAATGCACCTGGGATAATAATCTTGCTCCTTTCATTGATGCATTAAAAACTCGTTGTTTGTCAAACGGAGAATAGGAAAATAAAAATAAATTGCCATCATAAGTTCTGTTTAAATCGTTTAAAACAAATTTTGAAGAACTTATTAGTAAATCTTTTAATTTATTTAGTCCAGTAATTTTCCATGCGTGATAGAGAGCATTAGCAACTATGCCTGTAGCTACAACAGTTGGTTGATAAGCCGGGATATTAGCATATCTAGCCTCCCAATCAAAATTATAACCCCAACAGGAACCAGAGTAACCTTCTGGAATCAAATTAATTAAATCACTCGTCAGCATATTTATCTTTTGATAATACTCTTTCTTTTTATCTGGTATTATATCTGATAGAAATGCATACCCTTGAAGAATTAATCCTAATGAAACTGGATTTCTTTCCTTTGGTACTTTTAGAAGGGGTCTCAAATTAAGTGGGGATCGCTTAACAATTTGTTGAGCGACAAATCGTACCAGTTTATTACTATTGAAGAAAGGTAGATTAAATAATGGAGAGTTAAGGGCATCATAAGGATCATACCCTTTATAATTTTCTCTTAATACGTAATTTTCTAATCTTTTCAAAGAATCTTCAACCCGCATGGAGCTACACTAAAAAATAATGATTAATATATTTACAGACTATGACTTTTCATTAATATTTTTTTTAACATTAACATGATATACCTCTGATGATATTAATTAATTTATTTGCAACTTTACTAGCATAGAAATTTTCTCTAGCATAATTATAGTTATATACTGACATCTGCTTCATCAATTTTGGTCGCTCTAATAAATATTCAACCTTATTTGCAATATTTGACGGCTTTGTATCTTCTAAAATTAGCCCCATTTTACCCTCTTCGAAAAAATCAGCTATTCCTCCAACCTTAGTAGTGATTATTGGTAGTCCAAATGCCATGGCTTCTAGTATAGTAGTAGGCATCCCTTCACCATGATAGGAAGGGAACAAGTATATATCAGCTGATTTAAAGACATTAATCTTATCCTGACCTTTTACATATCCAATAATGTCAATATTATTCAATGCATAGTTCGCAATATACTCTCTCACTGTAGGCAAATATGGCCCATCCCCAGCAACTATATATTCAATATTAGCTTTATCTAAATTCAAATAATTATAACTCATTACTGATTCGAGAACACCTTTCTCTTTAACTATTCTTGATAAGACAAGAATATTATAATTATTTTTTTTATATCTTGAATAACCACCAACTTCTATGTCAACTATGTCATCTTCATCAACAAGTGTTGTAAGTAAATGTATTGGTGCCCTGATACCATTCGAAAGCAACTTATTTTTAAATTCACTAGATAACACTATATACATATCACACAATGAAATTATTTTTCTTCTCATCCAATACTTATGAAATAGATCCCCCTCGAAATCAATATCCCATCCATGTATAAACAAACACACCTTTCTACCTGTTAACTTAGACAGTAGAACATACCATACATCTCTATTAATACTTTTTCTGCCCAAAGAAGTATTCACCAACACCCTGCATCCACCATCCAATATCGTATTATATACAAAAACTATATAATCCTTAATCAACCTCTTTATTTTAAATATTATACTATTATTTCCAGAATAAGAACCTCGTTTAATATAAGTAACATCATGATTTATATATGATCTTATAACCTGAAAGTAATTTGCGACCCCACCTTTTTTCTTGCGGGGCACAGTAATCAACAGTTTCATTTAATTTTCCTAATTCATTTTCTACGTAATGTTACTTTGACAATATATTATCTGAGTTCTACTAGTTCTGACAATAATTTATCGCACAATAATTCAATTTCATCATTTAAAATAATACCTGAACCCTTTCCACGTCTACCTGATCTTAGATATTTATCTAGACCTTTCTCTGGAAGTGAGACATGTGCCATTACTTTATTCAATGTATCTTTTGGCTTAGTGACTAAATCATCATAGTTAATAATAAGGAAGCGATCATCTTTATATAGTCTTTGTGACAATACACAATGATTAACACTCCACCATACTAATGCCATCCAATCCTCATCAGATAATAATGAAAGATTTAAATCTTTCATTATTTCTATTTCTTGTTTAGGAAGAAAAGTCGCTATCCAACCATCTCTTTCGGGGTGTAAAATATAACGCTTCAAATTTATGGCAACACTATTCCCAAATTTATTTTGAGCAAAATATATCAAATCATAATAGTTCCTATAGAGCCGAATAATGTTCGCATCTTCATACTCATTCAAGAGATATTTAAACTCATATGAGTTTAAAATTGGTTTTAATGCTACTACTTCAAAATCTGCTGCATATAAACATTCATCAAATTCTTTTTATCCAGCAAATAATTTTCCACAGAGTATTTAGAATTCTCACCATGAGTACCTACAAAATAGAAATGATGAAATAAATTAATTAATATCGAAGTTCCATAATAGCCATACCCCAACACAGACATAATTTAAATCATGTTACCTATTACTATTTATTAGTCTTATTAAATTTTTAATATTCTTATATCAAAACCCTACCAATATTTTTCTAATTATTTCAAAATATATTAACCATAAATTGCCACCTTACTTCCATTTATCTATATCTTCACAATTTCTTAATTCCACCATTACCACCACTTCCACTATACATAAATATTAACACCACAAATATAAATGAGTTCGAAGGATTAAACAGAGTATCACCATTATACATAAATACATCTATAAATAACCATAAATACATGATTAATTTTAATTTATTGTCATTTATAAAACTTAGTAATTTTATAATAAATGCCATATACAATCCAACCCCTAAAAACCCCAATTTATAAACTTCTTGCACTGCAGCCCCCATTAAACCACGATGCTGAATACCATACGATATACCACCTAAAAATCGACCGCTTTGTTCTCTTACTACTTCACTCACACCATGCCCAAATAAGGTATGCAAACCATTTCCTATGCCCAAAGCTTCTGGTTGTATCAATAATAGTAAAGCTCCTCCTCTCCCACTAGTTATATTACTATTAATAATACTTGAAATTTCATTTGTCCCAAAATTGTATTCAAGCACATAGTTGATCAAATATTCAAGATCGAAACTTCCCCATATGACCCCTTCTGGATTTAAAGTGTAATTTAATCTAACTCCTAAATATATTAACAAAAAGAATGCAGGTACATACTTGATAACTTGAAATAAGCTTCTGCTTTTTTTTAAAAATGAAGACAGTAAAACTAAAAATACAGGAAATACAAGAACCGGTGTTCTCTTAGCACTTGCTACAGATACTAATAGAAATGAAAATGCAATAATCCAATCATGTTTAGTAAATTTTCCCGACCTTATCATCCAAAGATATAATAATGCTAATATAGGTAAACTTACAGCTGTATCTCCCCCAATATATTGTATAGAACCAACTATCGATTCCATAAATCCACCAATTGCAATTACTTTGACTAAACTTAATAATACTTGAACAACTATTAAGTAATAAAGTAACTTCATTATCCTATCCCTATTCCATATCGTTATTCCTCTACCCATAAATCCAAAATACACAACAAATGGGAATGAGTAGGTGAGAACATATTGACTTAATACAGATACATTGAATTGGCCATTCAATAAATGAGTAACTGCAAATGATACAGTAAATACTAAATACAGAATAAAAATAGACATATATCTTTTTTTAAACCTAAATACTCCCTTCAAAAAAAGGGCTATCATAAATACAGATACAAATACTTTATATATATTTTTACTAATGCCGAATGCATAATCAATAAATTCAAATACTCCCATTGAGAACAGTAATGTTACGAATATCACATATCTATTGAGCCCATATTTTTTTAAACCATAGAGCAATAAGCCTACTACACAAAAGTAGTATGCACCTAACCTTAATACTGAAACATCATCAACAAAATGAATTACTTCCACGAATCGAAGCCATTAACTGCAATGAATATTTGCATATACTAAATTTCTTTATATGTAACCTGTTTCTCCGTTGGGAAATAAGAGAAAATAGCAAACCAATAGCCTATATCATACATAATTTGGTAGAAAAATACTGAACAAAAATACAAGAATTTACTTGTTACTATTTTTGTGTTAGTTATACTCATATAAGACCTAAACGAATATATTGTCATAATTATTAATGGAAAAATCACAGAACTATATATCGGAAATATCAATATTGAAATAAATAGTATAATTGCTGTATACTTCGACCTAAGGAAATCCTTCCACATATTTATATTAGTGAAGTGATCGCGAAGCAACATTGCAGGATAGAGAAAATATCCTTGGCCCAGATTTATCCACATTCTTTTAATATTTTTATATTCAATGGTATGGTGTTTAACAATTAATTCTGGATAGCGAATCATTGTATACCCTTCTTCATTAAGGCGCATAGAAAAATCTAAATCCTGCCCCCTTTTGTATTTTGTCCTCATTCCCCCAATGCTTTCCCATAAAGCTCTGGATATTATAAATACACCACCACACGATTTAATATTTTCAATATTTGCTGGAATTATCTTATCATAAGTTCTGCCCTTAATGTCCAAATTATTACCTTTATAATCATATATATAATCTTTAATATGTCCCGTAACAAAGTTGTACTTTAACTCATTTTTACTTGTTAAAACATGGTCTAAAAAGTTAGACTCAATTTCCATATCCCCATCCACAAAAAACAATATATTACCCTTAGCAACTCTAGCTCCTATATTACGAGCTATTGCTGCATTAGTCTCTCCAGTATTTTGATATACCCTAATATTCCTACTATTTCTAGCGACATCGACGCTACCATCTGTAGATTTGGAATCTACATAAATAGCCTCGATCTTAATATTATTTTTATGTGTATTTAATACCTTCTCTACACTTTTGATACATTTTCTTAATTTATCACCTTCATTCTTACCAATAATTATTATACTAACCACAATTATTTAAACTAAGAGATCCTTCAACATTGATTTAATTCCACTAAATTTATCATAACCACCTTTATTATAGTACTTTAGTACTGATAATGCCCTATTAATACCATTGCTTTCATATATTCCAAGTCGATTTTCTAAAGATTCTATTTCAGCAATATATTTACTATATATATCTTTATTAATGACTCCTGAATATTTCAAATCTACCCAATTCAGAATAGATTTATCCTGTTCCAAAAGCTCTTCTATGCGCTCATTATTATTGACTATGGAATTATATGAGATATTCCATTTATCAATTAAATTAATTTTATTGGTTTTATTAACAATATATTCCGATGTGTTAGTATTATGAATCCTATAGTATTGCAGAGGTTCTCGTATATATAGCTTTTTTTTGTTCAATATAGGAGCTACCTTATGTAGCCAAGTGTCATGACCTTTAAAATTATTAGGCATTGGTAGACACTCATTTAAATAATTAGCTCTTACCAGCGTACAAGCCCCCATAACCATACTTTGATAGTTTTTACCAATACTCTCAATTTGCTCCATTTTAGTGATACCGGTAGGTTCAAGATTTTCGTCAGTAATCTCAGTATCATGGACAAACAAATCAATCCTGGGATTATCTTTAGCTACATGAACCATTCGATCGACTTTTTGTTCAAACCAAACATCATCCTGGTCACTCATGAATACTAAATCACCAGTAGACTTTAACAATCCTTTTTCAAAATTCTTTGTGTAACCCAGATTTATTTCATTTTCGTATATTTTTACTTCAAATGGCGCGCTAGCTTTAAACCTATTTGCAATGTCCAGGGTAGCATCAGAGGATTTATCGTCTGTAATGATAATCTCATCAGGGCGATGGGTTTGATTTAATAAGCTATCTAACTGCTCCTGCAGATATGCTTCGCCATTATATGTTGCCATTGCAACTGATATCTTCATGACTCCCAGCTGATATCATTTAAAAAAGTACATTCTGAAAGGCGAGGTAATTTAAAATCCTTTTCAGATACTATGGCAGAATCTTTACTTATACTCCAATCAATATTTAAGTCAGGGTCATCCCATCTGATTCCCCGCTCAAATTTTGGTTTATAATACTCATCACACTTATAGCATAACCTGACCTTCTCTGTTAAGGCGACAAATCCGTGCGCAAATCCCTCCGGTATATATAGTTGCTTCTTATTTTGAGCTGATAAATTGACCGAAAAATAATCTCCAAATGTCTCTGAATTTACTCTTACATCTACCACAATATCCAAAACCTTACCATGTGTTACACGCACCAATTTAGCCTGGGCATATGGCGGAATTTGAAAGTGTAACCCTCTTATGACATTTTTTACTGAATACGATTCATTATCTTGGACAAATTTGTCACTAATATCATATCTATTATATATTACATTCTTGTTATAACTTTCAAAAAAATAGCCTCTCTTGTCATAAAAGACGTCAGGATCAATAATTACACAATCAATATTCTTATTATTCATATCATGTATTACTCTTTAATAATTTAATAATCTTCGAAGGCATAGACTTCAAAAAATAAATTGATAAATCACGTAAATTGTATGGAAATTTCGAAAATGAATAAAATATATAGATAAAGGAATGCTTCAAATAGTTTAAAATTGTTATTTCAGTTGAATAGTTAGCAATTGTATAATGCACAAAAGATAAACTACGATATTTTGGGAAACTGTTGTTTATTTCTTTTAAATATTCTGGAATCAATAAATCATTTTTTAACATTTCATCCGAAACATTACGAGATATTCCTCCTTGATTTCTCCGATAGCAGCACATTACCTCATCCAAATAGAATATGGGAGCTTCTGTAGCAAGCATTTGATATAAATACCGGTCAGCAGAAACTATTTTTGTTGTAAAATTCTCTAAATTCAGGGCGTCAGATTTGAACAAAATTGATGCAGTGTGAAATGGCCTATCCTCTATTAAATCTTTGAGATTTAAAACTTTATCTCCAGTCTTTTTTCGAAATAATTTTGAGGGTTGATCTTCATCCTCAAACTTTATTCTAGCATTATGTGCAACTCCAGAATAGTTTTTTCTCTCTATAATTTCTACCTGTTTCTGAAGCTTTAATGAATCTGTCCAATAGTCATCACCTTCACAAAAGGCAATGTATTTCCCATTTGCACTATACAGATTATAAAGAAAATTAAATCTACCAGTAGCTTGTTCCTCAATTTTAATATTGTTTTCTCTTTTGTGTAAAAATAATCTGATTTTATCTGGATATTTATTGGCATAGCTAATACAAATATCTCTAGTTCCATCGGTAGAACTATCTTCCCCCACCAATATTTCAATAGGAAAATCCATCTCCTGCATTAAAATTCCTTCCAAACAGTCTTCTATATAAACAGCATGCTGGTAGGTTTGAACACAAACTGAAACCAACGGTTTTTCTTGAACATTAGTTGGATAATGTTCAACCGATTCTTTCTCATATTTATTTTTAAATTCTTTAAAATTCATTGTTAATATTATGATATATCACTTTCTAACCTCAAATATCCTGATAACTCAACAAAACAATCATCATCTAAAATCTTATTAATTATAGATTTGGGTAATTCATCTCTCCACTCTTGACCAGATTTATCTTTTCGAAATACATCATATGGATCATTAGATGATTTTTGTGTACTTTTAAGCAAAAAATCTTCTGTTTGATTTGTATAGTCTAACCCCGCAAAGTCCATTAATTCACTTACAGTTAGAATTGGATCATTTAATAAAGCTTCATAATTAACTTTTTTAAATTGATTTGGATACTCATTTTCCAATTCAAGAAATATTTTAGTTGACTCAATCCATCTCTGGAATCCATAGAATTCATGTTTCCCAGTATTCTTTTTGTTGGCATGTCGCCATTCTTCTTTAATATCCCACTTATTATTAAATTCTTTAGGTGCATTCATCCAGGATTTTAATACACCGCAAGGATGACGAATAATACCAATAACTTTTATAGTTGATTTTACAATTAGATTTTCAATTATATTTAAATAACGAACCTCCTTCCATACCAGATGTGTTATATCTCTCTTATTAAACTTTGGAGTTTTATTTCCACTGATATTTTTTTTCTGACAGACAAAATCATCATCTGTTGTTAATAATTTTGTATGAAATTCTTGAATCTCTTTGGTAGAGCTCTCTTCTGTTAAAGAATCTTCAAACGAATAGGCAAATATAGGCTGATAGCGATATACTACATTGGGTGAACTGTTAAAAATTTGACCTAACCATGATGTTCCCGAACGAGGTACTCCAAAAATTGCAATATTTTGCATTCTACTATACAAGCTTATAAGAGTTCAGAAATTCGTTTTTAATTTTTTCAGGAGAATTAAACATCATTACATCAATAATAGAAAGCCAAGGCACAAATTCATAACTGAACTGCTCATAGCTTCGGGGTACAGATTTTAAAAACTGTAAGTTAACTCCATTATTCTGGAAATATTCTTTGCTATACAACTCCATACCTCCACTAGGATTAATGTAATTCCTAATTCCTTCCTGTTTACAAATATCTATCAAACGATCTGCCGCATCAAGACTTGTATTGTTATATTGATCGGAACTTAGTTTAAAATCACAATCTAACCTTAAATAATAGCAACTTATTTTAACACTTTCCACTGCAAACTTAGAAATATACTGGTTATCGATATTAAGGACAGAGTCAATCAATGGATACACATCTTCAAAATAAGGTGCATTGCTATATGTAAACTTGATTTTTCGTAATAACTTTTTTCTCGTTTTATTATTTAATCCATGTGCAACTTCATTGATCAATTTATTCTGAGAACTATCTTTGCATGGAATAGTTAAATATCTTGCCTCTCCGTTTATCAGAATTTTATTTCGATTAATCCATCCACGTGGTATAAAGTTTACGTCATCATAAAATATGAATCGATCTACTTTATTTATTAATTGAAAATAACCAATATACGGAAATAGGTATGGTTGCATTACAGAAATTGCACTCATATAATTATTTATTTTATATTTTCATTAACTACTTTAAATATTTTATTCTGTTCAGATTTATTTAAATCGTGATACAAAGGTAGGCATAATATCCGTTTTGAAATATCCTTCGATACAATTAAATTCTTCGTTTTTACATAGTCTAGTGTATCCAAACTTGGATAAAAATATCGGCGAGGATAGATATTATTATTTTCCAATGCTTTTTTCACATTTAAGGTGATTACTTCGCTTTCGAAAATAGAGGGGTAGTAGGCGTAATTCCATTTAGATTCATCTTGGACCTTGATTCCTTGTATTGGTAAAGTGGACAATAGTTCATCATACAGCATGCATTGTTGTTTTCGCCTTACCATAATCTCTTCTACATGGTCAAGATTACACAAACCCATGGCTGCGTGGAATTCCGAGTTCTTACCATTAATACCCACCCCATCAAATTGTTCAAAGCCGGCATGACCGAAATTTCGCATTCGGTTCATTCGATGATTCAGTTCTTCATTTTTAGTAAACACCGCCCCACCTTCCACCGTATGAAACAACTTAGTGGCATGGAAGCTAGTGGTGCTTATATCCCCATATTCAAACACCGACAGACCCTTGTAGGTTGTACCAAAACAATGGGCAGCGTCATAAATAACTTTCAAGTCATGCTTGTAGGCAATCTTCTGTATAGTTTCAATATCGCATGGGTTACCAAATACATGCGTGGCTAAAATTGCTGTTGTGTTTTCCGAAATAGCATTTTCAATAAGGTCGGGATTCAAATTCAGTGTATTTGGGTCTATATCCACAAATACAGGCTTACATCCCTCCCACACAATGCTAGACGTAGTGGCTACATAGGAAAAGGGTGTAGTTATAATCTCACCTTTTAATTCTAGTGTTTTAATAGCAATTTGTAAGGCAATTGTTCCATTGGAAAGGTACAGCATGTGATCAACGCCCAAATAGTCTCGCAATTTCTTCTCCAGCTTCTGTACCAATGGACCATTATTAGTCAGGTAGTTCCTCTCCCAAATTCCTTGCACATATTGCAGGTATTTTTTGTGTGGAGGCATAAATGGTTTAGTTACTGGAATCATTCAGGTTATACCTCTTCTGTCTTATTCTTCCATGGAAAAGCATCACCTATTGGTTCCACACCCAAAAAATCGCAGAGTTTTTGATATGCATTTACTTCGGCTACATTTAATACCAGTAAATCATTAGGGCGGTGCCTGAAATACTCTTTCACACTCTTGTTATAATCAATGTAATACTGAATTAATATTTCTTTGTGGTATGGATTATCATCCGGCGTATTATAACTTATACGATTCGCTTTCCATGGCCAACCCTTTTCAATATAGGTGGCTTGTTGCAAATCTTCTTTAGTGGGAATCCTTCCATCTTTACCCCAAAGTTTTGCATGAAACTTTGTCAATGAGTTGTACCATTCCTCCGGATTATCACGTACCGTTAAAATGAATTTACTACCCGGAAATTCGTAATCTAACACTACAAATGTATACGGCTTACTAAATGGGATATCTTGGAAAAACTGAGCGGTTTTAGAATAACTTACAATTCGTTTAAACTCTCTTCTAGCCCAAGCATCTATGAGATTCTCTGCCGTTCGCTGGTGCCCAACTACATAACCCAACTCACGCATAGCCGCTTCAAGAGAAGTAGTACCTGTTTTATTACTACCTATTCCAAAAATTTTTCTACTACCAATTGATCTAAGATATCCCACTATATTCAAAAATCCAGGAATTAATTCAGAAGTAATAATTTTCTTTAATTTCCTAATCATTTTAAAATATTTTTATTAATTACCAATTTATTTTAAAATCAATCAAATCAAATAATTCCTTATTCGCATTTTCATATATTTTATCCACATATTCTTTTTCACTTGTACTTATTTTTCGGTTATACCTTCTTGAATTTTTTACTATTTTATTAAATTTACAAAAACCAACATATCTAACGCCTAAAAAATTATATACCCTACTCAAAGTTAAATCAGTTTTATTAGTAAAATCTTTAAATCCAAGAATTAACATTTGATGCAAATCAAAATATCTTAAATAAGATTTAATTTGTTCAGCATACATACCCCTTCGAATAATTGCCGGTTCATCAGATAGCTCATTATTTATTAATTTTTGTTCAATTTTTACAGCCTCTAAAAAAGAAGGGAATGAATCTCTACCTCCATATAAACACTTATAAATCCAATTTTCTTGTCCAGGACGTCTCTCTTTTTTTATTAAATGAACTTGATTATTCTCATAAATTTCACGATACATATTCCATGCAGAATAAGCCCGACTGGTGGGCTCTCTTAGAATTAGGATTAACTTAATCTCTGGATCTATATCATATATCTGTTTGGCTACAGACTCATGATATATATAGCTTGGTGTAGTCTCAAAATACTTTTTTTCCTTAATTGACCTTCTATAAAACTGGCTTTTATACCAATCTAAATCATAACCGTAATTAACTAATCTATCAAAATAGTGTAATTCCTTGGGCGTTGAACCTACTAAATCGGGATGTTGGTTAAGATAATAGTGAAGTGAAGTTGTACCAGATTTTTGAGCTCCTATAATTATGAAATTAGGGAAATTACCTGGTAATATTTTTTTCAGTCCCCGCCTTATAAATTTCTTGATTTTTGCCATGCTCTCTTTAAGTAAAATTTCCCTTCTTCAGTTAACACTGAATTGATTGAGTTCGCAATCCCTAAATATAATAATATAAACGTAACGGCTTTGGTTATTGCCATTAAATAGTTTCGGCCCTCTGGGAATAAGAGTGTAATTAAGGCAACAATTGTACTTCCCATAAGAAGATAGAGTCCAACAGCTTTTATTTGATCAGCAAAAGGAATTCCCAAACTGTAGGTCGCAAAAAAGTTGTTTAGCAACCAACCCAAAGTACTTATACCCACTAATGAGTAGATAAATGGGTAAAACCCGTATAAATAAGCAATCAATAATGGAAGTAACTGAAGGGCTTTCCTGATATTACCATAATGAAAATTCTCTTTTGATTTTCCCTTTGCCAAAAAGGCATTCACAATAATAGCACTAATGGGATAGGTAAATCCTCTTAAGATTAAAATTTGGAAAATAAGAACAGAAGGTTCCCATTTTTCGCCAAATAAACCAATAATCAATTCTTCTCCCCCAAGAAAGAAAATTCCCGTAAGCATTACTGCCAATCCCGAAACAATATCTATGACTTGAAGAAAAATTTTAGTAAACCGTTCTTCATCATCTTGTACCTTACTTAAAACTGGAAAAAAAACTTTTTTTAAACTAGTACTAGAATTTCTAATGATTAACTGATTCAAGCTATTAGCTCTGGAATAAAATCCCAATAGACTCGAACTAAATAGCTTGCCCACTACTAATGTATCAAGCTCGCTTATCACCTTGTTAGCTGACTGTGCCGCTAATACATAAATAGAAAAGCCTGTTAATTTTTTAACTTCATTAAGAGAAAACTCAAACTTAGGGTACCATTCTGTAACCTTCCATAAAAGTATACTTTTAACTATCTCCGATAAAATCAGTTGAATAACTAAAGCATATACTCCATATCCTTTATAAGCAAAAATAACCGCAACAAATCCTGCAACAATTTTAGAAAATAAATCTCGATATGTTAAATTTTTGAAATCAAGATTTATTGTCAATATCGTACTTTGTACGATATTGAAACTACTTATGAAAAAGCTGATAGAAAGGAAACGAACTAGTTGTGTTACAGTATCACTATTGTAAAATATTCCTATCCACGGTGCAGACGAGTAAATAATTACGGTTAATAATATTGCGAAAGTTATATTAACATAGAATACTGAAGAGTAGGTACGCGAAGTATTATTTTTATTTTGTACTAAAGCAGAAGCTAAACCCATATCCATTAATACCTTCATGATATTAATGAATACAAGAGACATGCCCACTAACCCAAACTCCTTTGGCTCTAGCAGCCTCGCCAAAAATATTGATATTATAAAGCCACTTATTTGTCCACCATAGTTACCTATTAAATCCCAAAAAAGTGCTTTACCTGTTTTTTCTCGTAGGGAGGACATCTAGAGTTCTCTAGTTATTATACTCTTGAGATATTCTCCATATCCATTTTTCCTTAGCTCACTAGCTTTTTCTAATACTTTATCATCAGTAATCCATTCTTTTCTCCACGCAATTTCTTCGAGACAGGCAATTTTATATCCTTGTCGTCGCTCTAATATTTCTACATACTGTGAAGCTTCACTCATAGCATCGTGGGTTCCGGTATCTAGCCAAGCATAGCCACGACCTAACACCTGAACATATAAAGAGTTCAATTCCAAATATTTCTGGTTTACCGATGTTATCTCTAGTTCACCGCGTTCCGAGGGATTTACGTTTTTAGCAATGTCAATTACACGATTATCATAGAAGTACAAACCGGTTACTGCTAGATTACTCTTTGGCTTTTTCGGTTTCTCCTCAATAGAAGTGGCCTGATTACTTTGATCAATCTCCACCACACCGAATCGCTCAGGATCACTTACTCGATACCCAAAGACAGTAGCACCATTCAGATTATGGACTGTTTGTTCGAGTTTTCTTCCAAAATCTTGGCCGTAGAATATATTATCACCTAAAATTAAGCACACATCATCATTGCCAATAAAATCTTCCCCAATAATAAATGCTTGAGCCAAACCATCCGGACTCGGTTGTACAGCATAAGAAAGATTGATTCCCCATTCGGAACCATCCCCCAACAATCGCTTAAAGCTATCATTATCTTCAGGCGTCGTTATAATCAAAATTTCTCGAATACCCGCCAGCATTAGTACCGAAAGTGGGTAGTAGATCATTGGCTTGTCATATACTGGCATCAACTGCTTGCTAATTGCTTTGGTAATCGGATATAAACGTGTACCAGATCCTCCGGCTAGTATAATCCCTTTCATATTACTTATGCTTAATTAATAAATCTAAATAGTTGTAACTAAATCCGTTAATAACCTTTTAATACCAAGTTTCTCAATTAAACTCTTCTCTCCACCAATTATCGAGAAACAGATAACCTAAACTAACTACAATCCCAACTATCCCGAATACAAATAAAATCATAACACCTGAGGTATCATCATTTAGTGGCACACTCACCGGCTGAATTACCGAAAATACTGGCGTCTGCTCCTGTACCCGAAGCCGCGCTTGTTCAAGTTGCTGGCTTAACGAATTATATAAGTTAAAGGCCAGATCATATTGTGATTGCAGTTCCTGTTCTTTGGTCTGTGCTTTAGCCGTGGTCAGATTAATATTACTGTCCCGGTACTCCGCTAACTTCAATTGTGCCTGCTCAAAACGTTGCTTAGCTTTCTCCACCTGCTGCTCCACAAAACGCAGATCCTCCTTCGCCTTCTGCGTCTGATATTCCCGCATATACTCCTTTAGCAACACAATACTCTGTTGTGTCAATTCAGCCACCGCCTTGGGATCGGGCAGCTTACCCTCTACACTAATAACGCCCGTCTCTTGGTTAACCGAGACTGAAAATCGCTCCCGTAATCCCTTGATAATTCCAAATTCAGTTTGGGTAAGTTCAATGATCTCTTGTCCAGGCGCTATACCTTTGGGCGGCTGTTTGATCTCCTCTTCCTGGAATAAATCAATAACCTTACCAGGCAAACCTAAGGTATATTCTCTTACATAAGACAACACCGAAGGTGAATTGATCTCCGTGAAGAAGTCATATACCGTAGCCGTGGTATCGTACTCCGCAAACGTCACTGTAGTATTCATCAGTTTCACCTGGAAGGGCAGGCTCTCCACTACATTGGGATAGAGTTGCGGGGGGATTTGCCCCCCCTGCGCTTGGGCTCCCCCGCCGGAAATACCCAGCAAGCCCCCGTACTGCTGCAGTAAATTGCCCGTCTTGCTTTGATTGGATTGCGCTTCAGGCATCAATGTAGCACTAGTAGTGTATTCTTTCGGGCTGAGCAAGGCGACCAGCACACCCAGAATCAAAAAGGCACCGGTAATTTTCACGATGGTCATCCGCTTTTCCCAGAGCGTCTGGGCCAGCTCTATCAGGTCAATTTCGTCTTCTTCATAGTGCGGCTGGGGGTAGTAGCCTACCGGCATCATGGGCTGCTGGGGGTACGGCCCCTGTTGGGGATCTTGTGGTCCTTGTCCCTGCTGCTGTTGCTGTTGCTGTTGCTGTTGCTGTTGCTGTTGCTGTTGCTGTTGGGAATGCTCTTCGTTTTCCTGGTTCCCCTTAGTGTTTCCGTTGTCGTTACCGGTATCGTTTCCGTTTCCCGACTGCTGTTCTTGGTTCACGAGCTATGGTTGTTGTGTTACGTTCATTAGTGGTTTCCCCGTCACTATTGGAGGTGTATCTGCGCTCTCTGTGATCTTGCGAAGCATGAAGGTATTAAGCGTTGGTGAAAGATAAAAGTGGTACTTGGGTTTTGGTGGTTTGTTCCCTTTTTGGGGCAGTGGATGTTACGGGGTGGTTTTTATGGGCTTGCTGGTGGGGACGACGGACGACAGACCACGGACGACGGACTTTACGGGGGTAGGTTTTGGGGGCTTGCCTGGTTTTGTCGACGGACGACGGACCACTGACGACGGTTTTTTACGGGTTGGATTTTAGGGGGCTTGCCTTGGGGTGGCGTCGGACGACGGACGACGGTCTTCGGACGACCGCTTTCACGGATGGGTTTGTTGGGGGCTTGCTGGTTGTGTGTTGACGATTGGCGTTTGATTATGGACTATCGTGGTTACGGGGTTGGTTTGGATAATTTGCTCTTGTTTGGGGTTGGCTTGGTTAATGAGTTGAATGTTAAAGGTTGAAGGTTTTCTGTAGCGACGTTGTAACTTTGAACCTTCTAACTTTCAACTTTGAACCATAGGTGACGTCGGTCTTTTCGGGGTGGGTTTTGGGGGCTTGGCTGGTTTTGTCTACGGTCTACGGACGACGGTTTTGCACGGATAGGTTTGTTGGGGGGCTTGCTGTGTGGGTTGGCGGTTGATTATTGGCTTTACATACGTGCTCCCTGCCGGCTCTGAGATATATGCTTCTCAGAAATGTGAAGGCCCAGCCTGTCCCGGGAATGCGGGAGGAGCTGGTCGGCTGAACATAGATGAGCTGTAGGGCTTGTGATACAACATCAGCCGGACTGAGGGTGTATGCGCACTAGCGAGTAGTACACCCTCAGAGCATTACTCGCTACCGCTCGTAACGCCCAGCTCCCTGAGACCTTCCCACGCACAGATCGTTTAAAACTAACCACTGGTAGGGAGCACGTATGTGTGCTGGATATTAGATATCGAGCTCGGTTGAAAGTCCCTCCCTATGGATTCCGCATGCTTTCGGAAGACATGGGGAGGGATTTAGGGTGGGGCAATGACAGCTTTGATAATGGCTTGCTGATGGCACACTCTCGGGCAGGGATGCCCGAGCTACGTGGGGCTAGCAAGTTCTTTTCATTAAGCTTGATTGCTCTGATCCTGGCATCAAACCCAGCCCCAATGGGGCGAGGTTGTAATCAGACGGGTATTTCAATGCCCGGCGGTGTATGGTTGATTATTGGCTTTACATACGTGCTCCCTTCAGGGAGCTGGCCGGCTGATCGTTTATGAGCTGTAGGGCTTGTGATACACCATCAGCCGGACTGAGGGTGTATGCGCACTAGCGAGTAGTACACCCTCAGAGCATTACTCGCTACCGCTCGTAACGCCCAGCTCCCTGAGACCTTCCCACGCACAGATCGTTTTAAACTAACCACTGGCAGGGAGCACGTATGTGTGCTGGATATTGGATATCGAGCTCGGTGGAAAGTCCCTCCCTATGGAGCCTGTGACATGGGGCGGGATTTAGGGTGGGGCTTGTTGGAGGGCAGACTATTGCCTTCGGGCACACTCTCGGGCAAGGATGCCCGAGCTACATGACCATTCAAATTCTATGACGTTGTCTCATAAGTGGTGAACCAATCCACGAATTTCTGCAATCCTTCTTCCAGGTCAACAGTAGGCTCAAAGCCGATTAGCTCGTAGAGCTCCGATGAATCCGCCCAGGTTTTGTACACTTCGGTGGCGGGCATAGGCTTATCCTCACGTATAGCTTCCACACCTAAGTACTCTTCCAACAGATCCACCATCTTCAGCAAGTGCACCGGCTGATTGCGACCGATGTTAAAAATCCGGTACGGAGCGGCGCTGGTAGCCGGATCCGGGTGGGCGTTATCGGCTTCCCATTGCGCATCGCCCTGAGGCTGATAGTCCAACAAACGCACGATAGCCTCCACGATATCATCGATATAGGTGAAATCGCGGTACATATCGCCCCCGTTATAGAGGGGCAGCGGTTGCTCGTTCATCATCATCTTGGCGAACTTGTAATAAGCCATATCCGGACGTCCCCATGGGCCATAGACAGTAAAGAACCGCAACCCGGTGACCGGTAATCCAAACAGGTGCGCGTAACTGTGGGCCAGCATCTCATTGGATTTCTTGGTAGCCGCGTAAAGCGATTGCGGGTGCTGCGTGCTGTGATGCTCCGAGAAGGGCTGCTTCTGATTGGATCCATACACACTGGAGGAAGAGGCATACAGTAGATGCTTGATCTCATGGTGTCGACAAGCTTCCAGTATATTAGCGAACCCTACTAAATTCGAATTGGTATAAGCTTTGGGGTTCTTCAATGAATATCGAACCCCAGCTTGGGCGGCCAGGTTAATCACTACCTCGAATGGATACTCCTCAAATAGTGCCTCAATGGCTTCATCATCCCCCAAATCCATCTGCCGGAATTGGACACGACTGGCTTGGGCTAATGTATCAATCCGATCCTGCTTCAGACTGGTGGAGTAGTAATCATTGATATTATCAATGCCGATTACATGATGCCCCTCTTGATGCAGCCGTTGGGCCAGATGATATCCGATAAAGCCGGCTGCCCCGGTTACTAATATGGTTTTAGCGCTCATACAATGTCTATTTATTGGATTGTTTAAGCGGCAAAGCTAAGGTATCCCACTAACATTTGAAACTTTGCCTACGCTGGGAAGATGAATCGCGGCATTATATAGTCTGATCCTGACATAGATCCCAGCCCCAACGGGGTGAGGTGGTTACCAGACGGGTATTTCAATGCCCGGCTGTGGATGGTTGATTATTGGCTTTACACACGTGCTCCCTGCCAGCTCTACAGTTAATGCTGATTCCAAATGGGATGGCCCAGCCTGTCCCGGGAATGCGGGAGGAGCTGTCCGGCTGATCGTTTATGAGCTGTAGGGCTTGTGATACACCATCAACCGGACTGAGGGTGTATGCCCACTTAGCTAGTACACCCTCAGAGCATTACTCGCTGCCGCTCGTAACGCCCAGCTCCCTGAAGGGAGCACGTATGTGTGCTGGATATTGAATTTCGAGCTCGGTTGAAAGTCCCTCCCTATGGAGCCTGTGACATGGGGAGGGATTTAGGGTGGGGCAATGACAGCTTTGATAATGGCTTGCTGATGGCACACTCTCGGGCAAAGATGCCCGAGCTACGTGGGGCTAGCAAGTTCTTTTCATTAAGCTTGATTGCTCTGATCCTGGCATCAAACCCAGCCCCAACGGGGCGAGGTTGTAATCAGACGGGTATTTCAATGCCCGGCTGTGGATGGTTGATTATTGGCTTTACACACGTGCTCCCTGCCGGCTCTGAGATATATGCTACTCAGAAGTGTGAAGGCCATGAGGGAGCTGGCCGGCTGATCGTTTATGAGCTGTAGGGCTTGTGATACAACATCAGCCGGACTGAGGGTGTATGCCCACTTAGCTAGTACACCCTCAGAGCATTACTCGCTACCGCTCGTAACGCCCAGCTCCCTGAGACCTTCCCACGCACAGATCGTTTTAAACTAACCACTGGTAGGGAGCACGTATGTGTGCTGGATATTGGGTATCGAGCTCGGTTTAAAGTCCCTCCCTATGGATTCCGAATGATTTCGGAAGACATGGGGAGGGCCTGTTCACCGAAATGGAATGTAGGTGAGATTTAGGGTGGGGCGTGTTGGAGGGCAGACTATTGCCTACGGGCACACTCTCGGGCAAGGATGCCCGAGCTACGTGGGGCTAGCGATGTTTTTTTCAAGCTAATTATTGGCACCAGTATGTGTGCTGGTTCTTGTATTTCGAGCTGAATAAAAAGCCCTCCATATGGAATAGGGAGGGTTTGGGTGGGTCTTCATTTCGCACGAGCGAGACGCTCGCGCGAGTTTGTGTCATTTACAGGAGCTGATTTACGGAAATTGTTCAACCCCTTCAGGGTTGGTTATATCGCCCCATTCGGGGCTATTTATGTTTGACCGCTTCGCGGTCGGGTACCATCAGAGATTTAGAGCCTCAATCAGAGTTCGGTTCCCACTCCTATTGCCAGTTGAATGGTGTCCATTTTAGTTATTGCTATATCCTAAAATCAAGCCCGACTGAAGTTAGAAAGGCATTTCAGATCCAATGTATGTAACAGCGTTATTCAGAGTCGGACTCTATTCGCTGCTGCCCATAGAATTGGAGTCCATAGTAACCGCCCCCTAACATCAAGCCCAAAAACACACTCAATACCAAGATCAGACCACGCCGGGGGGAGCTGCGTTCCAGTGGAACCTGGAAGGGCTGCAGCGTTTTAAACAGTGGGGTTTGTTCCTGGAGTTTCAGGCGCACTTGCTGAAGTTGTTGGGATAGGGACTGATAGAGATTAAAGGCCAAATCAAACTCTGATTGTAGTCGCTCCAGCTCAACTTGTGATTTCGCTGTGGTCAACCCCACATTTTCATCGCGAAAGTTAGCCAAGGCATTCTGCGCTTCATGAAATCGCTTTTCCGCCTTTTGTACTTGCTCTTCGGTATACTCCAGATCATTGCGATTTTTCTCGGTGCGATAGGCTTTCAAGTACTCTTTGAGCAAGGCCAAGGCCGCTTCGCCCACCGCGGCTGCCGCATAAGGATCTGGCATTTGCGAATTGACGGTCACCACTCCGCTCTCCGTATCCAGACTAGCAGTTACCCGCACTTGCAGTTGTTCCACCAAGACTTTTTCCGTGGGCGTTAAGGAAACAATCTCTGAATCAAAGGGAGTTGGTTGTTCTATAATTGTGCCCAGGGAATCCGCCGATCGCCACCACTGATTGACTATGGTAGGAGCGTTGGTAAGATAAAACAGGGTCCAGTCCAATACGGACGGTTCATACACCTGCTCGAAAAACTGTCGAACGGTAACGGTCGTATCATATTCTGTAAAGTAGATCTTCTGGTCTAGCAATTGTAATTGGATGGGAAAACTGCTCATAATCTGAGGATAGAGCTCCACCCGTATAGCATTGCTGTTGCTACTGTAGGTACCTCCGCTCATCCCCAACAGACCGCCATACTGCTGCAATAACTTGCCCGCGGATCCACCAGAACTGTTGGTGTTGTACTCAGGCATCAAGCTGGCCTGCGACTGATACTCCTCCCCACTCAAAAACGCCACCATCAATCCGAGTAGCACCGGAATGAGCATGATCTTAACCACGTTACGTCGACGCTCCCACAGGTAACGCCCCAGCTCCATCGGATCTATCCCCTCCTGCTCCGACTGATACGCCTCCCACTCGTGCCGCGGCACCATTACAAAATCCCTCATAGGAAATCCACGCCCCGGTCCCGCCGGAGGTAATCCCTCATTCCCTGATTTTTGAGACTCATCCATAGCCATTCATATAACTAATACAGAAGCCCCTCCATATGTAATAGGGAGGGGTTTGGGGTGGGTCACCGCGTAATCTGATAGATCGTCGTACTCACGATCGCCGCCATTGAGACAATACTGGACAAAATTCCGATCCGCTCCTGGGTGGTCAGCTCACGCTTTTCTTCCTTTTTGGGCACAAAAATCGTGGCCCCGGGTCGCACCTTGGGAAAGTCCCGAAACAGCAGGTAATTCCGCGCCCGATCCACTTCCCCATTAGCATAGACAATATACGCACGTTTCAGGTTGCCCTTTTCCGTAATCCCACCCGCACGCCGGATATAATCGCGCATACTCTTATGATTTTCATATCGGGCACTCACCGAATACAACACTTCCCCGGCAATCTCTACCGTTTGTAGCTTGCGAGGAACAGTAACCTGGTCGCCTTCTTTGAGCAACAGATCCTGCTCCGAACCGGGGTTATTCATAATTTCACTTAGCTGGATCCCCACATCCACGCGAGCCCGAGAAAGTTGTTGCTGTAGCTCCGCACTATCCTCCACGTTTAACTCTCTGGCTTGATTACGATTCCGTCCATTGCTCATCCGGCGTAAATGGGCACCTTGGAGATAGGCATAATCGGTAAAACCACCGGCCAATTCAATCAGATCGGAAATCCGCATGGTCTTGGTTTGAATGGTGTATTTTCCCGGAAACAACACTTCCCCATTGATAGTCACCTCTTCCTGCTCTATATAACCCGGCGCGCTGCGCACATAGATATAGTCGAACGGTTTCAGCGTAAACGAAGCGGCATCTCCTCGCAGTTCCAAATCCTTATCGATCTCAAAACGGTACCATTCAGTCATCTTCTCAGGTACCACCGCGGAGTCCTGGTTAGCTATCCGACGGGCGATCTCAATTCGGTAGGGGGCCGCGGATTCCCGAAATCCATTGGCTTGGAAAATCGCGTCTTCCAGGGTCATCTCATTCATAAAGGGAATATTGCCCGGATCCTGTACCGCGCCGTTGATGGAAACATTGTAATCTTCCCGCATATCAAAAATGGAGGCAATTTGAATGATATCATCTTTCATTAACGAGATATCATTTTGCTGGGGGTTATTCATCACATCCCGCACATTAAAGGCGATAGGCTCCACAGTCAGATCTTCCCGGGTGCGGTAGATCAAAGCGCGCTGGGTAAACGCATCTCCACGCAGCCCATCGGCCCGTTGAATCAGGGAATACACACTGGTGGTGTCGTGTAACTCATATTCACCTTCGCGGTACACCGCCCCTTTGATCTCCACTTTATTGGAAAAACGATCCAGGATTTGGCCCACATGAATGCGATCTCCGTTTTGAAATTGGTAATCATCCTGATCCGGATAAGTGATATCCTTGATCTTGCGCTCTTTTCCGGTACGGCTATATATTTTGAACCGCTGCGTATAGGCCTGCTCAGTAAATCCGCCGGCCATTTGCAATAGATCGTCTAATGTTTCCCCTGCCTCCAGCTCAAACTTGCCGGTTCGTTTCACTTCCCCGGTAATGGACACGCGCGTATGGTAGGGATCGATTTTAATAATATCCTGATCATGCAACCGAATGTTGTCTTGCTGATCCCCATCGATCAAGAAATCGTAGATATCCAGACTGGCCACTTTCTTTCCCTGCCTGAATACTTGGATATCACGGTAGGTGCCTAAACCGGAAGGTCCGCCGGACATATACAAGGCATTGAACACAGTAGCCAAGGAAGACAGCGTATAGGTCCCGGGATTAGAGACTTCTCCCAATATGGTCACCTTGATGCTGCGAATATTACCCAAGGTCACTCGACCATAGGTATCTTTGTTCTCCGGATCCTGCGGCCGTAAACCGGAATAGACTTTACTGAGATGTTCCATTACACGCTCTTCGGCCTCTTCTATAGTAAGCCCACTGAGATACAACGGAGCCAGATTTTCCACACTGACTGTACCCTCCGGAGTAATCATCAACCGGTAGGTTTGATTGGACGCACCCCAAAGATCCACGATCAGCTCATCACCTGAGGCCAGTTCGTAATTCTTGGGCGTGGGAATATTCATAGAAGGCGTGAACGACAGGTTTTTATCCCGGAATAAACTAGCTCCGTACATGCCATTCGAGCTGGATTTTTGTTTCGCTGCGGCTTGGCTATCATCCACCGATTCGGTGACCGACCGTTCTCGGTCTTGCATCGCCTCTTGGGTATCCTGATCGGCACTTTGGATACTCATATTGCGCAATCGCTGACTTAATTTGGATACTTCGGCAGGACTCATGCCCCTAGCGATGGCCAGCTTCTCCAGATCTCCTACACTCATATCTCGCGCTTGGGCTTGACTCCAGATGCGCTGCAACTGCTGCTCAGAAACTTGAGATGATTTTAGGTTCTTAAAATCAATAGCATTGATATCCTGCGCCTGAATTGAACTGACCATACAAAGACTGGTGATGGCAAACAGGAGTGTTAATAAAATTCCCCTCATCAAACTGACTGATATTTTATACTCGTTATCTCAAATAGTGAAGCGACAACTAAATATTGAATGAAATTGCGAAGTTACAAATGTCGTAGATCTACGTATGGATTACAAGGATTTAATCTTTTTTTTGTATTAAATCTTCTCTCTTGGGTATTTACATCTTTAGTATCCGCAATTGTTCCCTGAATACAAAACCCGCTTTCCCTGTCAATATTTTCAATGACTTAGATAGGCTATTAAAAAACCCAATTCTTGCTGGAATCGAAATTTCCAAGGATAGTTAATTACAGTAGCTCATTATATTCTTCTCAGCCCGAGTCCATCTTCGCTGTAGATGGATGTTTATTTGCCACTACCTCATGGTGTTGACCTCCTTGGTGTTTCCTTCCCGAAATTCCGGAAAGTATATACTAGCTATTTCATAATTACCTGCCCCACATTACATGCTCCCTTCAAGGAGCTGGACGGCTGATTATGATGAGCTGCAGGGCTTGTGCTATACTATTAGCCGGACTGAGGGTGTTTGCTCACTAGCTAGTAGCTACACCCTCAGAGCATTACTCGCTACCGCTCGTAACGCCCAGCTCCCTCCAGGCCTTCTCACCCACCGCTAATTTTAAACACACCACCGGCAGGGAGCACGTATTTGTGCTGGATATTGGGTATCAAGCTCGGTTTAAAGTCCCTCCCTATGGATTCCGAATGATTTCGGAAGACATGGGGAGGGATTTAGGGTGGGGCATGTTGGAGAGCATACTATTGCCTATGGGCACACTCTCAGGCAGGAATGACCGAGCTACGTGGGTATAGCAATGTTTTTTTCAAGTAATGGTTGCCCTGATTCTAGCACTAAATAAAGCCCCAACGGGGCGGGGTTGTACTCAGCCGGGTATTTCAATGCCCGGCTGTGGATGGTTGATTATTTGCTTTACATTACGTGCTCCCTTCAGGGAGCTGGACGGCTGATTATGATGAGCTGCAGGGCTTGTGCTGTACTATCAGCCGGACTGAGGGTGTTTGCCACACTAGCTACCACACCCTCAGTGCATTACTCGCTACCGCTCGTAACGCCCAGCTCCCTCCAGGCCTTCTCACCCTCCGCTAATTTTAAACACACCACCGGCAGGGAGCACGTATTTGTGCTGGATATTGGGTATCAAGCTCGGTTTAAAGTCCCTCCCTATGGATTCCGAATGATTTCGGAAGACATGGGGAGGGATTTAGGGTGGGGCATGTTGGAGAGCATACTATTGCCTATGGGCACACTCTCAGGCAGGAATGACCGAGCTACGTGGGTATAGCAATGTTTTTTTCAAGTAATGGTTGCCCTGATTCTAGCACTAAATAAAGCCCCAACGGGGGGGTGTACTCAGCCGGGTATTTCAATGCCCGGCTGTGGATGGTTGATTATTTGCTTTACATTACGTGCTCCCTTCAGGGAGCTGGCCGGCTGATTAATGATTAGCTGTAGGGCTTGTGATACACCATCAGCCGGACTGAGGGTGTATGCGCACTAGCTAACTAGCGAGTAGTATACCCTCAGACCATTACTCGCTACCGCTCGTAACGCCCAGCTCCTCCCGCATTCCCGGGACAGGCTGAGACCTTCCCTTGCACCGCTCGTTTAAACTCACCACTGGCAGGGAGCATGTATGTGTGCTGAATATAGAATTTCGAGCTCGAAGGTAAGCCCTCCAGATGTAAATAGGGAGGGTTTGGGTGGGTCATTGCTTCAGCAAAATGCCTACTGATTTCTTGTTATACGTTCTGCCCATAATGGTTGCAGTGAGGCACTGCAACCAGCTTTTTGCTGATGACACACTCTCGGGCAGGTCAAACTTTCGTGACCTTCGGTTGATAAAAATGACCGCGCTACGTGGGTTTGACAATTTCTTTTCATTTCGCTCGGAGTCTGGCACCGAATACAGCCAAAGCGGGGCGATGTCAAAATCAGAAGATTATACAATGTCTGGCTGGGATTAATGCCGCTCTGCAGCCGCATACATCTCTTCGATGATCTCTACCACTTTCATGCCTTCCATAGCATTGGCTGTTATAGTGGCTTTACCATCCAGCGTATCGATCACATTTTCATAAACAAAATGGTGATTGGCTGCACTGCCTTTATAGGGGCCATAGTCGTTGGGCGGATTGGTTGGTTCCAACTCCGGCATTTCATAATCTTGGATATGACAGTATTCCACTTCATTGAAATACTGTCCCCCAATCTTTAGGGCTCCTTTGGATCCGATCACCGTCATACTGCTTTCCATATTTTGATCCCAACATCCAGTAGTAAATTCCAGTGCACCGAAGGCCCCATTTTGGAAATCAAACTGTACAATACCGGTATCTTCAAACTCGATCATATCCCCATGAACTAAGTTCCGCATGGTAGATTTAACACTACCTCGCTGAATATCACCAAAGACCCAGTACATGATATCGATGAAGTGACTGAATTGGGTGAACAAGGTACCACCATCCAGATCTTTGCTACCGTGCCAGCCGCGTGGGGTGTAATACCGTTCGTCCCTGTTCCAAAAACAGTGTATGTTGATCAGTTCCAATTGTCCCAAGACGTCGCTATCCACCACCTCTTTTAGCCATCTTGAAGGAGGACTATATCGATTCTGCTTGACCACAAACACTTGTTTCCCGGCCTTCAGTGAAGCGTCAATAACCTGCTCGCACTCCCGCTTACTCAATGCCATCGGTTTTTCGATCACTACATGATACCCCGCTTGTAGTGCAGCAATAGCCAAGGATGCATGCAAGCCATTCGGGGTACATATGCACACCACATCGGTTTGATGGTCATCCGTTTGTATAAATCCATCGATATTCGAATACACCGAAGCATTGGTATGGTCAGATTTAGCCTGATCACGTTTGAATTGATCAATGTCTACAATAGCACGCATTGAACTCTGAGAATGGTTGGCCGCAATAGTTGCATGGCGCTTACCGATACGTCCATAACCGACAATGGTAAAAGAATAGGGCATAAAGTTAAATGCTACTGATAAATCAAGCTGGTTGTTACTCGGTAGAAATCAGGAAGATTAATCTTGGTGGAAAGTATCTAGAATCAAACCGATAATCCCTATTTATGCCTGCCATACCTGATATTCCTCAGTTTCAATATCGCGCATAGCATTTCGGGTATCAATAATGCAATCACACCAATCTGCAAGTTGTTGATAATCCACATTATCATGATCGGTACTAATTAACACCGCATCAAAACTCGTGATAGATTCTTCATTCCAATCAATGGACGCCACCCCTTGCCAACGAGTATGTTCACGCGTGGGGCCTATTTCTGGGATATACGGATCATAATAAGATACATCACAACCATACTCCTCTAGTTTATCCATGAGTACAAACGTTGGCGACTCACGCATATCATCCACATTCGGTTTGTAGGCAAGCCCCATACATAACACTTTGCTACCGTTCATCGGCTTTTTGTGATAATTCAGCGCCTTCAAGGTTTGTTGAATTACATAATCCGGCATTTGGGTATTAATCTCACCAGCTAGTTCAATAAAACGCGTGTGTTGCTGATGCTCCCGAGCTTTCCAAGTAAGATAAAATGGATCAATCGGGATACAATGCCCCCCCAAGCCCGGTCCCGGAGTGAACTTCATAAAGCCAAATGGCTTAGTAGCTGCAGCGTCTAGTACTTCATGGACATCAATATCCATCTGCTTATATACTACCTTGAGTTCATTCACCAAGGCTATATTCACCGAACGAAATATATTTTCGGTGAGTTTAACCGCTTCTGCTGTTCTTGTATTAGATACAGGTATTACTTCATTGATCACCGCACCATAGAGAGCATTGGCGATCTTACTTGCCTGATCTGAATCAGCTCCCACTACTTTAGGTATAGTAGCAGTTCTAAAGTTGGGATTTCCCGGATCTTCCCGTTCCGGACTATAGGCTAGGTAAAAATCTTTTCCAGCCGTTAAACCCGATCCATCTTCTAATATAGGGGTCATCAACTCTTCGGTAGTGCCTGGCCAAGTGGTTGACTCCAATACCACTAACTGCCCTTTCCGCATATGGGGAGCAATATTTTTCGCGGTTTGTTCCACATAAGTCATATCCGGCTCACGATGCTCGTTCAAGGGGGTGGGTACGCACAAAAGAATGGCATCTACCTCAGAAATTCGGCGAATATCAACGGTCGCATCACACCGAGCAGAACCTGCTAATTTTTGCATCATTTCATGCCCCAAATGCTTGATGTAGGGGCTTCCTTCTTGCAAGTGCTGAACTTTACGGTCATCAATATCAAAACCAAGGACCGGGAACTTTTCTTCATGAAAAGTCCACATTAATGGTAAGCCAACATATCCCAGACCAACAATTCCAACTTTGTAATCACGGTTCTTAATACTATCCAACAAATCAGTACTCGATCTCTTCATATTTGGTCAATTAAAAAAGGCGGCAACAGCCGCCTTTAATGTAAAAATATTATTATATTTCATTCCTAACCTAATGAGCGCCTGTTTCTCTATTGATCATCTGAAATATTGTTTGAAAGATGATCTTCAAGTCCATAAACAACGATTGTTTTTCAATATAAATCAAGTCGAAATCCAATCGTTTTCGCATGTGGTCAACATTGTGTGTTCCCCCACGCAACCCATTTACTTGAGCGTGACCAGAGATACCCGGTTTAACCGCGTATCGAATAAAGAAATCATTAAAGGTCTGATTCCAGTAATTGCATTCATCGATAGGATATGGACGGGGGCCTACCAAGCTCATATCACCTTTGAGAACATTAATTAATTGAGGAAGTTCATCCAGATTAAATTTTCGTAACCACTGACCAAATGCAAAAACCCTAGGATCATTTTTTTGAGTAACTACTGGCTTTTCTCCTGATTTCTTTCCCACCAAGTGCATAGTTCGGAATTTATAACAGGTAAAAGGTTTACCACCTTGGCCAGTTCTGGGTTGCTTAAAGATAACCGGTCCACTAGAACCCAGTTTAATGCCTGTCGCAATAACGGGATATAAAATTCCCAAAAATACCAAGCCTATACTGGATAGTACAACATCAATAGCTCGCTTAATCTGGCTATTGGGAGTTGTATGTTGAAGTTGAAAATTACGGAGCATCTGTTCTATGCTTCGTTCATCGACTTTTAATTTACTACGTGTCGATTTACGCCTCTCTCTGGTAACACTGGAAATATTGTCCACATCCAGGGCTTTGAATTGTTCCTCAACCGTACGCATGTATCCCTGCTGTTGGTTTGTTTTTACTGAAAACCGAGTAAGTTCACTTTTGGATTATTGAAATTGTTTGAACGGCAATAATAACAGTTTGTTCCCGTACGATCAAAATTTTGTTAAGAATTTGTAAAATCTGAATCAATAATATACAATTGCAAATTTAAACTCCTTGCTCCACAAACATAAGTTCTAGCTTCCGCAACTTTATTAACTATATACCACCATATCATCTTTTTATATGATGGCATAATTCAACTTTAATATTCAACAGGAAACTAACTTGGCAGCACCTTCTCAATTTTTACACAAACATAGGGACATCACCGGAAACTTAAGCCTTAGTGGACACTAGGGATTCACGTAAAGGGTCTGGGCAATGTTATGGCGTTATTATCTTAGCGCCGTTCATTTCCGTTTGGCACATTGAGGGTATATATTCTGTACCATTATTTTTAAACGGATGTCAATTCATTCTACAATGAATGATTTAAACTCGATGCAATTATGATTAGTCCATACCATAAATATCCTGCCAATCCTCACGTATTGGTTATCCTTATACTATTTTTGACTCCGCTTCCCATGATGGCCCAACTCATGAATATTGACGGTTATCAGGAAAATCAATTACGACTTTTACAGTTACTGGACCATGATCTTCCCACATCTTTCACCAACCGTCCCTATGATCTAAGCATTTTCCCCGACACGATTATAAATTCTGTTGCTGAATTACCCGGGTATTTCTCGTATTCTACAGGAGTTTCGACCTCTCTATTAGGCGATAAAGCCAACTTAACGTATTATCCCCTTCACTTTCGCGAAACCTTTAACAGTGAATTCCCAAAAAGTGAAAATAATGAAGCAGCTTGGTGGGGACGTGGCTGGAATACTGAATTATTAGGTGGAATCAGTGTAACCGCCCCCCACTTTCGCATAACTTTACGCCCACAAATCACTTACCAGCAAAATCGCTCTTTCAACGTACCCCGTTTCATACCCCGGGATGAGCAAGGCAATATTTTATATATGGCTGAAGGCAATCTTAATTTGGATGCACCTTTTCGTTTCGGGAACAGTCCATATTGGACTACCAGTTGGGGCATGAGTGATATTAGTGTCCATTATGGTCCAATTGAACTGGGTTACGGAACCACCCCGCGCTGGTGGGGTCCGAGTCAAAATTACGCCCTCATGCTGAGTAATAACGCTCCAGGGTTTCGGCATTTGCATTTCGGATCGCGTATCCCTATTAATCTCCCCCTCAACATGGGGCGCATCGAATTTAACTACATAGCCGGTAAACCCGAAGGCACCTCCTACTTTCAGAAATCAACGACAGACAGTACCCGATTTGCAACGGCTGTACATGTAAACTATTCGCCTTCGTTCATTCCCAATTTACATATAGGGTTAATTCGTTTTTACCATACTTACATAGATGATAAACCTGCAATTGCTGATTACCTTATCATGTTTGAACCTTTTCAAAAGAAAAAGCTATTCGATGACCGATATCCACGAGGAGATGGTTATAATCAGATTGCTTCTATTTATGCTCGATGGCTATTTCCTAAAAGTAATGCTGAAATATACTTGGAGTACGCTAAAGAAGATCATCACTATGATCTTAGAGATCTTTTAATGGAACCAAACCATATAAGGGCATATACAATAGGTTTAAGAAAGTTATTTACTGATATGTATTTTGATTTGGTTGATTTCAGATTTGAATTAAATCAACTTGAAGCCCCCTCTATTTCACAAGTTCGTAATCAAAGCTATTTTTATGTACACAGTCGAGTTCAACACGGCCATACCAACGAAGGGCAAATTTTGGGAGCAGCGATAGGTCCAGGTTCTAACAGCCAGTATCTGGGTGTTGATTTTTACAAATGGGATGGCATGGCCGGCCTTTTTGTGCAGCGCGAGGATGATAATAACAATTTCCACTATCGCTGGTTGGCAGCTCGAGATCTTCGGGATCCCAAACGACATCGGGTCAATTTGAATCTGGGGTTTAAAGCAGGATATCGATGGAATGGCTGGCTTGCACAAACTCGACTAATCTGGACACGAGCGTACAATTATGGTCGCTATGACTATGGAGAACCCAATGTCCATTTCGACAAACTAGATCCTTATGACCTGGATAATTGGCAATTGCAGTTCTCGCTCCGATACCTATTTTAAGGGGTATTGAATCGACGGGTCTTTATTTCCAGGATTCTCTGATCCCAGCAGCAATCTCATCTTTTAAAACCAGTTACAGGGGCGTCCAAGGATTTCTTCGACCTCTCTTACATCCTGGCGGAACGCATCCTCTAAGCGGCGACGTGTGTCCACCTGCATGGGCTGTTTAGAGCCAGTATTTAGCTGCTGTAAGCTGTTTTTTATTTTTTGGGCCAAATCCGTGGGTAACCAATTCTTGAGTCGTTCTTTGGTCTTGGACGGCGGTCCCAATAGGCGCGCCAGCCAGGATACTCGAGGCGGTCCGGAACGATTGAAATGTGCCGGCTGCACAGTTACTGGTGGAACCTCTATAAATCGAAACACCTGAGCCATCGTCTTTTGAGGATCTTCGATTAATTCTTCGAACTGAATAACCATAACCTTTTCTTGCCCAAATATCTCCAGGTAGTTTCGTAACGATGGGGCATAGACGGAGCCTTGCTTATAGTGCCAGATGTCTCCCCACTGATTGTTGATCCGGGTCGGTTCCTGTTGTAAAGCATCCTCAAAACAGAGCTGCTCGCGTCCATCCCGCACTAAAAAATTATATTGCGAATAGGCTTTGTCCACCGGATTCCTTAGCGAGATAATGATTTTGGGAGCATTTAATCGATCGTGTATGTGTTTGGCTACCTGCCCGTAGTAAAAGTATGAGGGTGAGATCTCAATATTGAGCTGTTCCGGCCTTGCATTATTGAAATGTTCCAGATACTGCTCCCATGAGGTGCATATAAAATGTAGCGCTCTTTCATCTCCCGGTCCCTCTCGATGTTTAAGTAGTTGGGAATGGGAAAAATAATGCAGCTCCTTTTGATTGGGTAAAAATAGCTTCGGATGGCTCTTCAGGTAATGATAAAGGGTGGTGGTACCGGTTTTGGGCGGTCCAACCAGAATTACATCAGGTACTTGCATTATATCCTGCATTTATTTTTCGTATGCCATCTACCAATCCTTTGGCTGTACTAGCTATTTGTCTGAATTGTCCTTTCCCTAATCGCAATCCTAGTTTTCCTATTCCCCCCAACAGTACGGTTAACCACCAAAAACGTTGATGTTTTTCATAAAAAAGAACATAACTGAGCGCTTGCAGATAATCTCCGCGCGGGTTTTCCCGACCAAGGGAGGCATTTTGCAGATGATGCACATAAACATTGTCCGCAATGGTCAGTCGAATGCCCTTTTGTTTAGCTCGCAGACATAAGTCAATATCTTCCCAATACATAAAAAACCGTTCATCAAACAATCCGATCTCATCCAATGTGTTTATTGAAAAACAGATCGAGGCTCCTGAGATAAAGTCCAATCGCTGAGAAGTTTTGGATTTATTAATGACAATTTTCCCGATAAATGGAATAACTTGTCCCCCACCGACTTCCTGTAATTTCGCAAATTCGGAATCATCAGTTAATACGGCTCCTACTATAGTACGTCCCCCTTCCCTTTGCAAAAAACTCAACATCTTCGGTAGAGCCTCTGAAGATAGCTGAATATCATTATTCAGTAACCATAGGTATTCGGCTTCCGGCCAGTGTTCTTTGACATAGCGTATTCCCTCATTCATGCCTTTGCCATAACCGTAGTTTTCTTCATTACGAATAATGGTAATATTTCCATCGGTTAAAGAATCAGGAATCTTAAAGGGAGCACGGGATCCATTATCAATTACAAAGATACGCACATTTTGGTTATTCCCCTGTACAGATAACAAAATGGATTGTAAACATTGATACGTCAGGTTACTGCGCTCCCAGTGTAGTACCAAGATGGCTAAGTTCATTCGAATGTTAAGGTCATCTAAAATCAATATTTACTTTATTTCTGTGATAATATAGGGCAATATCCAATGATTTAAAGCTTGGATCCCATCGAAAGAAGTAACAAAAATATGAAGCGCCATCTCAACTACGTTTGTGCTGTTTTAAATCCTGAATCAGTAGTGGTATTAAATACCAAGGTTCAAGCAAATAACGCTTATACATGCGAGTAGGTTCATGCACCAATCGATGAAGCCACTCAAATCCTATTCGCCCCATCCACCGAGGAGGTGTCTTTTTTTTCCCGGCAATATAGTCCATTAGTGCGCCCACGGGAATAAATACATGGGCATTTACTTGCTTTACATTTTGCAAAATCCACTTTTCCTGGCGAGGCATTCCCATACCAACCAATACAATATCAGGTTGGTAAGCATTAATTTGCCGCACCACTTCCTTATTTTCATCACTAGCTGCATCGGTTTTAAAATAGCCGTGACGTGATTGGATTTTTAGATTAGGATGCCGCTTTCGCAACTTATCTGCGGCCCGCTCACCCACTCCGGGTTTACTCCCCAGAAAAAACATTTTATAGGTATTTTCCGTAGCCAGTATTAATAGTTCATCAATCCAATCCAGGGATGTGGTGCGATGGGATTTTTTAACCGGATATCCCAATAATCTGGCCCAGGCTAATATAGGCATACCATCGATATGGGTATAATCAACCTGATCATAAAATGACCTCATCTGAGCATCACAATGAAAGAGATATACACTGTGAAGATTATGGTTAGCCAGAATTATTTTATTCCCGGAGCTGATACCAATATCAATGAATCTTACTATCTGTTGAGCTGTCATCGCATGGCAAACCACACCCAAGACTTCTATCGTCTGCTCGATCAGTTGATCAAGGGAATCTTGTCTGCTATCGATAGAAGTCAAGTTCATTTGAGAATAGTATAAATGGGCTGAATAGGAATAGAATCTGATGATAGTTCCTATTTATCATACCTAACATTATTTGTTACTACAACCCAAATCCCATTACCGGCTATGAATAATTTCCTTGATCTCTTCCGGTTCTCCCTTAATCAGTTTTTTGTAGTTTTTTAACTGATCTAAAAATTGGTCTTGATCCAAGAAATCCAGGATAGTAACTCTACCCGGTCGCATTATTTTTGCCTTGCTGAAGATCTCGGTTACTACCTCTTCATCATTTGAGGCTAGCAACTCCGTAAAATCCAGCGGCATCTCGGTTTTTTGGGCGTAATCGATGTAATGCCAGCGCAGTTTATTTTGCAAATAGAGGGTAAATAAACTAGTGGAAGCTACTTGTAATCCGTGCAGAGTACCATTAGACAATTCTAAATAATCAATAGCGTGGCTAAGTAAATGTTCACTTCCACTGCAAGGTCTGCTGCTTCCAGCCAAGGACATAGCAATACCGGAATTTACCTGTCCCTGTACAACCATTCTGAGAAATGGTTTATAGGTAAGATCCACTTTATCAAAATGGATAAGAGCGTTACCAGCGCTTTTTGATAAGTGAAAACCTATATCATTGAGATGCTCATCCGTTTTTTGAGCCGCTATAACCCAATCATTAGTTGCAGAAATATTGGAAAGGATGTCACCAGCTGCCGCCCGCAAGTAATGGATCGGAGATTCTTTAATAATATCCAGGTCGATAATCACTCCCATGGGCATCATACCTGGAATGCTTTCTGTTTTACCCTTGGCATTTTTAATCACCGATATGGGCGAAATCAATCCATCATTGGATATAATGGTGGGCATGGATAAATGATTGATATTGGTCAAATAACTGACCCTTTTAACACTATCCAATACCGTACCCCCACCGACGGCAATAATCAGATCATATCGCTTGTCTTCACAGAGTGCTTTTAGCTCCTCAACATCTTCATACGTATTGTCTTTCAGGATGTAATTATCCCAGTTATACTTATCAATCAGTTTTTGGGCATATTCGAAGGATACCGTTTTACCGGAAACCACTAATACTTTGGTAAACGACAGTTTGTTGCGTCGCAAATAGTGTTCAACATCCAAAAAGATGCCTTCATCCACCTGAAATACAATGGGTAGGTAGGCCTGTTGTTTGTATACCATTAGCTAATATCTATTATTTACTGATCACAGTTGCGAATCGTGGAGATTAAATCCGACGTACTTATACCCTCTGTATAGGGAAGCAGAACTAATTCAATACCATACTCATTCAAAAAATCTTCTGTCACCCTAATCTGCTCCATATAGCTTTTCTTTTCCCAATCATCACCATGGACAATAGCGTCAATGTCATAATCTACTAAATACTGTTTATTATCATATCCGTCGATAATAAAGGCCTCATCTACATAACGACATGCTTTAATAATTTCCAATCGATCTTGTTCCGAGAAATAAGGAGCTCGCTTGTAGCTGGCTACCATATCATCCCCATTAATAGCTACAATGAGGTTTTTACCTAATTCTTTTGATCTTCTGAGTAATTCTACATGTCCACGGTGAAATAAGTCAAATACCCCAATAACATAAACATTATTTATAGTTTCAGAACTCATATGTTTAAATCGTTCGTATATTTTTATTTAATTAGTACAATTTTTTGTGTTTTGATTTGATTACTAGTAGCTACTCTCACCAAGTAGGTTCCCGTTGCTAAGCTGTCTGCGTTTATTTTTACTTCATATTCACGAGGTAACAGATGTTTATTATTCATGATGCTTTTTACGAATCTCCCATTTATAGTAAAGAGATCCACAGTTACATAATCCATATCTAGCAACTGGAATCTGATCGTAGTTGAGGCATTAAAAGGATTAGGATAAACATTTCTAATCTGAACGAATTCTTCGTTTTTCCCATTGCTCTCAAAGTTGGGATTTTCATAATATAAAATACCATGCTCCTCATGCCAAGGATGATTATCGTCGAGGCATTCTAACTGGATACTTAACCCGTCGGTTCCAAAATCAGCGTGAACAAAACCCAATGGTTGTTCATCTTGGAAAGTATAAGCCGTAGAAGGGATATTTAGATGATAAAAGCTTTCTTCAGTAGACAGCTCCCATCTGTGGGAATGCCCAAACACCAAAGTCTTAACCTGTTGATTCTTATCCATAATTTCGCGTAAATGCTCATAATCAAGTAACCCCTTTCCGTTCCCCTTTTCTGGATAGTGGTGACAAAAAAGTATAACTGGCTTGTCATTTAAGGTCTTTAATTGATTATCCAGCCATATTATTTGCCTTCGACCCAGTTTTCCCGGAGTTTCATCCACGTTATCTAGTGAATCTAATAATACAAGATATGCATTGGGGGTATTTATTGTCATCACATGGCGATCAGTAACTGTATAATATTCGGAACTAAATTCACTCAATGTCTCATAAAATGTGCCTCTGTCATCATGATTTCCCATCGTTAAATAAACCTGAATGTCTTGTTCCAGTAATGGCTCAATAAGTCGACGGAACGTTCGGTAATCACCGGGCTCTCCTTGCCTCCTCGCAATATCACCATTAATAATTACCCCCTCAGGATATTCAGTCTTATTAATTATTTTGTCTACAACTTCCTTAAAATTATCGGCTAAATTGCTTCCAAATCGGGTATGTTCTTCACTTTTGTGAATATGTGTATCTGAAATAAGGATGTAATAACTTGAAGAACGGCGTTTAAATTTCCTTATACCCCCTCCCAAAAATAAACCTACGACACCTAATGATAGCGTCTTGATAAAATCACGTCTACTATATGTATTAATAGAAATAGGCATATCTTATCTATATACTTTCCGACACCGAGCAGACATTAAATTTCTTCTTTTCTGATTTATATCAAGCAAATAGGATTAGCGATATACCCAAAACTATCTAAAACCTCCTCTTCAATATCTACGATATTCTACTACCATATTTTAAAGTTACCAAATGAACTACAGACCCCAACACGGTATCCACAAATAAAAACAATACCTCGTTTCAATTAAGACTTAGCAATTTACTTCAAAACCTACGCCGCCTGTATTATTTCAACCTAAGATATATTCGAGTATTTAATATCAAATTGATTCAACAAACCGAATGTATTGTCATCGCACTAAACATTCTAAAATGATTTTGGTTGTAAAGATCTAAGATCCAAATACAATATTTTTTGCTACTCTAAAAGTTCTTTTCGAACTATCCCCATCCAAATATTTGTGAAACTTTTGGATAGCAGATTCTGATAATGCAACATATTCTTCATTTTTTAGAATCTGCAATAACTCTGACCAATCCTGAGCCTTTACCCCTTCAATTTCTTCAAAGTAATCATAATACAATGGCCGTGATTTTGTGGTATAGCGGTCAAAATCAAAAGGAGCTAATATCACAGGCTTTTGGGTTAAAATAAAATCAAAGTAAACACTTGAATAATCAGTAATTAACAAATCCACGTCTTTTAACAACAGGTACAGGTCCTCAATTTGGTTAATATCGACATTTATAAACCTGGAATTCGGTTCGTTTAACAGTGGCACTCCCTCTTCAAAATCATGACCTTTATTTAAAAAAACAGAATTGGTTTCTTCCAAAAACTTCGCATAATCAGTAGGTGAAAACTTATATTGGCGAAAGGGGTTAAAGACCTCACCTTCATAATATTTTTCATCCCGCCAAGTAGGCAAATATATAATCTTGTAAGGGTTCTCATATTTTTGGTCAATATGCTCAATAAATGGATCTTTATTGGGCTCAAATAGAGCATCGTTTCTGGGATATCCGGTGATATGTACTTGATCCGATGTTAAATCAAACGCTGAAGAGAAGTAGGGGGTAAAAAAACGAGAGGCATTGATTACATGATCGGGATTGTACTTATACTCTGGTAGTATCAAATTGAAAAAAAGTCGATAACATTTTTTCCAAAAATTACTGTTGCTCCATGTAAACTCCAGAGCATCATTTCCAATTTTTTTCATCATTAGACCGTGCCAGAGCCAAATTTGGGTGGTTCCATTAATGGTATTGGCATTAAAATCTTGGGGTTTATTGGTTAAAAAAACCACCCCTGCCCGCAAGGATTTTAAAATACCAGTTATGGAGTTGGCCATCATTACAGGTTTGCCTTCTGATTGAAGTCGATGATAGATGTCTAAGTCTTTAGTCATCCAGACCACTTCAATACCAATGTTATTTCTTAGTATATATTCATACAGCCACTTGGCATTATCGGCATATCGATATCCCTCTCCCGCTCCGAATAACCAAATATTATTATCTCTTGGAAGGATCTTTTGTAGGAAAAAAAATGGCCAAGTAATCGGTTTTAATAAAAGTGTGATAACTTTATCAATCATCAACTATATCAGTAAATGGTTTACAGGATTATGATCATTATAGGATATAAATTCTCAATCCTCTCGTTCGTATTCTACTGAATAAACTTCAATATTTTGCGCGTGTGTTATGCGATCTTCCTTTGATGGAATGTGCATATAATCACCAAAATACCTGGTTAAGTATTCATGGGGTTTACGGGGACCCAGTACTTGTACGCCTTCAAATCCTATCGGTTTAACGGGAAGAATTTCACTTTTCCTGAATTCGCGGAGAAATGGGATACCATACCCAAACATTAGATATTCCGATGGAAAAAAAACAGATATGCCTCTCATAAATTTAATTATAAGGAGAGACATAGGATATGTTAAATAAGCCAAGATTTTTTTTATATTAGATCCCTTAGGATATAGATTAACCATTTTCCTAAAAGATACATAGTACATTCGATCTATTGTTTTCTTTATCATTAAATTTCCTTTTTCCACATAAAATATATCCAAAAACAGGCCTTGATATTTGAATTTCTTTCTTACTGTTATTCGATTATCTCCATAATCAGATAAAGAATGCTTATCGACAATACGAGAATAAGTCAAATGAAAATGCTTTTCAGTATTCCGGTTTTGTAAAACAAAGCGATCCGGTAGTTCTTCGGATAAAATATTTATGAGTTTCAAATAATCCTCTCTCAACAGTGCGATATCGACATCATCATCCCATGGGATAAATCCCCCATGACGAACAGCACCAAGCGTTGTTCCACCATCCAACCAGTAGGGGATATCATATTTTTTACAGATACGATCTACTTCGATCAACATATCTAGTAAACGCATCTGTGCTTTACGCAGCGTGGTTCCCTCACCATTATACTCTGAAAAATCTTCAGAATTTTCAGCCATTCTCGTAAATATTAAATATTAATTTTTTGATAATTTTTGCCGGTTGTCTCAGCTCTCCATTTTTTTTTCTAGTACAAATGCACTTAAACTTAGAAAAAACAAATCTAAATATTCTGTACAACTCCAAGTATGGCTTTCCATTAATGGGAATACTCATTTCGATACTATAATAATTTGTTGATTTATGTGACATAAAATCGACATATTTATACCCTCTTTTTTCATACCAGTTAATTAGAATTTGTGCTTTAGATGCCGTATTAAAACCCATATATGAAGCACCATCATCGGATGATATTTTTTTAACTGTTTCATGCAGTTTATTCCCAATTCCTCTTCTGCCATAATCGGGATCAACAGCAAACTGAGTGAAGAAACAATATTTCTCTCCACGATACCACTTATTTTTGTTTTCCTTATATGTATAGGTTATGGTTCCCACCAATTTATCATCAAGAATTGCAACCAAACAATTACCTTTATTACATCTCTTAATCGTTTTATCTACACTTTGATTATAGGCCACAAACTTGAAGCCTTCTTCTGCTCGAATTTTATAAGCTTTATGCAGTAAGCTGGTTAACTCATCCCAACCAATGTAATCTGGTTTCGGAACAATCTTTACTTGATTTTTTAACCGGTTCCCCATGGGCGATAATATAGACCTAGATATCTTTGTTTTTTAAAATATTCCTTATTTTCGTAGAGGAAATCCCTTCTGTGCGTTCAAGTTGAACTAGCTTCTTATCATTTTCCTTACACCACTGGAAAGCCTTCTGGAAATATTGATGATTTTGATCAGGGCCATGAGCAAAAACATCAAAGTCAACTTTCTTTAAGATTAAATCCACTCTTTCATATGATATTACTTCATCAACAAATTTTAGGTTTTTAACAAATCGCATTCGTTGTTCTAGGGTATATAAAAAATCAATCCCTTTTGTATTTAATTTATCATCATGAACAGCTACAATAAGATAATCGCCCTGTTTCTTTGCTTTTTGTAGCACATTCAAATGTCCAAGATGAAAAAAATCAAAAACGCCTACTGTAATCACTTTACCCATAACTAAATATCTAATTTTTAACTGTTAAAAATTTACTCTTAACTATATTGTAATGAATCATATAAGATTCCAATTTAAAGACATGAGAAATAATAAAATATACAAACACATACAATGAAGTACCAATAAGAATATCGTACAAAAATCCCAAACCAATAAAAGACATCAACACATACACTATCAACCCAACAAATATCGAAAGTAAGTATGACCTGTACACATCTCCTAACTGATTCAGAACTTTATAACCACTCAATTTAGAAGAATAGTACATTCCTATGAAAAATGACAAATAGTTATTTATCACTACCCCAACGAGCATCCCGACCAATCCATAAATCGAACCAACTAAAATCATCGTTATACCGGTAATTCTTTTAAATAGTAAAACAATGAAATATAATCTACTTTCCCCAAGTGATTTAAATACATTGTTGTTTACAGTATTCAGGCTATATACCATACCACCTGCTGCTAATATTTGAAAATATAATATGGACTGTGCCCATTTTTCTGTAAACAGAAATAATATTAATGGTTTAGCTATTATGATCAATATGACCATCAATGGAAAGTTAACATATGTAATAGCCTTAAGACTTTTTCTTAACCCTTGCACTAGCCTATCTATATCATCTTGCAATTCTGCATAAACTGGGAAAGTAACTTGATTTACGACTGCAGAGAGTCCTTTAACTGGAATAGATCGCATTTTTTCAGCCTGCACATAATATCCTAGCTGATCAGCTGAAAATAGTTTCCCTATAATTAAAGCCAGAAGATTATCATATCCTCGTATTAACAAATTAGTCATCAGCATATAAGAACCATATCCAAATAGTTCTTTAATTGATTTTTTACTAAATATGAAAGAAGGTCTCCATGAACTTGTAGACCAAAGAAAAATACTTTGAAAAAATCTATCTGCCAGCATTTTAGCAACCAAACTCCATACCCCGAACCCCATATAAGCTAAAGAGATGCCAATAGCGCCTCCTAATGTGCCAGCAGCAATAAAAATATTGGCAACTTTTTTAAAATTTATTTGCTTATTCAGCTTATTGAACTGAATAATATTAAAGGCATTAATGATCAAAATGATCCCCAATACCTGCAATATCTCTGCTAGGGATTCCATTTCATAAAAACGCTCTATGGAGGGGGCTAACAAATAGAGCAGTAAAAACAGAACCATCGATACAAACAAGTTCCAATAGAAAATGGTGGAGTAATCCTTTTCGGTGGGTCGTTTTTTCTGTATCAATGCAGAAGCAAATCCCCCATCCACAAAAGTTTCTGATAGAGCAATAAAGACCATTATCATTCCAATAATTCCAAAATCTTCTGGGGTCAGAAGACGAGCAAGTACTAAATTAGTAATGAATGTAATAGCCATCGTTCCGAAACGGTGTACGGAACTCCATAACATCCCAGATATAGTTTTATCCTTTAAGCTGCTACTCAATACTATACCTGTTTGTATCTGTCTGCAAAATCAATGATCACCAGTTTTTATATGTTTCTGTTCTTATACATTAAGAACAGCAGCTCTACAGGTTCCATTATGTATCTTCTCCATAATCTCTTCGGTTCGTTGATAAGGCGATACAACCATTCCAAGCCCAATGTTCCCAATATTCGGGGTGGTGTTTTGGCTTCACCAGCGATATAGTCAAAAAAGGCCCCTGTGGTCAAGATTACTTTCGCGTTTAACTGTTCATAGTTATCCAGTATCCAATACTCTTGCCGTGGCATCCCCATCCCCACCATTAATACGTCTGGTGCAAAATCTTTGATCCGCTTTACCTTTTCCTCATTCTCCACGCCCACCAGCTGAAAATATCCGTCTGATACTTCTATTTTTAGATTATGATACCTTTCGATGAGCAGATCAGCGGCTTCTCGGGCAATACCTGGTTTGGATCCTAAGTAAAATATTTTCATTTCTTCTTGATTTAACGCAGAAAATAATGAATCCATCCAATCCAGATAGGTAATTCGGTGCTCACTCTTGATGTTTTTTAATAATAATTTACCGATCAATACCAAACTCATTCCATCTACATGGATGATGTCTGCTAGGGAATAAAATTTTCTAAATTTCTCGTATTTATGGTATAGATAAACAGAGTGAAGGTTATGGTTGGGTATCAAGGTCTTTCCTCTACTATTTACAGATTGCATAACCTTATCGGTAAGCTCATCCATATTCAACAAGTTGGTATGTACACCAAGAACTTTTATCTGATTATTCATTGGTAACTCGTATATACTTTGTTGAGTTTTTACCTCCATAAATACCAAGCCCCAAAATAACCCAAGCAATCATGAATGTAGTTGCGTCGAGGTCTAAAACATCCGTCATACCATTTAAAAGTATTATGATGAACATGCCCTGAATACCACGCTTTAATTGTTTTTGAATGTGTGTATTCTTCGCAATTTTAAGCCAACTAAATAAATAGATTATTGCCATAATTAGAAAGCCGAATATCCCCTGCTTGTACAACAAACCTAAATAGTTGCTGTGTGATCCCGCGGGATACCGAAGGCCAGCCATATCCTGCTCGGTTCCCCACCCAAAGAAGGGTCGTTCTAAAAATCCGTTAATAGTTGCGATGTAAACATTTAAGCGGGCGTTGGCACTACCACTACGGGCGTATATAACAGCGTCGAGGATCAATTGGATTTCCTGCCAAAAGTATAACATCGATATTATTAACACACTGATCGAAGCGACGGAAAAGAGAATAAGCCTATTGTACCGGGATATCGTGTCGGGATGAAACAGATAGATATAGACCATTCCGGCCATCAATGAGGCCATTGCCACCCGACCAGTTGTAAATATCAGATTTAACAATAACACAAGAATAGCAACGAACAACAGCATTCTTGTTTTTCGAGACTGGGCCATTTTAAACTTATACCAGAACAGGGGAAATGTTAACGCGATTGTACTGGCATAGAACGTGGAGAACAAAAATAAGCCTGAAAGTCTAAAATATTTACCTATTACTACAAACCATTGATTTATCCCAATATTCCTTTCCGCAATCAACCCACCATAAGTTGTATTAGTGATAAATGAGGGCAAAACATACCCGATCACAGAGGTAAATTCACTTCGAAAAATTCCAAATATTCCCAAAAGACCCAGAAATGATGAAAAAATGAGTACAAATATTATGGCATTTATAATACCTGTTACGTTATTCTCTCTGACATTGACATTATAGAACACAAACATTAGCAATGCCGCAGAATAGTAAGCGCTGAAATTTCTGGCAAAAGTTAATACTCGCTTGGATTCAACGATATAGAAAAAGGATAACACATAGACTGCCAAGAACAATAGATACAATAGTACAATGTAATCAGCCTCTGCCTTCCCCTTCTGCACAATAATCTTAAACGCGCAAAGAGATAGTATAATCGAATATACAAACTGCTCAACACCCAATATCCACCAAAACGGAATGAGCAAAATCATCCATTTCACATCCCTTAACGGATCATTTCCTAAAATTGGCAGGTTGCTTATGGGTACAATCGAACTCAATGTATTAATCTCTCAACAATTTCCTTTGCTAGTCTACTTGAGTTTTTCCCGTCGTTAAAAACATGATATTTATTACAAGCTTCTTGAGTATTCAATTCAAATTTATCGGGATTCTCGAAATATGCATTCATTACCTGGTCCAATTCACCGAAATTGTATATTTGAGGCTGTGCCCCTACCACCTCATCTAAATCTATGTACAATGATCTGTCCTTAGTGATATAATCTTCCTTATCATAGACATAAAAAAATACGCATCCATCCATATTCATATAATCCATAGATATCGATGAATAATCGGTAATAAGTATATCCACATCTCTCAACATAGCATACACATCAATAGATGGGGCCAATTTTTCTATATGTGAATAGGCATTCAAGTCCAGATCAAACCTTTCATTAGGGTGCAACTTCAAAAGAAACAGCGCATTGTACTTTTTGAACAGCTCGTTCATTCTTTTCCAGTCGATAGGAATTTTTCTATTGTCTCGGTCAGTGTCTCGAAACGTGGGCATATACAATACCAGAGAGTCATACTTTTTAAACTCATTATTGATTCCCTTGTGGTTATCGATCTGTAACTCTATGAGTGATTGATTAAAAAGCACATCATTTCTGGAAAAACCGGTTACCGGTGTTTCTAGTTTATCAACTGCAAACGCAGACCTAAAACATTGTGAGCAATATTCTGAAGTTGCGGGTATCAAGTCATATGTTTCTACCCACCAAGGTTGCAAAATTCGTAATATTAATTGTTCCCACCAGTTCCCGTGGTAACATTTATATATCAAGTTGTGCGGGTTATCGATATCCCGCCCTATTTTTTTAATAGGTACCCCATGCTGCAACAACACTTTTCTCGCATTTCTGGATAACCAATAGGAAATATCTCTTGAATATGAATCGAAGATATAAACGCCTCCCCGAAGGCAGTAATACAATCCCGTAAGCGAATATAAATAGTAAGCTTGATACTCATGCTCCCGAAGTTTCTGTACGATGTGGCGAGACTTACTTATCCATATATATTTATATCCGACATCCTCCTTCGCATTGCAGTAAAGATAAAACCATTTGGAGTTGTCGGCAAAGCGTGTACCATTCCAGGACCCAAAAATCCAAACCGATTTATCCCGGGGCACAAAACCAGACAGGCCATATAAAAGATATAAAGCCGGTAACGTTATTACATAAACTATCTTTCTTAACATTCTAATCACTTAGGTATACGCTTGACTTCAACCATTTCAAATAGTGGTGAAAGATAGCACAAAGTTACCCGGCTAAATAATGATATCATCTTTTCACATTTTTGCGATGCTCTGAATAAGATGCGGTAAACATATAAATAAGACTGTAAGTTTTAAATAACTTTTTCCCTTATAAAAAGAGCAATCAGGTAGCATGTGGAAATAAATATCCCTAAAAAAGTCGTCGTTATTACAATTAGCTTTTTCTTAGGCTTACTCTCCTTCACCGGCACCTGTACCGGTTGCATAACGCTTACCACCGGCGTTTCTTCCTGTAATCTTAGTTTTGCTTCTTCTACCTGTTGAGCTACCGTTTTGTACACATTGAAGGCTAAGTCGTACTCAGACTGTAAGCGTTGTAGCTGGGTTTCCGCACGAGCACTACTAAGATTCACATTTCGGTCGCGAAATTCAGCAAGGCGTTCTTGTACATCTTGAAACTCTTTTTTAGCCATATCCATTTGCTGGCGCGCATATCGTAAATTTTCTTCTGCTTTTCGGGTTCGATAACTAGTGACATACTCTCTCATTACCTCAATGCTTGTCTTGGCTAGTTGGGCCGCGGCATTGGGGTCGGGCATGGTTACCTTCAAATTGATGACTCCGGTTTCTTGCGAGAGCGAAACAGAAACTCGTTCACTGATCTCTTCTATAATATCCTGTTGTTTTTTAGTTACTGATATCACCGAATCCACAACAAAGCCATGAGGTAATGGTCTGGGATCGGCTTTCTCTTTAAGAAGGCCAATAATTTTACCGGGAAGGCCAATAGTGTACCCCTTCACATAATAGAACAGAGAAGGTGTATATACTTCGTCAAAAAAAGTATACACGTTAGTTGTGGTGCCAAATCTCGTAAATTCTACTTCGGTATTCAGCAATTCCAGCTGGAAAGGAAGGCTCTGTACGATCTGGGGATAAAGCATGGGTGACAAAACTCCGCCTTTATGGCTTGAACCACCGTTAAAACCCAATAGACCACCATATTGTTGGAGTAACCTACCTGCCCCATTATCCGTATTCTGGGATTCAGGAACCAAGGTGGCTCCACTTTCGTATTCCTTGGGACTTAAAAAAGCAATGGCCAGCCCAAGAATAATACCTGCCACCGTAAATTTATAGATGATATCCCGTTTCAGCCAGATATATCTGAACAGTTCAATCAAATTAAGCGCCGGGTCTCTATCTTGTACCTCTTCCCGTTCTTCCACTGGTACTAGGCGATATTCCTGGAACGGAAAATCTTCGGGGCGTTGTTGAGGCATATTCAATTCTTCGTTGTTTGTTGACTCGTCGGACAATTCTAAATTGGTTTTCGGTTACAAGTAATCGTCGGTTAAGTCATTAAAATCCAAAACCAAATCCCTAAACACTGATTGTAATTTTGGATTTAAAATACTCCAGCGTCTTTTGCAAACCTTCCGCACGATCTACATTTGGTTGCCAATCAAGCACCGCTTTCGCCTTATTCACATCCGGTTGTCGGACCTGTGGATCATCTTTTGGCAATTCTTTATAGATTATTTTACTATCACTGCCTGTTAAAGCAATGATTTCCTCAGCAAATTCCTTAATACTGATCTCCTGTGGATTCCCAATATTTACCGGTTCCACCTCATCAGATTGTGATAAACGGTAGATCCCATCAATCAGATCATCCACATAGGTAAAGGAGCGTGTTTGTGAGCCGTCACCAAATACTGTTAAATCATCTCCTTGCAACGCCTGATTCATAAAGGTAGGTAAAGCACGTCCATCATCGATGCGCATCCGTGCACCATAAGTGTTAAATATACGTACAATTCGGGTTTCCACCCCATGATAACGGTGATAGGCCATAGTCATCGCCTCGGCAAAACGTTTAGCTTCATCGTAGACTCCTCTGTATCCAATAGGATTCACATTTCCCCAATAATCTTCTTTTTGAGGATGAATCAATGGATCACCATACACTTCGCTCGTCGAAGCCAATAGAAATCGAGCGTTTTTACTCTTAGCCAATCCAAGCGTTTTATGGGTGCCCAAGGACCCCACCTTTAACGTTTGAATAGGCATTTCCAAATAATCGATAGGGGATGCAGGAGAAGCAAAATGTAAAATCAAATCCAAATCGCCAGGGACATAGAGATATTCAGTAACATCATAATTAATGAACTGAAAACTATCTTTTCCTATTAAATGCTTAATATTGTCAGTCGATCCAGTGGAGAGATTATCCATACAAATAACCTGCCAACCTTCATCAGTATACCGATCACACAGATGTGAACCTAAGAATCCGGCACCACCAGTAATTAATACGCGTTTTTTTTTATTAGCTTGTTTGTTGGATTTCAACCGACTTCCCTAGATGGTATGTTAAGTTTGATTTATTCGTATTGGAATTACTGAAATCGCTAACGAGAGCCTTTCTGCAAAATGCTGAATATATAAGAATTAAAAGTGCATTTGAAATTATTTCACTTGTAATAGCTTATAAATTCAGGATTGATTGACATATCAATAACACTTCTACATCACATCAAATAATCATCCCCGCCCCAACGGTCTCGTTGGTAAACGCGTCGATGATAATCAAACTCCCCGTAGAGCGGTTGCGCTTATAGCTATCATACATTAATGGCTTCGAAGTACGCATTCGAATCCGGCCGATGTCGTTGAGGCCGATCTCTTTGTCGTCTTCGATGCGGTGCAGGGTGTTGATGTTCACCTTGTACTTCACTTCTTTGATCTTGGCTTGGGCCTCGTTGGTGGTGTGTTTGATGATGTACTTGCCGCGCGGGTCCAGCTTCTTTTGATTGAGCCAGCAAACCATCAGATCGATGTCTTGGCCTACGGTGGGCTGGTTGTCTGGTTTGGCGATCATGTCGCCGCGACTGATATCGATTTCGTCGTCGAGTGTCATGGTTACCGACATGGGCTGATAAGCTTCGTCATGTTCTTCGTCGAAGCTTTCCACTTTATCAATGGTGGTTTCGAAACCCGAGGGCAAGGCAATCACTTTATCGCCCGGCTTGAATACGCCGCCTTCTACCCGACCGGAGTACCCGCGGTAATCGGGGTATTCGGTAGATTGTGGACGGGTGACCCACTGCACGGGGAAGCGGCTGTCTACGTGATTGAAATCGCTGTCTACTTGCACGTTTTCCAATGTGTACAGCAAGGTGGATCCATCATACCAATCCATTTTGTCGCCGTGCTCTACGACGTTGTCGCCATATAGTGCACTGATGGGGATATAGTGGATATCGGGAATATCCAGCTTGGAAGAGAAGTCCTTGAACTGCTTTTTGATCTTCTCGAAAGCTTCCTGTTTGTAATCTACCAAGTCCATCTTGTTTACGCAGAGCACCAAGTGTTTGATCTGCAGGAGCGACGCGATGAAACTGTGGCGACAGGTCTGCTCGATTACGCCGTGGCGTGCGTCTACCAAAATCACTGCCAGGTTGGCTGTGGAGGCTCCGGTCACCATGTTTCGGGTGTACTGGATGTGTCCGGGCGTGTCGGCGATAATGAATTTGCGGTTAGGCGTCTGGAAATAGCGATAGGCTACGTCAATGGTAATGCCTTGCTCGCGTTCTGCGGATAGCCCATCGGTGAGCAGTGCTAAGTTAGTGTATTCATCGCCTTTTCGCTTGCTGGATTCCTCGATCGCTTCCATTTGATCGTCAAAGATCGATTTGGAATCATACAACAACCGACCGATTAACGTACTCTTTCCATCATCCACACTCCCCGCCGTGGTAAACCGCAGCAGGTCCATGTCTAGGTATTTATTATCTACTTCCATGTTGTTAGTTGATCTAGTCACTTTATTCAATTTGTTTGCCTTAGATTATTGACGACTGACATCCGACGACAGACGACCGCCGTCCGTGGTCCGTGGTCCGTGGTCCGTGGTCCGTGGTCCGTCGTCCGTCGTCCGTCGTCCGTCGTCCGTCGTCTAGAAATACCCCTGCTTTTTGCGTTCTTCCATGGCGGCTTCGGCGCGTTTGTCATCGGTGCGGTTGCCGCGTTCGGTGATGCGTGCGGAGGCCACTTCGTTGATGATCTCGCCCATGCTGTCGGCATCGGATAGTACGGCTCCGGTACAGGTCATATCGCCAATGGTACGGAAGCGAACGGTTTTGGTCTCATACTCTTCGTCTTCCATCAGGCTAATGTATTCGGACTTGGCTAGATAGGTGCCATCGCGTTCGACTACTTCTCGCTCATGAGCCAAATACAGACTGGGGATATCAATGTCTTCCAGCGCGATGTACTGCCAGACGTCCATTTCGGTCCAGTTGCTGAGTGGGAAAATGCGGAAGTGCTCGCCCATCTCTTTGCGCCCATTAAACAGGTTCCATAACTCGGGACGCTGATTCTTGGGATCCCACTGACCGAAGTCATCTCGGTGGGAGAAGAATCGCTCTTTGGCCCGCGCTTTTTCTTCGTCACGTCGGGCGCCACCGAAGGCGGCGTCAAATCCGTGCTCTTCGAGGGCTTCCAATAGGGTGGGAATTTGCAGTTTGTTGCGGCTGGCGTTGGGCCCTTTTTCTTCCTTGACGCGTCCTTCGTCGATGGCGTCTTGCACGTGCGCAACAATCAGCTCCACGCCCAGTTCTTCCATCAGTTGATCGCGGAATTCGATGGTTTCATCGAAGTTGTGCCCGGTATCGACATGTAGGAATGGAAACGGAATTTTGCCTGGCCAGAAGGCTTTTTGAGCAATTCGAGCCATGGTTATGGAGTCTTTTCCACCAGAGAACATCAGTACGGGCTTCTCAAACTGGGCGGCCACTTCACGCATAATGAAGATCGCCTCCGATTCCAGCTGCTTTAAGTGTGTGAGCTTGTATGAGCGCATATTGTTACTTCGTAGTTGTGTATTAGCTTTGTACTTTCTTGTAATTGGTTTGGGTGACGACTGACGATTGACCATCGACCACGGACTATCGACTATCGACCATCGACCACGGACGACTGACGTCGGACGACGGTCTATCCGTGGCTTGCAGTCAATCATCTGGCGTCCGAAACATTACCTCATCTTCCCGAACCCACGACTTGTTCGGATCTAAATGTTTTCTCATGGCTTGAATTTTCATCGATAGTCGATCACAAAACTCATAAACTTCCTCAAATTGTTCTTTTGCGATATAATTACGACGCACCATTAACTTGATACAAGCAACGACTTCGATAACCGAGCGATTGGCATAGCTTAGAAATCGGACTTGCTGTGCATCTGTATGACCCGTTGAGCCTTCTGCGATATTTAGCGATACCGAAGTCGCCGCTCGTTGTATCTGGGATTTCAAATTAAACCTTTCTGTATCCGGTAACTGTTCCGTAATGGCATAAACCATATCCGTTAGTTCAACTGAAAACTGCCAAATCTCTAACTTCTCAAATTTGAACGCCATAATGTACTCATTCAGCTATTACTACTCAGAGCTCTGACGACGGTCGTCCGTCGTCAGTCGTCAGTCGTCAATAGTCTAACTTCCTTCCGCAGAGGCTCATGATCGATACCCACCTAGCGATTCGCTAAGAATTCGAGGATCTCCTCAATCGCCTCATCTACCGAAATATCCGTGGTGTCGATGTTCAGTTCGGGGTTTTCAGGGGCTTCGTAGGGATCGTCGATGCCGGTGAATTGTTTGATTTCGCCGGCGCGGGCTTTTTCGTAGAGGCCCTTTACATCGCGGTTCTCGCACACTTCCAGCGGAGTGGAAATGTAGATCTCCACGAAATCGTCGCACAGGTCTCGGACGAAATTTCGCGCACTTTTATATGGGGATACAAAGGAACCGATCACAAAAACGCCATGATGCTGCAGCCGACTGGCCACATAGCCCACCCGCTTAATGTGCTGATTCCGCTCTTCCTTGCTGAATCCCGTCTTGGGAAACACTTCCCGAATGGCATCCCCATCCAGGTGCTCGGTGCGATAGCCCGCCTCATCCAACAGCGTGAACAGTTTCTCACTGATGGTGCTCTTGCCCGATCCGGACAGCCCGGTAAACCACAACACCGTGGGTTTTAGATTTTCAGGTACTTCGATTTCGATGTTTGACATCTTCTAGATACTATTTTGAAAGTTTCTTGCTATAGTTCGACGACCGACGTCGGACCACAGACGACAGATCACCCACCACCGATAGACTGTGTCGTCTGACGTCAGTGGTCCGTCGTACTATATTCCAATCATAAACCCACTGTTGAGCAGGTCTTCTTTGTTGTATTGCAAGGGGGATGGATGCGCGCCTTGCTCGGCGGAGTAGCGATATACGGCATCGCCTGCGGCCACATCCCATTCCATAGTCGGACCCATGCGTGGATAAATATCAGCGGTACCATCGGCGACCAGACAAAATTTCAGAGAGCTCCCTGCGGGAACTGTTTCTCCCACTTGCAGTCCTTTTTCGGCTAATTGTTCCGATAAAGAATCCGACTTGTGCGAACGACTGCACATCACCTTGAGCGGCTGACTCTTATCGGCCAACCGGGAAATAATCCGCTCTGGCTGATCTTCATTTTCCTGCTTAAAGGATCCCAGTCCGGATGCTCCCAGATAGGTAATCTCCTGCGCGGGAATATACACAACGCCCAAAACAGGATCACCATCCGCAACCAAGGCGATATTCACCGTAAATTCTCCATTGCGTTTGATAAACTCTTTGGTTCCATCCAAAGGGTCTACAATCCAGAACTGCTTCCAATCTTTGCGCTCCTCATAATCGGCCAGACCTCCCTCTTCCGAGATAATGGGGATCTCCGGGGTCATCTGCTGGAGCCCCTTCATGATCACCTCATGAGAAGCCAAATCAGCCTTGGTGAGCGGAGAATTATCAGCCTTCGTCTCCACATCCATATCATCGGTGTAGAATTCCAAAATGGCAGATCCGGCCTGCTTGGCCAGTGCTACCAGCGCATCGATGGATATCTCGACATCGGTATCGCCCAGTGTAAATGATTGTTTAAATGGATCTTGCATAAACTCGTTTTGTTGTTGTAGTCATCAAATTCGGTTCGATCAAATACTCCATACCATGGGCGCCAGAATCACGGTCATAATTCCCACAGCAATATTGAGTGGCAACCCCACGCGAATATAATCGGTAAAGTGGTAACCCCCGGGACCGTAAACCATTAAATTGGTTTGGTAGCCAATAGGTGTAGAAAAACTGGCCGAAGCAGCCACCAGAACAGTCATAATAAACGGCTCCCAAGCCACGCCCAGCGAGGCGGTTAGCGACATTATTATGGGAAATACCAGCACGGCAGCAGCATTATTGGTAATTAGCTCGGTCAAAACCCAAGTAACCAGGTATGTAGAAGCTAATGCCAGTGTGATATTGGTGCTGGATAACTCTAGCAGATTTGCCGCCAGGTATTCGGCCGCGCCGGTCACTTCCAAGCCCTTGCCTAAGCCCAGCGAAGCGGCGATCACCAGTAACACACTCATATCTACTTGGCGACGCGCATCGTTAATACTAACACATCCCGTCAATAATACACCCGCCGCCGCAATCAACGAAGCTTGGAACATACTCATGATATTGAATCCGGCCAGTGCCACCATAACGATCAAAATGGTCAACGCAATCCAAGCCCGATCATGATTTAGAGGCTTGGAGTCGGCAATGCCGCTGACCAGGTAAAAATCGCGCGAATTTCGATAGCGGTCTTCGAAGGTGGGATGGGCTTCCAGCAGCAAGGTATCTCCGGTGCGCAGCACAATATCACCCACTTTTTCTTTGATCCGCTCACCGTTTCGAGCCACAGCCAACACTACCGCTTCATAGCGATTGCGAAAGCGTCCGGTTTTGATGGTTTTCCCAATCATCGGGTTGGTATTGGAAACTACCGCTTCCACCAAACGACGCTCTCGTCGAGGGGTATCCAGCTTAAACATTTGATCGGTGGCTGAGGAGAGCCCGTTGATCTGTCGCAATTCCACAATGGATTCCACGATTCCGGCAAAAATCAATCGGTCACCGGACTGCAATTTTTCATCGGGCGAAACGGCGGGCATAATCTGTTTATTCCGGTATATTTCTACCAAAAATACGCCGGGCAAGTGGCGCAATCCGGCTTCTTCCACGGTCTTTCCTACCAGTGGCCCGCTTTTGTCCACCAACATCTCAATGGTGTATTCTCGAGGATCCGCAAAAGTTTCAAACCCAGAGTGGCGATCGGGGAGCAATTTGCGACCAAAAATTAGCAGATAAATCGTTCCTATCACAGCCACCGGCAAACCCAACCAAGCCGGGTCAAATAAATTCAACGACTGTCCGGTTTCTTCAATGAGTAATCCGTTAACTACCAAGTTCGTGCTGGTGCCGATCAATGTGCAGGTTCCCCCGAAAATGGCAGCGTAGCTCAGGGGAATCATCAGCTTGGAAGGGGCAAACTGATTCTTCTGTGCCCAATCTTGGAGTGCGGGTATGAAACTAGCTACTACGGGGGTGTTGTTTAAAAAAGCACTCATTCCCATCACCGGCGCCATGATGCGCATCTGCGCGGTCACTAATTTTTTAGGCCGCCCCATCAAGATGGACATGATATATTGAATTGTCCCCGTTTCCCTCAGGCCAGCTGCTACAATGTAAAGTGCGCCAACGGTCAACATCCCCTGATTTGAAAAACCCACCAAGGCTTGCTCCGGACTTACTATTCCAGTGATCACATAGAGGGTCAACCCACCTAAAAAGATGATATCCGCGGGCAAACTACTGGCCATCAAAAGGCCTAGACACCCGAGAATAACTGCTATGGCAAAAAGTCCGGCTCCGGTCATGTCCCGTTTACAGCGGCTCTAGCTCGATTTTAGTGTGATATTCTAAAAGTCTATTTAATTGGTAGGGATTATCGGGAATACAGCAGAAAGGGCCAAATTAAATTTTGTTTTTTTGGGTAGGCGACGGACCACGGACGACTGACGACGGTTGGCACGGATAGGTTGGTTGGGGATTTGCTGGTAATCGACCATAGTTGATGGACCATCGACCATCGTGATGTGTTGCTGGTTCTTGGTTTAAGAGCCTATGGCTGGGTTGTTTTCGTTATTCGTTAATCGGGGGGTTGATAGCTAGTGTAAAGCCATGGAACCTGTTTCAATACCGATTTAGGCAATTGCTGAGTACTTTCAAGATCGTAATCTAAGTACTAGGCCAAGCCCCGTAATTTCGTCCCGTTCCCCATTACGAATAACGAATTTTTCTAGAGTTGAGTTAGAAAACTACGGGCAAGAAAAACGAAAGTCGATGGTCCATTCTCGATCGTCTCCCATGGCAAGCCTCAACGCTCCACTCCGTGCTGTCAGGCGTCAGTCGTCAGTCGTCCGTGGTCTGCCGTCCGTCGTCCGTCGTCTACCGAAACTAAAATTTAACCCGCAGCTGTACCCCCACATCCGTACGCGTATCACCTTCAATCTCATTAAGGCCACTGCTGATGGACTGCTGATCCTCGTAGAAGGTGACCCCTATTTTGGCCCACGCTTCCAGGAACTCCAACGGTTCGTAGTTGACTAGCAGATACATGCGTTGACCGCGTTCGTAGAGCATGGTATTGGACATCACATAGAGTAGATCATTCTCGAACTGGTAGAGGCGGGCATCGTAGCTGTCTGTCTCGAACATGGTATAGCGCGCGTCAATGGTCAGGTCCGGGCGGGGCACCAGTCGAATATCTTGATAGAGCAGATAGCCATATTCGGCGGATTCGCCTGGCTGTTGGCTTCGAATCCACTCCCCGCGCAAACGTAAGCGCACCGAAGGTTGCACCCAATATTGCTGCTCCATGCGAATAGACGTGCGGGCTCCCTCTCCTAATCGGGTCAGTAACCGTCCCTCCACCCGTTCATCATAATTTTGCTCTTCCTCCTCATGACGGACCTGCGCATACCAATCCCAATCCCGACTCACTTCGTGCTCAAACCGACCCAGTAAATCAAAGCCCTTACTAGGTTGATCCACGCGGAAACTGGGGGCAGGATGTTCATACTGATCAAAATAGAGGCTCAGCTGCATGGATCGGGCAATAGGCTGACTGTACCCCACATAGACTCCAAACTCATTTTTAGGATCCCCGGACCCTTCGCCAAAACCAGCCCCCATAAACGATTGAAAAGTTTTTTGGTAGTTACGTACCCCCAAAGCCACTTCTCCACCGCTGAGCAGTTCGGTTTGCACCCCACCAATGGTTCCCCAACCGCCGTTTTGACTCCGGGCCACTTCGCCAAACAGCAGTACATCTCGAATTACTAAACGGTAATCGGCTCCCAGCACAGAATGCGACTTTCCCGAGAAGTCATATTGGTTATAAAGCCGCGTCCCTTGTGCCACCGGATCACTGAACTCGGTGTAGTAGCCGGTGACTCCAAACAGACCGAAGGACGATTGATAGCGGATCCGGCCGCCGGTGACCATCTGAGACGTGTTGTGACGGCGATCGCGCTCGGAACTGGTGCGATGGTACCCACTCGCCCCAGGCATCCGAATGGAATCGACCGTGGCAAAGCTGCTGGATTTGGGAGCATTGGACCAGAAACCAGTGAGCTTGAGCTTGGACAACAAATTGACGCTGGCCGCCACACCGCGCAGATAATTACTCTCCTGGGCCGAGGTATAGCCACGCACCCCACGCTCGTTTTTACTGAGTCCGCCTACTACATCACTGCCTTTGCCAAAGGTACCGCCGCTCCACAGCACCAACCCTTGACCAAAGGAAGCGGAATAGTCGCCTACAATCAGATTGGAGACGGGTCCGACTTCCTGAGCAGCCAGATGAAAGGAGGTGTAATCAAAGCCCACATCCCCGCGAAAGGGTTCGCCCGGATCTTTTTCTTGGGTTATGTTGATGGATAAATGATTGCTTTGGTAGCGCGCCCGCTGGTAATATTTCATGGGACTACCCAAATAGCCCGCCGAATCGCCCATCAGATATCCGGCCTGATCCTGCAGTGTTTGTTGATAGCGGGTGTAGTACTCAAATTGGTCGTTGTAGGTCCAGTACCGCGGGTCGGTTAACAGTTCACTTTGCAAACCACCGGATCCGATGGATACATATGGGCGTGCCTTGGAGTACGTGATCCGACCGATGCCGCTTACCTCCTGTAGCTCCTTCACATGCTCAAACGGTTTTACCTGTTCCCGATAGGCAATAATGGCTTGGGCCAGCTTCAAATTAAAGGCCGGAACCAGCATCAAACGATCTAAACCGGCTGTATTCAGATTCACCGGATTGGCGGCTAAATCCTGTAAAAACTGAGTCAGTTGTTCAGTATCAAAATTAGGATCCGAGGGATCAAAATCTTCCAAGGCCCGCTCCAGAGTCTCCCGCACCTCCTCGCGCGTAGAATCGGGATCCGTTTGAGCGAAGGTATGTTCCAGTGGCAGAATTATCAGCCCTAGTGCAAGTAGAGTAGGCAGTAGGCGGAAGGCAGTGGCCAGTAGGCAGTGGGCAGTGGGCGGTTTTATCCGAGCCACTTTTAACTTGAAATATCTATGGAATACCTTATCAACCATCTATCTCACTATTTTCAATAAGCTACCTACTGCCTACTGCCCACTGTCCACTGCCAACTGCCCACTGCCCACTACTAAAGCCTCACACTCAAATCCAGTCCCGGACTGATCCCCAGCAGCTGGTGCCGTTGCGCGGCGATATTGATACTCCATCGCTGAGCTATATACCCCAATCCCAAGGAGAAGGTGACCGGCTCGGTGCTCACTCCCCCGCGGATATAGAGTTGTTCGATCAGCTGAATTTCCGTCCCCCCGCGAAAAGCAATCGGATAACGCACATCTTTGACCGCATCTACTGTGACTAACACCGAAGATCCCGGCTCGTAGGTTACTCCTATGGTTAATATTCGAGGCAGCTCTTCTTCTGCTTCTCCCAGCTTGGCCCGGTTAATATTGGTAATATGGGATCCCACGGTCAGATTTTCGGTAATCTCGCCCATCAGTCCCAGATCCAGCCCTACGGTTCCGGCCGAACCGTAATTCTCGATGCGCATGTGCGCGTAATTGAGGCCTACTCCCGCCCGGAGCTTTTTCCAGCGATGGGCATACCCCAGGCGAATATGCTGCTCCTGAAACAGATCAAATCCATAGCGATGAAAACCCATGCTGACCACCCCCCATTTTTCGGAAATCGGATGAGATATAGATGCGGCCATATCAGTGATTTCGGAGAAGCCATAGTAGCGAACGCCATAAAAAGAACCACGCGTATGCGTTTCCTCTATGCTAGCCGGGTTGGCAAACACCGCCCAAGCATTGTTATTCAGTGCGGCGGCACTTTGTGCCATCCCCAACGATCGCGCGCCCATTACTAATTGGGCTTGAGCGTTTTGAGGGGGTATCATCATCGTGGTCAACAATGCAATAAATATGGATAATACCCACCCTGTGGTTGGATAATTGAGTATATAATTTTTTAGGGTATTCACTGAAATCCGGAACTTATTACCTTCCAGTTCAGCGAGATCCATAATTGCGTTCATAAAATTCTATATTGTTGCCAGAAGAAAACAGCCTACAGTAAATCTCCGAAATCAGCAAATATGCACGGGTACAGACCATCACAAGGTAAACATCTTAAACTTTATAGTCGATGGACCTTCTTTATTTTGGGGCTATTATTGCTGACTTGGCCGCGGACGATCAGTGCTCAAGAGCTGAATTGCGAGGTGGAATTAAACACGAATCAGATTAATACCACCTCCCTGCCCCAGCTGGAAAACCTGGCCAGTCAAATCAAGACCTACCTCAACGATCACACCTGGACCGACGATCGTTTTGAGGAGCGCGAACGCATTCGATGCCGATTCACTATCACTTTATTATCGGTGGAGGGTAATCGATTTACGGCTAATCTGGTAGTCAACAACCTTCGTCCTATATATAACACGGTTCAGCAATCTACGCTGATGATCCTGAATGATACCAAATGGAGTTTCAATCTGACTCAGGGTAAATCTTTCGTTCATGACCTCCTGCAATATGATGAACTCACTTCGGTTTTGGACTTTTACGCCTATCTGATTTTGGGTCTGGATTATGACTCCTTTGGCGAGTTGGCAGGCACTCCACACTTCACCCAAAGTCAAACCATTGTGGATATCGCCCAATCGGCGGGAGGATCCGGTTGGGATCCGGGGCTAAGTGGCTTTTCACGCGGCAAGCTAGCACGCCAATTACTCAGTCCTACCTATGAATCTTTCCGTCGTGTCTTGTATATCTACCACCGCCAAGGGCTGGATCGATTTACCACCAATGCCAAGGCTGCCCGGGAGTCTGTTTTGGAAGCGTTGAAACTTATCCAGGAAGTGCGCCGTCAATCCTCAGACATCCTTTTGCTGGATCTCTTTTTCGGCACTAAATACCGTGAACTGGCCTCCATTTTCGAAGACGCGGAAACCCAGCTCCGCCTGGACGCCTACAACCTGCTCATCGATCTCGATTCCAGCCACCGCAGCGAATACGAACGCTTACAGTGATCAGTGTGTCAGTTTACAGTGTGTCAGTGCTTCAGTGTGACAGAGGGTATGTTGCTTGGGGATATTAAATCAGCTTACTAGCAAGGTCATTGCCGATAGTGATTTTTCGATTCCGGCAGTCTATGTTATATCGACTCCGAAAGATATTCTAGCAAGCCCCTTCTGACCCACTGAAGCACTGTCACGCTGACCCACTGAATTCTGATTCCCCTTTAACTAGTCAGGAATGTTCCGTCGCTTACAACAGGGATCAAGGATCTCCCCACGCCAAATCCATGAGAATCAGAATGCCACACTAAAAATTCAAAATTCCATTGCTTATATTACTGCGCATTTGCGCACCCTCTACCTCTAAATGATTGTCAGACAGGGAACGAGTCGGGGTGCAGAATCAGTTTTCGAGTATCTATTAAATCTTAACTTAAGACACACCGTTTTATGAAATTTACGGTCTGTATCAAACAAGTACCGGACGTTAGCGCGCCGCTTCAAATTAAAGAGGGTGAATTGATTCAGGATGCCGATCGCATGATCCTGAACGCCTATGACGCATCAGCCGTCGAGGAAGCCCTGGTTTTAAAAGAAGAACACGGCGGAGAAGTGGAAGTGGTTCTCATCGGCCCAGATAAGGCGAAAGAAACCATTCGAAAAGCACTGGCCATGGGTGCTGATAAAGCTGTTCATATCGCAACCAGTGATGAACAGTACGACTCAGCCACTTATGCCCAAATACTCGCTGCCTTCTTGAAAGATCATGAATTTGATATCCTGGCCGCTGGTAAACAGTCGCAGGATACCGACGCTGGATTGGCAGGCGGGATGATGGCCTATCACCTGGATCTACCCTATACTTCCAATGCCGTTGGTTTGAATATGGAAGATGGCAAACTGGTGGTTAAACGTCAGGGTGATGCCGGGCAGGAAATGATTGCGCTGCCTACCCCTTGCCTGGTGACCTGCTCCAATGATATGAATGAGCCGCGTATCCCCAGCTTGAAAGGGATCATGCAGTCTAAGCGTAAGCCCATCGAATCGGTTTCATTAGATAATCTCGGCTTCAATGAAGAAGAGCTCTCGCCCAAGACCAAAGTGCTCAGCTACGAAGAGAAGCCCGAGCGCGAAGCCGGTCAAAAGTTCGAAGGCGAACCTGAAGAACTGGCCCAGCAAGTCGCCAAACTGTTGAGCGAAGAAGCCGGTGTCATTTAACCGCGCATTGACTGAGCACACACACATTCTGATCAACCAAGAAATTAATCCGTCATGAGTACTATACTGACGCATATCGCCATCACCGATGGCAAAATCAAACGATCCTCGCTGGAAGTATTGTCGCGCTGCCGTGAATTGGCTGCAGACTCCGGTGATGAGGTAGCCGCGGTCATCGTTGACGCAAACGCCTCTGACTATGTCGATGAAGTTAAGAATTATGGTCCATCTGCCATCTACACGGTAGAAGACGATATCTTCGAAAATCACCACAACCAACCAATGCTAAAAGCACTGGGCAAAGTGATCGACGAAGTAAATCCCCGTCTGGTCGCCTTCGGATCCACCGAAAGCACTAAAGATATTCTCGGAGCCTTAGGCGCTCAGCAAGACGCTGCGGTTCTGCCCGATGTTTCCGAATTTGAACTGACTGATAGTGGCGTAAAAGCCAAGCGTCCGGTGATGGCGGCCAAAATTCTGGCTAATGTAGAAGCCACCGACGACATGGTGTTGATCTCCGTGCGTTCCGGTTCCTACGATGTCACCGAAGAAACTACTGATGCTGATGTAAAAGCCATCGATTTCAATATGGATGAAGGTGACCTGCGTGCTGAACTGCGTGAAATCATTAGCTCTTCCGGCGATACTATTGACCTTTCCGAAGCCGAAGCAATTGTAGCTGCCGGCCGTGGTGTCAAAGACGAAGAAGGTCGCAATATGATTTCCGAGCTGGCTGAGATTTTGAATGCCGGTATCGGCGCGTCTCGCGCGTTGACGGAATCAGGTGACTATGATCCGAGCCTGCAGATTGGGCAAACCGGAAAAGTGGTCTCTCCACAACTATATATCGCCGTCGGTATTTCCGGTGCGATTCAGCACGTGGCGGGTATGGCCAACTCTAAAGTGATTGTGGCCATCAACAAAGATCCGGATGCTCCGATCTTCGATGTATCCGATTACGGTATCGTCGGTGATCTCTACAAAGTCCTCCCGGTCTTTATTGAGGAGATCAAGAAAATCAAATCCTGATAGATGGATTCTAAAAAAGCGTCTGTCCCTATGGGCAGGCGCTTTTTTTATTATATTGAGCGCACATTTAGCGCATCCTTATCCTGATTGAAAACCAAGGAGTTTATGGAAGACGAAAAGTTTGACTGTATTGTGGTCGGTGGCGGTATCGCCGGCCTGGCTGCGGCTATGACCTTGGCCCGCCAAAATATGCGTTTTTTGTTGATCGAGCGGGGTGAATTCTCCGGGGCCAAAAACGTGTCCGGAGGCGTGCTCTGGGGCACTGACTTGAATCGTTTGGTTCCCAACTATTGGGAAGAAGACGACATGGGTATCGAGCGATTTATCAACCACCGCCGATTAACCTTCATGGACGAGGAATCCACCTTCTCCCTCGATTTCAAATCTGAGCATTTCAACGAACCCCCGTACGGTGGTGTCGTAGTTCTGCGCTCCAAATTCGATCGCTGGTTGGCAGGGAAAGTGGAAGAGGTCTTGGCCGAAAGTGAAGTGGCTATGGAATCCTTCATCGCTACTAATATTCTGGTTGAAGAGATCCTGACCGATGAGAACGGCAAAGCCAATGGGATCCGCGCCGGTGAAGAAGAGTTTTACGCCGACAGCGTGATCATCGCCGAAGGAGTCAACAATTTGCTGACTCGTCAGATTGGTCTACAGGATGATTATGTTCCCGCCGATCATATCCTTACCGGTATCAAAGAAGTCATTCGATTGGATGAAGATACCATTCGGGATCGCTTCCAGTTGAATGGCCTCAGCGGGATGTCCAACGAGTTTGTGGGATATGCTACCCAAGGTGTAGAAGGCGGCGGATTCTTGTATACCAACCGTGATTCCATATCGCTGGGATTGGTAGCCGGAATCAAGGACATGCGGGAAAAGAATATGAGTCCGCATGATATGCTGAATGAATTTAAGGCCCATCCGGTTATTCAAGATGCCATCCAGGGCGGCGAAGTGGTGGAGTATTCCGCACACGCCGTCTCTTCTGGTGACATCCGAGTGATGCCCAAAGAAGTGTATACTGATGGTGCTTTGGTTACCGGCGAAGCGGCTAATCTGCTGTTGAACGCGGGTAAAGCGATTCAAGGTATGGATTACGCCATGCGCTCGGGAATCCTGGCTGCAGAAACTATCATTGAAGCCAAAGAAAAAGGCGACTATAGCAAAGCCACCCTAAAGGCTTACCGAGATAAGCTGGAAGACAGCTACGTGATGAAAGATATGCGCGGTTTCCAGGATGCGGTACACATGCTACACAGCGAATCCATGTATATTGACGTACCCAATATGGTTTGTGATTTCGGAAAGCAGTTCTTCTCTATAAAGAATGAAGCTACACCGAAAACCAAAGATATGCTGTCTAAATCGATCAAGGAACATTCCTCGTATTGGGATCTCATCAAAATTGGACTCAAAGGAGCCAAATCATTATGAAAAAGCTGAAATTAGCTGAACGTCTTGGATTGGTTAACTACCGAAACCAGTCCAAATCAGATATCAAACCACATATTGTTGTCGATACGGACATTTGTAACAGTTCCTGTCCACACAAAGCAACCACTTATGTCTGCCCGGCTAACTGCTATACCGTGGATGAGCAAGGCGTGGTGCATTTCCAAGTGGAAGACTGCATCGAATGCGGTACCTGCATGTATGCCTGTGATCAAGGTGCGGTAAGCTGGGAATACCCGGATCCGGAAATTGGTCGTGGCGTAAATTGGAATTTCGGGTAGCGAAATCTTCCCAATTGATGCCGAATGAACTGGGCTCTTATACTGTTACTATTCTTCGTTGATGGCCAATTTATCTTTTATACATAATCAAGTTATTCACATTAATTAGTATTCATGAGTACGGAAACCCTTACCCAAACCGGATTGTCCTTTGATCTATCCGAAGATCAACAAATGATTCGCGATAGTGTACGTGATTTTGCAGAACGACACATCGCGCCTGGCGTCATGGAGCGCGACGCTTCCAAAGAATTTCCCCACGACTTGATCAAAAAACTAGCTGATCAAGGCCTGATGGGCATGGTATATGATGAACAATATGGGGGCGGCAATGTAGGCTATGTTAGCTTATGTCTGGCCCTGGAGGAGATCGCCCGCTGGGATGCCTCGCTGGCTCTGACCGTGGCATCGCACACTTCACTTTGCTCCGGACACATTGCTTTAGCCGGTAACCATGAACAGAAGGAAAAGTATTTGACGCCGCTGGCTCAAGGTGACGTATTGGGCGGATGGTGCCTGACCGAACCCGGTTCCGGCAGCGACGCTTCTAACATGAAGACTACAGCCGTTAAGGATGGCGATAAATACATCCTAAACGGATCCAAAATTTTCATTACTCAAGGTTCGGTGGGATCCACCTTTGTAGTATTGGCCAAAACCGATCCCAGCAAGGGTACCAAAGGCATCAGCGCCTTTATTGTGGAAAAAGCCTGGGATGGAGTGACCTCCGGTAAGAAGCTGCACAAATTGGGTATGAACTCCTCAGACACTACGGAAGTGCACTTTGAAAATGTGGAAGTGCCTGCTGAGAATTTGCTTGGAGAGGAAGGCGAAGGCTTCATCCAGACCATGAAAGTACTGGATGGCGGACGCATCGGTATTGGCGCCTTGGGTGTAGGTATTGCCCGAGGATCACTGGAAGAAGCCTTGAAGTATTCTTCCGAACGTGAGCAGTTCGGATCCCCCATCGGCAATTTCCAGGCTATTGAGCACAAAATGGTGAATATGGCAGTGGAAACCGATGCCGCTCGTCTGCTGGTTCATCGCGCGGCGTGGGCTCGTGACCAAGGCAAGCCATTTACTAAATTGGCTTCCATGGGTAAACTGAAAGCCTCCGAAGTAGCTACGCAAGCTGCTCTGGAAGCCATTCAGATCCACGGCGGGTACGGCTACACCAAGGAGTACCATGTAGAACGCTTCCTGCGCGACGCCAAACTCTTGGAAATCGGCGAAGGCACCTCCGAAATCCAACGCCTGATCATCGCCCGCCACCTGAAGCAGGAAATGGGCTAATCCCCTTTAGTTTGATAAACCTACAAGGTTTTTGGATACCTTGTAGGTTTTGATTTTTTAAACGCCCGTTGAATGCAAATTCAACGGGCGTTTTTAATTTCTACCGCTGTGACGAGTGCCCTCACTCGTCACACTAGATGCAGTGAGGCACTGCAACCAGCAACAATAGTTTTCCACAGGTTCGCAAAATGCGAGCCTGTAGAAAACGAGCCTCTCTTTACGGAGCTCCGATCCGTAAAGCCATGGGGAAGCTCTGCTTCCCGAAAATGCTAATCCTCCGACTGCCAGTCTGAGGAAGCTTGTCCAAAGCTAAACATCTGCTGCCATTATTCTATCATCCCACCCAACAATTCCCTATCTTCCGCATGCGCTTTTTCGTGCGCGATCTAAACACTCAATCGCAACGACAAAAGCCCGGTGCCGCGGGCAACACAAGGCATTGGTGGGCTTGCCGAATTATTCACCAAGAAATTTTCTTCTGACCAAGGCGCATTAAAAATGACGACACAGCAATACAAGCGTATTGCGAGTAAGTCATTTTAAAATGCAACGCAGGGCAGGTGAAAAGTTCGAAGCTATTTCAATCACAATCACTTGTAAATGAATCAGAATTTGAAGTAGCTCAAGAACAGCAATCAAGCGAAATACTGGTTTTATCAAATGTGAATAATTCGGGAATGAAAATGGTTACACCATGAACAATTCTTCTACGGCAGATGATTCTCAGCATACACACAATTCTTCAAACGAATCGTCTGAAACCTCACTATCACTGCAAGAACAGCACAAAACCGGCGTCTGTGATCCGCTGGATGTCTCTCTGAAAAGCTTTTTTCTGGGTCCTAAAGCTGAAAATTATGAACTGACCCACGAAATTATCGATCACATTTTCGAGGGTTGGTACAATTGGCGACGCGAGCTCTACCCCGAAGATGGGCGAGCCATTTCCGAGCAAGATCAACAAAATGAAGCCTTTATAAAACGACGAACGAATTTTGAGCACTTTGTTGATCAGCTAACCCAACGATTTCGAGATGAAATCCCCACCTTCACCCCACGGTATATCGGTCACATGCAGACCGATATTTCGCTACCCGCTTTGATGGGCCACATCGTGACGCTGTTGCATAACCCCAACAATATTACCGGAGAAGCTTCGCGTGTGGGGATCGAAATTGAAGACGAAGCCATCTATGACCTAGCCGAGATGCACGGCTATAATCCGGATCGTGCCGTAGGTCACTTTACCTCCGGTGGAACTGTGGCTAATTTTGAAGGAGCCGTTCGGGCCCGATCGCGAATGGCCCGCTGGTTGGCCCTGGGTGCCATTGCCCGAACGCAGGGCAAAGAGCTCTCCCTGTTCGAAGCAGCACACATGGGTTGGGATCAATACGATGATTTTTACGAATGGCTGGATACCCACGACGATACGCTCTCGCCCTATCACATCCTGAAAGAAAATCCGCTGAAGGTGGCTCAACGTTACCGTGATATCTTTGATCACCCCTACCACGGGCCGGTAATATTAGTGCCCGAAAACAAGCACTACAGCTGGCAAAAAGCGGTTAAACTGCTTGGTCTGGGCGAAGAAGCGTTCTGGCCGGTAGCGTTGGATGAACGCGGTCGCCAGGATGTAACGCATCTCAGTCAGATGATCGAGAAAGCCCACGCCGCACAGCGTCCGGTAATGATGGTCGTCTCGGTAGCTGGAACCACGGAGCTCGGCGATTTTGATCCGGTAGATCAAGTTACTGAATTGCTGGATGAATACGCGCAAAAAGGCATCCATATATGGCACCATGTGGATGGAGCATACGGCGGGTTCTTCTGCTCCCTCCGCAACAAAGATAGCGAATATATCTCCGATCAGATGAAGGCCGCTCTGAGTGCCATCGGTAAAAGCAACTCGCTCACCGTGGATCCCCACAAGTTGGGCTACGTCCCCTACGCGTCGGGAACCTTCATTTGTAACGACCACCGCGAGTATTATAGTAATTCAGTAAAAGCTCCATACATCGATTTTGATGAGGTTCGGGATAAAGGTCCGCAGACCTTGGAGGGCTCTCGTTCGGCAGCGGGTGCGGTATCTACCTGGCTCACTTCTAAATCTATTGGGTTGGATGAAAACGGCTACGGCCGGATCCTGGAGCGCAGTATTCAGTCGCGTATTATGTTGGAAGATCGTCTGCGAGGGGCATCGCCTTTTATACGCATCGCCCCGGATAGTGAAACCAATATCGCCTGTTTCTGCGTGGCCAAACCACATGAGCCCACGGAGATGACCAATAAACGTACGCGTCAAATCTTCGAGCACTACTCGACGGTGCGCAATCGTCCTTTCTTTGTCTCCAAAACGGAACTGCAATACAGCGCCTTCCAAAAATATCTGGATCGCTACATGCAGCAGTGGGACGGCATGCGCAACACGGATAGCTTAACGCTCATTCGTCTAACCCTGATGAACCCCTTCTTCAGTACCAAGGAAACGAAAATCAACTACGCTGAGGAGTTCGTGGGGGATCTGGAGAGTACGATAACGGATTTGGTTTAAAACGACAGACGGCCGGTACGGAGTGGAGTTTTGGGATCTTGATCGTAATTGACCATCGTTGACAGACCATTGACCATCGTGGTGTGTTGCTGATTTTTAAGTACAAAGCCCTTGACTGGGTTGTATTCGTTAATCGTTATTGGTTATTCGTTAATTGGGGACTAATAGCTAGTGTAAAACTAGAAGACCGATAACAATTAACCATTAACGAAAAACTCTACCCAGGGTCACTTAGTAAAAATACAGGCACAATATCACGATGGTCGATGGTCCATCTCCGATTGTCTTAACTCGATAATTTCACTATCCGTAGGACGTTATACTGCAAATAGATCCAATCCGATCACTGTATAAAGAAATCCACGATTTTCGTTTACTTTATCAGGCAATGTCTTTAACATGCCTGCAGAAATTCTAAATCATGTAAACACCCCCTATTATGGCTGGCAAATTCAATCCCGACGATATTTATTTATTCGAGTCCGAACTCTCCGAAGATGACAAGATGATCATGGAGTCGGCTCGTGATTACGCGCAAGGTCACCTGGAACCGCGTGCTTTGGAAGGTAATCAAGAAGAGAAGTTTCACATTGAGATCGCCAAAGAAATGGGTGACTTGGGGCTACTCGGCTCCTTCCTGGATCCCAAATACGGTGGATCCGGCGCCAGTTACACCGCCTACGGATTGATCGCCCGCGAAGTGGAGCGTGTGGATTCCGGCTATCGCTCGTTTATGTCCGTGCAATCCTCTTTGGTAATGCATCCGATCAACGAATTCGGTACCGAAGAGCAAAAACAGCGTTTCTTGCCCGACTTGGCAGCCGGTAAAACCATCGGTTGTTTTGGCTTAACCGAACCCGATCACGGCTCCGATCCCGGCGGCATGAAAACCACCGCCATGAAAACCGATGGCGGCTGGATCTTGAACGGCGCCAAAATGTGGATCACCAACTCCCCTATTGCCGATGTAGCCATCGTCTGGGCCAAAGCCAAAGAGAACAAAGACGACAAAGGCGAGATCCGCGGCTTCATCTGTACCAGCGATATGGACGGATATAGCGCCCCCAAGACCAAAAATAAAATGTCACTGCGCGCCTCCGAGACCGGTGAAATTATTTTGGAAGATGTTTTTGTCCCCGATGAGAACGTATTCCCCGAAATTCGCGGTTTGCGCGGTCCATTCAGCTGCCTGAACAGTGCTCGCTACGGTATTGCCTGGGGAGCCACCGGCGCCGCCGAAAACTGCTATCAGCGTGCTCGCCAATATGTGATGGAGCGTACCCAGTTTGATTATCCGTTGGGGGCCAATCAGCTGATTCAAACCAAGCTGGCCAACATGGTCACCGAAATCACCTCCATGCAGATGCTGATCTGGCGATTGGGACAACTCAAGGATGATGGACGCCTGCACCCATCCATGATTAGCTTGGCCAAACGCAACAACTGCGGCAAGGCGCTGGAGATCGCCCGACAATCCCGTGATATGCATGGTGGAAACGGTATCACCGGTGAGTATCGCGTGATCCATCACATGGTTAACCTGGAATCCGTAAATACCTACGAAGGTACTTATGATATCCACGGATTGATCCTGGGTCGTGACATTACTGGTATTCAAGCGTTCAAACCACGTGGCAACGACAAGCTGGTACGTTTGGAGGATGTGAAGGCCAACGGCGAAGTGGAATCAAAATCCAAAGCGTAATAACGGGAGAAGGCAGACGGCAAACGAGAAACCAATTGCCAAGTCTGCCATTTTGAAGCACTAGCTTCTAACCGAATCAGAAAAGCGGAAAGCGCTCCAGCGCCTTCCGCTTTTTTTATGAATCACAGAAACAGCCAACATACCATTCACGCCCCATCTGCTGTTTCCCGTCTTTCACTGCCAACGCACGGATTTCACTACATCGCCCACTTGGATCCGATCCACTACATCCATGCCGTCGATTACTTCGCCAAATCGCGTATAACGCCCATCTAAGTGTGGTTTCCACTGGTGCATGATGAAATATTGACTACCTTCGGTATCCGGCCCCGCGCTGGCTATGCCGATAGCTCCCCGAGTGAAGCCACGTATATCCGGTTCGGTAGGAATAACAAAATCGGGCCCGCCAAACCCATCTTGGCGTTCGATATCTCCACCTTGTATTACAAAATTTCGCACTACCCGATGAAAGGGCACTCCGTTGTACGCTTTCTTCCGAATCAGCCCATCCATACCGCTTACCGTAGCCGGAGCCCCTAAACTGTGCAATCGAACTTTAATGGAGCCTTTTTCGGTGTTTAGCGCTAGTACCGGATATTCGCCTAATTTTTGTAAGCGATCCCAATCCACCGGACGGAAATCGGGCACTGTAGTCTTGGGTTCTGCTTGCGAATCAATTTCCCATCCCATGGCCCGCAAAGATCGATTCATCGGTGCGTACCCTACACTGGCTAGAGAATCGATAGTAGCTTGCGCTGCCTTACGGAAAGCAGGTCGCTCATATAGTACCCGTGTCAATGCCTGGTAGGCTTCTATGTCATCGGGTAATTGCAACTGCTGCATGGCATCCAGTATGCGCTGCACATCAGAGAATAAGACCAGTCGATCATCCATAAGCAGGGGTTCCAATGCATATAATACGCCCCGATCCGCTTGCTCAACGGCCGTTAATGCCAACTCTCGAATACGTAGTAATTGATCATCCGACCACTCCCGATTACTTGCCAGAAGCTGTCCTAAATGCGTAAATGCGGGTACCATTCGTTTGACTTCCGCTGATTGAACATATTCGTTGACTTCGTCCAGATATACCAAAGCGCCTCTCGTATTAATCAGAATGCGCAACCAGCGATCCGTGAAATAGGGATTCTCAACTGCCCGGGCTTTCGCTTCATCCAACCAGCCATCGGGCAACCAATTGGGATGATCCATGAAAGCTTCCACCGCTGTCAACCAAACCATGGAGTCGGTAGAAGATTTCGCATGGATCATCTGCTGTAATTGCTCCGCGACGGATTCACTCGGGGACTTCTGCTGCGAGGCGGCCAATACGGCTTCAGCCTGAACGTGAGGATTAGCGTGTTGAAGCAAACCAATCATCACGCGATCATACAGCGCATCGGGACGCCCGTACTCATACATCCAGCGAGCTGTTTCGATACCTAACTGAACACCGGATCGCAAATCATCGGAGGTCAAATAGGTATCCAAGTAATCCGATGGTAAGCGTCCCCCGGTGATTTTCAGCATGTACTGATTGATGAGCGGAGATCGCCCAAAACCCCATTTACGCCAACCCTTGATAAGATCGGTCACCAAACGTTCGGGTAGCTCCTCATCGGTGCGATACGCGCCATATAAATAGTTCAAATTCAGTGGCTCATCGGTACCATCCGCGAATACCCGTTCTCGCAACCATTGCTGGTGTCCACTTGTTAGCCCTTGCTCGGCCTGAAGCCGACTAAGCGCCATAGCTACCTCGTTCTCGTAGGACTGTCCCCGGGTAGAGTCAACAACCGATAATAACTGAGTATAGCTCTCCTCATTCCCTTGTCGACCAAGAATTAAACTGATCCCCCCACGCAAATCTGGATAACGAAGCCAATCGGAATACAGTAAATCCAACATTTGAGTGGATTCCCAATCTTGAAAACTCAATGCCATCCAAGCTGTTGGACTATTACTTTCCCGAGCTATGCTATATGCTTCTTGTAATTGCCCTCGATCGAGCGAAATGTGGGTTATCGCTCGCCAAGCATGATCCGTAGCGGGATCCCTATATACATCTGGAATCAAATAGCGAGAAACCGCATCATAGGATCGGCTGTAATAAGCATCGGTGACCATCCGCATCTCATCCCAAACCGTTCGCTCTTTAGAAGGTATAGTTTCCTCGACCGCTGGTTTCTCCGCAGGTTTGACTTCATCGGTTGTCTTACAAGCCGAAGAAATGATCATTACAACGATAATTAACAGAATGGATGGCAAAGAAATGCTTCGTCGCATAAATAGTAATTTTAAGTTGACCTTTAATCCGGCACTTAGTTTATTACACATGTATCTTACATAAATTAAGTGGGTAACCCTATGGATAACGCACAACTGACCAGAAAACAGAAGGCTTTCTTTGAATATATCGTTGAATACAAGAAAGACAACGATATTTGGCCTACATATCGAGAAATTGCTGAGGAGTTCGGGTATAAATCCCCCAACAGCGTTACCCAGAATATACAAGCCCTACTCAAAAAGGGATACCTGATTAAAAATGAAGATGATGAATACGATCTGCATCCCGATCATCAGCATTTAGTTGATGAAGAACACGAAACCCCTCGCTATGGTGGGGTACCGGTGCAGGGAATTATTGCTGCGGGTTACCTGCAAGAAGCTGTAGAGGCGGATCTTGGTCATATCACTATGGAAACGGTATTCCCAAATCTGGATAAAATGTTCGCTCTGCGTGTTTCCGGCATGAGTATGAAGGATGCTGGTATTTATGACGGTGATTTCGTTCTGCTTATGGATTCTGATATCAAAGATGGTGATATCGGGGCTGTACTGTACAATGGCGAAACCAGTCTCAAGCGCATCTACCACGATGATAACGGCCTACGCCTGGAACCGGCCAACGAAGATTATGATGACATTATCGTGGAGCCGGATATTTTTGAAGAAGTTCGCGTACTGGGCAAATATATCGGGCATGTAAATAAAACTGGCATTCATCGGGCACACCCCACCAGCTACACCACCGCCCGCAAGAATTGAGCTATCAGTGGATCAGTGGATCAGTGTGTCAGTGCTTCTGTGTGACAGTGCTTCAGAGGGTATAGAGATAGGAAAAAATTAAGTGCTCGAACACTATTTTACGCTCTGCGGAAAGTTAGAATAATCTTGATATTAGCTAAGGTATCGTGCCTAATTCCCAGCAAGCCACCTCTGAAACACTGAAACACTGAAGCACTGACACACTGATCAATATAATGCCATGGAAAAGCGGCGGCGGTATTTGGTGGTCAAGGGATGGTTTTCGCCCAGTATCTTGAAGATGGCCAGCGTTGCTTTACGCGGTCCTTCATCATCCAATTGTTTGTAAAGGGCAATCAGATTAATGAAAGCCTCCAACGCCTCTTCAATATCACCCTTAAACAACAATTTAGCGGCCTGTTGATAATCTTCTATCACCTGCTGTGAAAATTCATCAGCTTCTTTGATCACCTTTGGATCATCTAAGACCTCTTTAAGATGAGCAATGGTTGCTAACGCTTCCCGTTCCACCTGATATTTGAAAGGTTGCTTGATGTCTTCAAATACCGTTTGGGCTTCCTCCACCTCATCAGGTAACAATAAAAGCGCTAATCGCACCAACATATCATCGGTTGCCGATTCCTCATTCCATTTCTCCATCAGATAATCTCGGGCAGCATCCAATTCATTACGAGCGACCCACTCTCGAACCTTGGTTTGCCAGTCTCCTACACCACCGTGCCCTTCTGGCAGATGTTCTTGTAACCATTTACGAACCAGATGTTCGGGCAGGGCCCCCGAAAATTCTTCAATCACTTCTCCCTCGTAAAACAACTTAACGTTGGGAATGCCCCGTACCTGGTACTGAATAGATAGATCGGTATGCTGATCGCTGTTCACTTTGACCAGCTTCCACGCGCCTTCGGCCTGTTTAGCAAGCTTTTCCAGCACTGGACCTAATTGCCGGCACGGTCCACACCAGGGAGCCCAGAAGTCTACTAATACAGGAACTTCAGCACTCGTTTCAATAACATCCGTTTGAAAATCAGTCACGTCATAGGTACTCATAGCGATGAATTATTATCGAGTTTGTGAAATTGATTGGAGGCTATAACGAAAAATTACCAGCGAGCAATATACCTCCCATCTCAATAAATTCTCAAGCCCTTGTGCTACCAAAAAAGCTCAACCAGTAGTACTGATTGAGCTTGAGATTAAGTTACGGCGATGAAGGTGGAGATTACTCTTTTTTGTCTTTGACTGTCTCCAAATGATAGTTTCTACCCTTAATCGCTTCGTGCAGTTGGCTATCTCGGCTCCACGCCCGGCCGCCATCATGCTGCAAGCGTTTTCGGTTCTTATACTTTAATGCCTTCTTATGTAGATCAGGAAGTTCTTTCTCTTTGGCCATAATGCCCTGTCCGTCAATTGCTGATTGTTCGATCTCCAAAATAGTTGATTACACACAAATGTTCAGCATAAAATTGTCTTTGATTTGCACACGTAAACCCCTATATTCGAGGTCTATTATCGAAAGTATACTGCAAATTTTAAAGACGAGTACCCACAAGCATGTACGCAGTTGTAGAAATTGGTGGACATCAATACAAAGTAGCTGAAGACGATGTGATTTTTGTTGATCGTCAGTCTGAAGAAAAAGACGGCGAGATATCATTTGATCGCGTTATGTTAATCAATGACGGTGATAATACCACTGTTGGAACCCCCGTTGTTGAAGGCGCCGAAGTGAAAGCAAAAGTTCTGGATCACCTGAAAGATGACAAAGTAATGGTGTTCAAGAAAAAGCGTCGTAAAGGCTATCGCGTCAAACGAGGACATCGTCAACATTTGACGCAACTCAAAATTGAAAACATCTCTGCTTAACCAGCAAAATCTGTATTTGTTATGGCACATAAGAAAGGTCAAGGATCTACAAGAAACGGTCGCGATTCGGAATCGAAACGGCTAGGTGTTAAAAAGTACGGCGGTCAAGCTGTGCGTGCTGGACACATCATTGTTCGTCAGCGTGGAACCAAGTTCCATCCCGGAGAAAATGTAGGCCGTGGTGGCGACGATACATTATTTGCCAAAGCTGACGGAAAAGTATTGTTCCGCGGTGGCAAAGGACGTAGCCGTAAGACGGTACACGTTATCCCTAACTAGTACGTCCTTTTATTACTTACTTTTTTGAGCCTTAACGCTTCATCGTGTTAAGGCTTTTTTTGTTTCCACACATCCAGGTCTCGTATATTCCATCCCGGTCATATACAATCAACCTCAGATGATAGAATAGTATGAACCCACTGAAACCGATTCCTGGTTTATCCGATTTAAATGTTCAAAATATCTACTGTATTGGGCGAAATTATGCCAAACACGCAGAGGAGCTAAACAACGCGGTTCCCGATGAGCCGGTAGTCTTTATCAAACCTGACTCTAGCATAACCTACGATAAAGCAGCTATAGTTCTGCCCGAGAAAAGTTCCAATGTCCATCATGAGGTGGAGCTGGTAGTAGCTATAGGGCGGGAGGGCAAACACATATCCACAGATCACGCCTTATCTTATGTTGCTGGTTATGGAATTGGGATTGATGTCACCGCGCGAGACATTCAGCAACGGGCCAAGGATCGATCCCATCCCTGGGCGGTAGCCAAAGGATTTGACACCTTCGCGCCTATCAGCTCCTTTGTATCAGCGGATTCGGTTGCCGATCCCCAAACATTAGAGCTCAAATTAACCGTCAATGATCAGATAAGACAACATGGCTTTACCAAGGACATGTTATTTCCGGTAGCAGAAACCATTGCTTATTTATCTTCCATATTCACTCTTCAACCCGGCGATCTCATATTCACCGGAACCCCTGAAGGCGTCTCCGCTATACAAGAAGGAGATCGCATTTTAGCGGAACTTATCGATCCGTCCCTCGATCTTAATCTCAGGGTTAGATCTGAATCCTAAAACCATATCTGCGTTGCCCAAAAAATTAGCAGTCATATTATCCTACGGCCTGTTGATAGTTTGCCTACCCTTTACTTTGATTGCGCAATCTACCAACGGAAATGTCTCCAAAGCGGAAGTGCTCTCTTTTTGGAATCCTGAGGATACCTATATCTGGCCGACCAATGCCAGCCGTTATGCCAGCGCGACTTTCGGCGAGACCCGTTCCGGACACTTTCATGCCGCTTTGGATATGAAAACCTGGGGACGGAAAGGCTATAAAGTGTACGCGACCCGACCAGGGATCGTACATTACATAAGCATTGGCCCCAAAGGATATGGTAAAGTGGTCTACCTCAAGCACAACGATGGCTCACTTTCCGTATACGCGCACTTAATGGAGTTTGCCCCAAAAATCCGCGCAGTGGTAGATTCACTGCGATTACAAACCTACGATTTTGATTTCGAACGCGACATGGAACCCTTTGCGATCCATGTCGAACAAGGAGAAGTCATTGCCTATACGGGTGAATCCGGTGTTGGTCCACCCCATTTGCACTTCGAGCTGCGCACACCGGATAATCGCCCCTTCAATCCCCTGTTGACCAATCTGAGTATTGCGGATCATCGGGCGCCCCAATTTTCGGCTTTATCAATCGAACCCCTCTCAGCGGATGCCTTGATCTATGGGGAAAAAACGGTAAAAACATTGGGGCCAACCGTGCGAAATGGAATTTACGATTTTGGTACCGCTCAAGTAACTGGTACCGTAGGATTGGGCGTCGATGTTTTTGACAAAGCCGACAAGGTGTACAACGTCTATGCGGTATACAAACTGGCTATGAAAGTAGATGACCAGTTACGGTTTGAAGCCAAAGTTGATTCTTTTTCCTACAAGGAATCTGATCAGATGTTCTTGGATCGTGTTTATCCCATCCTTCAGAAGAGTCGCGATGGCTATCAACGAACCTTTATTGTTGACGGAAACACCTTGCCCTTTTATGATCGCACTTTGGGTAATGGGCAATTGCGTCTCTCCCCCGGCAAACATCAAGTAGAAATTATAGCCACCGACTATTTCGGGAATAGCTCCACGGCTCGTTTAACCTTGGAGGTGTTGAAGGATGCCCCCCTCTCCAGCCGAGTCCGACGAAGGCAAAATCATACCAATGGACACGCAGAACGCAATTCACCTTATCATATCGATCGAGATTTTATCTGGGATAATAATTGGGTAGCCAGCCGTTCAAATGATGAGCTTCGGTTCCAGCCATTTGGATCGTTTAAGAGCCACAATAGTTACTATTCCAACTCAATGCGGCACGCCGTTTCTATTGAGACTGGATCCGGTTGGCTCAAAGATAGCCACGGACATAAAACACTGCTGCATCGAATTATTCCGGGACAATCTTCCACCCTATACACCGATAATCATCGATTTCGCATTCTCTTCCCCGCCGACATGGTTTATGATACCCTTTCGGTGGGGGCATTTGACCAAACCGGGTCGGATAGTCTAGGTTTAGCACTTTGGCCGGATCATGCCCCATTTCGTCCCCCGTTTCACATCTCGACCGTGCTCCCTAAATCGGACACGTTAATTGCCAAAAAAGCATTCTACGCCAAAAGCTTAAAGAATGGAGATTGGCAATACATTACCACTCATCAAAACGGACACACCTTAACGGCAGAAGCGGATCGATTTGGCCCATATCGGGTGCTTACCGATCTAACCAAGCCTACGATAGAACAACCCCGGCTTTATCGGCGTGCCGATGGCCACTGGGTAGCTCAAGTACGTGTGTTGGATGAACGCTCAGGAGTAGATTATACCAATGCCGAAATCTATTGCAATGGGCTACGCGGAATCCCGGAATTCGATCCCGAAAACGATTACCTGATATTCTATCATCCCGATTTCAAACCAGAGAAAAAGAACACCTTGCGAGTGGTTTTGCCTGATCAGGCGGGCAATGTGCGTGATAAGGAGTTCGAGCTGCCCTTACGCTAACCAATTTAAAAAAAGGTGATATCCGGATTTCGGATATCACCTTATGACGATCAATACCTGAGGTGGGATTAGGTGTGCGCTACGCAACTGATCTCAACCAGTGCATTTTTAGGCAGAGTTTTAACCGCTACCGTTTCTCGGGCCGGTGGATTTTCTGGAAAATGTTCGCCGTACAATTCGTTGACCTTGATAAAATCCCCCATGTCAGCCAGAAAAATGCTGCACTTAATTACTTTATCAAAATCACTGCCCGCGGCTTTGAGCACCTGTTCCAAATTGTTCATAACCTGCTCAGTTTGGCTGGCCACGTTATTGCCCGCGAATTCCATCGTCTCCGGATCCAGCGCAATTTGACCGGAGCAGTAAACCACGCCATCGTGTACAACGGCTTGGCTATATGGTCCAATTGCTTCGGGGGCTTTATCGGTATGGATTATTTGTTTACTCATAACTTAATAGATTACTTAATTCGAATTAGTTAAAGGCACTTCTTTCGTTCTGAATATTCGCTCTATAAAGGGCTTCATTTCCACAAAAAAACGATCCGGATACTCCATCATAGGAGCATGCCCACACCGGTCAATCCACCGCAGGGTAGCATCAGGAAGCAACGTGGCAAATTGCTCAGCAACATGTGGTGGAGTTATTTGGTCTTGCTTCCCCCAAACAAGCAACGTGGGCAATGAAATATCCTTGAGTTGCGACTCGACATTATATTTTCGGGTCGATCGAGCCAAAGAGACAATACGAAGCAATTTACTCCGGTCGCCCAAAACATTCATCACCCGGTCAACCATACGCTCAGTAATCTCAAAATGCTCGAAGGTTTGTTCCATTCGATTTCGAACATACGAGCGATCATAGCGACGTGGAGTGGAGTCTCCGAAGTGATTTTCAAACAATCCCGAGCTACCCGTTAATATCAATCCGGCAACAGTATAAGTTTTCCTGATTACCACATCCAGAGCGATGTGTCCTCCCAAAGAATTGCCTACCAGTACCGGATCATTAATCTGCATTTGCCGAAGAAACTGGCGTAGCCAATTTCCGAGATATTGTATGGACACATTCCTTGGAGCCTCCTCCAAGGGTAATTCCGGAATCCAGATGTCACAACCGGCGGCTTGGAGTTTTTGAGCCAGCGCTTGAAAATTGCCCACATCTCCAAACATCCCGTGAATCAAAACCAAAACGGGATTTGGAGAATACTGATCGGGTACGGGGGTAGCTTTGAGATGAACAAAACGATATCCATCCGACTCTTTAATCGAAAATGTTGTGGGGGTAATCATGACTTCAAGTATATCGAAAAACCCAGAAGTATGCATCTAAACATAGAATGATTGCGAACACCACTGCTTATACTTATTTTCCAGATCAATTTTGCGGCATAACATAAAAATCAATTACCAAGCCTAACATCATGTTTAAACGTTCGTTACGCCTATTTACACTACTTCTTTCCATTGGCTTGCTTGCGAGTTGCTCCAATTTGGATCCCAATGTAAAGGAAGCCAAAAACAGTCTTCGCAGCCAAAATCCGGAAGCAGCCCTCGAAGCAGCTAACCGCGCCCTGGAAACGAATCCCAACAACGCTAATGCTTATTACTACAAGGCTGTAGCCATAGGCCAATTAGCTAATCAAAAGGAACCGGCTGATCGCAAAGAAAACTATAAAGAAATGCGTAAGCTGTTTGGCAAAGCAGATTCTATCTACGCGACCATGGAAGAAAAACCGGCCGAATCCGAAAACTTGGACGCGGTTTTAACTTCTACCTGGAGTGAAGAGCACAATTCCGCGGTTAAAATTGCTGGTAGTGACAGTCTCCGAGCTATTGAAGGCAAGATGGATGATGCGGTATCTCATTTGAAGAATGCTACCATTATTATCCCGGATAGCACTCTTTCCTGGCAAGTACTGGCCGAAATCCAAGTCATGAACAACAACGTTCCGGGCGCTATTGATGCCATGGAAGTTTACATGCAGAAAACCGAGAATCCGCCTGCTGACAAATATCAGCGACTCGGCTTGTTCTATCGCAATGTAGAGAGCTATGAAAAAGCTCGAGACCTGTTAAGCGAAGGACTTGAAAACTACCCAAATAATGTTAAGCTGCGCCAAGACTTGGCCGATACCTATCTCAGTCTCCAAGAGTACGATAAAGCACTGAGCACCGTTCGCAAACTTATCGAAATGCAGCCGGATAACGCACAGTATCACTTGGTATATGGTACTACCATTTATCAATCGGCCACTCGATTAACAGAAGAGCTCTCTGACAACTATGATCAATTGTTTGAGCTTGAAAAGGCCGACAATGATGGTGATGAAGAGGCCCAGGCGAAGATTGATTCTCTGGAGAAGACGAATGAAGAACTTCAAGCTCAAATTGACGAGATGACTTCCGAGGCTTCCAGTTCCTTGAAAAAGGTTGTTGAGATTCGCCCAGAAGAAGCCATCGCGCATAATACCTTGGGCATTATTTATCAAAACAAAGCAGCTGCACTTTTTGAAGAGCGTAACCGAACGCAAGACAACGAAAAAGCGGCCGAACTGGATAAAGAAGCCAAAGAGCAACTACAAGAAGCTCGTAAATACTATGAAAAGGCCACGGAAATTGAGCCTAACAACAAACAATTCTGGTCTAACCTGTTTCGTGTTTATACCTCTCTGGGTATGAATGAGAAAGCTCAGGAAGCCATGGAAAAAGCTGGAATGTAAGCACCTGCTTCTGCAGTAAATAGCATGCAATGCTGAAAACTACATTACGACAAATTGCAGGTCTTAAAGCCCGAATGGCGAGTGCTATACTCGCTTTCGGGCTTCTTTTTTTAAGTGCCTGTACTACACAACCACTTATCGAAGAAGCCAAACTCAATCTGGCCAAACAACAGTATGGCCAATCGTTGAAAAATTTGAGTCAGGCTATTGAGGAATCTCCCGAAAACGCGGATGCCTTTTATTATCGGGGATACATCCATTCGCAGATTGCCTCGAATAAATCGAATCCGGCTAAACGACTCGGAAATTACGAAAAAATGCGTGCCGCTTTGCTAAAGGCTCAGCAGTTATACCGAGATCAAAAACGGAGTAATCAGGAATCCGCCGATATTGTCCCCTTGTTGCAAAGTACATGGAGTATTGAGCACAACGCGGGAGTTGCTTTACTTGAAAAGGACAACCCCAACGAAGATCAGCTGGCCAACAGCATTGCTCATTTGACCAATGCAACGACCATCATCCCGGATAGTTTGGTATCTCATCAAATGATTGCCTTGGCTTACGAAAAAAGCGAAAAAAGTACTGAACTACTTAGCAAACTGAAATATATCCGCGACCATACGGAAGGCAAGCAATCCAAAGAATTTCACATCCGGATTGTGCGCACCATGCTCCAAGAGGGTCAAACCGACTCGGCCTACGCATATTATCAACAACACAATAGTGCCTTATCCGATCAACACAACATCACAGGCATCCTTGCCCAACGCTATATACAACAAGAGGAACATCCTCGGGCTATCCAACTACTGAATGGTCTGAAAGAGCAGTATCCAGATAGCGTTCAAATTTTACAGAATTTGGGAGCTCAACAATACGCCTTAGCCAAACGACAAGCCGAACAGCTGCAGTTAGATCTCCAAAGCCGATTAGACTCATTACGGAATGTGGACAGCCTCCGCTATCGGGTTTCCCTGGATAGTCTACCGGATCAAACCAAATCCAGTTTATGGACGGATTCGCTGGATGCCACCTTCGCTAATATTGAACAACAGTTAGCGGGGGGAGAATACAATTATTTGCGGGCCGGTAATTTGACACAGGATGATATGACCGTGTTAAGAGAAGTGGGTATCTATTTTCATAATGCCTCAAAAATTTATCTAACCTTAGCACCCTATGTTTCATCCCAGCAATATGAAACAACCTCAGGTTTGATTGAAGATTATATAAAAACAGCACTGCCATACTTGGAACGGGTGACGGAAATTCAGCCGCAAGACACGGACATCTGGAAAGCTCTTTATCATGCTTACTCCTATTTGGGGATGACACCTAAGGCCGATGAAGCTTTTAAAAAAGCCAACTTGTAACCAATTCCTTTTTTATCCATCACCATCATTTAAACCACGAAGTCTGCAGAACCGATTCTTATGAAATTTAATACTAAAACGATACACGCCGGGCAACAGCCGGAAGAGACCTCCGGTGCGGTAATGCCTCCGATCTTTCAAACCTCAACCTATGCTCAGGAAGCCCCGAATGTGAATAAGGGGTACGATTATGCCCGAGTAGGCAATCCGACCAGAACTGCTTTAGAAAAGATGATTGCCGGCCTGGAAAATGCCGATCAAGCCGCCTGTTTTGCCAGCGGATGCGCCTCCATGGACGCAATTATGAAAATGCTGCGCCCCGGCGACCATGTTATTGCTTCTAATGATCTTTATGGTGGATCCTACCGATTGTTCACTCAGGTTTTTCAACCCTATGGCGTTGATTATACCTTTGTGGATATGTCTGATATGAATGAGGTGGAGCAGGCCCGGACGGATCAAACCAAGATGATCTGGATTGAAACCCCCACCAATCCCCTGTTACGCATTGTTGATATTCAGGAGCTTACCGATTACGCCCGTTCCAATGATATCATCTCGGTAGTGGATAATACTTTTGCCTCGCCCTATCTGCAGAATCCTCTGGATCTGGGAGCCGACGCGGTACTCCACTCAACAACCAAATATTTGGGGGGACACTCAGATATTATTGGTGGTGCCATCGCTACCTCCGATGAAAAGATCCTGGAACATCTGCGATTTCAACAGAAAACAACCGGTGCCATTCCCGGTCCTATGGATTGCTACCTCACCCTGCGAGGCATTAAAACATTATCTGTACGTGTTGAGCGAGCGACCAACAATGCTAAGAACATCGCCGACTTCCTGGAAAACCATCCGGCCGTAGGCAATGTTCGGTATCCGGGATTGGAGTCGCATCCACAACATGACATTGCCAAAAAGCAGATGTCCGACTTCGGAGCCATGGTCTCTTTTACATTGACCGATGACACCATGAAGGAAGCACAAGCTTTCATGACGCGCACTCGTTACTTTACCCTGGCCGAAAGTCTGGGTGGAGTTGAATCTTTGATTAGCCATCCAGCTTCAATGACGCATGGCTCCATCCCCAAAGCAGAACGAGAAAAAGCGGGATTAAAGGATTCCCTGATACGACTGTCCGTTGGAATTGAAGATATTGACGACCTTATTGACGACCTGGATCAGGCCTTTGCTTAATACGGTCTATTGAATCTCATTTATTTTTTAATGCTAATATTAAACTCCATTATTATATGAAAGACGTAGTTATAGTCTCCGCAAAACGAACCCCACTGGGATCCTTTGGTGGTAGCCTTGCCTCCTACTCCGCTCCTGAATTAGGGGCAGCCGCCATCGTAGATGTGTTGAAAGACGCGGGCGTAAAACCCGAGCAAGTGCAAGAAGTTGTAATGGGTAATGTATTGACCGCGGGTGTGGGACAAGCCCCTGCTCGTCAAGCGGCTATGAAGGCTGGATTAAGTGAAAATACGCCCTCCACAACGATTAACAAGGTATGCGCTTCTGGTATGAAAGCCATTATGACTGCCGCCAACCAGATTCAACTGGGCGAAGCCGATGTGATCGTAGCCGGAGGAATGGAAAGCATGAGTAATGTGCCCTACTACCTTCCCAAGCAACGATTCGGATCCAAATTGGGTCATGGAGAAGTGCAAGACGGTATTATCAAAGATGGCCTGTGGGATGTTTACAATGATTTCCACATGGGTAGCGCTGCCGAGCTCTGCGCGTCGGACTGCAACATAAGCCGTGAAGACCAAGACCAGTTTGCCGAAACTTCCTACAAACGAGCCATCAAAGCTCGCGACGAAGGTTGGTTTGATGATGAAATCACGACGATAAAGGTGAAAGATCGCAAAGGCAATGTCACCGAAGTTGACAGCGACGAGGAATTGAATCGCGTGAAATTCGAGAAATTTCCCAAACTGCCTACCGTTTTCAAAAAAGGCGGTACCGTAACCCCGGCAAACGCTAGTTCTATCAACGATGGCGCAGCAGCCGTGCTATTGATGTCTGCTGAAAAAGCCGAAGAGTTGGGGCTGAAACCGTTGGCCAAGATCACCGGTCAGGGTTCGGCCGCCAAAGCGCCCGAATGGTTTACGACGGCTCCGGCCGATGCCATTCCGGTAGCCCTGAAACGTGCCGGCCTGGATAAAGACGAGGTCGATCTGTGGGAGATCAACGAGGCCTTCTCTGTCGTTTCCCTGATCAACAATCAGCTTCTGGAACTGGATCCGGAGAAAGTGAATATCCACGGCGGAGCGGTAAGTATCGGTCATCCTATTGGCTGTTCCGGTGCTCGTATCATCGTAACTTTGTTGCACGCTCTTAATCGAACAGGTGGTACCAAGGGTTGCGCTGGTATCTGTAATGGCGGTGGTGGTGCATCCGCGATGGTTGTTGAGATGTTATAATTCATCTTCCCACCCATACTTATTTAAGAAGCCCTCTTGCCGCAGGCCGGAGGGCTTTTTTTTGCCGCAATGCTATGTCCATACTACGTGCCCGATAGGCTTTCTCCACGCTGATTGCTACTTTTTGACCTCTCTGGATAAAACAGCGTATATTGATTCTCGTTATTGGAGAGACTCACATCCACATTTTCGCTATCCGTAATTTGATCCAAACTACCAACCATACTGAAAGAATGTCCAGAATACTACACTGGACGCTCGGACTGGCTATCCTCTGGGGCATTTTACCTGTGCTTACGCTACAGGCCCAGCAGTTAACCAAACTGCGTTCTACAGATCGATATACCGAATATGAGTTCCGAAATGACAGTTTAAATCTGGATCAACCATTTGAATTCCCAGGCTATCTCAATGATCAACCACCGGTAGAAATTTTATCTCAAGTCGTTCGCCGTGTACCCATTTCGCGCTGGTCATTTAACACTCAAAGCTGGAAGCAGTATCGTTCGGTTACCGGAGTTCCAACTGAGCCCAATTCCCCTCTTATAGAACAAGATATACCCGGTTATTATCGGGGCAGCAAACGCGTCAGTCTTCGCCTTCATGTCGTACGCTCGGCCGGATCCAAAGAGGCACTGGTCACACAACGAGTTCGCTTTCGGGTCTTTGATAAACCGGCAGGTGGCAGGGAAAAGTCGGTACAACAAATACATAGACAGGCGGAACCATTGAGTGCTGGCCAGTGGTACAAAATTCCCATTATAGAATCGAATCTGTACCAACTAGATGCTGATTATCTGGAAAACTTGGAGATCCCTGTGCAAGATATCAATCCTCAGCATTTGCAAGTTTGGGCCATGCGACCGGATCCACTTCCCCACCCCAACGATCAGCCGTTACCAAACTTTCGGGAACTACCAGTGTTGCGCGAAGGCACGGGCGACGGTTCCCTGGATGATGGAGATCGTATACTGTTTTGGGCTGCCGCCCCGCATCGCGTTAAATGGAATAGCGATGCCACGCAATTCACCCAGCAAATTCACCCCTATAGCGATACTAGTTATGTATTCTTGAAAGTAGGATCCTCGCCGGGAGTATCGGCCCAGCCGGAGAACTATTCCGGTTCTACGGTGAATCAACAACATTCCACCTTCAACGATTTTCGCTGGATGGAAGAAGAGCGACATAAGCCGGAAGAAGATTTAAAATCCGGCTTGGAGTGGCTGGGGGATCGTCTCGAGTTGGGCGTGGAGCAGGTCGTATTTCGAGATACGCTATCCGGCTTAACCGGCACACCGACCCTCACTATCCAGGCAAAAGCGGCCGCTCGTTCTATACAGAGCAATCGCATTGAGGTCTTTGTAAACGGACAACTAGCCGGTACCCTCTCCCCATCTCAAATTTTTAGCTACACCTCCCCAGAAGGTTTTGCGGCTCGAACAGATATGCTGGACACCCAGTTAGAGGTTCCGGTGGAAAATGGCATTGTAGAGATAACCATGCGTTATCAAAGTGGTGATTCTGGTGCTCGCGCCTGGGTGGATTGGATCCGCGTGTTTGCGCATCGGCCGCTCCAGGCCAACAGTAACCAGCTCCGTTTCTACGCCCCCCCGGATGGCAGCTCCAATAGCATTGATGAGTATATACTCAGCGGTTTCAATAGTGCGCCCTATGTCTTGAATGTTAGCGACCCCACTGATCCGATCTGGCTGGAGGCTACTCCTTCCGGCGATCAGTATCAGGTTCGGGCTTCGGGTAGGGCGGGAGAACAATTTTTGGCCACCCCCCAACCTAAAACGCCCCCCATTGGTTCTACGGTAAAAAATCAGCAGGTAAAATCACCGGCTGGCTATCCTAATTATGTAATTGTGACCTCCCAACGGTTACTTTCCGCGGCTCAAGAATGGGCAAATTATCGCCAGCAAAATGATCAGCTCACCCCAGTGGTCGTCACTCAACAACAGCTGTTTAATGCCTTTTCAGGAGGCACTCCCGATGTCGTAGCCATACGTAACTACATGCGACATCTGGATCAACGAGCTCTGCAAGACAATGCCCCACGGCCCGAATATCTATTATTTTTTGGGGATACATCGTTTGATTACAAGAATATATTGGGTTCCGAGGGACGTCCCAATTTGGTGTTCACCTATCAAAGTGAGGAATCATACAGTCGGGTTAGCAGCTATGGAAGTGATGATTTTTTTGGCCTACTTGACGATCAGGAAGGTAGCTGGGACTCCAATGATACCTCCCAACGTCTGGATATTGGAATCGGTCGGCTACCGGTTCAATCAGTAGAAGAAGCCCAAGCGGTCATGGAAAAGTGGCGGCAGTACGAATCACCATCCTCTCGGGGCAGCTGGCGCACCGAATTTACCTTCGCCGCCGATGATGATTTGGCAGGATCCAGCAATGATCGTGATCTTCACACCCTGAACGCCGAAGGCACGGCGGAGCGACTTAATCGTCAAGAAGCGGGCATTCGGTTCAATAAGATTTATGAACTGAGCTACCCTGCTGAATTTACGCCCGAAGGTCGGCGGATGCCTCAGGCCAGCCGCGACTTTATCCGAGCGGTCAACGATGGTTCGCTGGTTTTAAATTATTCTGGTCATGGAGCGGAACGGATATTGAGCGGCGAACGACTTTTTGTAGCCGAGCAAGTCCGTGAACTGACCAATCAGCAGAAACCCACAATCTTTGTTACCGCCACCTGCTCCTTCGGTCGCTATGATGATCCGGATGGGCAATCGGGAGCCGAAGAACTCGTCCTTTGGCCAAAAGGTGGGGCTACCGCAGCGTTTACTACCACGCGGGTGGTCTATACCAGCAGCACGCCAACCTCCAGCAATTTTGGGCTGAACATTCAACTCTCTCAGCAGATGATTACACGCGATTCTCAAGGGAGGCCACAACGGTTGGGAGATATCATGAGGAATACCAAAAACACCTCCGTGGGAGCTTCGTTCAATAGCCGAAAATTTATTCTCCTTGGGGATCCGGTCCAGCGAATAGGATTGCCGGAGCAGAAAACGGAAGTTACGGAACTGAACAATGCCTCTATTGCCACCCAACCGCCAGACTCTATTTATACCTTGCCGGCTCTTTCCCAAGCCCAAATAGGCGGAAATGTCTTGAATTGGCAAGGAAACCCGCAACCCTCTTTCCAGGGACGAGCACAAGTTACCGTCATGGATGCTGATCGCTATGTATCCTATGCCGACAAATCATGGGCGCCATCCTGTTATCTCCCGCAGTGCCGATATCGCATTCAAAATGACGTATTGTTTTCTGGTCCGGTAAGTGTGCAAAACGGGCAACTGTCTGCTCAGTTCATCATACCGGAAGACATCAGTTACAGTGATTCCACAGGCCGAGTATTGATGTACGCCCAATCGACAGCTTCGGATATCGATGCGACTGGCTCTTTTGAACGTATTCGCTTTCAAGGGATCAACGAAAATGCTCCGGTTGATCAACAGGGGCCGGAAATGGATGTCTACCTAAATGATGAAACCTTTCTAAATGGAGCCTTAGTTAATGACTCGCCCACCCTGATTGTGGAACTTTTCGATCAATCTGGCATAAATACAACGGGTAATGGAATTGGACATGAAATCATTGCCACTATTGACACCCAACCCGAACAGAAATTTGTGCTCAATAAATACTACGAAAGTACCATTGACAGTTATCAGGAAGGGCGCATCGAATATCCAATTGAATCACTACCGGAAGGCTCGTATGAACTGAATGTGGAAGCGTGGGATGTATATAATAATCCCTCAGAGCAACAGATCCAATTTCAGGTAGCCGCCTCACGGGATTTGTCGGTACAGAATGTATTTAACTATCCTAATCCGATGCATGAATCAACGGAGTTTGTGTTTGAACACAACCAACCCGGGCAGCTTCTGGAGGTTGAAATAAGACTGTTTACCCTGAGTGGGCGTCCCGTAGAACGGATAACCACAGACTTGGTGTCTGCTGGCGGACTAGCCCGAATACCCTGGAATGGACGAGCTCAGGGGCAACGCCTGGCCACCGGAACCTACTTGTATCATATCCAAATAAAAACAGATACAGAAAATGGTCGCCAGAAGTTTGAAAAAATCGAAAAACTTGTCATTATCAATTGAATCTGCGCCTGACTCATATAAATGAATTAAAACCGTTATATTAGGTTGAGAATTTCAACAGAAGTAGTACCATGAAGTATTTTCGTCATTTACTGTTAACACTCTTTATTATCGGTGCGGGGGCCCTTCAATCTCAGGCTCAAGTGGGGATCACCGCTGTACCTTTCCTACAGATTGAACCCGACTCTCGAGCTGCGGGAATGGGAAATACCGGTGTGGCTATCGCGGATAATGCTTCCGCGATATTTTGGAATCCAGCCGGATTGGCTTTTCAAAGGGGCAATCAAATCAGTATTACCCACTCCAAGTGGTTGCCCAATTTTAACACAGACCTGTTTTACGACTACCTGGTAGGTAAGTACTATTTCGAGGATATTGGTACGATAGGCGGCCATATTACCTTTCTGAACCTTGGTGAACAAGAGCGAACCGACGAGACCGGTGAACCACTGGGAACATTCAGTAGTTACGAAGTAGCCGGTGGCGCCTCTTACGGATTCGAATTAAACAAACACTTCGCGGTGGGTACCGGATTCCGATTCATCTACAGTAAATTGGTTCCCAGTGGATTGCAAGTAGGTGGACAGGAAGCACGCGCTGGAACCAGCATCGGTCTTGACCTGGCCGGTATGTATAAATCCGGCCCAATTAACTTGTTAAACCGGGAAGCTCAAATTAACGCGGGATTGAATCTATCCAACATTGGTCCTGGAGTTCAGTATACCGATCGCAAACAGCAAGATCCTCTTCCTACACTTTTACGGGTAGGGGCTGCTTTTACCATGGACTTGGATGCCGAAGGATACAATACCCTGACTTTAGCATCTGATGTTTCAAAAATTATGGCTCGCAACGATACCACCGGTAATGCCGATGGCGTCTTAAAAGCTATGGTTTCTTCCTGGGATACCTTTACACGGTTCAATGGATCGGAATATGTGGATGTGAGCTTGGCCGAACAGCTCATGGTTGGCTTAGGATTGGAATACTGGTATGACCAAAAATTCGCGCTCCGTAGTGGGTACTATTATGAGTCGCCCAAAAATGGAAACCGAGAATTTATCACCTTGGGTGCCGGTATCCGTTACAACATATTTGGGGTTGACTTCAGTTATATTTACACCATCAATGAAGATCATCCACTGGCCAATACCATTCGCTTTAGCTTATTGTTGAGCTTCAAATAATTGCACCCGCACCATCTTGATGAACCGGTCTGTTGTTAGGACGTTCTATGTTAACAAGAGCATGATTCCCCGCCGAATCATGCTCTTGTTGTTCCTAGGTAGTCTGTTCCTGTTCGTAGGCCCGTTGCCTATTCAAGCACAATCCGAGATTCCCGTTCGGCGGTCTCATGCAATTAGTACGATGGCAAATCAGTCTACCTCCTTTCCCTTATCAGCGCAGGGGCGCCGTCATGTAATTGCAGTACGTGTTTCCTTTCAAGCTGACTCCAATCGCTACACCAGTGGAGATGGTACGTTCCAAGAAGGTAGTTTGCCCTATCTGGATTCGGAAGATATCCGCATTGATCCACTGCCTCACAACCAGACCTATTTTGAGCACCACCTGGAGTTTGCCCGCCGCTATTTTCGTGCGGTATCCAACCAACAGTTGGAGCTTACCTACCAGGTATCCGACCAAATCTATCCACTTCCCGATTCCATGGCCGCCTACTCTCCTACAGGCGAAAGCTTTACCAATGAGCCGTTGGCCGAGCTTGTTCAAGATGTGTGGACAACCGTTCAACAAGATGGAGGTCTATCCATTCCCAGTGGCTTGGATACTGATCAACTGATTTTTGTCATCTTCCATGCCGGTGTGGGCCGGGATATTGAGCTTACCGGAACTACGCTGGATAAAACGCCCCAGGATATTCCCTCGCTCTATCTCAGTAAACAAAGCCTATCTTCACTGCTGGATCAACCCAATTTCTCGGGATTTTCGCTCAATACTGATCAAGGAGCCATCAAAGTAAATCACAGCTTAATTCTTCCCCGTACGCTCTCGCGCCGCGGTGAGCAACTAGGCTCCCCCTTTGTGCTGCAATTATCTACGAATGGTTTGATTGTAGCTTCCATTGCCAATCAACTGGGATTACCCGATCTGTTTAACACCGAAACCGGGGATTCTGCCATCGGTCAGTTTGGCTTGATGGATGGGGCCGGTTTTTTTGCCAGTAATGGCTTGTTTCCGCCCGAACCCTCTGCATGGGAAAAATGGGCGTTGGGCTGGGTCAATCCGGCAGATTACGCGCCAGAACAAAATCCAACCGTTACCTTAAATGCTACGTCCACACAACGGCCGGAAGATGTCGCACGCATTTCCATCAGTCAGGATGAATATTATTTAGTAGAAAATCGTTATCGCGATCCGCAAGAGGATGGGGTACAATTGACCATTCGTTCTCCGGAAGGCCCCGACCAGAACACCACCATTACCAATTTAGACCTCACTGATGAAAACGATTGGGTAGAACAATTGCCTGCCGGTGTACTAATCGAGGCCGATCATTATGATTGGAGCCTTCCCGGCGGACTGGACGCTGGTCCCGATGGTGAACTGGAAACCGCAGACGACCAGATCCTCAATGGCGGCATGCTTATCTGGCACATAGATGAGGCCGTAATACGCGCCAAACAAGCCGATAATGCTATCAATACCGATCCCCAACGACGGGGTGTAGATCTGGAAGAAGCCGATGGAGCTCAAGATATCGGGCGCACCGACGCGGATCAATTGGTAGGGCTCAGCGCCACGGGCTCAGCTTATGATTTCTGGTGGTCGGGCAATACCTATTCGGTGATTACCGAAACGGATACCCTGCAACTTTACGAAAACAGCTTCGGTCCACAAACTACCCCTTCCACGACAAGCAATGCCGGTGCCCCCTCCTATCTTGAACTTTACGACTTTTCCGATCAGGGATCTACCACGACGTTTCGCCTTCGCCGAACCGGATTTAACCAAGCATTGGCTCAGCCTGTTCATCAATTGAAGCTAACCAATGCCCACAGCTACGCTGTTCAGGGGAATGCCAGCGAAGCTTATCCTCCATCACTGAATGTATTACCTACCTCGGTCACCTCCGATACGGTGTTACTGGTTCCAGCCGCGGCGTCATTATGGGGCATTCATATCCAACATGATGGTTTTCAGGAAGAGGAGTTGCTTGGCGGCAAACCGCAACAACCCTTAATGGGTTCCGAGATAATTGTTGGAGAACAATCAGGATCTGCCGATCCCTTAACCGTTCGATCCTGGAGTTATACCAACCAACAATGGACGGAACAATGGATGACTCAAATTCCCGCCACCCAAGGATATTTAAGTACACTGGATGGTCAAACATTAGATCTGGATGGCACTACGTATCAAGTAGATTTAAGCACGGGAACGCTCCTCAATGCTTTCCCACAACCCCTTCAACGCACACCGCAAGTTCAAGGCTATCAAGCGCAGATCAGTAATGATTTACTAACCATCTCCAACGATGGATCCAGCCAGCAGTTTACGATTCCTACGGGGGACATCCGTCAATATGTGGGAACGTATTTCTACGCACAAGACCAACCCGCTTTTTATGTATTGAGCGATGAAGCCCTTTGGGTCACCAACCCCAACTCCTCGCTTCCCACCCAATCGATATATGAGGGAGCATCATTATCTTGGCCCGCCTTTATTGATCTGGATGGGGATCAGCGTTTGGATCTACTCTTTTCAACCCAACAAGGCAGGGAGCTTATGGGTATGACGCATCAAGGCAGTGTTCTGGCTCATTTCCCAATATCAGCGCCGGACCAAGTGCGGTTTTGGGGGCCGCCATTGATAGCCGACATCAACGGCGACCAGCAGATGGATCTAATTATTCCGGGTACCGATGGATATACTTATTCCCTCTACGGATTCGAATCCAATGGTTCCCCTTTAAGTAATTTCCCGCTAACCGTAGGAGGCATTCAGGATCCGGGACAGTCGCCCATCCACCCAGTGATTGATGAACAACGGCAACTACTATGGGCGGTAAGTCCGCAAGGGGATCTGAAAAGCTGGAAATTGCCACAATTGGGCTCGGTAGCATGGAAAGGATTGTACGGGCCCAACAGCGAAACCAATAAAATGGGCATGGTGAATAGCTCGCCGGCAGAATCCGATGGAAATTCTTTACTGCAACCATCAGAAACCTATAATTGGCCCAACCCCGCCAATGAGCAAACTCATTTTCGCTTTCAAGTACAGGAACCCGCGCGCATTCGCATTGAAATTAGTTCTATGAGTGGTCAACAGATGGATAAACTCACCTATGATGCCCGTGCCGGAGCTCCTCAAGAGATTCAATACTCCACGCAATCATTAAGCAGCGGAGTATATTATGTGCTGATCAAAGCACAATCGGAAAACCGGAAAGACCATAAACTGATTAAAATGGTGGTCGTTCATTAACCTATGCCCCAAACTCATAGCCAATATAATAGACATCCGCTGAAGACCTCGCTCCACTGGGCGTTAGTTGGAGTACTGGTATGGATTGGGTGGGCTGGATCCGTACAAGCACAGACCGATCCCCAGTTTTACCAGTATCCTCAAAACCACCTTAATTGGTATACGCTGGAGAGTGACCATTTTATGGTGCACTTCCAGGAAGGCTCGGATCGATCCGCCCGCCAAATTGCGGTTATCGCGGAAGAAGTGTATCCGGGTATCACCGACCTCTACCAGCATGAGCCCGATCAAAAGGTGAGTATCGTCCTGCAGGACCGCGAAGATTATTCCAACGGAGCGGCCTACTTCTTTGATAATAAGATTGATATCTGGGTGCCTGCGCTGGATACCCCCTTTCGGGGTTACCACCATTGGCTGCGGAATGTCATCAGTCACGAGTTTACCCATATCGTGCAGATTCAAGCAGGTATGAAACGCAATCGACACATCCCAGCCTGGTATCTGCAGTGGCTCTCCTATGAGGATGTCCGGCGCCCGGATGTGCTCTATGGCTATCCCAATGCGTTATTTACCTACCCCTTGGCCAGTGTGAGCATTCCGGCGTGGTTGGCCGAAGGAACCGCGCAATTCCAACGTAACGGTTGGAAATATGAGCAGTGGGATAATCATCGTGATATGCTGCTGCGCACCCGTATACTGGACGACAATTACCTGCGACTGGATGAAATGGGCACGTTCGCCTCCAAGAACAGCCTGGAACGCGAACTGGTGTACAATCAGGGTTATGCGTTCACCTACTATCTGGCCCAACGATTGGGCGAACCGGTCCTTTCGGAGATCACCGCTACTGCGGCCCAATCTTCGAAATTTGATATATCCGACATCTTGGAAGAAGCCACCGACATCCCCGCTGATTCGCTATTCGAAGATTGGATAACGTCATTGGAAACGCATTATCAAGCAGTTACAAATCAGTTAGCACCCACGCCAGCGGATACCATTGAAGATCAGGGCTTTTTAAATATGAATCCCCGCTATCATCCGGATGGCTCCCTATTTTACCTAACCAATCGTGGCCAGGATTACAGCATCTTGCGGCTGATCTCCTCGCATGCAGCAGATAGCACCGCTAACCATGCATTTCGCATCCCCTTACCAAACAACCAGCCCGGGCTCTCCTGTGGCTTTCAATCGCGGGCTCTGGCCGACCGGATTTCGGGCTCTTATGATATTCACCCTGATGGAAGTCAACTGGTGTACAGCAAGGCCCAACCCAACAAATGGGGCGAGCGCTACAACGATCTCTACCTGATCCATTTGGATCAACCCAATCGTGATCCTCAACAATTGACCCAACGGGCCCGTCTCAGTGATCCTGCTTGGGCACCGGATGGCAAGACCATTGCGGCGGTACAAGAAAGGGACGGCTCGCAAAATCTGGTACTGTATCGTCCTGCTAATGATAGCCTGACCATTTTAACCGACTTCCAGCACGGCGAACAGTTGTTTACCCCACGCTGGCATCCGGACGGAACCGCTCTGTTTATTAGTTATGGGGATACTACCGGACGTCATCTCTACCGTTTTGAGCTGGCCCAGAATGAAATGCATGCCGTCCCATTGGGATGGGATCGAACCGTGGATATTCGGGATCCGGCCGTTGGTCCGCATGGGCGTTATCTCTACTTCGCCGCGGCGCCCCATGGTATTTTCAATATTTATCGAACACCATTGCGCGGATCCGGCCAACCTGAACAGCTAACCCAAGTTCTGGGGGGAGCCTTTATGCCCGCCGTTTCGCCAGAAGGAAAATTAACGTATGCCTCCTACACGTCTACCGGGTATAAATTGGTATCCACATCATTGGACGAGGCATTAAGCTTCAACCTACAACACCACTATGGCGGCGCGTGGATTGAACAATCCGAACCTTTGACCAGCAACTACCCTTATCCAGGATATCATGCCGACCCAAAGCAGCCGGATCCATTGAACCCGCAACTTTTCAACCAACTGAGGGATACTACCCGATATATTCCCAGTTACGGGTCCTGGGCTTCTCATTCGGATTCACTGGCTTTGCGTATTTATGACGGCACCGCTACCGATTTCAGTTTTTATCCCGTCATCCGCTTCGATAACTACTCCCGAATCAATGGTCCCAATGGTCAGCTTATTCGAAATGGCAAGTTGGGTGCTTTGGGGGAGAACCTATGGCGTGATGCTAAAGTCGGTTTTTATGTGGGATCGCGGGAAGTGATCGAGCGATTCAGCATTTTCGGGGGTGCCTTGTTTGGTTTTGGTTCGCAAGAAGCCGATGGGATCGGCGATTTTTTTCAGCCCTCTCGTTTAGTCGATCTGGATCGCGACCTGTTTCTGATTGCCGAATACCGAGGGCTACCTTTTATAGAGCGCCGCTGGTCGCCCACGATTTCCATCGAGCTGTATAATCAGCGCCGCAATGTAAAAGATGGATTATCGGTTGAGGAATTTCCCTGCACCTCTTGCCTGCCGGATACTACCAATACAGATATCGCCTATGATATTTGGGAAGCAGATTTTTATTTGCGCAGCAAAATCAACCGGTGGAGTTTGGTGGAGCTGGGAATCGGTTATAGCCCCTACCGGGTAACCACGGAAGGATTTGTCTCTCGCGAATTCAAACAATTTGTCCCCGGTTCTACTTCTCAGTATTTCAAAGGGACCATGCTTACCGCGGGCTATATTTTTGATTTTTATCGTCCCTACAGACATAGTGACATTGCGCCTTTGGGCTGGCGGGGAGAAGTTCGCTACACCTATCAACCCTCCCGACTGCTGGATAATTACGAGCTTAACGATGGCATTCTTTCTCCGATTTATGCCCAAACCAAAAACCACTCGGTGGAGCTGGATGTTCGATACAATCACCGCTTGCCATCGAATCTTACGGCGCAATTGCACACCCGCTTTTTCAGCTATCTGAATAATCCCGATGATTACTTTTACCTGGATTATATCGGCGGATTTTCGGGGATGCGTAGTTATCCTTTTTACGGAATTGGGGGAAACACCACCTCGTTTAGCCAACTCTCCCTATATACTCCTATTGTTACTGCTTTGCATCAACAAGTGGGGCGGTTTACCCTGGATAAGTTGTACGTCCGCTGGTTTGCGGAAGCCGGTAACGGATGGCGTGGTCCCTATGAGGTGGGCAACAATTTAAAAACAGGAGTGGGCGCCGAATTACGCTTTGCGTTCAGTAGCTATTATCTTTTTCCTCTTAAATTATTTATCAGCGGATCCTATGGGTTGAACGAATTTTCGGCAACCCTGCCGGAAGAATTCGTAACCAATCAACAAGATAACCGAGTGCAGTATGGGGGCGAGATGCTTTTCCATGTAGGTATGACATTCGATTTTGAAGCCTTGGGCAAAGGTTGGAGCAAATTATGGTGATAGACCAAGCAAGAATACGTATAACCGGTCAATATGCTGCTTTAATGCTGCTTGTGCTGGGGTTAATCTCCAACGATCTATGGGCGCAACCTTCGCTGGCCCCCATCGGTCCTCATCCGGCAAAAATTCAGTCTAGTTTCTCTGAACAAGCCACAACGACCTCTGATTTTACAATTACCGAGCAAGACCTGCGCTACCAAGCGTCGGCTTCCAATTACATGGATAAAAAGTTACAGCCATTTCGATCCAAACCGGGATTGGCCTTACTCAGTTCGGCTATATTGCCTGGATCCGGCCAAGCGATGAACAAAAAGTGGTGGCGCGCGGGTTTATACCTGGCCGTAGAAGCGGTTACTTTGGGATTACATCTCCACTACCAGGATCAAGCCGCGCGGCAGGAGCAGGCTTATATGCGTTATGCCGATAATAACTGGAGTGTGGTTAATTACGCCAAATGGTTGGTTGATTATAACAATCATCATAACGGAACCACACTGCCCTATTCGATCGTCGGTGAAAATTTGGATGAAGGTCCCGCTTACGATACCTCGGTGGACTGGCAGCGGGTGAACTTGTCCGCTCTGCGTGACTTAGAGCGCCAAACCGTCTATTATTACAGTGATGGTACGCAGGGACAAACGTTTTCGCATGTGTTACCTGATTACGGCTCTCAACAATATTATGAGCTGATATCCAAGTATTTTCAATATGGATCCGGCTGGAACGACTTTGGTACGACACGCTCCGGCGATCCTATTACCAGTCCCTTCCGCTTGCCGTGGGATGGATCGGCTATGCCAGCAAATTTCTTTTTGGGAGCTTCCAAGGCAGAAACGTTTAATGACAACTATCGCCGGGCCGGAAATCTGATAACCCTCTTGCTAGCCAATCACATTGCTTCGGCCATAGATGCCTTTTTCACCGTGAAGTTGGCTAACCAATCGGATGATAATCAACATACGATTGATCCGTCTATCTCGTTTAGTCCGGGAACACAGTTTTCATTGAAATATCATTTTTAGCCAAGCCAGGCAGATTGTATTTTTAGCGACATGTTAAAAGCACTGTTTACCAGCTCAAAATTTTATCTCGCTATCCTAGTATTGGGTCTCGTGGGAGCCGCCACGCTCTTTCTGGCCGATACTCTAGTGATGCCTCTTTACACTAACTACGATGAAGGGGTAACTGTCCCGGATATCACCAAGAAATCGCTGGCCGAAGCCCAAGCGCAACTCACCGATTACGGCCTACGTTATGAAGTGGTCGATCGCCGCTCGCACTCTGCCTATCCAGCTGATTACGTCATCGACCAAACGCCAACGGCCATGCAGATTGTCAAACCCAATCGGAAGATCTATTTGACGGTGAACACGGCCACGCAACCCACCGTTATTGTACCGGAAGTGGTAAACCTGTCATTGCGCAATGCCGAAATTCAACTCCAAAATTACGGGCTGAAAAAAGGGGTAATCAGCTACGCCTCATCCCGTTTCAAGAATAGTGTGCTACGTCAGTCCATTCAACCGGGCAAACGCGTGCCTAAAGGTACGGTGGTCGATCTGACGGTTAGTGATGGCCTGGGCGTAAAGCAAGTAGCCATCCCGGATATCATTGGGCTACGTCTTCCCAAGGCGCAACAGAAATTACGCGAAGTGGGCTTGCGAAGCGGACAATTTCGCTTTAAGCCTACTTCTGACCAAGAAGCCAATGTGGTGCTTTCGCACTCAGCTATGGAGCAAGACAGTGTGGTCATAGGTAGCACTCTGGATATGACTATTTCCGAGCGCTCTGACGTGCGCGAAGCCAGTGAGACCGGAGCGGTGATGGATGATTCTACCAGAAAAGCCTTGCCAGATACATTGCAGAAACCCACTCCCCAGCACCCGGCTCCACACGAAAAAGATAAATCGCCCCAATAACCTGATTTCTAAATTTACCTTCTGATGGCTATTTCCGATCAGCAATTACAGCTTCCCATACTCGCTCCTTCCATCTTAGCCGCCGACTATCGTCATTTGGAGGAAGATATACAGGCGTCTCTGGATGGTGGGGTCCAATGGATACATTGTGATGTGATGGATGGTCATTTTGTACCCAACATCAGTTACGGGCCCATGATTGTGGAAGCCGCGGATACAATCACCGATGCGTTTATGGATGTGCATCTGATGATTGAAAACCCGGATCAGTACCTGGAGCGTTTTGTGGACGCGGGGGCCGAATTGCTGACTGTCCATCAAGAGACCTGCCCCCATCTGCATCGCACGGTGCAATCGATTAAGGAATTTGGCGTGATGGCCGGTGTGGCCGTAAACCCGGCTACCTCCCTGACCAGCATCCGGCCGATTCTGCCTTATGTGGATCTGGTACTGGTGATGAGCGTGAATCCAGGATTCGGTGGGCAGTCGTTTATCGAGGGCAGTTACGATCGTATTCGTCAACTGGCCCAGTGGCGAGACGAGTTTAACCACGATTACCTGATCCAGGTCGACGGTGGCGTGGGCTTGAAGAATATCGAAAAGGTAGCCGGGGCCGGCGCGGATGTGTTAGTAGCGGGCAGTGCTGTTTATAAAGCCCCCGATATTACCTTTCGCGTTCAAGAGCTTCAAAAACTGGCACAACGGGGAACTCAATCGTTGGCTTAAAACCTCCCTGCAACTCGATTAATAATTATTACCTCCTCTCTTCGTTGGTTATATTTAAGCATTCGGTCGAACGCTTTTATTGATCGGATTCGAACCACAACTGCCATAAAATTTTCTGATTATTAGCGACAAGCAGACTACCAACACTGACGAAGAGACCATCGTCATTGAAGGCATTGAGCCGGTAATTATACTCGGTTTCCAGGATCAGCATTTACAGGCACTGGATGAGGCCTATCCTAATTCCAAGTTGACGGCCCGTGGAAATCGCATCAAAATTAGTGGTCCTCAAACCGACCGAGACGAATTACGTGATATTCTCCGAGAGCTGATCTCTATTGCTAATCGCAATGGTGAGCTCACTGACGATGATGTCACTACGGTGATAACACTTCATGGCAGTGATCACCCCATAGCTCAGGAACGGGAATTTCCCGGAAGTGACTACGAGATGGACGCCGGTGATGTGATCATAAACACCCATACGGGCGAAACCATCGGAGCCAAAACGCCTGGGCAACGACAAATTGTGGGAGCCACCGCGCACAACGATATCGTGTTTGCCATTGGTCCCGCGGGTACCGGTAAAACGTTTACCTCGGTGGCACTGGCGGTTCGAGCCCTGAAAGAGCGTCGTGTCAAGAAAATTATATTGGCCCGCCCTGCGGTGGAAGCCGGTGAAAACCTGGGGTTCCTTCCCGGAGATCTAAAAGAGAAAATCGATCCCTACCTGCGTCCCCTCTATGACGCCTTGGAAGAGATGATCGATCACGATCGTCTGGAACTGCATCTGGCCAAAAACACTATCGAGATCGCTCCACTGGCCTATATGCGGGGGCGAACCCTGAACAACGCTTTTGTGATCCTGGATGAGGCGCAAAACGCCACCAATGTACAGATGAAGATGTTTTTGACTCGCATTGGCTACAATTCCCGAGCCATCATTACCGGTGACATCACACAAACTGACTTACCACGCAAGCAACACTCCGGGCTGATCTCCATCCAGGACATTCTGAAAGATATCGAGGGCATCTCATTTGTGTACCTGGATCAAAATGATGTGGTCCGCCATAAACTGGTTCGCGACATTATTGAGGCCTATAACAAACACGAGCAAACATCAGGATCCGGCAAAAACAAACGATCCAACCGCGGTCGTAGTTAGCATACATCTATAATCCAGAATTTTAACGTTATTCGCTTTGAGCACTGCAACTTCTACCCATACCACCACGGTTGCCGCCCTCTACGAAGGCACTTTTTCCGTGGGATTGAACAAAAAGTTTATACGGATTGATCGCGACGCCAAACCTCAAAAAGGCGCTCTTAAACTATCCCTGAATCCATTTCTGATACAAACTCCGAATCGCAACCTTTTGATAGACGCCGGATTGGGAGAGTTTGGGGAAAATACCAGCTGTGAAACCATTAAAAAACATTTGGCGGAGTTTGGATTAACCGAACTGGATATAACGGATATCGTGCTTAGTCATCTTCATTATGATCACATGGGTGGTTTGGCCGAACGGTGCGATGGATTCTGGGAGCTTACCTTCCCCGATGCCAAACTTTGGGTCTCCGGCGAGGGATGGCAAGAAGCGATCCAGAAAGAAACTTGGTATGATGAAACCAAAACGGAATTTCTTCATTTCCTGGATGCCAAAGCCGATCTGCAGTTTTTGGAAGCCGATCAGCAGATCTATCCGGACCTGCGCGTAGAACGTATTGGCGGCCATACCCAGTATCACCAAGCCATTTATCTGGAACGCGATGAAATAAAAGTGATTATGGCTGGAGATGTCATCGGGAAGCGAAGCGGTATCAACAGAAAATTTGCCGCGAAATATGACTATGACGCGCAACAAAGCATCAAAGCCCGGCAAATGTTAACCCAAACCGCCTATGAAGGTGGATATATCCTACTCGGATACCATGACAATCATCATCCCCTTTTTAAACTGATCGATTATCAGGAAAATAAGGGGTACACCATCAAGAATCTGGGAGAACACCAAACTGCTTAATTTGTTTCATGATGAACGTCAGTGAACAGTCTGCTACCGATCACCAAGTACCTGCATACATCACCGAGATAGCCGAGTGGTTATCCAAAGAAGGAGTGGACCAAAAACCGGAGGCTGCGGTAATTTTGGGATCCGGATTGGGTGGTTTTGCTGATCGTATTACCCCCATTCATCGGTGGAATTACGACACCATTCCCCACTTTCCCAATACCAGTGTGGTCGGTCATGCTGGAGAATTGATCTTTGGCTCCATCTCCAAGCAGGGTAAAAACTATCCGATTTTGGCTTTTGCCGGTCGGTTTCATCACTACGAGGGGCATTCCATGGATCGGACAGTCATTCCGGTTCAGTTGGCCCAGGCATTAAGAGCTAAAAAACTGATTATTTCCAATGCCGCCGGGGGAATCAATTACCGGTTCCAGGTGGGAGATCTAATGCTGATCAATGATGTGATGCACACCGGCGTTCACATGTCTACCTTTGGCACCAAGCGGTTTACGGTAGATCACTACGATATCATTGATCGCGCTCAACAATTGGCGTTTGAGCAAGGCATTCGCGTGCAACGGGGAACATATATGTACGCTAAGGGACCCAACTATGAGACCAAAGCTGAAATTCGCGCTTTTCGTCGTATGGGTGCTGATGCGGTAGGCATGTCCACGGCTCCGGAATGGACGGAAGCTCAACGCTTGGGATTACCGGTCATTGCTGTTTCCATTATCAGTAATATGGCCGCGGGCGTAGTCAAGGGTACCCTAGATCACGACGAAGTAAAAGCCGCCGCCGACAGCCGCAAAGAAGACTTCGCCAACTTGGTAAATACGTTTATCGCCAATCTGTAGTTGCTGGCATTTCATAAACTTTTCCAAACACTTGCCTCTGAATGAATTAATAATGAATAATTAGCAATTAATAATGGGCTGCTATCTTGAATAAGCTGCCCATTATTAATTGTTCATTGCTAATTATTCATTAATTAGAAATTCAGATCACTTTGCTTTTCTTTGCCGTATTTTTGCAGGTATTCATCCAGCTTCACTTTTCGGCGGGTACTTTTACTGGTCATATAGCGAAGCTTGCCGTAGATGGGGCGTTCTTGCCAGGGGCGATCGAAGCGGCCTAGCACCCAGAAAATACCCGAATAGCTGTTGGGATCCCGTCCATCGATAGCATACCAGTTGTTCAGGTCGATCATATAGCGCAATGCCGTTTCCGGATCCGGCGTCCATTCTAGAATTTTCTTCCCCCAGAGCATGCGCAGGTAGTTATGGATGATCCCATCGCGAACCAGTTGACGTTGCGCGGCGTTCCAGATCTCGTCGTGGGTTTGGGCGTGTTCAAACTCTTCAAAACGGTAGATATAGTCCCGCGGATCGTCCCGGTGATCGTTAAGTGTTTCCAACACCCAATCGGGTAGACTTTCCAATTCCGCGTAATCCGGCCGATGATGGGCGAAATGGAACCCCACTTCCCGCCAGGTGATGATCTCATCCAGAAACCCATCGATATTGGGATCCCCATTGAAAAATCCACCTGTGGAACCCTTGTTGAAGGTGATAGAATCCAAGTCCCAGCCCTCCGGTTGTTTGGCTAAGGCGGCTTTGACCGCTTCATAGGCAGAGACCTTCCCAAAGTGCAGCCAGGGGCTCAAACCACTGGTGGCCTGTTTGTCAGGATCATTGCGATCTTGATCATAATTGAGAAGGTTGCCGTTAACAAAACCGCCTAGTTGGGTCAATCCGGCTTGGCGAGTCCCCACCAGATCCACCGGCTCGATCTGTTTTTCAAACTCTACGGTATCCAGAAAATCCGGAATATTCTTGAGCCGTTCATCAGCACGAGGATATTGACTCATGAAGTCATTGGGTAGGTCAATGGATTCCGTATACTCCAACATTTCCAGTGGATGTTCTTGAGGCGGATGGGTATAAGCTTCCACAAAATGTTTCTGCATGATTTTGCGGAAGAAATAGGCGCTGTAGGGAGCTTTGTCGGTAAGTTGCAAGGGAATGAGTCCATTGCTGTCCACGGTGATGTAGGGTACACCCACACGCTGGGAGACACGCTCGTTGTGCTCCCGCATGATAAATACCGGGTACTCGTCCGATATGATCAGCGCTGACCAATCAGCGAGCTTATATAGTAGGCCTTTGCCTTCCCCGGCTTCTTGCTCAACAAACGGATAATAGGTAGCGCCGTGCTCGGCCTGTTGCTCCAGATGTTCGGCCATGCCTTCCAAAATAAACTGATGGGGACGCTTACTGGCCCAGGGGTAATCGGCATTTAAGCCTTCATAAATGAGCAGCGGTTTGCCCAGCTCATTCGCCCGGTCCACCGCGTACTCCAACGCAAAATTATAGTGCAACCGGCGCTTGATCTGCATCCAATACAGCACATACTCGCCGTCTGTATTGGGTGGATGATCATTCCGCTTAAACACCCGCTTGCTGTTGATGTTTTTCATAAAAAGTTATCTCTGGACCTCCGATAGTGATCAATCGAACGAAGTGGGGTTGCATCAGATCCGAGCGTGCCCAAAAGTTAATTGTTTAAATAGCAATACGACGATCGAATGTCCTTCGGACGATTGGATGTCGATTTATATTATACTTTTACATGATCGGGGCGATGCTTGGGCGGGGCCATGAATTCGGGGCCTACGGGATCGGTGACCTGCTCATCCACGATGGTTTGAATCTCTTCGAGATCCTCGTCGCTCAATTCCCAGCCGAAGACATCTTTCACCGTGACTTGCTCGGGTTTGCGGGCACCCCAAATCGCGGAGGTAATTCCGGTGTCCAGGATCCAGCGGGAGGCCAGATGCAACACGCCGCGATCATACTTTTTCCGGCTCCACTCATCCAAGGCCTTCACCGCATTGAGATACTGGTCAAATCGTTCACCTTGGAACTTGGGATCGGCATTACGCAGATCATCCCCTTTGAATTCGCGATCTTTGCTCATCTTGCCGGAGAGCAGTCCGCGGCACAAGGCGCCATAGGTTAATAAGCTAATATTATGTTCATCGCAATACCCTTTAATCTCCTTGACCATCTGCTGCTCAAACAGGTTATAGGGTGGCTGATTGATATGAATGGGCGCCGTTTGCTGGAATTCCTTCATCTGCTCCACCGTAAAATTGGAGACGCCAATGGCCTTGATTTTTCCGGCCTCCAACAGCTCCTTCATGGTTCCGGCGGTTTCCTCCATGGGCGTATCGAAATCGGGCCAGTGCACCTGATAAATATCGATGTAATCGGTTTGCAAGCGATTTAGGGAATCTTCGATCTCTTGCAGGATGCGTTTGCGAGTACCATTGCGAAACACATTGCCGTCATCGTCCCAGTCCAAGGTGACTTTGGTGGCTAATTGCAGGTTACCTCTCTGTCCGTATTCTTGCACTGCTTTGCCTACCAGTTCTTCGCTTTTACCAAATCCGTAAACCGGAGCGGTATCGATGGTGGTTACGCCTTGGTCGATGGCTTCTAAAATGGTGTCGATGGAGTTGCGTTCATCGGTTCCACCCCACATCCAGCCGCCGATGGCCCAAGTGCCCAGGGTAATGCGGGAAATTTCCAGATCGAGATCACTTACTTGTGTGTATTCCATGTTATTCTTTAAAACCTTTGGGGTTAGAAAATGTCATTCTCACCAACTTTGTGGATCAGATGCTCAATATATTGGATTAGTATAATTGACGATCGAATGTCCTGCGGACGATTGGATGTCAATTTTTCAACAAACGACCTCACAGCGTGATCCCCGTTTCCGAATATTTTCGGAAGCGGGGCATCACCTCAGAGCGTCTACACTCAATACCTTCAACATCAATATTTTTACGTTAGCCTGACAGAGAATTCTCACCAATATTATTTGTGATAATCCTGCCTCCTTCTATTTATAGCTGCTCTGACAAGAGTACATCACTTTTGTGCTAGTCAGGTTTATATGAAATGTGACAGACGCTCTGAGGTGACGGTTCCTAGGGAACGTCACGCTGTGAGGTCCATCATGATGACTTTATTTTACTGGTATAACGCAGGATGGAATGGATAAAATTCCTGCAAATTACTTAAGGGTAGGGAATGTTAGTATAAAGGTAGAGCCTTTGCCGGGAGTACTAGAGACTTCGATCCATCCGCCCATGCTAGCCATATAATTATGAATCAGGTATAGCCCAATACCTTTGCTATCGCTTTGCTCACTAAAGTGGGAGCCTAACTCAAACATGGATTTTTCTTTGCTCTTGATGTCTAAACCGATACCGTTGTCTGTGAAGACAAGCTGTTTTTTATCTCCTCGCTTCCGGGTTTCAATATTAATAATGGGTTTTCGATCCGGATGGGCGTATTTGATGGCATTGGAAATGAGATTTAAGAAAATACTTTCCAGATATACCTCATTGAACTCTACCGTGGGACAGTTTTCAAAATGGGTTTCGAATACGGTTCCCGATTCCAATACATATTGGTTGAGCGATTCTATTACCGATTCATATACTTCGGAAAAACGTATACTACGTGTTTTGTGCTGTGGAGAATTGTTTTCTTTGATATGATCAACGTACCGATCAATTTTTTCCTTGATCTTATGCGATTCCTCTTTTAGCAAATTAATATGCTGTATAACCTCCGGATCAGAGATAGACTCCGTATCCAGCATCTGGAAAAGCAGGAGCAAATTGGTTAATGGAGCGCGTAAATCGTGGACGGTTGAATAGTTTAACTTCTTTAGGTGATCGTTGGTCTGCGTCAATTCGGCCAAGACCTTATCTCTGTTGGCTTCAACCTGCTTAAGGTGTGTGATGTCTTTGGCAATAGCGTAAACCAATTGATCTTCCACACGAGGAATGGACGTCCAGGCCAACCAAACCACGTCCCCACTTTTGGTGATATACCGATTTTCAAATTTAAGGAGTGGCTTTCCTTCTCGTAAATTCTTCCGATGTTGTTCGGTGAGTTGCTGATCATCGGGATGCACAAAATCGTTGATCGGTCGCTGAAAAAGCTCCTCTTCCGAATATTCCAACAATTCACATAAGGCCGGATTGATCCGCTTGAAATACCCATCGAATCCAGCGATACAAAGAAAATCCGGTGACGATTCGAAAAATGGTACTAACGAATATTCTTTTTCGTGGCCTGTATTTTTTGCCAACTCCGTATCCTTGTTATGTGTCTAAGAGGGCTTTGCAAAACTACCTGTTATTGCGAACGTAGTGCGGCAATCCCCTGATTAGCTTGTGTAAACGGTGATTGTTACTACATCTTGCCATGACAGAATACATTTCGGAAGGTTTTGTAAAGCCCTCTCTAAGTGCTTTATTTTGCACAATTTACAATACGGATCACAACTATTCGAATAGTCTTTGCAACATTTTACCCTCCTTCCCAAGTAAATTTTGGAGTATGAATTATACCGGTCTGATAATGCATTAAAAAGGTTGAAGAAAGGTCGGATAGCTTGCTTTACTTGTAGAATCTTCTTCTCGTATGTTATGTATTGACGGTACGCCATGTTGCTCGTTTCTTCGTATACTTGGCTGAAATCTGTGCAACCTCCTAAAGTAGATTTATTACCCGAGTCGTTCCCGTTTACGCATGATGATCCGACAGACCAAACTTTTCCATCGTGACCATTCCGCCATCGTGGGGATCATGGGACCCGCGAAGGCACCAGCCAAACTACTTCGCAGTGTTGAGCAACTAGGCGGCGCTTTGGCACAAGAAGGATGGACGGTCCTGACCGGTGGGCGTAATCAGGGCGTGATGGAAGCAGCTTTAAAAGGAGCCAAAGAAGCACAAGGACAAACTATTGGCATTCTGCCCGGGACGCGCGAGGAAAGTGATATTTCCAGCTATGTGGACATTCCCATTTTCACGGGTATGGGCGAAGCGCGTAATGTGATCAATATTCATACTTCGGAAGTCATCATTGCCTGCGGCAGTGGGGCGGGCACCTCGTCGGAGATCTCCTTGGCGTTAAAAACGAAAACCCCCACTATTCTATTCCAATGTCCCGACTTTGCGGCGGAATACTTTCAACACTTGGCTGATCAGGTAAAAGCTCCTTTTTTCAAAGTCACTGATCAGCGGGATCAAGTCATACACCATTGCCATGAGATATTATCGTGACGGGTTAGAATCTATTCACCAACAGCGATAGTAAAGTAACTATATCCCCGATACCCAAAGGTACGCGAAGTAAGTACCGCATTGACGGGAGAAACACCAAGTCTTAATCGTACCCGATCAATATTTACCCCCAGTCCCAAACTGATCCCCAAACTTCCACCTACCGCGTGATGGGTAGATGATTTTATTGGTATCTCATCTCTTGAATTCCCCGCTGCGTAATATTCATCCATATCTTCATACTTGCCCTTCAGATGGTAATATCCGAATTCCCCTTCCACCGCGAATTGAAAATTGATGGACGACTTTAATATGGGTCGATCTAATACAAAGGGGTCATAGGCAATGCCAAAATAGGTCTCTTTCTGTACATCAAATCCCAATACGCCATCCGGATCTATCGTATTGGACCGACTGAACTTTAGCCCCAGTCGATACTTATCACCGCCTATCCCCATTTCCGTACCCCATTGGGTAAGCATATGCCCAGGCAAAGGATCCCCTGGGGCATTACTATCCGGTGATCTAATGGCATCACTGATCTCCTCACCACGCCGATACATATAGAATTGCGGTCCAAAACTAGGACTTACATAGTAATAACTACGCTCATTAATCATCTCCTTGATGGTCTGGGCCTGGGCTTGTTGCACTCCAATACCAATCCAAATAGCGACACCTATGAATAATCCACCTAAATAGTACGTGATATGTATTCGCATCATTATCAATCTCTCCAATAGTTGTACTTAGGCCATAGATGACGGACTTTGAGTCCTATTCCTCCTTAGTCAGGAATTAGTCATCAATTCGATGATCTGAACGCCTATCCACTCTATATAACTATATGATACCAATATACTTAGCGCTTAACTGATATTGAAATACCCCTTTCAAAAAGCAGTTTTTAACTATTTGAGTTGATGATGTTATAGTCGCCTAACCCAATGGTTTCCAACCCATAACTGCTTTTCATAGATTTCATTTTTATAGATATTCTGACGTTTCAAGAAATACGTCTTCGTAATGCTCTCAAAAGCCATTCAACAGATCAGAAACAAACCAACCTACCCATCGGTACTTCTATTATGTACAGTTTTGTTGATTGCTGTAAATACAGGCTGCTCTAGGACCTCCCCGGTTGCTCAATCCCCAAAAACCATCACCCCGGATCCGGATGAACCCATATTGGTCGTAAATCAACAACCCGTCCCCCAAGGAGTTGATCTACGGCCTCGCGTCAAGGATAAGTACATTGAGGGTATTCATTTTCTAAAGGGGGAACCGGCTATTGAAAAATATGGTGAATCTGCTAAATACGGGGTTATGGAAGTGACTGTCACCAACCGAAATCAGGCTCTCTCAGATATCATTTCTTCAAAGGAGCTGGATCGTCAACGTAAGCGAGCTGAACAGCGGGCTGAATTGCAAAGAGATGTTGACCAAAAACCCATACTGGTTGGAGGCATAGACAGTTTGATGGCTCGGATGAATTATCCAAAGGAAGCTTATGATGCTCGTGTTCAGGGAAAGATAATTGTTAAAATGATTATCACTAGATCCGGCGAAGTATGTAATCCTCAAATAGTTCAAGGAATTGGGTTTGGCTGTGACCAAGAAGTGTTACGCATTGTCAAACATACCGACTTCAAACCCGCCCGTTTAAATGGTACCGCGGTCAAGGCCCCCTTTACCGTGGAGATTGATTTTCGCATTTCTGCTCTATCTGACCAATAACTCCCCCAGGCAAGTTTTGCATAAACTCCTGATAAATTATTCACTTGCATCTATCCCTACTCACTATTACTATGTTAGTAGTATTAACTTAATAGAAGGAAGTAACACATGAAAAAACGATCGCTGACTCCACTGGGAGAAACCGAAATGGAAGTGCTCCAACATGTATGGGAACTGAACAGCGCCTCGGTTGCTGATGTGCGGGAACGCATTCTCAAAGAGCGAGAGGTCGCTTACACCACCATCATGACCGTGATGAAGAACCTGACTGAAAAAGGCTACCTGAAGTACCGCAAAGAGGGTGTGACTTATATCTACAGCCCTGCCCAGGAGCCCGAATCGGTGCGCTTCAACCTGATTAAGGATATGGTCAAGAAAGTGTTCAAGGGGTCCCCTATGCAGCTGGTGCAAACTTTGGTGCAAGGCGAGGATCTATCCGAAGAGGAGAAACGAGAGATCCGTTCCATGATTGATCAAATGGAGGACGAGTGATGGATGCAATCATTGATTTTATGTACCAAATGGGATCCAATGCGTTTGAGCTATTTTGGCTCCCCCTTCTGCTTTGGACTGCCTTAGCCCTAATTGCCGAAAGCACCCTGCATGTCATCAGCAAACTGAATTGGGGGCGACGCCTGCATCCTATCTATCAGTATCACACGCGAGTGGCTACCCTGCTGGCGCTCCCGGCCGGACTTCTGCTCACCTTGGGCAATCACTTCCTGATCTCCAGTTGGAGCCCGGATGTGCAAGCCATGGTGCAGTGGATTGAAATTCAGACTCCGGTTATGGCTGCCGCATCTTCATCATCTGCGACCACCGGCGCCCCATTTTGGACCGACCTGACACTTTTATCCGGTCTGATTATGATCGGTACACTCGCTTTGGGAAGCGTAGCGGTCTTCATCATGACTTTTCGCATCACCCAACTTTATAACAAGTCCCAAACCACAGAGAGTCAACCGTTAACCGAATGGCAGCAATTACATAACCAAAATCGGTCTATCGCTGAGCAGATAGGCTCTCCTGTAACGCTTCAATTCAGCAACCAGACCACTATACCCTATACCTTTGGGTGGAAACTGCCTCACATCGTTCTACCGATTAATCTGCAAGATGAACCGGAAAAAGCCAACTTGGTGATCCGACATGAATTGACGCACATTCAGCAACGTGACTATCCCATCAATACGTTGCTACTGATCATACGTAGTCTGTTTGTGATGCATCCTTTGGTTCATCTTCTACATCGCAATATCAGCTACTGGCGAGAAATCAGCTGTGACGCGGAAGTGCTTTCCGACACCACCATTTCTACCCGATTGTACGCGAATCTTTTACTTGAGCTGGCCACCAATGAGGCCCAAACCCGGCAACCCATGGTAACCATGGCTGCCCATTCATCAACCCTAAAACAACGCATTACCGATATGAAATATCTCAATAAGACAACTACGAGCATGAAACGCAGTTTTACTCTACTGGCCCTGGGCCTGTTCATGATCAGCGGGATCATGGCCTGCAGTGATATCCAGGATGGGGGTATTACGGCTGCTGAATTAGAGGAAACACGATCTCAATTGAATGTTAATTCACATAGTGACCATCAACACCAAGTATCCGCATTTATTAATGGACAACCTGTAGAAGGTGGCATGGCCATCATATCACGGATTAAGGAAGGGTATATTAAAGAAGTCAATGTAATGTCTGCGGAAAAAGCCAAAGAAAATTTTGGAATAGAAGTTAACAATTCAAAAGTCATCAACTTGATTGTGCATGATCGTGAAATGGCTTTAAACGATCTTCTTTCAGAAGAAGAAATGAAACAAAAACGAGAAGCTGCTAACGCAAAGCAAGATCTCCCTTCGGATACTTTTGTGATGGTGGACCAAATGCCTGAGCTGAAAGGTGGACTTAAGTCCATTATGGAGAACGTAGAATACCCAACCCTAGCCCGTAAAGCCGGTATCGAGGGTCGTGTCTTTATACAGTTTGTTGTCAATGAACAGGGCAAGGTAACTCATCCCAAAGTAGTCAAAGGGATTGGTGCCGGTTGTGACGAGGAAGCCCTGCGAGCAGTTAAACAAGCTGAATTTACCCCTGGCTATCAAGATGGCAAACCGGTTAAAGTTAAGTTTTCCCTACCAGTAATGTTTAAGCTGCCTGATGAAGCAAAAACGAAATCCTAAAATCATTTAGCTAACTTACTATTTAAGCACGTTAAAAAGCGGGGCCTGATTTAGCTCCGCTTTTTTTATGTTATAGCATATCATTATGAAATGGATGCTATTACCATGGGAAAAACTCTACTGGCCTACGCGGTACATGTATTCACAGCTTTAGGGGCGGCTTGTGGATTAGGGGCACTCATCGCTATATGGAATCAACAAGCGGAATTAGCCCTGTGGTTGCTGGGTTTGGCCATTGCCATTGACGGGCTGGACGGCACCCTGGCTCGTAAAGCGGAAGTCAAACAACGCGCACAAGCCTACGACGGCGCCTTGCTGGATAATATCATCGATGGACTGAACTGGGTTTATATCCCGCTTTTCTGGGCCTACGCTTTCCTGGACGCCTCCATTTGGGTGATCTTGGTGGCCGCGGTGGTCGGTTCCTTGGGTATGGCCTATCATGAAGCCAAAACCTCGGATAATTTTTTCAGGGGCTTTCCCAATTACTGGAACCTCGTGGTAGTACATGCTTTTCTACTGAAACTTGGCTCATTTTATGTCAATTTCTGGTTGATCGTATTCGCAGCCGGCATTTTTGCGCCTATCTATTTCATTTATCCCTCTCGAGCGAAACAGAGAAAAAAACTCCATCTACTGGGGGCCGCGCTCTATACGGGGCAATTAATCTACCTGATGATCGCTTATCCCAATATCAGTTTTAACGCTGCTCTTGCTTCTCTGGCCTATCCTTTCTTTTATCTGGGGGATTCCTTATATCAAAGCGTTAAAAAGTTCTAAATGTCTGTAACATTTAATCAGACTGCTCGTATTACCGAGCAAAACTCAACCCCATTCATGCCACGACCATGAAATCAAGACTTACACGATCCCGCTCAGAGAAGATGATAGCCGGTGTCTGCGGTGGTATTGCTGAATATTTTGGCTGGGATCCTACCTTGGTTCGGATCGCTTTTGTCATTTCTTCCTTTATTTTTTCGGTTTCATTTATTCCCCTGATTATTTACATCATACTGATGTTTGTCATGCCTGAAGCCTAATGGGCCTTTTCCCCTGCCAGCCTTTTAAATAATCTTACTATTTGTATTTACCCCCGTCATTCTAGATACTGAACCAACGGTAACTATTGGATGAAAAAAGATCCGGTCTATGATGACGGTTGGCATTGTTGGTCCCCGTGAACGCGCTCAGGTGTGGGAGAAACATCTCCGCACTCACCGTTCAGTTGATCAAGTTATAATTACCTCTTCGGTGCACGATTTGGGCACTACCGATGCGTGTCTGCTTTTGGATAACTCCGAAGAGCGGATGGATAACACTTTTCAAGCGATCCGCTTGGGGATGCATGTCTTTTTGATTGGTATGTTGCCTACCGAAAAACGAGCAGCGGAGCGGGTTTACCGAGCTTCGGAGGAAGCCAATGTGATTGTTCAGTTTGCCCATTGGCCAACCTTGACTCCATCCACCCAATGGATGCACGCCCAGATCCCCAATCCTAGATCCATCCAAATTATCCGTGACATTCCACGACTTAAATTCAACGAGTTGGATCAAAACCTGGAGCAACTCTGGATTGATGAAGTTACCTTTTGCTCCAAGTGGATGGGCAGTGTTCATCATGCCGAGGCGCGGCAATGGAAACTGGGAACCAGTGATATGGGTATCCAGTTATTCTTACGGTTCGACAGCACAGCAACCGCAGTTATTTGTCTGAATTCATCGGCCGAATCCGAAGCGCACCGCCGTACGGTGATTGGCTCCACTCGTATAGCCGATTGCAACGTACTCAATCAAGTGGTTCGGTTAGGACAACCCGGCGATTTGGATCAACTACACTACGAACGCAAACAGTTTGATCCGCGGGACAGCGCCCAGATGGCTGCCACCAAGTTTTTAAAATCTATTCAATTGAAACGCCCGGCTCCTTTCAATGCTTATGATCTTATGCGGGCTACCCAACTGATTGAACAGATCAAACAGCGAATTCAACGACAGTAATAGCAATTATGGTTATTCGAATTAAACAAATTGATGCTTTCACTCAACAAGCCTTTCAAGGAAATCCGGCGGGCGTTGTCATTGATGCTGAGCTGTTGAAAGATTCGGAGATACAATTGATTGCCCGGGAGATGAATCTATCCGAAACCGCATTCATTTGTCCCTTATCCGATGAAGATGTGGAAGCAGATTTTCGATTACGTTGGTTTACGCCTACCACCGAAGTGGACCTTTGTGGTCATGCCACCATCGCCGCCTTGCACGCCTTAGCCGAGGAGGGTCGGTTTGGCCTTGAAGGGGGAGTGGAGCAGCGTTTACGTCTGGAAACCCGATCGGGCATACTCACTGTGGATGTTGAGTGGGATGATGAGCATCCCATCATTTACTTTAGCATCCCCATTCCTGAGTTTACAGAATTTGAAGGTACCGATGAGGCAGCAGTTCATGCCATCGGCCTGGAAACTGGTGACTTGGATCCCCGAGGAACCTTGCTGCAAGCCGGTAATGGCTATTTATATATGCCTATCCAATCCCGCGAAGCATTATATCAAGCCAAACCGGATAAACAGCAACTTTTGCATTTACATCACTCCTATCAGACTTGCGGGGTAACTTGTGTTACTACTGATACGAACCCCAACCTGTATCAAACTGATAAATTGGATTGGGAATTACGTTTTTTCGCTCCGGCTTTGGGGGTTTTGGAAGATCCGGTTACCGGTTCCGCCAACGGACCCACTTTACCCTATTTACAGGAAATGGGCATCCTGGAATCTGTTCAACATCTCGCCTATGGAGGTCAGGGAGTAGCTTTACATCGCCCCGGTGTTGTACAAATAGAGCAACGCTACAGCAAGAAAAAACATGAAGAACTTCTGATCGCCGGACAGGCTCGCACGGTTTTGGAAGGGACCATCCGCTTTTAGTTTTACTGTGTAAAAGATTATGGCTCTATGTTGATTGGTGTGGGTAAGTTTGCCGCGGCGCGGTCACCAAGGCTTGCGGGTATTGTCTCATTACTGAGCTCCGATCGTAAATGCAGGATGGGAGCTCTCGCTCCCAGTAGCGGTGCAAAGGTGCAAAGCAAAATTATCAGGGTGATAGATAGGGCGGTCCCACTTTCGCCGGAGATTAAAAACCTCGCGGCTCATCCAACCTACCCCCCTCGGGGAATAGTTGGTGATCAGTCTTAGGTTGGAAGCTGAGTATATTTTACCTAGAACTTCCTTTTGCTATACAGAACCCACGGCTGTATAAAAGACCTCCGAGAGTCCCCGCAATACACGTTCGCTTTTGTCCTGTTTTCCATGATCTAAGCAGCTCTGAAACTTCGGCGAACCTATTTGAAAACTTGGTTCGCTTCGGCACGGTCGATGCAGTTTTCAGGTATTTCCTCGGCATAACATCTACGCTCCGCGGAGTGCCCCACTCCGCATAGTGAGCAAGGTATAGACTACCACTCCCCTGCAGCCTGATCTGATGATCCCGCTCTGACCGGCTCAACTAACCCGATGGGAAACCGAAAATATAAAGATATAAGCGACCTGATAGGGTCATCAGACCTTTCAGGGTCGTGTTTTTGGAAACCTCGGAATCAGTTATAGAAGCAGATAACAATGCAGGAAGCATTAGCGAACTTTGCGAGCCCGGATTATTCACCAAATTATGTAACTCATGGGTACAATACCCAAACTTTAGCCATTCACGATTTTCCCCATTTAGATTATTATCAAAGGCTTAACCCACACCACTCAACATAGAGCCTTTATTATCAATCGTTATCATAAAATTTAGCAAAACCCTATCTACAAACAATTTAAACCATTGTGCACGGATATATCACCGAAACCAAATCCATTGTTAGCAGTTTGATAACATAGTTCGGTACGGTTATTAATTTTGACCGGATTGGTTCTAACTTACCAAGTAGGAAACTTCATTAACACTAGAGAGGAGGCCCCTATGCGGGCAAAAACCTTTGAAAAGTATTATACAACTGGGCTTCGATCATTTCATTTTTAACAAATGTCAGGCTTCAAATCGCCTCAGCGTGAAGTTCAAATCCTATATTTCACGCTCATTTTTTTAATACTCAGTATCAGAGGGCTTTGCAAAACCTTCCGAAATTTATGCTGTCATGACAAGATGTAGTAATAATCACCGCTTATACAATCTAATCAGGGGATTGCTGCACTACGTTCGCAATGACAGGTAGTTTTGCAAAGCCCTCTATCAGTTTATTGATGTAGTAAGCACCATAAAAAAAGCCCCAACCGGGGCTTTTTAAAATCTGCATTTTGATGATAGGATTACTTTTTATTCAACACGCGATCCTTTACATCTTTAATATTTTTGAGGGCAATCCGATTTAACAGATTTTCGGATAACGAGCTGTCTTGAATCGCTCCTTCATGTACTACTTTCACTACCAGGTTTTCTCCCAAAAAAACCGCCCGTTCGACGCCCTTCTTTTCTCGGCTGGTCTGCATTAAGTAGCCATTAAAACGCCCGGTCTGTCTTTTGGCCTCTCCCGATGCGTACGCTTTGCGGAGTTCCTTGAACTGATCATTGTAGGTATCAGGGTTCACGCTATAATCATTAATAGCCACTTCTATGCTTTGTGACCCATCCGGCTTATAAAAAATTCGACTCACACTATAGTAGCGCTGCTGTTTAAATCCCTCGGAAAGCACCAATGGCGGATCGGCTTCAAATCCATTAAGATGATCAGGTAGCATATCCGCCCATGCGTATAAATAATCGCGCGCGTGCTGGGCATCTGCGGTGGATTCGCCCCAGCCTCCCACACCCGTAAAAAGTATTACGACCCCCCATATACAGAGGAATTTAATGGGCACACGTACTACCGGTTGTATGCTTTCTAACAGAAAATGACTCACTAAAGCAGCCTATTTTTTGGGTTTTAAAGAAGCAAACAGCTGCTTTAACTGATCCCGAGGCATTAGTTGATCAATAAAATTAAATTGTCCCGATTTCAGATGTTCCCCGCCATCAATCGTAATGCAGCTGCCGTTAATATAAGGCGCTAAATCTGACATTAGAAAAACCGCCAAATTGGCCAGCTCCTCATGGTCGCCATAGCGCTGCATGGGAATCTGTTTTTTATACATCTCTTCCATCTTGGGATCGGGCAGCAGTCGAGTCCAGGCTCCCTTGGTGGGAAAGGGTCCGGGCGCGATGGAATTGAGCCGAATTCCGTAGGTAGCCCATTCATAAGCCAACGTATTGGTCAAAGCTAACACTCCCGCTTTAGCGGATGCAGAGGGCAGCACAAAAGCCGATCCGGTCTCAGTATAGGTAGTTACAATGTTGAGCACACTGCCTTCTTTTTCGTTGTCAATCCAGTAGTTCCCGGCCGCGTGGGTACAGTTGAACGTACCCTGAAGCACGATATCCACCACTGCTCGAAACGCGTTGGGCGACAGATCTTCCGAGGCCGACAAAAAGTTGCCTGCCGCATTATTAACCAATCCATCCAAGCTTCCGAAATCATCCACAATGGATTCGACCATCTCGGAAACCCGATCATAATCGCGCACATCGGTTACGTAGTAGCGAACCTCACCGGGGCCTTGCTCATCAATTTCGCCGGTCGCATTCTGCAATTTTTCTTCTGTGCGGCCACAAATCGCGATGTGAGCTCCGACACTGGCCATCTGTTTAGCCATGGCCAGCCCTAAGCCGCTACCGCCGCCGGTGATCAAAATAACACGATCTTTGAGCGTATCTTCTTTATACATCTGTCTGGATCCCCATTAAGGATTGAAAAAAGTCAATTAGGTTAAATTCTCGAATATCCCGGCTGCACCCATTCCGCCACCGACACACATGGTAACCATGCCGTATTTAGATTCACGGGCCATCATTTCGTATAGAATCTGAGTGGTTAATTTCGCGCCGGTGCAACCTAGCGGGTGCCCCATGGCAATGGCTCCACCATTCACATTCACAATTTCCTGGTTTAAACCCAATTCCCGGATAACCGCTACCGACTGCGCCGCAAAGGCTTCATTAAGTTCAATGAGATCAATGTCATCCAGCTTCAAGCCGGTTCGCTCCAGTACTTTGGGCACCGCATCCACGGGACCGATTCCCATGATGTCCGGCGCCACCCCAGCTACGGAAAAGCCAAGATAGCGAGCGATGGGCTCCAGCCCTAGTTCGTCCGCTTTTTCTCGACTCATCACCATCACTGCTGAGGCCGCGTCATTCATTTGCGAGGAGTTCCCCGCGGTGACCGATCCCCCCGCCTTAAACACGGGGCGCAATTTGTTGAGCACCTCAGTGGTGGTGTCTTTTCGTGGACCTTCATCTTGCTTAAACGTGAACGTATCTTCTCCAATTTCGCCATCATCATTGATGGAACGATTGGTCACTTCGATGGGGGTAATCTGTTCATCAAAACGCCCTTCTTTCCACGCATTAACGGCTTTCATGTGGCTGTGATAGGCAAATTCATCCTGATCCTCCCGGCTCACGCCGTACTGATCGGCCACATTCTCCGCGGTCAACCCCATACTGATGTAGATCTCCGGGTAGTTTTCAATCAACGTCGGATTAGGCTGGATAGACATCCCGCCCATGGGCACTTGCGACATACTCTCCACCCCTCCGGCAATAATCACATCAGCGGCACCCACTTGAATCCGTTCGGCGGCCATGGCGATGGTTTGCAACCCCGATGAACAAAATCGGTTCACCGTAACGCCCGGAACCTCGACAGGTAATCCACCCATAATGGCACATTGCCGGGCGATATTCATGCCCTGAGACGCTTCCGGGAAGGCACAACCCATCATTACATCCTCTACCATATTCGGTTGAACGGCGGGAGCTCGTTCTAATAGGGATTTTATGACCTCTCCACCCATGGTATCCGGACGTATATGCCGTAGAGATCCTTTATTGGCTTTACCGCAGGCGGTTCGGGTGGCGGCAACAATGACTGCTTCTCTCATGAGTTCAATTCTTTAAAATTAAATTTCTTCTAGTTGAAAATCGTATGATGATTAATTCCGTAGCGGTTTACCGGTTTTCAGCATATGCTCCATGCGATCCAGCGTTCGCTGATCTTCCAGCAGATCCAGAAATGCTTCGCGCTCCAAGGCCAACAGGGCATCCTCGGATATCTCTTGGGGATCACTAACATTCCCACCGCTCAACACATAAGCTATTTTCTCACCTACCACGGCATCGTATTCGGTGATCCAGCCAGACTCTTCCATGATATACATCATCAATTTGAGTGCGCTAAATCCGGTTTTTCCTTGCACCGGAATCATCGGTTTGGCCGGTGGTTGATAGCCACGATCGGCGATCAGTCTGGCTTCCCGTTTGGCGGATACCAGCAGCAGATCCCGATTCATCACAATCGGATCACTATCGTTCAAATATCCTATAGATTTTGCTTGAGCTGCACTTTCCGAGACTTTGGCCATTCCAATAATTTTGAATACATCTTTCAGGTGTGGTAACGGATCAGCATTGTCGTCTTCGGATACGCGGTTCATGAATCGGCGCAGTAGCTCGGTGGTCCCGCCGCCGGCCGGAATCAATCCCACGCCCATTTCCACCAATCCAGCATAGAGCTCATGATGAGCCATCACCCGATCGGCACGCATCATAAATTCGGTTCCGCCGCCTAACGTACGATTATATGGGGTAGCAACCACCGGTATAGGTAAATATCGGAGCCCCACAGCCGCATCTTGAAAACCTTTGACGGCTTCTTCCACTACCGAGCGATTCCCTTGCTGTAGAGCCCCCATCACTTCCATCAAGTTGGCTCCCACACTGAAGTTGTCGCCTTCATTGCCCAGCACTAATCCATCAAAACGCTGGGGTACTTCATCGAACGCTTTAAACAAAGTTTCGATCACTTCACGCCCCAAGGTGTTCATCTTGGATCGCACCTCGAATAAGGCTATACCATCGCCCATATCATACACCCCGGCACTGTTTGTACCGAATACTTCTTTGCCGGTAGCGCGAAGGTTGGGAATGGTAATCGCGTTGTGAGCGGGTGGACTGAGAGGTTCGGCTTTTTCAGTAGCCAGGTTATAAACCGTTCCCTCCGCACGATCATAGAATGATTCGCGTCCCGACTCCAACATATTGATCACATGAGCGGGGATTTCTCGTCCTTCTTCCAGCATACGCTCCACGGATGCTCTTACGCCAATGGCATCCCAGCGTTGAAAGGGGCCCATCTCCCAGTTGAATCCCCACTGCATAGCTCGGTCGATGGCCTCTACTGAGTCGGCAATTTCAGGAATTCGGTTGGCCGCGTAAAGCAATAGATCACAGTGAATGTCCCATAAGAATTGCCCCACTTCGTCATCCTGATTAACCAGGAACTTCAATCGATCAGCCGTGTTTTTATACTCTTTCTTGGCCTGTTTTATGGTGTCAAACTTCACATCTTGCTGAGACTCATACGCAAAGGAATCGGGGTTGAGCACTTTGTACTCTTTGCCCTGATCGGTCTTTACTTTTTTGTAGAATCCCTCGCCCGATTTATTCCCCAGCTTTTCTTGTTCCACCATTTTGCCCAGATCTTCGGGCAATTGAAACACCTCGCGCCGCTCATCATCAGGCACGTTGGGATAGAGATTATCCGCGACATGCTTGAGCACATCCAGCCCCACCATATCCGCGGTTCTGAAAGTCGCCGCTTTGGAATATCCAGTGAGGGTTCCGGTCAGCACATCGATCTCCTCGGCTCGGAAGGATCCATCAAAGTAATACGGTAAGATGGCGGCCATGGAAAACACGCCGATGCGATTGGCGATGAAGTTGGGCGTATCTTTACAGGGCACCACGCCTTTACCCAAAATTCGCTCTGCGAAATCACTCATATATTCCACCACCGCTGAATCCGTCTTCCCAGTGGGAATGATCTCCAGCAGCTTCATATATCGCGGTGGATTAAAGAAGTGCGTCCCGAGCAAGTGACGTTGAAACTCATCGGGTCGGCCTTCGCCAATTTCTTCAATGGGTAAACCCGACGTATTGGAACTGACGATAGTTCCTTCGCTGCGCACTTTTTCTATTTTGGCCATCAAATCCTGTTTGATGTCCATCCGCTCCACAATCACCTCACAAATCCAATCGACATCGGCTAGTTCGTCCAGATTATCTTCAAAATTGCCCGGCTGGATCCGGTGTATCCAATCCGTTTGGGCCAAAGGAGCCGGTTTCATCTTGCCCAGTTTTTTGATGTTTTCCCGGGCTATTTGGTTTGGATGGTCCGGTTCATCCGACTTAAGATCCAACAACATGACCTCTAGTCCGGCATTAACGCAATGGGCGGCGATTTGACTGCCCATCACTCCGGATCCCAGAACTGCTACTCGACGAATTCGATATGGCTGTGTGCTCATTGTAAATAGTTTGGCTTGATTAAATATATTTGGCGCGAAAATCGGTTTTAGCTACTACTTACCCTTGGGCAGCAACTTGATCTTCGTTTTCATACATAGCGTCTATTTGCTCTTTGTACTTCTGGTTGATAACCGGCCGCTTCACTTTTAGGGTGGGCGTGATCTCTTCCTCCTCAATAGACAATTCTCGTTTAAGTAGGCTAAACCGCTTCACTTTTTCCCACTTGGGCAGGTCACGGTTTACTTGATCCACTTCATGCTGAATGAGGTTCATCACATCATCGCGCTGGATGAATGCTTCCACCCCGTCAGAATCTACGTTTATCTTCAGACGCTTTTCTATGTTTTCAAAGCTGGGCACAATAAGGGCCGAACAGAATTTATGGTGAAATCCGACCACAACCGCCTGCTCAATAAAGGGGCTATTAACCAGCTGATTTTCAATGGGTTGCGGTGCCACATATTTCCCTGTGGAGAGTTTAAACATCGATTTTTTACGATCAGTGATGAACAAGTAACCCTCCTCATCAATATAGCCGATGTCCCCGGTTTGCAGATATCCATCCGAGGTAAAGGCACCTTCGGTTTTTTCGCGCTGCTTAAAATATCCTTGCATCACATTGGGACCCTTAACCAATATCTCCCCATCTTTGGCAATTTTCACTTCCACATCGGTGATTACTGGGCCTGATGATCCAGCACGCAACCGTTCAGGATCAGTTACAGCTACTACAGGCGAGGTTTCGGTTTGACCATACCCTTGACCACAATAAATTCCCAAGGCATTAACGAACTTCATGATCTCCGGTGAAAGCGCGGCCCCACCACTGATCATACCAATCAAACGGCCACCGAACAGATCTCGAACTTTAGAAAAGATCAATTTATCGGCAATCTTGTATTTCAGAGCTAACATTCCACTGGGCTCTTCCTCCAGATCGTACTGTTCGGCTAAATGAATAGCCCAGTAGTACATCTGCTTTCGGAATCCGGAAAACTCTTGGCCTTTCCCTTTAATCCCAACGTATATTTTTTCCAGTAACCTTGGTACGGTGGCAAAGAAGAAGGGCTTAATTTCCGCGAAATCTTCCCGGATATCATCAATTTCCTCGATGTAATAGATGGGGTATCCCATATACATGTACATATAATCCACCATCCGCTCAAAGACATGGGATAGCGGCAGATAGGACAACATTTTCTCCCCGCGATGTTCATCCGGATCAAACGGGACCCGCTCCATAGAAGCCTGCACGTTAGAGGCAAGATTATTGTGCGAAAGCATCACCCCTTTTGGCAAACCCGTGGTACCCGAAGTATAGATCAACGTAGCCAGATCATCCGGCTCAACCGCACTACGCATTTCCTCAAATAGTTGTGGATCCTGGGAGAGTTTCCGTCTACCCATTTTAATGACTTCATCCAGCTGTTTGAAAGATCCGTGCGAACTATCATGAATACTGATAACCGCTTCTACATTTTTGATGGCTTTCATGTGTTGATGGGTCTCTTTGAACAACTCATCATTGGATACCACATGAATTTTGGTCTCGGAATCTTCCAGTATGTACTTGATTTGCGCTCCCGGTTGTGTGGTATAAATGGGAACCAATACAGCACCTAATGAGAGTGTAGCCTGATCGACTAATACCCATTCGGTGGAGTTTTCTGAGTGTATGGAGATGCGATCCCCTTTGCGAATTCCCAACTCATAAAAACCCATGGCCAAGGCCTTCACTTTTTCCAGAAATTCATCCGGGCTGGTTTTTATCCACTGGCCTTGTCGTTTAGTTGCCGAAAATACCCCGGTTGTATTTTTAGGCAGACCTTCATCAAAGAGTTGCAGAATAGTGCTTGGACTGTATTTCATGATACCCTCGTTGTCTAAATATTACGCTTCATGCCGAATGAACGCTGGTGAACAGTGTTAACCTAATGTTTCCACACACTTTATATACACGAAAGTTAAGCAAATACTCAAGAGCTCTTTAAAAATTTAGCCTACACAGCTGAATATTTTAATTAATAAGTATAAAACAGCACTTTTTTTTAGTTTGCCTCAGTATTCCCCTCAATTATAATCAACAAAATTGCCGATTAATTAGTTACATGAGTATGCATATTGATGAAGAAATACGCGAGCGTGTGGAAGCATTTATCAAGCGTGATGAACCGAATATGGCACATGCGCTGGGTATTGAGTTTGAAAAGTTCAGCACCCATGAAGTGACTGCCACCATGCCGGTTCACGCTCCCACCAAACAGCCGTTTGGATTATTGCATGGGGGTGCCTCGGTAGCCCTGGCCGAAACTCTGGCCTCAATTGGGGCGTGGCTCAATATAGATGATCGTCATCAAACCGCGGTGGGACTGGAGATCAATGCCAATCATATTAAGGCGGTACGATCGGGTATAGTTCGGGGAGTAGCCACGCCCATTCACAAAGGGGCGCAAACGCAAGTCTGGGAAATACGGATCACCACCGAATCAGGTAAACTGGTGTGTATATCCCGATGTACGCTGGCTATTATTAAACGTCGCGACTAACTCGTTTATGCCAAATGGCGCATTAATTTCCGCTTAACTATGGGTAGTATGGTTTCTCGAAAGGGAAATTCCAGCTCTGTATCAAACAGATAGGTAGCCGGATTGGGCAAATCTTTCCGCTCTTTTATAAGATCCACTTTTATGCGATTGGGTGTTTTTTTGATGGCCGTCCAGCGCAACTGTTTCATGTAAGAAGTTTTTAGCGATCGGTATCGATCCTGTGCGCTTTTAAAAATGGATACTTCGTACTGATAAAGACATAAAGCTTCTCGAATATTATTGGGCACAAAGAAATAACCTTCATCCCGATATTGCGGCAAGATACCCACCTCTTCCATCTCAATTTGCTCCTCTACATATTCGTAAATGGCAATGCCCTCTTCGATCACCTTCTGTATATGTGGCATAGACCATTGGATAAACTCCTGCACATGGTCAATATTGGCACCGTCCGATAGCACCACTTCGTGCTCAATGGATTTATTGATCAGATCAATTTTCTTTATCCTTTTGGGGAGGTCACTATATACATCCTCGATGCGGGTGAGAATAGCGTTTAATATTCTTCGCAGCCGAATAAGTTCGCTCAACTCGGGGTAGATTCTGTTATCTCGGAAGACCTTTTGCACCTTTTTCATACCAGCCAATAAATGGAGCTGGCGCTTTTCCAGGTCATCATTCACGCTGGTGAATAGTTCTAGATCAAGGATATAGTTTCGATCCATGACAACCTCCTATATCGTAGGGTTTGGTTACGTTACTAAAATCGAGTGACTTATATAGGGTTATGAAATGATCTACAAGGCTGTCCGCTATTCAGGACCCTTGAGATAACTGCCGTTTCAATAATTCGATGATACGTGGATGGTCATTGGCTTGGGCATGCATGAGTGCCGTAGTGCCGCCATCCGTTTCTTTAGAAATATTAACGTCTTTGCTGACTAAGTATTTAGCGATATAATATCTACCGTTATACGCACTGTAAACCAGCGGGGTCCAACCGTTATGATCCCCTTGATTGATACGGGCATTGTGCATAACGAGTTCCTGCGTTGCACCTAAATTTCCCCCAGCCGCGGCATACATCAGAGGGGTTTTCTTTTCCAGATCCATAGCATCGGGGTTGGCCCCTTGTTCCAGTAATAATTCTACGATATCTGCATTTCCATCGAAGGCGGCATAATGCAAAGGGGTCCAGCCAAATTGATCGGCGTGATTGGGATCGGCCCCTTCGTCCATCAACATCTTGGCCATCTGGGTATTACCATTGCGACAAGCTAAAGCTAGAGCTGTCTTTCCATCATTATCTTCCAACGACGGGTCGGCGCCACTGCGCATTAACAGGCGGGCGATCTCCGGATCTCGCTGATCGCTGGCATACATCAAAGCCGTTTGACCAAGTTCGTCTTTCAAATTGGGATTGGCGTCGAAATGGAGCAATGATTCCACTACGTATTTATGTCCACGGTTGACCGCGTACATTAACAGTGTATGCCCCTGGTTATTCTTTAAATTGGGGTTACTGCCCACTGACAACAGGTTACTTACCGCTTGGTCATTGCCCTCTTTTACATATTTGAGCAGCATCTCATGATTATTTTGGGCCTGAACCTCTGATGCGCTAACCATCCAACCCATTACCGCGCATAGCAGTAAGCAATTACCCCAATGTTTAACCCTGTAGTTTGACATATCGAAGACTTCCAACCAATGGATCACTTATTTGTATGGTAGTGAACTTTACTCAACAAATACAATATTTACCTGCGATTAGTCACTAGCGTACCAATAAATGCGCCTGATTTTTTTGTTCCAACAGCATTCGCGGCGTGGATCCGTTTTGTGTTTGGGCATCCGGGCTGGCCCCGGCATCCATCAACAGCTTAATTATCTGCTCTGCATCGCTGAAATTTCCACCGGCTATTACCGGCGGGGCATCCTCAGGTTTTTGGACGGTAGATTTCTTTTTCCATGGCGGGCGGGTTATATACGTCCACGTTTTCTCTCCACCAGTTTTTATCCCTTCCCAAATAGATCCTGACGTACGTTTCATCCAGCTCCAACTTTTATGCATAGACTTGGAGAATCCCTTTTTGATACGCTGAAAAAATGGCGGTTTGTCCCCCTCAGAACTTTCTCCAGCAATACGCTTATCGCTGCCCCTTTCTGAGCTTAAATCCGATTCTTCTTGATGATCCAGTTGCTGGACGGCTATATACAGCGCCGTTCGTCCTTGATGATCTTTCAAATCAGGCTGCGCTCCTAAATCCAGTAAGAGGCGCACGGATTCCGAGTGGCGGTTCATTACTGCCCACATCAGTGGAGTTTGCTCTGATTTATCAGCGCCATCCAGCACATTGCCATGCCGAACCAGAAATCGCAAGATAGATGAACAATTACCCCGTGCCGCATGATGTAATACCGATCGTTGGGCCACATCTTTCCCTCTCAAGTCAGCCCCATGTTGAACCAACATCCGAAACGCGTCTTCCTGACATTGACTAGCCGCATGCATAACCACCGTCATACCCGCGTGATCAGCCTGATTGATATAGGCTCCTTTTCGGATCCAGTAATCGATCTGAGTAAGATCGCCCTGCCAAGCCGCTCGGATGAGTGGGGTATATCCAAAATCATCACTCATATTGGCTTCCTTCGGCACCGGGCTGATGGGGACTTGCTTGGGTGAACAGGCCAACAAGCCTATACCGACCCACCCTAACATGATGGGCCAGAACCACCTAACCAAGCAACGAAGCCGGATAGCAGAAAAGCAGGAAACTGTTATTTCTCTTTGCGAAACTGGGTTGATTTCCACTCCTCAAATAAATGAGCCACTTTCATACGTTGATATTTCCCTGTGGAGGTGACCGGAATCTGATCGCCGAAAACGATCACTTTGGGGGTTTTGGAAAATGGCAATTGCTCCTGGAAGTACTCCAGCAACTGCTCTTCATTTTCTTTTGCACCATCTTCCAGTTCAATATAGGCACCAACCTCCTCGCCATACCAATCGTTTTCGAACCCAACCGCAATTCCGGCTTTTACCCCGGGAGCGTGATTGATCACTTCATCGATTTCCAATGGAGCCAAATTTACCCCACCACGGATGATCAGTTCTTTCAAGCGGCCGGTGATAAAAAAGTAAGGTCGACCCTGATCATCATATTCCATGAAACCTTCGTCCCCAGACCGGAACCAACCATTTTTGAACGCTTTTTCATTGGCTTCGGTGTTGTTGTAGTAACCCAGCATCACATTTACGCCACGAATAACAATTTCTCCGCGCTCCCCGGCTTCCAATTCATTGCCGTCGGAGTCGTGTATAGCCATCTGGTTGGCCGGAACCGGAACGCCAATGCTGGGATAGCCGAAGTCGCTGCGCCATTGGGCGTGTTCCTCGTCGCTGATATCCCGGGGCACAAAACAGGAGTAGCAGGTGGTTTCCGAAAGACCGTACCCATGAATGATGCGTTTCCCGAACCGTTCCTCAAACGTTTCCGCCACTTGGACCGTCAAAGGACCCGCTCCACAAATCACATGGCGAAAATTGGGCAGCGGTGGAGCCTCTTTGTCTTCGTAGTAACTATTCAAATACTGCAACAAGGTAGGCACCACACTTACGATATGGACCGCCTCTTCATTTATGATGGGGAAGAAGCGCCGGGTACGGAATCGTTGATTCAACACCGTGGATCCGCCCACATAAAAGGGGGTGATCATGGTTACCACTGTGCCATTAACATGGTGGATGGGCAGCACGCACATCATTCGGGTAGCCTGATCGATGCCGTGCCACTCGGAAATGGTCCGGGCATCTTCCAATAAATTGCGCTGACTCAACACCACGGCTTTTGGTTTGCCCGTGGTTCCAGAGGTGAACACAATCAACGCTTCCAGCTCACCATCGCCCAAATCGGGTCGATTCAACTGCTTGGCATCGGCTTCGAACACCTCGGTATCATCACCGCAGACTACCAACGGTACATCAGCTTCGCTCATGGGGTATTGCTCATCAGCCAAAATGGCCTGAATGCGATCTACATACTGATCTCGCACGAAGGCCAACTTGACTTCCCCATTTTCCAGGATGTAAGCGATCCGTTCGTCATCTTCGCCCAAGTTGATAGGCACTACCACCAACCCCAGCATCCAAGCCGCATAGTAGTGCACCACGGTATGCCAATGATTATGAGAAATTGTAGCTATACGATCCCCCTTGGAAAGTCCCTGATTCTGCAAAAAAGCAGCTGTTTTCTTGACCGTCTTCAAAAAAGCATTGTACGTCAGATTGGTGCGGCGGTCTTCATCATTTATATAGGTCAAATAGGGGGCCTTGGATCGAAATCGCTCATCCATCAACTCCCCCAAATTGGTATAGGGAAGTGGCTTTAGTTTCTTACCCTCAGATAGCGAACGAGCGTGTTCAATTTTCTCAGACAAGCTCTGGAAAGACATACAGCATTGGGTTTAAATGTTCAGAATTCATCTCTGGGTGCCCGGCTTGGGCAAAAAAAATCCGAAGTGCGTGACGACACTCCGGATTCAATGTATTTACAGGAAAGATTAGCCCTCATACTGTTCGGGCAGCCAGGAGTATGGGTAGCTGTCATCATCCATGTTCTTGGCGGCTTCGGTCAGATACAGCGGGCGAAACGTATCGATCATCACCGCGTATTCGTCGGTACCTTCTTTGCCGATACTTCCCTCGTATTTACCGGGATGTGGCCCGTGCGGAATGCCACCGGGATGATGGGTGATACTGGCAAACTCCACGCCCTTCCGACTCATGAAGTCACCCTCCACATAGTAGAGCACCTCGTCGGAATCTACATTGCTGTGGTTGTATGGAGCCGGAATGGCTTTGGGGTGATAATCATACTTTCGAGGACAGAAGGAGCAGATCACGTAGTTGTGCGCTTCGAATGTCTGATGAACCGGTGGCGGCTGATGAACTCGACCGGTAATCGGTTCAAAGTCCTTAATGTTGAAAATCCACGGGTACAGATATCCATCCCAGCCTATGGTATCGAACGGATGAAATGCGAAGGTATAATGGTGTAATCGTCCGCCTTTTTTGATGCGTAATTCGTACTCACCCTCTTCTTCATCAAAGTACAACGGTTCGGTCGGGCGACGAATATCGCGCTCGCAAAACGGGCTGTGCTCCTGGAATTGTCCTAATTCTGATAGATAACGGTCAGGTACGGTAATCGGACCGGTGGAATCGACGGTCAACATGCGATTTTTATCGGTGGTGAATACCATTTGATAGGTGGTTCCCCGCGGGATGAAAATATAATCGCCGTAACCGAATTCCAGTCGTCCGAAGTTGGATTGCACATATCCCTCCCCTTCGTGAATAAAGAGCAACTCATCATGCTCTCCATTGCGATAGAAATAATCCATCTCCTCGGTGGGCCGACACACGCCAATCTGTACATCGTCATTGAATAACAGAACGGTACGTCCACTTACCGGATCGCCACCTTCGGGTGCATCCAACGTGCGCAGATGATGGTGACGCAGGAGATTTTCTTCCCATTTCTGAAATTCCACTTTCTCACCCTGCTCCACCTTATTCACCTTGGTGGGATGATGCTTGTGGTAGAGCAAGGAGGCACTTCCGTGAAATCCTTCCGCGCCAAACAGCTCCTCGACATACAGCTCACCGTCTGGTCGACGAAATTGCGTATGTCGCTTATGGGGAATCTCCCCTAGTGTATGATAAATCATAATATTCTACCTTGATCTTAAATTGAATATCCGATCGCTATTTACAGATTTCCGCGACGATCTTGCTCACGTTCAATCGCTTCGAATAGCGCCTTGAAGTTGCCTTTGCCGAAGCCGCGAGCACCTTTGCGCTGGATGATCTCAAAGAACATGGTGGGACGATCCTGGATCGGCTTGGTGAAGATTTGTAGCAAGTAGCCTTCATCGTCACGATCCACCAGAATCCCCAGCTCCTCCAGCTTCTCGATGGGCTCGTCGATCTTACCTACGCGATCTTCCAGCTCTTCGTAGTAGGTAGTGGGAACAGTCAAAAACTCTAGTCCGTTCTCTTGTAGCTTGGTCACGGTATCGATGATATCGCCGGTCAGTAGTGCCACGTGCTGCACGCCGGGACCTTCGTAATAATCCAAGAATTCTTCGATCTGGGATTTTTTGCGCCCTTCGGCGGGTTCGTTGATAGGGAATTTAATCCGTCCACGCCCCCCAGCCATTACTTTAGACATCAGAGCGGAATATTCCGTTGAAATGTCCTCATCATCAAAATGGATATACTGGCTGAATCCAAGCACATCACGATAGAAATCGACCCAGTGATTCATCTTGCCCAGTTCTACATTACCCACAATGTGATCGACAAACTCAACTCCGACGGATTCTCTGGAGGTTTGCTTCAGCGTTTCCGGCGCATCAGTAAAGCCCGGCATAAACAATCCATCATAATCTTTACGATTGATCAGGGTGTGAATGGTTTCCCCGTAGGTCTTAATCGCTGCTTTAACAATAGTACCGTGTTCATCCTTTATCTCGTGGGGTTCCTCTACTCCTTCGGCGCCGCGATTTAAAGTTTCCTTATAGGCTGATTCCACATCTTTGACATGCATAGCCACATCTTTAACGCCATCCCCATGCTTGAAAACATGTTGCGCAATAGGTGAACCACTGTTCATCGGCGCGGTGAGTATCATCCGGATATTCCCTTGCTCCAGATAGTAGGAAGAGCGATCTCGCTGCCCGGTTTCCAGCCCGCTGTAGCCAACCAGTTCAAAACCAAATACGGTTTGATAAAAATGGGCCGCCTGCTTGGCGTTATTTACATAAAGTTCAATATAATCAATGTCTTCCAGCCCCAAGTGATCATCAAATTTCTCTTCCACGGGTCGGTCCAGGGTGGTTGCATCTCGTTTGGTTGCAGTACTCATTATGGTAACCTGTTATTTTTTATGATTTTTTATCCCCATTCCCCAATATAGGCTTCTAATTTTATGGGCTCAACATTGGGAACGGGCAAAGCTTAAAATGATTTATGAAGTTGTGCCAGTTTTTTTCTTTAATTAGCTGAAATACAATGCATGACTTAATATATTAAGGAATTGCATGGTTGCATGCGTCAAGTTATTAACTTTGTACCTAACCATACTATTATGGACGAAGCAAAGCTTCAACAGTTTGAACAACGCTTAGAAGAAGGTGAAAAAATCGAACCCAAGGACTGGATGCCGGAGCGGTATCGGAACCAGTTGATCCGTATGATGTCGCAGCACGCCCATTCGGAAATTGTGGGAATGTTGCCTGAAGGCAACTGGATCACCCGGGCACCATCACTTAAACGCAAATTGGTGTTACTAGCCAAGGTGCAGGATGAAGCCGGGCACGGACTCTATCTGTATAGTGCTACTGAAACCTTGGGCGTTACTCGAAAGGAATTGATCGATCAACTGCTGGAAGGCAAGGCGAAATATTCCAGTATTTTCAACTATCCTACCTTGACCTGGGCGGATACCGGTGTCATCGGTTGGTTGGTTGATGGCGCTGCAATTATTAACCAAACTATGCTGGCTCGGGCTTCTTACGGACCGTATTCCCGTGCCATGATTCGTATTTGTAAGGAAGAAAGCTTCCATAAAAAACAAGGCTATGAAATGCTGGCCTTGATGATGGAAGAAGGTACGCCCGAGCAGCAGGCAATGGTTCAGGATGCGGTTAATCGCTGGTGGTGGCCCACATTGATGATGTTTGGTCCGCACGACGAAGACTCCACCAACAGCGATGATCTGATCCGTTGGAAAGTCAAAACCAAGACCAACGATGAGCTTCGCCAAAGCTTTATCGACCGATCGGTTGCCGAAGCGGAAGCCATTGGGGTTACCTTGCCGGATCCAGACCTTACCTTCAACGAAGAAACGGAGCACTGGGAGCCCGGCCCCATTGATTGGGACGAGTTTTGGAGTGTGGTTAAAGGCAATGGCCCCATGAATCGGGAGCGCATGAAAGCACGTCGCGAGGCCCATAGCAATGGACATTGGGTTCGTGAAGCGGCAGCCGAACATGCCCGTAAGAAACAATTGAGATCACAAAAAGCCAGTTAAATCATTGAGGGACGATCCATAATCACGATCGTCCCTTTTATTTTGAATCATTGTAACACCTCTTAACGAGGGAAATCTAATTCAGAATGAGCGAACAACAGCCCAACGAGACTTCAACCCAAGACAACGATACACAATGGCCAACCTGGGAAGTGTTTACCCAGCCCAAAACCGGCAAGCCACACGAGCACGCGGGTAACCTGCACGCTCCAGACGCGGAAACCGCACTACAGAATGCCCGGGATGTATATGCCCGACGCAATGAAGCGGTAAGCATCTGGGTAGTGCCCAGCGAACACATCGTGGCTTCCACACCTGATGACAGCGGACCGTTTTTTGATCCGTCCAATGACAAAATTTACAGGCATCCCCAATTTTATAGTGTGCCACGAGCGGTTAAAAAACGATCCTAATAACTGTATAAGTTAGATCTTTATTTGTTATGAGTGATATTCAAACACCCCAACCGCCTTCGGAACAGGCGGACAAACAACGGAAACGTCGTTCGGCCATCAGTTACCCTGCTCGCGAAACATCGGATATTTCCGCCAAACAAGCACTGGTTGAGTATTTGCAACGGATAGCTGATGACCGACTTATTTTAGGTCACCGGCTTTCCGAATGGACCGGACATGCTCCGATTTTGGAAGAAGACATCGCACTGGCCAATATCGCACTGGATTTGATTGGGCATGCCTCCTCGCTGCTGGAGTATGCTGGCCAAGTGGAGGGCGAAGGGCGAGATGAAGATGACTTTGCCTATTTCCGAAATGCGGTTGACTATCGAAACATTAAAATGGTGGAGCTGCCACGAGGCGACTTTGCTTTCACCATGGGTCGCATTTTCCTGTTCAGCACCTTTAGCTACCACTTCTATCAAAAGCTTCAGGATACCGAAGATGAACAATTGAGAGGATTGGCACAAAAAGCCCTGAAAGAAGCCACGTATCACGTTCGCCACAGTGCGGGCTGGGTTCGCAAGCTGGGTGACGGAACCGAGGAAAGTCATCAGCGCATGCAAGATGCTATTGATGAACTCTGGGCCTACACCGGTGAGCTATTCTATATGGATGACATTGATGAAATCTTGATCGATGCCAATCTGGCTCCGGACTTACATAAACTTTATGAACCGTGGATCGAACAGGTGGAAAATGTAATTCAAGAAGCAACGTTAGATATTCCTGACACTGAACCTAATGAGCAGAACCCGATGACTTCCACCCTATCTGACGGAGGACGTCGTGGTTTCCATTCGGAACATTTGGGACACTTATTGGCGGAGATGCAAACCGTTCGACGCGAATTTCCAGATGCTCCTTGGTAAGTAAGTGTCCACATACACCTTGATTACAACCTAACCAACAGGATCATGGCTGATTTGAGCAGTGCGACCATAGATTTTAATAAAGAACAGATCTGGGAGTACCTCCGTGAAGTCACCGATCCCGAGATTCCGGTTCTGAATATCGCAGAAATGGGAATTGCTCGTGAGGTAGAAATTGATCAAGATGGTCATCTATCCGTTCGAATCACTCCTACCTATTCGGGTTGCCCGGCTATGCAAGCCATTGAGATGGCCGTTCGGGCGAAACTGTTGGAAAAAGGGTTGTCTAAAGATCAGTTTACGGTGGAGAAGGATTACAAGGAAGCCTGGACTACCGATTGGATGACTGATGAGGCCAAAGCCAAACTCAAAGAATACGGAATTGCCCCGCCCACCCATCGAGCCGCTGATCCGGAAATTGCATTCAAGCCGATGAGTGAACGGAAGGTACCATGCCCGCATTGCGATTCTACCAATACGCGATTGCAAAGTGAATTTGGTTCAACCGCCTGCAAGGCACAATTTTTCTGTGACGATTGCCACCAACCCTTTGAGTACTTCAAATGCCATTAATTCGATAATCCACTAATCAGCTAGCACTTACTAACCTATTATTTATGCCTATTACAGTTCGCAAAGAAACCGCTGGACGCCGAGGAAAAGTGGTAACCGTAATCAAGAATATTCAGCATAATCCTCAAGTCATTGAAGATTTAGCCAAGCAGCTTAAGCAGCAATGCGGCGCAGGTGGAACAGTAAAAGGAAAGACTATCGAAATTCAGGGAGATCATGTGAATAAAATCACTGATTACCTCAAAAAGCATGATTTTAATGTCAAATGATGCTTGTAAATCCTTAATGCAGCAGAAGTAAGTACTTGCCATGGAAGACAACAACACTCCTAGACCTGCTGTAACTGGCATTGGGGGGATCTTTTTCAAAACCAAAGATCCGGATGAAACCAAGCGGTGGTATCATCAACACCTTGGATTGGAAATAGACGACTATGGCAGTTTGTTTAAATTTCACCCCTTAGGTGAACCGGATCAAATCGGGCATCTGCAGTGGAGTCCTTTTCCCCATACCACAGAATACTTGGGGAAATCCGATCAAGATTTTATGATCAACTATCGCGTGCGCAACATTGAAGCACTGGTTGATGAATTGGCCAAACAGGGTGTTCCCATTCTGGATGAGATCGCCACCTATGACTATGGCAAGTTTGTTCATATTCAAGATGGAGATGGTCGCCGGGTTGAACTATGGGAGCCTGTTGATGAGCAGCTATAATCATAAAACTAAATATTAGATAATTGTAGGCTATGAGTAAGCTTGATAATCTTTTAAAGCAGAATTCAGAATGGGCCGATCAATTTGCCCAAGAACATCCTGATTTTTTTTCTGAGCAAGTAAAGGGTCAAAGCCCGGATTACCTGTGGATTGGCTGCTCAGATAGTCGCGTACCGGTAAATCAGTCTTTAAATCTGAATCCCGGGGATGTTTTTGTCCATCGAAATGTGGCTAACCAGGTTATCACTGATGACCTCAATGCCCAATCTGTTATTGAATACGCAGTAAATGCGTTGCAGGTACCTCATATTTTAGTAAGTGGTCACTACGGCTGTGGAGGCGTTAAAGCGGCTTTAGACAACCTCCAAGATGGGTTGACTGCCCAGTGGATTCAACCTATCCGTCAGCTTTACATGCAGTACCAGGAAATCCTGGATGCTTTAGACGAGGATGCCCGATGGGCTAAACTGGTAGAGTTGAATGTACTGAAACAAGTTGAACAACTGGCTTCTCTACCGGTAGTCCAAAAAGCATGGGCATCTGGTCAAGATTTGAACATCCATGGGTTGGCCTACAAATTGTCGGATGGTAAAATCAAAAATCTTGATTGTCACGTCAGTAGTGCTCAGGAAGCAGCGGATACCATTCGGGCAGCTCGTGAACGGTGCCTGCAGGGTTAAAACAGATACATTCTAGGATAAAATGAGTACTTACAAACTTTTGTTTAATATTCATTTTATCCACCTTATCCCCGCATTACTTTTACGCATATTATCCATAGTTAGAGTGTCCTATTGCCATGTCGTATAAATATATTACCACTGATCGATCTGATCAGGTATTGACCATTACTCTCAATCGACCCGACAAACTAAACAGCTTAACTGCCGAAATGGCTAACGAGCTGCAAGTCGCGCTGGGTGAAGCATCCTCCGATGAGATTCGAGCTGTACTATTAACTGCCCAAGGGCGGGCGTTTTGTGCCGGTCAGGATCTACCCGAAGTACTGGAACTGGAAAAAGATGAGGATTATGTACTTGGGGACACGGTTGATGAATCCTACAATCCTATCGTCAAACGTATTCGGTCTTTGGAGAAACCGGTTCTCTGCGCGGTAAATGGTACCGCCGCTGGTGCCGGTGCTAATCTGGCCTTTGCATGTGATATTACCTTTGCCTCCGATCAGGCTTCCTTTATTCAATCTTTTGCGCATATCGGCTTGATCCCCGACACCGGAGGTACGTACTTACTTCCCCGGTTGGTGGGACCTCAAAAGGCCGCCGCGTTGACCATGATGGGTGAAAAAATATCTGCCCAAAAAGCAGCTGATCTTGGTTTAATCTATCAGGTAGTTGCTCATGACCAGCTAATGGATCAAGTCACCAGTATAGCCAAGCGCTTAGCTGGTATGCCCACCAAAGGCTTGGCGTACACCAAGAAATTATTGCAAGCTTCCTTGAACAATGGGTTGGATGAGCAGCTGCAATTGGAATCGGATTTTCAAACCAAAGCGGGTAAGACGCATGACTACAAGGAAGGCGTAGATGCCTTTATCAACAAACGAAAGCCGAATTTCACTGGTAACTAAGTAATTACTAAATATCTATTTATCGCATGAAATTAACCGATGAACATGCCGTAGGTGTGGTTGGAGCGGGAACCATGGGGCGAGGGATTGCCCAAGTCGCCGCCACTTTTGGACATACGGTTTATCTCTACGATGCCTATACCGAGCAACTGGCTGATGCCGAAAACTTCCTGACCAACATACTGAATCGTCAGGTGGAGAAAGAACGCATGACCCAAGACGAGGTGGATGGCATTCTGGATCGCATTCACTTTGTGGAGAGTACCAAGAAATTTAAGGAGTGTGGACTGGTCATTGAAGCGGTAGTGGAAAAACTGGAGGTCAAGCAGGATATCTTTAAACGACTGGAAGCGATTGTTCCCAAAGACTGTATCCTGGCCACCAACACCTCTTCCCTTTCCATCGCTTCAATTTCTGCAGCGTTGGATAAACCGGGTCGTTTTCTCGGGATCCACTTCTTCAACCCGGCACCCCTGATGCCGCTCGTGGAGATCGTACCCGGAGTGGCCACAAATGATGCGATAACGGAATCAGCCCAAACCTTGATTGATAACTGGGGCAAAACCACGGTTCTAGCCAAAGATACTCCCGGTTTCATTGTGAACCGAGTTGCCCGCCCGTTCTACAGCGAGTGCATTCGCATGTATGAAGAAGGCGTGGCCGACGTACCAACCATTGATTGGGCGATGAAAGAGTTAGGCGGATTCCGCATGGGGCCGTTTGAGCTCACCGATTTTATCGGGCAAGACATTAACTATAAGGTCACCGAAACGGTTTTTGAAGCCTTTTTCTATGATCCACGCTTCAAGCCGTCTTTTACGCAAAAGCGGTTATACGAAGCCGGCTTTCTGGGTCGCAAAACCGGTCGCGGATTCTACGACTACGGCGAAGACGCCAACAACCCTGAGCCGACGCAAGACAAGGAACTTGGGGAACAGATTCTGATGCGTACACTGGTCATGTTGATCAATGAAGCCATTGACGCGGTATTCATGAATGTAGCCTCCAAAGAAGATATTGACTTGGCCATGACCAAGGGTGTAAACTATCCGAAAGGGTTGCTCAAATGGGCGGATGAATTGGGACTCAAAAATGTGCTCGAACGTCTGGAAGCCTTGCAAGAGGAGTATGGCGAGGATCGATATCGTCCCAATCCGCTGCTCAAACGCATGGTGCGTAACGGAGAGACCTTTTACAACAACTAATAAGTAAGTAGATACTGATGTCACCTGAAGAAATAGTAAATCTGATGATCACCCATGATCCCTTCAGTCAATGGATGGGCCTGGAACTGATCTCCGTGAAAGCGGGTGACGTCAAAGTGCAAGCGACCATTAAGCCGGAGATGCTCAATGGTTTTCGAGTGACCCACGGCGGCGTGCTATTCAGCATTGCCGACTCCGCCCTGGCCTTCGCCTCAGGCTCACAAGGTCGTGTGGCTTATGCTTTGGACAACCAAATAACGTTTTCCAAGAAGGTCCATGAAGGTGATGTGGTGACTGCCCATGCCATTGAGCGATCGCTTACTTATAAGACCGGCACCTATGATATCGACCTAACCAATCAGGATGGCGACACCGTAGCGCTATTCCGTGGCACGGTATATCGTTCTAGCCAGACCTTTGAGGAACTGGTCAAAGAGCGCTTGGACGAACAATAGAATTTCAAGTAAGTATTTACAAACAAAACTTAAAACCAACTAAATCCCATGAGTGAAGCATACATTGTTGATGCTATTCGAACCCCCATCGGAAAACTAAAAGGCAGTCTTTCCAAGGTCCGCGCCGATGATCTGACCGCCTTACCCATCAAAGAATTGTTGAATCGTAATCCGGATCTGGATCCGGCCGCTGTGGAAGATGTGATTATGGGCTGTGCCAACCAAGCCGGTGAGGATAATCGCAATGTGGCCCGAATGGCTCTGCTGCTAGCGGGACTTCCCACTTCAGTACCTGGCGAAACCGTCAACCGTTTGTGTGCCTCGGGAATGAGCTCAGCGGTGAAAGCCTATCACGCCATCAAGGCGGAGGAAGGCGATCTGTTTATCACTGGGGGTATGGAGCACATGACCCGCGGCCCTGTTGTAATTTCCAAAGCGGAATCGGCTTATGGTGGTGGACAACAAATGTATAACACCACCTTCGGCTGGCGATTTGTGAATCCCAAGCTGGATGCCGAATACGGTAGCGAAAGCATGGGGAAGACCGCGGAAAACATCGTGGATCAGTTTGGCGTGAACCGTGAGGACCAAGACAAATTCGCCGCTTGGTCCCAACAGAAAGCGGGCAAAGCTATTGAATCGGGACGTATGTCCAAGGAAATTGTGCCCGTGGAAGTCCCGCGACGCAAGCAGCCCCCCCTCATTTTCGATACCGATGAATTTGTACGTCCGGATACCACTGTGGAAGTGCTTTCCAAGCTGCGCGCGGTGTTTAAATCCGATGGATCCGGCACGGTAACCGCGGGTAACGCGTCGGGATTAAATGACGGTGCCTGTGCCATGCTGGTGGCCTCTGATGAGGGCCTCAAACAACACAACCTGGAGCCGATGGTCCGTATCGTCTCCTCTGCGGTGGTAGGTGTGGAGCCTCGTATTATGGGTATGGGCCCGGTAGGAGCAACTAAGAAAGTACTTACTCGCTCCGGTCTCAATCTCGACGACATGGGCGTGATTGAACTGAACGAAGCTTTTGCTGCTCAGAGTCTTGCGGTAGTCCGTGAGCTTGGCCTTGATGACGATGACGAACGCATTAACCCCAACGGCGGCGCCATCGCCCTCGGTCACCCCCTCGGCATGTCCGGCGCCCGCCTCCTCCAAACTGCCGCTATCGAGTTGCATGAGCGAAATGAACGGTATGCACTGTGTACGTTGTGTGTGGGAGTGGGTCAGGGAATGGCCGTTATTTTGGAAAAATGTTAGGGTGTTGGTTATGGGTTATTAGTTATTAGGGACTAGTAGATATGGCGGATGAGAGTAGATCGGTTCGAACATTTGAGGATTTGAGGGTTTGGCGGGAAGCACGTCAACTACGAATTCGAGTGTCCGGACTGCTTAAATCCTTTCCCTCGTATGAAAAGTATAAACTAGTGGATCAATTACATCGAGCAACTCGATCCGTAACTGCAAATATTGCAGAAGGTTATGGACGTTTCCATCACCAAGAAAATATCCAGTATTGCCGCCAAGCACGTGGATCTTTGTACGAGGTTTTGGATCATCTAATCTGTGCGTATGATGAGCAATACATAGAGTTGGATACTCTGAAAACCCTAAAGTCCGAAATTCAACATTGTGTCAAACAGTTGAATGGCTATATCAAATACCTTCGAAAAGCAAAAGCTCAACAAAAGGTCAGTGAGTCAGACATCTATTACCAAGCCCCCAATAACCAATAACTAATAACCAACACCCAAATGATTTACGAATTCAACGGTTACCGGCCCGTCATCCACAAAACCGCCTTCGTCCATCCCCAAGCCGCGGTGACCGGCAATGTGGTGATCGGCAAGGATGTCTACATCGCGCCGGGGGCGGCTATTCGGGGGGATTGGGGCAAGATTATTATCAAGGATGGCTGTAATGTGCAGGAGAATTGTACCATCCACATGTTTCCCGGGGTGACCGTCGTGCTTGAAGTAAGTGCTCACGTAGGACACGGAGCTATCATACACGGCGCCCATCTGGGTGAAAACTGTCTGATCGGGATGAACGCGGTGGTTATGGATAATGTGGAAGTGGGCGCCAACTCCATCATAGGGGCCCAATCCTTTGTGCCGGAAGGCATGAACATCCCCGAACGTAAAGTCGCGGTGGGCAACCCGGCGCGAATCGTCAAGGACGTCTCCGACGAGATGCTGGAATGGAAAACCAAAGGCACCCAGCTTTATCAGCAGCTACCTAAGCAATTGCACGATACGCTTAACGAATGCGAACCGCTACGAGAGGAACCCAAAGATCAACCGCCCATCCAGCAAGGGGCCGATTATGAGACCTGGGGATCGGAAAAGAAGAAATAAGTAAGCATACACAAACTATACTCTCAACTATCATTCCGGACAAACGAAGTATAGCGCAGTGCTGATCCGGAATCTCCCACCTCGGGCACTACCTGCTTCGCCAAAAGCGGCTTTTTTGAGCCCAGTTATTTAAACTAAAAAAACTGTAGTTAGATTTAAGAAATCACTAACGTAACTAGAAAACCCAAAATATGTCCTATTGTGGGCATTCATCCCTTACCTAAGTTTTTTCATCATCTGTTTTTCGATTCACCCAATAAAATTGAGCATATCCCAGTACACTTCCCACTCCAAAAGCAATAGAGAGCCACAAATGTTCATAACCATCCACTATTTGAATAGCAAAGCCAATGGTGCATAATACTGCGAAAACTAAAGTAGATTTTTTTCTCATTTTACCAGCAAGTATCCATATATTTTTTTTCTAAACATACTGAAAGACTACCTATAGTAAATATTAGTCAATCCGGAATCTAAAATACTACCAGTCCAAATAGGCTTTTTTTATTTTCCGGACCAATAGCCAAATTACTGAGCCCGCAATACTTACTAATATAGATGACACAAAAAACTTCATTGTGAATAAGTGTACTATAGCTTGTTCGAAAATAAACTCAACTAATAAATTTGCTGAAATCACAGAAATTAAAATGATCAAAAAGGCTTTTATAAAAATTCTCATAACCCTGTCTTTGCAATAGTATGGGAATTGTTGATGAAGATGCTCTGCCAAATTATTGAATCATTTTCATTTATCAACAAGAGTTTTCGTTGCAGTGATTTTCTCTTTCCTCCATTTCCATCAAGAAATCTTCCAAATCCCAAGAGTCTAGTTCAAAAAAGCTGGCAGATTATGATACCATTGATCAAAAAATATTTATCGAGAAGATATCAACTTCTCATCCCGGCTTTCAGCTATTTCTTGCCCCCCAAACCCCTTCCAATTTCATATGGAGGGGCTTTTCGAAAGCACACCTTGTTCAATATATTAGATAAATATTCACTACGGAATGGTAAGCCCATCCCTGCGCAGTGTACAGACCGGGGAGATGGTTAACACCCGTTCGGAGAGATAGTTTACACTTTGTTTTTAAAATCTAGTGTTCGAATGTGTTGATGGCAAAAGTATACTTTCTTTTTGTCGTTCTCCTCGGGAATGGCTCGTAAGGCCACATGCTGACCGCAAAAGGCGCGTCCTACACGATATTGTTTGTTTTGGTAAGAGATACGGCCTTCTGCATTTACTTTTCGCACAATGTCACTGGGGCCGTAATTTATTGGTGGTAAGTGGTCCGAGTAGGTAATACAACTTGCCTTATAGTGTTTAGCTGGCGGGTCCATGGCTAATGCTTCATGAGGACGTTGTGTATTGTAGATCATACGCCACTGGGCAAAATCGCGCCGAACATCGGACCAATTCGAAAATTGCCGAAATCGCAACAGTTCCGCTTGTAGTGTGCCATTAAAGCGCTCATTTTTCCCTTTTGTTTGGGGCCTTCCGGGACGCGCATAAGTTACTGTTACACCTAACCTCATTAACCATGCTGCTAGTTTAGTATAGTAAGGCCCTTCTGGCCCCCATCCCATACCTGCGCCCCATGGCGTGCCATTATCGCACAGAATTTCTTCGGGTAGACCATACCGATCGAAGACCCTTTTTAGCTGTTGCTGGACGGTAGTCCGTTGCTGATTGGGACAAGCAGCCAGCGCAAGGCTAAATCGGGAGTGATCATCCAACAACGTCAGCGGAAAGCATTTGGCTCCATTACTTAGTAGAAACTCTCCTTTAAAATCGAGTTGCCATAGTTGGTTTGGGGCCTCTCGTTCAAAGCGTTTCCACGGTTTGGCTCTGCTGCTGTGAGTGGGAGCCTCAAGTACGTTGTTGCGATCCAAAATGCGGGTAATGGTGCTAAAGGCGGGTAACTCATCAATATTAGCTGAGCCTATATGGCCCTCTGTTATTTGGTTGCAAAGCCAATGGCGTAATTTGCGAGCTCCCCAGCCGGGGAATTTCTTGCGCGTAGATATAATAAGCTGCTCAATATGCTTCGGAGTCTTATTTGGGAAATGGGTAGGACGACGTGATTGGTCCTGCAAGCCGTCCAAACCGTGTTCACGGTAACGACTAAGCCATTTATATCCGGTCGGTCGAGAGATACCAAAGCGTTTGCATAACTGACTAATATTAGCTCCAGGTTGATCGGCAAGCTGTACAAATTCGGTTCGTAACTCCATGGTTGTTTGCTCCTTTTTCCACGGCATCAGACCTCCTTTTTAATGAGATCATACCGATAATTTTGGATTTAGCAGTGTAAACCATGTCTCCGAACACCTGTAAAGGATGTCTCCGGTCTGTACACGCAGCAGGGAGGGGTTTGGGGTGGGTCAAAATAACCATTTGCCATACCCGCCTGACATCTTATTTTCCCTATTCAAGAGGTGAAATCCGTAATTCAGATTTTTACAGTATGAGTATGAAAGTTAAAAGTTACGCCCAGGGACAATGGGTCGATGAAGGAACCGAAACCGATCTGATCAGTGCGGTCAACGGCGAGCCCGTAGCACAGATGGTGGAGGCCGACTTGGATTATAAAGGCATGTGCGAGTACGCCCGCAAAAAAGGCGGACCCGCTCTGCGCGAATTGACCATCCATGAGCGTGCCTTCAAGATCAAATTCCTAGCCCAGTATCTCATCGCACGCAAGGAAGATTACTACAAACTCTCTACCCACACCGGGGCCACCCGTGCGGATTCCTGGATCGACATTGAGGGTGGTATTGGTACCATGTTCACGCTGTCCAGTAAGGCGCGGCGCGAACTATCGGATCTGCCCTACCATGTGGAAGGATCCCATGAGCAACTATCTCGCAAGGGTACGTTTGTCGGACAACATATCTGCGTGCCGCGACACGGCGTAGGCGTGCACATCAACGCATTTAACTTCCCGGTCTGGGGTATGCTCGAAAAACTGGCCCCCTGCATCATGTCAGGCATGCCGGCCATCGTCAAGCCCTCTCCGGTGGGATCCTATCTGGCCTACGCGGTTTTCAAGGATATGATCGAATCGGGCATTCTGCCGGAAGGATCCATCCAGTTTATCGCGGCTAATGTGCCCGGTGACTTGCTGGATCACCTGAACAGTCAGGATGCAGTTTCTTTTACCGGATCCGCTGCAACCGGCAAGAAGTTGAAAGCCCATCCTAATATTGTGGCTAACAGCGTACGCTTTAATCTGGAAGCGGATTCCCTCAACTGCTCCATCCTCGGTTCCGATGTGACTACCGATATGGAGGAGTTCAAGCTGTTTATTAAAGAGGTGGCCAACGAGATGACCGTCAAAGCGGGTCAGAAATGTACGGCCATTCGACGGACTATCGTCCCCAAGGATATGGTCGAAGATGTAAAAGTGGCCTTGAAAGAGCGTCTGGAAAATACCAAAAAGGGCGATCCGGATCAGAAAGAAACGGTCTTAGGTCCGCTGGCCAGTTCCACGCAAGCGGAGCGGTTTAAGGATAACTTGTCCCAATTGTTGGAGAATACGGATTCGGTGTATGGCAATGGATCGGATGATCAAGGTGCGTTTGCCAGTCCACATATACTGATGTGCCACAAACCACTGGAGATTGATAGCGTGCATCAGGTGGAGGCCTTCGGTCCCATGACCACCATCATGCCCTATGAAAACAACCAGGAAGCGATCGACATAGCAAACAAGGCGGATGGATCGCTGGTAGCCTCCCTATTTACGTATGATAATGACATCGCCACGGAACTGACCATGGGTTGCGCCCCCTATCATGGGCGGTTTATGATTGTAAATCGTGACTGTGCCGCGGAATCCACCGGTCACGGGTCCCCGATGCCGCATATGGTGCACGGCGGACCCGGTCACGCGGGCGGTGGCGAAGAACTGGGCGGCGCTCGTGCGGTACTCCACAACATGCAGCGCATTGCATTGCAGGGATCACCAACCACACTGACCAACGTCACCAATCAGTATATCAAAGGGGCTAAGACTAAAGAAGCGGATACCCATCCATTCCAGAAGTACTTCGAAGATCTGGAAGTGGGCGAAGCGTTGACCACCCACCGTCGCACGGTTACCGAAGCGGATATCGTCAACTTTGGTGGGGTCAGCGGCGATCATTTCTATGCCCACTTTGACGACATCGCGGCCAAGGATTCGTTGTTTGAGGAGCGCGTGGCACACGGTTATTTCGTGCTTTCCGCCGCAGCCGGGATGTTCGTGCATCCGGCGCCTGGACCTGTACTACTCAACTATGGACTCGAAAATCTGCGCTTCCTGGCTCCGGTGCCTCCGGGCGATACCATCCAAGCCAAGCTGATTGTCAAGCGTAAGACCGTCCGCCAGAAACGCGAAACCGACAAGTTCATCTTCGGTGTAGTCTACTGGGATGTGGAAGTCACCAACCAAGACGATGAGCTGGTCGCCGATTACACCATCCTGACGCTCGTGAAACGTCGCAACAAGCTGGATATCGATATTTTCACGGATGAAGACGAGTAATGTATTTTAACCTCTCGCTGATTTGATATTGACGACCGACCACGGACGACCGACGACGGATTCGGTCGTCCGTGGTCCGACGTCCGTCGTCAAAATCCATCTAACCCAATTTCAAACTCATAAACTTATACACCATGTCCACCAACGGCGAAATTACCGTAACCACCGAAAACAACATCGCAACTATTGAATTTTATCACCCCAAGGGCAACTCTTTGCCGGGTAAATTGCTGCGAGAGCTGGCGCAGACCATTACCAAGACCGGTCAGCAAGAAGAGACCCACGTGATCGTATTGAAGAGCCGCGGCGATGGTGCCTTCTGTGCGGGGGCTTCTTTTGATGAACTCATTGCTATTGAAGACTACGATGAAGGCAAGCGTTTCTTCATGGGTTTTGCGCTGGTACTGAACGCCATGCGACAGTGTGAGAAGCTGATCATCGGGCGGATTCACGGGAAAACCGTAGGCGGCGGTGTGGGCATTGCCTCAGCAGCCGATTACACCTTTGCCACCCAAGACGCTTCCATCAAACTGAGTGAGCTGGCCCTGGGCATCGGTCCCTTTGTGGTCGGACCCGCGGTAGAGCGTGCGGTAGGCACCTCGGCCTTCTCCCAACTGTCCATTAACGCGCGTGAGTGGTTTGACGCTGATTGGGCCCACCGCAACGGCTTGTTTGCCCATCTGTATGAGGATGCCAACGCCATGGACAAAGCCATCGCCAAGCTGGCCGGCGACCTGGCCAAAAGCAGTCCCGAGGCGATGAGCGAACTGAAGAAGGTCCTCTGGAAAGGCACCGATGATTGGGATGAACTCCTGGAACAACGCGCCGAAACCAGCGGCCGTTTGGTGCTGTCTGATTTCACCAAGAACTTTATTAACGAGTTTAAGAGTAAGTAGCGGTAGGTAGTACGTACCGGTTATTTAATGAGAAAGCCCATCGGAATTGGTTCTGATGGGCTTTTTTTTCTTTTAGTAATTTTAACCTGGCGCAAGTGTTAAACCCGAAGTTTCCAACTACAATTTAGCTATTAGCTACAGAATATTTTTATGCTAGCCCCTCGATGTAAGCTAGTCCATTCGGGTGTCACTTGTGCCCCATCCAACGGCAATATTCACGGGCACAAGTGACGTCCTTAACTTCCTAACAACTCCCACAAATGCTTGAGGCTTAACCACTGCAATGGGCATACTTCCTAATGTAAAACCCGGACGTAACACTTGCGCCAGCTTCTTGGTCATTATAGATTGGTCTTTATCATGGTTATTGCAATAAAAGTCAATCTGTTTAAAAATTGGTTACCCACTATGCCTATCCCAGTAAAAGTTTCTGATATCATCGGCGAGCTAGAAATGCTGAACGATCAAACCAATGCCTTCCTCAACAAGGAAACGGGGGAAACCGTGTTAATCTGGGACGACTTTGCCAGCTACTTAGAGGAAGATAATCCCGACCTTGATCTAGCCGCTGAAATGATGGGCGTCGAAGACGCGGATATGGAGCCCTACTATCACGCTTACAACGATCATGAACCGTGGATTGCTCTACCTACCAGTTGGGATATCCACGACTATTCCATTATGCAAGATTTTTGTTGGTCAATTGATGATGAAGAGCAGCAGGATCAACTTTTATCAGCGATTCGTGGTCGGGGTGCATTTCGTATGTTTCGCGATACGGTTGACCGATTGGGCCTCTTGCAAGATTGGTATGATTTCAAAAATGATGCTTACCGAAATATTGCCATAAATTGGTTAGTAGCTAATGATATCTCTTATATTGATGACCGTAAGGATCATTCAAACTAAGTTTCTATGGCTGTCAAAACATACCAACTTTACATCGAGCTAGCAGATTCAAAACCAAAAATTTGGAGACGCTTTCTTGTACCCGGTGACATCTTATTAAGTGATTTACACTTAATCATTCAAACGGTGATGGGCTGGACCAACTCCCATCTGCATCAATTTTTTAAGGATGGAATTTTTTACGAACCTCCCGAAGAGGATGATTTATGGGATAGCGCCGGCACCGATTATACCGGTATCAAACTAAATAAGCTCCTGAACAAGAAAAAAGATCATATTCAATATGAGTATGACTTCGGAGATGGTTGGATTCATAAACTCGTTTTGGAGGATATTATTAATGAAGATCAGTCTGAGCTTCCCGTTTGCCTTGATGGTGCTATGGCTTGTCCGCCGGAAGATTGTGGTGGAATTGGCGGCTATCAGTTTATGAAAGAGATTTTAAAGGATCCCAAACATCCGGAATATGAATTTTTTACTGATTGGGTTGGTGAGCACTTTGACCCTGATAAATGTGATATCCCATGGATAAATAAAATGCTAAAAAAAGAGGACTTTGGCGCTATGCAATGATAACCCAACCCGGCGCAAGTGTTAAAACCAGAAATTTTCGACTACAATTTAACTACTAGCTACAGAAAATTTTATGCTAGATCCTCGATGTAAGCTATTCCAATCGGGTGTCACTTGTGGCCCCATCCAACAGCAAAGTTCACGGGCACAAGTGCGTCCTCAACTTCCTTACCAATACCTATTATTGCCTGAGGCCCAACTATTGCAAATTCAACACTTTTTAATTCAAAACCCGGACTTAACACTTGCACCAGCTTAAAGCATGACTATGCCGTAGCCTTGCCCCATTAATTATTCTACGAACCAAACCTGCAATCGGATTGTTTATAGCGGCAACCTAAAACAGTCAATCCCATCCCATTAGTTCAACAGGGTACAGGTTTTCCTTTATCACAAGGAGAGGCAGCTAGAACCGCAAAAGTAAGAGCTCTTTAATCCACCGGCTTCTTGGCCACTACACAGATGGAATCCATGCGCATTTCCTGGTTCTCCACATCCATTTGGGGATCTAACTGTCGTACAGAATCCAATACCCGGAATCCATTTTCGCGCAGGATGTCTTCCCATTCCTCCTGCTCATATATCACGAAGCCATGTTGGGTAAACGGCAATTTCTGCATACTCTCTTTGGATCTCAGGCCGGAAAAAAAGAGACCGCCCGATTTCAGAACCCGTCGCACTTCCTGCAAATGTTGTTCTGGTTCATCCCAGAAAAAGATGACCATATTGCAGTAGATCTTGTCAAAAGTGGCATCGGGGAAAGGCATTTGATCGCTGCTACAGTGATGGAGATCTAATTTTCCGGCTTCAATCGCATACTGGTAAGCGGCTTGGGCCTTCTTAACCATCTCCTGGGAATGATCCAATCCGGTAAGCTGGATTCCTTCGGCTTGATTAAGCACCTCCTCAAAATGACTACCGCTACCAAACCCGATCTCTAGAATTGATTCCTGATCTTTCAATTGCAGTGATTCCAGTGTTAACTGCAAAAGTGGGGCATTCACTTTGTCCATTTTATCAGCAACCACATCAGCAAACTCCCCGGACGGTTTGCGAAGCTGCTGGGCAATTAATTCCGGATCTGGGTTCGGTGGAGTGGTCCCTTCGTCCTTCGATGGGGAGTGGTAAACTGAAATGTAAAAAACCCAATCTTCCGATCTCATAACGACACAAAAAAAATAGCGTTAAATATAGCTTTAACAACTATTTAACCTACCATAAGAACGATGTCAACTCATAAGCATTTGGAATTCTGTATGGTGTCAGCTACCACAATGTATTCGGCTAAGCATTACCGAATCGATTGATCGAATTAAATCGACGATGGCTCTCCCTTGTTCAAATCTATGGGCAAACGGATTAAGCCCTGAAATCAGAATAGGACCCTCCTCACGGAGTGGTCCTATCCCAATGTGCTTAATAGCCTGATTAATGTATATCTATTCTTCGCCGCCCTCTTCCGGCTGACGACTACCCATCTCCTGATCCAACAAATACAAACTGGGGCCATGTTCCCCGATCATTTTCAGACGATCCAGAATGTCGCTGGCCATCTCTTCTTCTTCCACTTGCTCGTCGATAAACCAGTGCAATATGGTTTGCAGCGGATAATCATTTTCTTCTATGGCCAGATCATATAATTCGTGGATGCACTTAGTTACATGTTGCTCCTGCTGGAGCACCTTATCGAACACCTCAATGGTGGATTCAGCATCTACTTTCGGCTGATTAATGGGGAGCAGCTGCACCGATCCACCCCGCTGCAGAATATGATTGTAGAACTTCATGGCATGATCTATTTCTTCCTGCCACTGCACCTGCATCCAATGGGCAAACCCATTGAGATTCTCCTCTTCAAAATACGCCGAAAACGCCAAATACTGGTAGGCCGATTGAAACTCTTCCTGGATCTGCTTATTGACGGCTTCTTCTAACTTTTTCTTGATCATAATGGCAACCTCTCCTTATAGCTATTTTGTTTTCAGAACAACAGAGTGCATTGCAAAACTACCTGTCATGGCGAACGTAGTGCGGCAATCCCCTGATTAGATTGTGTAAACGGTGATTGTTACTACATCTTGCCATGACCGAATAAATTTCGGAAGGTTTTGCAAAGCCCTCCAACAATCTGTTAACCGTAATATGACAAGATTTTGGGTAATACCAAGGATCGGGAATTGGTCATAATGTCGAATTGAACCCCTTCGAAAAGGAAGTGCTTTAAAAGCGGGCTTTGCGAACACAACGTGGTTTATCACATTGCTCACGAAAGCCTACTTACCCCATGCGTCAATGGGCCCACAAATATTTCAAATGCGATAACCACTAGCTTTGGTTCACTGGGTGCAGATGATCAACTACCAGATGGAGAAATGACTCTACATTTTGTGTTGTTTTTAGATGGATGAGAATCACCCAAACCTAATGTTCACAAAAAAAGAGTGGCTATTCGTCCATTTCTGCTCTCATATATAATTGTTTTTACTTAAAATAGTAGATCAGAATAGCCAGTAGAACTCAGGCTTATGCATTACCGGTACGCCATAGTAACTGTTTTCCTGTTCATTTTCGGTTGGTGGATCCAGCCGACAATAGGACAAAGCTACGACGAGCGCGGAGAAGGTTTCTATGATTATCCGGAAGTCGCTCGATCCGTTGATTTTCAGCCCAGCTGGTCGCCCCGAGGAACAAAAATTGCTTTTACTACCGGACGCACCGGCAACTATGAAATCTATGTGCTGGATATGTGGGATGGACATCTGGATAATGTCTCTCGTCATCCGGAAAACGATTTCTATGCGGTATGGTCACCCGACGGAGATTATATTGCTTATTTTTCCGAACGCGATGATGAGGATAAAATGAAAAATAGTGCGGAAGCACTTAACGACATCATTCCCGAACGACAACAGCCGGTATCCTCAGCTCGCAATGCCGAACGGCCCTCTTGGTTCCCGGATGGCGATTGGTATGTCTATCACAAAGAAGAGGATGGCAATTATGATATTTATAAGGAACATTACCGCAAGAAAGAAGCGATTCCGCTGACTTCCGCTCCCCATGCAGAACTGTTTCCCACCGTCAATCCGGATGGCCAGTCCATTGCTTATATCGCTCAAATTGATGATACCTTGCGCTTAGCCATCATGGATGTAGACGGATCCAACCAACGCGTACTTCCCCTCTCCGGTGCCCATGTGCTGGATCCGGCCTGGTCGCCCGATGGATCCAAACTTTTATTGACCCTCTCACGGGATCATCACACGGATCTGATTATTTACGAACCAGAATTGGGCAGCATCACCACTGTGGATGATGATCCTACCTTTGCCATGAATGGGGTTTGGTCGCCCGATGGATCCAAAATCGCGTACTTGTCCAATCAGTCGGGGATGAATCAAATCATGCTCTACGATGTGGAAAAACACTCTACCCAGCAGCTGACCAGTGACCCAGCTTCTAAGCAGGGGCTGGATTGGTCGCCCGGGGGGGATCAACTGGTTTATGTTGCGGATCTGGGTAACAATTTGGAACTGTATATTCTCAAAATCCGCAATGGTTACACCGAACGCCTGACCTTCAATCCATCGAACTAGGATGTTACTTATTGGCTAATAGAGGGCTTTGTAAAACTACCTGTCATTGCGAACGTAGTGCGGCAATCCTCTGATTATATTGCGTAATATGGCGCTTACAGCTACATCTTGCCATCACAAAGTAAATTTTGGAAGGTTTTGCAAAGCCCGCTAAGCTATGCTGGGTTCATTTTTTTGAATGATGCCAGCTCGTAATTAGACACGTTGGATATCAATTTTCCAGTCAGTGCAAAATCCCTGTAACCATTAACCAACCCCCAACGCTAAAACGCCACCAACTCCTTCATTTTCTCACCGATTGATTCCACATCAGGCAGAACGGCGCCCATCAGACCCAAGTTGTAAGGAACCGGAATATCCGGGAAAGTAATTCGCTCGATGGGGGCATCCAGCAGTTTAAAGCCTTCCTTGGCCAGAACAGCACTGATTTCTGCGCCAAAGCCAGCCGTCTTAGTGTCTTCATGCACGATCAGGCAGCGGTTGGTTTTCTCCAGGGATTCCAGAATAGCTTCTTTATCCCAAGGCATCAACGAACGCAGGTCAATGATATCCGCGTCGATACCCGTTTCCTCAGCGGCTAACTCGCACTGCTCACACATAGCGCCCCAGGTAACGACGGTCAGATCTTCGCCTTCACGTAGCTTCTTAGCCTTACCAAATGGAACTACATACTGATCCCCGGGATAGGGCATGCGGGCATATTTGGAATCCAACAGGTTGCGGTGCTCGAAGAACATCGTAGGATTATTGCTGCGCATAGCGCTACGTAGTAGTCCTACCGCATCTTCCACATTAGATGGGAAAGCCACTTGCCAACCCACCGAATGCAGAAATTCTACTTCGTTACACAAGCTGTGCCAGGGATCGCCGACTTTGGCGAATCCACCGGGCATGCGCACCACCATAGGCGCGGCAAATTTATTGGCGGTTCGCCAGCGGATAGTTCCTGTGTTGTGTAACTGCTCGGTAGCCGGATCCGCGTATTTTCGGAACTGAATCTCAGCCACGGGCATCAACCCAGTGTAGGCCAGCCCCACGGATCGACCAATAATGCCCTCCTCGGACAAGCTGGTATCGAACACCCGCTCTTTCCCAAATTTGGTCTGTAGTCCCATAGTGGCTGCGTGCACACCTCCTTTGGCGCCCACATCTTCGCCAAACACCATTAACTTGGGATTGGTCTCCAATTCGTACTCCATCGTTCGGCGAACCGCTTCTACAATATTGATGCGGTGCTTTTCCGGTTCCGGGGTGGTACTCTCATCGGGAAAGGTATGCCCTTCCGGAAGTAAACCGCCCTGCTCCTGAACATCCACGCTGCCGTCTTCATTAGTTTCCGAAAAAGCGTAGCGTTCGGTTTGGGCCGGATCCGGCTGGCCGCGATCCAAGGCTTCATTCATGGCTTTTTCCACATTTTCCTGAGCTTCGTCGGCCAGGTTATCCCAGTCGGAATTATCCCAACCGTTATCCAGCAAGAAGGTCTTCAATTTACCTTTGGGATCCTGTTCCCGCTCCTTCTCCAACAGCTCTTCATCCTTATAGGCTTGATTATCCTGGTAGGAATGTCCATTCAAACGGGGCACCGTCAATCGGATCAGGGCCGGACCCTTGCGATCTCGCACATAACCGACCGACTCTTGCATCAGCTCTGCGGCTTCCGCCGGGTCGGTGCCATCGCCGTTATATATCTTTAAATTTTTAAACGAGTAGAGATTATTGGCGATGTTGGCACCCGGTGTTTGCAGATCACTGGTGACAGAAATTCCGTAGCCGTTATCTTCGATGTAGAATAGCACCGGTAGATTCTGCGTAGTAGCTATGGTCAACGCCGACCAGAAGCCATTAGTAGCCACCGAACCATCCCCACCCAAAATAACCGATATCGCTCCTTCGTACTCATCCTCTTCCAGTACACTGCGACGATATTCAATACCTTGAGCCCAGCCAATTGCGGGCGTATACTGCGATCCTACATCGCCAGCCATAGGTAGTACTGTTGGGCCATTTTCGCCTCGGGTCTTGTTACATACCACGCCAATATCACGACCATCGCTGTAACCACCCGCTTTGCCCATCGGAGAGGCCATTAAATCCACCAGATCCATACCCACCGTCATCAGCAGCGGACGTGAGCGATAATACGCACTAGCCGCGTCGTGTTTATGAGTCAACTGTGCGCCTAGTAACGATTGACCTAACTCGTGTCCACGCGCGGAAAATTGATAGAGCACCTCTTTTTCAGGCACCAATTTGTTTTCTTCCAGATCATCCATGGCCCGTGACTGTAGCATTATACGGGCAATATGTTTCCAGTCCACGTTCTGGGATACTTTGGTTTCTTCTTTAGAACTCATAATAATCTCTGTTAAAATTGGGGCTCAATTCAATTATAAATTGGAAAAACAGCTTTCGAAATAGTCCATCTCTTCGGGCAAACCGATGGTGATCCGAACACAATTGGGCAAGCCAAATCCGCCCAGTTGTCTCAGGATCACTCCTTGCTTCAACATTCCCTGGTTAAAAGCCGTGGCCTCCTCTTCTGACTCAAACACCGCCATCACCGAGTTAGAAGCAGATCGGACATACTGCACATCATGTTTATCGAAAAACTCATACAACCGTTCGCGGCCTTGCTCTACCACGCCAATGGAGCGATTCAGGAAATCGGTGTCATCCATGGCCGCTTGGGCAGCCGCTTGGGCCGGGGTAGTGGGCTCAAATACCAGTTTGGTTTTATAGAGAGCGGATATCAATTTTTCTGGCCCCATAGCATAACCAATACGCAATCCAGCCAAGCCGTATGCTTTCGAAAAGGTGCGCAGGGTCATCACGTTGGGATAGCCGTAGGTCAATGCCTGCGGGTAGTCATCAATGGATTCAGCATACTCAAAATAGGCCTCATCCATCACCACCACCACATCTTCGGGCACGCCCTCCATCAACTGCTCAAATTCATCTTTATTGATGTAGGTCCCCGTCGGGTTATTGGGATTGGCGATGTAGATCATTTTGGTCTGATCATCAATGGCATCCACAATGCCAGCTACATCAAATCGAAAATCGTCGGTCATGGGCAACTGCTTCATGGGCACGCCTTGAATATTAGCCTGCACAAAGAAACCCACAAAAGTCGCCGATCCGGTAATAGCCACTTCCCCATCCGCAAAAAACGTACGGGTAAGGTGGGAAATCAAACTTTCCGATCCGTGTGTCAACAAGACTTGTCCGGGTTGGATATCATTTCGTTGTGCGATTTTAGCTCTCAGCGTACGCGCGATCGGATCCGGATAATCCTGTATTTCAGCCAGCGATTCAATTGCTGCCTGTTTGGCGGCCTCACTGCATCCCAACCGATTCTCATTAGAAGCCAATTTGGCAATCTGTTCAGGTTTGTACTCTTGTTCAACTTCCGCAATGGTTTTGCCGGCCACATAGGGTTTCAACTGTTGAATATTATCTGGCAATAAGGCTCGCATATCTTTATCAACTAATTGCAATTATGTACTTTGAGGTGCGCGTGCGGCTCCACTTGGATAGAGCCCTCCAACGTGCATTAGACGGTTTTAATAGCAGGGTTAATATGGCTAAAATTGCCCGTTAAAACAATCAAAGGGCACTCAGGAATGACCTTCCATTACATACCGTTACGTCAATGAATTACAATAATGGGCCTATAAATCAATCTCGTTTATGAAAGACGCTACATCGCTCGCTTTAATCACCGGCGCCAGTCGTGGTATTGGTTACCAAACCGCCGTAGAACTTGCTTCTCAAAACATAACCGTTATCGCCACGGCTCGATCCACCGATCGACTGGATGAACTGGCTTCCCACTCCCCGCGTATCACACCGGTTCCGGCCGACCTTACCAAGAATGAGGACCGTCAATTGTTGGTAGATGCCATCTCCGAACAGGGTGGACAGCTTCATTATCTGATCCACAATGCCGGCGCCCTGATCAATAAGCCTTTTACCGAACTCACTGACCAAGATTGGCAACAGATGTGGCAGGTTAATTTGATGGCTGCCGTCCAGCTTACCCGATCGGTACTTACAACGCTATCAGATGGTGCTCACATTGTAAATATAAGCAGCATGGGAGGGTATCAAGGGAGTGCAAAGTTCCCTGGTTTAACGGCCTACAGCGTAGCCAAAGGTGGGTTATCCATATTAACCGAATGCCTCGCCGCAGAACTGACGGACCGGAATATTAATTCCAACTGCCTTTGCCTGGGGGCGGTGCAAACCGAAATGCTGCAAGAGGCCTTTCCAGGAATGGAAGCTCCGGTAACCGCAACGGAGATGGGAACTTACGTTGCAAACTTTGCTATAAACGGATCAAAATTCTATAACGGAAAAATTCTACCGGTTGCACTTCATGATCCGAGTTAGTAATTACTGACCACCGGAAATCATCAACTCTACTTGTGCAATAACATTGAATTGGATCTATAAGATATGTCACTGTTTAAGAAGCTTTTTTACGCATTAATTTTTCTATCCGTTGTTCAACTAAGTATACCTACCCTGGATACGGATCAAACGGTTCAGGCACAAACGCTGAAGGTACTGGCTGGTAATACGCTATATGGGGCGGCCACCGGAGCTGCTCTGGCCACGGGTACCATGGCTGTTAAAGATGACTTTCAGAATTTAAAACCGCTACGATTCGGCATCGGAATGGGCACACTGGCTGGTTTGGGTGCGGGCGTATACGACCTCTCTCAAACTCAGAATGGTCAACAGTTGTATGTTTCAGGTTCATTCAATGAAACCAACTCTACTGCTCTAATCGTGCTGTTAGACACCTTCTATGGAGCCGCGACCGGGGTGATTGTAGGTTCTGCGATTACGTTGATGACCGGCGATGCGATTATAGATGGTATTCGCTATGGATCCGGTATCGGGGCCTGGGGTGGATTCGCCTTTGGGATGGTAGATGCGTTGTATCTGAGTCAGCGTTCTCCGGGCTTGGCTCATCATTTAACTCCGGATCAACAGTCGATTTCCGGGTTATTGAGCTTTGAGTCTGATCAAAGCTGGCAAGTGGGGGTAATCAATCCAAGTGTACATAAATTCACCGAATTAACTGGGTCTGATCTTCGAATCGCATATACTCCCTCTGTTGAATTGGTAAACTTTCGTTTGAACCTGAATTAATCACTAAATCTAATTTTGGGTTCAACTCTCCGACCAATTTCAATAAGCCCCTCGTTTTAAATCCTTTACAAAAAAACTCCGCAGCCCATTTGGGGTGCGGAGTTTTTCAATTCATTTATAAGTGGAACTATTCCTCAAAATTATCATCTATCTCTTCCGGGGTATCCAACTGAACGCCATCCTTTTCTTCGGTATGGGTCAACGAATAAATCAATGACTTCACCGTATTCACGTGCCCCGAAATAGAGGGATGTAAGCCGTCAGCCAAATAATTCCAGGCGGCGGGATTGCCCTCATCATCCTCTTCCATACGTTTTCCGGTAGGATCCACGATATACCCTTTCTTACTAACCAATACCTCGCGCACTTCAGCTAAGTCTTTCTCTTCCACCGTAAAGTTGAATAGCTCAACTTGTTGCTGCAATTGTGGGATAACCGCTGGAGGGGTGATCCAGATAGGTGGATTTTCAGTTACTTCCTCAATCGCCGACTCAATCAGATTCAAATTCTCCCAAAAGTCCGCTAAAGATACAAGCGTTCGCTCCGGAGCAATATGCAAACGTTGAACATCGAAGGTGCCCAAGGCCACTATAACCCAATCCGGTTCGTAATCCATCATATCCCGATTCAATCGTTTTATCACATCCGTTGAGGTATCATAGGAAACCCCGGAATTGATAAACGTAAAATTGGCCTCTGGAACTGCTAGCTCTAAAACGTGCTGCAGTATGGGAAACCAACCCTGTAGATCATCCGTCATGGAATCGCCAATGGCCACAATCGTGTCATCCGGCTCAAAGGGAATATCCTCCAACCATTCCACGACATCCTTATCCGTCAACAATTCTTCCGCAGCCTGACGAGCATTATCTTCAAAACGTTCTCGCAATGAGATCAGCTCTTCACTCTCTAATCCCATTAAATTTGCCATTGCTTCCGTATTCTGAATACCGGGTAGCAACGGATACTGTTTTTCCAGGTTTAAAAATTGAAGCAAATACTTTTCTAGTACTTCTTTTTCTTCTTCTGACGCTTTTTGAAAGGCCATATTACTTCTTGATTTGTAACTGATTAACGTGCGTATTCTCTACGTACAAGTTTAAAATCTATTTTCTATGAATTGTGCCGACACCCCGCATCATTTTAGAAGTCGTCTCACCAATTCCGGGGTTCCTTCTTCTGCCGTCTTTTTATAGTGTTCCCACTGATCATATTCTCGGATCTCTGGTTCTTTTGGGTCGATAACAAAACGATCGGTATTGGATCTTACCAAATCGGTTAATCCGGCTGCAGGGTAAACCACAAGGGAAGTCCCGATCACAATAAATATATCAGCCTGAGGAACTATTTGAGCAGCTTGTTCCATCATAGGGACCATTTCGCCGAACCAAACAACATGTGGACGTAACTGCTCACCATCAGGAGCCTTATCCCCCAGTTTGATGGGCTGATCCCCGATATCAATCACTACCGAGTCATCCTTAACACTACGTGCTTTAGCCAACTCGCCATGCAGATGAACTACATCACTGGATCCAGCTCGTTCATGTAAATTATCCACATTCTGTGTGATAATGGTTACATCATATTGCTCTTCGAGTTGAACCAATGCTTTGTGCCCTTCATTGGGCTCTACTTCATAAAGCTGAGCACGTCGTTTATTGTAAAATTCTAGTACCTTTTCGGGATTCTTTTCCCAACCGGTGACCGAAGCCACTTCTTGAATGTCAAAACCTTCCCATAACCCGCCGGAGTCACGAAATGTGGCCAATCCACTATCTGCACTCATTCCAGCACCAGTCAATACTACTACTTTCTGCATCACTTAAACTATCCTATATTCCAACAAATAATTACTCATTAAAATTAATAAGATAATGGCAGAAGAACCTATCGCATTTGCAACTCTGAGTGCTAAAGATGCACTAAAAACTGATGTAGAATCTGGGGGACACCAATATATAATGGACGAACCCGAGGATGAAGGAGGCACGGATTTAGGCCCATCTCCAGTCAAAGCGGCATTGGGAGCGTTGGCATCTTGTACATCTATGACTGTAAAATTATACATCCAACACAAAGGCTGGGACGTGGGTGATATTCGTACGGATGTATATTACGATATCAAGTTGATTAAGGATAAAGACGCACTCAGCGAGGAGGAGCAACAATTTGTAGTTAACAGTCGCCTGCGCAAAATCCACAAAGTGGTTCGTGTTGATGGTGATTTTGATGAAGCTCAGCTAAAACGTATTCGTATAATTTCCGGTAAGTGTCCGGTTAATCTGCTCATGATAGGAAGCTGTATGATAACGGATGAAGTAGTACTTATGGAATCCTAATTCACCCGCTATCTTTGTTGCTTTAGCTCATCAAAGAATGCCAATTCATATCTGAATCGGATTCTACTACCGATGGCTGCGGTGCATTTTGATAACTTTGAAGCCACTGTTCAATATCTGATTTCAGATATTGAATGGTATTTTCAATCAAGCGACTATTAAAACCTTTTTGCCCCAACTCAATGGTAAAGTTTAAGCTAATAACTCGGCTTATAGCCTTACCCAGGTCAACTAACTTACGTTGAGCCATCTGTGGATTGATGGTAAAGTCCAAAGACTCTTTCACATATTCGCTGGCCTGCTCGGTCAAGTGATGCTCATTCATGTATTCATAAAGATTGAATGTACTCATCTTGCGCATCTTCTTGATGACCGATTCTGATATCTGTTGATATAGAATATCATTGGAGCCTTCGAATATTTGGAAGGGACGACTATCTACCAATGAACGACCCGCAATATGATCATTGCGATATCCTTTGGCACCAACCAACTGAAGCAAACTTTGCGATGCTTCATGCATCATATCAGTAGCATACGTTTTGATTGCATTAGCTGATAAATCTCGTGTGGTCACCGACTCGTTAATATCAGTTGTTTCAGTTGTATAGGCACACATCGCCGATGAGATGGTAAAATAGGATTGCAATCGAGCTAATCGCTCTTTTACCTGATCGTAAGTTATTAGACTATTCCCCCCAACTACTCTGTCTTTACAATGCTCTATAGCTTCATCCATCATTCTACGAATAAAACCAAGAGCCATACCCGGGAACTGTAAACGACTGCGATGCAGGATATCCAGCATCATCTGAATACCGGAACGTTCGGGTTGCAGTTTTTGCTCTTTGGGTACTATAATATCAATGTTATTACGGCCATACGGCAGCATATAGAGTCCCAGATTATTGAAGTACTCTTCAACTTCAATGCCGGGTTCACTACTATCGTGGATAAAAAAGGAGATATCACGACCTAATTTTCCATTTGCGTTACGCTCACGGGCAGTTATTAACCAGTAATCAGCCCAACCGGTTAATCCGGCCCAATGTTTTTGACCTTTAACCTGGAAACTATCTTCCATCTCATCTGCATGAGTCTGCATATGAAGAGCATCGGAACCATAATCTGGTTCAGTAATCATTAAGCCCCCCATAGCATTATCATTTAAAAATCGGCTTAATATCCGCTTTCGCACACCTTCATCGGCATAACGAACCACCGGTTGCAAAAATAGAGCCCCATTAATACCCATCATGAGTGATAAGGGAAGGGATTCATAAGCGGTAGTTTCCAGCATTTTTAGACATTCAGCGACATTGGCGCCCCGACCATCGTATTGTTCAGGAATAAAAACTGATAATGGTTTGGCTTCCATTACCTTTTTTAACGCAAAAGGAGGTAAACCACGCTTCAGACTCATCTTATTAATATTAAGACGACGCCTAAAAACATCCTGCAGACGGTCTCTGTAGTTATCTATAAAGGATCCGAAATCGATATTTGTCTTCAGTGATTTTATTGTGGGTAGTTGCACGATATTTGATTGATAATCTTATTGTATGCCCTGTATTTATCAACTTATAATTTAAGTTTCATCAATATGTTTACAAAATGAGCTAATAAGTTTTAACGTATTTCAAGTTAACACTGTTAACTAATTGATGACGATAAATAAGCGGGATTCTATACTAGATTTAAAGCCAATAAAATATAATAGGATAGAAAAATAAATAGGGAGTATTGAGTAATCAGAAGTGCGAAAAATAAAAAAAGATGAGGCGACGACCTACTCTACCGCGGATGCAGTACCATCGGCGCTGAGGAGCTTAACTTCCGTGTTCGGGATGGGAACGG
>JBNJFY010000007.1:0-225533 GCA_051747265.1 Bacteroidota bacterium | reverse complement strand
TCTCGGGTTAGGTTACGGTTGGGAAAATGGTAATCTACGCTCTTCCCGGTTCAAACGCCTCGGAGAGTGGCGCCCGGGAGGAGGCCATGAACAATATCCCGCGCTAAACGCGGACGCAACTCAGCCTCGGGTTGCGTCTTTTTACTTTTTTGGAAAAGAATAGTTGAACGTTATAAATAATCAGGGAGGCGTTGCGCCGGTTATGCGCAAGGCCGTTATACCATAGTATTCACTGTCAGTTATTGCTGATTTATAAAATTGATTGCAACACTAACATCTCACCTACCGTAAGGATTGCGGAACTATCTCTTTAAAAATTATCTTCGAAAATGTATAAAAACCTTGTTGCAGCCGGTGGGTTTTATAAAATTCTTTTTTTCCTATTCATATTATCTTTTGGCCTAATTCAAAATGCCCATTCTCAGGTCTCGGAGTCATCGGAATTATTTAAAAAAATGGTATCAGCAGATAGTTTGCTTTTCGAAGAGGGTTTTAATAAATGTGATTTTTCTGTTGTCAAAGATATTATTCATGCTGATTTAGAGTTTTACCATGACATCAGCGGAACAGAAAATCGAACAGAATTTTTGCAAGGATTCAAAAGAAATATTTGCTCAAATCCTGATAAAAAACCTATCCGGAAACTAGTTCCGGGAAGTTTAGAGGTCTTTAGCCTCAAAGATAATGGTGAAATATATGGAGCGATCCAGAAGGGAGAGCATCGCTTCTATATTAAAGAACCTAACAAAGACCTTTACTATACGACTTCGGCTAAGTTCACCAATGTTTGGGTTTTAGAAAACAACATGTGGAAGTTAAAGACTTCTTTGAGCTATGATCATGGAAAGGAATAACATAGTTCTATTGAATACATCTTATTGCCTGACTTTCGGCTAAATTTTACTCCAGTCAGAGAATATTTTGGTATAACCGCGCATCATGCGGACGTGCCTCGCCAATTCTTTGCCCCTCTTGGTTTTACCTCTCATCTTTCGTTAGTTGCTAATTCAACAGAAATCTCTACGTCGTTTAATCGCAATCCCGTTATTGTTGCAGTTCAACCATTCAATATTAATTCGTCAAACAGAATAAATGCGTATGAACGACATGTATTCAGCTTGGTTAGCAGTTGATTTACATATTCAGTAACAAGGCGAAGTCAATTGACTATGATTCCAGCTTAATCTCTTGAGTCAATAAAATACAATACCACTTTTCGTTTCCACTCGTATAACATTCGGTTCCAATCTGTATCTTGCCAAAACGTAAAGAGATAAAATAAATCAAGACTATTCATCATATATGGAAATTTTTCTTAGTCCCGAAAGTTGGATTGCCCTCCTAACCCTTACTTTCCTTGAAATTGTTCTCGGTGTCGATAACATCATATTCATCTCCATTGTATCCAATAAACTGCCGGTTAATCAGCAGCAGAAAGCAAGAACGACCGGTCTTATTTTGGCACTTGTGTTTCGGATTGCGATGCTACTGAGTATAAGCTGGATTATCGGGTTCACTGAGCCGCTATTTTCTCTATTCACCTATGATATTAGTATCAGAGACCTCATACTTTTTGCCGGTGGTATCTTTCTCATATTTAAAAGTACGGTCGAAATTCACCATAAAATGGAGGGACAGCATGATGAAAAAGGAAAGAAACAGTTTTTAACCTTTGGACAGGTTCTTTTCCAGATCGTCGCGCTGGATATTATCTTTTCTTTCGACAGTATTCTTACTGCAATCGGCCTCACTGAAGAGGTATTACTGATGGTTATTGCCATCACTATTTCTATTGGGGTGATGATTGCGTTTGCCAAGACCATAAGTGAATTCATTAAAAAGCACCCAACCCTGGAAATACTGTCGCTCTCTTTTCTCATCTTGATCGGCTTTATGTTGATGATTGAAGCATTTGACGTGCACGTACCTAAAGGGTATATCTACTTTGCAGTATTCTTCTCACTGTTAGTGGAGATCATCAACATGAGAGTTCGAAAGAAAAGGGATGCCGCCGAGCCGGTGAAATTGAGAAAACGGTTTGAAGATGACCCGTTCAAATCGGACGATGAGCGCTAGCCTATAGAGGCTAATCGGTCTGAAATTGGTCAGAATCCCGCTTTATAACTAGCGCATAGCAGACGTACCTACTGGCATCCATACCCCAATCCGCTGATGCTACTCTAATTGTTTGAGTGCATCAATTTCTGGTTCGACCCTTTCAGGGTCGCAATTCTAACGCCCTCGCGGGCTATTCGGGTTTGATCCCTTCGGGATCAGTAGCCCCATTCTCTTCTTGTGGCAGTTTTGTAATGTGAGGCATCCTAAAACGGGCTTCAATGAGATCAACTGCAATTCATTTTCGGTGGACACAGCGTAGGAGCTCCTCGCCCTATTGGCATCTTTCCCTGGTAACCCCTACCCTGCTTGGCACAAAGTGTTAAGCCCGAATTATCACTTCCAAGCTATCAGTAGCTATTGATACATTTCCGGCTAGATCTCCGGTAACTATTAGTGCAAAAGGGTGTCACTTGTGCTCCATCCAACAGCAAAATTCACGGGCACAAGTGACATCCTTGACTTACGGACGATGGCAAGTCTTTACCCGTAAAACTTTACTCGCCGGATTTAATACTTGCTCCAATTTGGGTGCACTCTCTCAACTTAAAAATTTGTCATCCCGAGGGTGATAGCCCGTGGGGATCTCCATGCGGTGCTTCATGGTACACTTGGGGATTCCCACACTCCGCTCCGCTATCCCGACTAATTCGGGGGAATGACAGCAGTATTGGATTTCTCGCTGTATTTCCTACCTAACGCAAGTGTTAAGCCCGAATTATCACTTCCAAACTATCAGTAGCTATTGATTCATTTCCGGCTAGATCTCCGGTAACTATTAGTGCAAAAGGGCGTCACTTGTGCTCCATCCAACAGCAAAAATCACGGGCACAAGTGACATCCTTGACTTACGGACGATGGCAAGTTTTTGCCAATAAAACACTACTCGACGTATTCAATTAGTTGAACTGAAAAACCGGATTTAACACTTGCGCCAGTTGGGGAGAAATAGGATGGAATCCCAATATTATTCAAACTGGGTAAACAAAGGCTCGTCTAAAACTAACCCATATTTAGCAAAAATCGGGTAAAAATCTCTCCTCCATCCCACCATATTCAGGACATTCTTAAACCCCAATAATAATGTAGAACTATGGATTTTTTAAGAGTTGTACCAGTAGATGCCGATTATTCCGGACAATTATTACATGAAATAAAAGATCAAAAGGTATTGGATAACTGTCTTAACAATAAGAAGCCCCAATTTAATACGGGTGAAAATATGGAGCCAACTGCTAAACCATATAAAAGTGATAACAAAAAACTCTAAGAAGAATCTTTACACTGGCCATTCACCAAACTGTAAAGTAGACATCTGTTAAATCGTAATTTCGACTTATCCTACAATTTCCGCAAGGATCGGGTTTCCTTAATCGGCTTCTAGGTGGAATTTCAAGCTCACTAAAAAGCGAACTAATTCTACTTGAAGCTATGAAGCATTCAAATGGTTTACTCCTTTTAGGAGTACTACTATTGGGTTCAGTTATGACTAACGAAAACAATGTATATGGTCAGGAGATTTCTACTACGAATAAAGGAACATTGCAAGCTCATGCCTCATTTATTGATCATCAGCCGAATATTGATGGTCAGTTGATAGAAACAGAATGGCAAGATGCCAAAGTGATATCAGATTTTATTCAGGTTGAACCGAACCAGGGAAAACCGTCTAAGTTTAATACGGAAATACGTCTATTATATTCGGATAAGGCATTCTATGTGGGAGTGTATTGTTCAGATCCAAATGGGAATGAGAAACTTAGAGCTCCCGATATTAAACAGGATTTTGCGTGGAGAAAGCATGATACGTTCGCTATAGCTATTGATGGATTTAGGGACAAAAGAAATAGTATTACATTTGCGACAAATCCGTATGGAGCAAAGAAAGATTATATTTCTTTTGACGACATTCTATATGATAGTGCTTGGAATGGACTTTGGAAGGTCCGGACTAGTCGATCCGATTCAGGCTGGGTAGCTGAGTTTGAAATTCCATTTAAAACACTTCGGTATCCGGATAGGATTGAACAAGACTGGGGCATAAATTTCCTCAGACTGCAACGATTAACAAACGAAATTTCAGTTTGGTCTCCCTACCCTCGTTCGTTTGGTTTTAACCGTATGGCATACGCCGGTATTCTTAAAAGAATAGAGGTACCTCAACCATCCTCAAACGTGCAGGTTAATCCATATCTATTGTCTAGCAATGATGGGGGATCTGGGGATAAGTCAGAATACCTTCAAAGCACTGCTTTTAAGCCAGGTGGCAACATCAAATGGGCAATCACCCCCAATACTGTTATTGACTTCACAGCTAATACCGATTTTGCTCAGGCTGAAGCTGATATTCAGGTAAATAATGTAAGTCGTTTTTCAGTTCTTTTTTCTGAGAAACGCCCTTTCTTTTTAGAAAATGCATCTTTATTTGGTGCAGGCTTAACCAAAAATGGAGATGGGCTTGGTGGAAATCTGCAAATCCTACCGTTTTTTAGTCGACGTATTGGGTTGGATATTGCTGGTAACCCTATTCCAATCAGTGCTGGAATTAAAGCTGTACATAGGTCACTAAAAAGAAATACTGGTGTTTTATACATGCATCAGCGATCCTCCCAAATCTCACCAGACAAACATGTCGCAGTGGGTAGGTATTCCCAAAACATAGGAAAACAAAATCGTGTAGGAGTACTAACTACAATGAGTGCTTCGCCACAAGAAAATACCATGAACTGGGTCGGGGCCTTAGACGGTTTCTTTCGATTGGATGAAGAACACTCTGTTAAAATGATGTTAATGCAGTCAGGTTATTCCGATGATCGGCCCTCTGGCTTTGCCAGTTACATGCAATATAGATTTACTAGCAATGCTTTTAATGCATGGTGGACCCAAGCTTTAATTACCCAGTATTTTGATCCTGAACTAGGGTTTATCTCACGTAGAAATGTTATTGCAACTACACCTGGAGCAATTACAAACTTTAGGCGTGGATGGGTGCCTTTTAAACAATTTGTCCGCTCTTTTAAACCTGGAATTGAAATGGCTTGGTACCACCAGGCATCTACCAGACAACTAATGGAAAGAAGTATTAAACTTCATCCATTCTGGATTGAATTGAAAACAGGTGGAAGTGCTCGTTATTCGGTTAGTTGGAGTGGTCAATTACTTACTGCTGATTTTCACCCATTAGGTATCACTATTAATGAGGGAAAATATAATTACAGGCGACATGCCTTTACAATAAGTAGTGATCCTTCTCGCTCACTATCATATACAATAAATCATGAACTTGGTACTTTTTATGATGGTCGTCTTACATCAACTGAGCTACATTTTATTGCTGCTCCAATTCCACATATAAACTTACAGTTTCAATTTAATCGAAATAGATTTGATCAGGTAGGTGTAGAAAGTAATTCTTCAACGATAAATCTATACACACTTCGAAGTCGGTTTGCATTAAACCCACAAATCCAGTTGACCGGTCTTTATCAAAGAAATACGAAACACAATACAAATGCATTTAATGCACGGTTATCCTGGGAATATAAACCTATGTCCTATGTTTACCTGGTTTTTAATAGTAAAGAGTTCATGGATGAGGAATATTTAATCCAACAAGATGCAAAAGCAATAATTAAATTGACATATTTGGCACAATTTTAATTTCTGCAAGAATCGGATTCTCTATTATCAAATCTCTTGAAATAATGTTGATTAAAATAAAATTTCCTAACGATTTCTAATGATTAATTATAAACGGGTGGCTAAAGCCATTAAATATATAAGTGATCATTCAACCGATCAGCCAAAACTAGAAGATATTGCAAAGTCGGTACACCTAAGTCCATATCATTTTCATCGAATGTTTAAAGAATGGGCCGGAGTTACCCCAAAAGAGTTTCTACAATTTATCAGTTTAAATCATGCCAAGAAACTGTTGAAAGATAACCAAACAATCGAAGATACTACTTTCCATACAGGTCTTTCCAGTACCAGTCGTCTCCATGATCTTTTTATTAACATTGAAGGAATGACGCCTGGTGAATTCAAAAATGAAGGAAAAGAACTTGAAATTAAATATGACTTTACGGAAAGTCCTTTTGGGCAAATGATGGTTGCATCAACAGGTAAAGGTATTTGCAGTCTTCAATTTGTAAAAACACGTCAATCTGGGATTAATTTACTGGAAAGGACTTGGGCTAAAGCGGATATCAAAAACGAAAAAGACGATCACATTGAAAACGTTGAGCATATATTTAATAACGACTGGGAAAACCTGGATAAAATTAAATTACACATCAAAGGTACTGACTTTCAGTTGAAAGTTTGGGAAGCATTACTAAAAATACCCTCAGGTACAATTGTTACCTATTCTGATGTCGCTAAAAAAATTAAAAATCCCAAAGCCACACGTGCAGTAGGTACAGCCTTGGCTAAGAATACCATTGCTTATTTAATTCCCTGTCATAGAGTTATCAAAAAGGTAGGCGGAATTGGGGAGTATAGATGGGGCAGGACCAGGAAGAAAGCAATCATTGGATGGGAATCTGCAAAGTTATCTATTGAACAAAATGGGGAAACAGACTGAACTAGAGGCTCCCGAGCAAGATCAGAAAAAAGAAATCTTACCCTTCCTGAATCGAAGTTATAAGTGCATCGCAAAGAAAGACCCCACCTAGCACAAAGTGTTAAGCCCGAATTATCACTTCCAAGCTATCAGTAGCTATAGATACATTTCCGGCTAGACCTCCGGTAACTTTTAGTGCAAAAGGGCGTCACTTGTGCTCCATCCAACAGCAAAATTCACGGGCACAAGTGACATCCTTGACTTACGAACGATGGCAAGTTTTTACCCGTAAAACTTTACTCGCCGAATTTAACACTTGCTCCAGTTTGGGTGCACTCTCTCAACTTAAAAATTTGTCATCCCGAGGGCGATAGCCCGTGTGGATCTCCATGCTATGCTTTATGGAACACTTGGAGATTCCCACACTTCGCTTCGCTACCCCGACTAATTCGGGGGAATGACAGGAGTATTGGATTTTTCGCCGTATTTTAACAATTGGATTGAAATTCCGGATTTAACACTTGCTCCAGTTTGGGGGGTAAAAAAACTCTGAGTCAGAATAAATAATTTCCAAGGAGTTTTCAGATCTAATACGTGATCACATGGTATCCCCAAAGAGGATCTCATCGCAAATGAATATTAACTTATGGTTATTATTAGCCGCTGAACACCAAACCTTATCAGCTTTTTATACAGACTATTTAATGATAGGTATGGCCAAATGTTTTAGGTCTTTTGATCTAGTTCAATCCATAACATAAATCTGATAATAACTTGAATAAGAGGAAGCTAAGTAATCAACTCCAAGACCTTGTTAATAAGTCTTTTTACCGAAATAAACATATCCACAATCTTCTGCTGAAAATTACCAGTGGTGATGGAAGCATCAGTTGGTCGGGCGCGGCGGGTCATATCGATACGGACAAAGAGCAACCCGTACTCACCGATACCCCTTTTTTAATTGCCAGCATTACCAAGATGTACACTGCTGCGGTTATCATGATGTTGACCGAACGCGGGCGTATTGATCTGGATCAAAAAATATCAGAATACTTTTCAGAGCGCTTCATTCAAGGACTTCATCACTATAAAGGCAAAGATTATACTGATTTACTAACCATCCGACATTTAATTAGTCAAACCTCGGGACTTCCCGACTATTTTCTTGATAAGCCGCAAAAAGGGAAAAGTGTATTTGATCAAATTCTTTCAGATGGGGATCGCGCCTGGGAATTGGAAGATGTAATTGAATTAACCAGACAAAACTTTCAGGCTAAGTTTCCTCCACCAGATCTCACAAATACCAACCAGCAAAATTCAAAGGGCATTAAAGCACATTATTCGGATACAAACTATAAGCTGCTTGGCACCATCATAGAATCCGTTACACAAAAATCTTTACATCAGGTTTTTAACGAATTTATTCTGGAACCGCTAAGTCTAAGCAATACGTATCTATATGGTCAGCCTTCTGATAATCAGGATCAAAAAACGGCGCCAGTCTATTACAAGGATGATCCAATGACCATTGATAAACTCATGAGTTCCCATGGTCCAGAGGGAGGAATAGTATCAACACTAGATGATACGGTTCGGTTTGGCAAAGCCTTTATGACTGATGAGTTATTCTCCAATGCTGACACGCTTAAATCCATGAAGAACTGGAACAAAATGTTCTTCCCCCTACAATATGGATATGGAATAATGCGCTTTAAAATGCCATGGCTGCTATCTCCTTTGGGTTACAATCCTGAGCTCATTGGCCATTCGGGCTCCAGCGGCTCCTTCCTGTACTATTGTAGTGATCTGGACCTTTATTTTTGTGGTACTATAAATCAAATGACATTGCGGAATACGCCGTTTCAGCTAATGATTAAAGTATCACGCTTAGTCAAAAAACAGTTGGCTTGATACCTTTTTTCTAGAAAACTCAGATGACAAGTTTGCTATGTTAATACGAAAATACGCCGCTTCGGATCTACAAGAAGTGGTAAACCTGTTCACCACTTCGGTTCATATATTGACTAGTGATCATTATGATGAGTCTCAACGATTAGCATGAGCACCCTAACCACCGGATTTAAAGTTTTGGACAACTCTACTAAATGAGATCAATACTTTAGTTGCCGAAGATAATGGAGAATTGCTGGGATTACATGCTTATGAAACTGATGGTCACATCGATCTGCTCTTTACTTCTCCCAAGCATTCACGTAAAGGTATTGCTTCCGCACTCTATCAACACGTGGAGTCAATATTGGCTAACAATGGAGTGAGATTTATACAGAAGCGAGTTTGGTTGCCCTTCCCTTCTTTAAGCGAAAAGGTTTCAACATAATAGAGGAGGAAACCGTTACCATAAAGGTGTTGAGCTAAGACGGTTTGTCATGCGTAAGACGATCTGATTTAGCGTTCATAAACACTATTATCCGGAAAACAGTGATACCTAATGATTCTTTATTCCTTCTTTAACTTTAGGTTAATCGTTGAGAACTACGTTTATGCAATTCAATACTTTTGGATATTGTCCTGTAACTCAACTTCTCTTCAAAAACTTTCCGAAATCATAGTATGATCATTGCTGCATACCTGTTTTGTTTTTTAATTCTGTTAACCGTCCTTTTCCAGTTTGCGCTGGCATTTGGAGCTCCCTGGGGACATCTGGCCATGGGCGGAAAGTATCCAGGTAAATTCCCTCTCCGAATGCGAATTGGGGCAGTAATTCAGTCGCTGGTTTTATCTTTATTGGCTGTTATTGTATTAACAAGGGCCGGAACCATACTCCCCTCCTATACTCAACTATCGGAAATGTTGATCTGGATTGTGGTCGGAATATCAACGCTGTCGCTTATCTTAAATGTGATCACTCCCAGCAAGTGGGAACGAATTCTCTGGGCACCGGTTGCATTAATGATGTTAGTATCGAGTCTGATTGTGGCATTGAGTTGAACAAATCCCTACCTGGCCCAAGTGTTAAGCCCGAATTATCACTTCCAAGCTATCAGTAGCTATTGATTCATTTGCGGCTAGATCTCCGGTAACTATTAGTGCAAAAGGGCGTCACTTGTGCTCCATCCAACAGCAAAATTCACGGGCACAAGTGACATCCTTGACTTACGGACGATGGCAAGTTTTTACCCGTAAAACACTACTCGCCGTATTTTATTAGTTGAGTTGAAAATCCGGTTTTAACACTTGTGCCAGGTAGGAGATATATCCATTACTGGTTCGACCCTTTCAGGGTCGCGTTGATAACGCCCTGGCGGGCTATTCGGGTTGGATCCCTTCGGGATCGGTTGATCCAACCCAACGTGACGCAATGTTCTAATGAGAAGGAAATGTAACATGGCGCTTCAGCTTGTTCCTCTACCTAGCGCAAGTGTTAAGCCCGAATTATCACTTCCAAGCTATCAGTAGCTATTGGTTCATTTCCGGCTAGATCTCCGGTAACTATTAGTGCAAATATCTTGAATCAAACCTGGCGCAAGTGTTGTGTTCCGGTCGCGATGAATGGGCTTATTTGATGAGCGTCATTTTTTGGGTTTTGACCTGCTCCCCTGCTTTGAGCCTGTAAATGAACACACCGGTGGCCAGATGATCGGCATTAAAACTGATGGTGTATTTTCCGGCCGGTTTTTGTTTGGTGTCTATGAGGGTAGCCACTTTACGACCCAGCATGTCGAAGACTTCCAAGCTCACATTGCTGGATTGTGGTAATGCAAACTGAATGGTCGTACTGGGATTGAACGGGTTGGGATAGTTCTGTGAAAGCTCTAACCTGGTGGGTAGCTCGGTATCATGTTCGTAGCTGAGCAGTGTGGTATCATAAAAGTATACCGACCCCGAGTTGGTCAGATCGTTGCGATCGTCATAGGGTGATGAAATCAGCAGCACATCGTCACTGATGCTTACGTGGGCTCCAAACTGACTAAAGCTCTGCTCCTCGATGACACGTAATGCTGCCGTAGAGTTAACGGTCAAGGAACTTGACGACTCTTCAATACGATAGGCATACACTTTTCCAGCTTGTTTATGATCTTCCGAATGAACCCTGCTGGCACCCACTAAAAGGTCGCCCTGTTCATTGGCGGCAAGGGATATTCCAAAATGAGCATTGATGGTAGCTTCCTCATGGACGATCTCGGCATCCGACGACCAGCTTCCATCTTTATAACTAAAGGCGAACACCGATCCCGTTTGTCCTTCACTATTCTCGGATCCCGGCGATCCCACAAATAGCACCTCCGAGTCCGTCAAACTATAGGTAGCCAGACTGTAGCCAAATAAGTCGTAGGAACGCCCCGATGGCGCGCTTAGCTTTGCGGTTTGCTCCCATGCCTCTCCGTTTCGGCTGAAGATATACACGGCCCCTGTTTGGGCCTCGGCACCGGATGCTTTATGGGCTCCCACAGCAATCATGTTGCTATTGATGATCTGAACAGAGTGACCAAAATGACCGCCGTTTTGCCCATCATCGGCGAATAATTCTGCTGTTTCGATCCATTCGCCATCATACTCATATACGATTGCCTTTCCGGTTTTATCCGCCTTTCCCTCTCCCATGGGTGCTCCCGCGATAAGCAGATTCTGCTGGATATCAACCGAACTTCCAAATCGATCTCCACTGGATATTTGTTGGCTGCGAAGGGTCGTTTGGTGTTCCCACAGGGTTCCTGCCAATGTATAGATGTACAACGCTCCGGTATATGCACCGGTTTCATGATCCCCGATGGATCCGACTATCGCGGTTTCGCCGAACATATCCACGGAGTAGCCAAAATTGCTGAGTACCGGTAATCCGGCCGGTTGCATGATCTGACGCAGCGCCCATCGCCCGTCGCTATATTCCATGAACGAAACCTCTCCGATGTTCTGTGCGGCACCGTTGTCTTTTTGCGGGGATGAAATCAACGCCCAGTTTCCATCGATGGCCGTGGCCCATCCGCTCAGGGCGTTTTTGATGGAAACCGGCTGATCGGCATCCATCTGCGTTTGCGCCTTAATCGGCAATGCCAAACCCAAAAACAGTACGATGAAAAGGATTACCTGCTTCTTCATAATTAGTTCTCGGTATAGGATTCAATTTCAATGTCATATCTGGCCGCTGTACCATCGTAGGTAACTTCCATGGCCGACAGACGGGATTCTGTGCCCACTATGCGGTATCCACGAGGCAGTATGATGCGCAGCGGATAGGTTCCTTTTTCGACGTTCAGGAAATGGAAATCGCCGTCCGCGAAGGAAATGGCGTGCGGCTCCAATCCGCCATCCGATTCCAGATCGAATTTCCCGTCGTTGTTTTCATCCAGGTAAAGACGCAAGCCATCTTGTAACGAATCGGCTCCTGCGGGAAAAGATATGGTTCCGTGCAGATCTCCCCGGTGGTGATGGGCCTCAGATATCGAACTGTACACTCGTGGATTCACGCGATCATCGATGGAGGCGTAGAAATAGAGCGAATCTGAGTCTGATACAAAATCAGGCGTATATGAGATACTTCCCGAGCCAAAGTTGTTTACATCTACTTCGATATTTTGGGCGGGATCTGCGGTGGAAAAGGTTTGGATGGGCTTAGCTCCGGACGTGCTGTTTTTATCCGTAGCATAAATGGTGACCATTGCGGAATCGGTCTGCGCGGCCCAGAAGTTATAGTCGATCTCGTAACTGTTCTCATTGGCATTTTTTTGAACCGCCACCTCTATTTCCGGCTGTTGCCAGAACTGATGCATCTTCACCGTTGATGAATCGGGCATGTTTTCACCAAAGGTAAGAATCACGCTGTACCGACCGTCCACAACCGAAGGCTGGATGAGTTGTTCTTCACCGAAGCGCGTGGGCGTGGATACCATTAGATAGGCCGTGGAATCATTGGTAATGACATCCACATTGTGATTCAGGCTAAACTCCGGAATTTCGTTCACGGCTGCTTCCGAAGCGACCACTTGATGCAGCTCGTAGTAGCCCTCCGGACCTAAGACTTCCACTCGTACCGAATCTGTGATTTGGTGCCAATTGGTTTCAAAAAGGATTACGGAGGGTGGATTCTGAGTCACTTCGAAGGAATGGATAACCTGTCCCTCCGGGGTTGGATTCGTGCTATTACGTTTACCCGGGAAATGTTCTTCCAGATTTTTAACCGTTTTCGATCCAATAGTGTGAATTTTACCACTGGGGATGTCCACACTTGCGCCGCCTCGTAATGTGACTCCAACATCAATTTCAGCCCAGGCCGCCATACTTCCATCGGTCACGTATTTGGTCACTTCCCCTTGGCGCCAATCCCAGTAAGTAATTTTCAAATTGTTAGCGAAGTGGAAGGAGCCCTCCGCGCTGGCCAGTTCACGTCCGCCCAACAGAGGCACCTTTTTGGGCACATAAAAACCGACCATAGCATAGGCATCCAGTTTATGCAGACTAAATGACACATCGCCGTCAAAATTGATAAAACTATCATCGCCGCCCGGATACCAGGTATCCAGCGAGTAGTTCACTTTTTTCTTCCGAAAATCGACGGTTAAGCCCATACTCCCTGTTCCCAGCAGATTATTCCAGTCGTTCCCATCGCCTCTTACCGCACCCAGGTTTCCGTCCGCATCAATTTTCAGTTCTGTTCTGCTGATAGTGATATCCGCGCCGGTCTCAAAGAAGGTAGCCGATTCGCTTCCGATGCTTAACCCCTCCCCGTAATAGGTTTGTACCGTGCCGGAAACGGCTAGATTATGCGGTTTATCAATGTTGACAACGTTGGCATCCATATAGGCTATTTGTACGCCCTCAAACAGCTCAATTCCATCTTCCAGATTCTCTGCTCGGTAGTAAATGTCGATGGAATTGATGCGCAGCGGATTCTCATCAAAGGTAATATCCGCCCCTACTTCCTGTCCGCTGCCGAAACTCACATCTACTTTGGAATCGGTGATGCCTTGGGAGTTGAAGCTGAGCTCAAAATCATTTAGATCCACCGCTCCCCCATGCAAATTTTTAATGGCCAGGGTAAGATGTTCGATCATAAACCGCGGGTGTGCGCCGGAGGCATCCACCATAAGTCCCTTTTCATTGACCGATCCCATATCCGCTTCCAGCTCGAACACCTCCTCCACAATGACGGTCCCGTTGACATAGTACCGGCTATCGCTATTGTAATATTGCAGATCCAGGTCTTTAGCGGTAACCGTGATATTGCCCAGCGTCAAATCGGTGTTAATGTCGATCTCGAAGTGTTCGAGCGTGGTTTCCTTGATGATGACGCCCGGCTGGGAAGCGGATCCGAAGGTGACCTCAATGGTCTCACCCTCTGTGCTGAAGGTTGCCCCTCCATAGATGTAAAATTCATTTGCGGAAACATCGTATTTGAGGGTCAAACCGTTGGGGGCAAACTCGATGCCGTTGGCGGTGAAGTTCTCCGTTATACTCACCTCCGTATCATTATCATGCTTGGTGAAGGTGATGCCCTCAAACCCCGGTACCGATATCTCTTGAGCGTGGAGATCCCAAGCACAAACCAGCATAGTAACAAACAGTAATACGCCCGTTTTCAGACTATAACGCGATAGCGATTTCATCATAATTAATAGCTTTTTTGCCGAATGTGGTGGTTCCGGCTGTTTCATCCTGCTTCAAAATGATACTGGAGCTCGGCTTCCGGCGCTATCACTCATTTGTATGAAATCTTAGCCGACCGCTTCCTGAAAGCAGGGCTACTTGTCATTCAGGTACTTCACCACAGCTTCCGTTTTTGAGCGCACCTGCAGCTTGTCGTAAATATTACGGATATGAGATTTCACCGTGTCCATACTGACATGCAGTTCGTCGGCAATTTCTTTGTACATATATCCGGTGGCCAGCAGAGAAAGGATTTCCTGCTCCCGGTTGGTCAGGGACGCCAACTTTTTGCTGGATTTTTCGGGTTTATGAAATGATTGCACCACCTTGCGGGCAATTTGCGCGCTCATGGGGGCCCCGCCATCATTGACGTCTTTCAGCGATTCCAGAATGTCGGATGGTGAAGTGGATTTCAACAGATAACCTACGGCTCCGGCCTGGAGAGACTGAAAAATGCGTTCGTTATCCTCATATACGGTTAACATCACTACCGATATGTCGGATTCTTCCGCCTTCAGTTTTTTCACACACTCGATGCCATTCATCCCCGGTAGATTGATATCCATCAACACGATATCCGGCTTTTTGGAAGGCAGATCGGCCAAGGCATCTTCGGCATTCGGGTAGGCACTCACACAACGGAAGCCCTCCGCTCCTTCCAGCAAAATGATGAACATATTCCGGATACGATCATCGTCTTCTACTATGGATATGCGAATGGGGTCTTTCATCGTGTTTTGCAATCGAATTACGGTATGCCAATTATGATAATCTGGTTACATCACGGTTAGACGGCAATTGGTAACATACTTTCTATCCAGACCAGCGGCAATCACCCTTTTGTGTGATTGGGTAACGGCCAACTGACGTTTATGGCGGTTCCTTCACGGCGGGCGGTATTCAGTTTAAAGGTTCCCCCTATGGATCTCACCCGGCTCTCCATAGACTCCAGTCCCTGCCCAGAACGTCTGACTTTTGTCCGGTCGAACCCGATTCCGTTATCTGATATGGTCATCAGAAATCGTCCATCGTTTAAGGTAAAGTGAATTTCGATTACGGAACACTGTGCGTACTTGGCGGCGTTGTTCAACGCTTCCTTCAGTACGGACAAGAGATAATGCCGTGAATTTGAGGTAATCTCAATTTCCGGGACGTGCTCATCCGCGTAGATCCGGCACTGAATCTCCACTCGCCTGCAGAAGTTCTCACTGTACTGCACCATAAAATCCACCAAATTGTCGAGGGTGTCATTTTGGGGATTTAGCGACCAGACGATCTCACTGAAATTCTGAATTACCTCCCGGGCTTCTTGCGAAATCTCACTGAATTGCTGTTTGATTTCATCCGGATAGGAATTATTTCCGGTTGCGAACTGACTCATCATATGGATTTGAGTAAGTCGACCACCAAGGTCGTCATGCATATCTCTGGAGATGCGAAGTCGTTCTTTATTCACCGCCATTTTATACTCCAGTTGACGCACCTTCCGTCGCTGTTTGCGCTGCGAGATGTACCATACGATGGCCGCCAAACTGCTCGCCGCCAATAAGATCATGGAGAATCGAAACCAAGCGGTCATCCAAAACGGAGGCGATACCACGACCCCCAGTATTGCGGCATTAGCACTCCACACCCCATCGTTATTACTTCCCGATACCTCAAGCTGATAGGTTCCCGGATCCAAATTAGTGAAGGTGATCTCACGACGGGCACCCATTTCGGTCCAATCGTTCACAAATGGTGGGAAACGATACCGGTATCGGTTTTTGGATGGAGCTGAAAATTCCAGGGCCGAGAATTCAAAGCTGATGATATTTTGATTCCAATCTACGTGCAGGGTGGTAAGACTATCGTTAGATGTAAACCAATCCGATCCAAAGGGCAAGACACTATTATTCATCACACTGACATCGGTAAACGCGACTGTCGGTGTGGCTCTATTCAACTCAACCTTATCCGGATCAAACAGGTTAGAACCGAAGGTGCCGCCAAACAGTATCCGTCCATCGGCAAATCGATAGTGTTCACGGCGATTGAATTCATCACTTTGCAGACCGTCGCCCTTGGTGAAATTCATGATCTCGAACGTCTCGGGATCCAGCCGGATAATGCCCTTGTTGGAGCTCATCCACAGGTGGCCGTTATCGTCCGGATAAATGGCGTAGATCACATTATTGGGCAAGCCGTCTGCTTCCGTAAAGCGTTTCATCTCACCAGACTCGATCTCCATCCGATTGATTCCACCTCCGTCGGTACCGATCCACACGTAACGTTCCGGTTGATGTGGATCAGGTGCGATACTGAGAATATGGTTGGAGCTAATCGAATGGGGATCACTTTTATCATAGGTAAACTGACGGCTCTCCCCTGTGGATAGATCATATACAGAGAGTCCCAACTCCGTAGAACCTACCCAGAAATAGCCGGCATGTTGTTTTAAGAGGGTCAAATTCTCGAAATTGGGGCGATTTTGATCCCATGCGTAATGGGGATAGATCTTGCTCATCGGGATCAGATCTTTGGTTCCTTCCTCGGGATTGAACATGATGATCCCGACGGTAAACAGAATCGCGAAGTCTCCGTTTCCAAGCTCATCCATCGCGAATGCGGTATAGGTCGTGTCGTTATTATTCGGTATGCGGATGGCATGTTTTCGGAGCTGGCCGGTGCGAAGATTATACTTGAATAGTCCGAGTCTGCGTGTGAGTACCCAGCTTTCCCGGTTATATGTGCCTGTCACTCCCATGATGGTATTGTAAATCTGAGGTACCCCGTAATTATCTCGTTTGGCAAGTTCCGCATAAAATCCGGGAGCCATGACCTCGGTATATCGCTTGGACGTAAAACCGAAACGCTGTGTTTTAGGGTCGTATTTGTACAGGCCGTATCCGGAAGTCCCAATCCAGAACACCCCGGTTCGGTCAATCATCAGATTATTCGCCCATTCCACCGGTTCGATTTTTTGAAGTTGTGCGGTGATCGGATTAAACTCATAAAAGGTATAGCCCCGGACCGCGAAATACCGCCCGCTATCGTCCTGCTGCAACGCATTGAATGTGATCTCCGGCTCCCCGGAAACCGCGGGTATATTTTTCTGGTAGGTCAATGCTCCGACCGGGCTAATCATCATTAGGGAATGATGCTGAAGAATCACCCAATTCCCTTCCTTATTGATAAACAGATGATCGACCGGCACCTCGTCCAGATGCCGATTTATCTCTGGAATCGGTTTAACCGTTGCCTCATTCATATTCAGACGGAACACCCCGAGATTGGCCGCAGAGAAATAAACCATTCCCGGTTGATCGGATTCTGTAAAAGAGGATATTTCGGCCGTGGATTGTCCGTTGACGGTTACTGCACTGATCTTCGATTTATCCGACGAAAGATGATACAGTCCCTTGGTCGTAGCCAGCCACCACCCGGTGCTTGCTGAGCCTCTCAACCCCCGGAAAGTCGCACTAAAATAGGCTCTGGGTGCATCTACCCGTTTATTGATCTGAATAAATCGGTCGTTGAAGCGGTCGTAGAAATGCAGTCCCCCGGGACGGGTAACCACCCAGATATTGTTGTCGCTATCTTCTTTAATAAAAGTGACGTAATTGCTGGAGATTGAGGTGGAATCGGATGGATTGTTGCGGAAAATTTTAAAGCGGTATCCATCAAATCGGTTGAGTCCGTCTTTGGTCCCGATCCAGATAAATCCCTGGTGATCCTGCTCCATATCGAACACCAAATTTTGGGATAACCCGTCATCCGTGGACAGATGAACCATTTTATAGGACTGATAGGCATAGCCAGAGCAGGGAAACAGTAAACCCAGAAATAATAAAACCCGACGCAACAACATCCTCACAATTTTGAATTCTACTCTAGATACATATTAGGCGGGATTTGTTCAATATACATCCCTTTATAACCAGTCAATGACCACACCTGGCGCAATCTCTCAACTTAACATTTGTCATCCCCAGGGCGATAGTCCGTAGGGATCTCCTTGCTGTGCTTTATGGAGCACTTGGGGATTCCCACACTCCGCTTCGCTACCCCGACTAATTCGGGGGAATGACAGGAGTATTGGATTTCTCGCAGCGTTTCGCCGAGTGTGACTGTTCATCCGCGGTTCCCTGCAAGTATCACAGAAGCTAATCGTAGGTCGGGCTGCTTGCCCGACCCTATAGTAGCTTTTCACAACCACATAGGTGCGCTCAAATACTGTGACCGCTACATACAGTACCCAGGCACATTCGGGGATTCCAGCGCTCCGCGAGGCTCCGCTTGGAATGACAGTTGTGGGTTTTGCGCTGCATTGGAAATGACAGTTCAATAGATAGTAAAAGCAAACCCCTCAATAATGTTATTGCGAGGGCGATAGTCCGTAGGGATCTCCTTGCTGTGCTTTATGGAGCACTTGGGGATTCCCACACTCCGCTTCGCTACCCCGACTAATTCGGGGGAATGACAGGAGTATTGGATTTCTCGCAGCGTTTCGCCGAGTGTGACTGTTCATCCGCGGTTCCCTGCAAGTATCACAGAAGCTAATCGTAGGTCGGGCTGCTTGCCCGACCCTATAGTAGCTTTTCACAACCACATAGGTGCGCTCAAATACTGTGACCGCTACATACAGTACCCAGGCACATTCGGGGATTCCAGCGCTCCGCGAGGCTCCGCTTGGAATGACAGTTGTGGGTTTTGCGCTGCATTGGAAATGACAGTTCAATAGATAGTAAAAGCAAACCCCTCAATAATGTTATTGCGAGGGCGATAGTCCGTAGGGATCTCCATGCTGTGCTTTATGGAACACTTGGGAGATTGCCGCGCTTCACTCCGTTTAGCTGGAATGACAGTTGGGTTGTTTTTAATCTTATTAAAGTGGGCCAAAATAGATTTAAAAGTAATCCTAACCACTAAAATTTTACACTAATTACTCGGTTTCAATAGATCCTCTCCTTCTTCCGGCGATCGTGATACCCGGGCTTGCTCTAAAATTTCCTCATCATTGCTTTTTAATTGACCCTCTGCCTTCGTTATTAATTTTGAATCCTCTGTAACTAGTATACTCTCTGGTTTGGCCTGATCGGAAGTAGAGATTCCTTTGGAGGGATGAATTGTTACGCCATCCAGGAATATTCGTTCTCTTGCATCATCGGGCATTGAAATCCCCTCTGCCAGATAAGCAGTTTTGATTTGCCTCAACACAGAAGATTTCACCTTTAGAACATTATGTTTACTTCCATCCACCCAAATATAGAACTTCAAATTAATAGTAGAAGACGCCAGCTTATCCACTAATACCCAGGGTTCGGGTTCCCTTAAAACGGCCGGATGGTCTTCAAATATCTTTGATGCAAGATCCTGTGCAGAAGTAACGCTGGCGTCATATCCAATTCCAATAACAAAACTAAGTCGTTGGTTTGGATTACTAGTGTAATTAAGGATGCTGCTTTTGTAGACGATAGAGTTTGGTATTTGCAGATGATTGCCATCCAGGGTCATAAGTAAGGTAGCCCGAATGGTAAGTCGCTGGACAAATCCAGTGTTGTCATTTATCTCTACATGATCACCCGCATGAAATGGGTTTTGCACACTCAAAAATATACTAGCCAGGAAATTTTCGGTTATATCCCGGAATGCGATCCCCAATACAATCCCCAATAAACCCGTGCCTCCCAGTATGGTTAGAGCTACATTGGTTAAATCCGCTACATGAAAAACGATATATATACCCATGAGGAAAACAACCATGGCAATACCTCGTGCGGCAATATCCTGCAAAAGGTCATTCATTTGACGCTTGCTTAAATAAGCCCGGGCCCCTTTAGCTACCAGCATGGAAATTCCCCAAAAAATAACCAGTACCACTATCCCGAAGATCACGAATGGTATAGCACTCATTATATTTCGCCATAATTCCTGCAAGCCGGTATAAGCGGGTTGATAATCCCAAATATTTGGGTCTAGGATCTCAATTCTGTTTACTACGGCAGTTACATCTTGTGTATTCCGAGCCAGATCTCCCGCCCATCTTTTATAATCGTCGGTTTCTGTGGATCCACTAAGAAAAACCACACCATCGTTCACCTCTACCTGTGGATTTTCGAACCATGCTGTCGCCGTCAAAATCCGGACAAGTCGCTCCCGTATTTGGGAATCCTCTGCCACTGATTCAACTTCTACATGTTGGGGAGCGGTGGTTTCCTCCTGTTCGGTATTTTCAGTCTGGCTCTGCCCCTGCGCAAGCATGTTGGTCGGCATGGAAAACAGCAGGAGAAGGATTATTAATGAGTGGTGAAATTCTTTATACATACCCAGGTCTCTTTTATAGTGCTGATATCAATCAGGCGAATTTAAACCAACCCAAATGATTGATCGAAAATTGCGTTAACAACTTCAGAAGTATATCTAACCAATTACTCGATCATAATTTACATGTTGATTTGCCATAGGGAGTTCTCCCCGAGGTACTTGGGTAAACGTATGAGCAAGCCCGAATATCTCACCGATTATTTATTGAAAGTTTTGTAACCAATTGAACTACATTCATTTGAACACGACGTTGCTTTATATGTGGAGAGAACTCTTGGCAATTGGAAATTACTCGCTGAGCTTTGATCTTTAGGTGCTTCGCTCCGCAAAGTTTTCAACTCCATATATTGTTAGTCAATACATCAGCCATACGGTACATGAAATTTCCCATGAAATGTATAGCGACTCCAAGAGAAAAATCTTGTGGTAGTTTGAAGTCTGAAATGGCATCATGATCCAAGCGGGCGCATGAACCAGTAGCGAATCGGGGCAGCCTGGAAAACTGGTCCTCCATTTTGCCTTAGTCATAATCCTTCCCTCTGCTTCTGCGTGACTCCGTGCTTCCACAGCGGAACGCTGCGAGCAACCGAAATATGGCACCCATAAAAAAAGGCCCTGACTGTAAGTCAGAGCCTTCCGTAATCAAAAACGGTTAGAATGCGAGCTATTTGTAATCCAAGCTCACTACGTTAATGGCACTTTTTCCTTTCGGGGTATCTTCAACGTCAAACTCAACGGCTTCGCCGTCTTCAAACCCATCCGTGGGTCCTAAATTATCAACGTTATTTCTATGTACGAAAATGTCTTTTCCTCCTTCATCGGGAGCGATAAATCCAAATCCTTTTTGTGAATCGAAAAATTTTATTTTGCCTTGTTGCGACATATTGTATCGTGTTTATGCACCTGTTGGCATCGTCTTGGGAAAGGAGTTGGGTTAACGCGTCAATCCAAAAAGCTTACTTCTCAGGTGGGTGATTAAATATAACAATTCAAGGTAATGGTAATCTGGCAATTAACCTATTTATATTATAAGTAAATTTTGATGATCCTTACGTGGCTAAACTTATGACTAACCACCGATCGTTATTTCACTGACTCCTATTTAACCTTCAATCAATATTTATGTCTGAATTTGATGAAAAAGCTAAAGATTGGGATACCCCCGAACACCAAGAGCGTGCGTCCGCCATTGCGAATGTCATTCGTTCCAGCGTTCCCCTCTCACCAAGTATGACTGCTTTTGAATACGGTTGCGGAACCGGCCAGCTTAGCTTTGAGCTCCGAGACCATCTGGGGCAGATCACTCTGGCGGATAACTCCGAAGGAATGCTGGAGGTGTTACGTGAAAAAATTGCAGCCGCCTCAGCCGATGATATGACTCCGGTCAAACTGAATTTGACCACCGATCCGCTTCCCTCCCAACGGTTTGATCTTATTTACACCATGTTAACCCTGCACCATATCCCGGATACGGAACTTATTCTCAATCAATTTCATGCCTTGCTAAATTCCAGCGGCTATCTGTGTATCGTAGATCTGGATGAAGAAGATGGCTCCTTTCACGGTCATGACGTAGAGGATGTACATAAAGGCTTTGATCGGGATAAACTGGCTAGCTTGGCGAAGACATCGGGATTTACCGATATCAGCTTTTCAACTGCCTACCAGTTAGAGGAAGAAGTGGACGAACAGGGTACTACAAAGACGTTTCCCATCTTTCTGATGGTTGCTCAGAAAGCATAAATCTACTGGGTAATAACTTATACCCTTTTTATATCTGGTAAATGAAGCTACCTACGGTTTTATGAAGTATAGCGTGGCGTCAAACGAAATAGCCTGGCTGGAGGGGATCTGCAGGTGCTCACCCAGAAAAACGATGCTCCGATCAACAGGTCCTATCCGGTTTCGGCTACTCATCAGCTCGGCACACCGTTACCTATTATCTAATGCCTCCATCCTATCTTTCGAATCATTTATGGGTTGATCTTTTTCGTATTGCACTGGTCCCATTTGATCTTTTCCCATTCTCATGTTTGGTTAAACTATTGAAAATAGCAGGGTTACATCTCATTAGACATACGATCTATGGTTTTGAAGAGGCCACTACATTCATTCCTCATCGCTATGGGTATCACCATAATCATCAGCAGTTGTGGGCCACTGCAACCGTACACCATTGATGATTACCGGGGGATCACCTTTCAACGATTTGAAGAGTCACCGCACCAGGTCTGGCAAGTCATTGAGAAAGGAATTACAGAATATGACAACGTAGATTGGAAGGTGGATTCAATCGCCACCGGCACACCAACATTGATCATCACCAGTTTCGCTCCCGTTGATGAACCCTCCGTTGAGCAGCTGCGTTTGAAAGCGGAGGTGCGGAAAGACAAGGGCACGCTGGTTTCGTTTACCTTGCAACAGAAAAACGATACCTCCAGCGTGATGGGGACCCAACTACAAGAAAAATATGTGAAGCCATTTATTGATGAATTGGGGGATAAAAGGCTTAGCACGACCAACGTAGCCCAGCAGCTCAAGGGTACTGATCAAGAGTGGCAGGTGGAAGATAATTTTTTCAACCGCATTGGCTTTTATGCGAATGTGGATGGTGGGGTTTCATCCAGGCACAATTTCTATAACACCTCTGATACCCTGCGCAGTGGAAATGGTGAAAACATCAATTACGAGACGAAAAGTCTGCAATTTGCGGATGCGCATGCCCGTATTGGTCTGGCCGGGATTCAATTCGCCGAATACAATTATGAGATGATACCGAACACCGATTTTCAACGTGCCGCTTATGATTTTAATGAAGACAGAAATGTTGGATTAGAGAAATACACCTATGGCGTGGACCTTCTGCCCCTCTGGCTGAGTCTCTTACCCGAGGATTCTTCTGATTTTGCGGGCTTTGTTACTCGACTTCTATCGGTTCGCTTTCGCTATGTGAACGAGTTAACCCAAACCACAGCTGAAGTGACCGAACCCTCCATCGCCTATCCGTCCCTGGAGAATGTTGATAAAGGGGACACCTATTCCTTTCGTACCAAATATCGCTATCGCTCAGCCAGTATCCCTCTCTTTTTATTTATGGCCAATCAGGGACACATCAATGTGGGAGTAGCCTATTGGACGTTTTCCCGAACCTACGCAATGACGCGTTTACCGGAACCGAGTCCCCAATTCACTCCCGGACCGCAATATATTTTCGACGCTGATGTGGAAACCGTAGGCCCTATCGTTGAAATTTACTATGAGGTCCATAAATCCAGTCTGGGGCGAGCCATTGGACGATCCGGCCGAACCATACCGACTGCGCTGGAGGGGCTGCGGCTGGATATGTTCTTGGGTGCCGGAATAATGGGAGGCGAAGGCTTTACCATTGAAGATGGCGAGCTCGCTGAAGTAGCAGACCAAGACGATATCCAGCCCAAAAACTTTAACGCGGAGGTCTCCCTCTCCTATCCCATCAAGCTACTCAGAGCGGTTAATTTTATGGATGTTTCGTTACGGTTGGGCGGCGAACTAAACGCCTTCATCACCTATTTCGATAATTATTACGGATATACAAAAACCGATTTCATCTTTAATCCCTGGGCACGACTTTCGCTGGAGTTTAACTAACTTCTCTACGCGCAAACCTGGCCAGTCTTCGATTCCCCCAAGAAGTATGGTCAGTAGTAGCAATCATTATTTTCCCACCCCAAGCAAGCGATTGCTCAACCCGGTTCGCAATGGCGGTGAGATTTGCAAAGCTTCTACACTTCCATGGATCGGATATAAAAAAGGGCGGCCCGAAATCAGGCCGCCCTTTCAAATTTATCGATGTTACACCAAACTTGGTGTCGTTGATTAGTCCAGATCGAAGCGATCCAGATTCATCACTTTGTCCCAAGCCGCGATAAAGTCGTTCAGGAACTTCTCTTCGGAGTCCGAGCTACCGTACACTTCGGCAATGGCACGCAGTTCGGAATTAGATCCGAAAATCAGATCGGTTCGCGTTGCCATCCACTTCACTTCATCGGTGTCGCGGTCGCGAACTTCGAACTCATACTTCTTATCCGACTTGGCCTTCCAGGTGTTCCCTAAATCGAGCAAGTTCAGGAAGAAGTCATTGGTCAGCGTGCCTGGTTTATCCGTGAATACGCCATGCTTAGAACCATCGTAGTTGGTATCCAACACACGCATACCGCCCAATAACACCGTCATTTCTCCGGGTGTCAGGGTCAGTAGCTGAGCTTTATCCACTAATAGTTCTTCCGGAGACGCATTGCGATGGGTATCGCAGTAGTTGCGGAACCCGTCGGCATCGGGCTTCAACCATTCGAACGATTCCACATCGGTTTGTTCTTCCGTGGCATCGGTTCGTCCCGGTGTGAACGGAACGGTAACATCATGACCGGCTTTTTTTGCCGCTTTCTCGATGCCCGCGCATCCACCCAGCACGATCAAATCAGCCAAAGAGACTTTCTTATCGCCGGATTGCGCATCGTTGAACTCGGTTTGGATGCCTTCTAGAACGCCCAGTACTTTGGACAACTGCTCAGGATTGTTCACTTCCCAATCCTTCTGTGGAGCCAAACGAACGCGAGCGCCATTGGCACCACCCCGTTTGTCGCTCTCGCGATAAGTGGCCGCGGATGCCCATGCGGTAGATACCAGCTCGGAAACGGTCAAGTTCGTATCCAGGATCTTCGCTTTCAATTCAGCGATATCATCGTCGTTGATCAGCTCGTGATCCACTTCAGGGATAGGATCTTGCCAGAGTAAGTCTTCCTCAGGCACTTCTGGTCCCAAGTAGCGCGACTTAGGCCCCATATCCCGGTGAACCAACTTGAACCACGCACGAGCGAAAACATCGGCGAATTCATCTGGGTTTTCAAAGAATCGTCGGGAAATTTTCTCATAGACGGGATCCTCTTTCAAAGCGAGGTCCGTAGTGAGCATCATGGGCGGATTCTTCTTGTTGGGATCGTGAGCGTCGGGTACGGTATTGTTCCCTGCTCCATCTTTCGGAGCCCATTGCCATTTTCCAGCCGGACTCTTAGTCAATTCCCACTCGTAATTGAATAGGTTCTCAAAGAAACCCATATCCCACTCAATAGGTTTGTTCGTCCAGGCGCCTTCCAGTCCACTGGTAATGGTATCCGGACCCTTACCGGTGCCGTAATCGTTGGCCCAACCGAGTCCTTGCATTTCGATCGGAGCTTCTTCGGGGTTCGGGCCGTTGTGCTCTTCCGGTGCCGCGCCGTGCACCTTACCGAATGTATGTCCACCGGCGATAAGCGCTACGGTTTCCTCGTCATCCATAGCCATTCGCTTGAAAGATTGACGAATGAATTTAGCGGCTTTCTTGGGATCCGGTTCCCCATTGGGTCCTTCCGGATTTACGTAGATCAGTCCCATGTGGTCTGCTGCCAAACGGCCTTCCAGATTACCGTCATCATCATGGCGCTCATCGGCCAACCATTCGTGTTCGGGACCCCAGTTGACATCCTTTTCAGGTTCCCAGACGTCTACACGTCCGCCGCCAAAACCAAAGGTTTCGAATCCCATGGATTCCAGCGCTACATTTCCGGCCAAAATCAACAGATCGGCCCAGGAAATTTTCTTGCCGTATCGTTGCTTGATCGGCCATAACAAACGACGGGCCTTGTCCAAGCTCACGTTATCTGGCCAGCTATTTACCGGAGCGAAACGCTGGTTTCCGGTACTACCGCCACCGCGGCCATCAGCAACCCGGTAGGTTCCCGCGCTATGCCAGGCCATACGGATAAAAAGCGGTCCGTAATGACCCCAGTCTGCCGGCCACCACTCTTGGGAGTCGGTCATCAGTTCGTGCAGATCCTGTTTAACCGCCGCCAGATCCAGCTTTTCAAATTCTTCTGCATAATTAAAGTCATCGTCCATTGGATTGGAACGAGACGAATGTTGGCGTAAAATGTCTAAATCCAATTTATTCGGCCACCAATCACGGATCTTAGTGCCGCCGCCGGCCGATTCCCGAAACTCTCCCCCATGAAAAGGGCATTTACTTTCACTGCTCATATTTTTGCTTTCGTAGTTTTTGGAAGAAGTCAGGCTGCGTGACAGATCCTACTTCTTCTAGGTTATCCTTATCGATTTACCTTAGTCACGTAAATTATATCTAATCAATAATATGAATAATTACCTCATGTATTGATAGATAATGATTATCAGTCATATATCGCTTAGTTATACTTTGGGGAATCTATGCAAGCCCCCTCTCCTGATTTTGTGAACCCTTGTTTGGGTATCAAAATGTATTTAAATGCTTTTGGGACGTCAACCACATTTACCCGGTAACGACCATCGGCCTTATTATGATTGGGTTATATGGGCTTCCTGTATTATTTCTGAAGTGAATACGGTATAAACTTTTTTTTTGATTGGAACTGTATTGCCCCCAGCGGATGTGTGTTGGACTGGGCACAAAAAATATTACATCGCTTAGGCGAAGCTGAGCTACCTCAAGAGAAGTTGGATATTCCGCATACTTCTTGCCTTTGCGCTTTAAAATTTGTCACTTTCAAACTTACAATCACTAAATAGTGGTTCAAAAATAGGCGTTTGCAAAGCCCTTCCACTATGAGTGGTAATAATACTTACACTTATTTATTACTTATTCATTACCGTAAAAAGATTACCATGAAAAAAATCCTTCCTATCCTGCTACTACTTTTGGTTTGTCTATCTACCAACGTATGGGCCCAAACCGAGAGCCACCCCGTTTCCATTACGTTATCTCTTACCCCGGAAACTCAAGAGGTTTATGACGATGATGGCCGATTGTTTGTCTTTTTAAATGAGAATCTGCAGGTAGAACCGATGCAACAAATCTGGCCCTTTCCCGGCAGTATGAGTCGCATCTTCGCTCAGAACCAAACAAATTATCCTTTGGATCAAGGGGTGCGGTTTTCGCCGGATTCAACCTGGACACGCACCGTTGAATGGACCTTTAAGGAGGTTCCCGAAGGGCAATACAACATTCAAGTGCTTTGGGATCAGGACCAAAGCGAATCTCGCATCAATGCCCCCGGCAACTTGCATTCCACCAAGCAGCAGATTACGGTGGACAAGCCGCTGAGTGTAGATATCTCGCTTGATCAAATTATCCCCAAGCGGGAATTGGCGGATCATGAATTGGTGCGTTTGGTCAATATGAAGAGCGATACGCTCTCCAGTTGGTGGAACAGACCAACGCAACTGAAAGCGGCCGTTTTGCTACCCCACGGCTACGATCCCCAGAAATCGTATCCGATCCGGTACAATGTGTCCGGGTATGGTGGACGCTACACGCGCCTGAATCGCTTGGTGAACAACCAGAATTTCATGCAGTGGTGGGTTTCCGCGGATGCTCCGCAGGTGATCAATGTATTTCTGGATGGAGAAGGCCCCTTTGGGGATTCCTATCAAATGGATTCGGAAAACAGTGGTCCCTATGGCTATTCCCTAATCCATGAGCTAATTCCCCATATCGAAACCCAATTCCGAGGTACCCAATCGGCCCAAACACGGTTTGTGGACGGATGCTCTACCGGCGGATGGGTATCGCTGGGTCTGCAACTTTATTATCCAGATACTTTTAACGGGGTGTTCTCCTATAGTCCTGATGCTATTGATTTTGAGAACTATCAGCTGATCAACATCTACCAAGATGAGAATGCGTTCGTTAATGAATATGGATACGAACGCCCCGTTATGCGTAGCACCCTGGGCGAGCCCCTAATCTCACTGCGCGATTTTATTGCGTATGAAAATGTACTGGGTGATTCGGATAGCTACCTGAACTCCGGCGGACAATTTAGTGCCCATACTGCTTTGTATAGTCCACGCGGGGAAAATGGACTCCCTAAACCGCTATTTGATCCCATTACGGGAGAAATTGATCCTGAGGTAGCAGATCATTGGGAAAAGTATGATTTCAAGAAGTACGCACAGAAAAACTGGTCTGAACTGGGACCCAAACTGCAAGGTAAAATTTATATCTGGATGGGCGATATGGATCAGTTTTACTTGAATCCGGCCACCCGCTCCTTCCATGATTTTTTGCAAAACACGAGCGATCCCGTATCCGACGCACAGGTTGAATTCACCCCGATGGCCGGTCACTGCGTGGAATTCTCTCACCGAAAAGTACTGACGCAGATTAAAGAGCGATTGGGAGATATGGAAAACTAGCACACAACTATATAAAGACTTTTTTGCCTACAGTATTCACTACTATGAATTAAGCTTATACTTCTCGTATTTGCCCTAAACGGTTTAACCCATCACCATCATAACACAATTGACATCATGATCAGATCAGTTCGATGGCTGGCTTTGCTCGGCTGCACTTTCTTGTTTCTCACTCTTCCCATGCGTGCTCAGTCGCAGGCACAGTATCCCATCGTCAAAGGGTTCGGCGGTATTTATGAAATTCCGAATTCCACTCAGCCGGATCCGGATCAGCCCTACCGCATAGTCATCGATCTAAAGACACCGCAACGCAATAAACGACAGATTAATCGGGGGTTGGAAAACGTGGCCCGGACTATGAATTTGCACGTGCTGGGTGGCGTTCGGCCGGAAAATCTGGAGGTGGTGGTGGCCGTGCACGGTGGGGCCACACAGTCGGTGTTGATCGATGAGGCGTATCACGCTAAAAATGGGGTGGACAATCCCAATCGCGCTTTGGTCAAAGCGCTACATGAGGCGGGCGCGACACTTTATGTTTGCGGGCAATCTCTGGTTGGTCGGGGCTATGAGCAATCGGAGATCCAGCCGGAAGTGAATATCGGGTTATCCATGTTGACTGTAGTGACTACCTACATGAATGAGGGGTACCACCTGTTGGTATTTGATTAGTTTAATATCCAAGGCCGTCCACTATTCACCGATAATGGAAAGTTATTATGAAGCAATGTCTAATTTTACTATTGGGGATTCTCCTTATAAATAGTTGTCAATCGGAGTCTGCTATGCAATCTGACCGGACCTTAACAATGGATACCGCTAGTAAAATTACGTTGGGCGAACGGCTTGCCGTAAAAGGAACTGATTTGATCGTTCAATTTACGGAGGTTTTGGAAGATTCACGTTGTCCTGAGGGTGTGCAATGCCCCTGGGCGGGAAATGCGCGGGTTCAATTCAATGTTAACGGGGAGCTTTTGGAGCTTAATACCTTTACCCAGCCCAAGTCGAATGTGGTGGCCGGTTTTCGAATTGAACTGCTTTCCCTTCGCCCCTATCCAGTTAAAGATAGGCCGATTGATTCGGCAGCGTATGTTGCTGAGATTCGGATTCGTCGTGATTCTTGATTGGATGAGTAGCTTAAGTTTCAAGTCACGAGCCACGAGCGGGATTCCAAACCACGAGCGGGACGCTCGCGGTAGTTGGTGGCCATAGATACTTTTCCAAGCCAGGAGCACAAACTGCCGCGAGCGTCCGCTCGTGGCAGTGATTTAAAATTGTTTGTAAGTAATACGGGTATTAAGGCATCTATACTAAAACAATCATAACATTGTCGCGAGCCTCTGCCTGTGACTATTAACTAATCATCATGAGTCGAAATTATAAGTTCTGGAATCAGTCCTATCCTTTCTTTATTAGTTATGCGGTGATCAATTGGATTGATCTATTTGTAAGGCGTCCCTATTGTGAGGTTTTATTAGATAGTTGGCGGTTCTGCCAGGCTGAGAAAGGCTTGGTAATCCATGCATGGGGTATTATGCCTTCCCATGTTCATTTGATACTTAGTTCAGCGGATTCTGATCTTTCTGGTATAATTCGTGATTTTAAGAGTTTCACTTCTCGGCAATTGCGGAAGTTGTTATCAGATAATGGGAAGGAAAGTCGTCGGGGTTGGATGTTACGGATGATGAAATGTGCGGGAACACAAAATGGGCGGAATAAAGATTTTCAGTTGTGGCAGCAACATAATCATCCGATTCAGTTGGATACGTTGGCTAAACTTGAGCAGCGGTTACACTATTTGCATATGAATCCGGTGAAGGCGGGTTTTGTTGATGAACCTGAGCAGTGGGTGATGAGTAGTGCTCGGGAATATGTTGGTGGGGTTGGGTTGTTGGATGTTGAGATTATTGATTAGATCTAGATTTTAGATGGTACAAATCGTAGTTCCAAGCCACGAGCCCCAAACCACGAGCGGGACGCTCGCGGTAGTTGGCTCGCGGTAGTTGGGGGCAGTTGGAGTTAATTTTGGCCCCACAGCTTCAATACGGTTTGCCACCAGTCGGTTTGGGGGGCGTAATTCATGGTATTGTGGGTGCGACCTGGTTGGGCGATCAACGATTTGGGACCTTCATACCAATCGTGAATCTCGCGAGTAAATTGTGGTGGAATAATTTGGTCCTGATCGCCATAGATAAATGCGATGGGGCCGGTATATGATTGCAAGGCTTCTCTATTGTCATATTGTTCTCGAAGCAGCCAGCGTACCGGTAAAAAGCTATAGTGGTGCTGAGCAACATCCACCAGACTCGGATAAGCGTTTACCAGCATTAAACCGTCGACATTGTCTGGAAACTGACCGGCCAGATAGCTGGCCACGCCACATCCCAGGGACTCCCCCACCAAGTAGAGTTCGGAGATCTGAGAAGTATTGACTTGCTCCAAGGCCTGTTTCGCGGCTTGCTTGATCACTCTTTCTGAGGGCTTCCCCGGCCGGGATCCGTATCCGGGATATTCAAATAAGATCACTTGCCAGTGGCTCGATTCAAGTCGTGCCAGGAACCCATTAATGAAATATTCGCGATGCAGCGCGTGACCGGCGTTGCCATGAAAGACCATGATCACTTTTCGATCCGAGCGCTTTTCCGCAACCGGTGTCTTCCACCCGATGATCTCTCCTGTCTCATTTTCCAGGGGATCCAACTGTTGCTGTTTGGCTATCTTTCGAAGCTCTTTTTCTGAAGCTTGCGTTGGAAAGTAGATCATGGATCGTTGTACTTTACTGACCAGTAAAATCAACCCCAGGTAAATCAGGACAAAAACGCCCAGAATTTTCAGTATGGTCCAATTCATCGATGTCCTAACATTTCACACCAGCGGGAAGTTCTTACTTTTACCGTCATTTACCTAACCTAACTAAATCGACTTCGAATACATTCATTGATCATGTCCTTATTGCGCATCCCAAGCGCGAGAACCCAAGCCACGAGCGGGACGCTCGCGGCAGTTGGGGTTTTATTTGGATTGGCATTGATCAGGTTATCTCATTGCCCAGCTCTAATTGGTAATACGGGATGTGAGCTCCCGCTTCCCGTAGATGGGAAAAGCTTGGGAACCAAGGTTGATCGATCGGTCTCCCTTACGCCGGAGGTTAAAACCCCGCGGCTCGTCCTACCTATCCCCTCTGGGGAATAGTTGGTGGTCAATTTTACGTAGGAAGCTGAGCATAGCTTACCTAGAACTTATTTTCAGGCCTACAAAATCCTCGATAGTCTGAAGGATCTCTGAGAGCCCTAACACTGCGTAAGCGGATAGGGTCCACAAGTATGCTATTGCGTGACCCGTGGCCGGCTGAGAATCAGTCGGCCACGGGTCACATGTTAACATAGCTGCGCAAGTGTTAAGCGAAGCGTCACTTGTGCCCCATCCATCAGCAATAAAATTGGGCACAAGTGACATCCATTACTCACTGATAATGTAGATGGCTTTACCAGCAAAAGATTACTCACCTTACTCCATTATTGAGACAGAATTACCGGGTTTAACACTTGCGCCAGTTGAGGTTTCAGAACATGTTCAGAGCGAGAACCCAAGCCACGAGCGGGACGCTCGCGGCAGTTGGGCTGGACGCTCGCGAAAGTTGGGGTCGCGGCAGGTTGAGGTATTCAATTAGCCCCTTCCCCATTTCTAATAGCGCCTCCTGTCTATTTTTCGTAAAGTTAATATTAATAGATTTTTACCTGACCAACCCATGTAACTCATATTGACACCAATTCAACTGGAGACCTATTATGAATGAACAGCTCATCACCAAGCAGAGTCATCGATTACTTCGTTACGGTATCATCTTATTTCTGCTGGGCTTACTCACCGGATTCGCTATTCCCGGTTTGGAAAATTCACGCATGGGTTTATCCAGTCATTTAGAGGGAACCTTGAACGGCATGTTTTTAATCTTGCTGGGACTTCTTTGGAATCGACTTCAGCTAAGTGCACGTACCCTATCGTGGGGATATGGGTTGGCCCTATTTGGCACCTATGCCAATTGGACAACGACACTCCTGGCAGCCATCTGGGGAGCCGGCGCAGCTATGATGCCCTTCGCGGGTCAAGGCTTATCGGGTGATCCCTGGCAAGAAATCATTATTGAAACCGGGCTCTTAACGCTCTCCATCGCCATGGTGACGGTCAGCGTTATGGTTATATGGGGACTTCGAGGCAACACGCCCTATCATCCGATGACATAACTGATAGATAGTTAACAAATTAAGCCTATTCTCGTAACCAACATCAGAACATCGCAATGATGGAACATCTTCGCTGTAATTATCACCTATATCAGTTCTTTGTTCTGATTTATGAATCGATTTCTATCTTATTTCTTCCTCATATTTTTGTTAACAACTCCTTCTACCCTTTTTGCGCAGGATAGTCTGCTTACCTCCTTACTTCTAGAACACCATCGCACGATTCAATTTGACGGTACTTCCTTCTCCGGTCCCGGGTGGCAGGATATTCAAACCAAAGTTCAAAATGCTTCACAGGTATTAATTGGGGAGGATCATTTCATCCAAGAAATTCCTGTTTTCACAGAAGCAATCATGAATAGCGCGTCCTTCGATAACCTGATTATCGAATTAGACCCATATAGCACCGAGCTCATCGAGCGTTCGCTTACCGAATATTCCGTGGAAAAGCGCGCTCGCTTCAGGGCATCTTATCAACCGTTATATTCTTTTTATGCACTACAGTCGGAATATTCATTGCTTCAAAGTGCTACACATCAAGGGGTGAATTTGATAGGCGCTGAGCAGATTATTAAATGGGCAGACCGATTCGTTCTGCAGGATTTGGCAAAGATGACTCAGAACCAGAGGGCGCAGCAAATCTATCATCAGATGATCGATTCCTCGGCTGTCCATTTTAAAAGGTTTAAACAGGATCCCGAAACGACGTTTTATATGGAAACACCCCATTTTAAACATCAGCTGGACAGCCTGAAATCCCTAGAACTTTCCCCTCGGGAAACAGCTATCATTGAGGATCTAGCCCTATCTAGAAATATCTACGATAAAAACGCCCATCACCAACGCATCCAACTAATTAAGCGCACTCTTCTGGACAATTTTAACCAGTGGCATGATCACAAAAATCTATTCAAATATGGTGCCGTACATATGCCTGGTGGAGAAAGTTTATTGGGGGGTTATGACGTGGGTAATCTAGTAACCCATGTAGCAGATGCCCAATTCAATGATTCATTTCATGTTATGATCTTTGCAGAAGATGGAGAACAAGGCACTCCCTTTGCCCATCTTCCTTCCCAAGAAATCAATTCCACCCAAGGGCTACTCAGCAAAATGGCTCCATTCTTTGAAGCCACAGATACTACCCATTGGTCGGCATTCAATACTGCTCCCATCCAAACAGCAATTCAGAATGAAAAACTATCCATAAATGATCCCTTACTGAAGCGAATCATTCAGGGGTATGATATGGTGATTATCATTCCAGAGGCAACAGCATCTATAATTAAGTAATCGCACCCATTTGGTTAGATCCATCTGGGGTAACTAGCGGGATATAACTTAGGTAAATGATACAACTCTAAACCTTCCCTTTCGCCGGAGGTTAAAACCCCGCGGCTCGACCAACCTATCCCCCAAGCCACGAGCGGGACGCTTACGGCAGTTGGGGCAAGTGTTAAGCGAAGCGTCACTTACTGATAATGTAGATGACTTTACCAGCAAAAGATTACTCACCTTCCTCCATCATTGAGACAGAATTACCGGATTTAACACTAGTGCCAGTTGGGGAATTGCCATTATTCCTGATTGGAACGGGTTGCCAAATTCAGTGCCTCCAGTGGGAAGGTACCGTAAATACCCGTGGTAAACTCATCATCAGGTAAGGAGCGAACCTCAAACGTACCTCCCAGTAATTCCACCCGATGTTGCATAATCCGCAATCCCATGCCTTCTCCTTTTTGATCTTCGGGACTAATACCCGAACCATCATCCAGAATTTCCAGATAGAGATTTTGATCATCCATATTCATGTTTACACGAATATGATTTGCTTTACCATGAATGGCCGCGTTCTTCATGGCTTCCTGGGTGATTTTATACAGATTGGTAGAAATTTCACGATTAGTAATTTCATCCAAGACATCATCAGCATGCAGAGAACATTTTACATGGTGCATTTTTTGAATCTGACGCATAAGTAAGGCAAAGGCATAAGAGGCGCCCTCCTCCTCCACATCAATGGGTATAATGTTATGGCTTAGCTCCCGAATCTCACCAATTTGTTCATCAATGTGATGCTTGATATCGGTTAAATCCGTATCAACCGTTTCTCTATTGGCTGGGTCCAATTTTTGGGCTAAATCGTCAATTAAGACATTGAGGGAGGCCAGTACCTGGGCCAAATTATCATGGAGGTATTCCCCTAGTTTCCAGCGTTCAATTAAACTATTGTTTAAAATTTCTTGCTGAAAACGTTCACTTCGGGATACCTCTTCCTCCAATTGTTTATTTATTTTGATGCGCTCTTCTATGGCCTTTTCACGTCCAATGGCGGTACCCAATATGTGAGCAATAATCTGGATCAGATTGATATCTTCCTCGGAAAGGGAAACCGGTTGCTCCGCATACATTCCCAAGGCCCCGTAATTTTCTTGAGTGCCTCCAATATTAATTAAGACTCCCGAAGTTATATTCAAATCATCTATTAGGGGATTCAAACGGAACCGTTTCTCCTGCTCATAATTTGGTACAATTAAAGGTTGGGAGGAATTCAGGGCTATAGCTACATCCCACTTTTCCTCTAGCGTTTCGGGCTTCGATATTAGGTTACCCCCCTCGATGTTACTATAAGTAATTTCAAAGGTGTTGTTTTCCTTCTGGATACCGAACATGACGCAATAGTCGAAATCTAATATGTTTTGAAGCTTCTCACACGCGTTACGAACTAATTCGGATATATCATGTTCCTGAAGGGCGTATATTCCCAGATCAGCCAGTATTTCTTGTCGCTTGGCCCGTTCTTCTAGTTTCGCTTCGGCCTGCTTTAGCTGGGTAACGTCAACAAAGGTTAGGACAACCCCATCTATCTTATCTTTGACCGTTCGATAAGGCCGAACCTGCATGATATATTGATTATCCTGTTTATCATGCACCACTTTCCGTATCGGCTCCAACTTCTCCAGTACTTGATCAATATCAGTTATGAAATCATCATACTTCAGCTGATGCGTTAGATGGGTAATCGGCCGTCCTTTATCCGATGAAATTACATTGAATATGTTGGAGCAACGGGAAGTAAAAAATTGAATGCTGTACTCCTTATCCACAAATATGGTGGCAATATCCGTGGCTTCCATCAAATTTTTCAGATTACTATTGGCATGGTGAAGTTTTTCAATTTTATTTTCTAATTCGCTGTTAACACTTTTCAGCTCTTCATTAACCGACTGCAACTCTTCCTGGCTGGTTTCCAGCTGTTCCGTAGTCGACTGCAGCTCCTCATTCATGGACTGCAATTCTTCATTGGATGCCCGCAATTCCTCATTGGAGGTCTCATACTCCTCCACCGTAATATTCAGTTCCGCTTTGGTATGTTGAAGTTCATTCTCCAGGGCCGTAATAATATCTGAATCCGTATCATTCTGCTCATCTGCCTGTTCAACCTGGCTGGGTACTTTTTTATTTACCTCATTCTCTTTTTTGAAAATCACATGTAATAATCCATCCGGAAAGTTCGGTTTCGAAATTTTATGAATGACAATCTTCAATAAGATCGAATGATCATCCAAACTCAGGTGGGTTTTCTTGACTACCGTAGAACTGTCTTGCTCTTGTTTAGCCTTAAACAATAAACGCCGCAATACTTGTCGAATTTCCGGACGAATCATCTCCAAAATATTCTGACTCGGCTTTCCGCCGGTATATCGCAAAAACTGGTCAATATTTTGCGTTGCGTGTATGACATCATAATTGTTATTGATAATCACACTTGGCGGGGCAAATTCTCCAACCAATAACTTATGATGCAGCGCATCGATATCAATTTGTTCGCCCCCCTTCCATTTGCGTTCATTTGGAGTTTGTTCCGCCAATTGCTTTCCGAACAAGGGGAATGGCGGCCTGCTAATAAAAGAATCTGCCATGGGGCTTTGTCGGTATATTTTATATCTCTTGCTCACCGAATCAAACGAATCTGTAGCTTCCAATATGGAATCCGACATACCCAAAAAGAGCCATTTACCAGCATTTAACGCATAGTGAAATAGCTTAAACACTTTAGACTGCAGGTCACGATCTAAGTAGATTAGCAGGTTTCTACAACTGATTAAATCCAGTTTGGAAAATGGGGGATCTTTCAGCAGATCATGCTTGGCAAATAAAATGATCTCCTTTACTTCAGGTTTAACCGCGTAGATATCTCCCTGTTTATCAAAATAACGATTAATGTATTTATTGGGGGTATCAGCAACTATAGAACTGGGATAGCGCCCGGCCCGTGCCACTTGCAAGGCCTCCTCATCTATATCGGTGGCGAACACTTGCAATTTGGGAGGACTATCCAAGTTTTTTACAAAATCTAGTAATAAAAACGCAATGGAATACGCTTCTTCACCCGTTGCGCACCCAGGAACCCAAACTCGAACCTGATCGTCTAAGTCTTTCCCATCAAAAACCTTGGGAATAATCTTCTTTTCAAACTCTTTAAAGGCTTCCGGATCTCGGAAGAAATGGGTGACACTAATCAGGAGATCTTTAAATAGCTCTTTGGTTTCTTTGGGATTAGCTTTTAAAAAATCCAGGTATTCGGGTAGAGTTTGCACCTGATTTACCCGCATGCGTCGCTCGATCCGACGGAGAACGGATTTGCGTTTATACTTGCTGAAATTGTGACCTGTTTTAAGATTAACCTGCGTAAATATTTCATATAACGCCTCCGCCTCTTCATCCGACAAATCCGAAATATCGCCAGATAGTTTGATCTGTTTAAGGTTTACCTGGTAGTCAATCAACTTACCGGGCATATCCGCAATGGGCAGAGTCAGATCAACCAGATTGGTCTCAATAGCATTGCGAGGCATTGCCGGATATTCGGCTTCGTCGGGAACTTGGGCCAATACAATACCACCATACTCTTTAACTAACTTTAAGCCGATTGCTCCATCACTTCCTGAACCCGATAAAATGACACAACCGCAATAATTGCCTTTGGCTTTTCCCAAAGATCGAAAAAACAGATCAATGGTAGTTAATTTTTTGTCTCTACTATCTGAACTGGTTAAAACTAGCTCATTCCCTTCAATGGTCAGCATTTTGCCAGGCGGAATGACATAGACATGATTGATTTCAATAGATGTTCTTTTTTTTAGCTGTACGACCGGCAACGTAGTATGATCTTGCAACAGTTGTGCCATGTTGCTTTGGTGATCCGGAGATAGATGTACCACTACCACAAATGCCATATTGGGTGATTCGGGCATGGCATCAAAAAATGCTTCCAAAGCACGCAATCCTCCAGCTGAAGCACCAATACCTACCACAAATGGTTCATCAGACTTAGAATGCTTAGATGTTGTATTCATTGAATCTGTAATAAATGGCGTTTATCAAAATCTATCGACAGTATATATATCATATCACATAAATTATGTTATTTATTACACTCATTACCAAATATACCCACATAAAATGTCAATAAATAATCCTAATGGGTGTTATTTACACTAGATACCCCTTCTAATCAATAATAAAATATTTTATCTATAGATATATATAATTATAAGACCTCATATTATTTATTTCGACACTGTAACAAATTCATCTAATTAGTAGCGATATATAAGAGTTTCATTTATTCCCTTTTACTTGGATTGCCGAAATTCCTCTTGTTTCATGATGATCCGAATTCTCCATCTCAATATTTTGGATATATAGCCTGATAGATTTTCAAAATATATAGATACCCAAAACCATTCTAAATTTATAAAAAGCAATACTTTACCTATATTTATATAATCAACTTTGACGGCAATAAAGATCGCATCCGATATGGATACTCAAGCAATTCAACATACGGCATCCCCCCTGCCGGCCAATCAAACTAGTAATCCGGAAAACGGTGCGTTGGATCAATATAATGACCCTTCAAATCGAACCGTAGATGATGGGTTGGCTTCCACTACAACAGATTCAGATACGTCCCCCAGGGCAAGATCGGATGGTGAACCAACCGAAACGGAGCTCACCAAGCAACAAGATCGTATAGAAAGGCAGGATGAAGTTGAGTTTCGAAATACTGATGGAGATACTGCTACATTAACCCGTCGTGGGCGTGAGGCTTCACAGATCACCGCCAATCAGCCGGTTTGATATCAGCTTATGGTTCTACGTAATAATAAAGCACCTAGGAACGAATTACACAGGAGCTTTCATTTGCTTAATCCCCGCCATCTTCTGTGATGTGGTGATTCGACTCCCCTCTTTTTGTGAATTTCACTGCAATCCTAGATCCAATTTCCTACATTAGTGAAGATCTACAGATCAGCTACTTACCAAATGATTTATTGATATGAATAGCCTGCACTCCTCTATTGAAGTTACCCAAGTAAATCAGAGCCGTCTTCCACAAGTTGATTTAATTAATCCCGGATTCGGACGCATTTTTTCGGATCACATGTTTGAGATGGAATATCGGAACGGTGCCTGGCAGACTCCGCGAATTAAGCCCTATGGCACCATTGAGGTCACCCCGGCTCTAAATATTTTCCACTATGGTCAATCGGTATTTGAAGGAATGAAGGCTTATTATGCTGATGAGCACACCGTAAATCTATTTCGGCCGGAGATGAACATCAAACGGATGCGAAACTCCTGCCAACGGATGTGTATTCCCCCGGTTGATTCTGATCTGTTTATGGAAGCCCTGGAGCAATTAATCAAACTGGATCACCAATGGATTCCGAATGGCGAAGGACAATCGCTGTATGTACGCCCTTTTGCCATGGCCTTTGAGCCCTGGGTTGCGGCGCACACCTCCAATATATTTCGATTCTATATCTTGACCTCTCCTGTGGGGTCTTACTACACCGATCCCGTTAAGCTGACCACCATGCCCGAATATATTCGCGCGGCCCAAGGCGGAACCGGATCCACCAAAACAGCGGGAAATTACGCGGCCAGCATGTATCCTGCGAAGAAGGCCAAAGAGCAGGGGTTCGATCAGGTACTTTGGCTGGATGCCATGGAGCATAAATATGTGGAAGAAGTGGGCACCATGAATATCTTCTTCCTGATAGACGGCACGTTGGTCACCCGTGAACTCAGTGGGACCATCCTCCCCGGCGTGACCCGAGATTCGGTCATTCAGTTAGCCAAGTATTGGGATATTCCTGTTGAGCAACGCAAGCTATCTATCCATGAGGTTATGGAAGCCGGGCAAAACGGCACATTACAGGAAGTATTCGGGGCTGGAACCGCCGCCGTGATCGCCCCCGTGCAATCTATTCATCACCAAGGTGATACCGTACAGATTCATGAAGAAGGTCGCGGTCCGTTGGCGCAACGTTTGTACGATGCTATCTACGGCATGCAGACTGGGAAAAAGGAAGATCCGTTTGGGTGGGTGCATCGGATTGAGGTGGATTAATAACCTTTGATGTGAACGGTACAATTTCCGCCGCCATAATTACCACATTCGCTTATCTGTGCTAGCTTCCATTGATATGACTATCCCTTGTCAAAATTACAACTTCAGCAACTCATATTTACAGCTTTATATTCAATCTGACAGAGAGATTTGAACATTTTGGCAATACTGTTATAGCTTCCTGGAGTTGGAATAGCCTTTGCATTATTTAAAACGACGATATGAAGACATCGTCAAAATCATCATTCAACAAAAACATAAGCAAATAGTAACCAACTCAATCAGGAGGTATTGCTATGACCCTTATGAACAAACGTTGGGATACATTAGATAGCACTCGAGAAACTCTGGATACCATTCCAACCACGTTTTCAGACGTGCTGGATGATTTCTTCAATCGAGCCATGAAGTTCAATCCGGGTGGTAAAGGTTGGATACCGCAAATGAATGTATCCGAAACGGATACTATGTTTGAAATCACCGTTGAACTTCCCGGTATGAGTAAAGAAGATATTGACATCAGCCTGGAAGACCACGTCCTGAATATCAGCGGTGAACGAAACATGGAAAAAGAGGAATCCGACAAAAAATACCGCCGCGTAGAAAGCCGTTTCGGAACTTTCAGTCGCAGTTTACCACTCCCTAATTCCATCGATATGGATAGTGTAAAAGCAAGCTACGAAAATGGCATACTGGCAATACAGATTGCCAAACAGGAAGATAAAGCCACCAAAAAAATTGAAGTGGAATAAATAATTGATCAACGTTTTATATTGGTAAGCCGGAAGCAATTGCTTCCGGCTTTTTTACTTTCTAAGAATTCCCATCCGAAGTTACGTGGACTTGCTTTGAGGTGATTAGCATACGGTGGCTGTATTTGAATGAATTATTGTAGAGTCTGTTGAGTTGAATTTTTTCGGAATGTAGCTGGACCCCTTACCGCCTCCGAATCTTCGGGGCGGAGAGGCTGTCTAAAAAGTAAAAAGCAGGATGTAACCACTTAATTAATTTAAGTTTTCTAAGAGTGTGTATCTCTGATCTTCTTGATAAGTCGCGTCCTTTTCATATATAGACCTATCAGGTTTTGGAAACCTGATAGGTCTGGCACATATTTGACCCTAAAACCTAAATTATTTAGGTCCTTGAAATTAGAAAAGGACTTTTTGGACAGCCTCGGTGTTTTTGAGTTGTTGGGGAGTTTTAGCCTTAACGCGACTAGTGTTGAGGATATGGATAACTTATTATCAAATTGTCTAGAAAGTTTAACCATGAGCACAAAACGCCGCTCCCATCGATGGGGAGCTGAGCTGTGGGGGCACCTCAATCAAACTGATGAGTGTATTATAGATTGGCACATCACAAAAGTGAGCTGCACAACATAATCAGTCAGAGAAAATGTACAGATCCCTTCTCGCCCAATTATCGATACTCGGGATTGGGATGATCAAAGTTGCAACCTGCATCCCATTCAGAGCGTTGATTACCATGAGCGGGTACTCCCCCCATCTCAGTCAGTAGACGAGCGGTATGCATCAGGTTCCAAGTCATAAAAGTGGTGTTTCGCTGGGTAAAATCATTTTGGGGGCCGCCGGATCCCTCATCCAGATATGATTTTCCGGGACCTGCCTCCCCAATCCATCCGGCATCTGCTTGAGGTGGTATCATATATCCCAGATGCTGTAGACTATACAATATATTCATCGCACAGTGCTTGATTCCATCTTCATTGCCGGTAATAATGCACCCACCGGCTCGACCGTAATAGGCATATTGACCATGATCATTTAATTTTCCGGAGTACCCATACAAGCGTTCAATAACTTTGGAGCAAACAGAGGATTTTTCACCAAGCCAGATGGGAGATCCTAATACTAAAATATCCGCTTCCATTACTTTTTGCTGAATTTGCGGCCAATCATCTTCAGCAAATCCATGATCCGTCATATCTGGGTAAACACCGGGGGCAACATGGTGATCTACCGGTCGAAGGACTTCGGTTTGAACTCCATTTTGCTCCATGATGGCCTGTGAGACCTCAATTAACCCTTCCGTATGTGATAAATTGGGACTCGGTTTCAACGTGCAATTCAGAAATAGGGCATTGAGATTACTAAAATCCCAATGGTGTGAATTGCATAACTTTTCTTGTTGACTTGATAAAATCATCCGGATTCCGTTATTCATTAGCTCCTGGGCACGATTCCCGGGATTGCTTTGTTACATAGTTAATCTACAAGCAGGTCTATAAAAAACCTGTCAAGCAGGCGACATAACTGGTTAGGAACCCTATTCAATATTCAAACTAAGGATAAGCATGAAGGATTTTTGGGATCAACGGTACAGCGATCATGAAATGGTTTATGGATATGAACCCAACGGCTTCTTTAAATCCTTTTTGGAGCACCGTACCCCTGGTCGGTTGTTACTCCCCGCGGAGGGCGAAGGACGCAATGCCGTATATGCCGCTGCCCAGGGATGGATTGTAGAAGCGTTTGACTACAGTACCGAAGCCAAACGCAAAGCAGAGGCCTTTGCCGCTGATAAAGAAGTGGAAATCCATTATTACAACGCCCGTATGGAGGAGGTAGATCTGGATAAAGCCACCTACGATCTTATTGCCCTGATTTACGCTCACCTACCCTCCTCAATTCGCCGAGATGTACATCACAAGTTGATTGATGCGCTTAAACCGGGCGGCCATTTAATTATGGAGGTGTTCAGTAAAAAGCAGTTGCAATATCAATCCGGGGGACCCAAAAACGATGACCTTTTGTACTCTACGGAATTGTTGGCAGCCGATTTTTCCGATTTAAAAATTATCCAAAATGAGGCCAAGATCATTAAACTGGAAGAAGGCGAACACCATAAAGGAGAGGCCTCGGTGATTCAATTCGTTGGACAAAAACCAGCGTGAATATTGGTATAACTCCATAAGGTTCATGATACTATGACCTAATCTCTAATCATATACCGTATCCTTTATGAACCATCCTCCACTATTACTCCTTCATGGTGCCTTGGAAACTTCCGCGCAATTTGATCAACTGGCTGCCCAGTTGAGTGATTCATTTGATGTACATCGCTTTACTTTCCTGGGGCATGGTCCGGAAACCGCCGGATCCGAATTGTCCATAGATGAGATGGCCCAACAAACCTTAGATTACCTCAACGATCATAAAATCGACCAAGTATCGATTTTCGGGTACAGCATGGGGGGATATGTGGCTTTACTTTTATCTAAATCTCATCCTCATCGCATAAATCGAATCGCAACTCTGGGAACGATCTTGCGGTGGACCCCAGAGAAAGCAGCCGAAGAAGGGAAATTGTTGGATCCGAACACCATCTCCGAAAAAGTACCCCGATTTGCACAGCACCTAAAGAAACTGCATGGCGAGCAATGGCCTTCCATGGTGCAAGCTACACGAACCATGTTAGAATCATTGGGCAATCAACCTCCATTAATCGATTCGCACTGGCCCGAATTGAATCTGCCCATCCGCTTACACGTGGGAGATCGAGATCGGTCCGCAGGTCTCTCTGATACGCTAACCATTTACAAACAATTGCCTAACGCTGAACTTTCCGTACTCCCGGATACCGCTCACCCCTTTCCCAAAGTTGACTTGGATCTTTTAATTCCATCACTGAACACGTTTTTCCGATTGCATTAGCAAGCAGTCCGAAATACGTCTAATGATCTATTTTTTTACTTATCATAGATCCGGTTAGTCAAAACCATTAAGAGATGGCTCAATTTTGTCATATATCATGCCACAAATCTGGATTTTTCATAAAATTAACAATATCAATATTATCAATTTACCATTCTATATGTTAAACTAACATAACCGTTTTCCATCAAGCAAGATTTTACCGTTATGAAAAAAGCAATATCCGCGGCATTAATTATTGCCGGAATCTTACTCCTCTACTTTGGTTATCAAGAGTATAATTCCTTTCAGTCCAACGTAAGTGAGACCTTTACCGGATCCCCTTCCAATCAGGCCCTGTGGATGCTCATTGGTGGGGCGGCCGCTTCAATAGCCGGCTTGGTGGGCTTACTGCGTGGTAATTGATCCATATACTTGGCAGCCCCCCTATATATAAGTGGAGACACCGCCTTACAGTAGGTTTAAGACGGTGCGTCCACTTTCCAGATCTTGCGGAGACGGCCGGATTATGGAAGTATCACCTTATCCACCACATATACTTTACCGTTTGAAGCATCCACAGAACCCAAAATCTTGGCCCCATCTACAAACTTTTCGCCATCTTTCACTTCCACTTGTACGTAGCGTCCGTTAGCTAGGTAAATTTGGGTTCCTTGTTTGAGTTGATCCGGTTTATAATTAGCTGGCGTGGCATGTCCATTGATTATACTAACCAACTTATTTTTGTTTTCAGGCTTCAATAAATTATCAATGGTACCATCGGGGAGCTTAGCAAAAGCCGCATCCGTAGGCGCAAAAACGGTAAGTGGCCCCGCGTTCACCAAGGTGTTTTCCGCCTCGGCTGCCTGAACTGCCGCGGTTAATGTTTTATGATCGGGCGAATTCATGGCTATCTGCAGGATATTGGGCTTAGAATCTTCATCAACTACATACGCTTGTCCCTTGTTGGAGCCTGTTTTTTCAATTTCAGATCCTGTTTCTGCACTTTCCTGTTGACACCCTATCGTACTTACGCAAAGCAATGTACTAAATAGGAATAGCACTAATTTCGTTTTCATGTCGTCCCTGTTTTTGGTGAGTATATCCATTAAACCAGCAATTGGGATACTTGGTTAATCCTTAATTGCTTATTAATGGTATAAAAACAGACCCATCCCTACTGTAGGACTCAGCAAGGACCATCACGTAATGATATCTATTACAGACATTTTAGTCTTAAACTAATTTGGGTTCGTTGCCCCTTTGTCGATGTGAAATAGATCCATCTTAAATACGTTTTAACTTACAATTAAGCATTCTAACTGCTATGTTATGAGAACGTAAATTTTCTCGGCTCACCACCGATAAATGAATGTCTGGTTGAGTGGCCGAACTAACTTCGAAAAATTGGTTTACATATATGCCTAAGTGCGAGATCTACAAAGATGTGAAAGAAGAATGGCGATGGCGTCAAACCACAAAAAAAGGCGACATTGTGGAGCATTCCGGTCGTGGGTTCGAAACCCGTGAAGAGTGCGAAAAAGACGGCAAAGATAACGGTCCCTGCACCAGTTACAAGCGCGTCTAGTATCTCATATCTTATTTTTATTAGAAAGGCCTCCCCAGGGAGGCCTTTTTTATATTCGTCTATCTGCTGCTCAGATAGTTTTTCACCGCGTAACTGGCTACCACCCCTTCCCCCGTTGCAGAAGCGATTTGAGCCGTGGCCCCTTTACGGCAATCACCGGCAGCGAAAAGGCCCGGAATATTAGTGTGGACATCTCCGGCTGGCGTTTTAATAAAGCCCGCTTCATCCATGTCCAAGAGATCCGACAAAAAGCTGGTATTGGGCTTCAGACCAATAAATATAAAGGCCCCATCTCCTTCAATGATTTCCTCTTCCCCTGTTTCGGTATGTCGGGCCCGTAATCCTTTTAATTGTCCCTGCTGATCGGGCAAAAATTCCAAGCTTTCTCGATTCATCAGCGAAGTGATGTTATCTCGTGTTTTTAGTTTTTCTAAATAGATCTCCGCAGCGGTAAATGAATCGGTCAGATTAACAATGGTTACTGAATTCACAAATTCACTCAGATAGATGCTCTCCTCCAACGCACTATTGCCACCCCCCACCACGATGACATCGCGATCTTTGTAAAATGGCCCGTCACAGGTAGCGCAAAAATGTATACCGGATCCCAAAAGTTCATCCTCGCCCGGAATATGCAGACGCCGATAGGTAGATCCCACCGAAACCACAATACTTTTGGCCCTATAAGGGCCCATATTGGTATCAATCATAAAATCATCGGTGCGGGGCTCGATATTCTGCACCTCGGTGCCCTGCTTGATTTCAGTGCCATACACTTTGGTTTGTTCAGCCATCTTATTCATCAACTCTGGCCCGCTGATGCTAGTAAAACCGGGATAATTCTCGATTTTCTCGGTCAGATAAGCATTTCCGCCAATGTTCTTCTTTTCGAGAATGGCGGTGGAGAGTTTTTCCCGTTGGGTATAAATGGATGTAGTCAAACCGGCCGCTCCGGCTCCAATTACGATTACATCGTACTCCTTTACGGCTTTGGATTCATCCACATCCAGTGCCTTTTGTAATGTAGGATTATCGGGATTGGCATAAAGCTCTTCATCAATCAATATAGTGGGGATGATACTCTTGCCACTATTCAGCTTTTCCACGGTTTTGGTGGCCCGGTCATCACTTTCAATATCGATGAATTGGTAATGAATACCGTTGTCATCCAGATACGACTTGGCCCGTCGGCAATCCGGACACCAATCGGCCCCGTAAAACAGGATCCGCCCTTGCGGATTGATGCCCAGCAAACACCCCAGTTGAGCATTGTCTGGGTTACTGTAATGCTTCTCACCGATCTCCAAGGTTGGAATGATCCGTTTTCCTTCATTAATCTCTTCAACTCGGGCTACCCCCTGTTCACTGATTTCAATATCACGGTAGATATACTCGATCTCATGCTCGTCCAGATAGGCTTTGGTACGTTGGCAATCAGGGCACCATTCGGCTCCATACATGACGATTTCGGGAAGAAATAAATCTGACTGTTTCATGATCTTTTAGAATTGTGTATTTAGATTTTCTTTCGTTCTAAGTGTACTTCAAAATTATTTAGCGCATCGTCGCACAGCTTACATTTTGACTTATTATGACTAATCAACCGTTACGCTCTATTGCATTCTTAACCATGGATGATCTGGGTGAGTTCTATACCTACGATGATCTGCTCATGGAACCGCTCCGAAACCATGGCTGGTCGGTGGATATGGTGTCCTGGCGCGATGAAACGGTAGACTGGAATCAATATGAAGCGGTCATTATTCGCTCTCCCTGGGACTACCAGGATGATCCGGAAGCTTTTTTTGAAGTGCTGCAGCGAATCGATCAATCAGAAGCGCGATTGGAAAATGCGCTATCCGTGGTGGAATGGAATCTGCGCAAGACCTACCTGAGAGACTTGGAAAACCAGGGAGTGCCCATTGTTCCTACCCGTTGGCCGGATGCATTCCATGCCGATCAATTAGGGAAGTATTTCGAACAGTTTAATACCCGTCAGATTGTCCTAAAACCGGTGGTGGGCGCTAATGCCGATCACACCTACTGGATCCGGCAAGCGGATATACAGGATCCGGACTTGATGAAGCAACTCGTGCAGTCATTTTCCCACCGTCCCTTTATGGTGCAGCCGTTCATGCCGGCCATTGTGGATGAGGGGGAATTTTCGCTGTTTTACTTTGGGGACACCTACAGCCATACCATTCTAAAAACGCCCAAATCTCAGGATTTCAGGGTGCAGGAAGAGCACGGCGGACGTTTGCACGCGGTCTCCTCTACCCCGGAAATGAAACATATATCCGACTTAATACTGACTGCCTTACCCGAACCCACGCTCTACGCCCGCGTTGACCTGGTGCGTGATCTGCGAGGTTATGAAGCACAAAAACATAATCCCGAACCGCTGCCTGAAAAGTATTGCGTCATGGAAGTGGAGCTGATCGAACCATCCCTGTACTTCAACATGGATGAGGATTCACCGGCGCTCTTTGCAAAGATTTTTAGTCAGTGGATGGAGTGAATATAACTGCTATTAGCTTGCTATCCATTCAATAAACATCACCAAACCGCCGATTATACCTATGCAAAGGATACAAACCAGCAGCAGTTTTTTAGCTTTTTGCGAATCCATGTTTATGCTTCTGGACTAGATTGATTGTGCATTTCTGGTTTACGGGGTATTCAGCAATATTGTGAATATACCCTTAGCTATCCAGCGCAAGGATACAATCAATCGCTGGCACATATCGCCCACTCCAACTCGTCATACCGGACCAACGAAGCGTAGCACAGTACCGATCCGGGATCTCCCATCAAAGGTTCATCACTTTATTACCACTGGTTCACTCCTTCTTGGTATCGGGAGATCCCGGATACCTTCGCTTCGCTGCGGTTCCAGGATGACGATTGGTGGTTAGTCGCGGGAGACCATGGTAGCGGCGGATTGTGCAGTGGGAAATACCACGGTGTCCATGATGTTCACGTGTGGTGGACGATTGGCCATGAAGAAAATAATTTCCGCGATATCCGGACCCGTCAAGGCTTCCAAACCTTTATACACTTTATCTGCTTTGTCTTCATCTCCGTAGAAGCGCACGTTGCTAAATTCGGTTTCTACCAAGCCCGGAGAAACCATGCTCACCCGCACATCGGTGCCGTGCAGATCTTTCTTGGTGGCTTCCGTAATCGCTTTCACGGCGTGTTTGGTGGCGGTATACACCACGCCACCGGCATAAGCTTCGTGTCCGGCAATAGAACCCACATTGATCACATGTCCGCTGTTGCGTTCCCGCATTTGGGCGGTGATGTAGCGGCTCATGGTCAATAGGCCCTTCACGTTGGTATCGATCATGGTATCCCAGTCCTCCAAGTCGGCGGCATAGACGGGATCCACCCCTTTGGCCAAACCGGCATTGTTCACCAATACATCTACGGGATTCATCAGGGAATCAATAAAATCCTTGCACGCCTCTTTATCCCGGATATCAAAGGCTGCCGTAGTAACCGCTATTTCGTAGGCATCGGAAAGGTCGGCGGCTAATTCACGCAATCGCTGTTCGCGTCGGCCGGTGATGCTCAGTTTGGCACCGGCGGCAGCAAAAATTTCGGCGGTTGCCTTACCGATCCCGGCTGTGGCTCCGGTAATCAAGACGTGTTTGCCTTCCATGCGATTTTGAAATAACGCGCGTTCTTCCATGATCTGAGATGATTTTAAAATGAAGCTTACTGTTTGAGTCGTTTTACCTCTGCTGCTCAACCGCGTATCCGGCTCGTAAGATATCTTCTTCTCGGAAAGCATTTCCCATGAACTGAATTCCGTAAGGCAAGCCGTTGGAGTGGGTTCCGGCGGGCACACTGATGCCACAAATACCGGCTAGGTTGGCAGAGATGGTGTAAATATCGTTGAGGTACATCTGTACGGGATCTTCGGACTTCCCTCCTACTTCAAATGCGGTGGTGGGTGCCGTTGGGGAAACAATCACATCCACATCCTCAAATGCCTTGGTAAAATCATTCTTGATGAGGCGACGCACTTTCTGGGCTTTGCCGTAGTAAGCGTCGTAATAGCCTGCGCTTAGAACATAAGTACCCAGCATTATTCGCCGCTTCACCTCTTCTCCAAACCCTTCAGTGCGGGATTTCTTATACAGGCGAATAAGCGGACTATCCAGGTTATCCAGCTCCTTACCTAGCTTAACTTTCTGATCGCCACTGGCATGGGCCATTTGTTTCAATATGGCTTCTTCCTCTTTGTCTAGTTCCTCTGTCACCTCGTCCATTTCCGCGCGATGTCCATATCGAATGCCATCATAGCGGGCCAGGTTACTGGAAGCTTCGGCGGTAGCCAGGACATAATATGTGGAAACCGCGTATTTCATGTGCGGCAATTGGATATCCACCAACTCCGCGCCCTGCTCTTCCAACTGCTTCAGATGATCCTGGACGCCTTGTTTAATTTCTGGATCTAATCCTTCCCCGAAATACTGTTCCGGAACTCCAATGCGCATACCTTCCACCTCTTGCTTAAGAGCTTGGGTATAATCGGGTACAGGCTGTGTAGAGCTGGTAGAATCGCGATCGTCACGACCGGCGATCACGCCCAGTACCGTAGCGGCATCTTCAACGGTATTGGCCAGCGGTCCGATGCAATCGAAGGATGAGGCAAAGGCCACTAAACCGTAGCGGGAAACACGACCATAGGTGGGTTTGAGCCCCACTACGCCACAATAAGAAGCCGGTTGACGGATGGATCCACCGGTGTCGGAGCCCAATGTGACCGGCAACATACCCGCAGCAACAGCCGCGGCACTACCTCCGCTGGATCCGCCAGGGACATAATCGGTGTTATGCGGATTTTTCACGGGGCCATGCACAGAGTGCTCATTGGATGAGCCCATGGCGAATTCGTCCATATTGAGGCGACCTAACAACAAAGCATCGGCCTCGTTGAGCCGCTCAATGACCGTAGCGTCGTACACTGCTTCAAAATCTTCTAAAATGCCCGAAGCGCAAGTCAAGGGTTTATCCCTCTCGCTGATCAGATCTTTGATTCCGATCACTGCTCCGGCCAGGGGGCCGGCTGTACCCTTGTCGATCTTATCCTGAATCTCTTGTGCCCTTTTTCGCACCTGTGCCGTGTCGTTCCAGACCACGGCGTTGATGTCGTCATTCTTTTCTTCGATCACGGACAAATAGTGATCGACGATATCGGGAAGGCGTTGCTCGTTATTAGATAATTGTTGCTGAAGACTGCTAATCGTGGAGTGTTGCACGTCAGAGATTTACTTAAGCTTGGTATTGCGATGTACCGACTACGGTATACGAATGATGTAATCTGTAATAATGCTATTAGAGAAATTACGACTGTTTCTCTTTATCCGTATCCGTTTTACGCGGCTGGGATTCTCCCTTAGCCCCGTTTTCGATTTCATTTTTAATACTATCGGATGCTTTTCGAAACTCATTGATTCCTTGTCCTAACCCGCGGGCGAGCTCAGGAATCCGTTTGGCTCCGAACAGCAACAGGATAACCAAGGCTATGACCAGCCATTCAAGTCCACCAAATGAACCCATAGAATATTCCTTTCGATGTTTAGTTAATAGTAAGCTTTGGAAGATATAAATTTTTCCAGAGAGGTATGAGTAGGATTTAACAGAAAAATTCGGCGAATATTTTGTTTTAACTTGAATTTGTCCTTTCGATCTATTTTATATCGTGCTACATAAATCGCAAAACCCACAAACAAATGACTTCTTATGATCTGGACGGTAGAATTGGCAGCGGCACTCGATGAGGCCCCTTTCCCGGCTACGAGAGATGAATTAATTGAATGGGCTACTCGCGAAGGATTGCCTCAGCAGGTGCTGGATAATTTGCATGAACTCGAAGAAATTGAAGAAGGCGAAGATACGGTATATGAGGATATGGAGGATATCTGGCCCGATTATATCCGTAAAGAAGACTTTTTTCATAATGAAGATGACGAAGGATTTGATTACGACGACGTTTAGTCGGTAATCAGACTCGTTTCCTATCTTACCGGTTTGTATCTTTTGCATGCAAACCGGTTTTACTCATTGTGCCTATATTGGTACTATTAAAAGTCAGGTTTCTTGGCCTGACTTTCTTATATCCAAGATTCATTCATACAGTCAGCCGAGCAACATAAGTAGTTTATGGTACAGAATATGAAGTCCATCGCCGGACTCTTTGTTGTATTACTCTGGATCGGCGGCTTACCTTTCCTTACTTGGACCGATAACTCTCAGCTCCATGCCCAAAATAATACCGCTAAATTAGATTCAGCGAAGGCGCCGGTGGTTCGTTCCATCCGATTTGCCGGTAATAATAATGTGGGCAACTATACGCTAGAAACGTTAATTCGTACCCGCACCAACCGTGAATTTCTGGGCATTCCCAGCCTCACCCCCCGATATTATATCTGGCAATTGAACATCCGTTTAGGACGGCGACTGGGGGAACCACCAGTGCGACTCGACCGTCAAGTACTGGCCCGTGATATGGAGCGAATCGTAACCTACTATCAAGGGTTAGGTTATCGAGAGGCTCAAGTTGATACACTGGTTAACGAATACGCCAAGGATAAAGTGGAAATCACTTTCCTCATTGAAGAAGGCCCTGCCTCGTTTATTCGAAGTTTGGCTTATACCGGAATGCCCCTGGAAATGGGCACACAGAAACTGCGTGATTTCTACCGGGCCAGTCCACTCAATCGATCTGCCATCAGTGATTCAAGTTATAAGGTAAATGAACAGTTTACAGCTGAAGCGCTTAGTGAAGAACGCTCTCGGATCATCAATTTCCTTAAGAATAATGGCTATGCTGCCGTACAGCGAGATTCCATTCGTGCACAAGTCCGGCCGGATCCGGAAAAACCGCGTAAGTTGGATGTGTTATTTAGCGTTCATCCCGGACAAACTTATCAGTTTGGCGACCTTCAGATCTCTTTATCCAGCTCTCATTTGCCTAATGAGTATAATCAGTTCGATACCCTATCGGGACCACCTCATACGGCTGAAAATCAATCCATTGTACTGTTCAAACATAGCAGCACCAAAACGGATACCGAGTTACTAACTCGACAATTGCTGTTTAAACCCGGTAATAAATTCAATAACGAACGGTACCTGCGCACCATTCGCGAGTATCAAAACCTGGGAATGCTAAATGTGATACGATTTGGCTTAGGCGAGGATGGCAGTTTCCCCGATTATTCCAAGAGTGAAATTCCCGTAAACTTCGAACTACAAACCCTTCCCCGCCAACAGATACGCACCAATTTATTTGGACTCCAGCGGTTTGGTTATGGTGCCGGCGCGGGTTTAACCTATCTGAACAACAACATATTCGGGCAAGCCGAGCAACTGGAAATTGGCGTAAATTGGAACATGGAGTATGTGGGGGCGAATGCCGTCAATGACTATTACAATGATCAGATTGTCCAGGGGGGCGACTATCGGTTACTGCAAAGTTTTGAAACACGAATGGAATACTCGGTTCCGCGTCTTAATTTCCCCTTTGCTTCACTGGATAATCGACTCTTTTTCGCCAACGCCCGAACGTTATATAGCCTCTCATTTCGTAAATCCAACCAGCTGAATTTTGATATCAATACAGATATTCGATTCAATCTACAGTACCAGTTGAATCACAACAATCAACGTTCCAGCTTTTTGGATTTACTGGAATTGGATTGGCTCGACGCCAAGAAAACCGCACTTTTCGAACGCACATTGAATGAACAATTTCCCGATCCTAATTCACTGGAACGGCGCCGTATTGAGGAAGAGTTCCGCTCGCAATTTAACTCCATCATTCGGTATACTTTTCGCACTTCTACTACGGATGTGGTGAAACGCAACGAAGGCCGTTTTACGGAATACAGTTTAGCTATTGGGGGAAATATTCCCTTTTTGCTGGATCGTTTTGTGGTCACTCCCAATACATTGGAAAGTTCCCTGCCCTCCTTGCTACGCCTGAGTGGCAACCGTCTCTCCTATACGCAATTTGTTAAACTTACCGCCGATTACCGGCGCTATTACCCGTGGAGCGAATCAACCATCTTTTCCTACCGCGGGTATTTGGGCATCGCGCATCCCTATGGCAAAAACAAAACCATTCCTCTGAACCGTAAATTCTTTGCCGGTGGAAGCTACGATATTCGCGGTTGGGCTCCCTATAATCTGGGACCTGGCGGGATTCCGTCCACGCAAACTTCTATAAATGGTGGAGAAATTAAACTTGCCGCCTTCACCGAACTCCGCCAACGATTTTTACAAAATGTATGGGCAGCTGATTGGTATCTGGGCTGGTATGCCGATGCCGGAAATGTGTGGATCGGACCTGCTCAGGATTTCTCCGGGGCAGACACTGAAAGTGTGCTCAATCAGGGAAAGTTTTATTTTGATACCTTCTACAAACAAATTGCGGTAAGCAGCGGTTTGGGCCTTCGTATTGATTGGGACTACGTGATTGTACGATTGGATTGGACGCGTCGTATCCATGATCTACAAGAAGGTTGGTTTGAGAATAAAGATCTGTATTTTAGTTTCGGAATTGGTCATTCCTTTTAACGACCACAGCTGAATCGAATCGCATAATAGAGGCTCCTATGAAAATTCCGTTTATCAAGGAAAAATCGGTCAAGAAGATCAAAAAACAATCCCATGTGGTGTTTAATTCACGGTTTCTGTCCAAGTTTACCCCCTTGGAACGATACGAGTTTTTACAGCTCTGTCACCGCCGTGAGTACAAAGCCGGCGAATATATTTATTACCAGGGGGATCCGGGCACAGGGATGTACTTCATTGAAGATGGCACCGTAGAGCTGATTGTGGAAACCGCGGAGCAACAAGCTTCTGAAGATGAGGAAGAGCCCAAAAAGCCGTCTCAACAGCTGGAACAACCGGAAAGTTTTGGAGCGCTATCCATTGGATATGAACTGCGACGCATGTCATCCGCGAAATGTTTGACCGATTGTGTACTGCTGGGCTTCTTCAAGCCTGATTTTGAAACCCTGCGCAACCGCTATCCCCAAATTGCCATCAAATTCCTGGAAGTACTATCCATGATTGCCATGAAGCAGCTGGAGAAAACCACCGGTGCCCTGATTAAAGCCACCGATGTGGAAAACGCCTTTTCCTTGCAATTCGAAACCTATTACGCCGACCAAATTCATGAGGATACAGGCTTATAATCCTGCCTCATCCCTCTTTGGTTTAACGTATCTATTAGAAAATTTAACGCTACATCATTATTTGAATGTCATTAAAAAAAGGTTCTGAAGTCGAACTCACCATCGTAGACACCGCTTATAAAGGCAAAGGTATTGCCAAGGTGGATGGGTTGGCTGTATTTGTACCCAATACCGCTCCCGGCGATAAAGTGCTGGCTCGCATCGTCAAAAAGAAGAAACGTTATCGCGAAGCCAAAGTTCTGGAGCTGCTGGAACCCAGTGAGCATCGCATTGAACCCAAATGCCAGCACGCTACCAATTGTGGCGGGTGTACCTGGCAGCATGTCCCCTATGATTTTCAGCTGGAGATGAAGCAGCAGCATGTGGCTAACCACATGAAACGAATCGGCCATTTTGAGGATCTGCCTGTGCACAAGACCCTGGGTTGCGAGCAGCCATTTTATTATCGCAATAAGATGGAGTACTCCTTTGGACACAAGCGCTGGTTATCGCGCGAGGAGATCAACGCCGATGAGTTTATCAGTGATAAAGGTTTGTGGGGCGGTTTGCACGCACCGGGTCGTTTTGACAAAATTCTGAATCTGAATGAGTGTCATCTGCAAGATCCGATCTCCTTTGAAATTCTGGATTTCGTTCGAAATTACGCCCTGGCCCGCAATCTGAAGGCCTATAACACCTTTGAGAACACCGGCTATTTCCGCAACCTGGTGATCCGAAACGCACATCACACCGATGACCTGATGGTCAACGTGGTGACCAACCGCGACGAGGAAAAGGTGATGAACAACCTGACCGAAGCGCTACTCAAGCAGTTTCCGCAGATTACCACCATCGTAAACAACGTCAACGATACCAAGAGTCCTACGGCGGTGGGTCGTTACGAAAACGTCTATCACGGTTCAGGGCATATCACCGATCATATCGGACCCTACGAGTTTAAAATCACCGCCAATGCCTTTTTCCAGACTAATACCCTGCAAGCCGAGCATCTATACAATGTGGCCAAGCAGTACGTAGATCCGCATCCGGATGATGTGTTGTATGATCTGTATTGCGGCGTAGGCACCTTGAGTTTATTCATGAGCCAATCCGTCAAGAAAGTGGTTGGCATTGAACTAGACGAAGTCGCCGTAGAAAACGCCAAAGAAAGCGCCGCCAACAACCAGGTGAATAACTGCAGCTTCATCGAAGGCGATATGCGAAAAGCCTTTTCACCGGAAGTGGTCGAAGAACACGGCCAGCCGGATTGTCTGATCGCCGATCCCCCACGCTCGGGCATGCACCACGAAGTTCTGCAGCATCTGCAAGAGCTGAAGATCCCCAAAATCGTCTACGTCAGCTGCAACAGCTCCACCCAGGCGCGCGACCTGAGCATGTTGAAGGATGTCTACGAAGTCCAGGAAATCCAACCCGTAGACATGTTCCCCCAGACCTACCACATCGAATCCGTCGCCAAACTGCGGCTAAAAAGCTAACTACACTGTAGGTCGGGCAGCTTGCCCGACCATGTGTTGCTTTTAACAACGCCATGGATGCACTACATACAATGCCCAAGGAACCTTCGGAGATTCCAGCGCTCCGCGGAGCTCCGCTCGGAATGACAGAAGGTTTGGATTTCTCGCAGCGCTTAGCCGAGTGTGACTGTACATCTGCGTAACTCTGCGGTTCATCCGCGATACTCTGCGAGAAACAAAAAGCTAATCGTAGGTCGGGCTGCTAGCCCGACCCTATAGAAGCTTCTCTCATATCACCCGTCTCGGGGACCAGTAATGTACCACATTGAGCTCCACTTACTTTACGCTTCAAGTCCCCAAACTGGTGTTTGCATACAATGCCCAGGCACACTTGGTGATTCCACACTCCTCCGAAAACGTTCGGGGCTACGATCGGAATGACAAGATCTTGGGATTTCTCACAGAGTCTCGCAGTGTTAGCGCAGAGTTTCGCTGAGTGTGTCCTGTAACTTCTGCGTATCTCTGTGATACATCCGTGGAATTCTGCTGAAAATATAGAAGTTAATCGTAGGTCGGGCTGCTAGCCCGACCATGTAATAGCTTTTCCCAACGCCATAGTTGCACTTTAGTACTCTGGTCCGCTACATACCAAGCCCGGCTATATTCGGAAATTCCAGCAGTCCACAAGACACCACACGGATTGACCAGTTGAATAGATAGTAAAAGCAAAACACTCAATACTGTCATCGCGAGGGCGAAAGCCCGTGGCAATCTCAATACGGTGCTTTATGGCACACTTGGGGATTCCCCCACTCCGCTTCGTTCGGAATGACAAGATCTTTGGATTTCTCGCGGAGTCTCGCATGGTTAGCGCGGAATTCCACTTTCGATAACCCATTATTTGGGGCAAATTAGAAAGCAGACTGCCATTGGGAGATTTATCAGGTCAACCGATCATAATAAATGGATGTTGGTATGTGTATACGTGGATGACTGAACCTTCCAGGTTAGATTATGGTTGAAATAATAAACTACGCTCCTCCCGGTTCAAATGCCTCGAAGATCGGATCCGAGAGGAAGCTATAAACCATATCCCACGCATTAACTCGAACATGCCTCACCATTATTAGCCAACTTTTATCTTTCTTAACAAATCATTGTTAATTTGCATTCTGATTATGTGCATTACCGCTAGCCTGTACACATTTTCGGAACAGAACCTCAATAGGAGATCAGTTATGAGTCAAACATACAAACACATTATCGGGTGCTATGATCGCGATGGACTGATTGAAACACTTCTTAAGGCGATCCAAGAAGAATTGGGGGACGGGCCCGACCTCAACCCTGAGAATTTAGCCCCGGTTGACGAGTTTCACATTCGAGGACGAGAAGCGACTACGGAATTGACCAAGCTTTTGGGCGAGGTGGACGGCCTGAAAGTTCTGGATATTGGATGCGGACTTGGCGGAACCGCGCGATACCTGGCGTCCGACTTCAACTGTCATGTCACTGGTATTGACCTTACTCCTACTTATGTTTCTCTGGCCGAGAAGCTCTCCGAGATGGTGGGTTTGGAAGATAAAACGAACTTTTACGAAGCTTCGGCTTTGGAACTCCCCTTTTCGGAAGGACAATTTGATGTCGTCTGGATGGAGCATGTCCAGATGAACATTCCGTCGAAAGATCAACTCATCAGCGAAATAGAACGGGTGCTTCGGCCAAACGGCGTTCTTCTCTTTCATGAGATTTTCGAATCCTCTGAAGGCGAACCGCACTTCCCCGTCCCCTGGGCTGATGAGTCCTCCGGTAGCTTCCTAGTCACTCCAGAAGACTTCCAGAACTCTCTGGAAAAAGCTGACTTGGAGGTCATCCAATGGGAGAATGTATCCCAACCGTCTTTGCAGTGGTTTGACTCGGTCACCGATCAACTTGCCCAAACCGGTCCTCCGCCCCTGGGTTTGCATCTGTTGATGGGTGAAGCGGCGCCGACGAAGCTAAATAACGTCGGTAAGAACCTACAGGAGAACCGAATTTGTGTGTTTCAGTCTATGTGTCGTAAGATATGACCACATATTTCAGCCTACCCCCAATCTGGCGAACGTCTTGAGTGAAAGCCTCCCCCCCAACTGGCACCATACAATGCCCGGGCACACTCGGGGATTCCAACGCTCCGCAAGGCTCTGCTCGTAATGACTGTATGTTTGAATTTCTAGCAGAGTTTCGCAGTGTCAGCGCAAAGTTTCGCTGAATGTGTCTGTCATCCGCGTAACTCTACGAATAAAATTGTAGGTCGGGCAGCTTGCCCGACCATATAATAGATTTTCACAACTCCATAGGTGCGCTCAAATACTCTCGTCCGCTACATACCAAGCCCGGCTATATTCGGAAATTCCAGCAGTCCACAAGACTCCGCTCGGAATGGTAGTTCAATGGATAGCAAAAGCAACCCCCTCAATACCGTCATCGCGAGGGCGATAGCCCGTGGCGATCTCCACACTGTGCTTTATGGCACACTTGGGGATTCCTGTACTCCGATTCGCTTCGTTCGGAATGACAGAAGGTTTGGATTTCTCGCAGCGTTTCGCCGAGTGTGACTGTTCATCCGCGGTTCCCTGCAAGTAACACAGAAGCTAATCGTAGGTCGGGCAGCTTGCCCGACCCTATAAGTAGCTTCGCTCATTTCAACGGTCTCTGGCCAATATTGATCGACCTTATTCTGCCGCGAGTCTTAAGCGTAGCGGAAACTTGTGCCCCAATGCACAAGCGTCCACTAATACCCAACCTACCCACAACCACCTACACCATCTAAACGTGATCCCGTTAGGATTACAACATCAATCCATATAAATCTGCAATGGTAACTGTGTCGCTATCTGATCAAAATCTTTGTCATTGTGAAGCAGCTCCACTTCATGTTCGATACACCAACTCCCGATGAGCATATCCACGGTTTTGCGAATGGTTACACCTTTTGATCGAAGAAATCGAAAATTAGAGGCCGCTTTTATGGCCAGTGATTTTCCCCCAAGATGAACACAGTCTAACGGGTCAAGAGCTTGTTTGGCTAATCTAAACTCTTTTTGACTATCGAAACCTTGTAGAATTTCAGTGAGAATAATATCTCCTACCAGGACTGTCTGTTCAGAAAGGATCCGGTCAAGGTTTTCGGCTTGTTTATTTTCTACACCATTGAAATAATCAATCCATACACTGGTATCTACTAAAATCACTTCTGGTCAGTCCTCATATCCTCTAAATCACCTTTCCAGTGCAACTTCCCACGCAAATCTTTGATATTTTCTTGCTTTTTGCGCTGGACTAACAATTTTAAGCCTTCCTCAACAGCAGCTTTTTTTGTTTTCAATCGACTCACCTTCAAGGCTTCATCCATCAAGTCGTCATCGATCACTACATTCGTTCGCATAGTTGATCTGATTTAGTTTATGTGTAATTTTTATAAATTTATACACATAACTGCTGTATTCCTAACTTTATTGTAGCCCTTACCTATTTGCTTGTGCCCCATTTAGTTCCTGATGCGCTACATACCAAGCCCGGCTATATTCGGAAATTCCAGCAGTCCACAAGACACCACACGGATTGACCAGTTGAATAGATAGTAAAAGCAACACCCTCAATACTGTCATCGCGAGGGCGATAGCCCGTGGCGATCTCCACACTGTGCTTTATGGCACACTTGGGGATTCCCACACTCCGCTTCGCTACCCCGACTAATTCGGGGGAATGACAAGAGTTATGGATTACCAGCAGCGTTTCGATGATTGTGACTGTACATCCGCGTAACTCTACGAGTAAAATTGTAGGTCGGGCTGCTAGCCCGACCATGTAATAGCTTTTCACAACGCCATAGTTGCACTTTAATACTCTGGTCCGCTACATACCAAGCCCGGCTATATTCGGAAATTCCAGCAGTCCACAAGACTCCGCTCGGAATGACAGTTGAATAGTTAGCAAAAGCAACACCCCTCAATACTGTCATCGCGAGGGTGATAGCCCGTGGCGATCTCCATACTGTGCTTTATGGCACACTTGGGGATACCCACACTCCGCTTCGCTACCCCGATTAATTCGGGGGAATGACAGGCTCTTTGAATTTATCGCAAAGTGTTTCTGTCATCCGCGTAACTCTTCAATTAACATAGAAGCTAATCGTAGCTCTGGCAGTTTGCCCAACCAGATTACGATTATTTGAAACGGAATAACGCCTTATACTGTTGGGGCACCGACCGTTAATCATCAGCAGAATATCTATATGCAGATTGCCATCATCGGAGCAGGTATCGGGGGATTGAGCAGCGCGTGCTTATTGGCCGCGGATGGCCACGACGTCCAGGTATTTGAAGCCAATGCCCAGCCCGGGGGCAAACTCAACCAGGTAAAAGCCCAAGGCTATCGCTTCGATACCGGCCCTTCACTGCTGACCATGCCGCAGATCCTGGATCGATTGTTTGCCTATTGTGACGCGCAGCGATTCGACTTTCTGGAGTTTATGCCCCTCTCCCCTCTGTGCCGCTACTACTACCCGGATGGCGTGGTGTTCGATAACTACAGCGATCTGCCTAAAACCCTGGCCGAATTGGATCGATTCGCCCCCCAGGATAAAGCAGCCTACACCCGATTCTTGGGCTACGCCGCGGATCTCTATGATCGCACCGCGGATGCTTTTTTGTACAACCCACTGGCCGATCTCACCGATTTGCGGGATCTAGCCTGGACCGACCTGTTGAAAATCGACTCCCTATCCACGGTGAGCAAACGAGTCGATCAAAGCTTTTCGGATCCCCATTTACAACAGTTTTTTAAACGGTTTACCACCTACAACGGCTCTTCGCCCTACCAGGCTCCGGCTACGCTGAATGTGATTCCCTATGTGGAGTTGTGCATGGGCGGGTACTATGTGCACGGCGGGCTCTACCGAATCGCTGAGGCTCTGGAAGCCTTGGGGAGATCCTTAGGGGTGACCTATCACTATGAAACCCCAGTAGATGAAATTACGGTAACGGATGGCGCTGCTTCCGGGCTGAGCCTGGCAGACGGTACATCGATTACCGCCGATCTGGTCATCTCCAACAGTGATGCTCATGAAACCTATACCCGATTGCTCCCTCCGGAATCTGTTTCCAAGCGCGTAATCAACAAACAACAACGGCTGGAGCCTTCATGCTCGGGCTTTGTGATGTTATTGGGATCCGACCGGCAGTTTGAGGCCTTGAAACATCACACCATTTTCTTTTCCGAGGATTACCGGCGGGAATTTGAGCAGATCTTTCAAACCCAGCAGCCGCCGCAAGATCCCACCATTTATGTGGCCAATACTTCTTATTCGGAACCCCAACACGCTCCTCCGGGTGGTTCGAACCTGTTTATTTTGGTGAATGTGCCCTATCTGACCAATCAGCATGACTGGGTTTCTATGCAACAATCCTATGGAGATCACATTATTGACCAGTTAGAGCAGCGAGGTTTGACCGATTTACGCTCATCCATCCAATTTCGGAAACATATTACGCCGCAAGACTTTTACGATCGCTACCGCTCCAATCGGGGCAGCATCTATGGCACCTCATCTAACCAGAAAACAGCCGCCTTTGTACGACCGCGCAACCGGTCTCCCTACATCCAGAATTTGTACCTGACCGGGGGCAGTACGCATCCGGGCGGGGGCATACCGTTGGTCATCCTCTCTGCTTTCCACGCGCATCAATTGCTCAACCGGGATCACCATCAGTAAATTACTATCCATAAAAAAGCCGGTTCCGCAGCAATGCGAGACCGGCTCAAGTAAACGCTAAGGTTGTATTATGGCAGCTATTCGACCTTCACTTCCTTAGGTTTACTTACTTCAGATTTGGGTACCACAACGTGTAGCACGCCATCTTTGAAGTTCGCTTTGATCTTATCTTCTTTTACTGCTTCCGGCAGCGTAAACGTACGATAGAACGTACCGTGATAGCGTTCGCGACGAATATAGTCGTCTCGCTCATCACGAGCTTCTCGTTGGCGTTCTCCGCTAATGGTCAATCGACCATCTTGGAAGTTTACCTTAATATCATTTTTACTCATTCCAGGCAGATCCAGATGGATCTGAAACTCATTTTCATTCTCAACGAAATCGGTGCGGGGTGTCCAGGTTTGTACTCCTATTTCACCCTCATCCCGCCGCCAAGAAAATGGAATGAGATCATCAAATAATCGGTCCATCTCCATACGCATCGAATCTAATGGTGATGTAGATGGTCGTTTCATAATTGTACTCATAATCTTACCTCTGTTTGGTAATATTTTGTGTGTATGCTAGTAATTCCCATGTCGGAACTGTCTTAGTTCCAAATGACACTGGTAAGTAATGAAACCCATCTCTTCTTGTATGCAGTAAATATTGCCAGTGTTCTGTCATCCGTTTATGATTTCGATTGTACGTCACCTTTTTGCCCGATTTTCGAGTTTTCCCGACAGTCTTTTACAGGTTTAGAAGGCCGTACGAATAGATAAATTTTATTAACTATGAGTTTCATCTGTAGTTTTATCCAAATCTAACCTGTAGTGTCTCCTTTCGCCTGGATTTTGACGAGTAGCGTAATAATGGCCTGCACCGCACTGGTAGGTGGGTTGACCCTGTTATTGGATGAACGGAGTCTTAAGAAAGTCTTATTACCGTTGGTTGCCTTTTCAGCTGGTTCGCTTATTGGCGGGGCTTTTCTGCACATGATTCCAGCCGGTTTACAAAAGTTTTCTGATAACAATTTTGAGCTATTTCTATGGCTGCTAGCCGGATTCACCGTCTTTTTCTTGCTTGAGCAGTTACTTCACTGGCATCATTGCCGACGTGCGGACGCCGAATGTCGGCAACCGCTTTCTTACCTCATCTTACTGGGCGATGGTCTTCACAACTTCATTGGCGGATTAGCGATCGCAGGTATCTTTTTAGTTGATATTCGCTTGGGTATCATGGCTTGGCTAGCCGCCCTGGCTCATGAAATCCCACAGGAAATGGGAGATTTCGCGGTGTTACTGCATAGTGGATGGGAGAGCTCCCAAGCCTTGTTGTTTAACTTTATTTCTGCGTCCACCTATCTCTTGGGAGGGTTGGTAACCTACTATGTCTCTCCTTCATTCAACCTATATATATTGATCCCTTTTGCGGCGGGAAATTTCATCTACATAGGGGCTTCCGATCTAGTACCGCAAGTCAACAAGCATAGCGATCTCCGTAAAAATATGATCCATCTGGCTGCTTTTATTTTGGGGCTATTGGTCATGGTTCTCATTGAATTAATCAGTGAAAACCACAACTGATTTTCCACCCAAAATTTAGGACGCTCGTTTCATATTCCCTTCCACACTCATCCCACCTTATTTCTATTAATTTCAAAATACTTCTGCGATGACCAGGCAAACCATGCCACAAACCAAATCCAATGAGGGAGCGCATCATGGCCGAGACCACCACCTATTTACCGCACGTCGCCGATGTACGTATTGAAGTACACTCCGACACCCTTCCCGGGCTGTTTAAATTGAGCCTGGACAGCATGAATCAGCTGCTGAAGCCTAACCATGGGTCAATTTCACAGATTCCGGATCTGGTAGAAACCATTGAACTAACCGCACCGGATACCAGCAGTTTACTCATCGATTTCCTCTCCGAGGTACTCACCATGAGTTATATTAATAAAACGCTGTTTTACGACCTGTTTTTCTATCGTTTAACCGATTCCCATTTAAGTGCGGACGTTACCGGCGTACGTATAGATGGATTTGAAGAGGACATTAAGGCGGTCACCTACCATGAGGCGGATGTACATCTCAATGATCAGGATGAATGGCAAACCACATTAGTATTCGATGTTTGATCTATGATTTCACGTAAAGAGCTACATCGGATCAATAATTATCTATGGGAGTTGCCAGCCACTCATCGGGAAGATATGCGTGTTCCGGCCCGTATTTATGCCACCGATGAACTAATCGACGCGTTGATGCAGGATCGTACAGTAGATCAGCTGATCAATGTGGCCACTCTTCCGGGTATTCAGAAGGCAGCCATGGTCATGCCCGATGCCCACGAAGGCTATGGATTTCCTATTGGTGGTGTAGCCGCCATTGATTATGAAACCGGAATCATATCCCCGGGTGGTATTGGTTATGATATCAACTGTGGTGTTCGCCTGATGCTGACCCCGGTCACTTACAAACAAGTCCAATTTAAGTTGCCCGAATTCACCCATGAGCTGGCTCGCAGTATCCCCAAAGGAGTTGGCCGCGGTGGCTCTCTGGTACTTACCGATAGGCAAATGGAGGAGGTGCTTTCTACGGGAGCCGAATGGGCCGTTGACCAAGGGTACGGGTATGCAGATGATCTGGCCCATATTGAATCCCAGGGGCGACTCGCTGATGCTGATCCCCAATATGTCTCGGACAAAGCCAAACAACGAGGACATGATCAACTAGGCACCATTGGAGCCGGCAACCACTTTGTAGAAGTAGATCGGGTGGATGAAATCATCCATTCCAAATTTGCTCGTGCCTATGGGTTATCCGCTGATCAAATAGTGATATTGATCCATACCGGATCCCGCGGACTTGGCCATCAGGTAGCCACCGATTACCTGCGCTCTTTTGTGCAAGCGATGCCTTTGTACGGACTGAATCTCCCTGATCGCGAACTGGCCAGTGCTCCCTTCCACTCTCCCCATGGACAGCACTATTATCGTGCCATGGCGGCCGCGGCTAATTTCGCCTGGTGTAATCGTCAAATTATCAGCTGGGAAGTACGCCAAGCATGGGAGCAGATCTTTGATCAACCCGGACAGGAAGTTCGATTATTGTATGATGTTGCTCACAACATGGCAAAAATTGAACGACACATGATTGATGGGAGGATCAAACAACTCATCGTGCACCGAAAAGGAGCAACCCGCTCATTTGGCCCGGGCTCTGATGATATTCCCGATGATTATCGGATGATTGGTCAACCGGTGCTTATTCCCGGTAGCATGGGCACACATTCTTATGTGTTGGCGGGGGCCTCCTCCAGTGAAAATCGGACCTTCGGATCTTGCTGTCACGGAGCCGGACGGCGTATGTCGCGTACAGCTGCCAAGAAAATGGTAAATGCCCCCTCCCTTAAACAAGAACTTCAAGCTCGAGCTATTACCATAGAAGCCGGCTCTTATGCTGGCTTGGCCGAAGAAGCCCCTTTGGCTTACAAAGATGTGGAACTGGTAGTAGATACCGTACATCAAGCGGGATTGGCCACCAAAGTAGCTCGTTTACAACCGGTTGGGGTAATCAAGGGGTAAGTAATTACCCTACTTTCTAAGTCACCCTTCCCTTATTCTCTGTTGGTAAATAACAGCCGCCAAAAATCATACTTTTATTACAAGACTTTCTGCCTCTCTACGATACCCCATGGCGCGTATCTTGGGTAGTTATATTAATAAACCCCAAAGTTGAACCAGAAACCCTACTGTTATGAAAGATCCAACCCAGGTTAAAACACCATTTGATGATGATACACTGACTTACTTTAAAGAACTATTGCACAAAAAACGCGATGAAGCCTTAGAAGAAGTTGATCGGCTGGACAAGAATTTATCCAATTTGACCGATCTGGATGACGCCGACTACAGCTCCCTGACCCATCACATGGGTGATGTGGGGTCCGATGTTGAAGAGGAAGAACTCAATTATCAATTGCTGGAACGCACCAAAAAATATATTAACGCCCTCAACGATGCCTTGGAACGGATAGAAAATGGAACCTACGGCATTTGTCAAGCTACCGGCAAACCTATTTCCAAAGCACGGTTGGATGCCGTTCCTCATACCCGATATAGTATGGAAGCTAAAGAAAAAGGCTTGGCTGATGAGTAACCAATTGTTAACCTAACTGAGGATGATTATGACTGCCCGAGAAGAAGACTATAATCGAGATGCTATTTTCAACGAACGCATTAAGGTACTGCGCGACAAAGGATATCGAGGTTTCAAGATCACCCAACAGAAACGAAAATGGGATGGTCTGCTCATTAAAGCGGAAAACGATTCTCAAATCACCATAAGCGCCCATGGTGAAACGGATGAAGAGGCTCTGAAAAAGCTCATTGATCAGATTGATGAGATTCTTGAGCAGCAAAAATCATGAACTGAGATTGACATGCCCCTGTTCGAGGATCGGACTGATGCCGCCAAGCAGTTAGCCATTGAATTATCCAATCGCTCGTACTCTAATCCCCTGATCTTGGGGCTGGCTCGCGGTGGTGTGGAAACCGCGTATATCGTGGCTGATCAAATGGATTGCCCGATGTCCGTGTTGATTGTCCGCAAGCTGGGACATCCCCACCAACCGGAAGCTGCTGTAGGGGCCTTGGCGGAGGATGAAAGTTTGTATCTGGATCCCCACTATCAATCTTTGCTCTCCCCTGATATATTGAGCGATTTAATTGAGCAAGAAAAAGCAGAAATCGACCGGCGTATTCAACACTATCGACACGGTAACCCTCTGCCCTCTTTGCGGGATAAAACCATAATTTTAGTAGATGACGGCATCGCTACTGGTGCGACGGTATTTGCTGCTATCAAACTTTGCAAAAAACAGCATCCTCAAAAAATTGTGGTGGCCGCTCCGGTGTCTAGTGCTTCCGCAAAAAGCAAATTACAACGTCAGGCTGATGAAGTAGTCATTCTGACGGTACCACATAATTATTTTGCCGTATCTCAGGTGTATAAACACTTTTCCAATCTAAACGATAACCAGGTAACTCGCTTTCTCGATCTTGCCCGCCAAGCTGAGCTACTTAAGGAGCAAGAGAAAAAGAGAAAGAGGGATCAAGAGTAGCTATGTGGAGAACCTAGCATCTATTGTTATGACAGGAAATATGACGATATCAGGAAAACCAAAAGACTTTCGGCCCCTCCAAAAAACTATGGGATCCTCTTAAATATTACCGGTTCTATGTTGATTGGTGTGGGTTAATCCCTTTACCGGGAGCAGAGCTCCGGGTGCGCCATTACCGATCGGAGCTCGGCAATGAGAGATAACGTATGAGCAGGGGCCAGCTGATTCTCAGCCGACCCCTGCTCACACAATGGTATACTTGTATGGACCCTACCTGCTTACATAAGGTTGGGGATCTCAGAGATCCTTCAGACTACCGAGGATTTTGTAGGCCTGAAAAATAAATTCTATGAGGACTTTGCAAAACCTTCCGAAATTTATTCGGTCATGCCAGGATGTAGTAATAATCACCGTTTACACAATCTAATCAGGAGGTTGCCGCACTACGTTCGCAATGACAGGTAGTTTTGCAAAGCCCTCTCTAGGTAAGTTATGCTCAGCTTCCTACGTAAGACTGACCACCAACTATTCCCCAGAGGGGATAGGTTGGACGAGCCGAGAGGTTTTAACCTCCGGCGAAAGTGAGATCGATTTATCAATTTGGAAATCAACTCTTATCCAGCTACGAGGAACGGTAGCTCCCATCTCACATTACCAATCGGAGCTCAGTAATCTTATTAAAACACACCATGGGATCCTCCTAAATAATACTTTAACCCTGTAGTAATATTTATGTTAGGAAATTTACTATCCCTGTTTAGCAAACTTCCCTATAGACGGCCATCCAGCCAAGCCGTATACTGTAAGTAGAAACATTGACGTACTGTTAGAACAAAAGAGCACTGTTTTAGAAGACGCTACGGCGTTGGAAAAAATTGATCAGAAAAATATCCGCTGATCTGTTTTATGTACTCCTTCCAACAGAGGATTTATAAAAATAGTGCTCCGGTTATTAATATTTGTGATGCACTTGAGGCCAAAGGTGAGGGTGTCTGTCCGAGAGGATCAGACTGAGAAAAGACCTCAGAACTTGATCCGGTTTATACCGGCGTAAGGAATCCAGCGGCCTCGCTTATTTCACATGAGGCCAATGGTTGAGGGTGTTTAATCTGATTGGAGATTAAACTGAGATCATACCTTTTGCACTTGATCCGTTAATGACGGACTAAGGAAACCAATGGCCTCGCTATTATTTCTGATGAGGATATGAGATCTGAGTAAGGGTGTCTTTCCGATAGGATTAGACTGAGAATTTACCTTCGAACTTGATCCGGTTTATACCGGCGTAAGAAATCTCAGATCTCTTTTATTTGTATTACCATTTAGAGGCCAAAGGTTGAGAAGGATGACTCACATCGATGAGTGTACTTTCTTTTGAACCTGACTGGGTGAAACCAGAGTGGGGAAACCGGCGGCCTCGTTTTTAAATTAATGTGGTTATGGATAATAAGCCTGAACCCGTTTGGGGGTTCAGGCTTTTTTATATGTTCATCTCTAAAGTTCCCATTTATAGTTATCGATCAACACCAACGAATCCATCAGAGCTGTATATCCACCAAAGATTCCAAATCCATTCTCAATATTATTATAAACACGGGCTGGCTCACCAATAGGAATCATTTCGTCGTTATATTGAGCTTTACGCACGGATTTAGCATACAAATACATTCCTTTGGTTACTTTCATCACATGGATATCGATGGAAAAGTCGATGATTTTCACAAATGAGCGTGTGGGTATATCCAATTCAGTCGTCAAGATAAATGCTTTGTCTTCACCATTAAACTGTTCATCGGAAATATACATCGGTTCCCCAAAAAATAGGTGGCCATTATTATCCATAACATTACTCAATTCATAATACTCCTGATAAACGGCCGGATCTGCGGTCTCAAACCCCATATTATCATCTCTGGTATCAAAAATGGTGGTATCTGAATAAGAATAAACTGTATTACTTCGCTGATTCAAGTAAATCGCATAGTAATTTTGTTCAGATTCAGGATCCTTTATTTCCAGTTCTAAATCTAACTCCATATAACGATTACCATATTCCGTTTCTTTACGACGGTGATCCAGCAACTTTACTGATTGATCAAAATCATCCGTAGGAATAGTAATTTCACTTCGTATCGACGGGTATGAGTCATGTTCACCACGCAATTTATATTGGGTATTTGGCTGTATGGCTAAATCATCGGTGGTATAAAACGATTGGGTAGTTAGATACCCATTGCGATGGGTATCCTTTCGAACAGTGTATTGTAATGCATGTCCTGTACCCTGTTCATCCACCAGACTTAGCTGGGCATCTGGTATTACGGTCCTTTCTCGAGTGGATAACGCAGGTTTTGAATTCTCAAGTTTGACCCAGATGGTGGAATCCGGTGCCAAAAAACTGCTGGCTACCATCCGGGCTTTTTGCTCTGGCAAATCAGCATCTACAACAGTTTGGCATCCGACTATAAACAAAAACAGTAATAGATGTGGTTTCTTGATGACCTTCATATTAAAAATCGAATTTATAGGTTGCCATGGGAAGAATGGGTAAAATGCTTACCTGTTTAACCACGGGCTTAGATTCGTAGCGATCGGTATACATGAAAAATGGATTGTGCTGGTTATAGGCATTACGAACGCCTAAAGTCCAGGTTCTAGTCCCTCTCTTCTTTTCTTTATGAAAATTGATTCCCAGATCCAGACGATGGTAGGCAGGCATCCGCACAGAATTTCGTTCGCCATAATAATCGACTCTCATTTCCCCATACCAATATGATTCCTCATCAGGAATAGTACCGTCGGTATTGATGGCATCATACGAAGCTAACGACATCGTAATGGGTGATCCGCTTTGAAATACCCAGCTTGCCGTCGCGTCGATATGATCATTTATCTGATAACTGCCTGTTAATTTAATATTATGGCGCCGATCGTATTGGTAGGGGAAGCTATTCCCGAAGTTTATTTCCTTAAATTTTCGCTCGGACCATGACAAGGAATAGCCCAACCAACCGGTTAAACGTCCTTGCCGCTTGCGTATCAAAAACTCTACACCATATGCCCAACCATCGCCGCCGGTTTCCACTTTGCGTTCCCAGTTGGTGGCTACATTGGCGAATTGCACCCCTTCACGGTATTCGATCAAATTGTCATACCATTTATAGTAGCCTTCGATCTCTACTTGATACTGTTGGTCTAAGATTACACCTGCTACCCCTGCAGCCAATTGTCGGGCTTGTTCGGGAGGTACTTTTTCGGTGGAGGGCATCCACAAATCCGTGGGTAAACTAAAAGCACTGCTGGTTAACAAATGTACATTTTGTTGGGTACGGGCATAAGAGGCTTTAACTGCCCAAAATTCCCTAAACTGATATCGGCCGGATACCCGTGGCTGCAGATCATGGAATAATTTATCTCCTGTTTTCAACATGGAATACCTGAGACCTAGATTCACTGATAAATCATCAGTAATCTCCCAATCATCCTCAATCCAACTCCCCAATGTTATGGTAGACGCAATATACTCATTTCCCAAGGTGGTATCCGAGATACCAATACTTCTAGTGTTGTTGGCATCCAAGGATAATACTTCAGGGCGAAAAGTATTGGAAATTCCTTCTATGCCTAACTTTGCAGAATGATTCGCATTCGGTGAATAATCCAAATTCCAGCGCCCTCTCCACTCACTCACATTGGAATAGTACTGGACTTCTGTTTTCGATTTCACAATCGGATCATCATCAGATATCTGGTACTCTAGATGATCATAAGCCCCCATATCAAAACGATAATTACTGTGGGCAATGGTTACATTACTGAACAGCTTTTCTGAGAGGATTGAATTCCATCGAAAAGTACTGGTATAATTCCCCCATCCGAGATCCATACCATATCGGTAATTATCCATTATCACTTCTTCGGCATAATTATCAGTTTGATGGAAATAGAATTTATCACGTCCCAAGTATCCACTTAGATAGATCCTATTATACTTATTGATCTTGTAATTTAGTTTACCGGTAAGATCTACAAAGTAATAGCCAGCCTTGGTCTCATAATCATCTGTATTCTGAGACTTGATAAATGGTCGCGCCAACAGATCCAAATAGGTGCGACGAGCTGAGAATATGAAGGAGGCTTTATCCTTGATGATAGGGCCTTCTATGGTAAATCGGGAAGCAATAAGTCCAATGCTGGCCTTGCCCTCATAGTCTTGCATATTCCCTTCTTTCATATCCACTTCTACCACCGAGGACAAGCGTCCTCCATATCGAGCGGGAAAACCACCTTTACTTAATTGCACCCGATTCACCGCATCGGAGTTGAAAATAGAAAACAGTCCAAATAAGTGATAGGCATTATACACCGGTACTCCATCCAGTAAAATCAGATTCTGATCAGGACTTCCACCTCTCACATGCATACCGCTGGTTCCTTCCATCCCTCCTTGGACGCCAGGTAACAATTGCAGCGTTTTCAAAACATCGGTTTCACCCAGCAAGGTAGGCGTATTGGTAATTCGCTGATTGGATATAGATGTCACACTCATTTGGGTGCTGCGATCAACTCGTTCCAATCGGTTCCCCATCACTTCCACTTCTTGAAATTTCAGAGCGGGCTTTAGTTTAACAGTGATTAACTCATCGACCGGCAGGGTAAGTTCTAACTGTTGTTGCTCAAATCCCACAAATGAAGCTATGAGTACTACGTTCGATTCTTCTGAGCTGCAAGGAAGGGTCAGACTGAAAAATCCATACGTATTGGTGGTTACTCCATATGATAAATCGGAGGTATACACATGTGCACCGGCCAATTGCTCGCCGTTAATAGCCTCGTTAACATACCCCGTAACCGTACATTCTTGATCTTGTGCAAATAGGTACTGACATCCCAATACCAGTAGCATAAGTGCCACCAAGCCTAACTGTTTACGCATCCGACTTTTATCTCTCTTTGGATTAATTTGCGCGAGAAATGTTAAATATTTTTAACTGATAAACAAAATTTTACAGCAAAGGCACTTTCCCGCTTTTATGAGACGCTTCAGAATAAATGAAACGACTTCAATATCTGCCCTAAAAATTGTATCTATTCCACCTGCATTGCCAACAATACTTAATAATGGTGGTCTATGGATGTTTGGAATCTGAATATTTCAATCGGCACATTTTTGATGGATTTTACGCTGATCAGTGTACTATTTGTGATCAGCACCTTTATTCGCCGTTATGTGCCCTTTATTCAAAACTATCTGGTTCCCAATAATATCATTGCTGGTTTTTTGGGGTTGGCGATCGCCTCACTAGGTTTCTCTTACTTTGATGACGTTACCAGCCGAATGGGAGCCTACGTCTATCACCTCTTGGCACTCACCTTTATTGCGGTCACCTTGAGTGAAGGCAAAAAGAAAATGGGCCGGGCTCCAGCCTTAACCGGAATTATGTTGGTCACCATCTACCTGATTCAAGCCCTTCTGGGCATGGCCATTACGTTTGGACTCATCTATACCATTTTCCCAGATCTGTTTCCCGGCTTTGGAATGCTCATGCCATTGGCTTTTGGAATGGGACCGGGGATCTCCTACGCTATCGCGCATGGCTGGGAGTCAGCAGGATTTTTAGATGGTGGAGTCACCGGTTTAACCATCGCCGCCGTGGGATTACTTATTGCCTATATCTCCGGTATCATCATCTTGCGCAATGCGATCAAAAAAGGGCGAACCAGTTTGATCAAAGGCGATTTGGATCTGGGACCCGAATTAAAACGGGGAATATTGGATCCCAGCAATCGTCCCTCGGCCGGTTCTATTACCACGGCAACTGAAGCCATTGAACCATTTACCTTTCATATCTCCCTGGTGGGATTGGTCTACGCATTTACCTTTGGATTAATGGTCTTGCTGGAGCATCTGCTCATCTCGGTGGGAGCCGGATCCGAAGTGAATACCTTGTGGTCTTTTCATTTCATCATCGCTACTATCGTAGGTATTTTTACGCGCAATATGATCGACTATATCGGACTGGGTTATCTGATAGATGACAATTTGATGACCCGAAACGCCAATTTGTTTGTGGATTTCATGATTGCCGCATCCATCACTGCCATCAGTGCTGCCGTGGTGGTCTACTATGCCGTACCCATCGTTCTCAGCTGCCTGGTGGCCGCTGTTGCTACTTATCTATTCACCAAATGGGCCAGTTACCACTACTTCGATACGTACAAATTCGAGCGTTTCATTAGTATCTATAGCGACACTACCGGAACCATTCAATCTGCTCTTGTTTTGCTTCGCGTGCTCGATCCAAAATTCAAAACCAAAACAGGTATCGATCTGGTTTATGGTAGTGGGATCGCCTTATTGGTGGGATTCCCTCTTCTGGTGCTCATCAATGCCCCGGTCAACTTCTTCGACGACCTGATCATCGGTTATTGGTACGTGAGCTTAGCCATGCTGGCTTACCTATTGATGCTCCTCCTGGGTTTGAAAATCATCGGACGGCAGTCTAGTGGGCAGTAAGCAGTAGGCAGTTGCAGTTGGAAATTTCTTGCTAGCTAGGATTTACTATTGGGGTGAGTGACTGATTTCGTTAATTGTTAATTGTTAATCGAATTCTCTCTCTTGCAGAAATTACAATGAGGAATGACCTAGAAATAGATTATAAAATTGCGACAGGATGGGTTAGTAGAAGTTGTTAGGAATCCAATTAACAATTAACATTTCGCACCGTTCAATCAGGTTTCTAAACTTGAATACAGTAACAAACCAACTGCCAACTGCCAACTGCCAACTGCCAACTGCCAACTGCCCACTGCCTACCGCCTACTGCTCCGGTTCCAACCTCACAATCCCACGCTCGCTCTCCGTACCCACATAGATTAATCCATCCGGCCCCTGCTCTACGCTGCGAACGCGACCAATATCTTCGAATAGAATTTCATTGTCGGTCACTTTATTGCCGTCCAGCATGCACAATACCAGGTAGTTGAATTTCAGCGACCCCACTAACAAGTGCCCTTTCCACTCCGGATAGCGATCACTGGTCACAAAGGTCATCCCTGAAGGCGCGATGGAGGGATCCCAGTACCAACGTGGCTGCTCCATGCCCGCTTTGGCGGTATCCTCGGCAAATTCGGTTCCACTGTAGTTAATCCCGTAGCTAATCACCGGCCAACCATAGTTATTTCCTTTACGGATTATGTTGATCTCATCTCCGCCACGTGGACCATGCTCATGCTCCCATAATTCACCGGTTGTCGGGTGCAGCGCCATCCCTTGGGGATTCCGGATACCGTAGGCGAAAATAGCCTCTTTGGCTCCGGCCTGCCCTACGAATGGATTATCCTCTGGAATCTGCCCGTCATCATGCAAACGATAAATCTTACCCGCGTCTCGGGTTATATCCTGGGGATTGACATCCCGATTCCCTCGATCACCAATCCCGAAATACACATACCCATCGTTATCAAAAACAATGCGACTCCCAAAATGCTGGCCACGTCGAGAATTCGGTTCCGCCTTATACAACACTTCTTGATCATACAGTTCGGTTCGATCTTCATTAATACGGGCTCGCATTAGGGCGGTATTGGCGCCACTTCCCTCTCCGGCCGGACTTGAATAAGTTATATAGATCCACCCATTGTCTTCATAATCAGGATGCAATTCGATATCCAGCAACCCGCCTTGGCTGAAGGCCGAAATTTCAGGCAACCCATTAACCGGCTCCCGACGTAATGTACCTTCGCTGTACACATAAAGCGCCCCGTCACGTTCCGTAATGAGCATATCGCCATCAGGTAACCAAGCCATACCCCAAGGCACATCAATACTCTCGATAATCGTATTCATGGTGTACTCATTATCGGTATCTGATACTGGGATATCCGGTTGACCGGTACAATTCATTACACCCATCGATAAAACTAGTAGCACAATCCCCGATAATCGCATAACAACTCCAATCATAAATTAAATCCGTTTGTCAGATCACGTTTCTATTAATACAGTATTTTAATACCTGATTTTGAAACACAACAACTTTGCCACTGCTTGAGATCCCTAATTTAATTTCTATTTTATTTTCTAATTAAATTAGGGACTCAGCATTGATATGGAATACGAACTGATTACTATTCATCTGTGGGGCATCCGCATTGATGAGCCCATTACCACCTTTACCGATCTTTGGGTTTCGGCGGTTTGTTACTACGCGTTTTACCAAATCTCTAAACATCGCCCCGATACGCGCCTATTCCAATTTATGAAATATTATTTCCTATCCATGGGATTGGCTACCACCATTGGCGGTTTGATCGGTCACGGATTTCTCTATGCCTTATCTTTTGGATGGAAACTCCCCGGCTGGCTGACCAGTATGTTTTCCATTGCTTTGCTGGAACGCGGTTCTATTGAGTATGCCAAACCCCAGATAGATAACCCCAAACTGTTTTCGTTCTTCTCTTGGCTCAACATTATCGAATTGATCATATTCGTGATCATCACCTTCAGTACGTTGAATTTCTTTTTTGTAGAGGTTCACAGTGCGTATGGCTTGCTGATCGTAGTTACCGGTTTCCAGGGATACATATACTGGCATACCAACTCTGAGGCCAGCAGATTAGCCTTAATCGGTGTGGCATTTGCCGCCTTATCAGCCCTCTTCTACATGAATCAATGGGGGCTGCATACCTGGTTCAATCACTTTGCGATGAGCCATACCTTTATGACCTTTGCCGCTTGGTATTTCTATAAAAGCACCATGGCCATGGAAATTCGGGAAGCGGATCCCGAGGAATATCTGGAACCTGCCGAAGTTGCGGCCTGATCGTTCAGATGTTTATGGAATGAATGGACCTAATTTCGTGTAAAACAATAGTCAAGGATAATTAATCCTAAGGCTATGTTTGAGTACGACGGGACCGAACGACCCGATTTTGCTATTGAACCGAAAGATGGTCAAGAATCGGTCTGGGATTATCCACGCCCTCCGCGATTGGAAGCTGACCATCGTGAAGTAACCGTAAAAGTAGAAGGAAGCCAACTTGCCCATACCAGTCGGGCTATGCGAGTACTGGAAACGGCTAGTCCGCCCACCTTTTATATTCCTCCTGAGGCTGTTTATACCGAACTATTCATTAAATCCGATCACACCACACATTGCGAATGGAAAGGTCGGGCTACGTATTGGAATCTACATACTGATAACATTGTAATCCCAAACGCGGCTTGGAGTTATGAGGATCCCAAGGGTACTTTTGCGCCTATAGCCGGTTATTTCAGCTTCTACCCTTCCAAAGTAATGTGCTGGATAAATGATGAACCGGTAAAACCCCAACCGGGATCGTTCTATGGGGGCTGGATGACCAGCGAAATCGTAGGCCCTGTGAAAGGGGAAGACGACACCCAAACATGGTAGTTCGATTAAACGAGTAATAAATAGGCGCTGATCAGCCCCGGTAGTATCGCTATCAACATGACCACAATAAGTTCTATGCTTTTCCGCAATCCCACTATAATGGTGAAATAAACCCCTTTTACTAAGGTATTTACCACCGCCGCAATCACAATGCCCATCGTGGCTACCTGGGCACTAATATCGTTTAAAGCCAATCGGGATAGCGATAAGGTTATGGCATCAACATCCATCAAACCGGATACCAAGGCTAAGGCATAGATTCCCTGATCACCAAACCATTGTTTCATTCCCTCGGCCAGAACCAATATCAGAGCTAAAAATAATCCAAATTGGATGGCAGTAGATAGCTTTAATGGATTTTCCAGATTGATTTTGGGTCCACTATCGGAATCATTCCAAGACCGCCATAACCAGGCTCCACCTAATAACATCCCTAGGAACATCAAGCTAATTGGAATCCACAATTGCTGTAGTAAGGAGCTGTTTACCACCATTACTTCAACAGGTACCCGAATTAACATAATGCTGTTGGATATAAGCACCCCGCCCATAAATAGGGTTTTTCGCGGTTGCTCTTTGGCAAATTGAGCCAAGCTGAAGGTCACTGCCGTCGATGATACTAATCCACCGGTAATTGCGGTAACCAGTGTACCCACTCGATTGCCTACCTTCTTAATGGCAATATATCCCGTAAACGAGAGACCACTAATCAACACTACCATCCACCATATCCAATACGGATTAAGCACCTCCCAGGGACCATACCCCTGATTGGGCAATAGCGGTAACAATACCACCGATATCAGTAATAATTTGATGCCCGCGTAAATTTCTTTGGTTTCCAGATTCCGAACCCAGCGATGCAGGGTTGGTTTTAAGCTCAGTAGTGTGATTACCACTACAGTTGTAGAGAGTGCATAGATGTAGTAACCTAAATTAGCCCAAGCACCCAACAAAAAGGTTAGAATCATGGCAAATTCAGTAGTATTACCGGTATCTTCAGTGCGCTTGCTATCCAGTACATAAGAGACAATGCTCAATAAAGAAATCATCACCAGGGCTACTGCTAAAACGCCCCCACCGAAGGAACTGGAAATTTGCGCGGATATCCCCCCTAGCAATCCTACTAAGCTGAACGTGCGGAGCCCGGCCATGCGCTCTTCTTCATCATGCTCGCGCCCACTCCACCCTCGTTCAATGCCAATCAACATACCGATGGCTAGCGCAGCACCTAGCTGAATTATAATATTATAGTCTAATTCCATACGCTATTTACCCATCACTATTACGATCTAACTATCTCTGGCTCAATTTACTAGCAATGTATATATATAAAATGTAGTAATATATAGATGAGGTTCCTATGATTTCTATTTTATCCATAGAGGGCTTTGCAAAACCTTCCGAAATTTATTCGGTCATGACAAGATGTAGTAATAATCACCGTTTACACAATCTAATCAGGGGATTGCCGCACTACGTTCGCAATGACAGGTAGTTTTGCAAAGCCCTCCTATATTGAGGATCTCACTAAAACAGAGAGGACTTCACAAAACCTTCCAAAATTTATTTTATCATGGCCGTTACAGCATCTTATCTCACTTTTGTTCTCGATCAGCTGGAATCCCATTTCAATCTCCGATCCAAAAGGATGTTTGGCGGCGTAGGTCTTTATGCCGATGATCTTTTTTTCGCACTCCTTGCTGATGACCGGCTCTATTTTAAAGTGGATGATTCCAATCGTTCTGATTTTGAAGAAGCGGGTATGGATGCCTTTCACCCTTATGGCGATGAACGATCAATGAACTATTGGGAAGTGCCTGCCCATGTTCTTGAAGATTCCGATGAATTGGCTCATTGGGCCCGTAATGCCATCCAAGTTGCGCGAAACGCAAAGTAATACACTCCGCCGTTAGGGAGAACACGATATGTTGGCTACCTTGTCCCCTAATCAACTATTAATACATTCCATACTATGAAATCCACTATTGAGGCACAGAAACTGGCCGTTCTTATTGATGCTGATAACGCCCAACCTGCCATTATTGAAGATCTGTTGGCGGAGATCGCCAAATATGGTACGGCCAGTGTAAAACGCATCTATGGCGACTGGACCTCACCTCGTCTTCGTAGCTGGAAAGAGGAACTGCTGCAACATTCCGTGCAACCAATCCAGCAGTTTAGCTACACCACGGGAAAAAATGCCACGGATAGCGCCATGATTATCGATGCCATGGACCTGTTATACACCGATAAGTTTGACGGCTTCTGTATCGTATCCAGTGACAGTGATTTCACCAAATTAGCGGCCCGACTCCGTGAAGCCGGTTTGGTGGTCTATGGGTTTGGCGAAAAGAAAACGCCGGATCCCTTCGTGGCCGCTTGTGATAAATTCATCTATACGGAGGTCTTGCGCGATGATGAAGATAAAGATAATGGTGGCAAGCGTACCTCTACTCGGGAACTGAAACAAGACACCCGATTGGTAAATCTCTTGCGAAATGCGGTGAAGGCCGCTTCGGATGAAAGTGGGTGGGCTCACTTAGCCCCGGTAGGTAGCATTATCGCCAAACAATCACCGGAGTTTGATCCCCGCAATTACGGTTACACCAAATTAGGTGAGCTAGTGAAAGCGACTAAGCTATTTAATATGGAAGAACGCCCCGTTGGAGAAGGCCATTCCAAGGCTATTTATATCAAGGATAAGCGTAAATAAACTTTATCTGTGGGATCCTCTATTGAGCAAAAGTAACAATTGAATTATACTGCAATTTTATCCTAATATTAGAGATTCCAATCAAAGAGGGAAGCGATGCATCCACATGTTTCTATTATCACTCTTGGCGTGAGTAATCTGGAAATATCCACCCAATTTTATCGAGAAAAACTGAACTGGCATCCTACTGAAGCTAGTAATGAGCACATCACCTTCATTGAGCTGAATGGGTTCTTACTCTCGTTGTATGAGCGTTCGGCGCTTGCCGAGGATGCCGGTCTTACGGTTACCGATCCCTCTGACTTCCCCGGATTCAGTTTGGCCCATAACGTTAACTCTACAGCCGAGGTCGATGCTTTGTTTGAGCAACTAAGATCCCAAGGCGTATCCATTGTAAAAGAACCTCAGAAAGCCTCTTGGGGTGGCTATAGTGGGTATTTCTCGGATCCGGACGGATTTCTCTGGGAAGTAGCCTATAACCCCTTCATGCATATTGAAGATGACGGTAATATTCGCTCCTAGTATTACTTCCCCGCATGCTTATGCGAATGCTTAATTCGCAGCCGAACTATACGTTTATATATCTTTTTGCGGTGTTATCTTTGTAGAACCAGTGATCTTTTCGCATTCATCATCAGACTTACCAGAGCTAATCAATCATGACCAATAAGAATAGTTACCTCGTCTTACTTCTAGTATTTGCCGTTACGTTCATCTCAGCATGTAACTCTGAACAAACGCCCTCTACCGTTAATGTCAGTGGTGACGCTACTTTCCGGGCACCGGTCGATTATCTGGTTATGCAAATTGGCGTTACTGAAAAATCCTCCAACCGCTCCCAGGCTGAACAGCAAGGCTACGAAACCGCACATGCCATCAAGATTTTTCTGAGCGATGAATTGGGCGTTTCCGATAGTCTACTGACCACTCCATCCAGCAGTTTACGAGAAAGCTACCAACGTCCCGGCGAACCCCAGCAATATGAATTCAATCAAGTATTTACGGCTCAATTGGATTCCGTGGATTGGTTTGATTCGATTCGCAAGCGATTGGTGGATATTGGTGCTAGCGAAGTTCACTTGCAGGAATACGGATCCAGCCAGCTAGAGCAATACCAAGAGAAAGCTCATCGGCAAGCCTATCGCAAAGCCCGCCAACAAGCTCAATTGCTCAGCGAAAGCTCCGGAATGGAAATTATCAAGCCCCTACAAATCAGCAGTTCGGCCGATCACACCCCTGCCCCCCGAACAGCACCGGTAAAAATACAAAACGATGAGAGCTTTACGTCCGAGCGGGAGTCCAGCTTGAGCCAATCTTATATTGAGGTTCGCGCCCAAGTCCAAGTAGAATTTATGCTGGAGTGACGGAGTGACGCGGCTTCGCCGCTTAATGATAGAGTGATAGAGTGTATTTTGGAGTAGAACACTGAATTTAATCTTGGCAGAATCTCAGCCTACGATTAAATGATTTGAAATAACTCCAAAACTAATCACTCCATCACTTAGCGGCGAAGCCGCGTCACTCTATCATTCCATCACTCCAGCATCCCATCACTTGTGCTAAAGCTAAGCATGTTCTATACTGCTATAACTTTGGGTGTGATCTATCAACCAATGCACAGAGGAGCATTATGATGAAACGGCGTTGGATGTTAAAAATGGGCTTGGGACTAACCGTTCTACTTACCGGCCTTCCCTATTGGTTAATTCCGCAATACAAAGTAAGCCTTACCTCTTGGACAATACCTGTTGTTTGGCTGTTCGTTACTTTTTTTATGGCACTGGTCATTCAAAATTGGAGCAAGCAGAAAGCATCTCAAGTAACCTGGTGGGTTGGCTCGGGCGCATTGATCGCGGTATTTTTGCGCATCCTGTTTGATAGTCTATTTGTGGATCCCATGTCGCATAAAATGTTTTGGGTAGAATTAACTATCGCTTATGGCATTGGCATCATAGCCGCAGCCATTGGAGCTTTCGCCTCTCAATTGGTGTTGGCTAAGGGTAAAGAAACCAAGAAGGCATAAACCGTTCTATCCAGCCTAGTTTTAATAATTCGATTCAGGCTAATGATTTCCTTCATGAATAAGTCTTTACATCGCTATATCGGTATAATCGGTCTACTGCTTCTATTGGTAACTCTAGCCAATTGTAGTGAGGATAAATCAGTTCCCAATTGGGATCATCAATTGGATTCTACAAATGTGAATTTCCGTATTGAGGGCCTCGCCGGACCCGAAAGTGTGCGATTTGATCCGGATCAACAGATCTATTTCATTTCCAATTTTAACGGAGGTGGTACAGAGGCCGACTCCAATGGATTTATCACCCGGGCCAGTGCAAAGGGAGAAATCGAATCGCTGCAATATATGACCGGGACCGAGGCCTTTCCCCTTCACGCCCCACGAGGAATGTATATCACCGGCGACACACTATGGGTCTGTGATATTTCGGGCGTTCATGGATTTCACCGGAGCACGGGTGAACAATTGCGTTTTGTAGATTTCAGTCACTTGGAACCTGGATTTTTGAATGATATAGCCAGCGGCACCGGTGATCAACTCTATGTTACCGATACAGGCAAAAACCGCGTCTATCGGATGCAGGGTAATCAAGCTGAAGTGGCCTTGGATTCACTGCCTTTCGGACCCAATGGGATCACCCACAAACCTCACACCCGTCGTCTTGTAATTGCGCCCTGGGGGGGTAGCCGTACTTTTATCGATTGGGATCCCACCAGTGGTCATCAAAATCAGATAGCATTGAACAGTGGTGGATACTTCGATGGAATTGAACCCGCAGAAGGTCGTATGTTGATCAGCAGCCAGCAGGATTCCGCCATATATAGCATGACAAATAACACCGCGTCAGCGCTGATTCAAGTTCCCGGACGTCCGGCTGATATTGGATTGAATCTCACTAAATGGCACGTAGCGGTCCCCTACATCAGCCTCGATCGTGTGGATGTCTGGTCAATAGCTCATACAGATGAATAGATAAAATTAAGGACCCTGCATTCAGCAACCAACCGAATGCAGGGTTAGAGATGGGCAATATTCTACGATAACTGCTCGATTCAATTTTCACGGCCGGCTCGATACAAGACCCAAGCGGTCAAGCCCAATACAGTAGTGGCCGCTCCCACCATGACTGCAATATTCAGATCCCGTTGCAAACGCTCAATCTTTTGCACATATCGGGATCCGATTCCTTTTCGGGAAATCAAGTCCTCAAGCTCATGAATTCGCTCTTCTAATTCCTCGCGCGTTCGATCTTTAAGTTTCATTACAGCTCTCCAAAATTTCTTTTCAATTGATCATTTAATGTTTACTACTGTATATAAAAACAATAGCACCAGCCGTTTACGTTCACATGCAATGTCATAGGGAAATTCTCTACTTGGAGGAATCTGTATTTCACCTACATGTTGAGTCTGAAAATTTAGCTAGTTTCTATTCTGAACGATTTCAAAGGATTTAACAGATGAGAATACATCTATACTGGGTGATCATTCTACTATTCACAGTTGTTAGCGGATGTGAATCAAGCAAACCCCTTCCCCACGCTCCACTCCAAGAGTTCACTAGTTATTGGGAGGATCGAATTCCCCAAGTAATGAATAGCTATGACGTCCCGGGAATAAGCGTAGCTATCCTGACGAAAGGTACGATGGTATGGTCGCAAGCTTATGGATGGGCGGATCAGGAAAACCAACGGCCTCTCACGCTGGATGCTATGTTCCGAGTAGAATCCATCTCCAAATCGGTGACCGCTTGGGGCGTCATGCAGTTGGTGGAGCGGGGCAAAGTCGATTTGGACCTTCCCGTTCAAACATATTTATCGGATTCACTGCGGACGGCCCTCTTGCCACAAGATGCTCAAATAACGGTACGTCAGTTACTCGCTCAACGATCCGGTTTAGACCTGGGTACCATCGGTGAGGAATATTCACCGGGGACAGAACTTCCCAATTTGATTAGCTATCTAGAACGAGAGATGCAATACGTCTATCCGCCAGACACGCAGTTTTTCTATTCCAATGTGGGTTATAATTTACTTCAACTGCTGATTGAAAAAGTCACCGCCCAATCATTTGAACAGTATATGCAGACCGCTCTGTTTAACCCACTCGGTATGCACCAATCTACCTTTGACTGGCACGATTCGCTCTATCAGTATATGCCGCAGGGCTACGAAACCAATGGTCAGCCGGTAGACCCTTATGTTTATCCCGCTCAACCTTCCGGTGGACTCATAGCCACGGTCTCCGACATTGCTCGGTTTGCCGGTGCCAGCTATTCTGTAGTCAAAAAAGCGGATACCGCCTTATTATCCTCTCGTAGTCTTCAGGAAATGTACACTGCATATTCACAGGAGTTGGGTATCTATGATTTTGTAGCTGATGGATATGGATTGGGTCATTTTCTGGAACGATTACCGGATCAGAGCAAAGCGGTTTGGCACGGCGGACAAGGGCACGGTTGGATGACCCATTTTCATATGATTCCCGCCACCGGTGATGGGGTGATCATTCTTGCCAACAGCCAACGTAGCTGGCCGGTCATTGCAGCGCTTCTCACTGATTGGGGACATTGGGTAGGTGTTGATCAGATTAAAATGGGACGTATTCACACTGCCGTACAATTCTTATGGGGCCTAACTATTACCATCGGTATCGGTTGGTTGGCCTTACTCCTGCGTTTCATCACCGGAGTATATTCTAAACGTCGATATTGGGCTCCTTGGTCAGGTCCTAAACGGGATAAACGACTTGTTCAATTCGGACTAGGTATTGCCGTCTTGGTAGGATTCTTTTGTGCTACCCAGCAGCCCTATCTAATGGTCACTTCTATTTTTCCGGGTGTCGCTGGTTGGCTGGGTTGGGTGATCGTATTGGGGGCTTTGCTCAGTATCGTGATGGCTCTATTTCCCCAATCCGCAACCCCAAATCGGAATCAACAGACCATATAGAGTTAAGCCGGCGTAACCTTCAGTCGTTCGGTGGTTTGCTCCAAGCGATGGATCAGCACTTTTATCAACCCCAGGGCTATTTCGGGGTACCCTTCGTATAGAAAATCCAGGAAGTCGTCTTGGTTAATCTGCAATGTACTCACTTTTGTTTCCGCTAAGCAATCTGCCGAGGCGCTGGATTCGGTTAACAAGGAGATCTCTCCCAGTACATCTCCTTCACTCAGCGTAGTTACCACCGAATCGTCCTTCACAACCTCAACTTGACCTTCAGTAATGATATACAAGTTTTTACCCGGAGTCCCCTGCTCGATTAAAGCCTCTTGGGGACTAAACGCATGTTCCTGCGCAACTTTGGCGATACTGGTCAAGTCCTCCGCCGGAATCTCGTTAAATAGTTCTACATTCTTCAGATAGAGTACCTTCTCAACGGTTGAAATCATGGTCTTGTCAGCTACGGTTGGGGTTGCAATGTCAATATCCCAGGGAAAGAGTTCTGATTGTGCGTCTTCGTATAAACAGAGTTGAAGCCACTCATCCGGCCCCTCCAAAATAGATGCTACTCGCTGCTCGGCGCTCATAGCTTGCAGGCGGAAGGTAGGGATTCGAGTATCTAACACCGATTGAACCTCTTCCTCCAAAATCTGTTTAACCAGCTCCGCCCAGCTGCCACCTTTATCCTGACGCAAAATCACCATGAACTGCTCATTTTCCCGAAGGTCTGCATCTGACTTATCGTATCCATGGTTAATTTGCAGAAGCTTTAATAGCAGTTGAAGAAGCTCGGCTCCCTTCTTGCGTCGATCGGCCAGTGTGCGTTTGAACAGGGAATCCTCCGGTAATTCGTCCAGATCCATAGTCATCTGTGCCTGATCCAGATAGGTCTCAAAAAGGGATTCCATCTGTTGGTAAATTCGATCCGCCGAACAAAATGCTCGAATTATTTCATCGGGGTGATGATAGAGCGCATGCCAAAGGATGTAGGTGGGAAATGTCACCTCATTCAATTTCTGAGTGACTAACTCCGCTGATTCCTGCGTACCAATTTTACCCAATATGTGAAATACATCCTTAACCAAATAGATATCATCAGACTCTGACTTCAACATATGATCCAGATACGGCACGGCCGCGTTCCCATACTCCACCAGGGTTCGAGCCGCATATTCAGAGGTTTCCCGCTGCCTCAATTTTCGCTTGAGCAGATCGGCAACCACCGGATCCAGCACCTTTTCGGACGCTTTTTCAATAGTCTCCGGTTGTAGGGCCGGTCGGATGAGTTTTAGTGGATTGAAAGAGACAAATTGGCGAATCAGACGAGTATTACTAACCGACAGATCATCCATAAATGATCGTATCTGTTGATGCTCCTCCTCATTGGCCGAACTGAGTAGCAGTAACGCATGGGTCCAGGCCCGATCCCGATAATCCAGAATGAGACGCTCCACCAATGCCCGGCTAAACCGAAAAGAAGCCTTATTCAACCAGCCTAAAACGGTAGAAAAACGATTGGTCAATACATCCTGGATGAGCGGAATACTTTCCCAGGCAATCTGATTGATCAGCAGATAGTCAAAATATCGCTTCTTGAGTAACGCATTCAACTTGCGATCCACCAAGGGGGTAGTGGCGTCTGGTGATAACGCTTCAAAATCTCCATTCTGCTTCATCACATCATACACGCAAACGGTTAAATCATAGTTGATGTGCGCGTTCATCCCCATCAGGGCATCCTGCAACAGGTTGGTCTCTTTGTCGCGAGCGGCGTCAAAACAGATCTGCCAGGATTTCGGACAGTTCTCTATATGTTGTTCATAGGCTTCCAAGGCCTCAAAATACATACCGCCCATCCGGCAACAGATCGCTTCCGACCACTGATGATCCAGAAACCGTCCCTCCTGCAAATTTTTCCGCAGTTCACGTTTAAAGGTGCGATACATCAATAAGAACCGCTCACGCCTATCATTGTGAGCACGGAATTCTTCCACCTTTTCATCCATCTGCTGGATGGTTTGATCCAAATTGGGCGTAGCCAATGTGGTAGCTGGATTGCTGCTTTTCATCTTTGCAAATATCTCCCTCTATTCCCGCTTAATCCGGCAAGATAGCACTGTTAAAAAATTCCTCTGTAGATCACGCAATTAGACAAGTATACTATTTTTTGCCTCTTTTCATAACTGCAGACCAAATAATGTCTTAAATAGTATTCCAAACAGATTTTATTAGAACTGGGATATATCAAAATAAAGGCGTCTTGCGATCCCAGTTTCAATGCTAAACGATTGACCAGCTCCCCTTCGATATGAAGCGGTATCCCTAATCTTCGGGGACGATTAGGATTCCAAGCATGATATCCAATGAGATACTAGGAATACCAGTTTGAGATAGATTTTTACTACTATTATAGATCTTACCCCATGCTCATAACATGATTATGCGATAACACTAAAAAATTATTTTTGTTATACGAATACATCGCCATTAATATATTTTTAATACATTTTTTTTAAAATGTACATTTAATACAATATAACTCCCTACACCTAGTTAGCATATATACTACTTCATTAATCCCAAATAAATACGACTCTACCAATGAAGAATTTATCAAAATTTCTATCTACGCTTTCATTCATGCTTATGCTTAGTTTGGCGGTAAGCATATCTACGGTCTACGCACAAGGTGAACCTGCAGAGGGTGAAACGGTTATTGATGTCATGGAGTCCAATGAAGAAACCACAGGGTTTGCCAAAATGTTGGATAAGTCGGGATATGCTCAAATTTTAAAAGAGCCAGGTCCTTATACCATACTGGCACCCAGTAATGAAGCTCTGAAAAACAATGGCATCGATACGGAAAATCTTCCTGCCGATCAGGCCCAGCTACAACAAATGGTTCAGAGCCATTTGTACCAGGGCTCCGTACCCCAAGATCAAGTGGAGAATCAGATGGGGGTGTCCATAAAAGATACCGATGAATCCCCTTCCAATGGTGTGGTTTACATTGTAGATGATTTGATTACCGAATAGCTCCTCGCTTTTCAATACTCTCAAATGAGAAAGCCTTTTCATTTAATTATGAAAAGGCTTTTTTAATTGTTTGAAATTCAGAAATTCTTAAATAAGCTCTATAACCTTGTTTTCTAGTTCCAATCATACAACTTATTAAAATTAGGTATTAATGAACGATACGTCCCCAAAAGCACTATTGCGAGTCGCTTTGGACCAAACGACACCGGTTTGGCTAAATAAACAAGGCACTCTCGATAAAGTTACATCTGGTATTTTAGACGCTGCTGACCAATCTTGTGACCTCATTGCTTTCGGGGAAGCTCTGGTTCCCGGTTACCCATTCTGGATTGGTCTTACCAACGGTGCTGAATTTGATTCTTCAGTTCAGAAAGAGCTGCATGCGCATTACGCGCGTAACGCCATTCAAATTGAAGCCGGTGATCTTGATGAGGTATGCAGCTTAGCACGTGAACATCAAATTGCCGTATATCTGGGTACTGTAGAACGCCCGGGCAACCGTGGCGGACATAGCTTGTATTGCAGCTTAATCTACATTGATCAACAAGGACAAATCCAATCCGTGCACCGCAAGATGCGTCCTACCTACGAAGAGCGTTTGACCTGGTCGCCCGGTGATGGTCATGGCTTGCAGGTGCATACCCTTAAAGAGTTTACCGTGGGCGGCCTCAACTGCTGGGAAAACTGGATGCCCCTCTCCCGCACAGCGCTTTATGGAATGGGGGAAAACCTCCATGTGGCTGTTTGGCCGGGATCCGACCACAATACGCGGGATATCACGCGCTTTATCGCCCGGGAAAGTCGCTCCTATGTACTTTCTGTATCCTCATTAATGTCCAAAGCGGATTTTCCCACTGACACGCCTCATCTAGACAAAATTTTAGCGAATGCCCCGGATACCCTGGCTAATGGCGGCAGCTGTATCGCCGGACCGGATGGTGAATGGATCCTGGAACCCGTTACTGATAAGGAAGGCCTACTTATAGAGACGCTGGATTTTAATCGCGTGCTAGAAGAGCGGCAAAACTTCGATCCCGTTGGGCATTATTCCCGGCCGGATGTAACTAGTTTGTCCGTAGATCGAACTCGGCAAAGTATTCTCGATGTCAATAAATAGTTTGCATTATTGCATCAGGGATTGAGTCTACCCCCGCAGTATTTGCAAAATTCAGCATCCGCATCGTGACCTTCGCGGGAACAGTAGCGACACACTTCCGTGGACTTCTTCGATGGTTGAGCACGGCTCAATTCTACCGTAACGATACCTGTGGGTACGGCTATAATTCCATACCCCATAATCATAATCGCCGCAGAAAGCATCTGCCCCAAGTTGGTCTGCGGTGAGATATCGCCATAGCCGACTGTGGTCAAGGTCACAATCGCCCAGTAAATGCTTTTAGGAATACTGGTGAAGCCATTCTCCGCGCCTTCGATAATGTACATCAGGGAACCCACAATAACGGTTATGGTTACCACGGTGAAGATGAAAACAGTAATTTTTCGTCTCGAAGACTTCAATGCTTTTCGTAGTTGATCCACTTCGATCAAATACTGCGTAAATTTAAGCACTCGAAATATTCTGAGTACACGAAGTACCCTTAGCACCAAGAAATACTGGCTCCCGGGCAACAATAAACTGATATACGTAGGCAGAATGGAGAACAAGTCTACCAGCCCATAAAAGCTAAATATATACCCTTTTACTCGTTCTACTGTGGCAATCCGGAGTACATATTCGATGGTAAACAGAATAGTGAAAAACCACTCCAGGCGATAAAACCAATCGCCATAGTTGGCCCGGTATTCGGCCACACTATCCAGCATGACCACCAAAACGCTGACCACGATACTGACAATTAAGGCAACGTCAAACGCTTTACCGGCTCGGGTATCCGCCTCAAATATGATCTCATGCAAGCGATGGCGCCAACCCAATGATGAATCCTGATTCATGAAGTGTCCCCACGAAGTTAAACCCGCTTTTAAGGTAGATAATCAGTTGGTATTACAATGTCCACCAGCGTATTGAACCTAAGCCAACTCTTTTTGCACCGCCGGAGCCACCTCAGTCGCGAACAGTTCGATGGAGCGGAGTAATTGTTTGTGCGGAATACTGCCCACACTCATCTGCAGTAAAAATCGATCGTGCTCGAATATCTGCTGTTGATGCAGGATTTTATCGATCACTTCCTGTGGACTACCCACCACATTGGCTCCATTAAGCTGCGTGGAGGCATCAAACTGTTGGCGACTCATCGGTGGCCAACCCCGCTCCTTGCCAATCTTATCCATGGTTTCCTTAAAGGCCGGAAAGGCAATATCCCTGGCTTTTTGGGAGTCCTCTTCAATGAAACCATGTGAGTTAATACTCAATGCCGGCATTTCCTTGTGCCCAGCCTCCCGAGCTCCACGTTTGTGAATCTCAGCCATGGGTTTGAACCGCTCAGGATTTCCGCCAATGATCCCCAAAGCCATGGGAAGTCCCAGATATCCCGCCCGGTAGGCGGATTCCGGCGTCCCCCCGACCGCGCGCCAAACCGGAATTTTCTCCTGCATCGGTTGCGGGTACACTCCACGATTGTTAATCGGCGGCCGGTGTTTTCCCTCCCAGCTGATTACTTCCTCTTCCCGTAGCTTAAGCAGCAGTTGCAGCTTCTCTTCAAATAGCTCGGAATAGTCATTCAGATCGTACCCAAACAGCGGAAAGGATTCGACAAAGGATCCACGCCCAACCATAATTTCCGCTCTTCCCTGACTGAGCTGATCTAACGTAGCAAATTGTTGATACACCCGGACCGGATCTTCGGAGCCCAATACCGTCACCGCGCTACTCAACCTGATATTTTGGGTTCGTGCGGCCGCTGCGCCTAAAATGACCGTCGGCGCAGACGATACGTATTCTTCCCGATGGTGCTCCCCAATCCCAAACACATCCAAACCAGCCTGATCAGCTAGTTCAATTTCTTCCATCAAATTGTGGAGCCGCTTATAAGGGTGAAGCGGTTGCCCGGTATCCGGCTGTGGAGTGTTTTCAACAAAGGTATAAATCCCTAATTCCATAAAGCCTTTCTCAGTTCTTTGATTTTGATATTCAACCTATCCTTCAACATTAAACTAATCAAAATCAATCCAATCATTTTGACTGTTCCACGGTGATCAGATATATGGCTTGCATCGATAACCATTGTAAATGAGAGGTAACAGCAGCGTTTCTCGATCCAATTTGATATGGAATATATAGCAGCAACATAAGCAGGACTTTTTTTGTATGTCCTGTTAGCAACCTAACTATCACTCTCTTTCAATCACACACCTATCATTATAGACTGGCTTAAAAAATGTGGTAATCAAGAAACTGCCAATAACCGATTCTTTTGTACCGATTTTTAGAAATAGCCATTGTGATCAGCTTCGCTATCATCAGAGAATTAGCTGTCTATTTTGTCCAAATCTACAACCCTAGAGGGCTTTGCAAAACCTTCCGAAACTTATTCGGTCATGCCAAGATGTAGTAACACTCACCGTTTACACAATCTAATCAGGGGATTGCCGCACTACGTTCGCAATGACAGGTAGTTTTGCAAAGCCCTCCCCTACCCTGCAAGCTAAAATTCTCGGAATGGTCAGATTGGGATTGATTGGTTTTATGATCCATTTAAGCAAAATCACCCCAATGAAAAAAATCATGCTAAGCCTTCTATTCTACTGGAATCTAATCGGATTTTTATTATCTATTACGAGATTCGACCTTTTTCATTTGGCTTATCATCCTGTTCATGATTATTTCTCATAAACACCGCTTTATATTTATAAAAACGCTCAAAACGGCCGGTACCTCAATTGAAATCGCTCTTTCCAAGTTTTGTGGGCAGAAAGATGTCATCACCCCGTTTGAGCACGAAGATGAGTTAAAAAGGCAGGAGTTGGGATATCGCGGGCCGCAGAATTATAAAATTCCCTTCCGACAATACTCAATTCGCGATGTGGCTAAAGCCATATATCATGGCAAGCGTTTAGAATTTCACCGTCATGACCGCGCTTCGGTAATACGCCAATATATTGATCCCGAAATCTGGGATTCCTATTTCAAATTTGCCTTCGAACGTAATCCCTGGGATAAAGTGATCTCTTGGTATTACTGGTTCTACAAAAACAAACCCCGTCCCCCCATTTCCGAATTCATCCAGTCCGGTTTGGCGAACACCGTCTCAGGATTTGATCTATATACCTCTGATTCCCTTTCTGAAATCATCGTGGATCGTGTGTTTAAGTTTGAGCACCTGCAGGAATCGATGAATGAGCTACGTGAAATTCTGGAATTGGATGAAACTCCACAGTTGCCTCGTGCAAAAGGCTCGTACCGTAAAGACGATCGGGATTACCACAAGATCTTGTCCCCAGAGGATCGAGATAAAATAGCTAAAGTTTTTGCGCGGGAGATCGCCTATTTCGACTATCGATATTAGGATTGTTGAATCTATTCAAGTCGCCTTTCTCTAAAATTTGTGAGTTACTAGATCTCCAATCCTATCCAAATAAAAATGTCCGGATGGGAAGGCTTCATACCGATCCCCACTCCGGACATAAATTTATCCGTATCTAAATGTCAACGAATATTTATTTGACGAGTGTCATCTTTTTTGTGTTAACCACTTTGCCTGCTTTTAGTCGGTACACATAGGTTCCACTGGATAGGTTACTGGCATCGAAAGTGATGCTGTACGTTCCGGCCTGTTGACGTTTATCAATCAACCGGGCAACCTCTCGTCCCAGCATATCAAAGACGGTCAACGAAACAGCGGCTGTCTGTGGCACGGAATATCGTATGGTGGTCGTTGGATTAAATGGATTGGGATAGGCTGATTCCAGAGTAAATGAACGCGGACTATTCTCATCAATTTTCTGTATGGATGTCGTTTCATTACTGGAGACAATAGCAAAGTCGCTAAAACTCTGCACGCCGGTGGCACATATCAGGTCACTATCATTACTATACTCATAAACGGATACCGACAACTCCGTCCACGGTTCTTCGTCGGAAGAGCGCTTAATCACTTTAAGATTATTTAAATCCACCTCGGTATTCATTAATCCGTCAAGCGAGAAACAAAGATCCGCGCTAAAGTTCACAGACGTATCGGTGGATATATTCCAATGCCCAGGAACAGCCAAATCTAAACTATCCGGAAGTGCCAATTGGGTTCGGTCGGTTTCTTCATCTCGCAATACGGATAGATTAATGGTCGTATCCAACTCGGTAAATTCCACTTCCAGTTCAACTCCAGGAAAGTCTATAGGCTCAAGATTTTCAAAATCAACTTCCGCGGATCGTTCCGGCTTGCCGTTAGTCACCCAAAGCTCCCTGGCATGATGACGATCACGAGCTGAAAAGTATAGTTTATCATTAATGACGGTCAACTCCTCAGGATTGGAATTTCGACTTCCTGAATAAATATCTCTTACCAATATCGTACCTTCTACAGTCCCATCGGTTTTCCACAATTCCCGTCCCAGAGTTCCAGCATTTAACTGCGTATCATCAGTGGCGGTAAAATACAGCATTCCATCAAATGCGATCATATTTCGGGGACGGTATATGCCTACATCACTCAACAAATTTAATACATCGGTTCCCTCTTCCGTTCCATCAATGAACCAAAGCTTGCTGTCCCCATCTAATACAATCTTATCATCATACTTGGTCAGGATATAATTAGCTCCCTCAGGCTTGGCAAAAACCGCTTGTGTTCCTTCGGGGGTTCCATCTGTGGTCCACAAGGTATCGTTACCTAAAAAATATGCTTTGCCATCCAACTCCACGGGATTCTTCAAGCGAAACAATCCATCGTCCGGACCTGGTTCAAAGTCGCGTAAAACCTTCGTGCCCGACTCCGTACCATCGGAGACCATTAATTCCGGCCCATATTCTGGGGTAGTTCCGATGAACAGGAGTTTATCACCCAGGGCGAAAAAATCTTTGGGATCCCCATCATTGGGATGGTCGTGTTCATCCTTCCCAGTATATAGATCGGTCACCATTTGAGTACCAGAGACCGTACCATCGGAAACCCATAACTCCCGACCTGTATCTTCTAATTTCGCGGAAAAAAACAGCTGATCTCCAACCACGATTAAATCTTCGGGATCTCCATCGTAGGCCTTCTCTTGTCCCCAAGTATTAGTAAAGGTTCCTGGTTCAATATCTTTAAACAAATGCGTGCCCTCACTGGTGCCATCACTCACCCACAGCTCATCACCACTGGCGCTGTTTGTCTCGCCATCATAATCCACGGGATCGCCGTTGGAGGCTGCAAAGAAAAGTCTGTCCTGAAACACTACGGTATATTGGGGATTTCCTTCAGCGTAATCACCACCAATATTTTTTAGTAAGCCTGTGCCCCCAGCGGTGCCATCGGTTACATATAATTCATTTCCAAGTGGATCATTCTGGCCTTCGAAATAAACCTTGTCTTTAAACTGCACTACATAATCGATATAGGGTGAGACTACATCGTCATCATCGGTAACAGTCATCAATTGGAATGTTCCCTCTGCTGTTCCGTCGGTCACAAAGGGCTCACTGGATTGATCTCCTTGAGTAGCGGTAAAAAAGATTAAATCTCCTGTTATAGGTGTTATCTGCTCTGGAGATGAGCTATAAGTACCTTCTGCGATATTTTTGATCATCTCAGTTTGCGCGCTTAAACTGACAGGCAAGAATAAAACGATGATCACACATGCCCAATTTTTCAGATTGCTCTTGATGCTAGTTTCCCAATAATTCATCATCTACTTTATCTAACAGTTTGAAATATTTTATTATCGCCTAACTAACTAACATTCTAGAAATGTTTCAAATAATAGCTAAGCATAAATTCACCTTCACTAACCGAACAATAATGATGATGTTCCGAACAATTTCGGAACTATTATACTCATGCCAACTTTTTCTACCCAAAATATCCCAAATACCCTAATCATTTTTAAGACACTTAAATCCCCAAATTAATATGGCATAATCATATCACTGCCAACAAATAATTAATTATTTTAAGCACTGCTCCCTTCTGCATATTTACTCATTTCAATAAATAATTGACACCTCTCAATCCCGCCACAGAACCATAATAAAACAATATTCGGGTTACACTACTAAATGTTCTATGCGAATTGAATCTTACTAATATTATTTTACATACCGTTACCAATCTCTTAAATACACAAATACTACTTCCAAAGATAATAACACATCAATAATAATTTCGGTATATATAACCATCAACCCACATGAAACTTTCTAAACTTCACTAGAGGGCTTTGCAAAACCTTTCAACATTTATTTTGTCAGGGCAAAATGTAGAAGCAATCGTCATTTATACAATCCAATCAGGGGATTGCCGCATTTCGTTCGCACTGACGGGTAGTTTTGCAAAGCTCCCTACTAATAAAACCTTGGACTAACAATCTTACTTCACCTATAACCAATTGATTTTTTTAGAGCTTGCGCATAATCACAAATTCCCAATTTTATATATTATAAAGTCTATTGCTTCTGCCACTTCGCTTATATAAGCGCAATTCTTAATTAGAGATACTAGGTAAATAGAAAAAGACTTTATAATATTATTGGAACAAAAACATTCCTTAATCCTATTAGTTTTAAAATCAATACGACTATCACAGACATCGATATGAGTCAGAAATGATTGATCAAAAAATATTTTGCGTTGGATTTCATAAAACCGGCACAACCAGTCTCCAGCTAGCATTAGAAGAGTTAGGTTACCGGGTAACTGGTCCCAATGGACATAAAAACCCAAATATTGCTAATGAAGTGCTTGAAATGGCTCATAAATTAGTGCCTCAATTTGATGCCTTTCAAGATAACCCATGGCCCATCATTTTTAAAGAGATGGACAAGGCTTACCCGAATAGTAAATTCATACTGACTATCCGAGACACTAATTCATGGATCAAGAGCCAAGTTAAACACTTTGGCATTCATAAAACTCCAATGCGCGAATGGATTTATGGTGTTGGCTGTCCTAAAGGAAATGAACAGGTCTATATAAAGCGATATGAACAACATAACGAGCAAGTACGCAACTATTTTAAGGACCGTCCTGAAGATTTGCTTGTTATGAATCTGCCAGCTGGCGATGGTTGGGAAAAACTTTGCCCTTTTTTAGGTCATGATTTAATTAAAGAACCATTTCCACATGCTAATAAGGCAAGTAATAGAAATAAAAGCCGTTCAATCATCCATCGATTTTTAAAGAGTTCAAAATCAAAGATAGTTAGCTTAAAGAAAGCAATAAAAACTAACCCATAAGGGCTTTGCAAAACCTTCCGAAATTAATTCGGTCATGGCTAGATGTAGTAAGAATCACCGTTTACACAATCTAATCAGGGGATTACCGCACTACGTTCGTAATGACAGGTAGTTTTGCAAAGCCCTCTCCATAACTCCTTGATAGATTCCATGCTAATGATCTAAGTTTATTCCTTAGCAAACAGTGATTTTAACTTACTTTCAGGCTGTGGTCCCACCAAAAACTCTTTAATCTTCCCTTCTTTCACCAATACCACTGATGGAGTACCCATCACACCAAATTTTCGGGCGGTATCCATATCATTGGCGACATTTACTTTGAATAAATTTTTATAGCGATCAGACATTTTATCAATAATCGGAGTCATTGGTTTACAGGCCCCACACTGCGGACTATAAAAGTAAAATAAGGAGGGTTGGTCTGATTTTTTTACGGCACGGGAATAGCTACCGCTCAATTCGGGAGCGTCTTTCCCTTTTTGGGAAGCGGATATCAGACGAGGGACCATCTGTAGAGCGATAAATAGTAGAACAATACCTAGGATGATGTATAATGCAATCATGATCTGCTGTGTGATTCAAATTATTGGCTGTTTTTCTTCCGCCCAAATATAACTAAATAGTTATATAAATATTATTCTTAAATAGATTTTTACATCACGAAATAATCTCAGTTCCTTGCGCTCCTCTAATATTTCACCTACCCTATCAATGGCAACATCATAATGTGATTATAATCGGAATGAAGCTACGAAAATGTCTTCATTCTTACGTTTATCACTTAGTTTATTGTTTAAATCGAAAAGCAATTTTAATCTCTTAATCCGGTTCCATGAGATTACTCAACCATTCCGTGGCTAGCTTGCTGATACCTGCAGCCCTCTTTATTTCAGGTTGTGCCCAGCAGAGCTCAGTCATCCAACAAACCCAATCGGCACAAGAGCCAAATGCACCGGCTACTACCGAAAATGTAACAGCTGAAGACTATCAGCGTGCCGAACAGATGCTTTGGCAAAACACTCACCAAAAGGTCTACCAAACGGTAAATTCACCAATATGGCAGGCTAATGATCAGCTTATCTATACGACCCGATCTGTAGAAGGGCTGCAGTATATGTTGGTCAATCCCGAAACTGGCGATCGGCAACCTGCGTTTGATCATCAGCAGTTAGCGGATCAACTAAGTAAGATTATGGAGCGGGACATTCCAGCCAGTCAACTGCCCCTTGGAGATATCGAGTTAAGCGCTGACGGTCAAATTATGACCTTTTCAGCTAATGGTGATCGCTTTTCAACAAATTTGGCTACTTACGAAACCAAGCGGTTAGATCCGAACAAAAAGTGGGACGAAACCTTTTCGCCTGATGGAAAGTGGGCGGCTTACATCAAGGATTACAATCTATGGGTTCGTAATACCGAAACTGATGAAAAAATTCAGCTTACCCAAGATGGTGAGCAGTATTATGGCTATGCAACCAACAACGCCGGTTGGATAAAAAGCGATCGCCCGGTGCTGCTTTGGTCCCCTGATTCCAAGAAAATTGCCACCTTTCAGCATGACAGTCGCGGCGTCGGCGAAATGTACCTCTATAACACGAAGGTGGGACACTCCGATTTAGAAAAGTGGAAATATCCGCTTCCCGGTGACAGTACCGTTTTTCGCATTGAACGAGTGGTTGTTCATGTAGATAAAGAAGACCCCCAAGTAGTTCGGTTGGATATGGATCCGGATTACCACCGCTCCACGATCTCCGATCATATTGCCGATTGGGGTGGTACCTTCTTGGACGTAGAATGGAGCGATGATTCTGAGGAACTGGCCTTTGTCTCCTCTTCTCGTGATCATAAAGTAGCCCAGCTACGTACGGCAGATCCCAATAGCGGAGAAGTCCGAGATATACTTCGTGAAGAGGAAGAAACGTACTATGAGTCTGGATACAGCGAAGAAAGCTGGCGAGTGCTGGAAAACTCTGGCGAAGTGATCTGGTTTTCCGAACGCAGCAACTGGGGACACCTCTACCTGTACGATCTGAACACCGGAGCACTGAAGCGACCAATTACCAGTGGCGAGTGGCGCGTGTTGGATCTGCACTGGGTAGATGAAGAAAATCGCACTATCTATTTCACTGGATCTAACCGGGAAGATAGTAATCCTTATTATCACTACCTCTATAAAGTGAATATGGATGGCAGCGGCTTGACTTTGCTTACGCCGGAACCGATGAATCATGAGATCAATTGGTCAGCATCCAAACAGTATTTCATCGATACCTATTCTACTCCTGATACCCCACCCGTTTCCGTTATTCGAAATTTGAATGGCGAAGTAGTAGCCGAACTGGAAAAAGCGGATATCAGCCCGCTGGAAGATCACGGCTGGATCCCACCCGAGCAGTTTACGGTGAAAGCCCGTGATGGTGAGACCAATCTTTACGGCTTGATGTACAAGCCTTCCAACTTCGATCCCGACAAGAATTACCCAGTACTTAACTACCTTTACCCCGGTCCGCAATCAGGTAGTGTGGGTAGTCGATCTTTTCGACCTTCGCGCGGTGACAAACAAGCCTTAGCAGAACTGGGATTCATTGTAGTGGAAGTGGACGCCATGGGTACCCCCGGACGATCCAAGTCCTATCATGATGCCTACTACGGTGACATGGGGGATAACGGTCTGCCCGATCAGGTGGGTATGATCAAGCAATTAGGCGAGCGATACTCCTGGATGGATCTGGATCGCGTGGGCATCTGGGGACACTCCGGTGGTGGATTCGCTTCTACACGCGGAATTCTGGCTTATCCTGATTTCTATAAAGTTGCTGTTTCTGGGGCCGGAAATCATGATAATCGCAACTATGAAGACGACTGGGGCGAAAAGTGGCACGGACTGCTTGAACCGGCCGCCAACAACGATGCCCCCGAAAGTCCATACAAGCAAGGCGACAGCTACGATACCCAAGCTAACCAGCTTTATGTGGATAATCTAAAAGGGAATTTGCTTATCGCGCATGGTTTGATGGACAGCAATGTTCCTCCCACTAATACCTTGCTCATGGTAGAAGCCCTGCAAAAAGCAGATAAGGATTTCGATCTGATGGTCTTCCCCAATGAAAGTCATGGCTTTGGTAATTCCCGCTATTTCATGAATATGCGCTGGGATTACTTCGTAGAGCACTTGATAGGTGTTACACCACCGGATTACGTATTCGAGGACAACATCCGTTAATAGCACCAGCTACATCTCTATATTGATTCATGCGGTCGTCGATCATCTCGGCGACCGCTTTTTTTATCCCGGACAAGACCGCCGTAGGCGCGTCGCCGATCCGGGATTGCCTTGCCCCAGCTGTCATCCCGGATAAACGAAGTGATAGCGTAGTGCCGATCCGGGATCCCCCAGCGCCTTAACACCACCGTGTTGCCTTTGGCACACTCCTTCTTGGCATCGGGGGATCCCGGATCTACGTTCTTCCGAAGTATCGAAGCAATTCGTCCAGGAAGACCATGGGTAGTTTGTTACGAAGTAGGTTTTACAACGATCCCACAATGCCGAAATGCACTTTCCCATTAGTAAAACTATCCTCCGGGGAGATGGCATAGCTGAATTTCAACTGTCCCAAGCGGGTATTATAACTGAAACCCAACCCATAAGAGCTTAACCATTCGTCACGAACCGCTTGACGCGACGACTCGGTGATTAATCGGGGACGTTTGTAGTATCCGGCCGAACCAAATATGAACGCATAGGAACTGGTCTCCAATTGATAGCGATACTCCAAATCGCCCCAAATTAACTGCGAGGCCCGAAACTGATCCTCACGATACCCACGCAAGGATCGAGCGCCTCCAAATCGTATTAAATCATTTTCTGTTATCTGGTCCAGCACCACGGCATATCCATGAACGGAAGGTACCAACACATGTCGCGGCCAAAGCGACTGAAACACACTGGCATCCAGCTGCAGGATTGAGGGGGTTTGGCGTTGGTCAATTGAATCGGCCTCCGCCCGGGCATCAGTAATATTTTTCACGCCCGACTCAACCTGCAAACGAAATCGAAAACCCTTGGAGGGGTTCATTCGTAAATCTACCCTTTCATAACGTAAATCCATGCCCCCCATCCAAGAGGATGCGTCTAACGCTGTTCCGCGCTCTTCTCTAACCAATGACGAAGTATGCGGTGTGGTTTCGTTGGCCGCGATAATCTCACGTCTGCCGGTTAACCACAACATAGCACCAGGAAGCAACTCATATCCACCCCGTAACAGAAAGCTTCGTGTTTGATAGGTACTATCTTGCTGCAAAAAATCTAAGGCGGTTCCGGCAGAAAAAGGGTGACCGGCTATCCAATGTCGCGTCACTTTCAGATCTAATTTGGTAACATCAGCCCGAAGGCGCTCAAAATGCACGCGGGTATCACTGCCCTCCCAGATCAAATGTCGCAATCGAATATCAGCGTTACCCACAATGGTACCGCCCGCTTGCGAACCGGTATTGGGAACGTATCCAACCAGAACATCAAACCGATTGGGATTGCGTTCCGTCATATCATAGCGTACCAAATAGGTGGAATCCTGCTTCATCAGTTCCGGCCGTTCCACACTGGCGAATAACTCACTTTGCTCCAGCCGTTGTCGGGCATTTCCTAATAATTGAGGGGTAACCAACATCGAATCACGTAATCCGGATACGGTTCTAATATATGAAGTGGAGGTGTGTTCAAGCTCTGGAAATACATACCCTCCGATGCGCACGGGTTCTCCGGGGGTTGCGGTCAGTTTAGCATGTACTTTACATGGATCCGATGAAATTGCGTCAACCCATACCGTATCCACCTTTACTTGAGCCAGTAGCCGACCCTCTTCCTCAAGACTACGCAATTGGTTCTCAATTTCGCGCTCTAAGTCTCGGCCATGATATAGCCCCTGTTTACGTATGGTGTCATCATTAACATATATTTGCCCCCATTCGCAGGGTTGCCCAAACTCTCCTAAAATCAACCATTGGGTATTATCCTCACGATCAATAGAATGGATCTGCGCCTTCCAATAACCTTTATACCGTAGTCGATCTAAGGTGGCTAGTACTAATCGTGCCGAATCAACCTTGGTGTCCAATGACAAATTCTGAAGTTTAATCTGTCTATCAGCTGTACGATCCCAAAATTTGATACTCTGTGTAGTATCCTTGGAAACAGACTGCGCAAATACCCCTTGAGATGAACCCTCTACAACCATCCAGATAAGTATGAACAGTACGACCGTATTTTTCGCACATTGGATGTTCAGGCAGCGATATGGGATTTCATCAATCAGTTGAATGATCTTAAGTGTCTACTCGAGTGTTCCTATGACACGACGCACAAACTGGGGCAAGGCAAAAGTCGAATGATGTATATCCTGATTGTAATAGCGCAAATGTTCTCCGTGCTTGGCCATAAAATTGGCCACTCGGTCCTCAGTTTCAACGGAGAGTGGATCCAGTTGACCTTTGCAGGCATAGGTCATCGCCCACATACCAGTGGGATACAGCGGAATATGGGACAAATAGAGCTTAGCCAGATCAAACAACTCATCCATAATATGGTAGATGTGTCTAATGGGCTCGTGATAATGCTGCACCCAAGGGCTTTCGCTTTGCGCAACTAGAATACCCTGTTCATGAAGCGCATTATAGCACGATTCAAAAAAACTGCGATTAAACAATCCCTCCGCCGGCCCCACGGGATCAGATCCATCCACAATAATAACGTCATAGCTTTGCTTGTGGTCCTCTACCCAATGGATTCCATCCTCAATAGTTACCGTTAAACGCGGATCATCAAATTCCCCAACCCCCCGGAGAAACTCTTGGGAGGCACGCACCACCGCTTCATCAATTTCCACCAGATCCACGGATGTTACCTGCTCATGACGGAGTACCTCTCTGGCAGTTCCACCATCTCCACCACCCACAATCAGTACTTTTTCTGGCTTGGGATGACTGTTCAGAGGCACGTGAGCTATCATCTCATGATATACGAATTCATCCTGCTCCGATAACATCACCATATCATCTACGGTGAGTAGTCGCCCCCAAGAATCGGTTTCCAGCACCTCTACTTTCTGATAAGGGGTACTTTCGCTAAATAAAACCCGATTTACACCAAAAGTGATACCCGTTTTCCCTTCGTAATATTCCGTAAATGTGAAAGCCATACTAACTACAAACTCAGACGTTTAGCAATTGAAATTTAAATGTACCACAAAACAACAGCTGCAAAGGCCGCGCCACACCGTTCCACCGTATGCTCGATCCCAATGGACTGAATCTCCATTAAGGGCCGATTTCGATAATCAAAAGCATCTTTAACCATCTGGCGAACAATTGTTTCCGAATCATCCAGTGATTTAACCCCGTGATGTTCCATGATTACTCCCGATTGACTCGGATCCTTGGGAATCCCCACCGCCACAGCCGATGAAATAAGCATTCCCGGTTGTTGGCGTTCAATGGACGCATAAGCCACAGGTACAAGCCCCCCCATAGGAAGATTAAACTGAGCTACTTGAGATGCTCCCGGGGGTAAGATACTACTCATTTTAACTAAGTTGGTATCCCCAATGCCCGCATTCATCAATGCATTATCAAAGGCATTCAACGGTTGGGGACCTTCCGCGGCTCCACGCACCAGGGCAAATGCATTCGGGGTACGAACCATCAGATTGGAATTGAACATATTTTAAAATCTAAAATAATGAGTTGAGAATGAGTTTACACCGCTTTCGGAGCTTCCGCATTTTCAGGTTTGAATAGTAAAGTGTGTCCAGGTTCCATTTTAAATAGTCCCCGTTTCATCTCCATACTGGAAACAGTTTCCGAATGCAATTCCTCTTTTAAGACTTCCTGGATTACCCATGGGTCGATGGTTTCGCCACAGGTAAATATATCTACCGCAGCATAATTGTATTCCGGCCAACTGTGAATGGCTACATGTGATTCAGCAATGACGACCACTCCGCTCACTCCGTGCGGACTGAATTTGTGAAAATTATGAGAGATAATATTGGCTTTTGATGCGCGCGTAGCTTGTAACATCACTTGCTCAACACGCTCCACATCATTCAAAATTTCCGCGTCACAATCATAAAACTCGACCAATATTTGCCGACCTAACGCTTGCATATGTTCATAACCTCTACCTTTTTAAATGTTTACTAATTGGAAGCAAGATTACCCATCGATTATAAACGTTGTAAACCGTATACTCCAACATTCATTTAGTATGTGTACAGCAATCGGTCGGGTATCTTCGTTCCGTAGCCAAACGCTTATTTGACAAACAACGAATTTCAAATTTACATATTTCTTTATCCCCCGCATGATAAAATTTTCAAAGCAATCTACCAGCGAGGAAGCATTTTCAACGTATCGATCCCTCCTGCTCCCTCGTCGCATTGAAGAACGCATGCTGAAACTGCTGCGGCAAAATAAAATCAGTAAATGGTTCAGTGGTATTGGTCAGGAAGCAATAGCAGTGGGTGCGACCATTGCTTTGCAAGATGAAGATTACATTTTGCCTATGCACCGAAATTTAGGCGTATTTACCACGCGGGAAGTTTCCCTGTATAAATTGTTTTGCCAGTTGTTGGTGAAAAAGGACGGATTTTCCCGAGGTCGGGAACGCTCTTTTCATTTTGGTATCCCGGAGAAGAATATCGTAGGGATGATTTCCCATCTGGCTGCCACTATGCCCATTGCGGATGGATTAGGTTTGGCCAAACAATTGAAAGGGGAACAAAGTGTGGCGCTTAGTTTCTGCGGTGATGGCGCTACCAGTGAAGGCGACTTTCATGAAGCGATCAATTTGGCTGCGGTTTGGAACTTACCGGTGATCTTCATGATCGAAAATAATGGTTACGGCCTCTCTACTCCTATTGATGATCAATATGCCTGTGACGATTTAGTAGATCGTGCTGACGGTTATGGGATTGAAGGTTATAAAATTGATGGCAATGACATCTTCGAAGTTATCAAAACCGTGCGGGAAGCCCGAGAACATGCATTAACGGCGGGGCCAGTATTTATTGAAGCTAAAACCTTCCGTATGCGGGGACATGAGGAAGCTTCGGGAACTTTTTATGTGCCCGATGAATATTTCAAGGAATGGGGGCGCAAAGATCCTATCCTGCGTTATGAAAAATGGTTGAAGAAACGCAAGTACATTCAGTCTTTTGATGAACTGGATGAACAACGAGAGCAAGTTGATCAACTATTCAGAGAAGAGCTGGATAAAGCCTTAGATGCGGATGATCCCACCTTTGATATACAACGAGAAACTGCAGCGGTCTGGGCTGATAATGATACGCCCGCCTCTACGGCCAATGTAGCGCTCACTTCTGAAACTAAGAGCGAAAAACGCCATATTGATGCCATCCAAGCCGGTCTTCAACAAGCCTTTGATGAAGATGAGCGCTTCTTGATTATGGGTCAGGACATCGCTGAATACGGTGGGGTATTTAAAGTTACCGAAGGCTTTCTGGAACGCTATGGTGCTGATCGCGTCCGAAACACCCCTATTATTGAATCCGGTGCTATTGGTGCGGCGATCGGGTTGGCGCTGGAAGGCTACAAACCGGTAGTCGAAATGCAGTTTGCCGATTTCATTTCTTGCGGTTACAACCAGATTGTGAACAACCTTTCCAAAGGTCGCTACCGCTGGATGCCTCCATTAAATCTCACCATTCGAGCTCCCCATGGCGCGGGAGTGGGCGCAGGGCCTTTTCACTCGCAATCGCCGGAAGGTTGGTTCATGCAACACCCCGGATTGAAAATATTGGTACCTGCGACCGTGGAAGATGCGATGCAATTGACCTACAACGCTCTTTACGATCCGAATCCGGTTCTCATATTTGAACACAAGAAATTATATCGCAGTCTTAAACGGGAAACCTTCGATCAAGCTTACATAGAACCTTTGGGTAAAGCTAAGGTACACCGTGAAGGTTCTGATGCCACCATCCTGACCTACGGTATGGGTGTTCACTGGGCAATGGAGGAAGCTGAGAAACGACCAGAAGATATTGAGGTCGTGGATTTGCGATGCCTCTCTCCTATTGACTGGGAAACCATTGAGCGAAGTGTCAGCAAGACCAATAAAGTGTTACTGCTGCAGGAACCATCCCAAACCATGGGCCCAGCTAGCGAGTTGTCTGCCTGGATCAGTGAGCATTGTTTTGAGTACCTGGATGCTCCGGTTATCCGTTGCTCATCGTTGGATACCCCTGTGCCTACCAATCCAAACCTGGAACAGGGCTACTTAGCCAATTTTCGACTCGGTGAAAAGCTGGATCAGCTTCTGTCCTATTAATGTACCGTCCGGAGTTACGGAGTGTTAGCGAATTGCTGATCAGAAGGCTTTATTGATATGCATCACTCACTCTCTCCATTTTTTGGGGAGCTTCCGGATACTTTTGTTATGCTACGGTTCCAGAATAATATATACGCAATCAAAGTAGTATCGCCGACCCACCTAATAACAGTGCTATAATCAAGCCTATGGATAATACTATTGTCCCCGTATGAGTGGAAGCACTAAAGTTTTGTTCCAGACGATCTAACTGCTGCTCCAGCTTAATTTTATCCTCTAGCTCTTGCCCAAACTTCTCTGGGGTCGATAAACTCATAAACGATAGTTGTTGCAAAAAACCCTTGCCTCTCTTGCTGGCTTCCACATAGGCTCTAACCTCTTCATTATCATCGAGGTATTCCTCAAACACTTCCGCGATGGCAGGATCCATGGTATCATCTACATAGTCACAGATGTATTCCTCGATAACTGGGTCCAGGTCCTGCCGATAATTGCTCATGGTAGTTGCATAACGAAAGATTAGCGTCTTGATGTACAGTAATTTAACGGCATTTGGACACTAATGTTCCGCGTAAACGTAAGAACCTACTTTGTCCTGCAATTTGGATCGTCCGCGGTTAATTCGTGACTTCACCGTACCCATGGGAAGATCGGTAATATCGGCGATCTCTTCATAGGTCAGTTGCTGTAAATCTCGCAAAATAACCACTTCTCGGAAATCTTCGGGAATCTCTTCCAACGCCTTTTCTACTTCCTGTACACACAACTTTTCATGTAGTACTTCATCTGGAGTCAAGCCCTCATCAGACAGTACAATCTCAAAATCGGTCGGATCCGAAGGATCTTTGTGCATGGATACTTTGGTCATGCGCTTTTTCTTCTTGTAATGGCTCTTAGCCAAGTTGATGGCGATGGTATACAGCCAGGTAGAAAATCGCGCGATGCGTTCGTAGGAATGACGACTTCGATATACCCGGAGAAACGTCTCCTGAACGATATCCTCGCAATCCTGATGATTGTGCGTATAGCGATAAATGAAATTGTGAACACGATCCTGATAACGTTTCACTAATTCATTGAAAGCCGGTTCATAATCCCCTTGGAACAGCTCCATTAAATCTTCGTCAGACATCTTCGACACATTAGTAGCTTTCTTACCAGACATAACCTATTTCCCTGTTTTTATTCTGATGTTAATGCTATCGGATCGAGACCATCAATCCGGGACAGCGATTAGCCGATTATGCGGCGAATCATCAGAAGAAGTATAGAAGCGGGATCTAGCTTGCCGACGCCCTTAGCCGCCATGTCAGCGTCTAAGAGAGCATCGAAAATGCGAGGCAGTTCAGCGTATTTAAAGCGAGAGGCATCTTTCCACAAGTTTTTGAAGTACCAGGAATTTCGAATTCCTAACGCTTCTTGAACTTGGGATTGTCCCATGCCTTTACGCCGCAGATGCTGTATCTGCCAAATGTTGCTAAACAAGCTATAAAAGAACCCCACGGTTTTTATTACTTCTCCCGTGTCCGACTTAGATAGCTGCAACATCTGTTCCGCGATGAACAGGGTTTGGTTTAAATCGCGGTTTAGGAGGGCATCTTTTAGCTCAAAGATGTCATACTCGCGATAAACGCCGATTATTTCTTTCACGTCCGATTTGGTAAGCTGATCGGAAGTGTCCTTAAAAGTACACAGTTTGTCCAATTCTGTAGATAATAATTGTAGTGAGTTCCCTACAGACTGTACTAAAAGTTGAGCGGCCTCGGGGTGTAATTTCTTACCAAATTGCATCCGGGCCCACTCGGCCACCCAATCGGGCAACCGATAATCTGGTATTTCCTTAAACTTTAAATAAGAGACCGATTTCTTTCGAAGCGCTCTTCCAAATTTGGTGTTGCCATTGGGTTTCTTAGCATCGATTAATACCAGCACCGTACTGGGATTGGGCTGCTCAAAGTAATTGATAAAATCATTGAGCTCTCCTTCCCCACTATTGGATCGCAGTTGATGGTAGTCGCGAACGATTACCACCCGACGATCAGCCATCATGGGGAAACTACGAGCAATATCCAGTACCCGGTTGACCGTGACATCCTGGCCATACAACAGATCGTAATTAAAATCACGTTGCTCGGGTGGAACCAGTCCCGTGACCTTGTCCTGCAATTGATCAACCAGAAACTCTTCCTCCGCCCAGAATACATATACTGGGGCGACCTCTCCTTGTTCCAGAGATTGCTTTACTTCAGAATAAAGTTCTATACTGGTTTTTTTAGGCAAGCGGGTGTTGGAGTTAGATTTAAACTTCGTTTCAAAAATTATGATTTTAAATAACTGACATCATGGGCTTAAATATCAGGTTATTAGTTAATAGTTATTAGGGACTAAGAGTATTTTTTTACATAAAAGCTCGGTTTACCGATTACTTGAGCACTTAGCAAAAAACGTAATCTCGGCAACTAGTTCCTAATAACTAATAACCTATAACTAACGCCCTACATCACGGGTGCAAGCGACCCATCATGCGAGGGAATGGAATAGTTTCACGGACGTGATCGAGCCCACAGATCCAAGCTACAGTCCGTTCTAAGCCCAATCCAAAGCCAGAGTGCGGTACCGATCCGTATTTACGTAGATCCAAGTACCAGCTAAAGATCTCTTCGGGGAGATTATGCTCTTTAATACGAGTAAGTAAAACGTCCAGATCGTCTTCCCTTTGACTGCCTCCAATAATTTCACCATATCCTTCCGGTGCCAGCATATCTACCGCCAAAGCTACCTTCTCGTCTTCCGGATCGCGTTTCATATAAAAGGCCTTTACCTCCGCGGGATAACCATACACCATGATCGGAGTATCAAAATGTTGGGTCAAAATAGTTTCATCACTTCCGCCGAAGTCGCTTCCCCATTCGAAGTTAAGCGCGGACTCCTTCCAATCCGGTATATTGCGCAGATCCTCTTCAATTTGATCTACACGTTTGTTGATATCCTTCAAGCACTGATCGATCTGTGCTTTACGCCATTTTTTGGCTTGACCATGTTCGGCCTTGAGCTCCTCTTCCTCAGCAGCCAAATCTTGTTTCTCTTGAACCCGACTCTCTTCCATTTCATCTAGCATCTGAGCCGTTTTATCTCCGGTCAGAAGCTCTACTGCTTCGGTGTAAGAGATTCGCTTGTAGGTGCCCTCTACCGCTTTTTCAAGCGTGGTGGTATCACGTTCCAGAATACCAAGCTCGTTTTCACAGCGATCCAGCACGCGTTGTACGATAAATTTCATCATCCCTTCGGCCAGATCCATATTCATGTCCAGATCATAGAAGGCCATTTCCGGCTCAATCATCCAGAATTCAGTCAAATGACGACGGGTTTTACTTTTTTCGGCCCGAAATGTTGGTCCGAAGGTGTAAATCTTGGAATGGGCCATGGCCATGGCTTCCCCATATAACTGACCGGATTGAGTCAGATAGGCTTTTTCATCGAAATAATCGGTCTCGAATAAGTTAGTGGTTCCTTCCGCTGCGTTTCCGGTGAAAATGGGCGCATCCATCTGGATGAAACCGTTTTCTTGGAAGTAAGTATGGATCGCAAAGATAATCTCATTGCGTACCCGCATAGCCGCCCACTGTCGCTGGCTTCGCAACCATAAGTGGCGGTTCTCCATCAGAAACTCTACCCCATGCTCTTTCGGCGTAATAGGATAATCTTCGGCAACCTGGATAATCTCCAAGTCACTTACGTGCAATTCGTATCCGCCAATACTGCGATCGTCTTTTTTCACTGTACCGGTCACGGTCAGTGAACTTTCCTGTCGCAGTTCATTCGCATACTCCCATACTTCTTCGGATACATCATCTTTGGCCACGATACACTGGCAAATTCCCGTACCGTCGCGCAATTCCAGGAAGAACAGTTTCTTACTGGTTCGATAATTATATACCCATCCGTGTAGCGTTACCTGCTGGTCTTCAAGTTCGGAAAGATCACGTATGTAGGTCATGCGAATTAAGATGTCAGTCTCAAATTATAGTTTAAGTTCATCCACCGGATCCAGTTAGGACGCCGCGGGTTTTAGTAAGCCTTCGGAGAATTGGCTAATATCAAAAAATTCTTGGGCAAAATCTTGTATCTCTTCCGATGAAACTTGATCGATCTCACTGACCAATTCATCCAATGTTATATAGCGATCGTAATAAAGTTCACTTTTTGCCAAACGAGACATACGACTACTCATGTTTTCTTGTGATAAGAGTAGTTTTCCCTTGAGCTGTGATTTTGCTTCACTGAGTTCTTGATCGGGTATCGGTTCGTCTTTAAATCGGCTTAATTCAGTTTCGATAAGTTCCCGAACATGGTCCACATAATCAGCATCGGTTCCCACATAAATACCGAATACGCCGCTATCACTATAGGATTGATTGAATGATTGGATGGAATAACAATAGCCGTATTTCTCACGCACATTTTGGTGCAAACGAGAACTCATTCCTCCACCCAATACCGTATTAGCTAGTAATAATTTATATCGATCATCATGATCAGCATATAATCCACGGCGCCCTAGCATGAGGTGGGTTTGCTGGATTTTTTTTGTATAGACCTCTTTGCTTTGCTGATATTCGGCTGGAACTTCCTTAGCTCCAACCACGGCTTTGGCTTCATGAGTGCTGAATAAATTCCCAACTAATTCCAAAGCACGTTCGTGTTGAATATCACCGGCAATGGCTACCACGATATTCTCTGGTTGGTAGCGATCATCCACATATTGGAACAGATCTTCTCGGGAAAAAGCAGTGACTGTATCCTCAAAACCTAAAATAGGTCGTCCTAATGGATGATTCGGAAACAACTGATTTTTAAACTGCTCTATCAAATAGTCATCGGGACTGTCCCGATACATCTTCATCTCTTCGATGACTACTTTTTTTTCTTTCTGAAGCTCATCCTCAGGAAATGTAGCATGTTGAACCATATCGGTTAATACATCCAATGCACGATCAATTTGCGTATTCAGACAGCGTGCATAATAACAGGTGTATTCGGAGGATGTGAAGGCATTCAAATAGCCTCCCACCGATTCCATACTCATGGCAATATCATAGGAGGATCGGTTCTCGGTCCCCTTGAATAACATGTGCTCCAAAAAATGAGTGACTCCGGCTAATTCAGCAGATTCATTTCGACTGCCAGTTTTCACCCAAATACCAACAGCCACACTTTTAACACTCTCGATGTGTTCGGTGACCACTTTAAGTCCATTGTCCATTATGGACTTACGTACGCCTTCTACACCTTCCACTTGTTGCATACAAAAAGGATATAGTTAAGAAATTCAATAGATAAAAAAAGCGCCATCGGTTAAGATGGCGCTTGAATATAACGAGATCGTCTCGAAGTTGTTACTCTTCTTCTTCTTGATCCAGAAGAGCCTTACGAGACAGTCGAAGCTTTCCACCGTGCTCAACACGGATCAGTTTTACTTCGATTTCATCTCCAACGCTGAGTACATCGCGAACATTGGGGATGTGCTCATGCGCAATTTCAGAAATGTGCAGCAGACCGTCTTTACCAGGGACAATCTCTACAAAGGCACCGTAGTCCTTGATGGCTTTTACGGTACCGTGATAGATGGTGCCCTCTTCAAGCTGACCGGTCATCTGCTTAATGCGTTTCTTGGCTTCTTCCGCGTTGCTTAAGCTATCCGCAGAAATGGTGATTAAGCCTTTGGTACCTTCTTCATTTTCTTCAATATGAATTTCGGTATCCGTTTCACGCTGCAAGGTTTTAATCACCTTGCCGCCAGGACCAATCACGCTACCAATTTCGTCGGCATCGATTTCCATCTTAACAAACTGCGGAGCGAATTCAGAAAGTTGCTCTCGTGGCTCGCTGATGGTTTCAGCCATTTTATTCAGAATGTGCATACGGCCCTCTTTGGCTTGTGCCAATGCTTTGGCCATCACTTCGTAAGAAATGCCCTTTACTTTGATATCCATCTGACAAGCCGTGATACCGTCTTGAGTTCCGGCTACTTTGAAGTCCATATCGCCCATGAAGTCTTCTTCGCCACGGATATCGGAAAGAACCACCGTATCGTTTTCGCCAACGATCATTCCCATTGCGATACCGGAAATCGGTTTCTTCAGGGGAACGCCAGCATCCATAAGTGCCATGGAAGCACCGCAGATAGAAGCCATTGAAGAAGAACCGTTAGATTCCAGAATGTCTGAAATCACGCGGATCACATAGCCAAACTCTTCAAAAGAAGGCATCATCTTGCGAACCGCACGCTCGGCCAAGTGTCCGTGACCGATTTCTCGTCGCCCGGGTCCACGCAAAAATGCGGCTTCGCCCACACAGAATGGTGGGAAGTTATACTGTAGGTAGAATTGCTTGGCATCTTGCTCAAACAGCGTATCTACGGCTTGCTCATCCGCTTTGGTACCTAGAGTAGCGGATACCAGTGCCTGTGTTTCACCACGCGTAAAGATCGCGGAGCCATGGGTACGAGGCATATAACTGACTTCAGACCAGATATCGCGAATATCTTCCGGATTACGTCCATCGATTCGCTTCTTCTTGGTCAAGATCATATTACGCAGCTCATTTTTCTCAATGCTGCTGATGATCTCCTTAATATCATCTTCCTGCTCTTCGTATTCCTCGCCCATTTGCTCAATAACGCTATTACGTACGTCTTTCAGGCGAGCGTTGTACTCTTCCTTACCTAAGCCGGTATTGACAATTTCATTAATCTGTGTCCCAACCAGCTCTTTGACCTTAGCTTCTAACTCAGCATCGGTCTCTTCTGGTTCGAACTCTCGATTTTCTTTACCGAACTCTTCAGCAAGTTCGTTTTGAAACTTACAGAGCTTGATAATGGCTTCATGAGCAGTCTTGATCGCGTCAATCATCTCATCTTCAGAGATCTCATCCATTTCTCCTTCGATCATGACTACGCTTTCTTCGGTACCACCAACAATCAAGTCTACTTCACTGGATTCCAGCTCCGTAATGGTTGGGTTGATAATCCATTCACCCTCAATACGACCGATACGAACTTGGGCCATCGGTCCTTCAAAAGGTGCATCCGACAAGGTTAAAGCAGCCGAAGCCCCCACCGCGCCGATTACATCGCCATCATTCTCTCCATCAGAGGAAATTACTTGGCAAATAATCTGTGTTTCACATTTATACCCTTTAGGGAACAACGGACGAATCGTACGGTCAATCAATCGACTGGCCAATACCTCTTTTTCAGAGGGACGCCCTTCTCGTTTAATAAATCCACCGGGGAAACGTCCACCGGCTGAAAAATTCTCTCTCAAGTCTACTGTCAGCGGGAAAAAGTTCAATCCCGGTTTGGGTTCTTTTTCACTAACCGCTGTACAAAGTACCATGGTATCACCCATACGTACCGTTACGGCACCATCGGCTTGTTTAGCCAGCCGTCCGGTTTCAATAGACAACTCTTTGCCAGGTGCAAATTCTACTGTTCTAAAATCAGCTTTCATAAATTATATCTTCCTTCTTTCTCGTATTCTAACTGTATTCGACATTTACTGAGGAATCACCTGATACTGATATCAACGATCCTCTCTCGAATACCTACAACGTTCTGTTGTATTGTATTGGTTGACTAATGGTAACCATAAGGTTACCGATAATAGATGAGCAATATAAAAAAAGGCACGAAAATCGTGCCTTTATCATTCGCTTATTTACGAATCCCCAGATCAGCAATAAGTTCTCGATACGTTGCGATATCGTTATCCTTAAGATAGTCGAGTAAGCGACGACGCTTACCTACCAGTTTCAACAATCCACGGCGCGATGCGTGGTCTTGTCCATGATCTTTCAAATGGTCTGTCAAATGATTGATTCGCTTCGTGAACAATGCGATTTGAGCTTCGGTTGAACCTGTGTCTTTAGATCCTTTACCGTATTTTTCAAAAATTTCTTTTTTCTCTTCCGTGGTTAAGCTCATGTGTGAGTGCGTTCGTAAGTTTACCGGGTTTCCATTTCTATACAGTTTGCAAATATATCAATTTAATATTGATTCGGCAATACGTTTGTCTTCTTTTAATTGCCTTTTTATGGCTTCAATACCATCGAACTTTTGCTCATCTCGAATACGCCCCTCGAAGAATATTTCCAGGGATTTTCCATAGATATTGTCATCAAAATCGAATAGATGCACTTCTAAAGTGGCCTCTTCTTCTTCGGTAAAAGTTGGACGTACTCCAATATTCATCATACCCCCATACTCATCTCCATTAATCTTTGTGCGTACGGCATAGACACCATTTTTAGGGATTGCCTTATTGGGATGATCCGGCTTGATATTGGCAGTGGGAAATCCAATCGAAGCTCCTCTTTTATCACCATGAATCACGGTACCGGTCAGTCGGTAAGTCCAACCCAATAACTCATTGGCCAATGGGATATCTCCATTCTCCATGATCGCTTTTCGAATAGCTGTACTGCTTATCTTTTGGTCATCGAATTCTCGCTTAGAAACCACATGTACCCCAAAACCCAGCGTTCGCCCCAACTGTTGTACCGTTTCAATAGTACCTTCCCTATTGCGACCAAAATGGTGATCAAATCCTATGACAAATTCTTTTACGCCGATTTTCTCATAAATAATTTCTCGTATAAACTCTTCCGATGACAACAATGAAAAGTCCCTGGTGAAGGGAATGACCACCATTGCATCAATTCCCAAATCAGCTAAAATGGAGCATCGTTCTTCTAGCGTGGTCAGTAATTTAATTCCGTCCGACCCCGGATTAATAATATCGCGCGGATGTGGATCAAAGGTTACAATAACACTTCGGGCACCATGTTCTCTACTTCGTTGAATAACTGTATCGATAAGTGCTCGATGCCCTCGATGCACCCCATCAAATGTACCTACAGTAACTACGGTATTTAAATCTTGCTGAACTTCTTTTAGAAACACCAATTCAGACATAGCCAATCTCAGAGTATTGATTCTAAATCATTTATAGAGAATGCTTGATCCACTTTATATTGACCAATAGCGGTTCTCTGTAACGCGGAAAGGTACCCCAAACTATTAATTGCTTTCCCGATATCATGAGCTAGAGAACGAATATAGGTCCCTCGACTGCAGGTCACATCTAATTTAAATCTAGGGCCATTCATCTCATAAGCTCTAGCCTTCTCTATAGTAACTTGACGAGGCGGCACCTGAACCTTTTCTCCCCGACGAGCCTTCCTATATAGCCGTTCTCCATTTCGCCGGATGGCGGAGTAAGCTGGTGGATATTGTACAATCGTCCCCGAAAATTGTTCATCTAGTGTTTTGTTGATCAATTTTAACGTCACATGATCCCATTCTTCAGTTTGATCAATCTCCGTTTCCGAGTCAAAGCTGGGTGTTGAGGCTCCCAGTGTAACTTCCCCGGTGTAAACTTTATCCAATTCCTGGATATACTTAATTGATTTGGTGGCTTTACCCACACATACAATTAATAAACCGGTAGCCATTGGATCCAGCGTTCCGGCATGGCCAACTTTTATACCATTGAGTAAAGAACGAAGCTCATAGACAAGCTGAAAACTCGTTTTTCCTTTGGGTTTATTCAATAGAAAGGCAGATCCTGCTTTGAAATCGGCATCCTTGGCGGGGAGATGTTCTTGGGAATATACCGTCAAATCTTTCAGAGGAATGGTAACAGCCATACAGTATTAAATCAGAGCAGCGATGATCTCAAATTCCGAGTACTGAACAACGGAAGTAGGCCGGGATAACCATCTGTCATGGTAAAACTGTTACTCCTCCTCATCATCGATACCATCCTGACGCTGCTCTCGCTCTTCCCGGATTTCATCAAAGATGCGTTCCATTTTTTGGGCATAAGCGGCCGACTCATCTTTAACCAAATGCAGCTCGGGAATACGACGAACTTGGTGTCTGATTTTATTCGCCAACCGTTTCCGAATATCAACCACATGCTCTTGAAGATAGTCAAATACCGTATCGGTATCCTGACCCGGAGCCATGATACTTAAATAGATTTTGGCAATCATCAGATCTTCAGTCACATCAACTCTTGTGACGGTAATGATTGTCCCGTGCTGGTAATGCTTTTGGATAATCGCGCCCAGATCCCGTTGGATAACGGTACCCAGACGTTCAGTACGAATACTCATTTAACTAGTCCTATGCTATGAAACTGAATCGAGTTTTCGTTTCTTCTCAACTTCTCGATATACCTCGATGTGGTCGCCTATCTTGATGTCGTTATAATTGGAAATACCCAATCCGCATTCATATCCGGCTTGTACTTCCTTAACATCATCCTTAAACCGTTTCAGAGAGTCGAGTTCGCCGTCATAAATAACTACGCCCTCCCGAACCAGTCGCACCTTGGAATTTCGTGTCACCTTACCATCCATTACATAGCAACCGGCAATCGTTCCAGCACTAGGTACCTTAAAGGTATCTCGTACCTCAATATTACCCAGGATCTCCTCTTTAATTTCAGGTGTTAACAGTCCTTCCAGAGCATCTCGAACTTCATCCACTGCATCATAAATTACACTGAAGAGTCGAATATCAATCTCCTCAGATTCGGCCAACTTACGTGCTGTAGGTGTAGGACGAACTTGGAAACCGATAATAATAGCATCAGAAGCGGAGGCCAACAACACATCGGATTCGGTAATAGCACCGGCACCGGTGTGAATAATATTAACCGCAACCTCGGAGTTGCTCAATTTCTGCAATGACCCGGAGAGGGCCTCGATGGATCCGTCCACATCAGCCTTTATAATGATATTTAAATCGGTCACTTCACCAAGTGCCAATCGACGAGACAGATCATCCAGGGTGAGATGCTTGCTTTTACGCAGATCTTGCTCACGTTTGATTTGCTGACGTTGATTGGCAATATCTTTGGCCTTTTTCTCATCCTTGGCTACCACTAAGCGGTCACCGGCTTGCGGCATTTCATTAAATCCTAACAACTGAACCGGAGTAGATGGTCCCGCCTCTTCGAGCCGTTCACCATGCTCATCTTCCATGGCTCGAACACGACCAAAGCAAGGACCGGCAACATAGGCATCGCCAACTCGCAAGGTACCATTTTGAACCAAGATATTGGCCACGATACCCTTTCCTTTATCCTTTTTAGACTCCAGAACAGTACCTTCAGCCTGACGATTGGGATTGGCGCGCAATTCCATTAGTTCAGATTCGATAAGTACTTTTTCCAGCAACTCATCGATACCATCACCTGTTTTAGCGGAGATTTCGGCACTCTGTACCTTACCTCCGTATTCCTCAACGATAACATCGTGTTCGGCCAATTGCTGCTTAATTTTATCCGGGTTGGCGCCAGCTTTATCCATCTTGTTGATAGCTACAATCAGTGAAACGCCAGCAGCTTTGGCGTGGTTGATCGCCTCAATGGTTTGCGGCATCACCGCATCATCAGCGGCAACAACCAGAATTACAATATCGGTTGCCTGTGCACCACGAGAACGCATCGCCGTAAAAGCTTCGTGACCGGGCGTATCCAGGAAAGTAATAGGCCGTCCGTCATCGGTTTTAACCGAATACGCACCTACGTGCTGGGTAATTCCACCAGCCTCACCAGCCGCTACTTTTGCTTTACGTATATAATCAAGCAAGGAAGTTTTACCGTGGTCAACGTGTCCCATTACCGTAATAATTGGCGCACGCGGTTCAAGATCTTCCGGATCGTCCTCTTCGATCTCAATCTCTTCGATCATGTCATCGGCATCCACGAACTCGACTTCTTTATCGTATTCCTCAGCAACGAGTTCGATAGTACTGGCATCCAGTCGCTGGTTGATGGAAACCATCATGCCCAGATTCATACAGGTAGTAATAATATCATTCACACCCACTCCGAGCAGATCAGCTAAATCGTTCACCGTAATAAATTCGGTAACTTCAAGAACTTCTTCTTGTAATTGTTCGAGCTCTTTTTGCTCCTGCAGCTGTTCTTCGCGTTCCTCTCTCCGTTGTTGACGACGCTTTTGACGACGACTACCCACTGTCTCGGAAGATTTCATGCGCTGCATTGTTTCGCGCATTTTCTTCTCTACATCACTCTCATCAATTTTGGAGCGTTTACGTCGCTTTTTCTTCTTTTTCTTCTTCTTACGAGACTTCTGATCATCTCCTCGCTTCGGCTTATTGCTCTTATCCGACCGTTGCTTGGAATCGTCATCGCCCTGAGCACTTTTTCTCTTACGCTTTTTCTTTTTGCGTTTCTTTTTCTTGTCATGACGATTGACATCCACCTTGCCGAGTACTTTGGTGCCTTTTAAACGTCCGGCGCGCCCTCGAATGACGGTTTCGCCATCCTCATCAACCTCTTCATCGTCCTCGGCCTCTTCATCATCCTCGGCCTCTTCATCATCTTCTACATCTTGATCAGTGTCTTCTTTCTCTTCGCTCTCTACCTCTGTTTCCTCAGTTTCGTCTTCATCTTTTTCTTCAGAGGTTTCTGCTTGCTCAGTTTCTTCCTCTTTCTGTTCCTTCTCTTCCTGCTTCTCGTCTGCTTCAGCACTTACCTCTTCGGTTTCCGATTCTGCTTCAGCTTCTTCCTGCTCAGGTTTGTCCGCGGCCGCTTCTTCTTCCGGCTCTTTGGTTTCGGCTACGACCTCTTCCTTTTCGTCTTTAGCTTCTTCAGCTTCAGCTTCGACATCTGTCTCTATCTGTTCATCGGCTTCGGCTTCGGCCTCTGTCTCCGATTCAACTTCAGCTTCGGTATCCGTCTCTTCTTCACTATCAGCATCGGCTTCCGCATCAGCTTCTGTTTTTTCGTGGACCTCTTCTTCCTGGGTCACGGTTTCTTCTTCTTGAGGCTCCAGCGGCATATCTTCTTCCGGTTCCAACGGTAAATCGTCCATTGGTTCTAAGAAGCTTTCCACGGAAACACTTTCATTACGAGACGCATGTATTTCATTGCGACGATTTTCATAAGCTTCTCTGGCTCTTGCCTGCTCGGCACTACGCTGTTTATCGACGCCATATTCCTCTTCCAACACCGCGTACATTTCAGCGGTGACCTTGGAATTGGGTTTGTTGTCGATATCAAAATCGCGATCAGCCAATGCGTCCACTATCGATTGCGTGGAGACATTAAATTCTGAAGCTACCTTGAAAAGTTTTTTAGGTTTTTGCTGCGTCATATAAAAGTTTTTGCTGTTTCCGTAGCGTAATTAATAAACGGTATAAGATAATGAGGATTCTGTGGCATTGGTAGCCGAGATTATTAGATCTCTTCTTCCTCTACATCTTCCTCATCTTCGAATTCCAATTTGATAATACTGATGATTCGAACCGCTTCTTCTTCGTCGATTTCACCATCTGTGCGGCGCTGAAGCTCCTCCACACCTAGATCTAGGACGGCGCGAGCTGAATCGCAACCAATATCATAGAGTAACTGAACAGCATCTTCACCGAAATCTTCTTCGAATTCAAAGATATCAATGTCTTCTTCTTCGTCGACCTCGCGATAGACATCAATCTCGCAATTGGTCAATTTAGAGGCCAAACGAATATTCACGCCTCCACGTCCAATAGCCTTGGAAACCTGATCTGCAGGGACAAGTACTTTGGCATGAGTTTGATCTTCATTCAGTTCTACATTCAAAATTTCTGCAGGTTGTAGCGCTCGGCGGATAAATTCCACTTTATCATCCGAGTAGTTAATCACATCAATATTCTCATTCTGCAGTTCCCGGACAATGGAGTGAATACGAATTCCTTTCATTCCTACACAGGCTCCAACCGGATCCACCCGTTCATCATGCGAACGCACCGCAACTTTTGAACGATCTCCGGGCTCTCGAGCGATTTCTACCAGTTCAATAATCCCATCAAACACTTCGGGGATCTCATTTTCAAACAATCGTTCTAGGAAAATCTCGGAAGTTCGAGAGATAATGACCGTGGGATTACCATTACGCCGGCTTACTTCAATAACCGCGGCCCGAATGGTGTCTCCCTTGTGGAACCGATCTTTATAGATCTGTTCACGTCGTGGTAAAAGTAGCTCAACCCCATTGTGGTTAACTAAAATATCTTTATTGCGTCGTACTTGATAGACATCTCCGAGAATGATCTCGCCAATACGTTCGGAGTAATCTTCGAACATATTGTCTTTCTCAATTTCACGGATGCGCTGCGCCAATTGTTGACGAGCCATCATCACTGCACGGCGACCGAAATCCAGAATAGAAATCTCTTTCGCGTACTCATCATATAATTCCAGATCGGGATCCTCTTCCTGTGCCTCCTCCAACGTAATTTCAGTTACATCGTTAGTCAGCTCTTCCTCGGGAACTACTTCCCGTATATGCAAAATCTGGATTTCGCCACGATCAGCATTTAAAATTACTTCAAAGGCTTCATCAGATCCGTACTTCTTGCGAATCATGGTACGGAATACATCCTCCAGGATAGAAAGCAACAAATCCTTGTCGATTCCCTTTTCCTTGGCAATCTCGGCGAAAGACTGGATGATCTGTTTTGAAATATCGTTTTGCATCTTGCTGCTCCGTGAACTAATGTTGAGTGACTTTCTAAACTTGAAATACTGCTATTTAAAGCTCGGAATAATACTAGCTTCCACTATTTCATCGAACTTAATTTGTTGGGTACCCACTTCATCATCATCGACTTCTAGCGTAATCAACTCTCCGTCATAATTAGACATTACTCCATCATAACGAGTATAATTGCCATTACGCTTAAATTTGATGCGCGCCTTACGGCCCACATTTTTTCGGTATTGCCGTTTGTCTACTAGTGCCTGTTTCATACCCGGTGAGGAAATATTTAATCGGTAACGCTTGGTAAATAAGTCGTGCGCTTCCATTAAAAAACCTAATTCCCGGCTAATATCCGCACATGTATCCAGATTTACGCCACCTTCTTCTGAATCCACATAGATCCAGACTTCCATTTCCTTACCAGGATGAATTTTCACATCGATCAAAAATAGATCTTGCTCCTCCAGTAAGGGAGTAACTAATTCAGTAATGGTGTCTATGCGTTTGTCTGTCATGTATTCAATTCCATCGAACCTTAGGTACAAAAAAAAGTGAGTACCTCCCGGCGCTCACTTTTTAGCATTGGGAAAATAGGTTTATTCATCACAAAATACAACCAATTTACTCCCTGTTTTATTGTTTCATTATATAGTTTCGATTTTGATTATTGGTATACTAGTTTTTTTAAAGCTTTTACATCAGACTGTAACCCATATAATTAGCTTTCCTCAAACACTCAATCGTATTTGCCTTGCTATGAGATCATTATTTGCAACTATTCTTTTTGTTATCCTCCCTATCTCCTCAGTTTGGGGGCAAAATATTCAGCCAACCACAACTGAAGAGCGCAGTCGGGCCATAGAACAACGATATCAGATGCGGGACAACTCCATATTTAAAGAGTTCCCGGTACGCAACGTTGGGCCAGTGGTGATGAGTGGCCGAGTCACCGATCTGGCTGTTAATCCCAGTCAGCCCAAACACTTCTTTGTGGGATTTGCCTCAGGCGGGGTCTGGGAAACTCGTAATAGTGGTAACACCATGACCCCTATTTTTGATCATCAGGGATCACTAACTATCGGTGATATTGCTCTAGCCCCTTCGAATTCGGATATCTTATGGGTGGGAACCGGAGAAAATAATAGTAGTCGTTCCAGTTATGCAGGAGCCGGCGTATATAAAACCGAGGATGGTGGTAAGTCTTGGGAGTTCATGGGCTTGCGTAACACGCAACATATTGGTCGTATTATAATCCACCCCAGCAATCCGGAGGTTGTTTGGATAGCTAGTGTTGGCGCTCTCTACCACAACAATGAAGAACGTGGAGTCTATAAAACGACTAATGGGGGGGGAACTTGGAAAAAGACCCTTTTTGTGAATGATAGCACCGGTGTTATAGACCTGATTATTCATCCGGATAATCCTAATGAATTGTGGGCTACGACCTGGGAACGCTCCCGAAAAGCTTGGAATTTCAAAGAAGGCGGTCAAGGGTCCGGTGTATATCATTCTACAGATGGCGGTGAAAGTTGGACACGCATTATCAATGATTTACCCCAAGGCAAACATGTGGGGCGTATTGGTTTGACGATCAGCCCATCCAAGCCCGAAATATTGTACGCTAGTGTAGACAATCAAAAAGAGCGTACCGAAAAAAAAGAACTTCCCAAAGATGAATTGATACCAGCCAGTTTTGTAGAGATGTCCAAGCGAGATTTTAAGGCTCTGGATAACGAGAAACTTACGGCTTATCTCAGCCGATACGACTTTCCTGATAAATATTCTGCCCAATCTTTAAAGAAAGACGTAGCGGAAGGCGTTTATAAACCGAAAGATTTAGCCGAGTTCGTGGGTGATGCCAATGAAGCTCTTTTTGATACAGATGTTATTGGTGCAGAAGTTTATCGCTCCGAAGATGGTGGACAGAGCTGGACAAAAGCTAATCAAGAAGATTTTGAGGCGCTCTATTATACCTATGGCTACTACTTTGGCGAGGTTCGGGTTTCTCCTGTTGATCCTAATACCCTTTATATGTTGGGAGTTCCTTTACTGAAATCGACCGATGGGGGTAAAACGTGGGACGAGATTGCCGTTAATCAAGATGTACATGTCGACCATCATGCTTTATGGCTGGATCCCGATGATGCGGACCATTTGATTTTAGGTAATGATGGTGGTGTCTATGAAAGTCACGATGGTGGGCTTAATTTCATCCATCACAATGTGGCACCGGTCGGGCAGTTCTACACTGTAGCCATCGACATGGAAGAGCCCTACAATATATATGGTGGACTACAGGATAATGGTGTGTTCTATGGCCCTTCCCATGGCAGTCCTAATGACGGCAGTCACTGGAAACGTTTGTTTGGCGGTGATGGTATGCATGTGGCCGTGGATCCCGAGGACAACAATATTGTATATACGGGATATCAATTCGGGAACTATTACAAAATTCATAAGGGCACCAACCAATACACGACCATTACTCCCAAACACGATTTGGGGGAAGATCGATATCGATATAATTGGAATACTCCGGTCAACATGAGTCATTTCAATTCGGAAATTCTGTATTTCGGTTCCCAACGTCTGAATCGGAGCTTTGATGGTGGTGAATCTTGGACTCCAATCAGCCCTGATTTAACCGATAATCGTACTCCACAGGGTAATGTCCCCTACTCTACGATTACCACTATAGCAGAATCGCCCCTGAACTTTAATACTATTTGGGTAGGTACAGATGACGGCAATATTCAGCTGAGTCGTGATGCCGGAACCAGCTGGCAAGAAGTATCTACAGATTTACCGCAGGATCGCTGGGTAAGTGAAGTACATGCCTCGGTTCACGATGAGGGAACTGCTTATGTATCACTGACCGGATATCGCTATGATGAATTCAAATCCTACATCTATAAAACCACAGACTATGGACAAAACTGGCATACGGTAACTGGTGATCTTCCCCAGGAAGCAGTCAATGTTATTGTTCAGGATCAGAAAGAACCAGATCTTTTGTATGCCGGAACCGATCAAGGCACCTATATCAGTTTTGATGATGGTCACCACTGGGAGCTATTAAATGGCGTACCCAATGTTGCATCTTACGATATGGTCATTCACCCGCGGGAACAAGAGTTGGTAATCGGTACCCATGGACGTAGTATTTATGTGACCGAATTAACTCCTTTGCAAAAGGTAGCCGCTGCCTCTGACCAACGGATGATAGCTATCTCTCCCACTCCCACAACCATTCGCCATTCCGATCGCTGGGGTACCCGGAGCGCACCCTTCCGCGATTGGTACGAACCTAACATTACATTCCGGTATTACTTGGGACGTAAACGGGATGCTGGAAAAGATGTGGATATTCGAATTCAAGACCAGGATGATAAAACGGTTTACTCCGTTACCGATGATGGAGTCTATGGATTCAATACCGTTGATTGGAATCTCATGGTTCAAAAATTGGATGACGCTCAACAAAGAGGAGAATACTTGCCGAAAGGAGTATACACAGTCATTTTCGAACGCGGTCGATTTGAAGATCAGGTTACCTTTGAGATTAAATAGTAATGTCTATGAACCGAATGTCGTTTTTTTCAGTCCGATACCTTTTAATACTTTTATTTACCACGTTCATGTTGGGGTGTACGGGTAAAGAAGATAACCACGCGTCCAAGGAAAAGAGCTCCTCTGGTCGCACCATTTCATATAATGAAGGCAGGTTAGCGTTTTTAAATACCACTCGTTCTGATACCATAGCTACCATCAGCATAGCAATTGCGGATGAAGCTCAAGAACGAAATGAAGGATTGATGGATGTGGAAAAACTTCCTGCTTCTGCCGGTATGTTATTTATCTTCGATCAAGAGCGGGAGCGTTCTTTCTGGATGGCTAATACCCCCCTATCCCTAGACATTCTTTTTGTCAACGCCGATTATCGAATTGTGACCATTCATCATCGAACCCAGCCCTATAGTCAAGATCAATATTCATCGATACAACCCGCTCAGTACGTAGTAGAAACCAATGCGGGCTTTTGTCAGAGATATGATATTCGAGAAGGGATGGCTATCTCATTCCAGAAAAAGTAGTTTCCCGCAAAAATTAAGGCCGATTCTGAATACACAAAATCGACCTTAACCAATTATTTTCGAGCTAACGGCTAGGAATTAAGAAAACGCTCCACTTCTTCTACATTTTTTGACGATCCCATATAGATTGGGGTACGTTGATGGATTGCTTCCGGTTCAATGTCCAGGATACGATCTTTTCCATTGATGGCTTTTCCACCCGCCTGTTCAATGACCATACTTAATGGATTACATTCGTACATTAAACGTAATTTGCCATTAGGATACTTGCTGCTCTCCGGATAGATAAAAATACCACCTTTAATTAACGTACGATGAACATCTGCCACCATGGATCCAATATAGCGAGCTGAGTAGGGACGGCCACCTTGTTTGTCCTCTTCTTTACAAAATGCGATATAATCTTTCAGATTATCTGAAAAGGTATGTGAATTGCCTTCGTTTATACTGTATATCGTTCCATGTTCAGGCATTTCAATTCGTCGTTCCGAAAGGATAAACTCACCAATGGAAGGATCTAGAGTAAACAAACTGACCCCCATTCCGGTGGTATAAACCAAGGTTGTGCTGGATCCGTAGAGTACATATCCCGCAGCGACCTGCTTGTGCCCCTTTTGTAAGGCATCGTCCTCGTTAGGGTTTTCCTCCTCAGACGTCTCGCGCATGTAAATTGAGAAGATACTACCGATAGATACATTAACATCAATATTTGAGGAACCATCCAGTGGATCCAGGTAAACAATATATTTACCTGTATTGGAGCTAAGACGAACAATACCATCATTTTCTTCTGAAATGACCATGCAGGTAAGATCTGCGCGATCTAGAGAGCGGATCAATTGCTGATCAGAAAACAGATCTAACTTTTTGACCTTTTCACCATGTACATTTTCCGAGCCTTCGAAGCCAAGAATATTGGTAATTCCCGCTTTGTTAACTTCGCGAGAAATTATTTTGGCTGCCAACCCAATATCCCGCAGCAATTGCGACAAATCCCCCGTAGCCCCGGGAAATTTGTTCTGTGACTGAATGATGAATTCTTCTAATGTTAGTAATCGATCCTTGGTTTCTACCATCCCTTAAATATTACTGATTTGTAATTTAAATATTGCTCGAATGTAAGAAATATCAATCAATTGTGAAGGTAGCCACCTATAAATCACGGGGCTAATGCCTTCAAATCATATCCTCTTTTTATTAGTAGTAAAGCTGAGCCCAACCATATAATAACTTGGAATCCCAGAAATACACCATAAAAGGGAGGATCTGCGGTAAGAAACCGAGCTGGTATTGCCAAACTTAACCAAATCAACAATACCCATAATATTTTGGCGTCCAATAGGTCTATCCATGTAAACTGACTTACCATATCTAGTTGCTGGAAGGCATAAATTAAAAGGAATACAAGAACTATATTGTCGTAGTGGGCATGATAAGTCCAAAAACGAGCTATAATGGCTGCTATGGCTAGTTTTAGAAATATTGTGTTGTTCTTTTGCAAAGAAATCAAAAAATGTACTAACAATAACAAAAATAAAAGTGATACGAATGCACTGTAATCAGGAGAAATCCCTAAATGATGAAGCATCGAATGAACATCGATACTCCCTAAGGCAACAATTTCTTTTGTGTTTTGATAGATATCGGCAATAATTGCCCAAATAGTTGTTTCTAATTGAATAGCGATATACCAACTTATTAGTACATTAATGCCAACTGCTCCAAATAAAATGCCTCTAAACCGTTTATCAAATAGAAACACAAAACAAATGGGAATGATGAGTGAAAATTTACCCATCGATATCGCTAATAAAATACTACTTACTAATAGATTAATCCATTTATTAAATGGTTGGGCATATCCTATATAAACTACTAATAACAGCAATGATACATATAATATGGTGATTTGCCCTACACCTAATACCATTCCCAACGATTGAAAACTTAGAAAAAGCGGGATGGCAAGTAATGAAATTTGATACGCAATGCCTTTTTCTTCAATTAATTTATAGACGATGTATCCACTAAATATGAGCGCTATAATATTAACTAATGCCCATATTTCATCTACAATATTGTAGGGATACCATCCTAAAAAAGGCCCCATAAGTGCATATGATGAAGGTGGATAAGCGGCATCGCTAATGGTCAGATAAATATTTTCCTGCTCTACTATCAATCTTTGAAAACGCCACCATCTTAATGCCAAATCAACTGGCAACCTCTCCCCTGAAAGTAATTGAAAAAATCCTCGGAATAAGTAGATTATTGATAGCAACGATCCACCACCAAATATCCCCCACCAAACTTTATTTTTGTTGCTAATATTAGAATTATCAGATTTCAAACTCACACCTTATGTTTAAGGATTAAATAATTTCAAATCAATATCTCCCGTGAAGCAAAACGTAAGCGTTATAATTCCAGCATACAATGAGGAACATACAATTGCTACCGTCTTACAAAAGGTAACACAGTTACCATTTGTAAAAGAAATTATTGTTGTCAATGATGCTTCAACCGATGACACCGTCAAGATAGTCGAAGCTATACAAAGCGAATTTCAGATAGTTAAGTTATTGCATCAATCCCAAAATATGGGTAAAACAGCTGCCTTAAAACGTGGATTTGAGGTAGCTAAAGGACAGATAATAATTATTCAAGATGCTGATTTAGAGTATGACCCAGAAGATATTATTCATGTTTGCGAGCCTATTTGGAGGGAGGTTGCAGATGTTGTCTATGGGAGTCGTTTTTTAGTCCGCCAAGCTAGTCGTGTATTGTATTTTTATCACTACATAGCAAATAAAGGATTAACTTTCATTAGTAATTTGTTAACTAATAAAAACATGACGGATGTAGAAACATGCTACAAAGCATTTCGAAGCGAACTAATAAAGGACATGCCTATAAAAAGTTCAGGGTTTGGTTTTGAGATTGAGGTAACTGCTAAAGTCTGTAAAACAAATGCAAAAATTTATGAGACTCCGATTTCTTATTATGGTAGGACCTATGAAGAAGGCAAAAAAATTAACTATACCGATGGCTTTCATGCCCTATGGTACATTTTTCGCTTTAATCTATTTACCTCAAAATCTACCAAAGAATATGTTCATAAATCTAACCTGTATTTAAAGCGAGTACACAATTAGATTATTCCCAATCCTCCCGCAACATTCGGTACAAATAGTGATCGACAAATCGATCTTCGGATTCTTTGTACTCGATCTGAGCCAGACGAGCTTCTTGGGTAAATCCTAATCGTTCAGGTATACCCATGCTTTTGGGGTTCTCAACATTGCACTGAATTTCCAATCGGTTGAGGTGCCAATGTTGGAAACTATAATCAATCAGGCTTTCAACAGCCCGAGTAACCCATCCCTGCCCTTGATGGTTTTCTGCAATCCAATATCCGATGGAAGCAATACGATTACGTAAATGAACACCTTGAAATCCAATCATCCCCATTATTCCATGATCATTTCCAGACAATATCAGCTGGAAGCCCGGATGCGTAGTGCTCTGCTGTTTCTTTTCAGAATCTAAAAATGATTGGGTGTCTCTTCGGTTTGAATCAATGAAATATTGCAGGTGGGCTCGACTACGAATTTGCTCTAGCCATTGCTGCCATTCTAGCAAATGAGTCTGATTGTTCTGGATGACAGCATAGAGTTTTTCGACATCCTTACCTTGGGGTAATCGTAGCTTTACATGATCGTCTACAGATATCTCAACCATTTTGATTACCTCATTTCTCCTGCTTGCTTAAGCTAAGTAATACTTGATAAAGTTGATCCGCTTGGTCGAGTAGTTCCTCAATCGTACCATTGTTTCTGATGATATAATCTGACAAATGGGTCAATTGCTTAAAGTCTACTTGTCGTTCTACTTTCCGTTCAATCAAGGCTTCACTCTGATTATCTCGCTCGGCCACTCGGGAAACTCTTTTTTCCTGATCAGTCAACACTATGACCACAACATCAAACTGTTCCGGTCGACCATGATCCAGCAGCAAAGCAGCCTCATATACAAATATAGCGTACTTTTGCTGTTTAGCTCGATTCATCAAATCCTTGGTCGCTTGGTGTACTTTGGGGTGTACCAAAGCATTTAGCTCATCCACCCTACCTTTATTAAAAGCTTCCTGCGTTAAATAGTCCTTATTAAGGGATCCATCCGGATGGTACGTTTTTGGGCCAAAGGTCCGTATTAATTCAGTCCGCAACTCCGCATTTTCAACCATCATGCGTTTGGCCAACTGATCAGCATAAACCACATAGGCTCCTAACTCTTCCCAACGTTCACACACCGTTGTTTTTCCACTTCCTATTCCGCCTGTTACACCAACCGTAATCATATTATGGTGGGTTTGGCGAGTTGGGGATCGGTGTTAGGATAGTCTGTGGTATAATGGAGACCACGACTTTCTTTACGCATCAATGCAGAGCGAATGATCAATTCAGCTACCGCAATCATATTTCGCAATTCGGCCAATCCGGAAGTAATATGTGTGCGCTCATAGAAGTCTTCCACTTCTTCAAATAACAGACGGATCCGTCGCTGTGCCCGTTGCAAACGTAGATCGCTACGCACAATGCCCACATAATCGCCCATAATTTGACGTAACTCCTTTAAATTGTGCGAAACCAAAATCCATTCTTCGTTATTGGTAGTTCCGCTGGCATCCCAATCGGGAAGATGATCATTAAAATCAATCTCATCCAAACGTTGAGAAGACTGCTGTGCCGCACGCTTAGCCATAACCAATGACTCTAATAAACTATTGGAAGCCAGTCTATTAGCACCGTGCAATCCCGTGTAAGCTACTTCTCCACAAGCCACCAAGTTGAGGATAGATGAGCACCCATTTTCATCGGTGATGACTCCACCACAAGTGTAATGTGCAGCCGGAACCACGGGAATCAATTCTTGGGTGATGTCAATATCAAACGATTTACAGGTCTCATAGATAGAGGGAAAGAGTTCGCGAGTTTCAATCGCATCCTGGTGGGTGATATCCAGATACACACATTCATCCCCCCATTTTTTCAGCTGATCGTCGATTGCCCGAGCGACAATATCACGAGGTGCGAGTTCTTCTCGTTGATCGTAATTGCGCATAAATCGTTGACCACGCTTGTTAACGAGCTTGGCGCCATGCCCTCTTAGCGCTTCAGATATCAAAAAAGAATCAGCCTGTGGATGATATAACGCGGTGGGATGGAACTGCATGAACTCCATATTGGCAATGCGTGCTTTAGCTCGATAGGCCATAGCTATCCCATCGCCGGTAGCTACTGGAGGATTAGTGGTGTGCTGATACACCGATGCAGCCCCACCGGAAGCCAACACGGTGATTTTGGAGAGTATGGTGTGAACGGCATCACTTTGGGTATCCAACACATAAGCACCGTAGCACTCTAAATCATCGTAACGAGTTACCCGATGACCCAGATGATGCTGAGTCAGCAATTCCAGCGCCATGGTATGTTCCAAAATTTCAATATTCGGGTGCCGCCGTACAGCTTCGACCAATACTCGCTCCACCTCTTGCCCAGTCGCATCGGCAGCGTGAATGATCCGTTCCTGAGAATGCCCACCTTCGCGTCCTAAATGTAACTCTCCATCTCGTTGCGTAAACCGAGCTCCGAGATCCAAGAGAGACTGTATCGCTTCCGGCCCCTCTTTAACTATCATACGAACGATATCCGGATCACATAAACCATCTCCCGCATCCAGTGTATCCGCAACATGTTGATCAAACGTATCCGATTCGTCCCAAACACTGGCAATTCCGCCTTGGGCATAACTGGTATTGGCTTCCTGAACATCATTTTTGGTAATGATAGCCACCGAACCATGATCAGCAGCATGCAAGGCAAAGGTCAACCCTGCCCCGCCACTTCCAATCACCAAAAAGTCGAATTTACGATTGGACATCACTCATCAAATAGGATTTTATAAATTCATCCAGATCTCCATCCATGACCGCATCCACATTAGAGGTTTCGTGATCGGTACGATGATCTTTTACCATGTTGTATGGATGGAAGACATAAGATCGAATCTGAGATCCCCATTCGATTTTACTCTTGGAATCTTCCAGTTTCTGTTTTTCACGCTCACGGATCTGCTTTTCCAACTCATAGACTTTGGATTTCAGCAGTACCATCGCTTTTTCACGATTCTGCATTTGAGAACGTTCTTGTTGACATTCCGCGACGACCCGTTCTTCGGTTCCGTCGGAAAGTTCACCTTCCCAAATCAAGCGTACCCCAGTCTCCACCTTATTCACATTTTGCCCTCCACTACCACTCGCATGGAACCGTTGGAGTTCAATTTGATCCTCGCGTAAATCGATCTCTATACTATCGTCGACAACGGGAGATACAAATACGGAGCAAAATGAAGTGTGCCGTCGTGAATTACTATCAAATGGAGAAATTCGGACCAAGCGGTGAACTCCACTTTCTGCTTTTAAATGCCCGTAAGCGTAATCACCTTCAATCTGAATGGTTGCACTTTTTAAACCCGCAACATCTCCAGATTGATATTCATAAATGCTTACTTTGTAATCATGCTGTTTGGCCCAACGCGTATACATGCGATAAAGCATCTCAGCCCAATCCTGACTTTCTGTTCCGCCCGCGCCCGGATTAAAGGTCACAATGGCGTCTCGATGATCATCTTCCCCATTGAGCATATTCTTGAATTCCAAGTCTTCAAGATTTTTGCGCAACTTCTGAACTTCAATTTCCAGCTCTTGCTGGACGTCTTCGCCTTCTTCTAAAAATTGTTGATAGACTTGGATACTATCACGTAACTCATCCAGTTCGTCCCATCCCTCCAACAGCGACCTTTCATGATTTAAGCGCTTCATGATATCTTGGGCACGGTCGGAATCATTCCAAAAATTGGGATTCTGCGTCTGTTCTTGGAGCTCCTTGACTTTTACTTCTCGTGCATCATAGTCAAAGATACCCCCTGAGCGCATCCACACGCTCAAATAAATCGGCTAACATGTCTTGATTGACGGTCGTAGTATTCATCGAAATATATGTTTGTTACGGTATTAAAATGATTGATTCCAGCTTCGTCCATGTGATTTCTGATGGTTACGATCACTGAACCTGTAATAGGCTCGCAACCCATAATCAGAGGCATATCCTGCCAACGCATATCCTATTGCCGGAATCAGAGAACTGATAATGGGTATTGAAATGGGAAGGAAATCCAGAATATAACGATCTACCAAGACAATCATTATAGATACGCTTTCCGGATAAGCAACCGAAGTTACCACCATTAGAAACACATGTATAAAAAACCCTACCAAGCCTGCCTTGAGCGGGACAAGCTCCTCAAATACCAATCCAGCCACCAATAATGTCAGGAGTACTGAACCAACCCACCCTACCAAAAAATGTAGTGCTACACAGCCAACGATATAATAAAATGGTTTAACCATATCTAGCTAACGAATTCTTGGGGTCATAATGAAAGATGACTGCCAATCGCTGTTACGAAAATCCTTCCACTCAAAGGTGGTAAATACATTATTATTCCAATGATCCAGCCCATCATGATGAAATGTACTGAATGGATTTTCAGTAACGCCCCCCACCCACATGTAGCTTACGCGAGGTCGTTCTTCGTAATTATTGTAGCTAGTGGCAAATCGCAAGTGGGCTCCGTAAGGAATATTACGATTTTTCAATTCATCTATGGCTCCGTTGAACCCACTCTGTTGCACACCATAGGAAGAAAATGTACTCAAGGAGTGATTCGCCGTAGCATGGTGCGTTTTGCTTGAAGTCAACGTACCCCAATTCCAACTTTCAAAATTGCCATATTCAATTTGAGCAATCTGTAACGCCTTTTCCGTGGCCTGTTGTATTAAATCATAGGCATTTTCTCGCTGGGGAGTGGTTTTGATATCAAAAATTTCATCATTTGCTTGATCAGGTAGCTTTTCCACCCACTGGATATCTTCAGGCATAGGCAGACCCTCTATCTCATCCCAAACCAATTCATTCATATAACGCATAAACTGCGACCAAAAAATAGGCAATCCGCTGTTTCGATTGGCATCATAATCCCAATCCATTAATGCTTCACGTAAATGAAAATACAGTCGATCATTTTTTGATTGTAAGGATCGCACAACCGCGTCTTTTAAGATCTGTTGGGGAATCTTCGTATCAATAAGCAGATCTGTCAAATCTCTATCCAGGGGCGAATGGATCAAATTCTGCATTCGCACTTCTTGCCAGTTATATCCCTGATTTATTGTTTTATAGCGCTCGGAAAACCCCGCACGTTTGTTCCCCATATACCGATCGACGGTTTGTGCATCTTTTGATTGTCCGTACACCTTTACTAAGGAATCGCGTTGATTTACTAATAGTTTGTATCCAGAAATAGGTGTTATGGTGTTATGGGAAACAGTATCTGCACCTAATTCCCAAATTTTCCGAACGATCCCCGATGCTTGACTTCCCGCCCATTGAAACTTGACCAGCGTATTCTCAACATTCCAAACTGGTTGATAGTCATTTGAAAAATTGATAGTCAGCGAATCATCGGTTACTCCTCTGATAAAAAACGGATACTGTTTTTGTCTGCTATTCGCAGCATCATCTTCTAATCTCGTGAAAGCAATCGATCCACCTTTACCAGTTAATGACCAACTGCGATGCCTACTGGCACCGACAATAAAAATGGGAGCGCCCGGTATAGTAAACCCAAATACATCACGGTCAGGTGTTACAATCCTAACCGGATATAGAGCATGTGGTAACTGCAAAGAACCGACATAATTCACTCCCATGCGAGTATTATTCGAATTTGTGTAAGCAATTTGAGTGACATTTTGTACGCCACGACCGGAAGGAAAAATCTGATTAAAATCCTTTATCAAACTCTCAAAATGTGTTTGGGTAGCTTCGGTAGGAATTGACTGGGAAGTACGACCCCGTATTTGATCAACTGAAATTCCATATAGCTGTTCAAATCGCCTACTACCCAGCGAATCTAAGGCCTGTTTATAAGCCAACAAGTGATCGTCACTCACATATTGAAAACCCCACTTATTTAAAACGCGAAAACTATCTACCGGGCGCCAATACCGAGTGGCCAAATTAAACATGTTGAATTCTAAAGCCCCATTGTCACCACTATTCAGATTTATAAAATCATTAACCCCTTGTTGATACGCTTTAATCCAAGCGTATTCTTGTTTATCTAATTCGTTATGATGATTCCAGGCAGCTTGCTCTAAACCAAGACGCAAAAAGGCCTCATCTTGCTTTTGATAGCGCTTTCCAAACCATTGATGTAATTGTCCGGCTACGGATCTAGCATTCCACATCATCTGAAACAGCCGATCTCTGGCAGTGATAAACCCCAAAGCCATTAAGGCATCATGATCATTTTGCGCAAAGATATGAGGAATACCCTGTTGGTCACGCATTACCCGTACCGAGTCTTCCAGCAAACGCATTCCCTGAAGAGCTTCCCTCTCGTAAGTAGCTTTACGAGCGCTCTCCCAAACGCCCACACGTTCTGAAAAAAAATGACCTATGCTGGGAATATTCGTTCGCCCCATAGGTAGGTATAAGAATAACAGTACAATGCCGAGCGCACTAATTCCCAACATTGCTTTGGCAAGTTCCTTCACAAAGAAATAGACTCTGGCTTATTTACTAGTCATTTTTCCAATAAGTAAACCGAGCACAAATCCCCCTGCTAATGCTATGCCCAAACCTTCTTCGGGATGAGCGCGCACGTAGCGTCGCAAATTTCTATACTCGTGTACAAGATCCCGCTCAACACGTCCCCGCTCCTCATTCAAGCGGTTAATTAAATAATCGTATTTATGCTCCAGTTCCACTTGATCCTGGTTAGTATCCTGTTGGCTCATATATGGTTTATCTACTGTAGTAATTAATAATCTGCTAAAGGTTTAAAGCTACCATATTAATGTACGAATAACCACCCCAACTTCTCTCTTTAGCCCGAATCTATTTGTTATTTTAGTCTGTCATGATTCAACGATTTTTATTTAACCGGTTCAGTAACGATCAACTGATATACACTACCAGTTGGGAAGATTCCGCTATTGACCGTTCCTTACTGAATCTTAACTCGGAAAGCCGATTATGTATGATTGGCGGAGCTGGGGATAACGCTTTGCATTACTTGCTAGATGGGCCACAGTATATTGATTGTGTGGATATTAATGCTGCTCAGATTGCATTAATGCGATTCAAGAAGGTTCTACTGGAACACGATGAATTGGGTCCGCTAAACCAGTTATTTCGTCTTGGGAGATGGTCAAACTCACTTTCATCATTTCTAGATCTGCTCGACTTACTGCCCCAGCAATCTGCTCAATATTGGCAGTCTCATCATACTAGTTTTACCCAACCTCGCTGGTATAATAGTTTCTATTATCAAGGAACCTCAGGATTCATTGCCGCAATACTGCGAGTGTACTTTGAGCAGCGCAACCTGTATAAACCGATCATGGATCTATTTGCCGCTCCATCCTTAAAAGTGCAACAATCGATGTTTGACAATCTGGAACCGATCCTATGGAGCGGTTGGCCCGAGTTTCTAATGGGACAAAAATATTTGTTGCCATTTCTGGGTGTTCCCCAACATCAAATCCAACTTATGCTGGAAGGGCATACCTCGGTATTTTCCTATGTTCAACGGGTCATCCGCCAGGTCTTTCGAGAGCGTTCTCTGTCAAATAATTACTATTGGTATGTTTATCTGAACGGGGCATACACCAGAGCCTGTACTCCACCCTACTTAAAGCCAGAGAATTGGGCTGATCTCACTGAAAACATCCATCGTTTGCATATCAAACAGCAATCCTTGGAAAACTTATTGCTGAATACTAAGATGACGTATACTCACTTCATTTTATTAGACCACTTGGATTGGATATCGGATCAGCAACAATTACAAACAGTGTGGCGGTTGATACTCAATAAAACCAGATCAGGTACGAAAATTTTATTCCGATCTGCCTCCCCCTATCGATCACAGGTACCGTCTTTTGTTCAGAAACGAGTCATTTTCAGAGATGATCTGACCGAACCATTGCACCAACAAGATCGCGTGGGTACGTATATGAGTACCCATCTTGCTGAAGTCAAATAATGGGTGATTCATTGATGAAATTATTTGACAACCCGCAACAATATTATCGCGCACATGCTCAGATCTATGATCTCACGCGGTGGACTTTTTTATTTGGACGCAATCAGTTAATTGATACTGCCCTATCCTTTGCCCGTTCACCGAAACGGATATTAGAGATAGGGTGCGGAACAGGGATGCTATTGCAGAGACTGAATAAGAAAGTTTCGGAAACTCATTTGGTAGGCATTGATCTTTCCCGATCTATGTTGACTAAAGCTTCCTCTCTGGTTCCCGAACATGGAAATACGATCTCATTGATTCACTCCAGCGCTCAAGCATACGAGGATACCCATCCGAAACCCTTTGACCTTGTAATATGCTCCTACTCACTCACCATCATGGGAGATGATATGTTGCCAATTATTTCCATGTTGCCTTCATTATTGACGACTCATGGATATCTGGCCGTAGTTGATTTTCATGATTCCCCCTTTGATTGGTTTAAGAAATGGATGGCCATGAATCACGCGCGCTTTGATCCCCAAATGCTTATTGAACTACGCAGACATTTCCGGGAGGAATATTCGTCGATACAATCCGCTTACCTGGGTTGGTGGAGCTATTTTACCTTTATTGGACAAGCAATGATCGAATGGAGTTAACCGGTTTCAGCCAACTGATCTTTGTATTGGAGTTCGTAAAGTTTACGATAGATCCCCCCTTCAATTTCCAGGAGCTCCTGATGATTCCCGGTTTCGCGAATCTCGCCTTTATGCATCACCAAAATTTTATCGGCGTGCTGAATGGTGGATAAACGGTGTGCGATCACAATTGAGGTTCGCCCTTGCATCAATCGGCTGCAAGCATCGGTAACAATGGCTTCGGTTTCTGAATCCACGCTGGAGGTGGCTTCATCCAAAATCATGATTTGGGGGTTATAAACCATGGCACGCACAAAACAGATCAATTGACGTTGCCCCATGGACAATGATTTACCACGTTCAGCCAGCTGATAATGATAACTTTCCGGCAGCTGTTCAATGAATCGATGAGCTTCCACTTCATGGGCCGCTTTAATCACCTGTTGCTCAGTAATATCCGGATTACCCAAGGTTATATTTTCTAAAATAGATCCTGAGAATAGGGCATTATCCTGCAGCACCAAAGCAAAGTGCTTTCGTAGGTTTTCCAGCGACAAATCCCGGATGTCTATACCATCTATTTTGATGCTCCCCTTTTGAATATCATAATAGCGCATTAACAAATTGATAATTGTGCTTTTACCGGCTCCGGTCGCCCCTACAATAGCTATACTATCTCCGGGGTTAGCCTTAAAGCTGACGTTCCGAAGCACCCAATCTTCATTGTCATTATAGCGAAACCAAACGTTCTCGAACTCGATGACTCCTTTGGGGTGCTCGATGCTTTGAGGAGCTTCGGTATCTACCACTTCGTGTTTGGTATCCAGTACATTAAATATACGCTCCGAGGAGGCCAAAGCCGATTGCAGGGTATTAAATTTCTCGGATAGTCCACGAATGGGCAGGAAAAACTGCCGGACGTACTGAATAAATGCCAACAATACTCCAAAGGTTACCTCACCCATCAAAGCACGTCCTCCGCCGTACCAAACGACCAATGCCATAGCTAGACTGGCCAATACTTCGACCGTAGGCCAAAAAATGGCAAAATAGAATATGGTATTGATATGGGCTTGAGCCAGATCCCCGTTGATCTCGTTGAAACGCTCTTTTTCCTTCTTGTTGCGATTAAACAACTGGACGATGTCCATCCCGTTGATGTGCTCCTGCACAAAAGAATTGATTCGTGCTATTTGATCTCGGACTTCCAGGAAAGCCACACGCACTTTCGCGCGAAACAGAAAGGTGGCGTAAAATAAAATTGGCAGAGTAATCATGGCCACCAGCGAGAGCTCCCAACTCATGCTGAACATGAAATACATGATGAAAAAGATGCGGAATACATCCCCTACGATATTCACCACTCCATTGGAAAGCAGATCACTCAACGCTTCAATATCGCTGGTGGTTCGCGTAATTAGGCGTCCAATGGGGTTCTTGTCAAAAAATTGGACATGGAGAGATTGTATTTTTCGAAATACCTCTACCCTCATTGAATAAAGAGTCCCCTGACCAAACCACCGAGTCAGATAGGTGTTTAGTACCAAGAGCACAAATTCGGAGGCCAATGCTCCGGCTAGCAATATAATCACCCAAAGTAACCCCTCGTAATCCCCGTTGGCGATATGCTCGTCAACGGCAATTTGCGTCAATTTGGGGCGTACCGTTCCCAAAAACGAAGCGGTCATAGTCAACCCAATAGCTAGTAAAACGTACCAGCGGTAGGGTCGAATAAATTGGTAAAGCCGCCGAATAAGATCGGAATCGACGGCCTTATCCTGTTTAGATTTAGACTGGGATGATGTTGACGTTGAACCGGTTGAAGCCATTCAGAATGGTCTCGTATTCGAATCAGGTTGTAAACCCGATCTTATTTTCGATACTTGCTATTATTGTTACGGCGACGATATTTCTTATTACTGGAGCCACCGCTATTTCGGCGCTTTCGAAACCGCTTCTTTTTACCACGTCCGCCGTTTCCACGACGTTTGCGTTTACCTTTATTGCGGTTGTTACGTCGACCACCTTTCTTGCGATCCTTTTTCTCCCGGATTTCGACCGTTGGGGTGATAATACCTTTTTCGTGTTCGAAATCGGTCATAATCGGACGCAACTCAGTAGCTAACCAGGTAGCATTGAATTCTTCCTTGGCCTCCCGTAGTAACACGAATTCGTTGGTGTATCGTGCGGAGAAATGTGAAATCACCAATAAGTTAGCTTCGGCTTCTTTGGCTACTTTAGCCGCCTGAACGGAAGTAGAGTGTCCGGTTTCTTTGGCTTTATCGGATAATGAGTTTCCGAACGTAGCTTCGTGGTATAAGACGGAGGCTTTATGCCCTAACTTGACTGCATTCTCGCAGTATCGGGTGTCCATACAATACGCAAAGCTATCTCCTGGCTGATTGGGACCTACAATATCATCTGCTTTCACAATGGTACCATCAGGCAGCGTAACATCACGACCGGCTTTTAACTCTTTGTACTGCCAATCTTCAGAAATGCCTTGGGATTGGGCTTTTTCAGCATCCACCTTGCCGGGCAAATCTTTTTCTTGCAATCGATAGCCGATACAGAACTTGGTATGATCCAGTGGACGCGCTTCCACATAATAATCATCTTCATCTATAATGCGCAGATGATCAAAGCCTTCTTCGATTTCGATAAACTCAATGGGAAATCCGATATCAATGTGCGCAAAAGCCAGATTCCATTCCACAAAATCTTTAAGCCCTTTGGGTCCTACCAGCGTTAAATTGTTTTCACGACGTTGTAACTGCAGTGTAGAGATAATCCCTATCAAGCCGTTGTAATGATCTACATCAAAGTGAGATATGAAGATGTAATCAATTTTGGAACGTTTCATTCCCGCCTGTAGCATCCGCATCTGGGTATTTTCACCACAGTCGAATAGAAATGTTTGGCCATCCCGCCAAACTGCTGTTGCGGATAGATGTCTTGTTTTGGTGGGCGTTGCGGAGGCAACACCAAGTGGCACGATTATCATAACGTACTCCTACATTTTTCTTAGGGGGCATTCGCGATCAAACAAATGTGTCCCCTGTATTTGGTTTGATTAGTTATATTTCTGCTAATTCTTCTTCTAACAACTGTTTTCTATACATGGTTGCGTAAGCGCCGTCTTTTTCAATGAGCGACTCATGTGTTCCCGATTCAATAATTTGCCCCTCTTCCATCATATAGATATAATCGGCGTCTTTGATGGTTGAAATACGATGGCTAATCATTATTGTTGTGCGATCTTTCAATTCTTCACGAAGATGAGTCAGGATAGCGTCTTCAGTTTTGGTATCAACCGCACTTAATGAATCATCTAATATTAAGAGCTCCGGATCCCGAATCAGGGCACGGGCAATGGCTGTTCGTTGCTTTTGTCCGCCTGACAATGTAATGCCTCGCTCTCCCAACATGGTCTCGAATTTATTCTCAAAATCCAAAATATTATCACGAACCTGGGCTTTTTCCGCGGCTTGTTCAATGGCTTCCTGATCTGCCTGATCTACCCCAAAGGCAATATTTTCTCCAATAGTATCCGAAAACAGGAACGTATCCTGGGGAACATAACCAATCATTTGGCGCAGTTTATCCAATGGATACTCAGTCAGATTGATGTCATCCAGATAGATCGCCCCTTCTGTTGGGTCAAATAGCCGAGGGACAAGTTGGATCAACGTAGATTTACCACTGCCCGTACGTCCTACTATAGCAACGTTTTGGCCGGCTTCAATGGTCAAATTGATATCTTTAAGGGCATATTCTTCAGCGTTTGGATATTTAAAGCTGACCTGATCAAATTCTATTTTACCTAATTCAACCTGGGAGGTATTCTCAGCAATTTGGGCATGGCCACCTTCAATCTCCACCGTCTCCTGTAGTACTTTATCAATGCGATGCCATGACGCCAGAGAGCGTTGAAATCGGTTTACGGTATACCCCAGAGAAGCCACTGGCCAAGTCAGATAAGCCACGTAAATTACAAATTCCGCGATATTTCCAATGGTAATCTGACCTTCAATAACCATCTGTCCGCCTTGCCATACCACCAATATTACGGAAATACCGATTAGCATATTCAACGAAGGATGGAATAGCGACTCGATTAGATCCAGTCGCAGTTTTCGCTTTCGATAAATTTCAGCCTCATGCTTAAACCGATTTAACTCATATTCCTCGCGGTTAAATGCCTTAATCAGACGTATACTGGAAAAAGCCTCTTTGGCTCGACCCGCAATCTCCGAATACTGCTCCTGAATTTCATTGGAATGTTTATAAATATAACCACTCACGAAATAGGCGAAAGCGGAAAGAAACGGTAATGGAATCAATGCCCAAAGGGTTAGAGTGGGGTTTACCAAGATCATCATGGTTAATATGAAGCCCGCGCGAGTGATCGTATTAATGGTATACATGAACGCCGGACCGAAATATTCGCGCACACGTACTACATCTTCGGTAGCTCGAATATAGATATCACCTGAGTTGTTCTCACTGTAATACCGTTGAGGAAGCTTAAGCAACTTACTGAATATGTCTTCCCGTAAATCATACTCTATCTTGCGGGAGGTTACAATCAGCGTTTGACGAGTCAGGAACAACAGAATACCATACAAAATGACGGTTCCCACCAAAAGACCCGCGTTGACGGCTAGTATTTTGCCCGGCTCGGAGTTAAACAACACTTCAAACAACGACATCGACTCGGTGAGCGAAACATTGGATAACTGTTGCACCTCATCCATGGTTCGACGAATGAACACAGGAATCCAGACCAGAAAAAAATTGGATCCGGTGAGTAGCAGCGATCCAAGTACGATCGTCCACCTATACTTGTAGAAGTATCGATTTAGTTTTTTAAGTGCCGTTAAGGCTTCTGCCATGGTTTTGTGTTGCGTTCATCCTGTCAGGACGTAACGCTTCTCCAGCGGACTACGTTTCGAAAATCAGGATTTATCTCAATTATAGCGTTTCTTTCCAGTGATCGGCCAGTGCTTTCGCGGATTTATAAGCACCGTCTAAGCCACCTCCAGCAAAATAATCACCGATCAGTGCCAATGGAGCGTCATCAAACTCCATCTCTATATAATCTTCCTCAAACGAATTGATCACCCGCTCATATTTCCAGTGGTGTGTCTTATAATTGGTTGGAGTCAGTGCCCAATCTCCAACGATATGACTGAGCCGTTCAATCATTTCATGTACGATCTCATCCTCATCGGATTTGCGATTAGCTTTGGCAAACTTAGGTGTTGACTTAACCACCAATGCAGCCTCATCACCATCATACTTGGAACTTTCATTGGAAATCCAGGAGATTACCGGATCATTGCAATCCATTCCTTTCCATTCGGGCAGCTCCTGATCACCGTAAGTTAGCATCAAACTAATGGTGGGATCATAATTAATTTCATCTACGCTGCGAATGATACGACGCACGGGGGTTTCATCCTGAGCAATCATTAGTAATCCGTAAGCAACAACAGCGGGCGTCGCTAAAATTACTGCGTCTGCCTGGAAAACATTAAAGTTCGTTTGGTTGATCATCCAAGATTTTTTAACCCGGCGATTCCCTCCTAAATAGGTCAAACCGTTAACTGTAACGTCATCTTTAAAATCTACCCAGCGACTCAACCCATCGGCAATACCACCTATTCCACTTTCGCCACCACAGTAGTATTGATGATGATCTTTATTGGGATTTACTTCCATGTATTGGGTACCGTCCCAAAGTCCAAAGTGCGAAGCCCACTCTTTGACCAAGCCTTCATCGGTCATTTCCTCGATAAAAGCACCGAAGTCCTCAGATTTCGCATTCAGAAAACTGGCGCCGTAATCCACCCATTGATTGTGTTCTCCAACAGTTGTGGAAGCTAGTCGCCCACCAATGCCGTGCTCTTTTTCAAAAATCATGACTTCGTGACCGGCTTTGGCCAGTTCACGCCCTGCTATCAAACCGGAGAGTCCGGCACCTACAATACCAATAACCATGTTGTGCTTCAGGTTTTAGAAATTGAGATTGAAAATTCAGTACTATTCAATCGAATTACGGTTGATGAATTTCGACATTGGGTTCACACGCTTGCTTATCTAGCAACGCAGGCCAGTAAGCCACAATTTCACTAGCCTTGGGGCGTCCGCCGGCAAAACCAGTCACCCCACTGGGTCCGGTTAAGATCAACGGAGCCACTTCTTTACCAAATCGATTCAGGTCATCCTTATTATGACTCATCGCCGAAATTCGCATTTCTATTTCGGAATAATCGTTATTCAGGTCGTCCTCATCCAGTGGTTGTTCATCACAGCCGTTATACCCTACATACTCAACGCGGAATTGATCGATCTCCAATCCCAAGCGCTGGGCACGTTGCTGTAATATTTCTCCACCCTTTTTGGCTTTCCGAAGTGCATAAGGCCAACTGTACACCAAAGTAGATGATAACTTATAGCCATCAATATAACTGGCGCTAATTTTATAAGTATCCGTTTCCGGACGCCCCTGGATTCCGTAGATCTTGACCTTGTTCTCTTCTACTTCTTCAAGCTGGATAGATGTAAAATCCGCGATGCAATCCGGGGTGATATATTCATGGGGATCCCCAATCTCATAAAGCAATTGTTCTTTAACGGTCATCTCATTGATCAACCCTCCGGTATTCTCATGCTTGGTTACATAAAAATCTCCGTTGGGGGTAGCTTCAATAATGGGGAATCCGATTTCGGTAAAATCATCTACCGCATACCAATCCGTAAAATTACCACCGGATACCTGAGCCCCACACTCGATAATATGACCGGCAATGGTTCCAGCAGCCATCTTATCGTAATCATCAAAATCCCAGCCAAACTCGTAAGCCATGGGGCCTAAAGTCAATCCGGTGTCCGTAACACGGCCGGTAATCACAATGTCCGCTCCATTTTCCAAAGCTTTCACCACCGGGCGACAGCCCAAGTATACATTGGCACTGAGAAGATCGTCTTTTACATCGGTTATGGGCGCGCCACTCTCCATGTTGTGCAGCAGATGTCCGTCTTCGACCAGCTCATCCATGCGATCCAGGATATCGTCACCATCAATAACGGCCACCTTGATATCCTCAATTCCTTTGCTCCGGGCCAGATCCAAAATTGCATCTTTACAAGCGTGTGGATTCACTCCGCCGGCATTGGTCACTACCTTGATGCCCTGTTCGCTTATCTCTTCGAGCGTATTATCTAGCACATAGAGAATATCGCGAGCGTATCCTTGAGATGGATTACGCATTTTCTGCTTTTGCATGATAGACATGGTGACTTCCGCCAAGTAATCCATCACTAAGTAATCAATCGAACCTCGTTTAACCTGATCAATCGGTCCGTCGGGCAAATCGCCCCAGAACCCTTGTCCGGATGCAATGCGAATAGATGATTTCACGTAGTAGCGGGCTTTTAAGATCCTAATTTTAAGTCGGTGTAAAGTCGAGAATTATTCGCAAAAAATCAGGGCTGATTTTTTCTGAGAATTCTGAACCCAGAACTCTGATGTTTCGAGTTCTGTGCTGGTTTCTAAACTTTATTTGTTATGAACTACAACATTCCGTACTCTGCTCCCGTTTCGCAACTCAGTTGCATGAAGAAAAGTCAAAAGATAAATGGCATCATTATTTAAAAAAGCTGGAATACGAGTAACCAAGGCGCGCCAAGCGATTGTCTCGGTATTAGCCGAAGCGAATCACGCGCTATCGCAACAGGATATTGCTGAGCTTTTAGCCGATCACCAATTTGATAAGGCAACCCTCTATCGAAATTTGCATACCCTGACCGACCATGGCATTGTACACCGCATAGCTACGCCCGGTGGCATTTGGACCTTCGCTTTATCCAAGGTTGATTCATCAGACCATACGACTTCCATTGATCACGCTCATTTTATTTGCGAGCAGTGCGAACGTGTCTTCTGTCTCCCCGGGATTCAACGTCCGATACCCGATACCCTTACTGATCAAGATTTCCGAATCAACAAAGCCGAACTGCGGCTGTTCGGTCACTGCGCCCACTGCCAGTAACATTTAATACCCCCCAGATGGATTCTACCTCCCCAACAAAACCAACACTTTTATCCCGGTTATCTCTGCTGCTTTCCAGCTTGTGTGTGTTACACTGCCTGGCTGTTCCTTTTGTTATTTTGGCAGTACCTATGTTTAGCTCCTTTTTTACCCATGATGTAGAGTGGTGGCTTACCGTTGGTATCATTCCGGTAGCAGTGATCGGATTTATACCCACCTGGCTCCGACACAAGAATAAGCTACGATTGGTTCAATTCCTGCTGGCACTGAGTCTGATCATCATTGCTCAAACCGTGTTGCACGTTCCGCACGAACAAATAGCCACGCAAGAATTCTTATTGAGCGCTTCGCTACTCGGTAAAACGGGACTCTCATTTCTGGGTGCTGCCTTGTTGGCTTGGGTGACCTATCAAAATAATCGCCACACACACGTTTGTAAGAACCATAACCACCAAGGACACTCGCATTAGCGTGGGAAAATGCCCTACGCATTTTTAAGGGTATAAAAGATTCATTAACCTATGGCTAGGTACTACTTTTTAGTTAGCATTAAATCTATCTGTACGCAGGGGAACAATCATGAATATTCTAGGCTGGTTTGATCAATTAAGTTTACGGCAAAAAATTGTGGGTTTAACCATAATGGCCCTATCGGTTATGGTTACCGCAGCGGCATATGTGATGTATAATTTCAACTACATCGAGCAGACCCTTTTACTGGTAAGCCAATCGAATGCTGCAGCAAACATGTCGCAATCGGTAGAACAAGCTGTTCTTGATGCCAGAGATCAGGCATCCCTAACCTATACTATTTTATTCTGGGTTACGATTACAACAGTGGTAGTAATAATGAGCATCGGTATTTGGATATCCAGCTATATATCCAAACCACTGAAAAACCTGGTTCAGAAATTAAATAATGCATCGGAGGTCTTATCGAACACCTCCGACCAATTGTCCAAGAGTAGTATGAACTTGGCCGAATCCTCTTCCCAATCGGCAGCTACTTTGGAAGAGACCTCCTCTTCGCTGGAAGAGATGGCCGCTATGACGCATAGTAACGAGGAAAATTCGGATCAGGCCAATCAGGTAATGGATCAGACCTTTAAGACGGTCAATGATGCGCATCAATCCATGAAGAATTTACTGACTTCCATGAATTCCATCCGGAATGCCAGTAACGAAACCCTGCGTATTATCAAGATGATTGATGAGATTGCCTTTCAGACCAACCTGCTTTCTTTGAATGCCTCTGTAGAGGCGGCTCGAGCCGGAGAAGCCGGGGCCGGTTTCTCTGTAGTAGCGGATGAAGTTCGTCAATTGGCCTTACGTACCACCGAGGCGGCACGGGAAATCTCGCAATTGCTGGAAGAGACCAGTTCCAAAATTCAATCCGGCCATAATTCCGTGGAAGATACCAGCGAAGATTTCGATGAAGTGGTAGACAATGTGAACAAAACCAAGCACCTCATTGATGAGATTACCAACGCCTCACAAGAGCAGACGACCGGTGTGGATCAGATGAATCAAGGGGTCTCTCAACTCAGTGAAACCACCCAGCACAATGCGGCTAATGCAGAGGAAACGGCCTCCGTGGGTAGCCAGATGCGCAGCCAAGCTAAGGAGATGGAGGAATACGCCCAGCGCATGCGGAAGTTGGTGAATGGGACCAGCAGTAATGGGCGTCAGAATTGATTTGTTGGTTATGTCACTGAATGACGCTCGCATGTGATGCATCGCTGGCGGGATGATCACCTTCGGAGGTCCTACCCCTTTCCCACCAATGGTTGTCATCCCGGACAAGTGGTACCGTAATATAGTGGAGTGCCAATCCGGGATCGCCTGCCAAGACCTAATGTGTGGAGGCATTGGCGCGTTGGTCCTCGGCTTTGGGAAAGTCCCGGATCTACGGACTTCCGAATACTTTCAGAATCCCTTCATGCGGGACACGTGTAGAATGAAAAAAGCCCGACCTCCTTTCGGAAGTCGGGCTTTCTATAGGCTAACTACCTAAGTAATTACTCGGAGCGCACATCCCGGTTTAGGAACTGCTCGTAAAGTTTGGTGTGGCGATTGACCATAGGTACTTTAAAGCCACGGATAAACACCTGCTCAATCTGCGTCATGGGTTCAAACGGATTGCCATCAGCGATAAACAGGTTAGCCTGCTTGCCCGCTTCCAAGGAACCCAAACGACCATCTACCCCGAAGATTTCGGCAGGGTTGATAGTTACCGCTTTGAGCGCTTCCTCTTGTCCTAATCCGTAGGTGGCCGCGTAGCCGGTGTTATAAAGCAGATTACGCACATTTTCAGTTCCGCCCGTGCGGATAGCTACCTTGACGCCTGCCTCATGCAATAGTCCTGCATTTTGGTAGGGTCGCTGGTAGTTATCGTAATCTCGGGAAGGAGTACGCAGTATCGGTCCAACCAAACAAGGAATGCCCGCTTCGGCAATCTGATCAGCCACCCGCCAGCCTTCCTCAACGGAACTGAACATCACATCCATATTGGGATGCTCCTTCGCCCACTCAATGGCATTCAGAATGTCTTTTTCTTTATCCACGTTGATCATCACCGGCACATAACCCAGTATTACTTCGCGCATAGCGCCCAGTTTGGGATCCTTCACTGGCTTAGTCTTCCCTTGTGGATCTTGTTCATAGGCAGTCATCATCTGGTTATAGAATGCTGCCTCTTTCCAAAAATCGTTTAACTCTTTGAGCGCTTTCTGGTAATCTTTTTCGACCTCCTCAGGCTTGCGATCATCCCACCAACCGCCTTTTACGGCCGAAGGCCAATCCAAGTGTAAAGCCGCGTTGGCATTCACCGCCATAGAATCGGGAGCATCTCCATACAGATCGATAAGCGTGGCTTTCCCGGCGATACGTCCGGATACCGGATGGGCAATCACATTGGTGACTCCATTGGTACGGGTGACCGGAATATTCGCACTGTTGGGATTTATCGCCGAAAACGCTCGAATCTGTGGATTAAACGATCCCAGTTCGGCTTGGTCATTGGTGACCGCCACCGCACCAATTTCCTTCAGGCCGAGTGTGGTTCCGGAATCAAAAAAGCCCGGATACACATGCTTGCCACTGGCATTGATGCGCTTATAATCCGCACTGATTTTGGCATTTTCACCCACGAACTCGATTTCACCATTGTTGATCAGTACCACACCGCTCTCAATCACCCCATTGGTGATGGTGTGCACGGTGGCATTGGTGATAGCGAATTTTCCATATTCCGCTTTTTCGGGAATCTGCGCCTGAACCGGCAGGCTAACCCATGCCAGACAGAATAAAGCCAGTAAAGCCGCCATCCAGCGTTGATTGGTTATTACGTTGTTTGGATACATAATTTCGTCTCTTACATCATTCATAATATTCTTCGCTTCCCTTACTCATTACCGAATAAGTAGAACACATCCTGCATGCAGGCATCGTGTTTCCGCCCAGCCTTCACTCTTGAACGGCTAGTCTCGTAATCGGCTTCAGGCTGGATGTTGATCCGCATATCATCGGGATCGTTCTCACGGTCGAAATAGGGTTTCCCATCGATAAAAGTCATCTCGCAGATGCTTTCGATACTCAACGGATGACCACTCCAAATAGCCACATCGCCATCTTTGCCCTCTTCGATACTGCCCACACTACTGTCAATGCCCAGCTGTTTGGCGGGATTGATGGTGATCATGCGCAAAGCATCGTTCTTAGAGGTCTGGCCGTAATGGACCGTTTTGGCCGCTTCGTGATTCAAATGGCGTATTAGCTCATCACTATCTGAGTTGATGCTCGTGGTTACGCCGTTGGCGTTTAGAATAGACGCATTGAAAGCCGTGGAGTAATACACCTCAAACTTGTAGGCCCACCAATCGGAAAACACCGAGGCATTAGCGCCATGCTTAGCCAGTTCTGGTGCCACTTTAAAGGCTTCGTTAGCATGCTGGAAGGTGTAGTTTTCTACGCCATAATCCTCGAAAACACGCATCAGCATAAGAAGCTCATCAGCCCGATACGAGTGGCAGTGCACCAGCACTTCTCCCTCCAAGATATCATTGATCACTTCGTAGCGAAGATTCTTGGCTACGGGAACCGGGGGAGCACCACGTTTACGGCGCGATCGATCATACGATTCTTTGGCTTGCAGATAGGCTTCGCGCTCACGTTTGTAGTCTAATGCGGCATCGAAGGTCTCGCGGACCACTTGCTCTACGCCCATACGAGTGCGAGGCTTTACGCCGAACCCTTGCCCATGGACCCGCGTCGGATTTTCTCCCAACGCAAACTTGATGGTTCGGGCTGCGCCCTCAAAACGCATGCCATCCATTCCCGCGCCGTAACGCAATTTCATGGTTTCGCCCTGACCACCAATCACATTGGCGGATCCGTGCATCAGATGAATGGAGGTTACACCTCCAGCCAGCGCACGATAGATGCCCACATCATCAGGGTTGATCGATTCCTCCATAGACACCTCAGCGGTGACCGGATTAGTCCACTCGTTCACATCCACCGCCGCCAAGTGCGAGTGCGCGTCTATGATCCCCGGCATCACGTATTTGCCGGTTGCATCCACAGTCTTCGCATTTCGTGGTGCCGATAAATCGGTTCCAATTTCTGTGATCTTCCCGTTCTCAATGAGCACATCCGTGTTCTCCATCACTCCGTTGGTGATAGTGAGTACGGTACCGTTTTGAATAAGTACGGATCCTCCCGATTGGGCCACACTGGTCAGCGCCCAACCCAGAAAGATCAATAGTGATAATAATCGTTTCATAAGAGTTACTTGCTATTGGTTGCAGCGTCAAATTCAGTGAGATTACCTTGAGCAATTGAGTAAGCGACCTTTGCCTTCTCATTGCTAAAGGAATTCGTGTAAACCGAGAAACTGGCAATATGACCGCCTTTCAGCTTTCCCACGGTCTGGTTCACACCGAGTATCTGGGCCGTATTTTCACTCATTATGTTGAGCAAATCAGCCTCGGTCAGCCCATACTCCATCAAGGTTTCCAGATTTTTCTTCCAATCCTTCAATTCCAATCCGGTGGAAGCGAACCCGACCGTCACACCGGCATCCATCAGCTTCTTGATGTTTTGGACTTCCTCTTCCCAGGCCTGCCACTGTTTTTCTCGGAAAGCTTGTTCTTCTTCAGAGACTTGTTCTTCCATCTCCTGGTCGGAATCATCCTGGTTATCGTTCTCTTCATCACTGGATTCGTCTTTTTTCCAATCTGGTTTCTTAGGCAGATCGAAGCTGGCCAATACCGGAATGGATCGGGCTTTCAACTCATCAGCTTTTTTGTAGGCTTCTTTTCCGGATACCAAGACCATTTCAAAACCCAAGTCATCCTGCAACCAAAAGGCACGCTGGATATCATCGGCATCGTCTGCTTTGAAATAGACGGTCTGTTCTTTTTGAATAGACGGGATTAGCGCTTCTAGCACATCATTGTGCTGGTAAGGCGGCATCTCATTTTTATTGGATGCGTAGTAGGTCATATGATCATGCAACGCCGTGGCATCGTAATAGAGCTGACGCAAATTGGCCATCACCCCCATGGTAGTCATCGGATACGCGCTACTGTTCCATCCGCCCGGCGCCGAAACCAACTGCATCTGCAGCCCCAGTCCTTTTTGGTATAGATAGTCGGCAGTTGCTTTGCCATTAATGAAATAGAAATCCATCTGTCCGGGTAACATTCGTCCGTCTAAACCCAAAGCAGCTGCGGTAAACCCATGTTCTTGCGCCTTGGCAAACTGCTTGTCGGAAAGGTTGCTTATCTCATTGGGTAAACGCTGTGGCTGGATCCCCGCTCGAACATACGGTGGGTCGCCGGGGCGTTCGGGCGAATCGTAGTCTTTCTTATCATCGGGCGTGCCCCAGTAGGCCAAGCCGTCGATAAATCCGGGATAGACATGCAAGGAGTCGCCCCCGTCGCGCACATAAGCATCAAAGGGAATACGAACGCCCTTACCGGCTGCCTCGATTACCCCATCGCGCCAAACGATGGTTGCGTTTTCAGTTATGTTTCCATCGGCATGATGGAGAGTGACATTTTTGAAGGCATAGGCGGGTAGTTCACTATCCTGAGCCAGTGCGGGACGCGCCGTCCACACACCCACACAGCACAGCAAGACCCACAGACTAAACCAGAGCCTCATTGGACGATCTTTCATGTGAATGGAGTGATTTATTTAAAAGGTTAAACCCTGAATTGCTACTAACCTAAAAAAATAAAGCCAATCCACGAATAACAGACCCAACGGGCAAAAAGATGTAAAAGAGGGGCAGACGGTAAACGGCAAACGGCAAACGGCAGACGGACACATGTTCATATCTGCCTTCTGCCTTCTGCCGTCTTACGTCTGCCCTTTGCCTAAACTTGTAGGACGCCGGTTTTGAATTCGGGGATTTCGGGGTTGTGGTTGGCCGCATGGATGGCGTTGGAGATGCGACGACGGGTTTCCACGGGATTGATAATCTCATCCACCCACAGGCGTGCCGCGGCGTAGCGCGCATCGGTCTGGGAATCGTAGCGATCGCTGATCTCTTTTAAGAAGGCTTCTTTATCTTCCTCGGAGATCTCCTTGCCTTTGCGCTCCATAGATTTCACTTTAATCTGTAATAAGGTCTTGGACGCAGATTGCCCCCCCATTACCGCGATTTGAGCCGTAGGCCAAGCGTACATAAAACGTGGGTCATAAGCGCGTCCGCACATAGCGTAATTACCGGCCCCATAACTGTTACCGGTGACGATGGTTATTTTGGGTACCGTGCTATTAGCTACGGCGTTCACCATTTTGGCCCCATCTTTAATAATCCCTCCGTGTTCACTACGCTTACCGATCATAAATCCGGTTACATCCTGGAAGAAAATGATGGGGATTTTTTTCTGGTTGCAGTTCATAATAAATCGGGCGGCTTTGTCGGCACTATCCGAATAGATCACGCCACCAATCTGCATCTCCCCTTGCTTGGATCGAACCACTTTCCGCTGATTGGCTACGATTCCCACGCTCCAACCATCAATGCGGGCATAAGCCGTGGTCAATGTCTGGCCATAGCCTTTTTTGTATTCTGTAAAGCTGTCCTCATCGATGATACACTCCAGTAGCTCGTTTACATCGTAAGGCTTTTGGCGGTCATCGGGGAAGATCTCAAATATCTCTTCCGGATCCCGGCTGGGTGCTTTGGGTTCCGAACGATTAAATCCGGCGGTATCAAAGGGTCCGAGTTTATCTACCAGATCTCGTACGGTAGTCAGGCACTCATCATCGTCTTCCATTTTATAATCGGTTACCCCACTGATTTCAGTGTGCGTGGTGGCACCGCCCAGTGTTTCGTTATCTACCTTTTCTCCAATAGCCGCTTTTACCAGATAGCTTCCGGCCAGAAATACCGAACCGGTACCATCAACAATCAATGCCTCATCACTCATGATGGGCAGATAGGCGCCTCCAGCCACACAGCTACCCATAATGGCCGCAATTTGGGGAATGCCCATGGCACTCATCCGGGCATTGTTGCGAAAAATCCGACCGAAATGTTCCTTGTCGGGGAAGATCTCATCCTGCATGGGCAGGTAAACACCCGCGGAATCCACCAAATAGATGATGGGTAAATGGTTTTCCATGGCGATTTCCTGGGCACGCAGGTTTTTCTTGGCAGTAATTGGAAACCAGGCGCCGGCTTTTACGGTGGCATCGTTGGCAACTACCATACAGGTGCGACCCGAAACTTCTGCAATACCCGCTACCACTCCACCTGAGGGACATCCCCCGGCATCTTCATACATATCATGGCCCGCCCAAAGACCAATCTCGTCAAATTCACTATCCTCATCAATCAATTTATCGATGCGCTCACGCGCGGTGAGTTTACCTTTTTTGTGCTGCTTCTTGATTCTTTTTTCTCCGCCACCCTGTTTAATTTGGGCTTCGGTCTGGGCTAATTCTTCAATCAGTTCTTTCATAATACTCGCTTATGCTGTATCCAATAGCTATTTGACGGTAATATTTCTTAGGTTTGATCGATACTTTATTGGTAAATGAACTACATCTGGTCGATCAGGCGTTCAAAATAGTGAAAATAAAATCTATCCAAAGCGATTTTACGGATCCCACGAACTCAACCATTATGAAATTATCTGCGAATTCAACCTTAAGGACGATCCATTCAAAGCTATTTAGTCTAATTTTATTACTCTTGATTGGAGTAGTCAGTATACCTTCCTCGTTAGTGGCACAAGGTGGAATTCAGTATATGGACCTGCTCCGTCGCCAACAACAACAGCAGGTCTATATCGATCAGATCGCATTGCCTACTCCGGATCCGGACAAAGTTGAGATAGCCTCCTTAATCAAGATTCAATATCCCTTTCTTTCTTTTAAGAAATCGGATCAAACCTACAGCGGGAACTCCGGAAAAGCGTTTTATGCCCCATCCGGTTTTAACGTGGAGCTTTACAATATTCCCGAGGGGCACAAGCCGCCTAAAAAACGCAAAGATCTGATGGAATTGAATATTTCCCAGTTTGAGTCTGTAGAACGATCGGCCTGGAAAGACACCGCCTTTGCGGCTACCTATGAGCAGACCCAATACAAAGAAAAGTATTTAACCGGATATTCCACCACATCCGTACCAGCCGGTTTCTATTATTATCTGTTTCAATTAAATCGACCTGATTCCAATACTCCAATGACCCCGATGCGCAAACCGTTGCGAGTGCAACCCTATAATCAGATCGGAGAGGCATCATTTTATATCCTGAAACAGCAAAATTCTGATCAGCGCGGTGGGGCTCTCATGTTGATGGGCAATAATGTGCATTATGGAAAGGACTTCGACCTATTAGTGCAGCTTCCTCAATATGAAAAAGATGGCACCTACAACTTGACCATCAAACAACTGGATGTGCAAGACAGTGATACTACCACGAAAAGCACGCAGTTCGAATACACGATTGATCCCCAACAAGTAAAACCCGCTTCATTACTAGAACTGCGCAAAGACAACCAAGAATTAATTTTGCGTACCCAAACCAATAATCAAGGATACCGATTTGCGCAAATCACCATACCCAATTCTTCGTTCCCCAATGCCTATTACCGGATCATCCTGGAAAAGGAAGGATCTTCAAAACCACTTGGCGATATGGTTTACCAATCTAAGTGGGTGGATATACCGGTCAGTCTTTTAAATGTAGAAGTAGCCATAAATATGCTACGGTATATAACCTCAGATTCAAACGTCAAAAATCTGCTCAGAGGTAATCAAAGTGAGAAGGAGCAGAACTTCAATGATTTTTGGTCTAAACGGGATCCCACACCGGATACTCCGTATAACGAATTGATGGCTGAATACTATCGGCGTATTGATTATGCATTCCGAGAATACAGTACACCCAATAAACCCGGGTTTAATACTGATCAAGGTAAGGTGTACATCAGTTACGGTCCGCCCCAGAATATCGATCGCCGTTTCCCCACCGATTCCCGAGCCATTGAAATTTGGGAATATCCGGGTAAAACCTTTCGTTTCCAGGCCACTAGCGGATTCGGTGATTTTAAATTGATTGAACAAACCTCCAAGTAAACATTAATGTCTGATTCCACTCCACCGGTTCTGGCCGTTACGCTGGGTGATCCCAACGGCATTGGGCCGGAAATTACGCTCAAAACAATCTCTCAATTAGACCTGAATAGATCTACTCCTGTCTTGTTGGGGGCACCAGCGATTTATCAGTACTACCTGCAACGATCCAACTTAAACCTACAGCTACACTCCATCGGTTCAGAGAAGGAGATTCAAACAGGAACCTTCAATGTACTGGATCCAGCCGGAACAGAATTTGAGCTGCAACCTGGGAATTTGACTCGCCAAGCCGGCAAATGGGCCATGCGATCTGTGGAAAAAGCTATCCACTTATGCTTATCCGGGAAGGCTCAAGCCATGATCACGGCCCCCATTTCGAAAGAAGCGGTGAACAAAGCGGGATATGCCATTCCGGGACATACGGAATTTTTAGCGGAGAAGACCAACACCACGGAATACATGATGATGCTGGTGCAGGGTAAACTCCGAGTGGCCTTATCGACCATCCATGTTCCGTTGAAAGAAGTTCCCCGCCTGATTACCGAAGCAAACCTGGTGCGTCAATTCCGTATCCTTCACCAATCATTGCAACGGGATTTCAATATTGATCAACCCGAGATCGCCGTATTGGGGCTAAACCCCCATGCTGGTGACGGAGGCTACATCGGAACCGAAGAATTGGAGATTATCGCACCAGCGCTGCAGAAAGCACGATTAAATGACATTCACGTTCACGGCCCCTTCCCTGCGGACGGTTTTTTCGGCAAGAAGAGCTATCAAGAGTTTGACGCGGTGTTGGCCATGTATCACGATCAAGGGTTGGTAGCATTTAAAGCGTTATCCTTCGGTAAAGGTGTGAATTTCACCGCCGGTTTACCCATTATCCGCACCTCCCCGGATCACGGCACGGCCTTTGACATCGCTGGAAAGAATATAGCCGATCCGGGATCAATGCAGGCCGCCTATCGCTTGGCTGAAGAACTAGCCTACAACCGTACAGCCAAATCCACAGCTAAATCATGAGCCCATCATCTGATATTGCTACTATGGCTCCTTATGAGCTACTTGCCCAGTTTTACGACGCGGTAATGCACGATGTGGATTATCATGCCTGGGCCGATTTTATTGACGAAATTATTTATGAGCACCATCCCCATGCCCAACAGCTACTGGAACTGGCCTGTGGGACGGGCAGTACAGCCCTATCGCTGCACGAACTGGGCAATTACCACATTTTAGCCACTGACCTCTCGGAACCCATGCTGGATGTGGCCCGCAATAAGAAGGATGAGTTATACGAGGCCGTCCAATTCCAGCAACTGGATTTTCTGAACATCGATCTGGAGGAGACCTTCGATATCGTATACTGCCTGTTCGATAGTGTCAACTATATCCGTGATCCCCAGCGCTTGCAAGATCTATTCGAAGGTGTCGCGAGTGTGTTAAAACCCGATGGGTATTTCATTTTTGATTTTACCACGCCCCGCAACTCGCGTCAGGCTATCCGGATGCTAAATAACGAGGAAGGTCATCAGGGACCATTTCATTTTCACCGTACCAGTACCTACGACCCCCAGGAGAAGCTCCATGTTAACGCCTTTGACATCCTGGTGCGCGATCAACAAAGCCATAAAGTTATCCGGCAATTTCACGAAAAGCACAAACAACGTATTTACACCTTAAAAGAGATGTTGGAAGCCGTAGAGCAATCACCACTTAAATTGGTAGCAAAATATTCAGAATTTGATTTAGTTGAGGCTGATCACAAAAGCTTGCGTATAACCATGGTTGTGGAATGTCAGAACACCCGGTAATTGAGTTTAACAATGTTTCGGTCACTTACGAGCATCGTACTGTGCTCGATCGCATAAACTTTAGCTTAGAAAACGGGGAGTTTACCTACCTGATCGGTCAGACTGGTGCGGGAAAAAGCTCGTTCCTGCGTCTCATCTACCGCGACTTACTTCCTGATACTGGTTCTGTAAAGGTGGCTGGTGATGTTGTTAATCATCTTAAGCCAAAGAAAGTTCCCCTCCTGCGACGTAAACTGGGCATCGTATTTCAGGATTTTCAACTACTTCCCGATCGCGACGTGTTCGAAAACGTAGCCTTCTCACTGCGCGTAACTGGTGCCAAGAAAACATACATCAAACAACGGGTGCTGGAAGTACTCGGTTTGGTGGGTTTGAGCCACAAACGAAAAAATATGCCCACTGATCTATCCGGCGGCGAACAGCAACGGGTAGTTATCGCCCGAGCCCTGGCCAACGAACCACGCATTATGCTTGCCGACGAACCTACCGGCAACCTGGATCCAGAAGCCTCCAACAGCATTATGGAGCTCCTCCAGAAAATCAACGACCGGGGTATGGCACTGCTTATGGTTACCCACGATTACGATGTAGTCCGGCAATTCCCCCGACGCACCGTGCGATTGAAGGAAGGACAATTGGAAGAAGTTAGAGTGGAGAATCTTTAGTAGGATTCAGGACTCAGGGTTCAGATTTTTGAGTTCTAGTTTACCTAAACTCAATCACGTCGGCGGTAACAGTAATTTTGGCCCAAGTATAGAAGAAATAATTAGCCGTACTGGCATCGTATCGGACATTGACCAAAGCCAATTGCCGGTTTTCGATATCCCCTACCGCTTCTCGGATATTTGCCCAAAGCTCATCCTGAGCATCCTTATAGAGGGATGTTGTGGTGGCTTCGCCCAAGGGGATTAATCCGTAAGAATTCGTAGTAGGCCCCCAAGATACACTAGCCCCAATTACGTATGAGGTTTCGGCCATACCGCTCATATTCGTAGCTACAATGTTGTAGTTAGCTTCTTTGAGATGAACCTCAGTGGTATTAGAAGCAAGAAATGCCCCCGAGTTACCACAAGCACTCACCAGCACTGCACTGATTACTAGTGTAATAATCAAATTTAATCGTCTCATCATGATGAATGTCAATTAGTTAACGCGCTAGTTAAATATCATGTACAAAAATTTACGCACTTGGTCCCGTAAGCGTTGTAGAATGATTCTTGTAATTAAAGTCGTATGGTGTGCCACATAGACCATATTCTGATCAAGCCATGCCCATCTACAATTCAGTTATTCATATTTCAATAGGTACTTGGCAACTATGCTTACATAAGAAGTGGAAAAACGAATTTATACTAATGCGTTAACTCTTATCACTAATCAAAAAATGGTGATCATTATGGCTACAGAAGCAAGCAGAAAGCAAATTGAACAAGAAATGAAGGATCATCTGGGGTTGGTTCCAACCTTCTTTAAACGCATTCCGGATCGATTTCTGAAATCCGAATGGCAACTGTTTAGAGATCTGGAACTGGGAGAAACGCATATTCCCAATAAGTACAAAGAACTAATGGGTATTGCGCTGCATTCTCAGACCCAGTGCCGGTATTGTACGCTTTTCCATACCGAAGCCGCTAAACTGTTTGGCGCTACCCAAGATGAGATTCAGGAAGCCGTTCACTTTGCTAAAATGTCGACGGGTTGGAGCGTGTATCTGAATGGTTCACAAACCGACTACGATCTGTTTGAGGAAGAAATGGATCGCATGGGTGATTACATCAAAGAGCATAAATCAGAAGCGGTCCACTAATGCAGATCGATCGTCTACGTCCCACCAAATATCGGATCACCTTGCACTCCTACGATATGGCTGCGCTGCTATCCGCGGCTCGCTGGGTTGTAGAGGGCGCGGAGGGTGAATTATCCGATGAAGCGAAAGCCCACTTGGCTCAGGTGGTAGCCAATTACGACGAAGCGGTTCAACAGGTCAACGAACCTGCTGAAGCTGAGAATTATTGATTCCCTTTTTCAATTTAAATCTAATTAATAGCAAAGGGTGTAAAAATCATCCTTTGCTATTTCTATGTTACGCCCCATCATCTCTGTCCATGTTCATACTTCAAATTAGCTCGTATCAATAGCACTTTAATATTGGACTTGCGTTTAGTAGTATGTCAATAATTTTTCAAAACCAATATGTTAGAATCATGAGTAGGGACCCCGCTGCCCAATATTTTGCGACTCTAGTTGACTTTTTCCTCCCTTTACAACGGCAAGGGCCCGGCGATCCGGAGCTTATTCATCAACTGCTGAATCGATTACCTCCCCTTCCCGATAATCCCACCATCGCTGATTTGGGGTGCGGTACTGGAGCGGGAACCCTCGAGCTAGCCAAACATTTTGAGGTCCCCATAAAGGCGGTAGATTTATCCGAAAAGTTTATAAATAAATTAGCTAAACGAGCCCGAGAAGCAGGTTTAGATCATTTAGTGGAACCCTTTTGTGCAGAGATGGGCTCCCTGGATTGGCCTAATGGATCAATAGACCTGCTCTGGTCGGAAGGAGCGGCCTACATTTTAGGCTTCGAGGAGGCGCTTCAACGTTGGCGTCCTTTGTTAGCTGATGGCGGAATAGCTGTAATTTCTGAGATGACTTGGTTTACACCTCCCGAGGAAATTTCCGGGGAATTACGTGAATTCTGGACCGAGGCTTACCCTTCTATGGGAACGGAACAGCAAAATAGGAAACGAGCAGAACAAGCCGGATATACCGTTCTATTTACAGAACGTTTACCCGCGGAATCTTGGTGGACCCATTTCTATAATCCATTGAAGGAGCGGATCCAAACACTGGAGGATTCCGCCACCGGGATGATGAAAGAGATCATTGAGGATTCGAAGCGAGAAATGAAGCTTTTTGACCATAATAGTGAACACTATGGGTACACGTTTTATGTGTTACAAACGGCAAGCTAAAAGCTAGCTCCACCTTTTGCCTTTGTAATGGACATTCGATTAATTAGTGAGCAATCATCACTAAAAAATTAGAGGGATTCGGAAAGGGATATTAAAAAAGGGCGATTGCTCTACCTCTAGAAATGCACGAACCTCAGCCATCTGACATGTATTATGCGAAAAACATCATTATTTCTATTTCTGATCGTACTTTTATCTGGATGCGTAAGTGCGGAGGTGACCACCAACAAAGCACCCGATTTCGATCAAAAGATTGACAATGTACTGGTTATTATGCGCGGCTCATCTATGGCCGATCCCTTCTTTTCGAGCATGAAAAGCCAAATGGCGCAAGAGTTTACAACACATGGTATAACTTCCAATATCTATATCACCAATCCGGTTCCCTTCGGCGATAATGATTTGAGTTTAGAATCGGAAGAGGAAAAAATGAAGCAGATGAAAATGGAGATTGAGAAACAAATTCTGCTCGCTGGTCCGGATTATATCATGTTTATTACACAAACCCTCGCCAAAGATATGAATCAAGATCTTGATACCCAGCGCGGTGGCGTTTATGATATTCGTTTGTTCAGTAGATTACTAAATAAGATGGTTTGGAGGGCGAAGTTAGATTCTTATTCCGGCATGGGTCCATCGGAAAATGCACGTATAGGCACAGAAAAGCTATTTGATAAAATGCAATTAGATCAACTACTCCTATAAACACGTTGCAAGCAGTACACCTCCAATGTATTCCTTCGTACTCGCTTATAATCCCCCAAACAACTCCGAACTCAAATACCGATCTCCCCGATCACAGGTGATACACACCATAGTTCCCTGTTCCATTTGATCGGCGATCTTTAATGCAGCGGCTAGGGCCCCACCGCTGCTCATTCCCGCCAGGATACCCTCTTCTTCGGCCAATCTACGGGTAACTTCGGTGGCTTCTTGCTCACTGATGTCTACTATTTGATCTACCCGTTCCGGTTCATAGATATCAGGCAGATACTGGGGAGACCATCGTCGAATTCCAGGAATATCAGACCCTTCGGTGGGCTGTGTACCTATAATATGTACATCGGAATTTTGCTCTTTAAGGTAACGGGATACCCCCATGATGGTACCGGTAGTGCCCATAGCTGAAACAAAATGAGTGATTTCCCCTTTGGTATCCCGCCAAATTTCCGGCCCGGTGGTTTGATAGTGTATCCCATAATTATCCGGATTGGCAAATTGATTGAGCATGAGATACTCCCCGCTATCTGCCATCTCCTGTGCCTTCTTACGGGAATATTCGATGGTCTTTTCCGCCGGTGTTAGTATTACTTCGGCTCCATAGGCTTTCATGGATTTTACACGCTCGGCGGTAGCATCTTCGGGCATTACTAACGTCATGTGCAACCCCTTTAATTTAGCAATCATAGCCAGAGCAATACCGGTATTCCCACTGGTGGCCTCTACCAATTGGTCTTCGGGTTGTATTTCCCCACGCTCCAGCGCACCGTTGATCATGCCCAGTGCCGCGCGATCTTTGACACTTCCGCCTGGGTTTTGTCCTTCCAGCTTACAGAATATGGTAACATTCGGTTTACTGGGTATAGTAGTAAGTTCGATTAGTGGCGTATTACCGATAAGTTCTTCAAGAATCATAGTGGTAGCCTGTCGTTTCATTGAATCCTATGAATTGTAAGTAATCACATCCGGTTCGCCTTCTTTGTGACTCATCTTGGCTTGGTAATACACCTTTGAATTGGCCGGCACTCCATCGGTAAGCCACACATTACCGCCGATGATACTGTTTTGACCAATGACCGTTTTTCCACCTAAGATACTGGCACCGGCATAAATAACTACATTATCTTCAATGGTTGGATGTCGCTTGGTGGATGCGTCAGACTTCTTTACACTCAAGGCGCCCAGGGTTACCCCCTGATAGATCTTAACGTGTTGACCGATCTGTGTAGTTTCCCCGATCACAATGCCCGTACCGTGATCGATGCAAAAATAATCCCCAATAGTGGCTCCGGGATGGATATCGATGCCGGTTTTGCTGTGGGCGTGCTCGGAGATAATACGAGGAATCAACTCCACCTTTAGGTGATGCAGTTGATGGGCCAAGCGATGAGCGGCTATGGCGTAAAATCCTGGATAGGTACGGATCACTTCATCGTTACTGCGGGCGGCCGGATCCCCCTCATACATCGCTACTACATCCCATAATAGACGTTGACGGATTACAGGAAGTGCTTGAAAAAAATCATCTACCACCTGATCGGCATCCTCTCTAATGCTCATTTTACTACGCAGCAGCAAACCTTTAAGGGTGTGCTTGAGTCCTTCACCAAAAGCGGCTATCTCATCTTTGCTTTTGAATTCCTGCTCGGAAAATTCAGCAAATAATAGTCCCAATAGTTTATCGAACCATTCAATCACCAAATGCGGTGATGGACAGGCACTGGCCGCTTTGTGTTCCTCTAATAATGTTTGATAGAACTGATCATTGTTAATCATCTTAGTCGGAAGTTTCTGGGGTTAAAATGGTGAATTTATATCGAATATCGATCTTCGGATCCAGTGACTCGATGGCCGAGCAGTATTTCTCCACTGACAGTTCTACAGCTCGAGCCGCTTTGGCTTGGTCAATTTCTCCAGTTAGTGTGAAATTTATACGAAATGCAGTAAAAGGAGTAGGTGCTTTCCCGCCTGGACGCTCGCCCTCGATTTCGATCTGTATATCTTCGAGCGGTTGTCGCTGCTTCTTTAAAATTTCCACCAGATCCAACGCACTGCAGGAAGCTACCGAGGCGAGCATGAGTTCCATGGGGCGCATGCCATTGTTCTGCCCGCCAATGGCTTCTGCCCCGTCGATCTGTACGGTATTGCCTCGATCGTTGGTGGCTTCAAAATGGACCGCTTCATTGACTCGTCGTAGATGTACTTTCATAAAGTTTCATTATTTGTTGCTAGTCAATGCACTAACGTATCTACTCGCTCTTACGTTTTGGGAAGCTGAAAATTATTGGTGATCTAATTTTAAGGATGATTGATATCTAAGAAAACCCGGCCCGAATTATCGAGCAGGGTTTAATTTTTATCAAACTCACCGAATCCGAAGAAACTCAGATCATAGGACCTCACAGCGTAAACCCGAACTTGTTCGGCGTTACCTCAGAGCGTCTATCATTATACCTACAATCTAAGACACTCGGAGGTGACGCCCCGATGATCAAGATCGGGGGACACACTAGGAATTTGTAATTTTGGACGATCGAAGGTCCCGTTCCGACGGTGTCGGAATCGGGACGCTTGGATGTCCGATGACAAAAAAATTATTGCCGGCCGCGACCGCAGGAACAGTGGATGTGTTGCCCACTGCTTTGCACTTGCTGGTGCCAGTCGAAGGCAGCGTCGTAGTCTTGTTGCTCCCACCAGAAGGGCAAGCGTTCTTGGGAGCGATTTCCAATTTCGTTGAGGGTTGCGGCATCATACAAGCGGCCATTGGCCATGGTCATCTCTACCTGTTCCGTTGATCGGATATCTTCCAGCGGATTACCATCGATCACCATCAAATCGGCCAGTTTGCCCTCTTTGATAGACCCGATATGATGCTCCATGCCTAAATATTGGGCGCCGTTGATGGTGGCCACTTGCAAGGCTTCCAGATTGGTCATCCCGCCTTGTTCGAACATCCACAGCTCCCAATGCGCACCGAGGCCCTGCAGCTGTCCGTGGGCGCCCAAGTTGACGGTCACCCCTTTGCGGAACAGCTCTTTGGCTAGGGCCGCGCTTTCGAAATGCCCCATCTCGTATTCTTCCTGAGGCACCATTTTACGGTGACGCGAACGAGCATCTACAATAGAGCGTGGGGTGAAGTTGAGTAGTCGCTCCTTCTCCCACACCTTGGTATTCTGATACCAGTAGTACTCCCCGCTGATACTACCGTAATTAACCACCAGCGTGGGCGTGTATCCGGTGCCGCTATTGCTCCACACCGTTTGAACATCTTTGTAGGCCGGATAGATGGGGATATTATGCTCGATGCCGGTGTGCCCATCCAGAATCATGCTCATGTTGTGGGTAAAGGTGGATCCGCCTTCGGGCATCACCAGAATACCCAACTCCCGGGCGGCTTGAATCACCTGCTGACGCTGATCGCGGCGCGGTTGATTGTAGCTCTTCACCGAAAACGCGCCAAACGCTTTGGTACGTCGGATGGCGGATCGGGCATCATCCAAACTGTTAATTTCTGCTTTAAATTCGGCATCGGCTCCATACAGGATCCGGCCGGTGGAGAAAATACGCGGTCCCACCATATTCCCGGCTTTTACCATCTCCGATTGCGAGAAGATCATCTCGGTGTTCGAGGATGGATCGTGCGCGGTAGTCACACCATAAGCCAGATTGGCCAGGTATTCCCACTGCTGCTGTGGACTTTGTCCTTGTCGGAAATTTCCAATATGAGCGTGCACATCCACGATACCCGGCATGATGGTTTTACCGCTGATATCTACTACTTTGGCGTTGCGGGGAATTTCTACTTGATTGTTGGCTCCAACCGCGGTAATGCGATTGCCTTCTACAACCACCGTACCGTTGTCAATGACCTTATCCCCTTCCATGGTGATTACTCGACCACCTATGAAGGCAATAGCGCCCTCCGGTTTGTCGTGCTCCAGCGAGAGCCCAATATCAGTGCCCTCTTTGGTGGCCAAGGGCAAGTCGCTCTCCACTTTTCCGCCAATGAAATCAAAGGCCTGCTGCAGACCGACCGAGTAGTATTTTTCTCCTAAAGTCCACTGCAACTTGCGGCTATCGCCTGACCAATGCAGACTAATCCCCGCATCTTCAGCTACTTGAGCGACAGGAATAGCCGTGGTTTTGGCGTTCAGCGTAATATCCTGACCGGCTTTGGGCATGGGCGCCACATACACTTTGAACAGCTCATTAAAGGCCACCCATTTATTATCCGGGCTGATCACAAAGTTGTTGGTGTACTTTCCGGTGAAATAGGTGCGTTGGTCGTTGCCACTCAAATCTACGCTAACAAATGCGTTGTCCAGGTAGGAACCACCTTCAAAGAAGATGCGTTTCCCATCAGCGCTAAATCGAGCGTCCTGACCACGTTCGGTAACTAAGGTAACCTGATCCCCTTCGGCGGTCATGGTGTAGATACCAGGTTTCTCGGTATGGGCAAATCCCTGATGGTAATTACCGCCCTCTTTGCGGAACACAATCATGGATCCGTCCGGGGAGAAACGTGGTTCACGGTAAATGCCCGGTTTTTCGGTCAACGTTTCAAAGCGCACACGCCGGCGACTCAGATCGGCTACTTTGATCTTTCCCTTTTCGGTATCACTCCACGTGGTGAACAGCAGCTTTTCCCCGTCTTTAGAAAAGCTTGGATCGAATTCCAAGGCATCTCCCTCGGTCAATCGTTCGGGGGTGCCATTGGGCAACTTTTTTGTCCACAGGTAACCAGCTGCGTTAAAGACCAAGAGCTCGCCGGCCGGTGAAGTAATGGCATGTCGGATTGCTTTGGCCGTAAAGGTATCCGGGGCCGGATCATTCTGAAAGGTTACGGTTTCGGCCACTTCATGATTTGCGTTAACCTCAAAAGGAATAATTTCTGATTCTAACGACTGCGTATTCAACTTGTGGATCTTTCCTTGGGCATAAAACACCAGATGTTCACTATCGGGCATCCAGTCGAAATTGGTGTACGGCCCAAATATGGCCCAAGCTTCCTGTTGATCCTTGCTCAATTGATCATAGACCGGACGCTCAACGCCACTTTCCAGATCTTTAATGTATAACACACTTTTCGTTCGGACGCGTCGAATAAAGGCCATTTTGGATCCATCCGGAGAAATGGTGGGACTAATTGCGCCCCCGGATCCACCGGTAATTCGCTCCATCTCACCGGTTTCTCGATCGTAGCGATTGATCGCGTAGATCTGGCTGTTGGGATCTTTGTTATACTGGAAGTATCCACCCGGATACACCGCCTGACTGAAATACACATAACGGCCCTCCGGTGATACAAACGGCTGACCCAGATCTTGCTGAGCATTGGGCTTTTCGACCAGCTGAATACCGGATCCCCCGGACAAGTGGTACAACCACAACTCCCCCGATCCCAACGAACGAGTAGATGAAAAGTGCTTCTTGGCGATGATATAGTCTCCTTCGGGAGACCAAACCGCGTTATTGAGTAGGCGAAAGCTCTCATCGGTGATCTGTCGGGCATTGGACCCATCGGTATTCATCACCCAGATGTTGTCGCCGCCTCCGGCATCACTGGTGAAGGAAATTTGAGAACCGTCTGGACTGAACCGCGGCTGAATTTCATAGGCCATTCCTTGGCGTAATGGGGTTGCTTTACCACCGCTAACGGGCATGGTGTAGATGTCACCCATCATATCGAATACGATGGTCTGTCCATCCGGGCTGACATCCAGATTCATCCAGGTACCTTCATCGGTGGTGAAGGTAACCTGTTTGGTTTCCCAGCCGGGATTATTGACGTCCCACTTTTCGTTTTTATCATTTTCGGAGTCCTGCGCCCATCCGGTCGCTGTGATTCCACATATTAGTATTAGGGCTAATAATCGCTTCATGATCGAGTCGTAAATTGTTTCGGATAAAATTACACAATCGACAATCTACAAACTCAACAGGCAGATCAAAGTATGGAGTAGCGACTCTAGCAAGCTTTTACATTTGGAATGGGGTCATCAATAACGAAGTTGAATTACCTTCCCTTCGCCCATTTTTTCAGTGGTAACGATAAAGATATTGCCATAATCCGACTCATCGAGTTGCGGATACCGCTTCTCGCCAATTAATCGGTTCACAAATTGGGGCGTGGTATTAGAATGCCCGGATATGACTACCAATCCACCAGGATGGCGGTTGATCATTTCCTGGATTACAGTCTCTCCAAAGGGGTCATACTCTAAAATTTCAAGTTGATGAACCTTGGCTATTTGCTGTACCGTTTGGCGAGTTCGCTGAAATGGTGTGCTATAGATTGCGCTGATATTAGCTTGCGAGAACAGCTGAGCCAAATCTTGAGCACGTTGCCTGCCTTCCGTAGTTAATGCCGGATCTTTCTTACCATCCGACTCTTTTTCAGCATGGCGGATCAAAACAAATGTCGTTGCCGTTTTTGATTCTTCGGGCAGCTGTGCCCACACATAATTGGAAGTGAATAACAGTCCCAATATTACGATCAGAGACTTAGATATCCGTTTCATAAAAATCACTATTTGCTCGTTAAAATTTGAAGCTCTTACGCAACTCCAGGCAGGCTGTTTCAAATAATTGCTGTAGTATTTACATAACCCACAATTTTCACGCTCCAACCTAATTTAGCGTTAGAAATAAACGCCTAGCATAAGCTCTCAAGGTTAAGCCCAGTAATTAATGCAGGGAATATTGTCCAAAATAAACACTTAAAACAGTATTTATTAACCGCTACAGGTGAAATCCGGGCCAAATACTTTGATTTTCAAACTTACACTAGTATATAGATCACTGTTAAACCCAAACATATCAGAATATTATACAGCTTTATTTTGAGTGGGAGGTGTCATGTTTGGAAATTTATTACAAAATGTGGATTCACCATTGTATAATCGCAAATGGATAACCTCACTATTTATACTATTTGGCGCCAGTTGGATTCTCATTTCTGACACCTTAGTTGTAAATCTGATTACGGATTCAGAATTAATTGATCAGGTCCAGCTATATAAAGGATGGTTCTTTGTTCTGATTTCAGGTTTAATTTTTTATGCAATTCTCAACGTTCGTGATAAACAATTACAATCTACACAACAATTTTTGCAGTCTGTTTTTGACACTGCTGAAGTAGGCTTAAGTGTTACTGATGAGCAGGGATATTATGTAACCGTAAATCAGAGTTATTGTAATCTGGTTGGATTTGATCGTGACGAGCTAATCGGACAAAATTTCACGATTATATTACCCCAATCGGAACATCAACGAGCCAGTCATGCCTACCAAACCTTCATGCGATCTAGCCAAGCACTTCCCAATCAGTGGGAGTTGAAAACCAAGCAGGGCGAAATTCTAAAAGTTCTGCTAACGGCAAGTAAACTGGAAACTCGTTCGGGACGTTACCAAGTGACTTCCATTACTGATATTACTCCTTTGAAGAAATCAGCACAAGAACTTCAAGAAGCCAATCAAACACTCAATTCGATTATTGAAACTGCTCCGGTAGGAATACTGAAACTAAATAGCGCTGGCCACATTACAGATCTTTACAACGCACGCGCAGAAGAAATTTTGGGTTGGAGTAAAGATCAAATAGTTGGTTTTAGTTTGCCCGCGCTGGATCGCCTCACCCAGCATAATTTAACCAAGATGTACAAAACGGTGTTGCAAGGATACCCTTTAAGGGGGGTAGAAATTGATTTTCTATCCCAAGATGGGAACCCGTTAAAACTAAGTATTTCGGCCGCACGCTTGGATAACAACGAAGAATCTGAAATAATCGTAACACTAACTGATATCACCGAAAAAAATCGGGTTCAAAATGAAATAGAGAAGTCCTATCAAGAGAATAAAATTCTACTTCAGGAAATCCATCACAGAGTGAAAAATAACCTCGCCATTATATCGGGAATATTACAGCTTCAAATGGATGAAGTAGAAGATTCCGACGCTTCAACCATTTTAAATATCACGCACAATCGTCTTCAATCCATTGCAACTGTACATGAGCGATTATACAGCTCTTCCTCCCTTTTACACATCGATTTAGAAGAGCACGTTCAGGGCTTATTATCACAAGCCAAGTCCTCCTTAACCGATTCTACTTATGCCGATTACACCTTGAATATTGAAGAGGTGCAGTTGAATATCAATCAAGCTATACCCTTGGGGCTACTTCTGAACGAATATTTTACCCATAGCATACTGCATGCCCAGAAAAAGCGCACACCGCTACATATCCAACTTCATATTCACAAAGAGCAGCATACCCTATATGTAAATTTTGAATGCCAAGATGGTGATTCGCTACCCACACAATCAAGTTGGTCGATGTTAAGTCTTGAGTTGATGAAATCTTTGCTGGATCAATTAAATGCTGAATACAAGTTTGAAGCAGACAGGCACACCCACTTTTGTTTTAACTTTTCCATCAAATAAGCAAGCAAATGGATACTCTAGTGGTCTTTGCAAAACCTTTCAAAATTTATTTTGTCTGGGCAAAATGTAGAAGCAATCGTCATTTATACAATCCAATCAGGGGATTGCCGCACTTCGATCGCAATGACAGGTAGTTTTGCAAAGCTCCCCTCTAATGAATATCCATTTTTTGCGACCTAGACACTAGGTGGCAAATCAGATTTTGATTGATAGCGATCAAAGACTTGTATAAAGAAAGCCCCAAAAACAATTAGTGTCCCAGATATGATTTCGTATACCGAGGGATCTTCACCTACCGAAACCCAAGCTAATATCAGGGTAGCCACCGGAACCAGGTTCCCATAAATCACCACCCGGGTTGGTCCGATAGTTCGCAAAGCTCGTACTTTTACCCATTGCCCTAATCCCACTCCAATCGCTCCTCCGGCAATGATGGCAAACCAAGTCCAAAATCCAAAAGTCAACCAACTTTCTTGATATAGTGAGGGGGCAGCAATAACAATATAGAGAATGCCACCGATTAATGTGCGCATGGCTACCATACTTACCGAGCCGTAAGTTCGAGCCAACGGTTTAATTAAATGCAGCTCAATAACCGTCATCAATAAGGCGATGACCAGAAGCAGATCTCCAAACCAGTACCCTTTCGCAAATAACCCCTCATAACTTAGAATAATTGTCCCCAATGCGGCTAATGTAATGCCTATATAACCGTATCTACCTAACCGTTCTGTGCTAAACAAAAACCCCAAACCGGTGCTTAATGCGGGTCCCAAAGCCAACCATATAGATGCCCTCGAACCGTGTGTTAAGCCCAAACCCTCAATACCTAGCCAAGGAGCCAGCGTGGCTCCCAATACGGAAACCAGGATTAACCGTGTCCAATCGCTTTTGGGGATCCGGGGGAAAAATTGAAAAGACTCTCCCTCCTGCTGAGCATCATAATAACATTGCCCATACATCACCAGCAACATGACGATACCTCCCATGGCAAACCGAGACACACTAAACGAAATCGGATCCATTTCAGTTAGGGCTATTTCTGCCAGTATGAAATTGGCTCCCCAGAAAAACGTAAATAGCGATAATAAACTGTGGTGCGATAGTGCACTCGTCGTATCAATATTGGGTTCCGTATCTGAATTGGTGGTACTAATGGGTAGACAATCCTTGGAATTAACTTATGACATAGGTTCAAACTAAATAAACAGGTTGAATCATTCGCGCCTCATCTTCAACAGTTATAATAAGATTTTACAAGCGATGATTGGGAATGCTTTTAGTGGAGATGGGCCAAACTTGAGTGGTATTCTTGTTGCATAAGGTGATAACCTTATTTTATCTCGGAAACACGATAAACGGTATAAACGTCGCATTTGCGTGAACGATAATACCAAAAAGCAACTAACCATATCTGTGTTCGATTCAATAGTTCTAACACGCACATTCACGTAGGGGAACTCCCTATTCCATAGGGTATGCTCTATGTACATATTGCTAGTAGTAATCAAAGATGAGGTAGATCGATGGATGCGGTAATAGAATTGGAAGCTCGCTCGGAACTGATCGGATCGGTAGCAGATTTCGCCTATAAATGGGCATTGAATGCCGGTTTACCCCATGAAGCTGCCTTGGAATTCACATTGGCCGTAGATGAACTGGTTACCAATATTGTGTTGTTTGCGTTTCCAGATTCACCGAAACGATTTAAACTGCGCTTTAAGCGTAATCTTTCCATCGTAGAGGTGATAGCCAATGAGTTGGGCGAGCCGTTTGATCCTGATCGCCATGTTTATGATGCTCAACAGGCCCTAGAACACGGTGATTTTGAGGGTGCCGGATTAGCCCTGATACACGCATTGACCGATGAATTTGTGTTCATCAATAAAGGAAAAGAGGGCAAAGAGTTTCGCCTTTCCAAACAGATTATGGATTTGCATATCACTGATTTGGATGAGGAGTTGGAAATTGATACCTCGCCGGCCATCGGTACCGCTCATACCACGTACCAAGTATTTAGCATTACGCCCGATGATGCCGAAGATATTTCACGATTGATCTACCGCACTTACGATTACACCTATACCAAAGAGGAACTCTATTTTCCGAAAAAAATAGAGCGTGCTATTCAGCAAAAGGAAAAATTAGGAGTAATTGTGCGGTCGGCGGAGGGGGATGCCGTCGGTTACTTTGCGGTTATTCGAATTACGGACTCACAAGTCGCGGAAGTTGCCGAAGCGGTGGTCTCCCCTCCTCACCGCCAAAAGGGGATTATGACCCGGATGATGAAAAACCTGATTCGCATCTCTAAAGAAAACGGCTTACTGGGATTATATGGTCATGCTGTGACTCCTCATAAAATCAGTCAACGCGTAAACGCAAAATACGACTTTAAATCTACCGCGTTAATGCTTGCTGAGTCACCAGCTGTAACGTATAAGAAATTGCATGAGACCTATCCTCAACCAGTCAGTATTTTGGTAGATTTTAAGCTTCTCAAGCCAATTAAACAGGTTAATCTTTATCTACCTGATCCCTATCAGAAGATGATAACTTCCATATTTGAAAATCTTGGTATACGATGCCGAACTCTTAAGAGCCATGATATCGAGTGGATGCATCACTCCGATATCCAGATTGAAATCGACTACCGAGACAATACCGCGCTACTGGTAATTCGAGAGATTGGCAAAGATTTTAAGCAAATCTTGGGTAAAATCACCGGAAGTCTGGCCGTTAAAAAACTGAATGCGATTTATTTGGATATTCCCCTGGACGATCCCGCGATTCATCATGCCATGGATACCATTCAGGCTATGGGCTACATCTTTTGCGGAGTATTTCCACTAATTAAACATGATCGCTACTACTTGCGCATGCAAAAAGTGTATGTGAACCTGGACTTTTCAATCATTGCCATTCATTCGGAGCTAGGTCAAGAAATTAAATCACTGATTAAGAAGGAATATCATGCGAATCGAACGTGAAGGACAAAAGCTCACTGTGAGACTGGAGCGGGACTTTAATCTCTTTGTTAAAAAAGAAATTAAGGCGCGTCTTAGTCCGGATATTGAAAAACTCGAAATTGACCTGACCCGCAGTAAACTAATTGATAGTGAAGGTGTGATCTTTCTGCATCACTGGATGGCTAAAGGTAAGCACCTTCAAATAATTAACCCACCGGCTATACTGTTAAAGATACTAGAAGTTTTAAATCTTGATGATCAATTGGATTGGCCCAATATTATTTCTGAAACTAAACTACAAAAGGAAGTGTCATCATGAGTGATTCCTCATCTCCATCTATGGTTTCAATTGAACCCGACGATTCGTTTTGGAATCGTTTTTTCACGGTTCACGGACTGTTTTTAGTCGGATCTAAAGAATTGGATGGCTCGTTTAACCTGGCTCCGAAACATATGGGCATGCCATTGGGGTTCAGTCCCTATTTTGCCTTTATCGGAACTCCGCGGAAAACCACTTATCAAAACATCGCGCGTGAAAAAGTTTTTACGCTTAGTTTCCCCAAACCGGATCAAATAATACCTACCAGTTTATCCGCCTCTCCTCGGGAAACCGATCATACCAAACCAGTAATTGATCAACTTCCCACATCGGTTGCCCAACAAGTAGATGGCATTTTCTTGGAACACTCCTACTTGCAACTGGAATGCAAACTCCATGAAATTCTGGGACATTACGGCGAATGGGAAATGATTGTCGGTAAAATTGTAGCCGCTCACGTCGATCAACAGTTTTTGCGAAAAGAGTCCGTGGATGATAATGATCTGATTCACAATAACCCCCTACTGGCTTATTTACACCCAGATCGGCACGCCAAAATTACTGATTCCACCGCGGTTCCATTACCTAAAAATTTTAAGCGATAAACGTGAGCATGACAGATCGGGGCGAACATATTCTAAGCTATCTGCAAGAGCACAAAGAGGAATTTGTGGAGTTACTGCGCAGATTGACCATTTCGGAGTCTCCCACCTCTAATCCGGATACCCTAAATCAACCGTTTGCCATATTAGAATCCGCATTTCATGAGTTAGACTATCAGACTCTTCGACTTCCCGGGGTGCAATCAGGTGGACAGCTATATGCTCGCCCTCAAACAAAAGTATCCGGAAGTTATCAGATGCTCGTTGGACACTGCGATACGGTTTGGCCGGTGGGCACTCTAAAAGAGATGCCTTTTGAGTATACCAACAATACGGTTAGCGGACCGGGCACCTACGATATGAAAGCCGGCTTAACCATGATTATTTTTGCTCTGCGCGCACTGAAATCCTTAGGTCTGGAACCAAGTTTGACACCGGTTATCTTCATCAACTCCGATGAGGAAACAGGAAGCGGTGATTCCCTGGAACGTATCAAACGGCTGGCCCGCTGTGCACAACGCGCTTTGATTCTAGAACCCTCGCTAGGTATGCAGGGGAAAATCAAAACCCAACGAAAAGGCGTGGGGCATTTTGATATCACCCTCAAGGGTAAACCATCGCATGCCGGTTTAGCACCCGATGAGGGGATCAGTGCTATACACGGGCTATCACATGTGGTTCAACAACTCTTTGCCCTTAATAATCCGGAAAAAGGCATAACCGTGAATGTAGGAACCATTTCGGGCGGAGAGCGATCCAATGTGGTTGCCGCAGAGAGCAAAGCAGCAGTTGATGTACGTGTGGTTACCCCTGAAGATGGTCTAGCCATCGAGGAAGCCATTCGATCCTTAACCCCTAGTATCGACGGACTAAAGCTGACCGTGAAAGGTGGGTTTGAAAAGCTGCCTATGAGCCCAACAGATCGAAATCAGAAATTGTGGCAAAAAGCCTATCAGTTAGGGAAAGAGCTTGATTTAGAATTGGAATCGGGACTCTCCGGCGGAGCCTCGGATGGTAATACTACCAGTCAATACACAGCTACCCTGGATGGTTTGGGGGCCGTTGGTGAAGGAGCACACGCCTATCACGAGAAGATTAAAGTTGAGGAAACATTGCAGCGATGCGCCTTGCTGGCACTGCTTTTACTTGCCCCTGCATGATGTTGCTGAAACTTGAATAGCCTTGGCTCGTAAGTTACTTCTGCACAACTAGTTAATAGAATTATTACAGTCACTTCGCGATGAATCGGGTCAGCATATATTTTGTCTTTTCTCTCTTATTTCTTTGTACCTCCCTCTCTTCCTTCGCACAACAACAAACCGAACCTTCTCGCACACTCCGAGGGAAAGTGGTTGATGCTCACAGTGGAGAGCCCATTCCATTTGCCCATCTGATCTCTCTTAACACATTGGCGGGAACCGTTTCTAGCCACGGTGGAAAATTTCGTATTACAATTCCTGTTGAGAACCATACTGATACCTTGCGAGTTACTTGCCTTGGCTATCAGGATGCCCATATTGCGGTTCCCGCATCCAATGATCTCGTAGTAGAATTACAACCCACGCAATACAAAATGAATCAAGTGACGGTGACTGCGAAACAGTCGTTCAGACAAGATCACTTGGGTATGCGATTTCTGAATCCTATCCGAACGGTATATGGTTTCTCCTTTAACCACGCGGCCAGTTACTATATCAAAAAGAAATGGGAGGGGCCGACCCCATTTAGACTGGATCGTGCGCGCGTTCACCTGGCCGAAATCAACAATGATTCTATCATCATGCGCGTACGTTTTTTAGAAGTTGACTCTGCTTCCGGATTACCAGGAAAGCCGATTATCGATCGGAATCTTACCACTCAGTTTAATGCTAAAAAAGGATGGGTGGAATTTGATTTTCAAGATGATGACCCAATTTGGATGAATCAGTCTGAATTTTATCTGGTTTTTGATTGGGTAGAAACCCCCAATAGCACCGGCCCCATCGCGCCTATGTTTTCCTTCTCCATACTTTCCAACAACCCAACCTTAAAAGATACCAAAGGAAACCTGCATATTAACCACCCGTTGATGCATACACTTTTTATCAGCTACAGCGATTAGATCAACAAACGATAGCGAGCATCTGTCTGTTTACAAGTACTGAATCAGTGTTAATTAAGATACTTGCTTCCATGAAGTTACTAGACTCATCAACAGCTGCTGACCTCATACATAATATTATTCATGCTGACACCCAGCAACATGAAACTTATGTAGATCTGACCGCTCAGTCTATACACCGGTTGACCAATGCCGGTTACTTGGATTTTGGCGGAAGTGAGTTTCGTCCGGCCTCAACAGAAACCGTAACTCCGGGTAAGAAACACCCTGAGGATGATTATGGCTGGTGGCATCTACCTCAGGGAACCTTTCAAGTAATATTCAATGAATCCATCGGGTTTAATGGCAAGCAGTTGGGAATTATAATGCCCCATCAGCATACTTTAAAAGCGGGAATAACAGCGGGTACCCATTTGATCACGCCGGATATGACACAAGAAGACGATCTGGTTTACCCCCTTCAAGTTCCACAAGCCGGCTGCCATATCAAAGAGAATGCACGAATTGCTTCACTTTTACTTTTCCAGGTGTAAACAGGCCCCAAAACAGAAATTTCAACCATCAATACCACATATAAACTTTTATCATTGGTAATGGATACAGAGATCAAAAAAGCAGAAGTTAAAACCGTTATTAACCAATTCTTCCATGCTATGGATACCCAAAACATGGACTTAATGAAAGATGTTATCGCTCATGATGAGGAGATGGCTCATGTCGGTACGGAATCAGATGAGCGCTGGGATGGTTGGTCCGTTTTAGAACAAGCGACCCAGGAACAGTTTGAAAATTTACAGTCCTATGATGTAAGCATACGTGATCAAATGATCCACCTTTCCGAATCCGGAACCGTAGCTTGGTTTGCCCATACTCAAGATGCTACCATAGTATCCGGTGGTTCTACTACCGAAATGACAGAAGCTCGAATGACTGGCGTTTTGGAAAAAAGAAATCACGAGTGGAAAATTACGCAAACGCATCTTTCCATACCCGAAGACATCCAATAAGCCCCGAAACTCCACAGTTTAAAAAGAGTTAGCCGGTTAAATATCGAATAGCATGATCAATACTACATACCGGCAACTCTTTCAATTTGTTATATGCAGTTTGGGCGGTACTTAAATATTTCTCTCCCTCATCCTGGCATACAATAACCGTTTTATGTTCGGATCCATCCTGAACATAGAAATTTATATCTCCCTGCTCTATATGGTGGATGGCTTTTTCCTTCGTATAGGTCCATTCGGCTTCTAAATTGCAGATCGCTTCAACAGAGTTGTTTTTGCCGATTACTATTTCTGCTACTTCCATTTTCATGAGGTCTAATTCAGAAAGTTCATTATTCAGGGGCCATTGTATTGTATAGATCCAGAAGTCGACCATTCCTTACATTATATTTTTACAGCACAATCTTTTACTTACCCGCTGAAACCACGACGATATCTGAGCCATCGATATCTCATAACACTGCTTGTATTCATCTGGCTTCCCGTTCTATACCTCCCATTCATTGAACCTATGTAGGGTAGCATTAACAAAGTATCGTAAAGTCCTAATTGCCATTAATTACGGGACCCATTGTACGGTCACCTGATGTTGACCGCTTGTACTCTTGCCTGCATTCGCGATTATTTGGGGAAGCTCAATGTAGGCAAGAAGCTACCCGTCAACCGTTTATTACCAGGTGCGTGTAAATAATTTATATCTTTGCGGGAAGCACTACTACATTACTACTACCGAGCTCATTGAGGCGTCCTGGTAATTTTCCTATGTACACATACCCATTTGCATATCCGCGTACTTCCCTATTCTTCTGGATTACTTTCGTATCTGTATTTTTGTTATTCGGAGCCAATTCGCCTCTGGCATCAGCACAACCTGATAGAGTCAGTTTACAGGAGCCGGACAGCCTGATTGCCCATATCAAAAATCTTCAGCAGCAAAGTGAAGAACCAATTGAGCTTGGATTAGCACTAAGTGGAGGAGGCGCCAAAGGGTTTGCCCATATAGGGGTTTTGAAGGTTTTAGAAGAAGCGGGACTCACCTTCGACTATATTACCGGAACCAGTGCAGGCAGCATGGTAGGTGGGCTGTACGCCACAGGGTATAATGCGCATGATTTGGAAGAATTATCCAACCGAACCAACTGGACAAATATGTTCAGCGAACGATCGGGGCGGCGTTATTTAGCCAATCCAGATAAACTGGAGGATGCCAAGTACATTCTGAATTTGCCTATCAGCAAAACGGGTATTTCTTTACCCGAGGGTTTGATCAGCGGCCAAAATCTGATGGAACTTCTATCCAAATTAACTTGGTCGGTTCACACCATCGAAGATTTTTCTAAGCTTCCAATCCCGTTCCGCTGTGTGGCAACCGATTTGGCAACGGGAGATCCCGTAGTGTTAGACTCCGGTCATCTGCCCTATGCGATGCGCGCGAGTATTGCGATACCCTCGATATTTACCCCTTATCGCCTGAATGGTAAAGATCTGATAGATGGTGGAATCGCTCGAAATATTCCCGTTTCTGATGCGCGAGATATGGGAGCTGATTTAGTGCTAGCCGTAGATGTAAGTTCCGACCTGCAAAATCCGGACAGCTTAACTACCATCTTTGATATCATGAACCAGACACTGTCCATGCAGATCATACAAAGCAAACGCCCCCAGCTGGATCTTGCTGATATGGTGATCCGCCCAAAATTGAATCAATACACGGTGGGCAGTTTTAACAAGGTGGAAGAGCTCATCGCAATCGGTGAAAAAGAAGCACGAAAATATCTGCCCCAACTAAAACAGATCGCTGCCCTACTCAATACCGGTCCACCCCCGCCCTCCATTCAAAAACCCTCCAGTGTTCGCCAAATTTATATTAATGAACTAGCGTTGGAAGGATTATCCAATGTTTCAGAAGAATTTGTGATGTCGCAGCTGGACTTTCAACTACCGGGCACCCTCTCGCAACAACAATTGCTGGCCGGAATCCGCCGATTATACAGTTCGAATTTCTTTGAGCTGGTAACCTATAAAATACTGGACCAAAACGAGAACGGCAGCCAATTGGTCATAAAGGTTATAGAACAAAATAATGATCAATTCCGATTAGGGTTTCGCTATGATTCATTTGATCAGGCCTCGCTGTTGTTGCATGCAACTTTACGGAATTTGTTAGCGCGCGGCTCTGTCCTACGATCAACGGTCCGATTAGGTGATCGACTGAATTACAATCTAGATTATATCTTCTATTTCAGCGGACTTAATCCCGGTTTAGGTTCCCGGCTACAATTGGATTACACGCGCAACACATATCCAATCTTCGAACAGAACGACCAAATTGCCAGTACCGATGTGCATACCTACGCTATTGATCTCTTTGTTGGCGATATTTTTTCTAAAAGTGTTATAGTAGGGTTAGGAGCACGACGCCATTGGTCTCAGTTGCGCAACATGGTGAATCCGGCCTATTTTAGTGATGAATTTCGAGCCTACCATAAACTTTACGCCCTTCTATGGCTAGATACGTATGATCGAGCCAATTTTCCCACACAAGGTCAATCGTTACGCGTGTTGGGAGGCTTTGCTACCCCCCTACTATCCAGTTCCGCGGATTTCTTTCAATCCAGTATTCACTGGTCAATGGCCATCCCCATGCACTCGAGTATTACCCTCAGACCTGAGTTATACGCCGGATTGGCGACAGGATCCGACCTCCCCTTCTATGAACACTATTACCTTAAGTATCAGCGTCCCCATTTAGGCTATGTCGACTTCGCGGGGATCGAACCGAAATCCATAAGCGGTCCTTCCATACAAAAAGCGGCACTTACCTTACAAATTGAACCCTTCGATCAACGTTTCCTCAATATCAGTGGTAACATTGGAAATGGATTTGACACCTTTCCCTGGAATCCGCTGGAGGAGACTTATGTTAAATCCCTAGAGCTTACCGCCGGAGCACTTACCCCATTGGGGCCTTTAAAACTGAGTATTGCTACCAGCACCCGACAAAATATTATGCTGGAGCTTAACTTTGGATATCGATTTTAATTCAAAACGTATGATCAACATCTCCACCATCCGAGAACAAACCCCAGGAATTGGCCATATAACCCATTTTAATAACGCCGGAGCCGCCTTGCCGCCCGCCTCGGTAATCGAAAGAGTCCAATCTTATCTTACCGAAGAAGCCCACTACGGTGGATATGAAATCGCCTCCAAATATCGTGATGAGCGGGAATCCATCTACATGGCTATTGCTGATATGCTGAATGCGCAGTCCAATCAAATAGCCTTAATGGAAAGTGCCACAGACGCGTGGCAGCGCGCCTTTTACAGTATTCCACTTCAAGCTGGCGATAAAATTATCACCAGCCGCTTAGAGTATGGTGCCAATGCCATTGCCTATATACAACGTTGTCGTAATAGCGGGGCCAGCTTAGAAATCATCGACTCGGATAACCGAGGAATAATCGACGTAAATCAACTGGAAGAGGCGCTGGATGCCCATACGAAAGTAGTATCCATCACCCACATGCCCACCAACGGTGGCGCTGTACAACCCATCGAAGAGATTGGGCAACTCATTACGCAATCCGCGCACAATCCATGGTATCTGGTAGATGCTTGTCAATCAGCCGGACAGTACGAGCTGGATATGAGCGCCATCCAGTGTGATGTACTCACTGCTACCGGGCGTAAATATTTGCGCGGTCCTCGAGGCACCGGTTTTTTAGCGGTTTCCGAACGATTTCTGCAGGATGATCGCATCGAACCGGCGATGTTGGATCATTATGGAGCCCAGTGGACCGCTGAACAAAAGTACACTTTGCGCAGCGACGCCCGCCGTTTTGAACGCTGGGAAGCCAACTGGGGCATTCGATTAGGGTTAGGCGAAGCGGTACGCTATGCTCATCAACTGGGGCTCAATAATATTAGACAGCGAGTTCATAAATTAGCAACCGAATTGAGAAATGGATTGAATCATCTCCCCGGTTACACAGTACAAGACGCAGGCACACCGGATTCTCAAAGTGGCATTGTAACCTTCACCCATGATAAAATGGAAGCCATCCCCATACGAAAAGCATTGGCCAAGCGATCAATCAACGTGAGTGTCTCTACCGCCGGAAGCGCTCGATGGGATATGGAAGACCGCCATCTCCCTTCGCTGGTTCGGGCTTCTGTACACTACTATAATTCCCATGAGGAAATTAATATCCTGCTGGAAGCCTTAGAATCTATTCACAATTGATGTATTTTTACCGCGTTTGATAGGGATACGCATCGAATCGCTGAATCAGCCTAAATACTATGGATCAACAAGAGTACCAGCAGCAATTGAAGCAGATCAAGAACGAACTGGATACCCAACCCGGAAATCCGGATTTGTTGAATGAGCTGGGCATTTTATATCAGCTAAAGGGGGATCATGAACAAGCCGTCGCCACCTTTCAAGAAGCCCTACAGCAAGGTGATCGTGACCATCGCCTGCACTATAATATGGCCAATTCCTATTATCAAACGGGGCTCATGGAACAGGCCATGCACTATTACCTGAACGCTATCGATATCAAACCGGATCATGTGCCCTCCCTCAACAATCTGGCGGATATCTATGAGGTAGCCGGTGAGCACGAGAAAGCGATTGAGCTTTACGAACATATCGCGGAAATCGCTCCGGAAAACCCTATAAGTCACCTGAATTTGGGCAATGCCTATGCTCGAACGCAACAAGGACAAAATGCTGTTCGCTCGTATCAAAAAGTATTGGAGCTAGATAAACAGCACTTGGAAGCCCATTTCAATATCGGATTGATTCTCAAACATAATGGGCATGAAGATAAGGCAAGGGAATACTTTGAAACGTGTTTGAAGCTAAACCCTACTTATCAACCAGCTCGCCAAGCTCTGCAACGATAGCTGTTTGGCCTGTGTTCACAGTGTGATTTTAGTTAATACAGCAACCCCTAACCCATACGGAGAGATGAAAACAAAAACAGAGCTTCTGCCTGCGCTAAAAAAACGATGGAGTCCACGTTCATTTTCTTCAACCCGGATACCTAATGATGACCTTGCCTTGATGATGGAAGCCGCTCGTTGGGCGCCCTCTTCTTTTAATGAACAACCGTGGCGATTTATTATCACTCACCGAGGTGATGAATCCTACCAGCAGCTTTTGGAGACGTTAAGTCGGTCCAATCAAGAATGGGCCCAATCCGCGCCGGTACTAATGGCTGCCATTAGCAAGGTGCATTTTGATCGCAATGGACGCCCGAACAAACATCATCGATATGATTTAGGGCAGGCAGTCGCTCATCTCACTGTGCAAGCCACTGACAGGGGATATTATGTACATCAAATGGCCGGTTTTAACGCCAAGGAAGTTGAACAACATTTTCAAATACCCGATGATTTTGAAGCGGTAACCGTTGTGGCAATCGGACCGTTGGCTGATGGTCAATCCATGCCCGAAAATCGCTCGCGCAAACCGATTACCGACATTGTATTTGAAGGTGGCTGGGAACAATCGCTGAATGTATAACAGATCATAATGTTGAACCCATTCTATTAACCAATTTTCTTAATACCTTTTCTAATAGGGAGTTACCTCATATCACAATAACCAGATAAGGTTCTGAATGGCTGCTTCATTATTGGATCAACTGCAACTACGCTTTACCGAAGAAATTCCCATTACTCAGCACATGGGCATTGCCGTAGATTCCTACGACGGTGACCAGCTGCGTTTGACTATGCCATTGCAACCTAACCTCAATCATAAATTGACTGCTTTTGGGGGCAGTATTAATGCGCTAACCACTTTAGCTGGATGGGGTTTGGTATGGCTAATCTTGAAGGAAAATGATATTGAGGGCCATCATATTGTCATTCAAGATGGACATACCCAATACTACGAACCGGTGGTCTCTGAGACTATTTACGCGGTAGCTCCCAAACCCTCTGAGCGACGCATTGAGGCGTTGGTTCAGATGTATGCTCGCAAGCGTAAAGCTCGCCTGAAATTGTACTCTTTTATCTACCAAGATGGCGAACCGGTGGTCCAGTTTAATGGTCGTTTTGTGACCATGGAACGGAAAAACAGTTAACCCACCAGATTACAATCTACGGTGCTTAAGGGTAGGCAAATTAGCTCGAACCGCCTTTAATCGTTCAACCTCTAATTCCGCAACTAGAACTTGATCGGAGTCTTCATCTGCTTCGGCCATGATGTCACCCCACGGGTCAATGATCATAGCGTGACCAAAAGTTTGCATGCCGGATCCGTGCGATCCATACTGGGCGGCGGCCACCACATAACTGGTATTTTCTATGGCCCGAGCTCGCAGCAGTGATTTCCAATGCGCCTCACCGGTTCGTGCCGTAAACGCCGCGGGCACACACAATACATTCGCGTCCGCGTCAACCAATGCTCGATACCATTCGGGAAATCGGAGATCATAGCAGATGGAAAAACCCAAAGTAAAAGATTCCGTCAATGGATAATTTACTGGTTGTACCTGCCCGGGTTGCACGTATCGCGACTCCTGATACGTTTGATCGCCCTCCACCTGCACATCAAACAGATGTACTTTATCATAGTGAGTCACCAGCTGGCCTTGCGGGTTCCATAGTGCGGCTCGATTAAAAATCTTGGGCAAATCGCCTTGTTCGGCCTGACGCGTAGGCACCGGATAGCCCCCGCCCAAGATCCACAACTGATGCTGCTCAGCCAGTATTGCGATTTCTGATTCAACCATTGCTCGCAACTCCGCCGCCCGTTTCCTCTTCTGTCCTTCATTCCCATAATGGATGAAATTTTCAGGCAGCAATACCCAATCCGCCTTCGCATCGGCTGCTTGCTTTATCAACCCCCTTAATTGCCTGAGGTTGGCCTCTGGATCAGGCTGACTATTCATTTGAACAACGGCTGTGCGAAGATCTTCAGGGGTGGATCCGGACATGATCAATACTCACTATTCAGTTTTTATTTTTTGAGTGACTTCGGGCAACAGTTTATCGGTTATCCATTTAAAATTGGGTACAATAGACAGCGCCTGTTGATAGGCTGTTTGGGCACTCCGATAATCACCTTTCTGCTCACGCAATCTCCCTATCCAAACAAAAATTTCAGCTTGACCCCAAGCGATCATCGGAGGATCAGCATCACGTTCTTGCTCAAAATACATTTGGGATTGTTGGAACAAACGCTCGGCTCGCTCCAGTCCCCCTCCGAACATCGCGGGCGTATACATTTTACCAATTCCATCCAATAGATATACCCGGGGATTCGCCGGACCGAACTGTTTTGCCTTGTTCATGGCTTCCTGAGCCTTGGGTCCATAACTCATAGCAGAAAAGGGGCCGCCGATCAAAATTCCATAGCAGCTGGATAGTAAGGCATACATATCTGCTTTGTGTTTTACGTTTTCCTCCGAAAGAGCCACTTGCAACCAATCTACAGCCTGCTCGATAAGTTTATCCCGCTCCTGCTTAATTTCATCTTCAAATAAAGTGGCCAACCGATAATGTATATAGGCTTGGTAATAGAGCGCCGGAGCACGCCAATCCTCATCCTGTATCCAAGTATTTAAGCCGTCCAAGGCGTCTAGCATCGCATCCCTATCGTACTGATAAATGGCATCAGCGATCTGTTCCTGCACCTGTAAAAATTGATGGGAATCGGACATGACTTGGATCGCCTTCCCCGATGGAGGCTGACTCCATATAACTAAAGTGGAAATCAATATGAGCGTAAATTTCATAACTATTTTAAACAGTGGGCCTACTCTTCATCGTTCGCCACCTAAATTGTGCGCAAGACTGCAATACCAATTGTAGATCCAGAACATACCGTTTAAAAATATTGACGTAACAGATGGATAATCTTAGCAGGGTATGTTTCGCTTGTCATTTAAACGGGAAACCATATTTCATCATCCTACAATCAATAACTATGTGTAGTCGCCTTCTATTTCTTTTCCTTTGGTTCACAACCATCTTTTTATTTAATACTCCGGCAGTCGTCGAAGCACAAGATACTAAACCGAATCATTACCGTATTACCGGTTCCGGCACCTTATATCCATTAACTAAATTGATTGCGCATACTCACAACATTAAGAGTAAAAATACGCACTTTAACGTATTCAGTACCGGTACCGGAGGTGGATTCGATCAATTTATTGATGGGCAGAGCATCATCAATAACGCTTCGCGGTCTATAAAAAAGTCGGAACAAACCACCTTGGATAACGTCGGCATCGGATACATTGAAATTCCGGTAGCATTGGATGGAATTACGGTGGTGGTAAGCAGGGAAAACCAATTCCTCGATTCTCTGAGTGTTGACATGCTACGCAAGATTTTCGCGGAAAATAGTCCGTATACATACTGGAGTGATATTGATCCTAAATGGCCGCGCGTTCCAATCGATCGTATTGGACCGGGATCCATGCACGGAACTTATGACTACTTCAACAGCCAGATCCTAGATACCGCTTCCCAACACATCGAATACCGAGGTTTTAGGGAGTACCAGCACATTGCTGATTATCTTACTGAAAACAAATATGCTATCGGCTATTTCGGATTTGCCCACTACGTAAAAAATCAGCGCTCATTGAAACCCCTGGGTATTGATTATGGTAAAGGGAGCATTTATCCCAACTATCAAACCATCAACAATGAGAGCTACCGCCCCTTAACTAGAACACTTTATCTATATGTAAACAAACGGGCTCTTTCGGATGGAAAGGTGAGCGACTTTCTGATGTATTACTTAAAACATGCCCACCGTTTTTGTCCCCAGGCAGGGTTCATACCGCTGACCCAAACACGATATCAGGAGATCGCCACCCAATTACGTAGTACAACCAATCAGATTAGTACCGCAGTTTTATCCTCCGAATAATAGTCATTCAAGCACATACCTCACCCCTTGGTAACACACGTAAAAGCCCGGGTATGAATCCTCGGGCTTTTTTGTATGTTGCTGATTAAGTTGAAATGAGATAAACAGAATATACTAGATCTATGTCTCTGAGGTATGATGCCGTGGTAGTGGGTAGTGGTCCCAACGGTTTGGCCGCGGCTATTCGATTGCAACAGCATGGGTGCCATGTATTATTGGTGGAGGGTAAAGATACCATTGGTGGCGGTACTCGCTCGGAATCATTGATACAAACCGGTGTCATTCACGATATCTGCTCCGCGGTTCATCCATTGGGCATCGGATCGCCCTATTTGCGAACGTTACCTCTGGAAGAACACGGGCTCCAATGGATACATCCTGACATACCGGTTGCTCATCCGCTGGATGACTACCACGCGGTTGCTCTGCATCGATCCATTCAATCCACCATCGAACAGTTTGACTCCCCAACCGATCAGCAACATTACCAATCCTTGCTTGAGCCTCTCAGTAAGCAATGGCATCAACTGGCACCGGATCTTCTGGCCCCTTTGGGTATTCCCCGACATCCATTCAAGTTAGCACGAATCGGATGGTACGCCCGATATGCAATGACCATGCTCTTGGATCGATACTTCCAAACTAAGGAAGCCCGGGCCCTGCTCAGTGGACATGCCGCACATAGCATTCTTTCGCTGGATAAACCCTTTACTACAGCTCCGGCTATCCTGCTCATGGCCGCGGGACATGCCGTGGGCTTTCCCTTTCCCCGAGGCGGCGCAAACAAAATCACGCAATCCATGGCCAATTACTTTACGTCTTTGGGGGGCACCATTTCAACTGGTAATATGGTCGCTGATCTACGAGAATTACCAGACGCCACGGCATATCTATTGGATATCACTCCAAAGCAACTTTTGGAATTACAAGGAACCCAGCTTCCATCAGGCTATCGTAAGAAACTACAGAGCTATAACTACAATCATGGCTCCTGCAAAGTTGATATGGTATTGTCTGATCCTATCCCCTGGAACCATGAATTATGTCGAAAAGCCGGAACCGTTCATATAGGTGGTACCGCGGAAGAAATTATTGCTTCTGAGGCGCAAATCGCCTCGGATCCGCCCGATCGCAGGCCCTATCTCATAGTGGCTCAGCATTCCCTATTCGACGACCGACGTACACCAGCGGACTCAGCTCTGCATACCGGCTGGGCCTACGCGCATGTTCCCCATGGTTCTGAAAAAGATTACACAGAACGTATTTTAGATCAGATTGAGCGATATGCCCCGGGATTTCGCGACTGTATTGTAGAGACCCATACTATTACCGCCGCCGGATTTCAGAACTATAATCCCAACTATATTGGGGGAGATATCAATGGTGGACGGCAAGATTTCTGGCAACTGTTCCGACGACCCGGCAAGTGGTTTAATCCCTATCAAACGCCGCAGTCTAATCTGTATTTATGTTCCAGCGCCACCCCGCCCGGTGGCGGAGTTCATGGTATGTGCGGATTTCATGCCGCTGAATCAGCCATTCAACGTCATTTCTGCTAATTATTTATTGGGTTTCTTCTAAAAAGCTATCCACTTTTTCCAATACCTTGGGAGGCATCATTTTAGATCGCACCTCCACATATTTTTCCCCGTGAATTTCCCGCATTTTTCGATCCCGATACACACAGGCTTGCAGAAACGCCTGATCGTCTCCGTATTTATTGATGCTCCACTCTTTGGATTTCACCTCGCCCGGTTTCGGTCGCCAGTATACTTTATAGTACTCGTAAGTATTTCCACTTTCGTAGGTTCGCTCAGTCTTATAAACGCCTACTACTCCGGTATTACTCCCTTTGGTATCGGTTACCAAGTTGGGTTTCTTGGTTTTGCTGGGATCTTTTCCTTTGATCTCCAACGTAGCTTTGTCCCGAGCTTTGATAGCAATTTTCAATGCTCGATCTTTGCCACCGTACTTATTATCAGAGTAAAGTTTTGAATAGGTTTTTCCGTTGTGATAAACACGAACAAACCAACCGTGGGTACCTTTGCTATCTATACGACTGATACCCTTGTGTTTTTTGGGTTCTTTTCCCGACATGGATACAGTATTTTATTAAACTTTAAAGCCGTTTTTTCCCGAGTTAACCGGGAAAGCAGATTTTTTTACTGCTCTACTTAATTACTACCTTGCCCAGACCTTGTTTATGTGGACAAATAATGTTCCTCTATTTAACCGATAAGATAGTAACTCTATTGCGTTTATCCCCTATGAATTCTGAAGAATTTAAAAAACATGGCTATCAAATAGTAGATTGGATTGCCGATTATATGGAAAATGTGGAGTCATATCCCGTAAAACCATCCGTAAAACCGGGTGACATTTTACAAGAACTGCCTGAAGCGCCGCCGCTTACCGGCGAACCGTTCCAGGAGCTTATGGATGATTTCCAATCAACCATCCTACCCGGAATGACCCACTGGCAACATCCCCGTTTTATGGGATACTTCCCAGCCAATAATAGCGCTCCCTCCATACTGGGCGAAATGCTAACCGCGGCACTGGGCGCGCAATGCATGAGCTGGCTGACCTCACCCGCAGCCACCGAACTGGAAGAGCGCGTGATGGAATGGTTGCGAGATATGATTGGCTTGCCGGATCAATTCACCGGGGTTATTCAAGACACTGCTTCCACGGCCACTTTGGTAGCACTGCTTTCAGCGCGTGAACAAATTTCTGATTTTAAAATCAATGAGCAAGGTTTTCCCCGAGATGAGCAATATGCGGTATACTGCTCAACGGAAACGCACTCCTCTATCGAAAAGGATGTGAAGATTGCTGGATTTGGTCGTCAAGCGTTACGGAAAATTCCGGTGGATGATACCTATGCCATTCGCCCCGACCTACTAGAAAAAACCATCCAGGATGATCTGAAGCAGGGAATTACTCCTGTTGCTGTGGTTGCGGCATTAGGAACCACCGGATCCACCGCCATAGATGACGTGGAACGCTTGGGGAAATTATGTAAACAGCATGGTATATGGCTGCATGTGGACGCGGCCTTTGCCGGAACAGCACTACTCTTGCCCGAATATCGTAGTATGATCGATGGTATTGAACATGCAGATAGCTTCGTATTTAATCCTCATAAATGGATGTTTACCAACTTCGACTGCTCTGCGTACTATGTAAAAGATGTGGAAACGCTGCTCCGTACTTTTGAAATCCTTCCTGAATATCTCAAAACTGGCGCGGATCGTACCGTCAATAATTATCGCGATTGGGGGATTCAATTGGGACGACGGTTCCGAGCATTAAAACTTTGGTTTGTCATTCGCTCCTATGGTGTAGAAGGACTACAAAAAAAGCTTCGCTATCATCTCACCCTGACCGATGAAATGGTTAAAGAGTTAACCGATCATCCCGATTACGAATTGTTAGCCCCTGTTCCGTTGAACACGATCTGTTTCCGTTATCATCCCAGCGAGACCGATTTGACCGATGAGCAGCTCAACACATTAAATGAGTCCATACTAACTCGGATCCAGAATGAAGCATTTGCCTTTCTCACACACACCAAACTGGATGGACAATACACTATTCGCATGGTGATCGGTCAAACGAATGTGCAACGGGAACATGTGGAACAAGTTTGGGAGCATATACAAGAAATTTCCAGTCAAATTTTGGCTGAACAATTAACCTAATCACCGGATCCAGCTTTCAGTTGGTCTGCAGCGGCCAAACAGCTTGAGGTGAACTTCTTTGGGTCCAACATTGTTTTTCGCCCTGTACATCAAAACCAAAAAATAGCAGCTATAACATGGATTTATCTACGGCAAAAGTTTTAATAACAGGTGGTAGTTCCGGCATAGGAAAAGCCACGGCAAAACTACTGCTCAATCACGGAGCTCAAGTAGTGATCAATGGACGAACTACCTCAACCCTGAAAGAAGCAGCCAAAGAAACAGATGCCATACCGGTTCAAGGTGATGTTGGGGATGAAAAAGACGCCCAACGTATTGTTTCAAAATCTATTCAAGCCATGGATGGATTAAACGTGTTAGTCAACAACGCCGGATTTGGCATGTTCGCTGAGCTGGTGGATCTGAAAAAGTCCGACTTTGAATCGGTGCTGAACACCAATGTTTTGGGAGCCATGATGATGGCTCGAGAGTCGGCCAAACATTTTATTGACGAATCTTATGGTAACATTATCAATGTTTCTTCTACGGCTGGAACCAAAGGATTCGCCGGTGGCACTGCTTATTGCGCTAGTAAATTTGCGTTGGGAGCCATGACCGAATGCTGGAGAAGCGAGCTGCGCCCTCATAATGTTCGGGTGATGCAGATCAATCCTAGTGAAGTTCAAACCAACTTTTCAGAAAATGCGGGTATGGGTGAACGCGAGTTTAATGAAACCAAGCTGGTTGCCGAAGATATCGGTCAAACAATAGTAAGTATGCTACAACTACCCGATCGCGGCTTTATTCCCGAAACCAGTGTGTGGGCGACCAATCCTCAGTGATCAGTTATCAGTGCTTCAGTGTGTCAGGGTTCAGTTTGACAAAGGGTATGAGCTAGGGTAAATGAGATGCTCAAACACACATTTACGACCGTATTGCAGAATTGAACACAGATAGCATACCATTATCATTTCATTTCGTGCTCAATATCCACTAAGTACCCTTTGAAGCACTGAAGCACTGAAGCACTGAAAACTGATTATCGAAAAGATTTGCGTAGCTGACCGATTACCAAGGGGATCAAGCTAAAGCCAAAGACATAACCCCACTGCTGTAAAGTTGGGGGAACCACACTAAGCGCATTAGCAAATACAGGAACATACACAGCCGTTAAAATCATACCCATACAAAGCACTAACGCACCCCATACCCAGCGATTTTCTACTACAGGATTTCGCCACCATTTAGAATCATCTGGGCGCATATTAAACACATGCCAAAGTTGCGCCAAAGCCAGAGTTAAAAAGGATAAAGTGACAGCGGTCTTCTGGGGCAACCCCAGTTCGTAGTGCGACCATACCAAAATGCCAAATACCGACAGGGATATCACCACACCATAACCGGCAATTCCCAACCAATGTTTGCCATCCAAAATGGCTTCTTCCGGATCACGGGGTGATTTTTTCATGATGTGCTCATCCCCTCTGCTCAACCCTAATGCCAAGGCGGGAAATACATCCGTAACCAGGTTCAAAAACAATATTTGCAAGGGCAAGATGGGTAAAGGCGTATTGGCCAGGAATGCAATTCCAATTACCAAAACCTCGCTCAAATTACAACTCATCAGGTAGTAGATAAAAGAACGGATATTATCAAAAATTACCCGGCCCTGCTCTATTGCCTTCACAATGGTAGCAAAAGCGTCATCGGTTAATATCATGTCTGCCGCTTCTTTGGCGACCTGCGTCCCACGCTGTCCCATGGCAATACCGATATCCGCCTTTTTCAGAGCCGGAGCATCATTCACCCCATCTCCGGTCATGGCTACCGTATGCCCCGCTTTTTGAAACTGCTCAATCAGATCTAATTTTTGTTTAGGACTGATCCGAGCATAAATATTAACATCCTCGATACGATCAAGCGCTTGGGATGATTCCAGCGATTGTCCGTGAATTACTTCCGCGTCTATTTCATCAATCAATCCCACCGCATTACCAATGGATCTGGCAGTCGCTTCCTGATCACCGGTGACCATTACTACGCGAATACCGGCTGATCGGCACTCTTTCAATGCTCCCTTTACATCCGATCGAGGTGGATCCTCTAAAACGACCAAACCCACTAAAACCAAATCGTGATACGGATCCTGTTTGGTGTCCGACACTTCTTTATATGCCAGAGCCAGCAGACGGTAGCCTTGACTAGCCAACTCTTCATTCTTTTCCAGCATTGCCCTACGATCTTGCTCGGTCAGTGCTGAGACGGCCCCATTTTTATAAATTTTTGAAGCTGCATCGAGTACGGCTCCCGGTGCCCCCTTCACGGAAACCCGAATATCATCACCGAATTCATTCCAGGTAGCCATCATTTTGATGTCCGAATCGAAGGCTTCCTCACGCAACTCCGGATGATCACGCTTGATTTCCTTAACCGACATTTCTTCGTTTCTCGCCGCGGCCAATAAAGCGACCTCCAGCGGATCGCCGGTTCCCTTTCCTTCTTTTTCATCCCAAGATCCGTTATTGCATAAAATGCCAATCTGAATGGCTGTTTGAAGCAGTGCATTAGTCTGCTTATTGGATTGATCCTGGGGAAGACGCACCACTTGGTTTTCCGGAAAAACATACTGAGTAACCGTCATCCGGTTTTCAGTTAACGTGCCGGTTTTATCAGTAAATATTACTTCCGTGGCTCCCAAGGTTTCCACCGAAGACAATCGCGTAATGAGCGCGTTTCGATCGGCCATGGTTTTTAAACCTCGGGCCAGAGCAATGGTGGCTACAATGGGCAACCCCTCGGGAATAGTAGCTACCGCCAGCGCGATACCCGTTTCAATCATCAGGTATAGCTCTTTGCCCGAAATAATTCCCACAATGGTGATAATTACTGAAATCCCAACCGTAACGATGATGAGCCGATTTCCCAGCGTGTCCAACCGTTCTTCTAGTGGCGTCCGTTCTTGTTCGGCTTCTTCTACCAACGAGGAAATATTGCCCAACTCGGTATGCATACCGGTCGCGGTTACCACCGCCAACCCGGATCCACGTGTGACCGCGGTACCTTTGTATAACATGTTCGATCGCTCGGCAAGCACGGTATCAGCATCTACTGGCTTGATCTGCTTGGATATGGGCATACTTTCACCGGTCAACGTCGACTCATCGGCTTGCAGTTTGGAAGCCTCCAGAATGCGCATATCCGCCGTCAACACATCGCCTCCTTCCAGTACTACAATATCACCGGGAACCAGTTCTTTAGCGTCAATCTCGCGTATTTGACCTTCTCGTTTCACGCGGGTGGTCACCGTGCCTAACTTGTACAAAGCCTCCATCGAACGCACGGCGCGCATTTCCGTAAAAAAGCCAATGGCCGTGTTGATCACGATTACCACTAAAATAGCCCATCCCTCTATGTGGTCTCCGGTAAGAAAAGAGATCAAGGTAGCAGCCGCTAGCAAGACTATAATCAGGCTTTTTAACTGATCATATAGAATAGCCCAGACAGATTTGGCCTTATGTGCTTTTAACTGATTGGGGCCCCATTGCTTAACACGTCGACGGACTTCCGATGCCGTTAGCCCCTGTTCCGGTTCCACCCGCAACTCTCCACAAACTTGTTCCCCAGTGGCGTCCCAGGGATGCTCAACGGAAATATCTTTATGTTCAGTTTGCGTATCGTTCTCTTGATTCATAGTAGCCGTCCATCTCAGCAACACGCCCAATTTTAAATCATCAATCAGGTCTGCCTACTTATTCGAATGCCCCTCCGGATAGCATTGCGGGCAGGGACACATCCCGCGCAACACATCCCAACGGTACATACCTTGATTATGGCCATCATTCCAAGTGATTTGCAAGGCATGATTGCCTACTGTTTTAATATCCTTAATTTCCCATTTCCAATCACTTTTTTTAAAAAACAAACGCATATCCGCCGCGGTTCCCATTTCTTCATGTCCCCCTTTGCACATTACACAGGGACAATTTTTCCGCAATCCATAAAAAGGGTACTGACTAGTATGCCCATCCGCCCAATGAATTTCTAAATATTCATCCGATTGATGAACGGTAATATCCTTAGGTTGGGTTTTATTATCCATGTTGTCTAAATCTTAATTAACTAGCTGTTTAGTGTTTACTACAATGGCTATTTTATTAAACGTAAAATAGTTTATTTAAATTGAGTCTAATAAAGGTTCTGGCAACTTTTCGTATGATATTTAACTGAGTTTATAAACTTAATATTCAGGTCTATGAAAGACGAGAAAGTAAGCAGAAAAGATTTTCTCAAACAGTTGGGCATGTTTGGTGCGGTTTCTGTTGGTGCCAGTAGCATTTTAAGTGCTTGTGGCGGTGGTGGAGATCAAAAAGAATCAGGAAACGGCGGAGGCATGCAGAAAGAAGCCACGGCTGATGATCCATGCACCGACTTATCCGGCCTATCGGATCAAGAGAAACAAACCCGAGACCAGTTCCAATACGTGGGCAAATCTCCCAACCCTGACAAATTGTGCAGCAACTGCGCCTTGTATACCCAACCAGAAGGGGACTCTCCATGTGGCGGTTGCACCTTGGTGAAGGGGCCTATCAATCCCGATGGTTATTGCACTGCTTGGGCACCGATGCCGGAAGGATAAATCTCACTATTATTTACTTAAAAGGCCTTTCCGTTAATTCGGGAAGGCTTTTTCTTTTTTGCGAAGGATAACCAGAAGTGGAATATTCTATATAGTTGATCCGTACGATTCAAATTCGCATTACAGTGAGTTGCAACTAGTTTAATATTGGAGATTATATGTTAACGGCTCTGGTCCTCATACTGCTTTTTTTATTTGGGGGCATTCTTACCTATATGCACTGGCTGGATATCAGCAAACTTAATCGTACCAATTTAATGATCAGTAGTATCATTTTAGTGGCCCTCTATTCATCCATAGGCATTCTTACTTGGACCGAGCTGATCCCGCCTTACATCATTGAATATGCGGCTATGGCATTATACTGCGTGGCAACCGGACTTTTTGTAGGTGGCGGCGCCGGGTTGATTAAACTCCGTATGACGGCTGGATATCCTGAATACGCTCGCCCCGACTTTTTTACCGACGGACTCCCCAATGTGCTGGCTATTGCCATAGTAGCCTACGGAATATATCGCACTTCTATAATGAATTTGCCCGAGCTCACTTTGCTGAGCCTCACCTCCGGGTTGTCACTGGTAGGTTTTGGGTTCTACGGCTGGTGCATAGAGGTAGTTCCCGAATTTCGGAACCGGGGAATTATCCTTCTGGATCAATTCATTCCCTGGGAGCTGGTAGTTGCCTATCGCTGGGATGATGAAGACATTCTGACTATAGAGTATCACAGTGATAAAAAGCTGGATCAAATTTGTGAATTTCACACATCTATCCCCCCAGAAGATCGCCGCGTCATGGAGCTTTTGCTTACACGCAAGCTAGACGAATTTGAGACACCGGATCCCGATGAGGATCAAGATTCCATCTCCCCTCAACCTATTGGGATGAATTAATCTTATATAAATGCGGAATATCGGAACGCTTCTACGCTTCTTGCCGGTTCCAACGCTTATGCTCCACTTTCATACACTCATTTTTGATATAGGGCAACTCGTGCTCCTCAGCTAAAGATTCAGCATCCTCAGATGATACGGAATACTGGGTCCAGATAACCGGTGTACGATCGGACTTTTCCATCCAGTTAAGCACGTCTTCTACCACTTCCCGGGTGTGTGAGGAATCGCGAAATATGTTCACCACATCAATGGGTACGTCGGCAGGAATGGATGCTACAGTCGGATAACTTCTCTTACCTAAAATTTCATCATACACAGGATTAACCGGTATAATCGTATACCCTTGTCCCATCAGATATTTGGCAACTCCATAACTATCGCGTTTTTTATTACCGGATAACCCCACGATAACAATTACCGAACTTTGAGATAAGGTCTGGTCAATTAAATCACTCATTATGTTCTCCACTCCTAAGTTTAAGCTTTTAGTCACCATCACTATTTCAACCACTATCTATTTAAAATGCGTTCCTATTCCAGTGTAGAATCCTTTATTACGCTAAAATTAATCTTTTCAGACTCTAATCGTGATTCCGCATATATCTCATTATATTCCGACCACACTAAAGCAAAAGTAAAACAGGAGTTTTTTTGTCTACTGCAGAACAAGGAAGCACAGTTAAAGTTCACTATACCGGTACATTGAAAAATGGCCAACAGTTTGACTCTTCACGCGAACGCGATCCACTAGAGTTTACCCTCGGCGAGGGAAAACTGATTCCCGGCTTCGAAGAAGCTGTTACCGGCATGGAAGTAGGCGATGTGGAAAGCATCACCATACCCGCCAAAGAAGCTTATGGCGAACGACGCGATGATCTGGTAGTGGAAGTATCCAAAGAAGAACTTCCTCAGAACGCCGAACCCGAAGTGGGCATGCAATTAGAATTAAAAAACCAAGACGGACAGGCTATACCTGTTCAGATTACTGAAATTAAAGATGAAGTTGTGGTCTTGGACGCCAACCACCCGTTGGCTGGTAAAGACTTAAATTTTGAAATTGAGTTGTTGGAAATTGCCTAGCCCAACGTAACACTCACATTTTCGGCAACCTCCTTTATTACCGGAGGTTGCCTTTCTTTTATTACCCAGATTTCCATTGTGATACGCACTACTTTTCGCACCCCCTCTACTCTGTTGATTACCTGTCCCGCTCGCATGACACCATATTTGGAGCAGGAGGTTCGATCCATTGACTACCCGATCAACACCTCGTTTGCTACCGGTGTGGAAACCAGGGGTACACTGAATGACGCCATGCTGCTGAATATGAAGTTGCGCACGGCTCATCGCGTTCATTATTTGGTTCATGAGAAAAAAATCCACACCACCGAGCAACTTTATAAGTGGATCAAGTCTCAGCCTTGGGAAGAGTATATTGATATTGACGATACCCTTACGGTAACCAGTCGGGTCCGACACCCTAAGATTAAGGATACACAGTTTGCCAATGTACGCTGCAAAGACGCGGTCGTTGATCGATTCCGGGAATTGACCGGGGATCGCCCCGATGCCGGTGCCGATCGCGATGGTATCGTTTTGTATTTATACTGGACACAAGACATTGCCCGCATTTTCCTGGATACCTCCGGCGAGTCCCTCTCGCGACGTGGCTATCGAAAAAAAACTCATTCCGCCCCCATGCAGGAAACCTTGGCGGCAGCCATCCTAAAAGCTTCTCGTTGGGAACCGGGCAGTGTTTTGGTGAATCCCATGTGTGGAAGTGGAACTATAGCCATTGAAGCAGCCCTGATGTTTGCTAATCGAGCTCCTGGTTTATTGGATCGCTCCTATTCGTTTCAACATATTAATGGATTTGATATCCACCGATATCAAACCTTTAAAAAGCGATTGGCTGATTCGGAATGCTTGGATGCATTTGCGGTAACCCCCAAGATTATCGCCACTGATCACGACCATAAAGCTATTGGAGCAGCCCGAGACAACGCCAAGGCCGCGGGAGTAGCCGATTTGATTCAGTTCAAAAAATGCGACTTCCGGGATACGCCCCTACCCGATGCGACTGATGATGTGGGCGCATCCGTAATCATTAATCCCGAATACGGGGAGCGGCTGGGTAATAGTGAGCAATTGGAAAAAACTTACCGTGCCATGGGTGATTTCTTCAAAAACTACTGTACCGATTATACCGGGTATATTTTCACTGGAAATATGGAGCTCGCCAAGCATGTGGGACTACGAACAAATCAGAAAATTCCTTTCTTTAATTCAACTATAGATTGTCGTTTATTAGAGTATGAGCTTTATCAAGGAAGACGTAACCAATAGCCCACTATTGGAACTTTTTAATCAGACTTCTGTTTAGTAGGTCTGATGACAAAAACAATTATTCGAATTCTCTAAATACGTATTGAATATTATTACTATGTCTGATAATCAAGAGAAGGTTTCCTTTATCGAGCGCAAAGCCGAAGCGCTGGTGATATTACGCTACTTGGATTTCGACTTTATCCGCGCCTCCGAAATCCTGCAAATTCCTGAAAATGTGTTACACCATTGGGTGGATAATTTTGACGAAACCTGGAAGAAACAGATTCCTCAAAAACATTTAGAACTCAGTCAGGTAACTCAAAATGGCTCAGCGAAAAAAAATGGGGCTGTGGCTCCCAAAGAAGAAAGCTCAAGAACGAATCGCAAGAATAGCATGGCTATCTAATGCTTAGCTTTCTCGCTCTATCACGATTACGGTGATATCGTCACTCTGACTCTGATCGCCTTGGAACATCTTAATTTCAGATAACAATTGCTCTAGCAAATCCTGAGCATGGGTATCTCCTTGCTTGAGCAAAAATTCTTTCAGTCGCTGTTCCCCATACATCTGCCCCTCGGAATTGTTTGCTTCGGTGACTCCGTCTGAGTAGATAACCAATTTTTGTCCCGGCTCCAGTTCCAGCACATCGGATTGATACCGCTGATCATCCATGATACCTAACATGGTTCCGGATACCTGTAATTCTTCAATTTCCTGTGTATCCGGATGCCAGGTTAACGGTGGATTATGTCCCGCATTTACATAAGTAAAGGAGTGTTCCTGGCGATTCAGCTCTCCATAAAACAAGGTTACAAATTTATCGATGGGCGTATCCTTGAAAAGCGTCTGATTGAGCAGATTGATATTTTCAGAGGGTGAATGCTGGTTCTCCACTTGAGCGCGCAAAGCAGCCCGCGTGGTGGCCATCAACAAAGCCGCCGGGGTACCTTTACCGGTAACATCGGCAACGACCAAACCCCAGTTTTGATCCTTATAGGTGGAAATAAAATCGTAATAATCGCCTCCTACATGATAGGCGGGAATACTGGTTCCCACGATACGATATCCGTCCATTTCCGGTATCTCATCGGGCCAAAACCCGGTTTGTATGGATCGAGCCATCTCCAATTGCTGCTCATAACGCTCCTTTTGGATGGCTTCTTCCTGCAATCGAGCCTGCTCGATGGCAATAGCTGCTTGATGGGCCAGTGCGGCAAACAAGGTCAATCCCTCCTTTTCGAAAAATTGCCCCCCGTTACGATTAATCGCTTGTAGCACCCCCACCACTTCTCCCTTTCGGTTGGATAAAGGCACGCATACCAGGTTTCTGGTTTTAAATCCCTGCTCAGTAATATCACCCAGAAACCGTTCGTCTTCTTCGGGATTGTTTACCACCAGCGGCTCATTGTGTTGGGCCACCCATCCGCCAATACCTTTATCAGCCGGTAATTTCTTACCCGATATCTCTGCTGTGGCCGGACCGGTGGGCATGGTCACTTCCAGATGCGATCGATCTTCGGAAAGTAACATCAGCGAACTAGCTTCGGAATCCATCATGGTCTTGGCCGCTTCCATAATAGAGGCCAGTAGCTCATTCAAATCTTGACTAGAATTAATTTGCGCGATCAATTCCATTAATTGATGTAACCGCTCATCGGCTTCCTGTTGATATGCTAGACTCACAAATCTCCCTCAAATTAAATTTCAATCTCAAAACCGTTACGATCGAAAAGATAAGATTTAAACTATCGCTTACTTAGCTTTTTTTCGCACGATGTGCAAACCATCTCTCACTGTTAGCAATACATTTTCGGTTTGGGGATGTTCTTTCACCTTCTGGTTTAGACGATGAATAGCTTTGCTCTTGCGCGTGTTGGTTTCCAACACTTCGCCACCCCAAAAGGCGTTATCAAATACCATACAGCCACCAGGACTCAAACGGGAAAACAAGGTGTCGAAGTAAGTGGGGTAATTGGCTTTATCCGCATCGATGAACATCAATTGATACTGCTCATGCTCATCCATTTCAGCAATGGTATCTAACGCCGCGCCCATGCGCTGCTCTATCCGGGTGGATCCGGTATACTGGCTGAAATACCGTTGGGCAATATCGGCGTATCGGGTATTCATGTCCAACGTAACCACCTTGGCTTGATCCAGATCTTCCGCAGCCTGAGCCATAGCTATGGTGGCAAAACCGGTAAACGTTCCTACTTCCAACATAGATTGAGCGGGAATCAACCGTACCAACAGTTGCAAAATTCCAGTCACCTGATAACCGCTCAACATATCCGCGTACTGTAACTCCTTTTCGGTTGCTTCTTGAATCGCGTCTAATAATTGATGTTGTTGCCCACTAAATTCTTCAGCATACTGTATCAAAGATGTTGAGATCACGGAAGTCATGTTCTGTCGTCTTTTTTGGTCTATTATTTCACAGCTCCAAAGGTATCTTATTTTCTATGGTTCAACAATCCTCGGATCTCCCTGTTGATTTTATCCCGGCGCGTGAAAACCGCCTGTTTATTGCGATTTTCCGGTGGTACGTACGTTGGTTATTTAGTAGAAAATTTGATGCGCTATGGTTGCGCCAAATTTACGAGCCGACTGCTGATGAAAGTACCATTTACTTTCTCAATCATACTAGTTGGTGGGATGGGCTGATTCCATTTCTGCTCAACGAATTTCATTTTCACCAACACGCCCGAGCGGTGATGGAGGATCAGCAAATGCGAGAATTTCCTTTTTTCTCTCGCATCGGTGCTTTTTCTATCAACCGGTCCAATCCCCGATCCGCCCTTCAATCGTTGCGGTATGGGTTGGATTATCTACAACAATCCGGGCGATCGCTGTTTATCTATCCCGAAGGCAAAATTATTCCCCCGGAACAATCGCCAACCTCGTTTGAAGGTGGGCTGGCCTGGATGTTGGATCAGATCACTTCCAATTCGCGAAATTCCATACGTGTGGTCCCTATTGGCATCTACACGCACTTAATGGATAGCGCTCGCCCAACCCTGCTATTAAATGTGGCAGCTCCAGTAGCCGTTGAACCGGGAGCCGATCGGACCCAAATACAAGCCGTACTTGAGCACCGATTATCGCAAGCCGTGTTGTTTAATCGGCAATATTCGCAGCGGCCGGAGCAGCAATTTGACCTGCTCTGAATTTACCAAGTCCACCGATAGAGTCGAGACGAACGCTGCACCCAATGCGGACCCTTGGGTTTGCTATACAAACGCATCTTCACCAAGGGGCGAAATAGCTTCCATTCTATACGAGCCGGTTTGATAAACTCTGAGATCCCACGCGCTGTTTGTGGGTGCTGCTGAGGGCCGGAAAGGATTCCGGAAGCTAAAAAGCGTTGGTAGAACGGCCCATTGTCAATGATAGGATGCTGCTGGATGAGCGCTTCATGATCATCAAACTGCAATGTTAATTTACGGGCTGAGGACAGTAAAAACGGACTTAGCGCATAATCCTCCATCACTACCGATTGCAACTTATCTACGATCCGCCCATCGGTAACATCCAATAACCAAGCTTTGTGATGCCGCCTGCCCTCCCGGTGCATGATATAATAGATCAACGAAGTACTACCAAAGTGTAAACGCCCCCAATACCAATCTGAAAAATCGGCTTGCATGGGCCGTTGCCCTACATTGTGATCGTGATACCCCCAACCGGTGATGTCAAAATTATGCGCACGAGAAGTGATATTGCTTTCCATTTCCAAATGACCTGTTACCCTGGCCCGTGGTTGTACCAGAGTCCACTCATGCCCGTGTTGATCCTCTGCAGTCTCATCCAAAGTCTGCTCAAACGATGGGGAGTGATAAGTCAACCGTCCGCGCAATCGGTCGCCGCTAGGCAGTTGATCATCCAGTGAAAGGCTGAACGCGTATTCGTCACCGTTTTGGGCAAAGCTTAGCTTATGATTCCCTATCCTCCATCGTGGTTTCTCCCTGTAGAACTGAACCTCACGCGAGTCATACTCAATAAAGCTGTAGTAAATAGGTTTGCCGTCTTTATAAATGGAAAGGGTCGCCGCCGGATAATCAGCGGCCACAGAGTTTAAATCAGATAAATACCAGGGCGAAAAGGGATTCCCCTCATAGAAAATCAACACCCAGGCTAAACCCTGCTGTCTATCCATACCATCAAAATACCACCACTCATAAGCTCCATGCTGTGGTTTGGAATGGAGTACATCGGTTTGAATGCCACTTTGTATCTTCATGCTAAACCTAAACTATCCATTGCCCCCGCAAACACAAAGCCGAACGAAAATCCTCCGGTTGTACATTGTAAACATCTATGATCGAATCATTTACTCTTACTTCCATTCTGTATGCCCTGCTTGGAGGTGTGCTCACCTACTTAGTGGTTACCGGTTTAATCCTACTGAGGAACAAACATGCTCTTCGACCGATTCGAAATTACATTGATATCAAAGCCACAAATGCCCAAACCGAATTACCCTCTATCAGTGTTCTCATACCGGCTCGTAATGAAGAAGCGACCATCCGTCAATGTGTTGAATCGGTACTCCAACAAAGCCGGCGTCCGGATGAAGTCATAGTGCTGGACGATCAATCCACCGATGCCACCCCATCTATCTTAAACGACATACAGAACCGCGATTCGTTGTTGACCGTTCACACCGGATCAGACACACCCGAAAGTTGGCTAGGTAAAACTTGGGCCTGTCACCAACTATCTCAATCGGCATCGGGTGATATTTTACTTTTTCTGGATGCGGATGTCTGGATGGAACAAGATGCACTGGCAGCCATCGGTAACGCCTTCCTGGCCGAACAAGTGGATATGGTCACCGTATGGCCCGACCAGCAGCTGAAGAGTTTGGGCGAACGGGTTATCATCCCCTTGGTTTACTTTGCGTTAGTAACCTTGCTACCCATTCAGTATGGACATCGCAAACCACGATGGATGCCCGTCTGGTTATACTCAAAAATGGCGCCCCTGTTTGCCGCCGCGTGTGGGCAATGCATGGCGTTTAAACGGGGGGCATACCAAGCCATTGGCGGCCATCAGTCGGTTCGTAATGAAATAGTGGAAGATGTGGCGCTAGCTAAGCGGATGCGATCCAGGGGATACAGCATCCGATTATTTGAAGGCGTGCACTCCATCCACTGCCGGATGTACACCAATACCGAAGAAATTCGCGAGGGCTTTCGCAAAAACTTCTTCGCGGGATTTAATTATCAATGGGTTCCCTTTATCAGTGCAGCGTTATTACATATTGCTGTATTTATCATTCCCTGGATTACTTTGGTTTGGGGACTGATTTGGGCAGATCAACTGCTCCTTTTACTATCCGGGCTGAGTATCATACTCATGCTGGGACAACGCCTTTTTCTTTCTGCTTGGTTTAACTGGAAATGGCTGGATGCGATAACCCACCCTCTAGGCGTTATATGGTTTCAATACCTAGGACTAATTACCATGCGCGATCGCATGTGGGGAAATGCGGCTCAATGGAAAGGACGTTCTATCAAAAAGTAGATATGTAGTGTAATACCTGATTCTACAACTGCTTTATTTTGTTTTTCCATAGCAAATGACATATTTCAGGTGAGATGAATAAATTACTGTCTAAATATTTGCGTTACCTCTCCGTAGAGCGGAACGCTTCCCGGCATACCATCACCTCTTATCAAAAAGATTTGGAGCAATTCCTAACTTTTTGCGAGCAGGAGTTCGAGGTAGAACAGGAAGAGTTGGATCCCCAGGACATCGATCGCCTGACCATCCGACTCTGGCTGGGAGCATTATCCGATGAAGGGCTCAAAAAATCGACGTTGGCACGCAAAGTGGCGGCCATTCGATCGTTCTTTAAGTACGCTTTCAAACGCGGATATGTAGAGCAAAATCCCGCTCATTTGCTGGTCGTGCCCAAACGGGATAAACCGCTCCCTACCACCATTCATAAAGAAGATATTGAACGAATGATGGAATTGGCCGATGGAGACCAACCCAGAAAACGCCAAGACAGGGCTATTCTTGAACTGTTTTATAGTACCGGTATTCGACTCAGTGAATTGACTGGACTGGATTTAAATCAGGTAAATTTGACCTTAAACCAGATTGAGGTGTTGGGTAAGGGAGCCAAAGAGCGTATCATCCCCATGGGCAGTCGAGCCAAAGAAGCACTAGAAAGACATTTGGACACCCGCCCGGAATTGTTTGGCGAACGCACCGATGTCGATGCGCGAAGCGCGGTATTTATCGCCGCTCATGGCCAACGCTTATATGATCGGGCCGTACAGCGATTGGTAAAATCGTATTTGCAACGAACCAGTGAAGTGACTCAGAAAAGTCCCCACGTATTGCGACACAGTTTCGCTACACATCTTTTGGATCAAGGGGCAGACATCCGGGTCATAAAAGAATTTTTAGGCCATGCCAGTTTGGCGGCCACACAAGTATATACACATACCAGCGTGGAGCGGCTTCAAAACGTATATAAAGGAGCCCATCCACGCGCAAAATCCAAGAATGGAGGACAATTATCATGAAAACAACGTTCACAGCAAGACATTTTGATTCCAGTGAATCTCTCAAAGACTATTGCTTAACCTCTGTAGAAAAATTAACCCAATATTATGATCGAATCGTAAATTGTGATATCGTATTGGAGCCCACCTCCGATGAAGAAGATTCACAACAAGCTGAAATCAAGTTGAACGTTCCCCAGAGTTTTATCACCGTCAAAGAGCAGGCTCCCACTTATGAGCAAGCGATGAATTTGGCAGTTGATAATGCGGCCCGTCAATTAAAAAAGTACAAAGACAAGCATTTCGGGACGCATTGAACTAACATAATTTAAACTCAAATTTTAAATCATCACCTATGCCCTTCGGTTCACACGAGTCCATACCGCGAAAAGAGCGCATCTCCGTATCCTATATTGTTCAGAAACTGCGGGAACGTGTTCACATTTCCGTGGACTCTTGTGCAACCGAACGGGTTTGTGATGAACGCTTCGTCTCAGAAGCCGACCTACACCGACCGGGACTGGCCTTGGCCGGATACGTGAAATTATTTACTTATCAACGTATTCAGATCATTGGAAATACAGAGACCCAATATTTAGAGCATCTCTCTGATGATGATCAGAAAAAAGCATTTGGCAATTTAACCGATTTCGACATCCCGGTAATTTTTTTAACCGACGACAATGATCTGCCCCACCATTTGTATGAAATGGCTGAGGAAGCAGGAATTCCCATTTTTAAAGTGAGCCAGGAAACCACTCGTTTTATGTTCACCCTACGGGATTTTCTGGAAGATCAATTTGCCATGCAAACCATCGTACACGGATCGATGGTGGATGTGTATGGTATTGGAATTCTAATCGCCGGCAAATCGGGAATCGGAAAAAGTGAAGTAGCCCTGGATTTGGTAGAACGCGGTCATCGCTTAGTCGCTGATGATGTGGTTATTTTGACCAAAAAGAACAATGTACTCATGGCCTCGGCCACTGAAATGAATAAACATTTCATGGAAATTCGGGGGTTGGGTATTATCGATATCATGTCCATGTTCGGGATTCGAGCCATACGCTACCAAAAACGCCTGGAAGTGGTCCTCGAATTATCCCTGTGGGAGGAAACCCAAAATGTGGAACGTACCGGTCTGAACCGAGAAAGTGTGGAAATCTTAGGCGTGGATACCCCCATCATTCACCTGCCCATTACACCCGGTAAAAATATTACCGTAATTGCCGAAGTCATTGCCATGAATTACCTTCTTTCTCATTATGGATATGATGCCGCCAAGGCATTTCAAGACAAAGTGAAGAAACATATAGCAAAAAAATCATCCCGTTCGGGCATGCCTAAACGGGCCATAGAGTATTTTGAGGGGGATGTTGAGTAACTTATTCGGTTTACTGATATTATTTTCAGTTAACAGTTATGGTTTTCTATTGAAATCTTCGTAATCTTAGTCGCTAGTTGGTTCATTAACATCGTCTTATGGCCTTAGAGAACTACTACTATTACGATAACGAACGCTGCGATTTCATACCTATCCGGTATGGTCCGATAGAACGCGTGGTTTACACTGCGTGCCTGTGGATCTTAACCGGAGTTGTAGTTGCGGGGTTAGGTATCATTACCCTTTCCTCGTTTGCGGGTACGCCTTCCGAAATTGCCCTAAAGGCTGAAAACAACGAATTGATCTCTCAATTACGGGAAACGCGCCAGCGCATCAATCACCTGGATTCCAAAGTTCAGAACCTGGCCAAGGTAGATAATGAAATGTATCGTACCGTTTTGGGAATGGACCCTATACCCTATGATGAGCGTAAAGCTGGTGTAGGTGGCGCGGATATTTATTCCAATTATGATAACTACTCCGAACAAGCATCGGATATTCTGAAATGGACAGCCAACAATCTGGATAATCTGCAACGACGGATCAATATCCAGAAGGTTAGTTTTGAGGAGATCAAAAAGTACTACAACGAAAATCAGTCCAAGCTTACTCATCTCCCCGCCATCAAACCAACCAAAGGAGTTATTCTGAGTGGTTTTGGAATGCGGTTACATCCTGTCTTGGGGTACCGGTTGATGCACGATGGATTGGATTTTCGTGCGCGACCGGGTACTGAAATTTACGCAACCGGCGATGGCGTGATCAAGCACGCATCACGAAAGTCCACGTATGGAAATCTGGTAATCATCGATCATGGATTTGGCTTTGAAACTCGCTATGCCCACTTATCGGCCTTCGCCAAGGGAATACGAGTAGGCGCCAAGGTTAAACGTGGTGATTTAATCGCTTACAGCGGTAACACGGGGCGAACCAAAGGCCCCCACCTCCATTATGAAGTGCACAAAAGCAATCGTCCGGTCGATCCATTGAATTATCTCTTTGCCGAGATTACGCCCGAAGAATACATCACTTATAAAGCTATTGCCGAGAACAATCCGAACTCTATGGATTAACGATCTTCCTATAGGGCATATATTCAGTAAGACTTTAAAGGCCGCAAATCGCGGCCTTTTTTATTACAGGAGTTTACCGATACCCGTTCATTTTATTACTATACTCAGACTCAATCATACCTCAAAGATCATGACTACTATGCTTGATAAGAATCGTATGACATTCAATTTAAGATCGACTTGGCAGCTTGCCTTATGGGCATTGTTGCTGCTCATTAACCTGGGTTGTGCCAATTCGGGAACCGCACAGAAAACCATCACCGAAACTCATAAACAACAGGCCGCGAAGCTGATTGAAACAGCTATGGCCAACGATTTGGGTTTTCAGCGACTGACCAATTTTGGTGATCGTTTTGGACATCGACTCAGCGGTTCGGCATCCTTGGAACAGTCCATCGATTGGATTTTGAAAACTATGAAAGAGGATGGGTTGGAAAACGTTACCGCCCAACCGGTGATGGTCCCTCATTGGGTTCGCGGTGATGAGTACGTGAAGATGATCACACCTCGACAAAAAGCACTTCCCATGCTGGGGCTGGGCGGCTCCATTGGTACTCCCGCCGAAGGTATCACCGCGGAAGTACTGGTGGTTCGAGACTATGAAGAATTAAAAAGCAAAGCCGATCAGGCCAACGGTAAAATTGTGGTCTATAACGCACCATTTACCTCTTATGGGGAGACCGTAACCTATCGAGTCGACGGGGCTGTAGAGGCCGCCAAAGTAGGTGCCGTGGCCAGCTTGGTTCGATCGGTAGGCAATTATTCCATGCAAACCCCGCACACCGGCGTCATGTATTATGAAGAAGGCGTGCGCAAAATACCTCACGCCGCAATCACCATCGAAGATGCCCAATTGCTCCAACGCATGCAGGATCGGGGCGAGAAAATTGAACTCGAACTGTTTATGGAGGCCCGAACACTACCTGACGCCCCCTCTCGCAATGTACTCGCCGAAATTACGGGCAGCGAATATCCCAATGAAGTCATTGTGCTGGGAGGCCACATCGATTCTTGGGACGTTGGGCAAGGCGTAATGGATGACGCAGGCGGTTGCTTCGCGGCTTGGGAAGCTGTTCGGTTGATGAAAGAGTTGGGACTGCGCCCAAAACGAACCGTACGGGTGGTCCACTGGACCAACGAAGAAAATGGACTCCAAGGCGGAATTACCTATAAAGATTCGGTAGTTGCCCAACAAGCCATTGAGGATCACATTTTAGCCTTGGAATCAGATAGCGGCGTTTTTGATCCCCAAGGATTTGGCTTTTCCGGATCCGATGAGGCCTTTGAAATCATCCAGCAAATTGGCGCACTTCTGGACCCCCTCAAGGCCGGTGAAATTACCCGTGGTGGTGGCGGAGCAGATATCTCTCCCCTGATGCAGGAAGGCGTGCCCGGGATGGGACTTCGCGTGGATGGCTCCAAGTATTTTTGGTACCATCACACTGCTGCCGATACCATCGATAAATTGGATAAAGAAGCATTTAATAAATGCGTAGCCGCTATGGCGGTGATGTCGTATGTGGTAGCCGATATGGACGCGCCACTGCCCCGTTAGTATCTATCCAATATCAGTTAGTTTTAGTTTAGGCTCTGTTTTATACCAAACAGGGCCTAATATTTTATTAAAATATTGACACGGCCTATCTTATGCCCCTATATTAGTAGATGTTACCCATGAATTTTTAACCATTTAAGAGGGGTAAGTATGAAAGTCCGGGATATCATTCGTGAAAAGGGCAGCAAAGTCTATTCCATCGAGCCAAACGCAACGGTATTTGAAGCCATCGCCGAAATGGCGGATAAAAGCATTGGCTCACTACTGGTAATGGAGCAGAATCAATTGCGGGGTATAATTACAGAACGCGATTATCGTGAAAAAGTCATTCTGGAAGGCCGCACTTCGAAAACCACACGTGTGGAAGAAATCATGACCAGCAATGTCCACTGTGTGGATATGGAGAAATCGGTGGAAGAATGTATGGCCGTGATGACCAACCGTAAATTCCGTCATTTGCCCGTCATGGAAAATAATGAGATCGCCGGCGTCATCTCTATTGGAGATCTGGTTAAAACCATCATCTCCAAACAAAAGATCGAAATTGAAAACCTCACCAGCTACATAAGCGGGACCTATCCCGGATAACTCCAAACGACCACCCGCTATCGCTCCTGGTCGCCCTGCATAACCGATCGTGCCTCAACTTTAACCGTGGATACCATAGAAGACTAAAGCGATAATCGATCTCGCTTAGTTTTCTTTACTTTCACAGCGTAGGATAAAGCCTTTCTTACGTACCGTCTCAATGTATTCGCGATCAGCGTTTTGACGAATCTTCTTACGCAGATAGCTGATGTACACATTGATGTAATTGGTCTGCGTATCAAAGTGGATGTCCCAGACTTCCGCCGCCAATTCATCCTGGGGAATGATACGATCACTGTTCTGCATGAAGTAGGCTAGCAAATTAAACTCGTTGTTGGTCAACGATACATCATTCCCACTTACGGTACAGGTACGATCCAACAGGTTGATCGTAATTTCGCCACAGGTAAGTTGTTCCTGGGTGGTTTTCTTTTGGGTCCGTCGTTGGATCGCCTCTATACGGGCCATTAATTCTTCGGTAGAAAATGGCTTAGTCAAATAATCATCGGCTCCCGAATGGAATCCTCTGACCTTTACATCGGTTTCTTGCTCGGCTGATAAAATCAAGATGGGAGTCTCAATTCCATTATCCCGTAATCGTTCGCACAATTCCAGACCATTACCATCCGGTAATCCTAAATCTAATACGATAATATCGTACGACTTACTGTTGGCCAGATTCTCACCTTCTTTGGCCGTCTCGACAACAGAAACTTCATTCCCGTTATGTTTTAGAACCGTCCGTACTAATGTTTGTACAGCTGGATCATCTTCGATCACCAATACATGCATAAATTACCCCGATATACCATTATTATCTGATAAAAATATTGATGGCTCTCTGTAGCAGTTTATGTACCACTACATTTCTAATGTATTAAAAATATCTAAAGATTAAACAGTACAATCTAATATTTATTCGTTTTTTGTAAATAAATATCCGCGTTTGGATAACCAGGCCCTGGTTACCGTCGCGTATTTACGGTTCAATTCGTGGTCAGCCTGGATAAGTTGAAAATCGGTTTCCGCTCCTAACCCTCTCATTTGCCGCAAAGATTGTTTCTGCGGCTCCGGTTTGACGCTATCATCATGCTCCCCGTGAACCGCGAGTATACCCAAATGGCTGTAATCGATCTCTTGGTCCACAAACCATTCACTTTTCAACCGACCGCCATACATCACCAGTTCAGAGATATGACGATAACGGCTCAATCCAAAATAACCAGCCACGTATCCCCCCATAGAATAACCGATTACCCCGATCCTGTTGATATCAAGCTGATTCGTGAACCGATCAATGCTAGCCTGAATAAATTCCGAAATCCGTTCCAGCGATTGTTTAAACCGCTGTTGATCCCCATCGTAGGCATACCAGGCTTTGCCCCATTTAGGGATCGGATCGCGCCGCGTGAAGATGGGATACGGAGCTTCAATCAATAGATGAAAGGCTTCAGCCTTAAACAGTGGAGCCAAATGCTTCTCCAGGGTTTCCAATCGCTGATTAAAGCCATGCAGATAAATAAGCAGGGGTTTCGGCTTTCCCTCCTCCCCAGCCTCGAATAATTTATAGGGGGTTTGGACGGGAAAGGTAACCTGTCCGGCGGCTATCGTGTTGGACATCTCAGTAGACCTAAATTTTTTCGGTTAATTGGTATCCACCAGTTTACGGATGTTTGCTTCATGCCCCAAAATCACTAATCGATCCTGTTCCCTGATTTTGGTTTGGGCATCCACCACTTCCACATCATAAAATTGCCCTTTTTCCGTGCGTTTATCCTCAGATAACCAGCGTTTGACGACCAGTACATTCAGTTGATAGCGATTGCGCATATCCAGTTCTTCCAGCGTAAAGCCCACTAAACCTTCCGGGGTCTCAATTTCAAAAATGGCGATATCCCCACTCAGTTCGAAATAATCGGTGATATGGGCGTGTACCAGATGCGAAGCCATACGTTTCCCTTCATCACTCTCCGGATGTATCACCTCCTGGATTCCGATCCGCTTGAGTATCATCTCTTGGGTGTCATTACTAGCCCGGGCAACTATGCGTTTAACCCCCGCCTTCAGTAATTCCATAGCAATGAGCACCACCGGTTCAAATTTCTCTCCAATGGCGATAATTACCACATCGGCGCTGGTTACCCCCATCTCGTGCAGTAAAGAGGCATCGGTGGCGTCAAACTCCACCGCATCCGCCACATGAGGTTTAATCGCTTCAATTTGCTCGTTACGATTATCTACGGCTAGCACATAGGCCCCATTTTTAGCCAAATTTTTGGCTAGTGAAAATCCATAGGCGCCCAAGCCGATCACACAAAATTGTTGTTCATCCTTACTAGGCATAACAATGATCTTAAGCTACAATGATTGATTCTTTCGGATAACGGTATCTACGTTTATCCACACGTTTAACCAGTGCCACTCCCAGAGTAACGCTTCCTACCCTACCGATAAACATAGACACGATGACAATGATTTTCCCCCACTCCGACAAGCTGGAGGTAATGCCCCGAGAGAGACCCACTGTAGAATAGGCGGATATTTCCTCAAACAATAGATCTACAAAGGCCAAATCTTCGGTCACGGTTAGCAGCAGCGTGCTGGTAAATAATGCCCCGGCGGCTAATATAAAAGCGATCAACGCTCGAAAGATGGTTCCCCGGGGAATGGTACGACGGTTAAATTCGGTACGATTGTGCCCTCGCAAGGCGTCACGTACGGCCAACACCAGTACCGCTACCGTAGTAGTTTTGATTCCTCCCCCGGTGGACGCCGGCGAAGCTCCGATGGCCATCAACAGGAGCATAATCAACGTACTACTGATCCCCATGGCCCCGATATCTACGGTATTGAACCCCGCGGTTCGGGTGGTCACGCTTTGGAACAGAGACATCATAAATTGCTCGTGATAAGCATAGCCCTTGAGCACGCCGTTATATTCAAAGGCCCAGATCAGCACGGTTCCGCTGAGGATCAGTACCGCACTCATTATCAGTACCAATTTGGCGTGTACGGAGATTCTACGATTGCGCGATTTCTGGAAGGGGCTGTCCACAAACACTTCCCACAGAGTAGTAAAACCCAATCCCCCGATGACGATCAATACAATACTGGTAATATTCACCCCCCAGTTCAAGGCGTTTGCGGGTCCGGCCAAACTTTCGGTAAATAGCGAGAAACCGGCATTACAAAAGGCGGATATGGCATGGAAGAGCGCAAAAAAGAATCGTTCACCCGGATCCGGGAACAGCTCCGTCCAACTCAAATAGTAGCCGATAAACCCAATGGCTTCAATAGTGAAGGTCAAGGCGATAATACGCCTCACTGTAGCCAGTGTATCACGCACATTACTTTCGCTGACCACATCTCGAAGGAAGGTCATCTGCCCGACCCCCAAGCCGCTGGTCATGAACAGCGCGAAAAAGGTAGTGAAGGTCACTATTCCGATGCCGCCCAGTTGAAACAGGATCATGATGACTGTCTGTCCCAGGGTGGTAAAATGCGTGGCCGTATCGACCACGATCAAACCGGTTACGCACACCGCGCTGGTAGAGGTAAATAAGGCGTTTAGAAAGTCCAATCCCTGTCCATCTACGGTAGTACGGGGCATCATCAATATCAGGGTGCCCAGCAAAATGATCAGAAAAAAGCTACCGATCAGAATCTGGGCGGGATGCCGTTGCGCAGAGATCAGCGCCGGCGTAACCTGTATAAATTTGGCCGCTATAAGATATATTAGCGTGATTTTGGTGAATAACAGCCCTAATTGAAATACATTGGGTAAACCGAAAAGTGATTCCAGCCACGCCACCAGCGCGCTTTGGGGGTAGGCCCACATCAGGCCCAACAAAATCACGATGATAAACAGAATGGTTTCCGGGAGACGAGCGCGAAGCAGTTCCCCTTTTTGGGAGGTAAGCACCAAGCGTCCCAGGAACAACAGCGCAAAACCCAACATGATCGCGTATTCCAGCAGCTCATTATAAAACCGATAGGGTTCCTGCAATTCAAACCCCAGAGATACGACCAGTGAAGTGGTTGCGGCGATCAACAGAAAAATATTGAACCCTCGGAAAAAAGGCTCTGCCTTTTTGTACAGATCATAAAACTCGACTTCTACTTTCTTATAGTCGAGTCTGAACTGTTTGCGCCACGCTCTCCCTCGGACCAGTTTACGGGCAAACCAAATTTTCCAATTCTTCTTGTTCATAACGCAGTAAACAGTAGGTAAACTAGCTCGATATCGCAAGCCTTGGTTGAAAACATTCTCACTCCCGGCAATTTAGATTAGATTGGATTAACCATTCACATTCAATACTTTTTCCTCTGAAATTAACCATGCTGAGCTAGATCAAAATAACGGTTTTCTAAGCTCACTACGAATCTTTTGCATACCATTGTTTACAACCCAAACCATTTTTATGGCTGATTTACGAACCAACTGGACCAAGGAAGAAATTTCAGAAATTTATCACACCCCATTGTTGAAATTGATGCACCGCGCGGCCAATGTGCACGCTGAGCATCACGAGATCGGGGAAGTGCAAGTGTGTACCCTCCTCTCCGTCAAAACCGGCGGATGTCCGGAAGATTGCGCCTACTGTCCGCAATCGGCTCGTTATAACACCGATGTAGAAGCCGGAAAGATGCTGGATAAAGAGGTGATCATGGACGCTGCTCAGAAAGCCAAAGACGCAGGCAGCACCCGCTTCTGCATGGGCGCCGCCTGGCGCAACGCCCGCAAGAACAAAGACTTTGACAAGGTCGTGGATATGGTGGAAAGCATCACCAACATGGATATGGAAGTGTGCTGCACCCTGGGGATGCTCACCGACGAGCAAGCCAAGAAGCTGAAAGAAGCCGGCCTATACGCCTACAACCACAACCTGGACACCAGCGAAGACTTTTATGAGATGATTATCTCCACCCGATCCTATGACGATCGCCTGGAGACCCTGGACACGGTTCGCGATAACGAGATTTCCGTATGTAGCGGGGGGATCATTGGGATGGGCGAAACCCATGAGGACCGCATCGAACTGCTCTATAACCTGGCTACGATGCCCGAGCATCCGGAATCTGTACCGGTGAACGCGTTGATTCCCGTAGAAGGCACGCCCATGGAGAACCAACCCAAAGTACCCGCCTGGGATATGGCCCGCATGATCGCCACCGCGCGTATTTTGATGCCCGATTCCATGGTACGCCTCTCCGCCGGACGAGTGGATATGTCCATCGAGGAACAATCCATGTGCTTCATGGCCGGAGCCAACTCCATCTTCACCGGCGAGAAACTGCTCATCACCGAGAACCCCGGCCTGGAAGAAGACCAGCGCCTGTTTGATATCCTGGGCTTGACGCCTCGGGAAGCGTTCAAAAACGCCAAAGAAAAGCACCAGCCAGAAACGGTGGAAGCCGCGGAGTGACCCCCTCCCCCTATTTACTGAACGATATAGCAAAGGCCGGATGGGGCAACCCATCGGGCCTTTTTTATCTTAAAACCTGTTAGCGCCGTAAGGCCTGACAGCGTTTTATATTCAGCCTAACAGCTTTTTATATTCAGCCAGTCTGCAAAATTACTATGTCGGCGCTGAATGAGGACCCCTTCTTCTTAATTGTCATAAACGCACATCGTTACCCCACCCTCTTATCCGGCCATGATATGGCAACAAGCGACTATATTTTTGGGCGTTATACAGCCTGGTAACGGTTTTGTACTTGTGGGATAAAAATGGATTGGGTAGGTTGGTTTACATAATTATAGGTTAGCCTGCATTCAACTAAACATTCTGGTAGATCAGTGTTATAATTGTATTAAAATCCAGTGCATTTGTAATTGTATCAATTCAATATGGACAAAAAGTTTTCTCCCAAAGCATTTCTAAAAGAAAGAAGACCAGAAAGATTCTCTGATACAACAGTAAATGAGGCTTTAGAATTAGATCGTTCATTACTTGAGTACCATATTGCTTCATTAACTAGTAGAAGCCAAGAAAAAGATTTTGAAAAATTTTGCAGAAGTCTATGTGAAGCTGAAGTCTGTCCAAATTTACTACCACAAACAGGCCCCACTGGCGGTGGTGACAGTAAAGTCGACTCTGAATCTTATCCAGTATCATCACAACTTACAGATGGCTTTTATTTTGGATATGGAGATGAGGCAGCAAAAGAAAGATGGGCATTTGCTTTCAGTGCAACAAAAGCTTGGCGTCCAAAAGCCAAATCTGACATAAAAAAAATATTTGAGACCAATCGAGATTATAAAAAAGCTTTTTTTGTAACCAACCAATATGTTTCTGACAAGAAAAGAGCGAATTTAGAAGATGAACTTCGAGAAAAATATAAATTTGATGTCAGAATCTTTGATTTAACATGGTTATTAGACAGAATTTTTAAAGGTAATAATGAAGAAATTGCGATAGAAGAACTGGGCGTAACGGGTTTAAAAAGAGAGGATATAACAAAAGGATCTCTCGATATTCAAAGAGAAAACCGATTGGATGAAATCGAAAATAGAATATCGAAAACTGTAAAAAAGAGAGTTGAAAATTTATCTGTAGCGGATGATTTCATTGAGGCAGCGGTTATTTCACGTGAACTTGAAAGACCAGAAAAAGAAATAAAAAATAGATTCGCACGTGCAGACAAATTTGTATTGAATCATGGTACTCCTCGGCAAAAGGTAGAATGTGCTTATCAATGGGCTTGGACACTATATTGGTGGCTTGAAAATTACTCAGAGTTTGTTGAACAATATTTGATCGTAGAGGAGCGAGTTAAGGGAAGCGATAATATTTTTGATCTTGAACAACTCTCTAACCTGTGGTTTCTATTAAAAAACTATGAGATTCAAAATGATGAAACTGACGATTCTATTTCTGAGCGAACTGAAGCTTTAATCTCAGAATTAAATCGCTTTCGAAATAACAAAAATTTGCCTAGTGCCTCCCTTCATGCTGAGTCAATTTACCTTTTTGTATCTGTCATGCAAAAACTTGAAGCAAATCAAAAAGATGTCGAAGATCTTCTATGCTCATTGAAAGACACTATTGGGAAAAGTGAAAATCTTATCGGATTTCCCTTGGAGCCTATTTTAAAAATTTTAACTGAATTAGGAATCCTATTTAATAGCTTTGAAGCATATGATGAATTATTTGAAACAATTATAAATGTATCTACAAAGAGAGATGGGGAAATTAAAACATCTAAATTGCTACTCAAACGAGGAGAACAATGTATAATAAATAATAAACCAGTTCAGGCTATCTCAATACTTGGCAAAGCATTAGTTGGCCTGTACAAACATGAAACCAGGAATGAATTAGTCCATGCATTATATCTGGCAGGTTGCAGTTATGATATGATAGGTCTTCCCTGGGCGGCACGAGGTACTCTTTTAGCGGCTGCAAATTTAGCTTCTAAAGAATTGTGGAAATATGGAGAGATTACACCTTATCAAGCATCATGCTATCAAAAATTAAAGTGGGTTGAACTTCGCCTTGGTAGGTTACCTCATCTACTGATCTGGCATGAGCTTGATATGATAATTAGAAATGAGTTATTGCATAAAGGAATGGACTCAGACAAATTATTCCATAGAGAAAATGAATTTGAAGCCTTACTGGGTCGGTTACTTTTACGAACTGAATTTTCAGAGCTGAAGCATTTAACAAAAATGCCTGATGTATTAGATCGATTAGGTCTTGATCTTTCTGCAGATGCTTTACTTTATGCATTGGGACATAATGAAAGATTAAAAAAATCACTCAGTAATAGTGAGAATAGTGTAGATGAATTCGCTGAAAAATGGAGAAATATTGAAGCTGATATACCACTGCCTAATGAGCCCAAACTTTACTATACACAGAAAGTGACTTTAGAATCCAATGTTCTTGGTTGTAAAGTCACTTTAACTAGCAATATTGGATCCCCATGTATAGAAATTTCTGAATCAATATTAGGGGCTTTGGAGAGCTTTCTATCAACTAGTGCTATTGATCGAGCAGTTGCTCGTGAACCAAAAATATCAATCAATGTTAAAACTTCAGACTTTGTTAATGAGTTTATTAAAACAGACTTTGAAGTAAAGAAAGGTGAACCATGTATAGAAGTCTTATGCAAAAAAATAAGCTTTGATGATCTGACATTAAATGAACTACAGAAACTTAAGAATTCAATTTTTGAAATTTTGATACTTGCATTATCAAAGACTGTAATATTTAAGGAGTTCGAATCTGATTTGGAAACTTTATTTAGAGATGAAAGAGTGATGGATAGGGCGATTGCATTTACTAGTACTTTTGACACTCAAAAAAACATCATTGGTACTACTCCCAAAACAAAACTTTCTGCTTGGTTAACTGAAGGTTTTAAAGATTATGAGGTAATACGTACATCTCCTTGGAAGATTAAAGAGTCTCCAAGTGCAAATGATAATTTTATTTCACCTAAAACAATATCAAAAGGAGAGCCTCCTAAAGAAGCTTTTGACCCGAATTCTATATCTCATGATGAAATAGGAACTGTCTCTATTATTAAAGATCAGCTTTGGGATAAGGCAAAATGGAGTGGAGTATCATTTATGATGACTCCAAGTAATGAAATACCACCAGTCATAGCCTTAATATTTCTAAATCATGAAATGGGCAAGAAGATTTTTACTCAATGGCAAAATGACATTGGTAAAATTGATAAAAATGAGAAGATACGAATGTCAATTATCAAAGGAATTGATAAAAAGAATCCATATGCATATAAGGTCCAAATTGGGGCAAATCCAATGGTATTTCCGAAAGGAAAGCGTTATGTAACTTATTATTCACGCATCCATAGAATGGACGCCTTTAGTGCAAAAAATATAGAAAGGTTTATTGAAGCTTATCAAAAAGTAGGTGCATATTATCTTGGACCCTCATTTGCGCCAGAAGGGTTTGATGGAAGTCAACCACCACAATTTGATAACCAATTCCTCATAGGCAAAAGAAATATTATTATTCGTAATGCATATGAGATTGGTACAAATGACATAGATGCTGTTGCTATAACTAAAGATGATGATCCAATTATTCCGAATAAGCATAAAGAAGATGCACCAGTATTGAAGTTGTTAAAAGAAAGAAATGCTAGCTAACAACGGTTTCAAAGCAGACTTGGCCGCTGTTTACCAATTCAAAATTTAGTGGCTAAAAGAAAATCTGGAGTATATTTATATTACTTTCCAAAAAGGCCATGCCGGTTAAACCGAAGGTCGTTATATCAACTTATTGTAATCCTAACAAATAAATATTAAATGGAATACGAAGTTGATGAGATTATTGACGAGCGTTACGAAGTAACTGGACTCTGCAGTGATAGTGGAGGCATGGGAAAAGTACTTTTAGTTCAAGATTTAAAAACCGAGTTTGAAGATACTTTAGCACTAAAGTATTGTCGAGAAAACCAAGAAGAATTTGTTAAACGATTTAATAGGGAAGTAAGACTTCTCAAAAAGTTTTCAAATAATTCTAAAGTCATAAATGTCTTAGATAGTAATACAGAACATAATCCATCATACTTTGTGATGGACTATTATCCAGAAGGAGATTTGACAAACTTCATTGACGATCTTGTTGATAATCCAGAAGAACAAGAGAGAGTTTTCAAAGCGATGATAGAATGTATTTCTGAGTTACACTCCAAAAGCATCTATCACAGAGATATAAAACCACAAAATTTTCTAGTTCATGATGATTCTATTGTAGTATCAGATTTTGGACTTGGTATGGAATCACATTCCTCATCAAGGTTTACAAGCAGTTCAGCATTATGGGGAACACAGGGTTATTTACCTCCAGAATTTCAAAAAGGCGGTTTCAAATATGCAGATGAAAGAGGAGATATTTATATGCTTGGTAAGAGTTTTTACGTCCTATTAACAAAAGAACATCCGGCCTATTTATTGGATAAGGGAATACACCCTGCACTGTATCATATCATTGAAAAAGCATGTGACCTTGACAAGAGTAGAAGATATCAATCATTGCCAGAACTAAAACAAGCTTTAGAACTTGCATATGATGTAATCCTTGAACGCGGGGGAGAATTAGGAGAAGTAAACCAGTTAATTACAGAAATACATGACAAATTAGAGAATGAACATAAATACAATTCGGATCAAGTAATTGAATTTATTCAGAAATTAGGCCTTGTAGATCAATCTGACCAATCAAAAATATGCCTAGAAATTAAGGAACCATTTTTTACAATAATAACTCATGAGTCCTTGAGACCATACATCGATAACTTTCTTAATATTTATAACTATATGGTTGAAAGTGGGAATTATAGCTGGGCTTTTGCTGAAACTATTGCTAAAAATATGCGGCAAATATTTAAGAACCCAGATGTAAATGATAAAACACGATCTAAGGCACTTGAAATTGCTATAGATGCTGCAATTATGATGAATAGATTTGCAGCAATGGATACATGCATAGAAATGATTACGTCAGTAAATAATGATGAATTAGGAGTTCATGTATCAGCTGTTCTACAACATAATAAGGACAGCTTTATAAATAGAATTGAACCATCTCAATGTAAATGTGAAAGTATTCGAAAAGCTTTAATTGCCTTAAATAAATAGTTGGTATAACCCCTTTAAAAGAACTTTGTCAAGTAGACAGTCCTCACCCTAGTTACTTTTCTTCTCTTCCCCATATTCTTATTTATGAACCTAACGCCCCGCCATCCCAGGACAAGCTGACATCCGGTTTCACTGATTATGGTCGGATTACCTACTAGCATTCCTCCGAGACCTTGTTGGCATCTTTCCTTAGTAACCCCTACCCTGTTAATAATTAACTTGTTATCGGTATCTCTACGACGTTAAATGGATGCCCATTATATGGCTTCCAAGAATACTAGCTTCTTATGAGTAATATATTAATTTTCGTTAAAACATATTGGTCACACATAATAGCCATTTCAGCTGGTTTAGGTTTTATAATTAAACTAGGTTATCAAATTTGGTCAGATCGAAAGAAAAAAAAGCAAGCTTACAACCGTGTTTTCTCCGCAATCATAAAACTCTACTACAGTTATTTAAGACATAAGAATATTTATTCTGAAGAAATACCATTTCACATTCCGGAAGAAGAAATTGCAAATGCAGTAAACCTACTTGACACATTTGAAAATGATCTTCAAAATTTTAGCGATGCTATAATGGAAGAAACCGCAATCATCCCTGAAGCATCATTTAAAGCTCACTTACTATTTAGGGATATTGAATCAACTAGGATTATTGACAAAATTGACTCTATTGATGATGATTCTAAAGAAAGTATCAATCATCAAAAACTTGTAGTAAATCGAGCTTTATTTTATGCAACTGAAGAAGTATTTGATGACTTCTTCAATGACATCATAAAAGATATTAGTAATCACACCTCAGTCAATAGTTCATTCATAGAAAAATTATTAAATCTAAACAATTCAGAAACCGAAACTTATATAAATGAAAATCGAGAAGCATTTTTAAAAAAATATATTGAATCCTTACAAAGACAGGGAGTTTTAAATAACAATAATAATTCTAATTAATTTCTTTCATGCCCTATATGTCGCAAGTATCCGCATGTGAACAACCCCAAATGTCGCAAGCGTCCGCATGTGACCATCGAAATCCATAACATACAGGGCTATTCGGATTTGATCCCTGACTATTCCCCTCTTATCGTAAAATTATAATGTAGAGTACCCAAAAACAGACTTCAATTGGAACAACTGCAATTTCATTTTCGGTGGACACGGTGTAGGAGCTGTTTGCCTGATTGGCATCTTTCAGTAGTAACCCCTACTCTGCTAATAATTAAATTGTTGCCGGCAAATCTACGCCATTTAAGCGCAAACCCGTTAGGTACATAGTTAAGTCACTTTTTGTTATGAGAATAAGATCAGAGGAAATTGAAATAACTCCCCAAAAACCTTTTAAAAATGACAAACTTGAGAGAGAGGAAAATGTTAAGATTCTAACTGATGTAGTAAAAACGAGTGATGAATCATTTGTACTAGCTATAAACTCATCTTTTGGCACAGGGAAAACCACATTTCTAAGAATGTGGAAGGCATATCTGGAATCTAATGACATCCCATGTTTAATATATAATGCTTGGGAAAATGATTATTCTGACAGTCCACTGCTCACTTTAATGGCGGAATTAGAAAAACAAATTAGAGCTAAGGAGTTAAATGTTTCTGAAGAATCAGAAGAGATTTTCAAGACAGCTAAGTCTATAGGCGGAACATTAATAAAGAAATCTATTCCTTTATCTCTCAGGTTGTTAACAGGCGGACTTTTAAACCTTAAGGACGAAGATGTAGAAAATACTATATCTGAAATTTTTGAAATTACAGCCGAGAAAGGGATAAATAATTATATTGATGAACAAGATGAAATTGAAAATTTTAAAAATGAACTTTCGGATTTTGTACAATCCTTAACAGAAGATAATCGTACCAGATTAATCATTTTTGTAGATGAATTGGACAGATGTAAGCCCTCATTTGCAGTCCAGTTATTGGAAGATATCAAACATATATTTGAAATAAGAAATATATACTTCATTCTTGCAGTTGATTCAGACCAGCTTAACAATTCTCTTAAATCAATTTATGGTAAGGACTTAGATGTCAGAGGTTATCTGAAAAGATTTATTGACCTAGAATATAAATTACCAAAAGCTGATGTTCAGGAATTTATTCCTTTATTAGTTAAACAATTGGGTATGGATGAACTATTCAATAAAAGACATGGGAATTTCAACAATGACAAAAAACATTTCATAAAATGTGCATCAGCACTTCATAATAGATTTTCAGTATCCCTGAGAGATTTTGAACACATATTTAGAAAAATATTAATTGTCCTTAAATCTTCTGGTACTAATGAAGATATTTACCCACACCTGCTTTTATTTTTGATTGTACTTAGAGAAAATAATCCGTCTACCTATAATTCTTTTGTCAATCAAGATATTAAAGTAAAAGAGTTCTTTGATTTCTTAAAGCAAGGTATCAATCTGGAAAATCTAGATGATGAATCAATTGATGATCTAAGGATCATTAAGGCCTACTATCTATGGTACACAGATTCCAATTACTTAGATCAATTTTATGAAGATGAAAATATTAAAGCAGATTTACCTCCTCTAAAAGAGGATGAAGTACAAAGATTGGCAAGCTTACAAGGCTATTTAAAACAAAGAATAAGAACATTTGGAGACAAGAGAAGCATCATTGATAAGCTAAGCAAAAAAATTAATATGCTGCAGCCACTCAATGAAATCTAACTATATACCTAACCCCTTTAAAAAGGACTTTGTCAAGTTGCTGGTCCTCCCCCAGTCAACTTTTCTGTGTTTCACCATAACCTACAGTACATACCTGTAACTGACCACCGGTTTCAAGATTCGCAGTCGAAGTACCTACTGGCGTTCCTCCAAGACCCTGTTGGCATCTTTCCTTACTAACCCCTACCCTGCTCATAATTAACTGGTTGCCGGCAATACTACGCCTTTTACGCGCAATCCCGTTACTCCCCTCCAGTAGATTTTTCCTACTCTCTTCTCAAAAATCTAACCAGAACTAAGCGTGTACGCTCCATGAATCTAGATCGTAGCGACGGCAGTAAATTGATATTACATAAGCTTTATTCATATTACCCTTATACGTTCAGTAAAAACGTGAATAGAACTTGTTTACAAACTTGGGATAACATAAACAGCATTGGTGTTATGTCAATGTGCTACTTCATCATGACCAAATAAAAAAATTTATGAAAGCGATACTATTAGAGGAATACGGATTGCCGAATATTCTCAAAATTGGGGACGCTCCAAAACCGATTCCCAATGACTATGAAGTACTGGTGAAAATTCATGCGGCATCCATCAATGATTGGGACTGGGGATTGGTAAGGGGTAAACCATTGGTGATTCGTTTGTTTTTCGGGCTGCGAAAACCAAAAATAACTATTCCCGGCGTAGACGTTTCCGGACAGATCGAAGCGGTGGGCGATCACGTGAGTTCCTTAAAAGTCGGTGATGAGGTCTACTGCGATCTGTCGGATTGCGGATGTGGCGGATTTGCCGAATACATTTGCGTACCAGAAAAAGTATTGGCCCATAAACCTTACAATATGAGTCATAATGATGCCTCTGCCCTGCCCCATGCCGGATTACTCGCTCTCCAGGGACTTGTGGAGAAGGGAAAGGTGAAATCCGGGCAGCGTATCCTAATCAATGGGGCCGGTGGCGGTGTGGGGAGCTTGGGAATTCAAATCCTGAAATCTAATGGGGTAAAGGTAACTGGCGTTGACAGTGCCGAAAAACTTGAATTGATGAAATCACTGGGATTTGATCGCGTGATGGATTATAAAAAAGTGGACTTTACCAATACCGGAGAAAAATACGACCTAATTCTGGATACAAAATCAAACAGATCCGTGTTTAAATATGCACGAGCCCTCGAAAAGAATGGCAGGTATATCACCGTTGGCGGATCGATGTTCAGGCTGATCGAAATAGCATTGCTGGGCTCATTCATATCACTTTTTACGAGTAAAAAGCTGAGTGTACTCATTCATAAACCAAATAAAGGGTTAGACCAGATTTCTAAACTTGTGGAAAAGGGACAAATAAGACCCGTTGTTGATGGTCCCTATGAATTTGATAAAATCCCCGAGTTGATTCAATATTTCGGTGAGGGCAAGCATTTGGGAAAAATTGTAATTGAAATTGAAAAATAATGCCCCCAAGTATGGCAAGCGTCCGCTGGTGACCATCGAAGCAACCCATCGTGCCTTTTTTATGTCCTTAAAACCGGTCAGCGTCCGAAGGTCCTGATTGCGTTTTAAACCCCTTGAATTATTTCTCCGCCAGGACCATGGCATCATTCGTTGAATGACAACGTTTAGCGTCAATTACAACTAGCACGAGCGGACGCTCCCCAAATGTCGCAAGCGTCCACTGGTGACCATTGAAGCAACCCATCGGGTCTTTTTTGTCTTAAAACCGGTCAGCGTCCGAAGGTCCTGACAGCGTTTTATGTTTGGTTGATCTGTAAACGAAACTATGGTGTTGCTGGATGGGGGCCAATAAATCCATATTTTCATAAACGCACATCGTTACCCCGCCCTCTTATCCGGCTATGTTATGATAACAAGCGGCTATATTATTGGGTGATATACAGCTTGGTAACGGTTTTTCACTTGTGGGATAAAAAAGGTTTGGGTAGGTTGGTTGACATAATTATAGGTTAACCTGCTTCCCCTCTTCATAGTTGACTAGTTTGACTGGTAAGATCTATGTAACTTACCTATTGTTATCATTTAATCTATACTATTCGCTATGACTCATTGGAAAGAACGAATTACGGTAAATCCCGATCAGTGTGGTGGCCGCCCTTGTATCCGTGGCATGAGAATTCGAGTCATCGATATTTTGGATCTATTAGCTTCCGGACTATCTCAAGATCAAGTGCTCAAGGAATTGCCGGATTTGGAAAAAGCCGATATTGAAGCTGCTTTAAAATATGCTAGCAGCAAATTAGACCATCCCATAATTGCGGCATGAGAATTTGGATAGACGCTCAACTTTCACCCGCCATAGCCGCTTGGATCAATAGAAACTTTGAGCAAATTGAAGCCGAATCTGTCCGAGCTGTGGGCCTTCGTGAAGCTTTAGATCAGGAGATATTTAAGCAGGCCAAAACTCAACAAGTTGTAGTTATGAGCAAGGACAGTGATTTCATTAAGCTCATTGAACAACATGGTCCCCCACCTAAATTAATATGGATTACTTGCGGTAATACTTCCAATGCTAAGATGCGAAAAATATTGCGCCAAACTCTACTTAAAGCGAAGGAATTACTAGAACAAGGAGAGGCTATTGTCGAAATCAGCGATAAATCTACCGCAGGTTAACCAACGCTTCAAATCGGACGTAGGAGCTGATTGCCCCATAAGCATCTTTGTCCGGTAACCCCAACCCTGCTTATAAATAACACATTGCCAGTTATCCTACGCCATTTGAGCGCAATCCCGTTACTCCCTGCAAATGTCGCAAGCGTCCGCTTGTGACCCTAACATAGTTCAAACGTCCGCTGGCGCGGCTCTTATTTACTTTCCTGTTCATTTGGTGCATCCACTTCTGGTTCGACCCTTTCAGGGTCGCGTTTTTTAACGCCCTGGCGGGCTATTCGGGTTTGATCCCTTCGGGATCGGTGGATCTATTTCTTTCTTGTCATAATTTCATAATGTGAAATACCCCAAAAAACGGGCTTTCATCGAACTAACTGTGTTTCAATTTCCGTAGACGTAGCGTTTTAGCTGCTCACCCCATTAGCATCTTTCTTCGTTATCCTCTACTCTGCTAAAAATTAACTGGTTGCCGGCAATACTACGCCTTTTACGTGCAAACCCGTTACTCCCCTCCAGTAGTTTTATTCCTACTCTCTTCTCTACAATCTAACCAGAAATAAGCGTCCCCAAATGTCGCAAGCGTCCGCTTGTGACCCTAACATAGTTCAAACGTCCGCTGGTGCGGCTCTTATTTACTTACCTGTTCATTTGGTGTATCCACTTCTGGTTCGACCCATTCAGGGTCGCGTTGGTAACGCCCTGGCGGGCTATTCGGGTTTGATCCCTTCGGGATCGGTGCCAGAAGCTTGCCATGCCCGTACACCTTGCTCTTGCGGTACCCATTGGCCTTGCTCAGAAATCGTCCAAGTTTCGCCGACTAGTGGGCAGTTTGGCCCCAAATTTCGCAAGCGTCCGCTGGTGACCATCGAAGCAACCCATCGGGATCTTTTGTCTTGAAACCGGTCAGCGTCCGAAGGTCCTGACAGCTACAACGAGCACGGTTTTAAACCCCTTGAATTATTTCTCTGCCAAGACCATAGCATCATTCGTTGAATGACAACTTTTAGCTTCATTTACAACTAGCACGAGCGGACGCTCGCGCTAGTTGGGACGCTCGCGCTCGTTGGGAGCCTTTTTATATAAACCTGAACGTTGCCAGAAGTTATAGCGCCCCCCCTGCCTGTCTTTATGGAAGGGCAAACAAAATGCGAGCACATTTTCTGAAAAAACACCTCAACAATGTTAAATAAACCCCGGTTCTAGGATAGATATAATTATTGAATAGAGACACAAATTTTCGGTATCATGATGGAAGGAAAATGCCTTCTCCGGGGATTTCAAACGTTCTCTAACTTGTGGTTCAAATCTGATTTAAGATCATCATGGAACATGAAATCTATTCTATCATTACCGGCACCGGTTCCTACATACCTAACCGCAAAGTCACCAATTCCGATTTTCTGGATAATGTATTCTTACATGCCGATGGCACGGTCATAGACAAAGACAATGAAGAGACCATTCAAAAATTTGAACAAATCACCGGCATCAAGGAGCGACGCTATGCTAATGATGATGTACTAGCCTCTGATATGGGGGCGGCGGCCGGGAAAGAAGCCCTGACGGCCGCGGACTTCGATCCCGAAAAACTAGATTACATCATTGTGGCCCATAATTTTGGGGATATCCGAGCCGATAATCGACGCGTGGATATGGTGCCCTCCCTGGCGTCGCGGATCAAGCACAAACTAAATATCCAAAACCCCTACTGCGTTGCCTACGATCTCCCCTTTGGTTGCCCGGGTTGGGTACAGGGACTGATTCAGTGCAACTATTATCTGCGCAGCGGTGATGCCTCAGCCGGCTTGGTGATCGGCACAGAAACGCTCTCTCGTATCTGCGATCCGCATGACCGGGACAGTATGATCTACTCCGACGGGGCGGGCGCCGCCGTGGTGGAGGGCCGCCGAAGTCGTACCCCCATTGGGATACTCAACCATGCTACACGGTCCGATACCCAAGAGCAGGCCTATTTTCTGAAGATGGATGCTTCCTATAATCCCGAACATGATGATTCGCTTTATATGAAGATGAATGGCCGTAAACTGTACCAATATGCCCTTTCTTACGTGCCCGAGTTGGTCAAATCCAGCCTCGATGCGGTTGATATCGGTTTTGATGAGGTGGCCAAAGTGATTATCCACCAGGCCAACGCCAAAATGGATTACGCCATATTACAGCGTTTGGCCAAATTATACGGTCACACTGAGGTTCCCGATAATATTATGCCCATGAGCATCTCACGGCTTGGCAACTCATCTGTAGCTACGGTTCCCACCCTGCTGGACCTGGTCTTGCGCGGTGAGATCGAGGGGCACCAGATTAATGATGAAGATCATATCGTTCTGACATCGGTTGGGGCGGGCATGAATATCAACTCGGTGGTCTATCGGATGGGTCAACCGGAGTCATAGACGGACGGAGTAATTCCCACTCCTCTCCCCTATTTACTGAACAATATAGAAAAGGCCGGATGGGGCGACCTATCTGGCCTTTATGCATCTTAAAACCTGTCAGCGTCGCAGACCTGATAGCGTTTTATGTTCAGTCAGTCTGCATAAGTAACTACACTGGTGCTGGATTGGTGCCCATCAATCCTTATTGGCATAAACGCACATAGTTACGACACCATCTTATCCGGCCACGATATGACAACAAGCGGCGGCAAATATCGCATTTATCTAACCCTATGGCCTATGGGGACTTGTGGGATAAGAACGCAATAGGTAAGTTAGTTCACATAATTATAGGTTAGGTATTTTGGGCTTCAAACACATGAAAAACAAACCAGCATTTATTATTTCCTTAACCGCAGTCTCCTTACTATTAACCGGCTGTGGTGATTATCGAACCAAAAGAGAAGTACTTGCTGACCTTCTCAACGATTTCTTCCTCTATATCGGCATAGATCCGATAAATGGGTTCTTGTTTCTTCTCTTTCTGGTTGTGGTTTCGGAGGTGATCGACCTAAAAAATTTTCCACAAAAAACCAGGTTCTGGAAAATTATGACTGTCGTCAGCTGGTTAACGACCATAGGTGTGGCGGTGTTGCTTATCCTCTTAAAACTGGATCAGGCAAACACCTAACTTATATTTAGGTATTTTTAGCAAATATGTCAGACAGTAAAAAATCTTGGGAAAAGTTTCTTAATCCAGAGAGTCTTAAAAGTAACCTTATTTACATTTCTCTTTTTATTACTTCCTTTGAATTATTTAAAGATAGAGTTAAAGAACTACCCTTAAATTTTTTTGCTAAAGAATACGATCAAAATGGTCCAAAGGAGAGCAAAAAGTATAAAAATGAGGTCAAGTCGAGATCCAATTATTTAACGGAAGCCTCTTTACTATGGTTAGCAGAACTTGGGGCAATAGAAAAAGAAGATATCGATGCTTACCATAAAATTAGGAAGCATAGAAATGAGTGTGTCCATGATCTCAACAAATTTCTAGCTGAAGTAGATAAAGAATTTGATGCAAACTTATTTGCAGAGTTGATAGAGCTTTTTGCAAAAATTGAAAAATGGTGGATCGTCGAAATTGATATTCCAACTAATCCATTCCATTCAAGTCCCAGACCAACCGAAAATGATGAAGTAATACCTGGTTCTGTAATAATGCTCCAATTGATCCATGATATAGCGACAGGAAACGAACCTGAAGAAGGTTATTATTATGAAAAGTTCAAAGAAATGAATAAAAATACCTAACCCGCGCATTAAGCGGACACGCCTCGCCAATCCTCTGCCCCTCTTGGTTTTAAGGCTCTCCTTTCGTTAGTTGCTAATTCAACATCAACTCGCGTGCAGCTTATGCGCAAGGTCGTTAGGCCAAAACTCTTATCTCAATGAAAATAAGTTACTTCATATTAATAGCTTTACTATTCCTTCCTTCAGAATTATTTGCTTGCTCAGTACCACCC
>JBNJFY010000006.1:0-239724 GCA_051747265.1 Bacteroidota bacterium | reverse complement strand
GTTGCCACTAGTATCCAAGCTCACGCGGCCTTCAGTGCCGTTGCTGTGGGTGTTGATCTTGGAGAGACCCCAAGTCACGAGCGGACGCTCGCGACAGTTGGGGACGCTCGCGACAGTTGGGGGATGCCACTAGTGTCCATGCTAACGTGGCCTTCGTTACCGTTGCTGATGGTGTTGATCCTGGAGAGACCCCAAGTGTATTATATTATAATATTATATGAGACAATTTAGTTATTTCATTTACAGTTTAACTCCGGCGGTTCATAATATCCCATACCTACACTTGTGCGTACCTTCTTATAACTTAAAATATTATTTTTACAGAAGTAATAATGTACCCCTTTCCTTTTATCATTAAAAACAATATTTGGAACCCCCTCAAATCCATTTACATTTAGCGAGTCAATCATATCATACTCAGACAAAGCATGAATCAATTCTTGAGATACTTTTTTATTTGGATCATACCATATAAACAATTTACCCTTCACCATTAAATACCTAGTTGGAAAGTTAGGTTTACTACTTCCAACTTTATTAGTATAATCTGGATAATATTTATTCTCCTTTCTCAAAATACTAACTCCTATAATATTTTCGCTTATGTCATCTAACATGACTGAGAATACCGTATCTTTTTTATGCAAATAGCCGGTATTTACAAAATCCCATATTGCATTATAAATAGCGTCATTGCTATTTCCTTTATTTTTTAGACCTTCTTTCCAAGAAGAACACCCAAAAATCAAGGCAACAAATAAAACCGTCACAATTATTTGAAAATTATTTTTCATAATTAATAATCATACCTTTCTGCTGTAAATGGGTATTTATCAGAACGGGTTAATATTATAAAATTTTGGAAGTATGCTTGTTGACTTGTTTTTGTATCTATATCTGCATTTGATGGACTTATCACACTATTTCTCCCATACCCTCTATTAGACAAATGTGTATGAAAAAGTGTATTTGTATTCACACTAGTTAACTTAGGACTTGAATACAACTTGGTAAAAGAAATTGTTGCCTGCTTCGGACCATTTCCTTGATACTCATCAATATATACGCTGCTTATTGAAGCATTCACACCAGATTCAGGTGACAAATATGCTCCCGCAATTTCCTTTCCAATATGATTAGAAAATTTAGTCAAAAAATCTTCAACACCAGATAATGAGGGCTGTCCAGTCCCACCAACATCTATCACTTGATCATCATTTTTAAAATTTATCCCATCTTTTAAAATTCCTTTTTCAATGTTGTTAACTGCTATTTTTGCCTCATCTTTTTTTGATTTCCTAACAAACAAGCCTCCAATTCCATCTCCCTTTCTTTTCACATTACCTGTTTTATCTGTTTTAACTATTCTATCATACTCATCATCAGTTTTTTGAACTAGTGATATTTCACCGGTCTCTTCATTAAAAGCATAATCATCCAACAAACCACTTGGATCAATTCTTATTAAGGGATTATTCTGCACATAGTTATACGGGCTTAAACTAGGTCGTTTATTAGCCAACGGATCCACCCCATTCCACCTTCCAACTGCCGCATCATAATACCGGGCCCCAAAATAATCCAGGTTCAGGTCGGCTTCGGTGTCGCGTTCCTTGCCCGTGAATTGCTCGAGGGTGCCCGAGCTCTGGGTGGAGCGCTGGGCATTTGGAGTCTGAATGGGTAGTAGTCGTAGGATTCCTGGTATCTGCCGCTGGCGGTGATGACTTCTCGGGTGGAGCCCCAACCTACGCAGCAGCTTCGGTTAGCAGATAGGTTATCTTTGAGGTAGAAATGGTGGTTGATGGAGGTGTCGTTTTATTGTAGTACTCGTTGATTATAATGCAGAATTCCTTAGTCAATGATAAACAACGGTAGAATAAGTAATACTTGTTCAAGCAAGTATATTCCTATTAATAATAACTGTGCTTCAATATACTTTTATACAGCATCTACATACTAACTTTAACTGTTCCGGTGAGACATTTAGCCAAACTTAATTAATACTATTTATAATCAATCCGGAAGGGATATAATTTCTGCCAAGCTTTTTCATTTTGAGGCTCCCATAACTCTAACATACCATCATCAGTGCCTACAAGTAATTTCGAGCTATTAGGAAAGTAACGTAATGAAGATACGGTTGAATTAGGATTAAATAGACCAATCATTTTATCCTCGTTTATATTATAGGTATAAACTCTACCACCATCAGATAATGCGATCATATCAGTTGAGTTTGGTTCAAAGTCAATAAACTTGAACTCATCTGCAATAAAATCTTGCTTTGTTAACAACTCCCAATTCTCCGTATTATAGATATAAAAATAATTATTAACCACAATTCCATATCTATTGTGCGAAGTAACAAAACCATACCTAGGTTCTGTAGTACTAAACCTCTGAAATTCTGCTTCCTTAGTAATAGTTTTTACTATTTTTTCATTATCCAAATCAAGAATATCAATATCATCTCTAAAAAGAGCGACGTATTTCTCCTTATAACTTTTAGCTAAATTATAATCAACCCACCTATAATCACCCTCACCCTCCAAATACTTGTAAAACTTATCATTATACAAATTAATACTAACTATATCCCTATTATCTCCATACATACCAATTATAGAAGTATCTCTTCTCAAGTAATCATAATAATCAATTGACCAATCCAGTGAGAACATCCACTTTCCATCTTCCATACCATATACTTCAACAGGATTCCCTGAAACAATTATAGCATCCATACTGTTACTAAACTTTACGGACCCAAATGAATAATAGTCATAATCTATCCTATACTTATTAGAAAAAGCATTTAAATCCATCACGTTAACAAATGAATCACCATAATGGTAACCATTCACATAATAGTCACTTACAGTAGCTAAGTATTTGTTTCCCTTTTCAATTTCTATAGTCGTTATCTTACTATTCTGAACTTTCAATGAATCACTTTTGGCAAATCTCGCCTTATATGATAGTATAATTCTTTTGGATGGGTCAGAAGATAGAGTCCGCACCCTAAAATTATAAAACTTATTTGGGTTTAGTCCCTCGACGATCACTTCCTTAGTATCTTTATCATACCGCCCTATTTCGTGTTCCCAATCCGGCCTTGGCAATAGACGATCACTCATTTCTACGATATATTTCTTGACATACTTATCGTCAGGAATATCCCATAATAGCTTCACAGATGAATTGGATATAGATTTATCAACAGAATACTTTAGATATGGATTATATATTCTATATCTAAATTTACTACTTATAACATTGGATAAAGATGTTCCTTTAAATGCTTTAACCTTGTACCTATATGACACGTTATTATGCAATGATAATGTGTCAAGATAATCAGATACATTTATATCAAGACTATCAATTAATGTCATTTGATAGCCTTGATTTGATGATCCACGATATAGTAGATATCCAGATTCAAAGTAAGAATTATCCTCCCAGCTTATTCGGACTTCAGTTTCATTTATTACTTGGGTAGTTAGATTTGTGGGTTGATACTCTTGCGTTTGAAATAATGTTGAGTCTAAAGCTATTACTTCATTTTCATCATTATCCAGAATGTAAGTTAAATAGTACTTTCGTTCCGCAAATGAAATATCTTTAAGCAAATCGGTAAATCCCTTTGAATCAGCATTAAATTCTCCTATAAATTGAGTGCTTCCAGTATCACCAATGCGGTAATTTAGTAGTAATTTACTAGCAAACGGGGAATCAACAGACCATTTTAAATTCAATGTATTATTATCAGTATTTAAATGATGAGAAAACTCCTTGAGATCTCCTAACTTCTCAAGTTTCCCAATCGTAGGTTTTTGTTTTTCTATCCCATCACTTTTTTCTTGAAAGCCAGCAACTTGATAATAAGTATCTAAACGCACCTCTCTTGAGGAGTCTTGGAATGAAGTTACATTTTCCTCTACACGTCCAATTTCTTTGAAAGAGCTCGTATCTCCCAATGACTTTTCAATGATAAAGCCAGCTTCTTTATATGCGGTATCCGCCCATGTGATATATATGATACCCTCCGAATCATAACTAACCGATATATCACTGGCCGATCCGGAATTATAGTGTGGATTCTGGGGATCATGTTGATTACTCCGTTCAAACCCTTCAGTAGGACTATCACAAGAGTATGTCAAACTACAAACTATGATAAATGTTACTAATTTAGCTATTGAAGCTAATTGCAAATGATTTATAGATATATAACAGCTATCATTCAAAATAATGTGATTCTTTAGGCGATGGCCTATACGTTTTATAATAATTTCCCCTATAACTATAAGGAGTATGAATCATGATCTTATTATTTCCATATAAAGTGGCTGATCTATATTGTAAATTAAACCCATTGGGATGCTCACTACTTAGGTTCTTCCAAGTACTTGTCTCTTCATCAAATAGCAATACATTTCCCCCACTGTCAATACTTATCACTCTCCCATTTGACAACTTTAGTAATTTTTTTGCAAATCCAGATCCAGATGTATGGCTAAACATATTCCATTCATCCAACTGTATATCATACACTCCACCCTCAAAAAAAGAACCAGCACCATCTACTGTAATAATTTTTCCGTCACATAACATATTAACATCAGACACTTCCCCAGAAGGAGGTCCATTGATTGGTTCCCAACTAAGTTCATCTATATTAAATATCAAACTTTTTTGGTATGCATTGTCACCATCCAAACTACAGCTAACGAATAATTTATTATTTGTTATTTGCAATCCATTTGGCAGAGGAGAAGAGTCATGTAATTCAATGTACGTCCCATAATCTTCGGGATAATAATTTACATGAACAGACTTACCAGATTGTAAATCAATTAATAATGCAGCTAAGTATTCTCTATTGTAAAGTCCGGAAAATCCAATAATCATATAACGGTTCGAAGATATTGGTATAATATTTTGGTAGTTAACATTGTCCCCTCTCTCTATTTTATATGCCATTTCCCAACTGTAATCTGTTGGATCCATTACAAATAATCCTATTTCATTTTCTTTTAAATCATTATTAGCACATAATACAACCAGTGCACCTTCACTACTTTTTTGAACCTCTGTTAATTTATCACTACAGAAAGATCTATCTATTTTCTTCCAGTTCACTTCATCAGATGAGAAGATAGCAATGCTATCCATGCGAAATGACAGTACCTGATTATCACCAAATGAAATTATTTCACCACCAGCCTGGTCATCTGAAATTATGGGCAGCCAGTTTTTGACTCTGACACTATTGGTTGGCTCAGAAATTATGGTTTTAGAAGAGTAAACCCCTTTTACTCGATACCTTATATCTCCATGGATACGAACAGTATCTAAATAGTCATTTTTAGAATGAGGGACTTTAACATTTATCTTATCAATGGCAGTAAATGGTCCATCATCATCGCTACGCTCAATGATATACTCTTCTTGAATAAAACTGTAATCAACCCACTTTACTCGAATCAAATTTCCAGAATAAAAATCAGTATAAACTGTATCCGGACCTTGAATTACATAAATGGTACTACCAGGATCATGTTTATTGGATCTATTAAAATTATCAAGCGGTTGCTCACAACCAGTATAGACAGCACCAACTATTAAAAATATCAATAGTTCCTGATAAAAGTCTCTACACAAACTAAAACCTAACTTTTGTTCTCAAACCGATACTCCCATTGATGCTTTTTTCAAAATCTACATAGGGGTCGATTTTAATAGTCTTTCGATATCCGATTTCAGGCTTAATCAAAGCGTCAATAATATTGTAAACATAAACAGCCAATGTACTATATAAATACAGATCGCGCCTATTTGCTTTGTTTTTAGCAATCTTCAAGCTTTCCTCTGCTTGATTACCGAGATAATAAACCTCTTCCGGATTATTTTTTAACAAATATTCTTCCTTCAAGCGTTTAAATTCTTCATACTTGTCTTGGTACTCAAAATGGTTTTTAAACGCCCAGAAACTACCAACAACTACCGTAGCCATAAGAAACATACCCTTAAATCTCTCCCCTTGATAGATTTGTGTGCCTCCCGGTAGTACAGACAGATAAATAGATTTCTTTTTTTCAGGTCGCTGATATAGTCTCTTTACAAAAAAGGTCTTCCATCCAAATTCTGTATAAAATTGCTCATACTCAGTTTTGCCATTCGGTAGTACAGACTTTATTGTAAAATAACCGCTAGTATCAACACGACCTAAACCCGTTCCGATGTAGTTATCATCAATATAAAACGAAGCATCAGGATCTCCTTTAATCACTACCGGAGCAGCCCAATATATACGAGGATAACTACTATACTCCTTATTATATCTCCTACTATGAATGGGCAATAAACCGATATCAACAGAAACTGTTGTATCTGGTTTAATATTTACCCTGGTAATAAAATCACGATAATATCGCTTAATTATCCGTATATCTTTTTTACCAACAGATAGATCTACAGTGTCTTCACGTGGTAGATGCAATACATTATCAAAATCATCATTTACTATCAGGTATACTGAATCTAATTCTGTAGAAATAGTTAAGCTACCCGTTTTCGCTATCAGCTCATCTACAGCAATTGAATCTGTATTTTGTGCTGATAAATAATTTGGAACTAAACTGAATAAGAATATCCAAGTAATTATATCAACTATTTTAGCCTGTCGAGTTTTAATAACAACTATTTTGTGTGAGGATACCACTTCTCTATACTACTCCAGTATATTAATTTTGTACTACCATGCATGTCATCATGAATAGTATACACAACACCTTCATTTCCGTAATAAAATGAAACATATTCATCATACACTCTAGGAAACTCCGAAAGGTTTTCTCCTGTTTCCATATCGACAAATTCAATACCATATCCATACCTACTGTCATAGACTAATGCAATTTCTTTATTTCTATAATTATAATCTATGCTATATATATATTCACTTACACTATATTTATCTATCAATCCCCCATTGCTTGATTCTAATATATATAAGTCATTTTCATATGAATAGAATAACGAATCTCCTGTATCTGAATATCTTACATCACCCGTATATTCATATTCCTTACTATAATATCTTCCAAGTATTTTCTCACCACTATCACCCTCTATATTTATAACTTCAATGGCATCACTAAATAAAATTACCAGTTCATTTTTCTTTGGATGAAACTCAATATCATAGATATACAAACTACCATTCTCAATTTCAATTACTTTTTTTAATGTACCGGTAAGGGAATCCCATACCCTTATTTCATCATCATTAGCGATAAATGTTGCAATTAATGATTCATCATAATTCAGATCTAAGCCACCATATTTTAATCCAGAACTGTTATCATGAGCATCCAAAACATTATACTTAATATTACCAGTATTCACCTCATAAGCATTTAAGTTATATCTTCCATTTCTATTTGCATTCAAACGATACAATATCTCACCATCGTAAGTATATCTAGCAGCTAAATAGTTACGTGCCTCGAGACTATCTATTCGCTCATGATTATCTAAATCGATAAGATAAATAGTATTACTAAATTCACTATCCCTAACTCCATGAGTAGATTTTGAGTAAAGAGCTGCTTTTCCATTGGAAAGGTATTGCAGGGCTGGTTTGTAATATTTGTAACGCCACCCAAGGTAATTCAATCTAACCTTATCGTTAAGATTATAACCTCGCCTGAACTTAAAATCTGGCGATTTCGCTGACTCAGAAGCCAATGATCGGACTTTATATTTATAAACATTACTAACATTTAACTGATCGTCCGTATAGGTATGTCGCTGAGAGTCCACTCTAACTAGCTCCATATATGGACCACCATTTATACTCCGTTCAACTATATATTTGTATACCATGTCAGAAGAGTGCTTCCAAGAAATTTTAATTTCTTGTTTGGTAGTTGTGTCCACCTTTAACGTAGGGGCATCTATATGAAAAGAATTTTCTGCAGATTGCATATTCCATTTACTATATTTATCTCCCTTCTGAGATCTTATGCGATAAAAATACTTTTCATGATTTTGCAATACTAATTCATCCCTATACTCGCCAAGATTTGAATCTAATACAGCCACTGTTACAAAATTTGAATCTTCCCATGGCCATTCATAAGTCCTCTCCAGAATGTACTCTGTATTAAATGATGAGTAGTCTTCCCATGTTACTTTAATCTCTTGTTCATTTAGATATTCCACACTCTTTATAATGGGATAATTAATATCTACTTGTCCAAGAGTTGTATCAATTACAACTGGATCTTTCTTTGAACTCCTACCATATGCAGATAAGCGATAATTAAATCTAAATTTTTCAGCATCTGGTTTTGCTATACTAGTAGCTAATCTTCCATCATTACAATTAGGAAACTCTTTTATCTTGACATAAGGATCCTCAATAGCATTTTTTTGTTCTAGCCCCAAACCGCCAATAAATGTTGAGTCGCACTCCCAGCTGAAATTAATTTGGTTATAATTTTCACTCTCCTCTATTCTGAATCCAGATATACTTCTAACCCTTATAGATATTACTTTAGAATTTTTCTTAACAGTAGAATCGCGTTCAGAATAAGATGATACTTTATAGTATGTTATATACCCTATTTCCCTACTATCATCAATATACATTGTACTATCCGGATGTAAACGTCCTATCTCAGTAAAACTTGTATCTCCCCGGATAGATTTTTCAATGATATACCCATCTTCAAACTTGCTCTTTTCGTCCCACTCAAGAATAATCTTCCCTTCCTCAACCTTTATATCGAGATGTTCTGGTGCATCTGGTAAATAATAATCACTTTTTACATCACTAGGATTATCCCTTTCAAAATCGGGATCAAATGTATTACAGCTAGTAATGAAAACAAACAATAACATGCTAACCATGTAAGAACAATTGTCGCTCATGAAATCAGAATTTTATCTTAAATGTTAGACGGGCATGTTTTTCACCAAATTGTATTTCAAAATTTTTAAATGGATTTCCTTTTTCTCTATAGAAACCATATTCAGGCTCTTTAAATGCGTCATATATATTGAAGGCATACAAAAGCCCAGTAAAAAGTAGCAGGATATTCCTCCTCCTTTCATAGTTATTTACAGTTGTCTCCATAGCTTCAACTTGGTCACCTAGAGATACTACAAATTCTTCATTACCTGTGTTATCATACTTATCCCATAACTTGTAAAAATCATTTTTCTTTTGACTAAATTTGATTTGATAATTCAACAATAAAGCAGCCGAAACACTAGTTGCCGAGATTATACCAGCCGCTTTCCAGTTTTGATCTTTATATATCTGTGAAGCACCAGGAATAAAGCTTAATGATTTTGCCATGCTTTCTGCAGGCTGAAAAAACTCTTTATAATACCTTAAACGATGTTTTTGAACAGCTAATATCCTCTTGTGCTCAGCACCATTGGCTTCTCTAAGTATCAATTTATAGGATCCGGTTGGATAATTACCTTTATAACTTCCGAATCCTTTATGCTCTCCCTCGATCGATATGGCAGTAGAATTGTCTGTATCAATAATTAGATTAGCTCCCCACTTCAGACGAGCATAAGCTGCTCTATATGCTGCATATGAAACACGTGCCTCAAATGATTCATAAGGATTCAGCTTCAATACCTCTTTTTCGCCCGCCTCTATCTGTAAATAATATTTTGCCTCAATAAACCTTTTACCAAAGACAAATAAATGATGATTTCCTACAGGCAAACTCAAACTATCATGGTCAACTAATGTAATAAGATTATCATATTTCTTATCTAAATAGACATATACCGTATCTACCTCAGGTTGAAAATAAACAGTACCTGTTAATAATGAATCACTTTTTGCTAAATCTCTACTTTGATAAGTATACGATACCTTAGGGTATAATAGCAATAAGAAAAAAAACAACACTGTTGCCAAATAAGAACTATCAGTATACAAATCGTAATTGGTCCTCAAAATAATTTATTTTTAGTTTTAATTTCCCGATAAATTACAATTTTTATTCAATATTTATAATCTGTTGTTTTCAGCTAAATAAATCTCCCCTCCCTTTTAAAAAAACTTATAATCCTACAATTAATTATCTCGATATTATATGCTCAAATAAGCAATTCTAGTTATGAAATTTAAGCATTCGCATTTCCAACATTGTGTTTATGACCAGAGACTTTGGCATTGATTAATACTGAACTTGAATATTGAGAGTCCATTGTATTAATGACGATCAAGGATTGTATGCCTCATTTTTTTGATCCCGTTGGGGTCTCATGTTTCCTGATGCATTGGTTAGTTATTACCATTTGACCGTTTGGCGACGGGTAGGGATTTCATATTAACACCATCCACACGGTAGTTAACTGTGAACTCCACATTCCAAACCACACCTCATCAATTCTTCAAGCTAATCCCAAGCTTCGAAAGTGAACAAATAATAGCTTCAGCTTAAAGAAAACTGCTATATCCCTAGAAGACACATTCTTAAGCTAAATTTTTTCGTACTCTCACAAAGTACAACCTTGCGATTGTAGAGGTGATACTGGGGTTAATATACTGGAAGTAGGAACTCCCTTGAGCTTGACGCAGCAGAGCTACGTCAAGAGAGGTATATGTTTACGGGGCGGGCGCTGATTGCGCCCGCCCCGTAAACCTCTTTCTTGGGTACCGGGCTCTGCCCGGTGACCTACGATACTGAGCTCTGCTCACCTGGCCCGAAAATACAATTACATATTGCGACGATACTGCCCGCCGACTTCGTAGAGGGCGTTGGAGATCTGTCCTAATGAGGCGACTTTGACGGTTTCCATGAGTTCTTCGAAGATGTTGCCGTTTTCGCGGGCTACTTGTTTGAGGCTTTCGATGGCTTCATCAGATTCGCTTTCGTGTAGTTTCCAGAAGCGGTTGAGCTCATCGATCTGCTGCTCTTTCTCTTCTTTGGTGGAGCGGATCAGATCAATCTCTTTCTCCTCTTCGGCGCCGTCGTCTTCGGACTGGAAGGTGTTCACTCCGATGATGGGCAGCTCGCCGCTGTGCTTCTTGGATTCGTACTTGAGGCTCTCCTCTTGGATCTTGCCCCGCTGGTACATGGTTTCCATGGCACCGAGTACGCCGCCCCGGTTGGTGATGCGGTCGAATTCGGTGAGAATAGCTTCTTCGACTAAATCGGTGAGTTCATCGATGAAGTAGGAACCCTGATTGATGTTCTCGTTTTTGGCGGTGCCCATCTCTTTGTTGATGATCAACTGGATGGCCAGCGCGCGTCGTACGGACTCTTCGGTGGGTGTGGTGATCGCCTCGTCGTAGGCATTGGTGTGCAGGGAGTTACAGTTGTCGTAGATGGCTAACAGCGCCTGCAGCGTGGTGCGGATGTCGTTGAACTGAATCTCTTGCGCGTGTAGCGAACGACCACTGGTCTGAATGTGATACTTCAGCTTCTGAGAGCGTTCGTTGGCTTCGTATTTGTTCTTCATGGCTACCGCCCAGATGCGTCGTGCTACCCGACCGATCACCGCGTATTCCGGATCCAGCCCGTTGCTGAAGAAGAACGACAAGTTGTGCGCGAAGTCATCGATCTCCATCCCTCGAGACAGATAGTACTCCACGTAGGTAAAGCCGTTGGCCAGTGTAAAGGCGGCTTGGGTGATCGGGTTGGCTCCAGCTTCGGCAATATGGTAGCCGGATATGGAGACGGAGTAGTAGTTACGCACCTTGTGTTCGGTGAAATAGGACTGAATATCCCCCATCATGCGCAGGGCGAATTCGGTAGAGAAAATACAGGTGTTCTGGGCCTGATCCTCTTTCAGGATGTCCGCCTGTACGGTTCCGCGTACCACATTGAGGGTGCGCTCTTTAATGGCTTCGTAGGTTTCCTTATCCACTAGCTGATCACCGGGAATGCCTAATGTGTCCAGTCCAAAACCATCGTTGGTAGCGGGCAATTCGCCATTATATGTGGGCTGCTCTAACCCCCGCTCTTTAAAATAAGCTTTCATTTTCTTCTGGGCCGCTTCCCACTTGCCCTCTTCTTTCAGGTGGCGTTCTACCTCCTGATCGATGGCGGTATTCATGAACATGGCCAGAATCATGGGCGCGGGGCCGTTGATGGTCATGGATACCGAGGTTTTGGGAGAGGTCAGCTCGAAACCGGAGTACAGCTTTTTCATGTCATCCAGCGTACAGATGCTTACCCCGGAGTTCCCCACTTTGCCGTAAATATCCGGACGATGGTCGGGATCTTCACCGTAGAGGGTTACCGAATCAAAAGCGGTAGATAGTCGTGCCGCGGGCATGCCTTCGCTCACGTAGTGAAAGCGTTTGTTGGTGCGCTCGGGGGTTCCCTCTCCGGCAAACATGCGGGTGGGATCCTCGCCTTCGCGTTTGAACGGATACACGCCGGCGGTGAAGGGAAAATAGCCGGGCAGATTCTCTTTCAAGGCAAATCGCAAGCGCTCTCCTTTGTGCTCCGTTTTGGGCAGGGCAACGCGTGGAATCTTCAATCCACTTAGGGACTCACGATAGAGTTCGTTTTTAATGGTGCGATTACGGATTTGCACTTCAAATACTTCTTGCTGATAACGTTCCGCCAGGGAATCCCATTGATCCAAAATCTTCTGAGGAACCGAATCCAGCTTGCTCAACCAGTGCTGACGCATGGGTTCCAGATTCTCTTTCATGGATTCTTTCTGATTCGGATCCCAGCGATCCAGCTGCTCGAGGGTTCCTTCCACCTGATCCAGCTTGGCGGCGTAATCGGTCTGCTCATCAATCCACTCGTGGTAATCGCGAACGGTTTCTGAAATTTCACTCAGATATCGCCGTCGATTACCCGGAATCACTGCCTGGCTTTGAATGTCGGTGGCCGGTTCGGGATCGGTATTCAACTGGGGAGTCCATTCCAAGCTGTATCGGTCGTTGATTCGCTCTATAATACCGGCGAACAGGTGATTGACGCCCTCATCATTAAACTGGGCGGCAATGGTTGGATAAACGGGCATGTCCTTCGGATCCGTGTGCCAGAGTCCCCGGTTGCGCTGTACCTGCTTGCGTACATCACGCAGGGCATCTTCGGAGCCTTGTTTTTCAAACTTGTTGAGCACGATCATCTCGGCCAGATCCAGCATGTTGATCTTCTCTAGCTGTGTGGCCGCTCCGTACTCGCTGGTCATCACATAGATGGGAATATCGGTGATATCTACAATTTCGGTGCCGCTCTGCCCGATACCGCTGGTCTCCACAATAATCAGATCGAATCCGGCCGTCTTAAATACTTCAATGGTGCCTTTAACCGCTTCACTGATCGCTTTGTTAGAGGCTCGAGTGGCCAGTGAGCGCATATACACGCGGTCGGTGTCAATGCTGTTCATGCGGATGCGATCGCCGAGTAACGCTCCTCCGGTTCGAACCTTGGAGGGATCGATGGATACGATACCGATATGCAGATCGGGAAATTCAGTCAGGAATCGTCGCACCAATTCATCGGTCAACGAGCTCTTTCCGGCTCCCCCGGTTCCGGTGATCCCTACCAGTGGTGTTTTGGAGGGATCGTGTTGGGGTTCGATCACCGTGCCCTCCTTGGTGATCAGTTGACCATCCTTAAAGGAAATCAGATCATCCCGCTCGTTTTCAATGGCGGTGATACTGCGAGCCAGTGTTATCGTATCTCGATCGGTTATTTTGGTCGGATCCACGGTCTGCTTATCCACCGGATCGTAATCGCACTCTTCCAACATGAAGTTGATCATGCCCTGGAGCCCCATCTTGCTACCGTCTTCCACGGAGAAAATGCGGGCTACGCCATACTCATGAAGCTCTTTAATCTCATCGGGTACAATCACTCCGCCGCCGCCACCGTAGACGCGGATGTGTCCGGCTCCCCGCTCTTCCAGCAGATCCACCATATATTTAAAGTATTCCATGTGGCCGCCTTGGTAGGAGCTGATGGCAATCCCCTGGGCATCTTCCTGAATGGCACAGTCTACAATCTCCTGCACGGATCGATTGTGCCCCAAGTGAATCACCTCTGCCCCACTGCTCTGCAGGATCCGGCGCATGATATTGATGCTGGCATCATGCCCATCAAACAAACTGGCCGCGGTTACAAAGCGGATGTTGTGTTTCGACTCGTATACTTCAGGAATGGCTTGACCATTTACCTGAGCTTGGGTGGTTTCGGGTGCTTTAACCTCAGTAGACATACGGTGGATGAAGCTTGATTAACGGTTACAAATCCGGTTCAAAGGTAATTATAACAGACTTATAATATAACAGTATCGAAGGAGGGTTCCGAACTCATACCGCCGGATTGTATCGTATGGTATCTAATCCTGAATTAAACGATAGCGAACCGTTCCGGTCATAGCGGGACTCAGGGTCACGTTGCTTCGAACCCACATTGGTTCAGGCGCGATATAGGGTTCCACTTGACCGGCATCCCATTGTCCGTTTTCATTGCGATCCCAGTAGATTCGAATACTATGGGGAATGGGTAGTAAATTATCTATGCTTCCATTAACCGGTTGATACCCCCGAAATACCGTTCGCGGTACGACCTCTTCGGTGGTCACCTCAATCCTTACGGAATCTATATTGGCCAGGGAGTCCTCCAGAACCCATTCCAATCCGGCTAACTCATCGGAGTCCCATATTTCCGGATTTAATGTTTTGTGTTGTGTTTGACTGGGGTTCCACACGCGAAATTGGGGATTTTGCGCAGCTTGCCAACGCCCCTCGGGCCGGATGGTCAAAGTATTGGATTGCGCCTCCAGATGGGGCCAATCGTTATCCAGCTCAGTACCGGAGATCACCACTACGGAATCGGCTATAGCTTGCTCCTGAATCACCTTCGCATAGGTAATTTGAAGCGACGCCGTGTCTGGCAGCCCAGGCTGTGCGTTAGTGTGAACAATACGTTGTAGTGTAGTGTCTTCAGCACCGGATCCGATAAAATCACGTTCTTGTTGTAATCGAATGTTTCCCCTACGATCACTGATATTTTGAATGGTGAGCTGGTATGTGGAATCGGCCACTGTGGTTTCGCGGGATTGCGCATAGAGAATTGTAGAATCCGAGGGAGCCACATACAGCGGTATCAGGGAACGGTGGGTATCATCAAACCTGCCGCGCATACTTAGTTTGGTAGAATCCAGCAGATGAACCGGCTCACTGAATCGCAAGCGAAACCGCTTATCAGATAAAAGTCCTACCCCCTGTAGATTGGGTTTGGTAGTATCCGGTTGGGTGATATGGATCATCCCGGTTGAATATACGCTATCCCTCTGGACGCTGACGTTTTGTTTAGGAAATGGCAAGGCTTGTTCACGCTGGCTTTCCCACTTTCGGTTGGCATTGCGATCGTTAACCCAGATAACCTGGTACGTCCCTTCGGACAAATATCCGAACTCAAAAGATCCACTGGTGTCCGTTTCGGTAACAAAATAGGCCTCTTCGGTCGGTGATTGCTCTTCTCGAAACAGAAACAGGCGTTCTCCTTGTTTTCCGCGACCGGATCGAACCGATTTCACCTGCCCCCGAATACGATTCTCCGATATACTTTCTCCCGTAGATAGAGCTAGCGAAATCGGACCACTAATTTCATTACCATTAACATCGCTCAGGTCGGTACTCAGAGTAATGACAAACGTGGTTTGCGGTGGCAGCGCCTCTGCGAATACCACATAAAAGCCTTTTCGCTTCCACTTGATTGAATAATTGATGTTCAAGGGCGGCTGAATACCTAGTGCTTTTCGAACACTGGATCGCTCCACAAATTCCGAAAACTCAAAATAGACACGATCCGAAGAAAAGTTAACCGTCCCCGATTCAGGTATTGCCTCGATTAGTTGAGGCCCTTCCTTGTCTCTGGGTCCGCCTGTGGGCATACTGGGGGTAGCGCATCCCATCAAGATCAAGCTTAGCGAGTATGTAAATAGGGCTAAATATGAGCGGTAATTGGTCATTTTTTACTTTTTTCGGAACATTAGAGGGTTTTAAAGGTACGTTAAGTTGACTTAGAGATACAATCGAAGTTACGCTATTTGCCCAGAGCAATTGTTTAACTTATAATAATGATTCTTAGATCTTCTTAACATATATTCATCACTGAGTAATCGAACACCAAGCTATGCGGTCAACTCCGAAGGGACACCACTAGCGAGTTGATTTATAGTCAGGGAAATCTTCTATACTAGTCATTTAATCAAACAGGGGAATTATGAAGCTCAGATCTAACCTATCCAGGTTTACGGTACTTCTTATATTCGCACTTATTTTCACCTCTCTAAACGCCTTTGCCCAGCAAGGGAAATATGTTCGCAAATCAGTTTCATCGGTTGAATCGGTGTGGGTAAAACCCGGAGCTATCGATTTCGATGTGCCATTCAATTATTCCTTCTTCGATAAAATGACGGAAGAATACATTGAGATGAGCCGGTTTGACTACAATAGTTTGCCAGACACGCTATTGTATGAATTCCGGAAACAAGCCAACCAGTTGGAAACGGTTAATCCGGAAACCATCAAAGGGGTATTGGAAGAAACCGTGGTCCAAGAGATTTTAAATATCTTGAATGATCCGGAAGTTAAGCAGGCTCGTGGTCAGAATCTGAAATCAGAAGCTGATTTAGAATCTTTCGCGGCGACCAAAGCAAAATCTTTAGCCCTAACCGGGGAAGAGCTCAAAACCTTGATGAATTCGGCTTATATCTACCTTCCTTACGTAGATATTGTAACTGATGATGTTAGTAAAGCTAACGTCAACGCTATGATGAGTCAGATGGTACAAGGTGCAATGGGAACCGATGATGATGACCTGATCCAGGTTCAAATCAAAGGTGGTATTGTATGGTATAAGCTCAATGTTGCTCCTGATGGAACCACTGATCTGGATCTGATTAAAAATACGGAAACAGAAGCCATCGGTTCTGCTGACGAAACGGAAAACAAAAAATTCCGTTATGGTGAGGAAACCTTTAATACTTCTCCTCTTGAATATGCTTTCTTTGATGCCACCCAGGCGTGGGCGAAGAACTTGGGGGTACAGACTAAAGAAATTAAGGACTTCAAGCTATCTGCACAGATTGTAGAAGTAGTTAATGATATGTACTCACTACCTATCGGGCGGAAAGAAGGTATTCACATGGATGACACCTTCTTCTTAGTTGAAAATGTTCAAACCAGTGATGGTGAGGTTAAGGAAAAACGAGTGGGCTTTGTTCGCGTTACCGATTTGGGAGATAACAACGAAGATCCCAATGACTATTCCAAGGCCATGCATTTATTAGGGGATAAACAACAACCTGGAGTTGTTGTTAGAGAGAATCCAAGATATGGAATGAATTTAAATTTTGGATTCAGTGGTATAAGCGGTATGAGCGTAATGCCTGATGATGCCTTGGGTACGATTACTGAAGAGGCAACTGGTGGTTATGGTGTTGGTGTTAACTTTGCTTACAACTTAGCTCCAATTACCGGCTCTTCTCAACTATTTCTAGAGTTAGATTTAGGGTTTCATGGCCTAAATGCAGAATCTAATCCAGATAGTGACTATTCACCATTCCTTCTTAATGCCGGATTGAATATTACTAAAAAGTTTTGGTTCGGACGTGGTTATGCAGGACTCGGTGGTGGTTTAGGTTATGATGGATTATCGATTTCCGGTACAAATTCATTAGGAATTTCTGAGTCCCTAACCTTCAATACAATATCACTCGGCGGTGACGCTGAAGTGGGATTTCTACTAGCTCCTAATTGGACACTGCACGCTGGTATAGGTTATAAATATGCCACATCTCCATTTAGCGTTAGCTATAAAAGGGATGGGGAATCCATTGATTACCCTTTAGGTACTGACGCTTACGAAGATCTCAGTTTAGGTGGACTCACTTACAAAGTGGGATTAACCTATGCCATTAGAAACTTACCCTTTAATGTCTTTGGCTTCCTCGACGGCATGAAGAAATACTAAACGATATTTAATATCTGGCGGTCAGTATGGAAACATACTGCCGCCTTTCTATTTATAACTCAAACCCATTCCTCTCATAAAACGAACGCAGTTATGAAATTCAGAAACCGAATATCATTCGCAATTGCAACCTTAGCGTTGTTTTTATTTAGTTCGGCCGCATTAGCGCAAATGCCCCGATCCAACGACGCTAAACTCATTGAATCTATCTCCCCTACCGAAGTGATGGTGGAGGCCACTGGTGAGTTTGTCTCTGACAAAGAAGGCGGTGGATTTATGGGCAGCAAGACCAATGCCCAAAAAGAAGTGGAAGAAAAAGGGATGGAAATGGCCGTCAAGGATGCTAAGAAAGCGGCTATCTACTTCCTGCTTTATAATAGCACCGATGCCATTTTAGGTAGTGCTGACGAACGGGATAAATTTCGTCGCATTGAAGAAGATTTCTTCCGCATGGATAATATCGAGCAGTTTATCACCTTTGAAGAACAGCGTGTTCGTAACTCCGTCAAAATTCAAGATGGTGAAGGTATACGGGTAACCAAGCGTTTCAAAGTTAATAAAGAGCGACTTAAAGAAGCCCTTGTTCAGCAAGATATCATCCAGGCTACTTCTGATGTTACTTCAAAGATCGGTAACCCATTCGTAGCGGTTCTTCCCGCGGTTGGGGAAGATCAAAATCCGATTAGTGTGCTAAAAAACAATCAAATGGCCAAGCAAGGGGTGGCTGCTATCGAGAGCTATTTAACGTCTCGCCAATACGATGTGGTGGTTCCCGAACAGCAGGAACAATTAAGCAACTTGGTGTCGGCTCAGAATACCGCTGCCGGTAATCAAGAAGACATTGCTTATCAGTTGGCGCTATCCATCGGTAGTGATGTATATATTACATTCAGCGGATCTGTTGAAGATGGTGGATACGGCGGTAAGAAAGTAGCTGCCCAGGTTCGAGCCTTTGAAACTACCACTGGACGACTACTGGGTAGCGAAACCGGTTATAGTCAAGGCGGCGATCGTTCTACCAGTGTACAGGTAGAAGAAGCAATTAATGACGCCATTGACAAGGTATTGAACCGGGTGAATAACTATTGGGCGGATGACTTACAGCGCGGTATCCAGTACAAGGTGATCTTCAATATCAGTCCTGATTTCAGTGAGCGAGAAGCCGAGGATATCTCTTTCGCTATTTTGGATGCTGTAGATCAGATTGCCGAAGACAGCAAACAAAACATCTTTACCAGTCAAACGGTGGATATGCTGATCTGGTGCAACCCGGAAGATTTCGAACAGAGCATCCGCGTGTATCAAAACTTGCGTCGTTACTTTGATTATGGTGGTGCCCGCTTGACCCGAAATAATATCAACCGAAAGTTATTACAACTAGATATTACCTACGATTAAGGTAGAATTTTTCATGCCCGTTCGGTTTGATCGCCGTTCGGGCTTTCTATTCACATAACCAGCAACATCTACACAGCTCAATACCATGAAGCTATTCGGAAAAGGGTTATCTGTTTTATTAGGACTCTTATTTATCGCATCCACCTCTTGGGCACAAAAAGCCCCCAACTGGTATGATCGCGGTTCCTTGCCAGACTATCCTCAGTCACAATATATCACCGGGGTGGCCGCCGCCTCTAGCCCAGAAGCGGCTAGTGACCGAGTCTCCAAGGAAATTGCCGAGCAGATTCGGGTGAATATCCAGTCTACCACGGAAAGCGTTCAGAAAGAGGTCATGACTAATAATAGTGCCGCATTTCAGGAAACCTTCGAAAGCGCGGTGACCTCGACGGTCAACGAGACCATCAGTGGAATTGAGGTGGTTCGGCAAAGTGAATCTAGCGGTACGTTTTATGTGTTTGGGGTGCTGGATAAAAACAAATATTTGAATAGCCTGCGAGGTCGATTAGATAATCAAAAAAAATCTATTCGGACGCTCGTTGATGAGGCTGATCAGTTTGCATCCAATGGTAAGATTGTGGCTGCCATCGATAACTACAGCTCAGCTATGGAGCAGATTCCTAAATTTTACTCGGATAAATCACTCTATGATGCCCTTTCCGATACCCCTTATCCCCTGGCTCAGCAATTTGCGGTCAGCGATATCGAATCGGAACTCCGCAATTTACTGAGTAATATTGAAATCGACGTAATCAGCGGGAATCGTCAAACGGGAATGTCGGGAGAACCGCTATCTGAGCCGATCAATTTCAAATTGCTCTATCGCTATCGCGGAAATGAAGTGACGCTATCTGGTGTAACGGTAAAAGCTAGTTATAAAGACGGAGCCACCATTGATCGCGTGGCTACTGACCAAAATGGAGAAGCCAGTATCTTAGCCGAAGCGGTCCCTCCCTCGCGCGGAGACCGTGGTGAAATTGAACTACAACCGATGATCTCCAATCTCCCCTATGGATATCGGGAGTACACTCGTAACGCCGGAACCAGTGTCATTTATACCGTTTCCGATCAGATGCCGTTAATTCTGGCTGTGGATATCCGAGACGATGAAGACGAGCCGCTAGATCGTGTAAATGACAAAGTTGCTCGATCTCTGGAGCGATTGGGACACACCGTCGTAGATGATGCTCCTCTCAAGTTGGATGGCACTGTTTCGGTAGTTGAATCCCGGGAAGTGGAGACCATGGGTAAATCCCAAACCTTGGTTCGAGCCGAGCTCTCCACTAAAATTAAAGTAGCTGCCACAGGTGAGGTCATTGGTACTTTTGCTACCGTTGAAGAAGGCTTAAGCACCAGCGGTGAAAAAGCGGCCATGCGCTCGGCTTACAATCGCATGCGCATCAGCCGTAGGGATTTCTCTGACTTTGTAGCTCGTTCCAGCAACAAACTGGAATCCATCTTTGGGGATCGTTCCAAAGAGTATTTAGAGGAAGGCAAACAGCTGATGGAACAGGAGCAGTACAAAGCGGCTGTTGAAAAGCTTAAAATGGTCACCTACGGGCAATCCTATGTGCGTGAAGCACGTGACCTTATGCGGGAAGCCTTGGGACATATGAGCACGAATATGGCCGGGAACTCTCCTATGGCCGGTTATAATGTGCAAAAAATGATCACTTTTGATGAATATGGTCAGGGTGACTTTGCCAAGGAATATGGTGAGAGTGTAGTCATAAAAGGTAGTGCGGAAGAAGAAAAGCACGCCTCCGTTTTCAAAGACAATGGCGAGTTCAGCCTAGAGCTGCCATCTAAAAGTGAAAATATGGCTGTTCAAATTCGAGCCAAGGTGGCTAACTCCAACAGCCTGAATCAGCGGTTGTCCATCGATAGTGATAAGTTTTCAGCATCCATGATTTTTAATCAGGGGTACTACCGTAAAGCCACTTTCGGATCCACGACCAAAGACTTGGATAGCATTCGTGAATTGGAATGGGATAATTACGGTGCCAATGTGATTCTGTTCACGATTGAGAAGGACGTAATTAAGGCTTATGTCAATGGAAAGTTCTTTGGTGCTAAAGAAGTAGATTCCACCAGTGGAAAGAAAGTACTGAAGTTGTCATTAGGACAAGATGATGCCATTTATGGCATTACCGTGGGCACCAAATAAGTACTTCCTTTTAATTTTATTCAGTTTGCAAAGGCTTTCTCTTCTCGGGGAAAGCCTTTTTTATTTTTAACTGCAAAACATGAAGACTATTTCTGATCGATTTATCTAGACTACAGATAATGTTCTTGGGAAGCTGGAGCTTCCCTACGGCTTGACGCAGCTGGAGCTGCGTCAAGAGTATAAACGTATCAATATTTTTCTTCCACGAGCGGACGCTCGCGGAAGTTGGGTTTTCTTGGGCGGGAGCGTTTCGCTCCCGCCCAAGAAAATGGCCCCTCTCCTTACCGGGCTCTGTCCGGTAATGCGCGCTGATGAGCTCTGCTCATTTTTATGATCTCATATTCCTCACAGGCCAGTGATAAATATGCATACTTATAGCTAAAATCGGCTTCGTTTCGTAAAAATATCAGATGCTCATTGCATACTATTTGCCAGGGGCACTCGTCGGGCTGGCAGCCCGACCTACAGTGGTATCTATGTACACTGAACTGTAACGGATTCTTAACGCCATTTTATCAAAGGCCGAAAGATAGGAAGCCATTGCGCTGGTTGAAGTGTACACAATTCAACTTATTGAGCAATGGTAATCCAGAGTATATAGGATTTTCTGGGCGGGCGAAGGCCGACCAGAAAACCTCCTCCCTCCTTACCGGGCTCTGTCCGGTAAGGCGCGCTGATGAGCTCTGCTCATTTTTAAGATCCTATATTCCTCACAGGCCAGTGATAAATATGCATACTTATAGCTAAAATCGGCTTCGTTTCGTAAAAATATCAGATGCTCATTGCATACTATTTGCCAGGGGCACTCGTCGGGCTGGCCAACCTATATGTCCTTCGGTTGATGGACAGCCCGACCTACAAAGGCTCAAATAGTAAAACTTTCTGTCCTTGAGAATGCCTTTTGAATTTTGAATCATTGGTTTGGTTTATCTGTTCTTATAACCTGATATTACGTGTTACTTATTCACCAACAATCGATCCATGAAATTAGATATCGCAAAACCTCCTCTTCTTGAGCAAGTAGAGCTATACACCGATTTTTATGAGCTCACCATGGCTCAGGGCTACTTGCTATCGGGTAGAGCCAATGAACGAGCCACCTTCGATTACTTTTTTCGGGATATTCCATTTGACGGGGGATTTGTCGTTTTTGCGGGTTTAAAAGATGTCTTGGATCATCTGGAACAGCTACAATTTTCTGACGACTCCATCGAATTTCTGAAATCGCAAGGGTTCCGAAAGCCTTTTTTAGACTATCTGCGAGATTTCCAATTTAACGGCAATATCTACTCGGTTCCGGAAGGAGAAATCGTATTTCCCAACGAACCGATTGTTCGCGTGGAAGGCCCCATCATCCATACCCAGATCATTGAAACTTTTTTGCTGAATCTGCTCAATTTCGAGTCCCTCATCGCCACCAAAGCTGCTCGGATGCGACTGATGGCCGGCGAACGCAAACTCATTGATTTTGGGCTTCGTCGCTCACAGGGATTTGGCGGAATTCTAGCCTCCCGGGCGGCCATGATTGGTGGGTTCGATGCCACTTCCAATGTATATGCAGCACGCAAGTTTGATATTCCCGCCTCGGGGACCATGGCTCACTCGTGGATACAATCCTTCGAATCTGAACTGGAAGCCTTTCGGAAATTTGCGGAACTATACCCGGAAAATACCATTCTACTGGTAGATACCTACGATACCCTGAATCAGGGAATTCCCAATGCCATAAAAGTAGCTAAGGAGCTGGAAGAACAAGGTCATCAACTGAAAGGTATTCGCCTGGATAGTGGAGACTTGGCCTACTTCGCTCGTCAAGCTCGCAAACAGTTGGACGAGGCTGGTTTAGAGCACGTTAAAATTGCTGCATCCAATCAATTAGACGAATATGTAATAAAAAGCTTACTGGATCAGAAAGCCCCGATCGATGTATTCGGTGTGGGAACACGTTTGGTGACCGGTGATCAATCCCCAGCGTTGGACGGCGTGTACAAACTATCGCAGTTAAATGATGAGCCTCGCTTTAAAATTTCTGAGAACATTGAAAAGCAAACCTTACCGGCAATGAAGCAAATTTACCGGTTCTACGATGAGGAGGACCAGTTCTATGGCGATGCCATCACCTTGGATCATGAATCGGCTCCCCATCGAATGTATCATCCCCATATCACCAACAAAAACGCAGACACTTCCCGCTTTACCTCGGGCCCCCTACTCAAAGAAGTGATGCGTGACGGAAAAATATCTGAAGCACAACCCACCATCGCTCAATCGGCTGCTTATATGCGAGAACGCCTAGAACAGCTACCCTTAGAGTATAAACGTTTTGATAACCCCCACATTTATAAAGTTGGTATTTCTCAAAGCTTAATGGATATTCGAGACCAACTGTTGGCCGAATATAAAATGATCACTACTCCCTAATCATAGAAACAGATCAATATTTATGGATGCTCTACTCATTATTGATGTACAGAATGATTTTTGTCCGGGTGGTGCCTTGGAAGTTCCCAATGGGGATGCCGTAGTACCTATCCTCAATAAGTTGATCCCTCGTTTCGATCATGTTCTGCAAACGCAAGATTGGCACCCCCAAGGGCACACCTCTTTTGCTTCCTCTCATGAAAATATCGAACCCTTTGATACGGTTCAGATGGATTATGGGGAACAGGTTTTGTGGCCCGACCATTGTGTTCAGGGATCACGGGGAGCAAATTTCCACCCCAAACTGAACACCACAGAATCGGAATTGATCATACGGAAAGGTTTTAGGCGCAATATCGATTCTTACTCGGCTTTTTTTGAGAATGATCAGCAAACCCCCACTGGATTAACCGGTTATCTGAATGAGCGGGATATCGATCACCTGTATATCGCTGGCTTAGCCACCGATTTCTGTGTTAAATGGTCGGTGCTGGATGGATTAAAGCAAGGGTTTAAGATTACTGTTATCACAGATGCTGTTCGGGGTATTAATATTGAGGGATCTGTAGAAGCCGCTTGGTCTGAAATGAAAAAAGCCGGTGCTCAAACAATCGAATCGCAACAGTTAATGTAGAGCACACGTGCTATCTGCCTTTCCTACTCCAACAGCGGAGCACTTTGATTTCGTGGTTTTTGGTGCCGGCCTGTCCGGAATGGCCACTGCCATAACTCTGCTGGATCGCCATTATTCGGTTTTAGTGATAGACAACAAAGCCGTAGCTGGTGGTGCATCCGGAGCCATAGCCGGTATGATCAATCCGGCTACCGGGCGGCGAGCCACCAAAGTATGGCGTGTGGAACAAAGTTATCCGACAATCAGAACTTTGTTGGACCGTGCGCAGCAGTACACCTCTACCCCACTTTATGAAGCAACGGGTGTCCTTCGTCCGGCGCAAACCGAGGAGATGTATGAGCAAATGCGTGCTCAATATGAAAAAACAGACTGGCCCGATGATTGGGTATCCTGGCTGGATGCGGATCAAATGGAGCGCAAGCATCCCGGTATACATTGTGTTAATGGAGGATTATGGATCTCAGTAGGATTGATGGTACGTATGCCTTCTTTTTTGCAGGCGATGCATACTCTGATTACTACACATGATTTTGGAGAGCTGTACATAGACCCCCATTTGGAACGCAGTTATGTCAATGGTCGATGGATCATAAAATCGAGGCATCTATCCAATAAGATTTACGCGGATCATGTAATAGATACCAAGGGCTTTGGCGCGGTGACTGATCGTGATTGGGACTGGCTCCCCTTACACCCGGTCAAAGGACAGCTGCTGCACTTGGCGAGTCCCGATCCACTGCCTTTTACGCACTCCATATCCAGCTTAGGGTATATGGCCCGATACAGTGATTATGAACTCATTGTGGGCAGTACCTACGAACACCACTTCACAGACACCGAACCCACAATAGATGCCCGCCCCAAACTTTTTGAGAAAGTAGAACGCACCTTACCCGAGTTAGCCCCCAAATTATCCATCCGGCAACAATGGAGTGGCGTGCGTATTTCTTCGCCCCAACACAAACCCATTATAGGCAACCATCCCAAGCATCCCTCCTTGTCAACCATGGTAGCTCTGGGTTCCAAGGGATTGTTGTATTGTAAATATGGGGCTGAACTCCTGGTCGATCATATTCTGGATGGCACCCCTATCCCAGATACGGTATCGATCCAGCGCCTCCCTCAATCTCCTTAACAGTAATTAGAAGCGGATCTGCAAACCACTCCAGGCAAAATTGGCTGCGGCTCCTCGTTTGGATCCGTAAGCGGCAGTCATCACCCCGAAATCGAAGGTAAAGTTTCGAAAATCGAGTCCGGTTCCGAAACTATAACGGGTAGCCGTATCCTTGGATGTGCGTATACCCGTACGTAAAGGCAGGAATCCAAAGAATTTATATTCGGTTCCCAAGGCGAATGTAATTGCTTGCGAGTTTAATGCTTCGTCATTTAATCCCAGTCCGATATCAGTGGCAATGGAAAAACGATCCAATTGAAGCTGAGCACCAAATGATGCCCGGGTTGGTAAATTCACGCGATAGGATTCCGCTTCCATTGGGTTAATTTGGGCGTAATTTCCTTCCAGCAATGAATCTAACACCACGTGCTCCGCGTATTTTCCGAGATCGCCATCATAATTCTCATCCAGATCGTCTTCGTCCACATCCAAGCCGCGCCAGTTAAAATCTCCGCTGGCTTCAAACTCACCAGCTTGCTGGTTGAACTCCACATATCCCAAATCGGTAACTGCCAACGAGATACGCAACTTCTTACGATCGGCGCGATTGAACAGGCCAAGTCCTAAATTATGGACATCCATCTCTATCGTAGCTCCCAGATCAACACCCATGCCATAACCACTGATTCCGTAAAAATCTTCGGCCTGAGGGTCTTGAATATAATCGCCTAAACTGCGATCGCCCACACTACCGGATTGCTTATCCAAGGCATATTGATTGATATCATCCGTAACCGAGCCTACCGTTTGGGCGGTGTACGAAAATGAGTGATTAATTAAGCTATCCCCTTTGACCGTCAACTCAGAGTTAAAATCCAATGCTGTATGATGCATTCCCAAGGTAAGCTTAGGAGCCGCACCCGCGTAGACCCGCACATTACTAAAGCCCAAAAACTCATCCATATAGAGTACTTGGCGAGCATAGGATAACGAAAGTTCGGTGTAGACGTCTTCCTTAATTCCAAAATCTACCGGTGTGGGCGTGCTGAACTGCTCACCGTTCAAGCCGTAAATACCGAGTTGGGCAAACCCTTTGTTCATTTCAAATCGCGCGTTCACTCGGGTACGTATAGACACACCGAAAGCCCAATTCTCTCCTCGATAGCTTCCCCCCAATGTGGTTACATCTACATTGGCCCCCATAAATTTCGTAGTGGTGATTTCAGAGCCATACCAATCATTCAACATATTCTCCGCGGTGGTGCCAGCTAAGGTCTGACCGGTGGTTAAATAACTGTCATATACATTTAGATCGGCCAATGAACCTCCACCGGTAACTTGCAGACCACCAAACAGCCCAAGCGTAAAATTATGAGATCCATCATCCAACATTAAGTTGGCCGGATTAACCGTATTGGCTAGATAGCCGGTTATATATGCCGTACCGGTGCCCCCCATGCCAATCGAACGAGAAGACTGACTCATAGACTGGGCCTCAGCGGATTGATATCCTCCCGATACCAGCACGACCATCCAGCTTAGTAGTAATAATCCTATCTGTTTCATTTGTCCATTTCTCATATTGAATAACTCTTATCTCTGACGCGCACCCCGATTAATTACCGACTGAGAAATTAATGGTGAATTTAGACTTAACGGTAAGCTCGATATAATCGGACGAACGTAATTTTATCATCGCTCCATCATTTGCGGTAGCCATACTGCCTGTAATGTGAATATTGCGAGCTTTGTGTAACTGCTCCAACTGCTGTTCATTTAGGGAAATCACCATTTTATCCTCTACCGGCTGCGTCACAAATCCCGTGCTGTTATCTACTGTAGCCGCCTGTAAGGAATAGCTAGAACTTTGATCGGGAATAGTCACAATAACCTCATCGTTATCATCCAGAAAGTCCATGGCCATATCCACGCCGAACGGAAGGCCCGAAGTATATTCTATGGTGAGCACCCCTTCTTTGATAGTAGCGTCATCACCGGGTTTGGGTAAGTCACTCAAATCAACTTCCAAGGTATCATTGATAGCATTAGGTCCGGTGGAAGCAGCAAAGTTGATAGGGATGTCAAAACCTAGCGTAGTGGCAAAATCAATCGGTGTGGTTACAAAGCCCCGCTTACCATTCGGATTGGCCACTGCTTTAGCGATAAAGCGGATCTCTGTAGGCAGGTTACTCAAGAAATCATCCACTTCGGAATTTGTACTGTTAAAGGCGATAACTCCTTGGCTGGTCTGTCCCATTTGTTGGGCCGCATCCAGGGATATTTTCAGGATATTTTCTTTGGGAACCGGACTTCCGTTAGCATGCAAACCGGTAACCGACTCATTAGCGTCCATTGCATAGTCGCTATCCGATTTCGGTTTTAAATAGGCCTTATTCCCTTTGGAGTCGATCCCTACCATCACCATATATAGCGTGGCCTCAACCCCTAAATTGGAATCATAAAACAAGTTGAAGGCGGTATTATTTAACTGGATATCATCCAACCGCTCGGAAATTTCTTGCAGATCGCTCAGAGAATCGACTTCAGCTTCGTCGTTATTAAACAGATCTACCAGATCGGTGCCATTCCCGCTCACATCGTTGTTGAGGAAGACCTCTTTGGTGGCCACGGTACCCACGGCTTCTCCGATTTCTAAATTTTGTAGATTCATAGATGCACTAACCGAATCCGTACTGTTAATAACACGCAATGAATCCGTGAGTCCATGGGTAGACGCCGTTTTCCCGCTCAAGGAGTAGTTTAGATCATTGGAACTAGAAGAAATTTTAAAGCCGGAAAGCTCAATTTCTATAGGATCACGGGTACCATTTCCATTCTCATTCTCATTCCGTTCTATTTGACGGTATTGATAGGATTGGTATCCGCCATCGGCATTGCCCTGAAACTTAATTGCAAGTGGGTCACCATTAGGATCTAACAGCGAGCTCACTTCAATATGCAGCGTATCAATATTGACATCCAGTTGGTTAACGATCTCATCGATACGCAGAATGCCTCCATCCAGCTGAATGTAATCATCGGTTGAGTTAAAGATGAACGCATCCTCTCCAATGGAAATCACATCGCTGCTGTTGAACGACTGTGGATCCAGTGCCGTTTCCGCCTCATTTACACTAATACTACCGGTTACATCCACCTCAATTAAATCCGATGATTTCACGGTTTTGGGGTCCGTGCCGCTCCCATCGGAAGAGGCGGTACCATCAATAACAATTTCATCAGAAATACCTTTACCAGCTAAAGGAATAGACTCCGATTGGGTGGAATTAGCGGCAATTACCACATTTGACAATGAGCCTATCTCCGATCCAGCTGCAAAGAATCGCCCGGTATTTTTAGCTTTAAAGGCACTTTTATTTTCGATGGTCAGGTTATCAATGGTCATTGGGATGGCCAGCGTGTTTCGAAAAGTAAAATTCAATGTGCCCTCCTCTACTTCTGCTCGCACAAAATCGCCCTCCACTGAATTGGTGTCGGAAATGGCAATATTAGATTGAGCGTCAATAGCTGACTTAGCCTCATTAACCTTAAGTGTCTGTGTTTGAGAAGTAATAGTGATCGCATCCGTGCTGCTTACCGATAGATTATTCCCCCCGGCGGTTCCCAGATCCAAGGTGTAACTGAGTGTCTTGGTCAGTTTATTGCCACTCAGATCAAAGGTAACTTCTCCCGTAGATCCTCCCGCAATTTCATTAGCTCCGGTGTTATTGGGATCCACGAATGATTTACTAGCTCCAATGGTCATCCCGTCACTATTGATGAGTTCCATTTCGGGCGTACCGGATTGCGTACGATTGGTAAGCGGCAGATTTGTATTGTTTTCAATAGTAATGGTTAAACCATTGACCGTGCCCCCTTCGCTGTCGTTGGCCAAAATGGCATAGGAGAAATCACTTCCACCGATAGAGATATCCGGTGTGGTGGGATCCAATTGTTGAGCGGGGATATCGGATTGTGCTTCTGAGGCTACTAAATTGGCATCCGATATAGCTACATCAAGACCACTTCCATTAGTAGCATTTTGATTAGTCCAACTAATACTAACAAATGCACTAAGTGGATCCTCTACCGTTGTTGGGGGATCATTAAATTTAACAGTATCAACAAACGTTGAGCCATTAGACAGATTATCGTCCGGTTCTGAAAATGATATCTGAGTGCCAACATCAGACCCATTTGACTTAAGTTGAGTCGTTAAGTTATCCAGATCCATACCAAGATTATTGGTGAACTCCAGTCGTAATCCACCATCCACAACCGTAGCACTGACAAAATCACCAGCATCTATTGAAATGGTTGCATCACCACTACCACTTGGTATGTTACCCGTACCGGTTGGAGCACCGAAATCAGCCCGTGTGGCGCTACCTGAGCCATTAATTTCCGGCTCGAAGTTACCCACTTCGGCATTGGTAGGACTATCCGTTGATTTGGAGCCTTCTTCAAGCGTACCCACTTTGGAGTTGAGCCCGGTGCTGAAATCATCCACTTCAATAATTCCAATCTCCGTGGCTACTTCGGTAGGGTCCACATCTACTTCGGGAACCACATCATCCAGATCGCCAATGCTGATGTCTTGTTCTTGGGAAAGAGTAATCAGCTCATCGGACGGGCTTACCACAAAAAGGGAATCAAACGAATCTTTGGTGGTATCAATCAAGGCTCCACTACCATTGCCCAGCACCTGATACTTTTTGTTAAATAACAGCGGTGCTTGCACACTACTTTGTAGGTTAAAATCCGGTGCCGAAGGTTTATCGCACCCCTGAAAAAACAGAATGAATGTAACAATCGGTACGATGAATATGGATAACTTAGATAGTCCCCGCTTGGTAAGTGTAGTATTAGCCATGTGTAGTGCCTGATTGATGATCAACATTGTTGGGCCGTTTTCCGTAGGTACCCAACAACTTTATTAGATAGCATCTGATCTCAATTGTTCCCTTAGACAGATATTTTTTATAATTTAAAATAACAACTTTGAAGCCGTTTCATGAATAGCAAGTTAATAGTAAATACTGGAAGCTATGTTTACCTAGAATTTATAAATAGACTATTAAACATCGTATCCAGTATCCTACTATTCAACAATTTCAACTTTAAATTGTTTGGGTAGTTGGAAAAATTAACGTGCAGTATTGGTATATACAAACCGGTTTCACCTACCCCGAAAGTGATTGGTAATGATAATATATCATACTCAAATAAATACATTCATCATTATAAAGTTGGCTTTACAAAACCACCTATCATCCCAGGATGCTGACAGTGCCAATTATTACTGAGACTGCTTCAATCAATCTTATTGTGGCTATTGAGTAGGACAACGACCAAGTTCCAAGTTGACCTACCAAATTTGGTAGCATGTGTTAAGTAAGTTGCCACTACGGACGCCCCTGTAATTGATCGGTGGGAATGCGTGTCAGGGAATTCATATCCGAATCAATCCCTTGATTTATATAGGTGCTTCCTCCTTATACCATGTATCAGAAATGATCACTGAATCTACCACTGCTTCTTTGACAAATTTCCGAAAAGAACCATAATTCTTTTCTCCCGGATCCAGCTGGGTATTGGTAATTTCATAATTAAATACTCGCTGGTTGGTGTGGATGTCGAAATAGAGTTCAAATTCGCTAATAGAAACTGAAGAGCTGGTATTGGTAACATAATATTCTACTTCCACGCTACTGCTGTCTTCCTCCCCCAGCTGATTCCAGTTGGTTATTTCACTCTGCAAGTAATTAGTTGAATCGTCATCCTCCTCTTCCTGCTCCAGCATTATTTTTGCCGTAACCGTTCGATCCTCGCGGACCATGACTGTAACCGACTTCGATTTATAGCCAGGTTTGCTCGCCTTAATTTGATAACTACCCGCGGATACTTCTTCCAACGTAAAACGGCCTTCCGATTCGGTAATCAGTACTTCGGTAGCCGGTGCGGTTTCTATGCTAACTCCAGACATCGGAGTTTGGCTTTCACCATTGATTACCACACCATCGATATTACCATAAAGATCGGGATCTATAATTTTGGTTTCACAACCAATAGCGGTTAACAACAGCAATCCGTATAGTAAAGCTGGAACTCTCATAATAAGTCCTTTCAAGGTTTATAATTGTCTATGCGTACTGGAATCATGGTACCGGAATGCTCAATACGTATGGGAATACTACCCTGCCCCTGCTGTTGTAATTGAAAGCCTCCGTTGGTTTGGATAGCATTATACTGTAAGCCCATTCCGGAAATGTCGATGTAGTTGTGCAGCCCTTCCCCCCTTTGGATCATATCAAACTGGTTATGATTTCCTTGCATGTTGATTGTGGACTGAAGATCTGCCCCTTGCTGCAGCAAAGAAACCTGGTTGTCCAATCCTTCGATTACAATAAGCCCATATAACGCCAATCCCTGTTGGATGATCTGGGCCATATTCTCTTGCCCCCCCATATTGATGCTTGCAATGTTATGAGCTCTGTCCAGCATAGCTGATATACCTATCCGGGAAGAATTTCCTTCGGTTAGCAGTAGATAATCACTGCTAAAAGATTTCACTGCCTGATTGTGTTCAATGGAGCTTTGCTTGGGGTACACTTCTCTATTCAAATCTTGAGCATACGCCTCAGCCATTGAACAGTTCATTAGTATAAGTAGTAATAGCATTTTCATGATTAACCTCAGACTTCAGGAGGTGGTAATACTAGTTCAGCACTATGGAAATGGGTTACATATTTCGGAACCGATTGTGTTTGATAAGATGTGTTTCATGGGCTGATAAATTAGATAGAGAAGGCATGCTCGAAGACATGCCCTCTCCATATTGAATGGTTAGTTACTTTGAGTTATGGTGGATACGTTTACGTGTCCATGCTGATTAACAGTGCTGCTGTGGCCTTCACCGGTCAGCTCTTGAGTTGACCAGTTGTTTCGACCATGCTGATCCAGAACGGCGCTCAAATCACGACCGTTACCGGTTTGCCATGCATTGTTATTACGGCCATGTTGATTCAACTCACCATTGTTGTAATGGCCCAAGCCGATGCCTTCGAAGTATTGGGCCGCGAAGTTAGCTCGTCCATGTTGCTCAACTGCCATAACACCGCTGGAGTAACCGTTATTGCTACCACCTAAGTGCTGGATAGCAGCGTTTTCATGTCCATGTTGGAAAACTTCACCAGTATTGTGGCCGCCGCCCCAGATGGTTTGGCTAATCACGTTACCATTACCTTCTTGATAGGCTTCCAAGGAAGCGGTATATCCGGAAACGATGGTTTGGGTGAGAACATGGTCATGACCATCTTGGAATCCCCAAAGTGATTGACCGGAATTGTAACCCGGGGCATTGGATAGCTGTACGGATGTGTTGTTTTCACCCGTTTGCTCGATAAATGCGTAATTAGGAGTGGTATTACCCGATCCTACTTGAGTCTGCATTACGGTAGCCATGTTGCCTTCACCATCTTGAATGACTTCTGCGGTTTGCATTCCGTCATTATCGGTGAACTGAGTTACATCGGCATCATTGGTAGATCCGGTTTGGGTAACGGTTGCTGTCTGGTAGTTCCCTTCTTGGTCAACAGATGCGTCGTTATCTTGTGCGTATGCCATAGATCCGGCAAACAACAGTGCGAATAAAATTGTGCTTAGTTTTTTCATGATCGTACTCTCTTGATATGTTTTGTTAGTATTGTGACAACAGTCGTAAGCGGTATGTTGAAATTACTGTTCATATACCGTCCTATGACTATTGATTGATGGTAGCGGTGTTACTATTGCCTATTTGCGAAACGGTAGCCACGTTATTATCGGATGCTTGAGAAGTCGTTGCGACGTTCATATCACCGATTTGATCAACATATAGCCAGTTGTTATAACCGGAGAATGTTGAAGTCAACGAGTTTGTGTTACCGTCTTGGATGACCTCAAAACCATTCTTTTGGCCGCCATCATACATGATATCCACATAGTTGTCGTCGCCGTACTGTTCGGTAAATACGGGATCTCCTGGGTTACCACGGAAGTCGGTTACATAGGATTGGTTTCGATTGCCTTCTTGGTACTGAACGATATCTACGTTACGGGTACCGGGTCCGGCCACACTAAAGGTAGCTTGGTTGGCATCCCCAATTTGGGTCTGCTCGATTTGTGAATTTTGAGTCAGATTTCCACTGATGGACGCGTAATTGTCGCTACCCGTTTGGGTTTGGGTAGATAAGACCTTTCCTCGAGTTGACGAATAGGCCTCGTTGCGCGATCCTAACTGCGTAACGGTTGCCAAACCGGGACCGCCTGTACCCGTTTGGGCGATATAGGCTATATTTTCGGAACCCGTTTGGGTCATTGTAGCAGTTTTTTCGCCTTCTTGAGTGATCTCACCCAAGTTCTCGTCACCATCCTGGATAATATCAGCAACATTGATATTGCCTACTTGCGAGATGGTGGCTTCGTTTTCGTCACCGTTCTGTGTAGTGGTAGCGGTATTATTTTGAGCAAAGCTCATACCGGTCACTAAGAACAGTGCCAACATGATTGTGCTTAACTTTTTCATAGGTTTTCTCCTGATGATTTTTATTTAATCAGAGGGGTAATCCTCTAGTTATGATTTGTTTATGGTTTACAGGAGAATAAACACTACTTGTAAATCCATCTGCTTTTCTTCGAATTATTTAACAGATTGCATTTACAGGACTTCGCTGGAGTTACGTCTACCGTCTGGGATTCCCTTTCGGTAATTCCCGGCGAGGTCCTTGTTTATTTCTCCTTGGGTTCTAGTGAACATTCATTATTTCAAAGAATTCGGTCTTATGGTTAATCCTAGATTTACATTCCATTGTTGATCGTGAATGGTGCCCATTTTGACACCGTCCAAACCATCTTTAATCATATAGCGATACACTCCCCCTACTCTCAATCCCAACCAATCATTTAGTTGATAGTCCAGCCCGCCCTCCATAGAGGCATTGGGAAAAATTTGTGAGCTGGTAAAATTAGGTTGCCGATCATAAGCCAGTACTCCGGATCCAATACCTACATAGGGTGAAAATTTATGCGTTGGAGTCAGATAGTAGTTCAGCTGAAGATCCAGTCCATTGATGGGCTCCGAATATAATCTCTCTGCACTGATTACGGATCTCATCACATTCATTTTAAGTGATAATCCAGGGGAAATATGCCGCTCTATCTGAATACTCATTCCCGGTTCAGCAACGCGATTCTTATAGTTTCCGATGTGACTGCCATAGGTAATTGAAGTAGCTACAAGATTTCCTTGACGCCGTGTTTGTTCTTTCTCGAAACCGAAATAATCGGTTTTAATTTCTGCTTTTCGGCGCAGTAGTTCTTCATAGTTCGCTTTATAGGCAGAAAACTCATCTACATTGTCCGGGCGCCATAGCTTCTCATCTACCCCTTCAAGGACCAGCATACGGAGTGCCTCATCAATAGCTTCGGTCACTGCCATAACCGGAGGTTCGTTAAACGTGAATCCTGCTTCGGCTTCCAGCAATCGATTTTCTTCAACGAACCGGAATAGCCCCCCATCCAGCTTTTGCGAAATAATAGATTTGGTGGTGTGTACCGTTTTCAAAATCCGTCCCGTCTGTGTGGAAACGGCTCGCAAATAAATGGTAACCTGATCTTTACGGAATTCTCCGGATCCGCCCATCCCCATATATCGTACACCGGCTCCTCCGGTAATAATGTTGGTGTCGTAACCAATAATGCCCCCCTCTAAAATAATACCTGCGAAGAGTAACGGGGGGAGTGTATTTCGATCGTTATTCTGCATGCGCGTCGAATTTATGATCTTACGCTCATTAAGCAGATTGGACAGATTTTCACGTTCAATGGGAATGAACCAACCGGAATTACTCATCGCTTTCACCAATATAGAGGTGGCGCCCTGCGTAACAGCAGTCGACCAACTAGCCACCTGTTCCGCTGCTTTATATTGACCAGTTTGATCACTAAAGCGATACACCGCGGCCACAATTTTTTCTTTAGGAGGTGGCAAGGTGCGTAATTTTTCAAACGACGCACTTTCCATTCCCGGTTCAACTCGCTCGGTCTCAAAGGGCTTCATTGTGGTGGAACATCCCCAAAGCAAGGCTACTAATACCGATAATATGGTCAGATGATGTTTAGCCATCGATATTAGGAATCGTAATATTTGTGGTTTCGCCGGTGAGTACGTTAAAAATGCTAACCGTTACGCCATCCATACCCGGAGTGATGTCGATGGTAAACTCACCAAACTCGAAACGACTGTCCGAGCTTAAATCAAAGTTTTCGCCGAATCGATCGCGCACCAAATTGCGGGTTAACTCGGAGAGCACCTGACGTTGTAGGGATTCTTCAAAATCTGCAAATGGATCCCGGGAATAGCCATATTTGCTCTCTTTTTTGAACACATTTTGTGTATTGGCTGAACTCATCAACCATTGGTAATTCATTGGATTTCCACCGAAGGCTGGATTGATGGGCTGATATACAAAATCTTGACCGCTCGCCTGTCCCGGCGTAAGCAATATTACGCTTATCAAAAATAGAATAGCTGATATCGTCTGGATTAGGTACTTCATATCAATAGAAATTTATTTGGTTTGCGGTTTCCATTCGCTGCTCCAGGGTCTGGTAACTGATGGTTACAGCTCGCAATGCCTGTTGCTCAATGACTTGGTATCGGGGTTGCAATTTGGTTTGGAAAATGGCTGTGTTATCAATCAATACCGTGACCAGTGTACCCATGGATGGCATCGGCTTTTCTTCAATGGTTAGCATGAAATCCGGGGCCTTATCCGGTGCTTGCCAATGTTGATAGAATACATTGAAAAATTGATCGCCTATTTTACTTCGTGTTTCGTTGATGATCAGCCCGTTAATTTCCAATCCACTGTACTGTTGGGGCAATGGATATGGTTCCTCTTCTTCTTTCGTACGTATAACACGACTCAGTGCTTTCCGAAACTCAGCTAGTGTTGGAGATTCGTTGTTCTCCTCATCTGATATGTTTTCACTCTTTGTAGTCGCTTTTCTTTCAGGGTCTCCAGCTATCGAATCGGGGATGACCAATTGTTGACCAATGAAAATCAGATCAGGGTCTTTTATCCGATTTTCGTTGGCTTTATAGATAGCTTCCCAATAGCCTGGATTACCATAAGTACTGGCAATTTTTACTAAGAAATCACCGGGTTGTACCGTATAAATTGAATGGCTTGTGGTGTCAGCAGGAGTTCCAAGTATTGTAGTGTATGTGATTAGCATTACTACCCAGCTGTCTAGTACACATAAACCATACTTTATAATTGTTATCCGAGATTGGTTTTTATACTCTCTTGCTGTACACTTCATGATTTTTCACCCAGAATTTTTCTACACCGGGATTTTAAATGTGTGCTTTATTAAATAATCGAACTACACTTACTTCATTTTTTATTGCTTTTGGAGGGCTTCGCAAAACTTTCCAAAAAAATATTTTGTCATGGCTAGATGTAGTAACAACCACCATTTACACAGTTTAATCAGGGGATTACCGCACTACGTTCGCAATGACAGGTAGTTTTGCAAAGCCCTCTTTAAATTGTTCGGATAGTAAAAAAAACTAACACGCAGTATTGGTATATACAAACCGGTTTCACCTACCCCGAAAGTGATTGGTAATGAAATAACCTTCATACAAGGTTTGACAAGCTTTTATGTACGATGAGGCCTCATACTACTGACAAGAACTGTAGAGAATTAGATCGGATGGGTTGGGAATATTTTATACAAAGTGTGTATTGGTTTACCACTGGCTTGATACCGAACTACCGTGAGCGTCCACATGCGGTATTTCGGAGCACTGTTTGGTTTCATGCAGCACAAGTCTCCGCTTCGCTCAGACTTGCGCTGGTTTGTATTACATAAAAAACTCTGCGGGTACACTGCGCAACTCCGCGAGAAATGAATAGCTGGGGTTCCTCTAGGAGATGGCCACGCTCCGCAGGGCTCCGCTCGCCATGACAGTAAGGGAGTTTGGGAATAGGACCATACTTTAGTTACTGGTTTATCCAGAAGAATGCCCAATCAATCCTCAGCACTTCATCCGCAACCGTGTCGTCGCGAGGGGATCAACGGTAGTTGCATGCCCGCGGCGATCTCCATGAGTTGCGACGATGATTATGGGTTGGGTTATTCCGCACAAGTCTCCGTTTCACTCAGACTTGCGCTGGTTTGTATTACATTAAAAACTCTGCGGGTACACTGCGCAACTCCGCGAGAAATGAATAGCTGGGGTTCCTCTAGGAGATGGCCACGCTCCGCAGGGCTCCGCTCGCCATGACAGTAAGGGAGTTTGGGAATAGGACCATACTTTAGTTACTGGTTTATCCAGAAGAATGCCCAATCAATCCTCAGCACTTCATCCGCAACCGTGTCGTCGCGAGGGGATCAACGGTAGTTGCATGCCCGCGGCGATCTCCATGAGTTGCGACGATGATTATGGGTTGGGTTATTCCGCACAAGTCTCCGTTTCACTCAGACTTGCGCTGGTTTGTATTACATTAAAAACTCTGCGGGTACACTGCGCAACTCCGCGAGAAATGAATAGCTGGGGTTCCTCTAGGAGATGGCCACGCTCCGCAGGGCTCCGCTCGCCATGACAGTAAGGGAGTTTGGGAATAGGACCATACTTTAGTTACTGGTTTATCCAGAAGAATGCCCAATCAATCCTCAGCACTTCATCCGCAACCGTGTCGTCGCGAGGGGATCAACGGTAGTTGCATGCCCGCGGCGATCTCCATGAGTTGCGATGATGATTATGGGTTGGGTTATTCCGCACAAGTCTCCGCTTCGCTCAGACGTGCGCTGGTTTGTGTGGGTATAAAAAAAGCACAACCAGGGTTACTAGTTGTGCTAAATGCGGAGAGGGAGGGATTCCCCGGTTCGCTTCGCTTACTTCCCTACGGCGGGATAGACTTCTCATCCCTCCTTGAATTGGGTAATTTGTGGGTATAAAAAAAGCACAACCAGAGTTACTAGCTGTGCTAAATGCGGAGAGGGAGGGATTCCCCGGTTCGCTTCGCTTACTTCCCTACGGCGGGATAGACTTCTCATCCCTCCTTGAATTGGGTAATTTGTGGGTATAAAAAAAGCACAACCAGAGTTACTAGCTGTGCTAAATGCGGAGAGGGAGGGATTCGAACCCTCGGTACCCCGAAGGGGGCACACTCGCTTTCCAGGCGAGCCCGTTCGACCGCTCTGGCACCTCTCCAAAGAAAGAGCGCTAATATAGGGCTCCTTGGCCAATCTAGCAACCTAAAATCCGAAACTAAATACTTGGTTGGTATAGGTTGCTACAGGTTCTTCATTTTGACGAGCGGGGCGGAATTTCCATTGGAATGCGGCTTTCAGGGTAGCATCCACTAGGCCATATCCAATGCTATCTACCACTTTAGCGTTGCCATCATCGGTATACAGCCTGACCTCAGTGACCGAAGCATCCGCTACATTACCATCCACATCTACCAGCATGGAGACCATAATTTCCGCTTTAACGCCTGCTTTACGAGAGGCTTCCGGTTCAATGGGTTCCACAATTCGACGAATTTGGGGTGGTTGTTGGGGATTTTCCACCGGCCCTTCCGACCCTGATTTTTCGGGTCCTTGCCCCACTCCTTCCAAGTCCATAGTCAACGGTTCGGACGGCAAGTTTACATCTTCAAAGTTAATCTCTTTCTCAGGAATTATTTCATTATTAGGGACTGGAACAGGTACTAACGGTTTAGGCGGCGGGGGCGGATTCGATGAGTGCCGTGTGGATATCATTTCCTCAATGATAACCGCTCCGTGTGACTCATTGAAAAAATTTTTCCCGGATGCCTGATCCACCGACATGGGCCAACGAAATATGATGATCAGACTGATCAGTACCGCAATCAGACACCACTCGATGCGTATGATATAACCTAAATGGGTCAGATTGCTCATTAAAGGGAACTCTAAACGTCAATAATTATCCACTACCCAACGATTCGGCGATGCTCATAGTACCTCTGTGTTATGTGATTCATATCGTAACCGCAACTCAGATAATTTCTCTTGTATGCGACTTCGAGCTTCCTTTTTCATCTGATCTACATCATCATAGTCCTGCGGATAGATACGTGGCAAGACGTGAATGGCAAATTGCTGAGACAAACCGAATTTCCAGCTGCCACTGGGTAAAGCCTCATAAGCCCCATAGAGCACCATCGGCTGAATAGGCACCTGCTGATCAAACGACAAGAGGAATGCTCCTTTTTTGAATGGTAACACAGATCCATCGTTGGTTCGGGTACCCTCGGGAAAAATCATTACCGACATACCTGATTGCAAGGTGGGTTTGGCCTCTTCCAAATTCAAAAAAGCCAGACGGCGTGAGCGATCAATAGCAATGTGCCCGGTCAAATAGATGATCCAGCCCAGAATGGGGATATAGAACAGTGATTTTTTTGCTACCCAACGCATTGTCCACGGCAACAGGTAAAATAAGGGCAGATCGAAAAAGCTTTGGTGATTGGAGATACAAATGGCCGGTTCCTCTTTTTGATAGTGCTCAGTACCCTGAATATCGATATGCCAGCCGGGAATCGCATATAGAAAGGTGTAGGCCAGTCCCTTGAGCATGCGGTTGGGCCAGCGTCTAAGCGGATCGAACGGAAAGGTGAGTAGAAATGCAATTAGAATGGGAAAGAGGAATACAATAGTAACCAGCGCAAAATAGATCCAAACCAGTACACTAAATACAACTTGTACCATCTGCCCTCCTCCAACTATTTATGGTATCGAAATTTATGCTTCCGCGGCTTCAATTGCTCGTTCAACAAACCCATCCTGCTGATCCAGCAATTCTTGAGCTCTAGATCGTCCCACCTTGGCCAGCTCCATCACCAGAGCGGTCTTAACATGACCGCCCGCCTGCTTTAGTAACGAACCTGCCTGTTCATAGGTCAAAGAGGTAAACATAGCAATGATTCGTTTAGAGCGTTCTCTCAGCTTCTTGTTGGTGAGCATCAGATCTACCATCACATTTTCATAGACCTTGCCCCGCCGAATCATAGCCCCAGTGGTCAGCATATTGAGTACCATTTTTTGAGCGGTCGCGCTTTTCATCCGTGTACTTCCCATCACTACCTCGGGCCCGACGGGAATATCGATAAGGAAATCGCACGCCACCCTCACTTGGTCGCCCGGTACGGTACAGACAAAAATGGTTCTGCAATCCAACTGTTGAGCGTATTTCAGTCCGCCGATTACATACGGAGTACGACCACTGGCCGCCAATCCACAGACCAGATCCGCAGTAGTCAAATTGATCTCCTGAAGGGCCTCTTTTCCATTGGATTCAAAATCCTCGGCGCCCTCCTGGGCCACGAACATGGCTTCGCGACCGCCGGCAATCAAACCTATAATCTCAGCCGGATCCGAACCAAAGGTAGGTGGACATTCGGCGGCATCCAATACGCCTAAGCGGCCACTGGTTCCAGCTCCCATATAGATGAGCCGCCCACCGCTATCCAGCGTTTCTTTAACCGCTTCCATGGCCTCGGCAATGACCGGTAAACGCGTCTGTACTGCATCGGCTACCCGATGGTCCTCCGCATTAATAATTTGAGCGATTTCCAGCGGATCCGCGGTATCAATATGTTGGGAGGCCTGATTGCGCTGTTCGGTATCCAAGTTCCGCAGCCGCTCGTAGAGTTCCCTGTTTCCAGAACCGGAGGAGGCTGAACGAGGAGACTGCTCTTGTTCCGACATCTATATAATTCCCTTTTGAAATTGAGAAATGGTCTACCCCCGAACGCGCTTGCGCCACCATTCGGATTCCCCACTAAAAGTACTGACCGCCTTCCCGTTGGAGTTCAGCGATACCTGGCCAGACGCATTTTTCAGTAACGCCGCGGCGATACTCTGATAGACGGGGTTATCCTCTTCCTCAGTCAGGAGCGTCATATCATCGATCTTAAATTTATCACCCACAAAATGCGTATCGTACTCGGCTTGCTGAAAATCTTGGTGCCCCATCACATAATGGCAAAATGGAATCGTCGTCTTGCAACCGGCGATTTCATACTCTCTAAGCGAACGTCTCATCCGCTTAATGGCATCTTCTCGAGTTGCGGCATGTACGCACAACTTGGAGATCATGGGATCGTAGTTGATGGTCACCATATCGCCCTCGGCTACGCCGGCATCTACACGTACACCCGATCCGGATGGAATGCGATGGCGTAACAGTCGTCCCGTACTGGGCAGGAAGTTTTCGGTAGGATCCTCCGCGTAAATCCGGCATTCAATGGCATGTCCGTGCATTTCCAAATCCTCTTGCCTAAAGGGAAGTTCTTTTCCCTCGGCAACCAATAATTGCAGAGCTACCAGATCCAGATCAGAAATCATTTCGGTAACGGGGTGTTCAACCTGTAAACGAGTATTCATCTCCAGGAAGTAGAAATTGCGGTGTTTATCTACCAGAAACTCAATAGTCCCGGCGCCTACATAATCACATGCTTTAGCCGCGGAGACCGCCGCATCAGCCATTTCCGCTCGCAGCTCATCCGTTAATATCGCGCACGGCGCTTCTTCAATCACCTTCTGGTGGCGCCGTTGAATAGAACACTCCCGATCAAAAATGTGGAGCACATTACCGTGTTCATCGGCCATAATTTGAAACTCCACATGTCGGGGCTCTTCCAAATATTTTTCGATATACACACGATCGTCTCCGAAAGCATTGCGAGCTTCTGACTTAGCCGCTTTAATACTGGATTCAAACGTACTGGGATCGTTCACAATACGCATCCCTTTACCACCACCGCCGGCGGCCGCTTTAATCAACACGGGAAAACCGATGTCCTCGGCAATTCCGCGGGCTTCCTCGATATCGATTAATTCTTTTTTGGTCCCCGGTGGAAAAGGCACATTGGCTTTGCTCATCAACTCGCGTGCCTGGGTCTTGTCCCCCATGGTTCGGATGGCATACGGCTTGGGGCCAATAAAGATCAACCCTTCCTGTTCACAGCGTTCAGCGAAATCTGCGTTTTCGCTAAGGAAACCATATCCGGGATGGATGGCATCGGCACCGGTCTGTTTGGCAGCGTCAATAATTTTATCAATAACCAGATAACTTTCCGAAGAAGCCGCTTCACCAATATACACCGATTCATCAGCCAAGGTAACATGCGGCGCTTTGGCATCCGGCTCTGAAAACACCGCAACTGTTTTTTTGCCTTGTTCTTTGCAGGTGCGAATAACACGAACGGCAATTTCACCGCGATTGGCAATCAGTACTTTCTTGATCTCAGGCATATAATTATTGTTGTATAATTGTAATTACTATCGTTTCAGAATCGTCTAAATAATATGCTTACGCACCATTTCCTGCCAAAAGCTCCATTCACCATCACTGTGATCTTCCTGAACATCCATCACATGCGGTATCGCTTTTCGGTGCAGCGTTTTACTCAGCTCGCGGGTCGAGTAGTCATCAACCCCTTGCTCGGCGACTAGTCGAATATCAGATTGCTGAATGGTGCGAATGATATCGTGATCGGTCAAATTCCTCATGTAGTCGATGGGATTGTTAAAGTATACCCGATCATCATAGAAACCATCCAGGTACTGCTTGATATCGTAATCGCCACTCAAGCCGATCAATTTATTAAACTTTTGGGGATGCTTGAACTGTAGATTAGCCGCGTGATAAGCACCCAATCCTATTCCCGCGCTGATTAAATAGAAATGCCCATTCTTTTTGTGAATATAGGGAAGCACTTCATCGATGATATAGCTTTCGTACTGCTCGTAACGAAGCATCCGGGTACCCGGATCCATCTCATCATTTAGAAAGCTCTCTTCATTGACGGTATCTACACAGAAGATCTGGTTATAACCATTTTCAATCTGTTCACCCAGCGCTTCCATCATGCCCTGGTCTTCCCACTCGTAAAAACGTCCTTGCTCGGATGGAAAGGCCAATACCGGAGTTCCCGATTTCCCAAATACCAGCAATTCCATTTCTCGTCCCAAGCTAGGGCTGCGCCACTTATCGTACTTGCGTTCCATGATATTCGACAGTCTGGTTGATGCTCATCTTGACCGAATATAACAGATTGCGATTGATAGTGTAAATGGATGTTGCAATCCACGGGGATTATTAAATAATACCCCTATTTATCGGCGTGTGAGTCCGTTCATAACCGTACGGGAAACTGCGCTTCCCAACGGTTTAACGCCGCAGAGTGACATTAAAAAAGAGGGTACTATACGAGAATCGCCGCTACGAATTCAAAACCTGCGTTACCGGTCTATGCACGGCACCCAAATTATCGGACTCTACTTTTTAGTGACCATCATACTTTTCGCCTAAACTTCTAGGGTAATAGGTTCGTGGTAGATCAACACTGGTAGGGCTAAGCAGCGGAAATCTTCATATTCCACCAAATTTTAGGGATAATCGAGAGTTTCTCCGACTTGCTGACGTAAGCGCGCTGGCTAAATACGTCGTAATCGTTCTCTTCTATCTTATCCAGGATCCGACTGTAGTTATACCTGGCCAGATAAACCGGAACCTGACTGTCTGATTGCAACATGGGAATACCGATATCCGCCTGCTCATAATATTGCCGAGCCCGAGCAATCTGATACCTCATGAAGGATTTAAATCGAGGTGTCATCTGGTGATTAAATAGATCATCCTCCGTTATTCCATATTCCCAAAGCTCATTGAGGGGTAGATATATGCGATTGCGATCCAGGTCTTCACCTACATCGCGTAGTATGTTGGTAAGCTGCATAGCAATTCCCAATGCTTCGGCGTGTTCCAGTGCTTGATCATGTTTATAACCAAATATCTCGCTGGTCATCAGTCCCACTACCGAAGCGACCTTATAGGAGTAATCATACACTTCCCGGAATGAGTGAAAGCGATTTTTAGTCAGATCCATACATACCCCATCCATTAGTTCAAAGGGCAAATGAATAGGTATGTGATAGGTCTTTAGTACATCGGATAATGCCAACAAAATCGGGTTATCATGACGGCGGCCTTCGTAGGTTTCGCGGAGTTTTTCTTTCCAATCGCAAAGCTGACGCTCCACTTCGGCCACATTCATCTCCTGTCGCAAGATCAAGTCCTCGGCTTCATCAACCAGATCATCTAAATAGCGGCACAACGCGTAAACTGTAAAAATGGCCCGCTGCTTGTCATTGGGTAAAAAGCGAGTAGCCAAGTAAAAAGTCTTGGCGTGACGTTTGGTAATTTCCCTACACTGGGAATAGGCGTCTTGCAGCTCACTGTTGTCCAACTCTGTGATCACAGATCGGTGAAACGAGGTACGCTCATATAATGGCCGGATCATTGAATATGGTAAACGTAGAATATCTGGCATGCATTTGGGATTAAGTTCATTTACGCAATGCAGATATGAGGTTTTAACGTTCCCGTGGTTGAGAAATCTGTGTACCAATCGTCATGACCTTTTTGTAATAAACCGAATTGGCTAATGGAAATATTCACTTTCCTAGGTTTCGGGAAATCCAAATATTATGCATCTTCGTGCTAAGCATAGAAATCCTTGATCATTAACACCTTATGACTCCCGAAGAAGCCTTTAAACACTGCATAGACCGTACTGACCATCCCATCATAGAACCTTATCGTGGTAAGGTGCGCGATGTATATGAGCTCAACACCTCTACTCTGGGAATCGTGGTTACCGATCGCATATCAGCATTTGATCATATCATGCGCCAGCCGATTCCCTTTAAAGGACAGATTTTAAACGGATTAGCAGCTTTCGCATTTGAACACGTACAAGATATCGTGCCCACTCATGTGCTGGATGTCCCCCACGCTAATGTAATGATCGGCAAGAAGTGTGATCCGCTGCCCGTCGAGGTGGTGGTTCGCGGCTATTTAACCGGTCATGCCTGGAGAGAATATCGGGATGGCAAACGAGAGCTTTGTGGGGTAACCATACCCGAGGGCATGAAAGAACACCAAGCCTTTCCGGAACCTATCTTGACACCGGCTACCAAAGCACAGGAAGGCCATGACGAGGATATTTCCGAAGCGCAAATTCTGGAACGCGGATTGGTGGATCCCAAAACTTGGGAGGCGGTCCGCAACTATGCTTTTCAACTGTTTGAACGCGGACAAACGCTGGCCAATAAGCAAGGCTTGATCCTGGTGGATACCAAATACGAATTTGGGCTACACAACGGGGAAGTCACTCTAATTGATGAAGTTCACACCACCGACTCCTCTCGCTATTTCTATGCTGATGGTTACGAAGAACGCCTGGCCAACGATGAGCCACAAAAGCAGCTCTCCAAGGAGTTTTTGCGCGAGTGGCTGATGGAACACGATTTTCAAGGTAAAGAAGGGCAAACCCTGCCCGATCTGCCCGATGATTTCCGCTGGCAAGTATATGAACGCTACGCAGAGCTGTTTGAAAAGCTCACCGGACAGGATTTTGCTCCCACCCCAACCGATGATTTTAATAAGACCCTGGAAGAGATATTTGCTCAGTATCTGTAATGGATAACTCCCTTTCTGAACCTACTTATTACATGAAACCGTGGCAGCGATATGGGCTATACCTGCTGCTGATTTTTACTGAGATATTTTCGGGATACTTACTTTATGAAGAGTATTTAGAGGGTCATTTCTCATTTATCAACCCATTCTTTTTAAATATCATATTGGCCCCTTTGATCCTGCCCTATTGGGCAAACCGTACGTACTACGTTATAGACCAAACTTTTGTATCAGCTGATCCGATATTGACTCGTCAGATTGAACTGACTTGTGTTAAATATATCCAGGTCGACAAGCGGTCAATCCGACTTCATAAAATTCCCATTATACTCAGTCCTGTGATTTATAAGCATAATCAGGGCGCAAAACAGGTGGCCACCTATCTGGATGAAATACTACTGGATCAACCAGACATACGCGTAAAAGGATCCGGGGAGCATATTGAAAAATGGTTTCCCCAAACGTTTGAAGCTAGAACGCAGCAATGTCATGCCGGTTGCTGAAGTACTTATATCGATCGCTCTACATCCAGCTGAAATCCACGTAGAGGATTAGGGCTATCTTCTTGGTGCTCATTATAATCCTCAATGGCCGACAATACACTATCCGCGTGTTTCTCATCCAAAAAACTAAAGTATACATGAGAATAAACGCCCATTCCCTTATCCGAGAACCAGCTCTCATTTTCAAATTCTCGAGCTGTCATTTTATAACCTTCTACGTTTAACCCACTAAATACAGGGACTTTGTGGTTAACCAAAAGCTTTTCCAGTACATCGCTGGATTCTTCGACACTCATTAATACAATCAATTTCATAATTATCCTCTTTTATTATTTAAACCGGTCCATCTACAGAGAGACAGGTTATTACTATCTTTACTTCATTTTATTACTGATTAGTAATATTAATCAATTTTTTTTGGGCAGTATCCGAATTTAGGGAAATACCCTACATAAAAGATTGATGCCTAGGTATTATGGAAGGATTTTACTTCGATCTGTGGAATTTACGTTGGCGAATGTTTGCTTCCGGATCTACAACTATGATAACTTTAGCTGTTGCTGTATTGTCTTTAAATCCGGCAAGACCTTAAAAAAGTGATTCCTATCTCCAAACTAGAGGCAGGAATCAGTACCTACAGATATTGATCCACTTAGTAAACCTTTCCCGTCGGCCTCCTAATATTAATAGATTTCGTAGTATGCCCTGCTGATCTCCAAAAACGGAACTAGTAGGGAGCTTTGTAAAACTACCTGTCATTGCGAACGAAGTGCGGCAATCCCCTGATTGAATTGTATAAATGACGATTGCTTCTACATTTTGCCCTGACAAAATAAACTTGGAAAGGTTTTGCAAAGCCCCCTAGTATTTTACCCAGTCTTCTGCAATTGAATTTTAAAAGTGGTACCCTCCTAGTAATCCATTAATTACATTCCATTAACAGCCGCCACGTGATTGACAATACCGATTATATCTTTGATTCCAATTTCTCTAACACCACCTTTTCCGATGAACAACTTAAACAGATGGAATTCGAAGGCTGCACCTTTCATCAGTGTACATTTGCCCACGTTCGTCTGTTGGATACCCGATTTACCGAATGTCAGTTCGAGGGATGTGATTTAAGTTCGGTTCGTTTTTTGAACACCACGCTTCGGGATGCTACTCTTCGAAACTGCAAATTAACCGGTGCTCAATTCGATTCGGTGAACAACGCCCTTCTGTCTATGCAATTTGAGGATTGTCAGCTCAATCTGGTTAACTTTTATGGGGTGGATTTAACACGGTCTGCCTTTAGCCGGTGTAATCTCCAGGAAACCGATTTTACCGACGCCAATCTGAGTGAAGTTGAACTAGATGAGTGCAATCTAGCCGGAGCCGTATTTGACCACACCAATTTGGAACTGGCGAATCTATCTACAGCTGAACATTTTGTCATTGATCCTGAAGCTAACCGTATTACCGGAGCGCATTTTTCACGTCAAGCGCTGGAAGGATTGCTGACTAAGTATGAATTGAATATTCATTGAGACTATACATAATTGGGTCACTGTTATTTCCTCATACTATTGCAAGCGGTTAAAGCTTCTCAATAAGGCAACCATTCTTGTGAAGCAGAGCTTCCCTACTAGAGGCTGTCTAAAAAGTAAAAAGCAGGATGTAACCACTTAATTAATTTAAGATTACTAAGAGTGTGTATCTCTGATCTTCTTGATAAGTCGTGTCCTTTTCATATATAGACCTATCAGGTTTTGGAAACCTGATAGGTCTGGCACATATTTGTGCCCTAAAACCTAAATTATTTAGGTCCTTGAAATTAGAAAAGGACTTTTTGGACAGCCTCATAGGTTTTGTTTTGTTGGGCGGGAGTGAGTCCCTCCCGCCCAACAAAACGACCTGCACTCCTTACCGGGCTCTGCCCGAAAAGGCATGGTATTGAGCTCCGCACGTCACAAGGCAATATTTTTTCTCATCCAGACGGAAGCTCACAAATTGAGTAGCAGTCACAGTTAAACATCAAGCACGAACTATCTTCCTTCTGGTTTTAGATTCGCCAAGATCGATAAGCGTGAACGGAGGTAGAATCAGAGCAAGGTGGACGGAGAACTCGCACCTCTGGAATTGCAAAAATGGTATGTCAATGGCACACACGGGTAATGATACCCGTGCTACTTAGATCTGTAATGTACTACAGACCCTATTACTAGAAATTTCTCAACAGATATACCTATTCTCAGTCGCCATGAACACTAGAGCTATCGCTTTTTGGGAAGCAGAGTTTCCCTACCACTTGACGCTGCAGAGCTACGTTAAAAGTAGTTTGGTGTTGTTGGTGGGCACATTCTGCGCCCACCAACAACACCCTCCACTCTCCTTACCGGGCTCTGCCCGGTGAGGTAAAGTACTGAGCTCCGCTCACCATGTGGCTAATAATTACACAAGATTATTGCACTTTCACCGGCAACAATGTCTGTGCTACATAAAGATAAATTCTAAAACCCATCCGGTGGAATGCGTCCGGTTTGGGGCGTAATATTGATCTCATCCACACAGGTACGGTGGGATATACGGGACAGATCGACTAGTATTTGTCCAACATCATTAGGATCCACTAGCTGGTCGGGATCCACTTCCATGCCCTCCCAGGAAGTGGACATGGTTTGTCCCAAATTTACCGCGGTGACTCCAATGTGTTCCTTGGCCAGCTCCAATCGCAGAGATCGCAAGTAGCCCAGTAATCCATGCTTGGAGGCCGCGTAGGCACCACTTCTCGGCTTGCCTTGCAACGAGCCCTGACTACAGATTCCCACAATCCAGGCGCGATCATACTGTGCTAATTTGGGCAGCCATTTTTGATTGAGCTGAAAGACAGCATCCAGATGAACCTGCTGCTGCAGTCGCCACTCCTCCCAGCTGGTCTCTCTGGTGGGTTTGAGCAGGAAATAGCCAGCATTGTGAATAACGATAGATGGATCGGGCAGCTCTTCCGGCCAAGTCAGCTCCACAATAGCCTCGGGTTTGGATAAGTCACAGCTTTGGTACTGCACATTACTTTCCCAATCGCGACAGTCTTGAGCAGTGGATCGTAAATCAGATTCGGATCGAGCCAATAACAACAGCGGGCGATCGGTAAATTGCGCGAAAGTGCGAGCGATATCCGCGCCGATGCCTCGGCTGGCTCCTGTGATGACCACCGTTCCCTCTTCGTACGCTAGTTCAGACATGATCGCTTAGGGTACGTTCAAATATTTGTGCGTCTGCAGACTAATGCCCCACTGGGGATGTTCCTTCACATAATCCACGATTAATTCCATGGATTCGGGGGTTCCCCACTCCGGTTGCAACAACAGCTTGGTATTGTCCGGGCACTTGGCGGCATTCTTCTCGGCCCACTCGATATCCTTGTTCTTGAGCACCACTACTTTTAGCTCATCCACATAGGGAAAGATCTCATCCAGGGGCTCTTTGAATCGCTTGGGAGAAAGCGTAATCCAGTCTAAATAACCGGATAATGGTGAGGAACCACTGGTCTCGATATGGGTTTGGAGTCCGGCGTTTTTCAGTCGCAGGGTTAGAGGATCCAAATCATGCAACAGCGGTTCACCGCCGGTAATCACCGCAAAGGGGGCTTCACTGACTTTTGCTTTCTGTACCAACTCATCTACGCGTTGACTCGGATGCTTGTCTTCGTCCCAGCTCTCTTTTACATCACACCACCAGCAGTTTACATCACAACCCGCTGTACGAATAAAGTAAGCCGCGCGTCCGGTATGCGCCCCCTCCCCTTGGATGGTATAGAAATCCTCCATAATGGGATAGGTAACCGCATCCAAAGTGTCGGTATCAAAAACCGATTCGTCGCTATGAGTTATCTCTTCTACTTTAAACATCGTCGTCGGTGTACTCCACCCAGCTGTTTTCGGTTTCCCAAACAGTGACTTTCAACTCAATGTCCTCAGGAATACGTTTCTTGGTTTCCTGGTGGATAAACTGAGCGATGCGCTCGGCGGTGGTATTCATAGGTAGCTGTTCATTGAGCACCGTGTGATCCAGACCGCCTTTTTTCTCACTCTTGGCCGCCCATTTCAACTCGTGAAAATCACACACCATATCCGGGGTATCCAGATATTTGCTGGGATGCAGCTTATTCGATTTGGCGGTCATCAAAACACGGTAGGTATGTCCGTGCATATTGCCGCATTTGCCATCATATCCATCGATATAATGTGCCGCGTCAAATTTAAATTCGGTATTTAATGTCCAGGTTGGCATTCAGCGCAACTTAGATTAGATATTGTCATGTGATGTAGCAAAGGCTGCAACAACGTGCAGCCTTACTACCTATTGCCGTAATCGCCGACAATAAAGCCCCTAAAAATACAAAATTTATTCGATTATCGAACGCGTTTGATACTACATCCGAGTGACTTGGTGGTCTTGGGCATGATATCATTTCCGTTACCCAGCGCCATCAAGGCGTCCTTCAGATAGGTCTTCTGCACATCGGCCTTCGATTTGTAGTTGTCATCGATAGCACCGTGATATACCAGCTTCATATCGCTGTTGAACAGGAAGATCTCTGGCGTTCGAGTGGCGCCGTAGGCATCGGCCAGCTGGTTGTTTTTGTCCAGCGCGTAAGTGAACTGGTAGTTATAATCTTGGGCTCGCTTTTTCATATCGTCCATGGAGTCGCCTTTATCCCGATATTTGGTATTGGGATTCAGCGCGATGAAACCGATCCCCTGCTCTTTGGCCATCTGGGATACCTCGTTGAAGCGATCTTCCCAGGCTTTTACATAGGGACAGGTATTACAGGTAAACATAACCACCAACCCTTTTTCCATGGCAGATGCTTGCAACGTGGTCATTTCCCCATCGGTGGTTTCCAGATCTACATCCGTCATAGGAGCATCCGTACCGATAGAGATAGGTTTCACTTGATTCATTTGCGCTTGGACAGGCAGTATACTCGCCCCCCAGATCAATAGCAGGGTCAATACGCCCGAACCAAATCGTTCAATAATAGCAGATTTCATAGATCATCCTCCGTTAATGGCGTTTTTTACGTGTTTATGAAACGTTTCGAAGTCAGCGCTGTTTTCCCATCGCGCTACTACATTACCTTGTTTATCGTAAATTTTCGTAAAGGGCAACGCACCCGACCATGTGGGGTCCACGGCGGGAATAAACTCTTGGTCGTTGCCGGTTTTCAAGTAGGTGGTCCAGTCCACCTTATACTCTTTCAAAAACTTGGGGACCTCAACGTAGGGATCCGTAAAATCCCCGGAAATAAAGATCACTTTCAGCTGATCTTCATACTTTTCCTGCAGCTCCACGATGTGGGGAAATTCTTCCACACAGGGACCGCACCAAGTGGCCCACAAATTGACTAATACAGCCTTCTCCCCTCGATACTGTTTTACCACCGAATCAATTTGCGAGGCGGTGATGGGTTCCAATAATGTCTCTGGCTCTCCCCCGGTTTGGACTTCAGCCGGATCCTCCTTCGGTGAGCACTGCCAGACCATCAACCCTGCCGCCAACATCAACATCAAGGGTATAATTTTACGCCTCATCCAACTCCTCCATCGGATTCCAAAAATGTTGTTCCATATCCACTTGGTACTCATCTACAAAACAAACGTTTTCCTGCTTCAGTCGTTCCCGCATGGTGTCACCGTGAAAGTGATGGCGACCGGTTAGTTCTCCATTCCGATTGAGCACCCGATGCGCGGGGATCCACTCTTGTTCTTCAGATTTGATCAGCCCATTTAACGCATATCCCACAGTTCGAGCCGCACTGGCTACGCCCAGATACTGGGCAATGGCTCCATAGTTGGTCACCCGACCATCGGGAATTTGCTTGACCACTTCATAGACTCGCTGATAAAAATCTTGGTCCGCCATGATAGTACTCTTCATTTCCATTATTTGGATCCGAAGTATACTTAAGCCTTCAGGATTTTCAGAATGGCATCCCGTTTTTCCGCACTTAATTTTTGTCCCTGGTGAGCCAATTTAGCCGTATAACGACCCATGAAGCGGTAGAACGCATCCAACTCATCCTCCTCCTCCAGGATATTCAAGTGCTGTCGGATGGTGGATTGATCGCCCCGGGCAATGGGACCGCTGAGCACTTTCTGAGGTCCATGATCCAATATCCCCTCAATGGTTTGGCGGATAAGTGGTTCTAGCATTTCCAACGTGGGGGGATAATCCTCTTCCTCATCAGTAACCACCATATCTTCAGCCAATTGCATGAGGGTGGTCAGGTAATTACAAGCCAATACCGCGGCAATATGCAGACGCTGTTTAAACGCTTTGGATACGGAAATGGGTCGGGCTCCCATCGTCTCTCCCAACAATCGAAGTGTGCCAGTGGCTTTTTCTGTTCCTTCAACGGTGATGAATATATACTGAAACAGATTGGGATCGACGTTTTCCTCGGAAAACGTTTGCAGAGGATGGAAAGCCGCAATTTCGGCACCGTGAAGGGTAAGCGGTTGCAGCTTGTTAGAAAGATGAGCGCCAGAGCAGTGGGTGACCACCGTACCACCTACCGGATAATCACTCTCCGCCAAATGTTCAGCGACCGATCCAATGGCATCATCCGATACAGTAATGAACAAGACATCCGCGGTTGGAGTGTCGGCATTCGGAAATTCGGCGGCTTGTGTATCGAACTGATCAGCGAACCGTTGACGTTTGGTGGGATCACTGGAATAGATACAGGCCACGGGGATATCCACTTGATGAAATCGGCGGAGCAAGCTCTGCCCCAACGCACCCAACCCTAGTATGGCCACCGTCGGTTTTTCCATATTCGGATCAGGGACTGATCATGACTTTCATTTCTGCGTATCCGGTCAGCAGGTTATGGGAAGGGTTTCCTGCGTATTTTCCATTGAGGAATTGTAGGTTGAGATCCCACTTTTGGGTGACCAGAACTCCAGCCAGGAAAGAAGCACGTCCATTGATGGGCTGCTCATCCTGATTCAGAAAATTAATCAGATATTGGGGATTCTTGTCTTCCAGCACGTCTTTTAAGCGTTTGAAATCCTTATGCTTCTCGCCGGACATATCGCAGCAGAATATGATCAACGCGTTACGGATACGCATTACATCTTCCAGCACATAGGCTAACTCTTTAATAATGGCCGGACTGTCATCGGCGATCTGCAGACTCACCGCATCGAAGGAGTCGAGCGTACACTGCAGCATCATTAACTGCGAAAACAAACTCAGATCCTCATGGTACCCCTCATCATCGATGAAAAAATCATCGTCTTCATCACAAAAAACATTGCGCAGGGTATCATTCACCGGCACCTCGCCTAAGGGCGTTGTAAAACGCTTTTTGGAAGGCATGGGCAACTTATGATCCAGCGTTTCCCGAAGTGATTCCACAATCACCACGGTATCGTAGGAATGGCCCTTCAATCGGCTGTAGATATCACACGCCTGTTCGAAGTTTTCATCATTAATCTCCGTGGGCGCAAACAGTACGCGCACCGTGCCCTCGCCGTGATTGTCGGTTTCGTGGTAGGCTTTATCGACTCCGGCTTCTATTTCTTCCCGTGTATAAGAGCGGATATCCATAAGGTTGGATGTGCTTTAAAAATCTCAGTTGTGATTCGGTCAATCGTTTTCGATTGATACTTATATATGTTGATGTACTCGGTTTTAAAACGGTCCAAAACTGCTAATTATGCGTTGCAACAGCAACCCAAAAATCATCGATTTGATGAGAATGGATTAATATGGAATCATTCTGAATTTTTGTTTCAAACTGATCTTCACTTTTGCGTATCAAAACAACATTGTTCATGGCAAATCGCAATCCAGTTCCGCGTAATTTCAATACGGCTTCTTTGATCGTCCATAACCGTATGGTTTCTACCGATTTAAGTTCATTTCGTTCCTTTGGATCCAATATGCGGTTTCGCAGGCGGTCATCGGTTTCTCTTTGTACAGACTCAAGATCTATGCCAATCTGTTGGTCGGATATGGCCACCAGAATGGTATCCCGGCTATGCGAGATGCCCACTTGAAGAGTTTGGTCTTTCAGGGGGATATAGGGGCGGCCGCTTTCTTCTTTTAGCACCTCTATTTGTGGGGGATCCAGATGGGGATTTTTTTCCAGTACCAACTGCCGAATTAAAGCCCTGGAACGTTTGTATTCATCGATTCTACTCTGATCCCCAAACTGTTGTACGTATTGTTGGTCGGCGGGAATAAGGTATTGTTTATGGATAGGATCCTCGGGACCGCTGAGGGCAATCAGCAGATGATCGGGCCAGGTGTAGCCGGTTAGTTGAATGTAGTGTGTGATGATGGCTGGTATTTATCCGTGGTAAATCACAGAAGAAATTACGGCTCCATGGAGAAATAACAAACCTTAGTGTGTAATTTTTCTACGGTTCATTAGGCGAAGAATGAATTTCCTGCCTTACACAACATCGACCCTTAGGAACTCAAATTACAGGACCCCTCAGCCCAGCCGGTGGCTAATTAGCTGCCCCAAGTTCAACACTTCACCGGTTGGGCAGCCCCCCAGATGGGATCGGCGGTTTTGTGCTAGCTGGTTGGTTACTTCTAGGCCATGTTAACATGCGTTGTCCATTGCCTGCCACTTTCCACGACTAGCGACCAACTCACCAACGACCCCAAAACACCGTTCCCCTCCCAAGAGAACTCCGTCCCGAAGTTTCGCGGACGGTAAGGGGTCCCAAAATCGAAGCTCACAATTCTATTGCCTTTTTCTTATTTTAGGCGACTATTTGCAATTAGCGATCAAATCGGAATCGTGATCCCCCGGAAAACGGTTAGGGAACCGATTTTATACAGCACCACATTGAATTGAACTGTAACTGATAAACACCGACGACCAACTACATGAGTCAAGCTGAACCCACGCTGTCTGAACAACAAGAAATGCGCCGCGAAAAGCTCGAGAAGATGAAAGAGCTGAGCGTTGATCCCTATCCCTACGACTTTGAAGTGACCCACCACAGTAAACAGATTCTGGATCATCCGGAGTGGGTCAAAGAAGATGATGACGATGAAAAAGTGCGCGTCTCCGTAGCCGGACGTATCATGACCCGCCGGATTATGGGAAAGGCCTCCTTCTTCAATCTGCAGGATAGCGAAGGCACTATCCAGGTGTATATTCGCCGCGATGATGTGGCCACCGAAGAGCTGGGGCGCGACAAGTACAACAAGGTGTTCAAGAAACTGCTGGATATCGGGGATATCATCGGTATCAAAGGGTTTGTGTTCCGCACAGGCACCGGCGAGGTGACCATCCACGCCGAAGAGTTTGAGGTGCTCAGCAAGACCCTCCGCCCCATTCCCATCCCCAAGGAAGTAGAAGAAGACGGCGAGACCAAAGTCTATGACGCCTTCGCCGATCGCGAGCAGCGATACCGCCAGCGGTATGTGGATTTGATCGTAAATCCTGAAGTGCGCAAAACCTTTGAGCAGCGTACTCAAATGGTGCAGGCCATGCGCGATTTCATGAACGACAAAGGCTATCTGGAGGTGGAAACGCCTATCCTGCAGCCTATTTATGGCGGTGCCACCGCTCGTCCGTTTGAGACGCACCACAACGCGTTGGATATGAAATTGTACCTGCGTATCGCCAATGAGTTGTATCTGAAGCGACTGATCGTAGGCGGATACGATGGCGTCTATGAATTCTCCAAGGATTTCCGCAACGAGGGCATCTCCCGCTTCCACAATCCGGAATTTACCCAGGTAGAGCTTTATGTCGCCTACCAGGATTACAACTGGATGATGGATTTCGTGGAGACCATGGTTGAGCACGTGGCTAAAACACTGCACGGCTCCACCAAGGTAACCGTGGGCGACAATGAGATTGATTTCCAACGCCCGTGGCCGCGGATCCCTATGTTTGAAGCCATTGAAAACAAAACCGGGCACAACCTGCATGGAAAGAGTCTGGATGAGCTGAAATCAGTAGCTGAAGAGCTGGACATCGAGTTGGAAGACAGCTACGGCAAAGGCAAGATCATTGATGAGATCTTCGGCGAGTATGTGGAGCCGCAGTTGATCCAGCCGACCTTTATCACTGATTACCCCATTGAGATGAGTCCGCTGGCCAAGAAGCACCGCAGCAAAGAAGGGCTCGTGGAGCGCTTCGAGTGCATCTGCAACGGCAAAGAGATCGCCAACGCCTTCTCCGAGTTGAACGACCCGGTGGATCAACGCGAGCGGTTCGAAGAGCAGATTAAGCTGCGTGCCGGAGGTGACGAGGAAGCTATCGAAGAGCTGGATGAGGACTTCCTCCGCGCGCTCGAATTCGGCATGCCGCCAACGGCCGGATTGGGCATCGGTATCGACCGCCTGGCCATGATCATGACCAACTCCGACTCCATCCGCGACGTCCTATTCTTCCCCCTCATGCGCCCTGAACAAGATTAGAACCAGACGACCGACCACGGACGACGGTCGTCTGTGGTCGGTCGTCTGCCGTCAATTGTTAGCTTATGAACTACGAATGGCATTTGGCTCTTAGATATTTCCGGGGGAAGCGTAATGGTTCGCGGTTTTTGTCGTTTATCAAGATCATGGCCATTGTGGGGGTCACCGTGGGATCGGCGGGTTTGCTAATTGCCCTGTCCATCGTGCATGGGTTTAAATCGGTGATCCAGGATAAGGTGGTGGGTTTTGCCCCGCATATCACCGTGCAGACCTATGGCGCGGATCCACTCTATCGATCGGACACCCTGTCCAACTATCTGCAGCGCTACCCCAACATCCGAGACATGCAGCCGGTGAACGAAGGCGAAGTGATGATACAGTCGCCCGATTTTGCCACCGGCACTCTGCTCAAAGGCGTACCCGGCGAGCGCGATGTGACCAATTTGAGTCGCTACATCGTGGAGGGATCCTTCGATCTGTCCACCGACGAAGAAGGGCTGGCCGGCATCATCATCGGTAAACGTTTGGCCAAAACGCTGGATGTGGGCCTCAACAATGTGGTCACCACCTACAAAGTGGAAGGCGTCCCCTCGCCCTTCAACCGACCGGATATCAAGCAATTCCGGATTCGGGGAATCTACAGCACAGGCATCGACCGATTTGATGATGTCTTCGCCATCGCCGAGCGCCGTCAGGTACAAGAGCTGCTGGGTATGCCCGGCGCCCACGCCACCAGTTTGGAGATCATGGTGGATCCGCCCGGCCAGATTCAAGCCACCGCGGACACCGTAAACCACGCGCTGGTTTATCCCTACCTGGTGCAATCCATCTACGACCGCTACCGCAACATCTTCGCCTGGATTGATTTGCAGGAGCAGACCATTCCCCTGATTATCGCTGTGATGATCATCGTGGCCGCCTTCAACCTGATCGGTACCGTACTGATGATGGTGTTGGAACGCACCCGTGATGTGGGCATCCTCAAGACCTTAGGCGCTTCGGCAAAATCCATCCGCCGCATCTTTCTGATGGAAGGCCTGTTCGTGGCCGCTGTAGGGCTGATCATGGGTATCGGCATCTCCCTCCTCTTCTACTGGCTGCAAACCGAATACCAGCTGATCCCTCTCAGTGAAGAAAATTACTACATGTCCTACGCCCCCGTTGAGCCGCATGGGTTAGACTTCCTGTTGGTCACCGTGGTCACCTTCGCCCTTTGCGCTCTGGCCAGTTGGTTACCGGCAAGGATTGCCGCCAAGACCGATCCTATTCAGGTATTGTCGTTTGGGCGATGATGGGTTTTGTTGAGGAGTGACTTTCGTAAGCCTTTTTTTCTGTATGGACGACGGACGTCTGACCACGGACGACTGTGGTTCGTCGCCCGTGGTCAGTTGCCGAAACCCTCCTTGGCGAAAGTGTTAAGCGAAGCGTCACTTGTGCCCCATCCATCAGCAAAAGCTTGGGCACAAGTGACATCCTTGACTTAGTGCTGATTGAGTGATTCTGCCAGCAAGACACTACTAGCAGTACTCTAATATTTGAGTGGAAATACCGGATGTAACACGTGCGCCAGTTGGAGCCTATTCTCTCCAACGATGTGTTATAAACATGGTGTAAGCGGACGCTTGAATAATTTGGAGACTTCCATCGGGGCCTTGATTGATAATAACGGGTTGAGTAGCTTCGATTTTAGCGATTATGCGCTTTGGGGATACTTACCGCTTTTTAATTCTTCAACTCCAGCCACTTGTGACCGATCCAAAACAGATATTCTCAGATAGGGTAGCTGAAATCAGTAAATTTGATAAGGGTACCCTCGCTAAACTGATCAGTCTATTTGAGCTAAAACATTTTGATAAGGGACATCACTATGCAAAGGCTGGGGAATATTCAACTAGGATGGGGTTCGTCGTTGCGGGCATTTTACGGGCCTATCACCAGACCGATGACGGGGAACATTACAACAAAACTTTTTTTTCGGAAGGCTCTTTTGTAGGAGCATATTCTTCCTTGATTTCCGGGCAACAGAATCTAATTCATATTCAATGCCTAACAGATGTTTCGTTGTTAGAGGCTAGTTATTCCGACTTTGTGGCTCTATATGAGGAGTATCCACAAGTAGAACGACTTTCCCGAATTTTAGCGGAACAGTTTTTTGTGCGTAAAGAGACCCGAGAAATCCAACTGGTTACCCTAAACGCCGCAGAACGATACGAGCTTTTCCTCAATCAACATCCCGATATTGAACAGCGCATACCTCAGTATCACATCGCTTCCCACCTGGGGATTACGCCTACTCAACTTAGCCGGATACGAGCCTCCAGAAGGTAATTCCATTTATTTACATATGTACATGAGCTTGAGGTAATCCCCGCCTAGCTTTTCCATAAACATCCATTGCAACCAAACACATCTTTATGGAATTAGCGAACAACAAAATATTGATTACCGGGGCCACGGCCGGAATAGGAAAGGCACTCACCAAGGAGTTTCTTAAGTACAGAAACAACCAAATTATTGCAGTTGGTCGAGATGAGAACAAGTTTAACGCGCTACGTTCCTTGTCGGAAAATGTCATTCCCTATAAATGTGATCTGGCTGATCGCACGCAATTCGAGGAACTAGTCTTATTTGTCGAAGAAAAACATCCGGACACCAATATTCTGATCAATAATGCCGGTATTCAGTACAATTATCATTATACGGATGAACAGCATATTGCTGATAAAATCAAACGCGAATTGGATATCAATCTCTATGCTCCACTTTCACTTATCGGTTTATTATTGCCTGTCATAAGACTTAATGATCAGCCCGCTATTGTAAATATCTCATCCGCCTTGGCCCTTGCGCCCAAAAAACAGGCTCCGGTCTATTGTGGCTCCAAAGCGGCCATACACATATTCACTAAATCATTGCGATATCAGTTGGAGGATAGCGAGGTCAGCGTTTTTGAAATACTTCCTCCCCTGGTTGATACCAACATGACCAAGGGACGAGGCAACGGTAAAATTTCTCCTGCCCAGTTGAGTCGGTCATTCATCAAGCAGTTTCAAGAAAATCAGTATGAGATACCCATTGGAAAAGTAAAATGGCTAAAGCTGCTCCGCCGGATCAGCCCTTCATTTGCCGATCGTATGCTTAAAGATGGTGGCGAGTAATAACTTCCTTCTGGTCCTACAACCGATTCCTGATGAGAGATTTGATTAAATTAGTTTTTGTGCTGGCCCTGATGTTTGCGTCCACTTTTTTGGTGGCTAATCTGACTGGAATGCTAACCATCGAGCAGATTGAACATTGGCTGCATCTAGCCGATCATTTTTCCCCTGCTTATGTGGCACTCATAGTCGTATTATTACTTTTTGCTGATTTATTTGTTGCCGTTCCAACACTCACCATATCCCTTTTAGCAGGATTTTTTCTCGGTTTTCCCCTAGGTGGTCTTAGTGCCATTAGCGGAATGATGATGGCTGGACTTTCGGGCTATCTACTGAGTCACAGATATGGAGATGTGCTGTTTAAATTTTTAATCAAAGATCCTGAACGTCGGACCGAAACCATCTTAACGTTCGACAATTATGGGTTTGCTATGATCCTGATGAGTCGAGCCGTACCCATTTTCCCCGAATTGTCTGCTTGCTTGGCGGGAATCACGAAAATGAGCTTCTCCAAGTTTATCTTGGCTTGGTCATTAAGCAGCATCCCCTATGCGTTAATTGCTGCGTACGCCGGATCCGTAAGTTCTATTGATAATCCTATGCCGGCCATCTATACGGCAATATCAATGTCTGCTGCCTTGTGGGGAGGTTGGTTTATCTTTAGCCGATATAAAAAAACGGAGCCTATCAATTGCCGCACTGATTAAAACGCATGTTGTAGTCAGCGGCTACCTCTCTCTAATCCAATCATTCGCCCTGCTGGAACACTTATTGGGCGCAAGCGTTACTTGTACCCTATCCATCAACGAAAAGCTTAGGCTCATCCTTTCCAATGATACGTTATAAAACATAGTCCAAGGGGATGCTTGAACCTTTGGGAATACTGTCATCGCGAGGCCGATAGGCCGTGGCGATCTCCACGTGAACTGCGGGAGGCACATTCGGGGATTCCCGCGCTCCGCAAAGCTCCACTCGGTATGACCATATTGAATTTTCCTCTACCTGGTGTAAGTGTTAAGCGAAGCGTCACTTGCGCCCTATTCATCAGCGAAAAGCTTAGGCACATCCTTTCCAATGATGCGTTATAAAACATAGTCCAAGGGGATGCTTGAATTAATTGGCGGTAAGATATTCTGATACGTCTACCAAGCTCATATCCGGATGCAAACTTACCAGTTCTTCTAAGAAATAGTTGTGTCCGGATCCGTAAATAACCAATATCCGGTCCCCCCATTGAGCCGCACGGGCTAGGTTGGAGAAGATTTTCAAATTTCGCTCATACGAAGATGCCATAGGTTTGACGCCCACGTAGTTCTCTCCTTTTCCCAATTCGGATCTTCTTAATCTGACTGCAGCAAGCTTATCCTGATATTCTTTGCTATTTAACCAACGTAAAATCTCCATAAGTGAGGCCTCTTGGTACAGGCTATCGCTGATATTGCTCATCTCCTTTTTCCATGCTGAATAAAATTCCAAAAACTGTGGATTATGTTCTTCGGCCCAGCGCATGATCTCGGCGTATGGCCAAGGCTGTTTAACATCTATGGAAAAAATTTCTTCATGATTGAGCCTATTCGCGATTCGAAAACCCAGTTGTTGCCGTTCGTTACGCGTCAAGACATGTTTTCCCTGCACATAAGATCGATATAGACTGTCGTACTGAGCTGCATCTTTATGTGGAGCTTCAAGAGCAATTTTATCCGGCTTAAAATCAGCTATGGACGTAATGACGGCCTTGAGTTCCTTTTGATGGGACTCGCTTTTCACATCATACTGGTCTACTACCTGGTGAAAATGAAACGAACCCAGTACCATCACCTGAATGTTATCGTATTCTGGATCACCCCCTGAATCTGACTGAGCGATTAACAGGCTGGGAATGGAGATAAGAATAGAAAGAACTATGACTGTGGGTAGCTTACTATTCATCATCGACATTGAGAATTCTTTTATTAAAACTGACCAAATCTATACGATATGTCGGTTTAGATGTTAACGCCACTCCCTTGATTACAGCACCCTGCAAGTGTATGGCACAGGCATTTTGGGGGATTACAGTGTCCAAGGAGTTAGAGCGCTTTGAAATTTCCGGGCACTGAGTTTGATGATGGGGGTTCGGTCAGTAGATCAGTGCCCCCCAACCTGGTGCAAGTGTTAAGTGAAGCATCACTTGTGCCCCATCCTTTTCAATGATGCGTTATAAAACATGGTCCAAGTAGATGCTTGCACCATTGGGGCTAGACACACTCCGGTATTCTATCGTTTTGCTGGCCGGTCTGAAAATTACCCTCGCTCCTCTACAACCTCCTCGTAGGCGGCTTTTACTTTTACTCCGGCGATGGCCTCATTTACATTAAATAGGTGATCCCCGATTTTCTCCAGACGGTTGATATAATCAAGGAAGACGAAACCCACTTTATTGGAGTATTCGTTGTTCTCCAATTTACTATAATGAAATTCCAACAACTCATCTCGGCATTCATTTATCGCCTCTTCAAGTTCTAAGGCTTTATCCAAGTCAATTTCTTCTATTTCAAGCGCTAAGTTTTCTCGCACATGTCGAATGGCATCATGCACCAGATCCATCATTTGGATGATTTTTTCTAGCGCGATATAGGGCAGATAATTCCCTTCTTTATCCATACGCTCATAGTTTTTGGACATCTGATAGTAGATGTCTCCAATCCGCTCCAGATCATTTATCATACTGTGCATGCCCCGTATGCGGCGCGTATTGCTTTCCGTTAGATTATAACTGGATATTTTAGTCAGATACTCGGCGATCTCCAGCTCAATATTGTCGGTGATGCTCTCCCGCTTTTCGATTTTCTTCAGAAACTGTTCTTGCTTATTCAGCTTGTTGTACAACAGGCCTTGCATGCTGAAGTGCATTTTCTCAATTAGCTTAGCAAACAGCTCGATCTCTTTGTGGGCTTGCGAAATGGATAACTCCGGTGACGACATCATGCCCGAAGAAATGTATTGCAGACGATGTTGCTTGTCCTTGGCCTTTTTATCCGATTGGATCCTCTTTATGAACTTCACAATGCGAGGGACAAATGCAATCATCAGCATCACATTAATCACATTGAAGGTGCTGTGAAACAGCGATAAGGCCAGCGTCGCGTTACCCCGTCCTATTTCATCTGTGGCATGTAAAATTGATTCCGATCCCGGTATGAAATAACTCATGGTCATATCAATACCCATGAGGAACGGGTGGATCAGGGCCAGCATCCAGATCACCCCAAATACGTTGAACACAAAATGAAAGCGCGCCGCTTGTTTGGCATATACATTCCCTACCACCGCCGCAATATTGGCCGTAACCGTAGTTCCGATGTTTTCGCCCAACACCATGGCCGCGGCAATGGGAAAGTCGATCCATCCCTCGAAAAGCATGACCAGTGTAATGGCCGAAGCGGCTGAGGAAGACTGAGTGACCAAGGTCAGTAACGTACCCGCAACCACAAAAATAAGGATAGAGAGAAACCCAAACTCGGTGAACTGGTCCAGGAACATGAACATTTCCGGATTTTCGGCAATGTTGGGTACCCCATTTTTGATAAAATCCAAACCGATAAACAGGATTCCGAATCCGATCATGGCCTCAGCCAGGTTGCGCAGCTTTTCCTTACCAAAAAAGATGAAGGGAAAAAAAACGCCAATCAGCATGATGGCGATAGGCGTAATCTTCATCTTGAATCCGAAGATGGAGATCATCCAGGCGGTTACTGTGGTACCGATATTGGCCCCCATGACCACACCGGTAGATTCCAGGAAGGTGATTAAACCGGCATTCACGAAACTAACCACCATAACTGTGGTGGTGGACGAAGATTGCGTGACGGTAGTTGTGGCAAATCCGGTCAACACTCCTCGAAATCGAGTGCTGGTCATCCCTTTTAAAATCGTTCGCAGCTTGTTACCAGCCACTTTTTGAAGTCCATCACTGAATACCTTCATCCCATAAATGAAAATCCCCAGTGACCCGATCAATTGCAGAAAATCGGAAAATCCGTATTCCATATCTATCTGTTAGCAAATGATTTTATGGCACCATCCTTGGTTACCTTCCAGAGTGCGAGCTAAATATAAGAGTTGTCAGCATTTTTAATAATGAACTTTGTTTAATTACACTCCTCCCAAATTCTGGCTCATCTACCCATTAGAGCTGATTCTTCGGCTTGGGCTTATACGACCTGTTTTTGAATTTGCGGATAGGCAGCACAGAAACGGACTGCCAAAATAGAGTTGTTCACAGCATTTACGTTAATTGGCATATTAGGAATTCCGCAGATACATAATTGGCCTAGGGGTGAAGCTATACCAATTTTGCCGCATGACGCCCGGCGTGTCTCCCTGAAAAAATGCACCCACCCAAAAACGTGCCTTCCAGCGCGTTGTAGCCGTGATATCCTCCCCCGCCGAATCCGGCTACTTCACCGGCGGCGTAGAGTCCGGGGATGGGATCACCGTTGGGATCCAGCACTTGGCTGTTGAGATTGGTATGCAAACCACCCAGTGTTTTACGAGTAAGCAGATTTAGACGTACCGCGATGAGCGGACCGTGATCGGAATCCAAGATCGGATGAGGGTTGGCGGTACGGATCAGTTTGTCGCCCCAATAGGATTGTGTGCCACGCAGGGCGATGACTTGGGCATCCTTTGAAAAGGCGTTGGCTAATTCTCGGTCACGGGCTTCGATCTGGTCACGAAGTTCGCTTTGGTTGATGAGGGATTGCTGGGTGAGCTCATTCATGCCGTTAGCCAGATCCTCCAAATTATCGCTAATCACGAAATCTTCGCCGTGCTTTTTGAAGGCCTCCACCGGTCCGGTGGCCCCTTTGCCCAAACGACTTTTGAGTACGGTCCCCCATCCCCCGTTGGTCAGGTCGGGGTTTTGTTCGGAGCCGGAGAGTGCGAATTCCTTTTCGATGATCGACTGTGTGAGCACAAACCAGGAATATTCGTAACCGGTGCTCAAAATGTGTTTCAGGGTGGTTAGGGTGTCGAATCCGGGCATACAGGGTGGCGGCAGGCGTCGGCCTTCGGCATCGAACCAGAGCGAAGAGGGTCCGGGCAGGATGCGGATGCCGTGATCCGGCCAGATAGGATCCCAGTTTTTGATGCCTTCGGTGTAATGCCACATACGATCGCTGTTGATCACCGCGGCACCGGCCTCTTGTTCGGTAATGCCCATCATTCTTCCATCTACATGATGAGGAACGCCTTTGATCATCTTCTGTGGTGCTTGACCTAATCGATTGGTTGGCCAGTTTTTACGCACTTTTTCCAAATCTCCACCGATACCACCGGAAGCTACAATTACGGCTTCGGCTTTAATTTCGAATTCTTCAATTACCTCCCGATTGGATCGCTCTCCCCGCTTTACGTTGGAAGGTGCCAGCACCTCACCGGCCACGCCACTGATGCGATTTCCCTCCTTATTGATATGACTCACCCGGTGACGGAATTTCAGCTCGATCAATCCATTATTCACGTGCTCCCGAACGCGACGCTCAAACGGCTTTACGATACCGGGTCCGGTGCCCCAGGTGATGTGAAAGCGAGGAACCGTGTTACCGTGACCGTGAGCCAATCCACCGCCCCGCTCGGCCCATCCAACCACAGGGAAAAAGCGAACGCCTTGATTTCGCAACCAGGATCGCATCTCTCCTGCGGACCATTCCACATAGGCCTCTGCCACTTTGCGCGGCCAGTGATCTTCCGGACGATCGAACTGCGCGGAGCCCAACCAATCCTGCCAGGCCAGTTCGGCACTATCCTTGATGCCCATTCGGCGTTGTTCAGGGGTATTCACCAGAAACAATCCGCCGAGTGACCAGAATGCTTGTCCGCCCAGTGAATGGGGCCCCTCTTGTTCTACAATGATGACCTTCTTACCGGTATCGCCCAATTCCGCGGCAGCCACCAAACCGGCCAATCCACCTCCAACAATTACTACATCCACTTGCTGTGCCATAGAATCGCTCCTGTTTATATTCCCTATTGTACAAGGATCCATAATTCTTAGGCAAGAGACCAATTTTGACATCCAACTTCAACATTCGAAGCCCATCGGACCTCCGATCGTCGATCGCCCTACAGATGCTTATCGAGAAAGTTCACTAAGCCGTTGAGGTAATTACACTTATATTTACTTTCCAAAGGCGTTCCACTTTCCTATACTATCGACAGTGTTATACTGATGGATTGGGGAGTTAAATCATATCAAACGGGGTATAATGGGAGTTAAGCAATTTCAGCAATTCCAAATGCAGGGGATGCGGTATATCCTGCATAAACCGCGATCGCCACTCTCTCACGTGGTAGACTGCATGTTTGAAATCACCGGCCGTCCATCATCCAGACTGCTCCGAAATTATCCGATTGCTAAATTTGAACTAGTATTCAATTTATCTGGAAAAGCCGTCAAAGGGCGAAATCACACTACAGATAAGGTAGATACATGCACCGATATTGTTGTTCGGGGATCGCATACCAAGCTGTTCGAACTGATGCTGGATCATCCGCTGCATCTGTTCATTATCAACTTTAAACCCTTCGTGTTCCCCAAGCTCTTTGACCTATCTACTCAAGAGCTTACCAATACGGTTCTGCCCATGAAGGATCACCTTCCGCAGTTACGCAATGTACGGGAACAACTGCAATTGGCTGATTCCCCATATACGCGTATGGCCATGATCACCCAATGGCTGAATGATTTAGCCTCCCACCTGGATGAAAAACAAAACCAACTGGTGAGTTGGATGCGCAAAAAGATTGAAGTTACGCCTACCCTGCGTATTAAACGGCTGCAACAAGAAACCGGATACAGCCGGCAATATTTGCATCGTTTGTTCAAACAGGAAATTGGATTTGGGCTGAAGACCTACCAAAAAATCGTACGCACCAATCGTATTCTGGATGAGCTGAATAGCGGATCTATAGACAGTTTAACCGCTTTGGCTCACCGGTATCACTTTTATGATCAAAGCCACTTTATCAAGGAGTTTAAACAGATGACCGGCACTGCTCCTTCGGCCTTTCTGCATAACCGGTTGGATAAAATGCCCGTGCAACAAACTTATTTCAACAGTTGAGCATCATATAGCACCCCATAATTCCTGTTGTTTACATTTTTACAATTGAAACGATGCCTTCCTGCTTAGTATAACTTCGAAATTTCTTTTTTCGGGGACTAATCAACACGGCTTGGTCTTTTATTTATAGCCACTCCCCCATTTCGATGCCATTAAGTTTAACCATCACCAAAACTGAGCAGTTATGAAGAATTCCTACGATGTAATTATCGCCGGATCCGGTATTTCCGCCTCCACCACATCCATGATCCTGGCCAAAAACGGTTTGGATGTGTTGATGATTGAGGCGAAGAAACATCCCCGATTTGCCATTGGAGAAGCTTTACTGCCGCAAAGCTCCATGTGGATGTGGATTGTGGGCGAATATTTCGACATTCCCGAAATCCAGTATCTAAGTGACGCGGATCAAGTCATTGATCACGTTACCCCCTCCTGTGGTATCAAACATTCCATCGGATTTGCTTACCACCAAAAAAGTCAACCCTTTACCGGCGAGCATGGCCATCAGTTGATTCCTCCGCATCTGCCCTTTTACAGCGAAAGTCATTTTGTGCGTGAAGATATCGATCATTATATGGTCAAGTCCGCGGTAAAATATGGTGTGGATTATGTGGATATGACCAAAATTACCGATGTGGATATACAGGAAGACCAAGTGGAAGTGACCACCAACCAGGGCACGGCTGTGGGGTCTTTCTTTATCGATGCCACAGGAAGTAAATCCATACTGGCCCAAAAAATGGGATATCGTGAAGAGCCCGATAATCTTAACACCAACTCTCGCTGTATTTTCACGCATGTGGAAGGGCTACCTCCCTACGATGAGCTCATTTCCGAGGACGATCATCCCCAGCAGTCTAATCGTTTGCACGACGGGACCTTGCACCACGTATTCGACGGCGGTTGGCTTTGGGTGATCCCCTTCGACAACTTTGATCGCTCCAACGCCAAAAACGCCAGTATCGGTTTGATGCTAGATAACACGAAATATCCGGTGGATGAGTCACTCACCGCGGAGGAGGAATTCCACAGCATTATCTCACAATTCCCGGATATGGATCGTCACTTGCAACCTACAGAACCGATCCGCCACTGGGTACGAACCGGTCGTCTACAACGCACCTCTAGCCAAACCGCTGGACACCGCCACTATATGACCAATAACACCTTTGGGTTTATTGATCCGCTCTACTCCAACGGGCTGATTAACACGTTTGAGTCTATCTTCTTGGCTACCCATTTACTACTGGATGCCTTCAATGAGGACGACTTCTCAGCAGAACGCTTTGAGCCGCTTAACCAGATGCATAAGGAACAGATTATGGGAGCTGATTTTATGATCAGCAACGCCTATAAAGCGATGGGCCATTTCAAGGTGTGGAACGCGTGGACGCAGATGTGGCTGGCTCAAATTCTGTTTCATGATATCTATATTCAGCGCCACTGTTTCAAGTATTTTGATTCGGGCTCGAAAGCTGAGTTTGATCGTTTATTGCAGGAAACCTGCCCTGGCGACCAGGCTCCATTTGCAGCGGAAAAAGACGCTATGTATCGGACCATGGCCGATGCTTTGGATGCCTTTGTAGCTGGTGATATAAGCCCGGATGAAGCTTCTCAGATTATGCTCAACGAGATGAAGCAAGCCGAGTGGTTGCCCAAGCATGTGTACAACTGGGGAGATGAGTCCGCGCGACACGTGGATTTCTACAATCCCGAACTGGTAGGCAAGCTGATCCAATGGGGTCAAACCGAATCACCGGATCATATCCGTGAAGGTCTGTTTGATTTCAAGCTTCCCGAAATGGCCTAATTCCTTAACCCCAAAACACATTCTGTGGTGTCCGACCATTCTCCTGGGTCGGATTCCGCGGAATGTTCTTTTCTAGTTTAATAACTACATGAAACTGAAGTGGCGTAAGCCCCTATATCTGGTCTGGGGCAGTGTAATTTTTCTGCTTTTTCTGTATCTGCTCTACCAGAACTCCATTGATTGGGTCGAACACATAGCTATTCTTCCCACCATGCTCCTGGGTTCCTTCGTTGCAGGTAGCACGCCCATGGGGGGCGGGTCGGTGGCCTATCCCATTTTGGTACACTACCTGGATTTTGGAGCTACTGACGCTCGCACTTTTTCCCTGCTCATTCAATCCGTGGGTATGACCTCCGCATCGTTATACATCATCCTCTACAAAAAGGAAGAACTACCCTGGCGTTTTATCTCCCGTGTGGCTCTGGCCGGACTCAGTGGTTTTCTCATAAATATCTGGGTGCTCTATGATCTGATCGCCGGCGCGCTTTTGAAGGTAATCTACATTCCCTTTTTCCTCAGCTTTCTGATTATTCTGCTCTATATCCAGTTTGGCAACGGCCGTCAGCCCGACTTTATCGGTCCGGAGGATTCACGCAAAAGCTACCTTCCTGCCCTCATAGCTGGATTCTGCGGAGGAATCCTCACCGGTTTCATCGGCAGTGGCATAGATTTTATGGTATTCACCGTTTTGGCCCTCTACTTCGGCTTCCCGATCAAAAAGGGTACCTATATCTCCATCTTGCTGATGACCTTTTTATCGATTTGCAACTCGTTGCTCTTACTGGGTGATACCACCGCGATAAGCGATCGAGTCTGGGCTTCCTGGCTATTGGCGGCTAATTTGGTGTTATTCGGTGCTCCGCTGGGCAATTTGGTCATGCGAATGGTACCCGATACCTGGGTCACGGCCTTCATAACACTGCTCTTTGGTGGTCATGTGCTCGGAGTGTTCCAATCCACACCGCTCACCTCCACAACCTATGCTATTATGCTGGGCTGCTTCCTGGGATCGTTCTATTTCTTTTATCGAATCTATCGCACCTATACGCCCCCCTCCCCGAGGCACAAACCAACTCCCAGCCGAATAAAACGTGTGTTACACCGAATCCGGCGAGAACATTTATTTGGATAATATGAGGGGCCGCCGATGCTCCACCAACATAAAATATCGGCATTATCGACTCTTAGGAGATCGAACTCATCAACATTACCCGTGGAGCCGAATGATATCCACCGGACATGCCTCCGCGGCGCGTTCGTTGTGTTCGCGTTCGTACTCGCCCACTTCCACTTGGTAGACTTGTCCTTTGGGTTTCCCTCCAATGAGCACACATTTACCATCACGTTTGGACATCTGCCAACGTTCGGGCCAGGCTTCTACGCAGTAATTGCAACCAATACATTTAGAGCGATAGAAAGTGATTTTCATCAGTCGCGATCCTCCCATAGGTATACTTTGTCGCCCTCACGGACTTTATCTTCCAATTTGATAGTACATTCCTGCCCTTTCGTGACTTTTTCAGCCGGTTGATCATCCACCCACAGTGATTGGATATCCACTTCCACCACGCCGGTGTTTTTGCCGATGATCAGCAGATCATCATTCTTGTGGACCTCCCGGGCTTTGATCCGGATGTGCGCCACTTTGGCTTTCGGATAGTAGTGCAGCACTTTGCCCACAAAGGTTTTCTCCTTGGTCGCCGCCGATCCATGGACATCGCTCCATTCGCCCAATTTCTTGCCCAGGTAATAACCACCCCAGAAACCCCGGTTATAGACTTCATCCAGCTGTTTCATCCAGCTAGCCACGCGTTCCGGCGTATAGGTATCATCAATAACGGCTTGCGAGGCCTCGCGGTAACATTGGGTCACTGTTTTCACATACTCTGGGGAGCGACCACGCCCTTCCAGTTTCAACACCTGTGCTCCGGTAGCTAAAATCTGATCCAGGAAATCGAGTGTACATAAATCCTTGGGCGACATAATGTATTTGTTGTCCACTTCCAGCTCTATGCCCTCGTCGTTTTCCACTTTATAGGCGTGCCGGCAATTTTGTTTACAGGCGCCCCGGTTGGCCGAAGAATTATAGGTATGCAGACTCAGATAACATTTCCCGGAAACCGCCATACACAGCGCGCCATGGGCAAACACCTCAATCTGTACCAACTCCCCCGAAGGACCGGTGATATTGCGCTCCTTTATGCCTTCCACAATATCCCCCACCTGTCCCAGGCTCAGTTCCCGGGCCAACACCATCACATCCGCGAAGTGGCTATAGAATTCCACCATTTCGATATTGGAGATATTGGCCTGTGTGGAAATATGCACCTCCACGCCCTTCTTGTGGGCATACATAATGGCCGATTGATCCGCCGCGATGATAGCCGTGATACCCGCTTCCTTCACTGCGTCGATGATCTTTTTCATTAGTGGCAGATCGTGATCATAGAGTACGGTATTGAGAGTCAGGTAAGTTTTAACACCATGTTTCTCTGCCAAATTAGCAAGGTCAGGTAACTCCTCCAGTGTAAAATTATTGGAGGCTCGTGCCCGCATATTCAGATGCTCAATGCCAAAATAAATAGAATCGGCACCGCCCTGAATAGCCGCTCGAAAGGCCGCCCAATCCCCGGCCGGAGCCATGATTTCTGGTCGGACTAGTCCTGTGCTAAGAGATGTTTCTCGATCTTGAACGGAAGTTGACATAATTCACTGCTCAGTTATCGGTTGGATCCGGTGGAGAAAGTGGCCCGTCGGTTTAAAAAGCGCGCCCAATGGATCCTATGATGGATTTCTACGCCTAGCAAGTATAACACTATCTGCCCGTATCAAGCACTTACATCACAGTATTTGAACACCTGATTTATATGTAGGGTATTTCCCCACTTTCTAACGACTACTCCATAACGCTGTTGCGGTTACGGCTTCCCTTATTGCTTACCCGACCCCCAACCCGTGACCATCCTTGGCGAACAGAGCGTTGGGATCCCAGATCGGCGATGCCCTTCCTATTCTTCGATGGTCCAGTCTGGAGTCCGGGTTGCTTCCTTGTCATAGCTGGAATTAATGCCTGAAAGTCCTACTTTTACTGATTGTAAATTATCATCCCAATTCAATCTCAGTATGGAACCCTTTTCTCGGCAATTTAAGGTCATTTGGGCAGATATGGATCCCAATCGGCACATGCGCCACACCGCTTATAACGATTATGCCGCGCAATTACGGATCGAAATGTTTGAGGCATATCGGTGTCCGTTGGAATACATCACCAAGGTGGGGCTGGGCCCCATCCTATTTCGGGAAGAAACTACATTTCATCGTGAGATTTATCTATCCGAACAGATTACGGTAACCGCCGCCATTCAAGCCATGCGTAAGGATACGAGTCGCTGGAGCTTCCGGCATGAGATTTTTAGGGAAGACGGCGTCAAAGCCGCACAGATTATCGTGGATGGGGCCTGGATTGATTTAAAGAAACGAAAATTGGGCACTCCACCGGAGGAAATGGCAAAGAAACTCTCCGACTATCCGCGTACGGAAGACTTTCGTTGGTTGGAGGAATGAGATAAACTCGTGCCAAGATCATGGAATCTGAATAACAACTACCTATGAATTCGAGAATTGAGACACAGACTCCTACCAAGCTAATCGGCATGCGAATGGAAATGTCGCTGGTTGAGAACAAAACCCGGAAATTGTGGCAATCCTTTATGCCACGGCGAGCCGAAATTAAAAACCGGTTGACTTCTGATTTTATTTCGATGCAGGTCTATGAGGATATACCGAAACTGCCTTTAAATCCGCATACCTCATTTGAAAAGTGGGCTACGGTTGAAGTAGCCCATTTTGATGACATACCTTCTGGTATGGAAGCTTACACCATTGAAGGTGGTAACTATGCGGTATTCAATCACAAAGGTCCGGCGAGCTCCGCACCACAAATCATGCAGTATGTTTTCGGAGAATGGTTACCCAATTCTAAATACGAACTAGCTCATCGAGAGCATTTCGAGCGTTTGCCCAAGGACTATGATCCTAACGATCCGGAAGCGGAAGAGGAAATTTGGATTCCGATAAAGTAGGGAAGTTGTTTTTAGTGTAATTATGGAACCGTTGCGAAGCTAATGTATCCCGGATGACAGATGATGCTAGTGTTTCTGGAGAATCTGACGAGGTTTCACTGGTAGCGGAGCTACCTGACTTGAGAGGCTGTCTAAAAAGTAAAAAGCAGGATGTAACCACTTAATTAATTTAAGTTTTCTAAGAGTGTGTATCTCTGATCTTCTTGATAAGTCGCGTCCTTTTCATATATAGACCTATCAGGTTTTGGAAACCTGATAGGTCTGGCACATATTTGACCCTAAAACCTAAATTATTTAGGTCCTTGAAATTAGAAAAGGACTTTTTGGACAGCCTCAAGTAATGTTGGTTTGGCTGGCGGAATTGGCAAACCAATTCCGCCAGCCAAACCTTTTATTACTTATAGTGTGAAATTCTGCTTCTTCCCCCTCCGATATGAGATTTGGATTCCCACACGATCATGTAACTCAATCGTTCACAAAACTGAGCAACACTATGGAGATAACAACCATTCAACCATTTCTACAATACTTTGATCGCCTTCGAGACCGCACCCTTCGTGTATTCGAATGCGTTCCACCTGAACAGATTGAATGGCGTCCCGCTGATGGTCGTTTTTCTTTTGGGGATCAATTAAGACATCTGGTTGCTCTGGAAAGATACATGTATGTAGAAAATGCTTTGGGCAGACCCAGTACCTATCGAGGACATGATGAGAGTTTAGCCAGTGGCTACGATGAAGTGCTTTCTTATGCTGAGGAACTACATAATGAGTCGCTTGAATTGTTATCCACCCTTACTGATGACGATTTAAATCAAAAAACCAAAACTCCTGCCGGTAATCCAATCACCGTTTGGAAGTGGCTCCGTACCATGGTTGAACATGAAGCCCATCATCGCGGACAGATCTATTTTATGCTGCGGCAAATTGATCTCCAAGGACCGCCCCTCTTCGGCCTGACGTCAGAGCAGGTTCGGGATAGAAGCATCTAGGTATATTATTGTAATTATAAGCATCCGATTTTGTCTGGTTCGTTATATACGAATGGTGCACCTGCTAGTTTGTATTCCACTCAAATTTCGGATGTTTATTGGATGGCTTGTGAATTGGAGATCTCTTCACAATGCAAGGGTATCGGTTGATTTTGGTGGGGTATCACGGGTAGTGGAGCTACCTGGTTGGGGCATTCTGACGGAGCCAGAACACAAGTAATAGTTAGTTTGGCGGATGGAATTGGCGTGCCAGATTCGTACGGCAAACCCATTCTTATATAACGGTGGATGGTTGGCTTTATATACTGAAGCATTGGATACCATCGAAACAAAAAAAGCCGATCCTCTTTCGAACATCGGCTTTTCAATTTTGCTTGTAGATTAGCGACCGTTAGGCCAATACCGCATCCACCGGACTCCAGTCCATGTCGAAGGCTTCGGCGACGTCATCGTAGGTGATCACACCTTCGGCGATGTTCAAGCCTTTCATCAGCTCCGGATCATCCTGAATGGCCTCTTGCCATCCCTTATTGGCGATATCAACCGCATAAGGCAGCGTCACGTTGGTCAATCCGATGGTAGAAGTACGAGGTACGGCCCCGGGCATATTGGCTACGCAGTAGTGTTGAATGTCATCTACTTCGTAAACCGGCTTATCGTGGGTAGTCGGCTTGGAGGTTTCGAAGCATCCTCCTTGATCGATAGCCACATCTACCAATACAGATCCCTTTTCCATATCACCCAGCATATCCCGAGTAATCAAATGGGGTGCTTTTGCACCGGGAATTAACACCGCGCCAATTATCATATCCACATCGGGCAGCATGGACCGAATGTTGGCTTCGGAGGAGAACATGGTATCGATGTTTTTGGGCATCACATCATCCAGATAGCGCAGCTTGGGCATGCTGATATCCATAATGGTGGTATGGGCACCCATTCCAGCGGCTACTTTGGCGGCATTCACCCCCACGATACCTCCACCGAGTACCAGTACATTGGCCGGCTTTACACCGGGAATTCCGCCCATCAACACACCTTTGCCACCAAAAGGCTTCTCTAAGAACTTGGCGCCTTCTTGCGCGGCCATGCGACCGGCTACTTCACTCATTGGAATAAGCAACGGAAGCGAGCCGTCTGCTTTTTCCACGGTTTCATAAGCGATGGCAATGCATTTAGAATCAATCACCGCCTGCGTTAGCTCTTCGCTGGCCGCAAAGTGGAAATAGGTAAAGATGATCTGACCTTCTTTCATGCGAGGATATTCCTCTTTGATCGGCTCTTTCACCTTCATGATCATCTCCGAGCGATCCCAAAGAGTATCCACATCATCCATCAGTTCCGCACCGGCTTCTTCATACAAATGATCGGCAAAACCACTGCCCAGACCAGCTCCGGTTTGCACCAACACTTGGTGTCCATTTCGTTTCAGGGCTTTGACTCCACCGGGCAACAAGGCTACACGATTTTCGTGGGTTTTAATCTCTTTGGGTACTCCAATAATCATGATATGCAATCCTTTGGTTGGAATGTTTGCTGTCTAAATTGCGGTCCAAATGTAGGTATTTTTTAGGATTATTGATACTGTTTCACCCAAACTCTCTGACTACCTACCAACCCGCTCAACTACACACTGCCCAAGTAATTGAAAGTATTGAATTTCTTGGTGGTCAATAGCGAACGTTACCCAATCTATCTGTTCTCGCATTTTTCGAAATGTAGCAATATTAAGACCGTGAGCAGAAAATTGTTGTACACTTCGGATTCGGCATATTGACACTCACTCGCAATAAGAATTATGACGTAACTATAATATTCTCCGTGACTTCCGCTTTTCCTACATTAATGGAGCGATGACGACATTCCAGGGATGCCCGTGAAAGACAGCCAAGGCTAACGCTCTGTTCACGATGAATTTATACTTCGGTAATCTGGTATGCTTACAATGATATTGAACCAATGACGGAGAATAGTATGACAAAATCAGCCTATACCTTATCAGAAGTTGCTTACTTGGTCCACCGCACTGTCGAGCAAGTAGAAGAGGATATCCAGAATGGCGCCCTCTCCTATTCAATCATCGACGGTAAACAAATGGTAACCTTGTATGACCTTCAGCGCTATAAATTGTGGATGAGCAAATTATCTACCCCTTTGCTAAGTCGATCCACCAATTCAATAGATGTGGGTGCCCCGGGTGTAGAGTAGTGATTAAAATTAACTGGATTGCTTGGCACGAATGGCGGCCACTTTTGCTTGCCCCTCTTCGGTAAGAGAAATTTCATCATACAAAAAAGAGCCTCCAATACGATCTGCCTGGATCCAGGATCGTTTGGTAAGATAGCCTAGTATATTTTTCGTCTCTTCATCCTCGAAATCCAAATCGTTTCGCAGTTCTTCAACAGAAAGTCGGGGGCCTACTTCATTATTCAGTTTATCCGCAACTTTTAGCAAAAACCGAAATATTTGGTTATTCGAATCTTGGCCTATTATCATATATCGTGGGTAACGTTGGTGTACTGCCTTGTTAAACATGCATAATTACACAGTGGAGCTGACCATAAGATTAACTTAGTATTATCCTACTGTTAACATGACTGCCCCTTCCATTAGTGCCAATCGTTTACAAAAAACGCTTTGCTGAATGAGTAGATCTCTTATTTTGTGGGCGCAGGTTATTAATCACATGAATTACCACTTATGATTTCCAAGGACGTACTTAAAAAAGTTCGTGCGCTCGAAATTCGCACTAAGGGATTGGTTAATTCTCTATTTGGTGGCGAATACCAGTCTGCCTTTAAAGGTCGGGGCATGGAATTTTCCGAGGTACGAGCTTACCAGTACGGAGATGATATACGGCAAATTGATTGGAACGTAACTGCTCGATCCGGCGATGCCTATATTAAGCAGTTCGAAGAAGAACGCGAGCAAACCTTGATGCTCTGCGTGGATATTTCTCCCAGCGGCTTATTCGGAAGTATGAGCCAACGAAAGATGGATCTGGCTATTGAGGTGTGCGCGGTCTTAGCTTTCAGTGCCATTAAAAACAGTGACAAAGTGGGATTGCTGTTGTTTACTGATCAGATTGAAAAAGTAATCCCCCCCAAAAAAGGTCGTACGCATGTGCTTCGCTTAATTCGGGAACTGTTTACTACTGAACCGCAAGGCACAGGTACCGATATTGAAGCGGCCTTAACCTATGTAAACAAAGTATTGACCCGGCGAGCCATTGTGGTAGTGGCCAGTGATTTTGAGGATGAAGGATTTGAACACACCCTGAAAATCACCAAGCAAAAGCACGATCTGGTCAACTTGGTGATTCGTGATCATTTGGAAGAGGAACTGCCCGATTTGGGATTAATCTCTTTTGAAGATGCCGAAACGGGCAAGAAACGTTTGGTTGATACGTCCAACCCTACCCTAAGAAAAACTTATCATAAAAAAGCGTTGGAACGGCGAGAACAGCTCGATGAGTTGTTCATGCGCTCTCAAATAGATGCGGTAACCTTGATGACTAATAAGTCTTACGTAGAACCGCTAATGCATTTTCTGGAGCGTCGGGTACAGCGACGTTAAAATCTATTGACCAATAGTTTATTAGCCTTCCGATTGATTCAGTTCCTCATCGGATTGCGCCAAGGCCGGATCAGGTTCCACATCATATAACATCTCCATGTACCCATTCCGAACCGCTTCGAAATCTTCCATTAAGCTATCCGATATTGATTCACTAGGTGGCAGTTCTAATCGCAAAGGGTTCACTGGACGGTTGTTTTTATACACCCGATAATCCAAATGTGGGCCGGTAGATCGTCCGGTATTTCCTACATAGCCAATGGTTTCTCCCTGCTCTACGGTTGCTCCGCGACGAATACCTTCCGAAAATCCATTGAGATGCAAGTACGCGGTGGTATAGCTTCCGTTGTGGCGTACTTTCACAATATTTCCATTCGCGCCACGGTAACGCGCTTCAATCACCGTTCCTGCCCCTGTTGATACCACCGGTGTTCCTACCGGTGCGGCATAATCTACTCCCAAATGAGCCATACGACGATGCAATACCGGATGCATCCGGTTGTAACTGAAGCCGGATGATATGCGTCGATAGTGCAAAGGTGCTTTTAATAGTGTTTTCTGCACGCTTCTGCCCTGATCGTCATAAAACCCAAAACCATCTTCATGGAAATACCGAAAGGCGGTATACGATTCATTTTGATGCGTAAATTCAGCGGCCACCACATCGCCAATCATCCAAAATTCATCGCCTACTCGTTTTTCCTCATAAACCACAGAAAAACGATCACCCGGGCGCAACGTAAAGAAATCAATCTGCCAAGCGAACAAATCACTGATCCCATACATCAACTCCAGCGGAAGATCTTGATCTCGTATGGTTTGATACAAACTCTCCCTGATGACTCCATGGGCCGTCTTTAGATACGTTGTCGCATCCCGGATTCCACTCCGTACTTCTACAGAATCCTGCAGATCTATGGCCACATAGCGTCTGGGACTCTCTAGCCAGGCCCAACCTTTTAACTTCGGGGTTCCGGTTTGGCCGGTCTCTACATATAATCGGTAGCGCTGACCGGGCTTCAACTCTCGAGGATTAAACTCCGGGCGTGCCTGGCGGCTAATGGCATAAATCTGTTGTGGACTTAAATAAGGTCGTAATATCGTATATAAACTTTCTGACCATCGAACTCGTTTCTCCTCTACCTGCACACTATCCAGCACAAAACCATAATCATCGACCGTGGGCGTAGTATCGGTATCCGCTTGTAAACTAGCTGTTTGTATCACTGAAGCTTGGTTGGGTACCGTATCCGGATGATCGGTCTCCAATTCACACCCAACCAAGGCCAAAAGGAAGAATACCGCAACCCAGTTTGCAATCTCTCCTCGCGCCCGCATTATTGTTTGGCGGATCGTCAATATATATCCCCGTTTCATTTACTGTTGTGGTTGTCTTTTATTATTGTTGCTGATACTTTCACGTTTCAGCGATCAACTATACTAGTAATCTATCTGAATTAAAAACCATTTTGGCGTTCCAGCAATCTATGCTCATTACATTTTCTAAACAGGGTCAGAAGCGACCTATTGTACAATATCTACTCTTTGTCTTATTGCTGGGATGTTTCAGTGGGCCGTTATCTGCCCAAGCGCAACAATTGCGGGATTACCTGACCGTCGATTCGCTGCGCGTAGGAGACTCCTTTACGTTTGCGGTTACCTTAAATAAGGATCAGTTATACGATGCGGTTCAATTTCCAGATAGCTCGCATTTCCCCAGCGATGTAGAAATCAATCAACAGAAGCATTACAAGATCACCGAATACCGGGATAGTGTGGTCTACCATCTGCAATTTTTCGGATCCGAAGATACCCGGTTGGAATCACTGCCTGTACGACTGATCTTGGCATCGGACACGACTACCTTATATACCACTCCGGCTATGTTGCGCTTTACGTCGGTATTGGATGCTGATGACCAAGGCCAATTCAAACCGCTGAAACCCATTTATCAATTTGCGCGCAATTGGTGGCCCTGGCTGCTGGGAGCACTAATTTTGGCTGGATTTTCTTATTGGGGATACTTGCGCTCCAAAAAGTATGAATTCCAACCGCGTGAAGAACCGATCCCGGTGAAACCTCCTCCTCCGTTCGAAAATCCATTGGAGCAGCTGCAACAGGACTTACTATCGCTGAAAGAAAGCGACATGTTATTGACGCATAAAGATTTTGACGCGTTCTATGTGGCCCTCGGGGATGCCATCCGAACCTATTTAGAACGTGTGTACAGCTTCCCCGCATTGGAATCCACAACCACCGAGATTATTCGGGAAATGCGAAATCAAGCCGCCGATAATGAAATGTTGGCCGCTACGCGAAAAGTGCTTCAAGAAGCCGATATGGTGAAATTCGCTCGGTTCGAGCCGACTATGGATCAAGCCTTTCGTGCCCTCAATAAAGGCGAACAGTTTATCCAGCGAGCACGTGAGCTGGATAAGCAACGCATCCGAGCCATGGAACGATCCCATCAGCAGCGCTACGCCGAACAAGCCGCAGCTTATAAACAGCAACAAGGATGAACATGACCTGGGCAAATCCGGAATTTTTATGGGCCTTGGCGATTGTCCCCCTACTGCTTGGGCTTGAGATCTGGCGCGGTTATCAACAACGGCGCCCCAGCCTGCTGTTTAGTACCGGCGAGTGGCTGGATGACCTGCCGGGTAATTGGAAGGCCTACGGAGTGTGGCTGGCCCCCATTCTTTACGTAGGAGCCTTGAGTTTGTTGATATTGGCCTTGGCACGTCCCCAGTACGAAAACACCACCGTAGAACGTAATGCAGAGGGTATTGATATTGTTATGGCCCTGGATATCTCCACGTCCATGCGTGCCGAAGATTTGGAGCCCAACCGCTTCGAAGCCGCCCGCAATGTGGCCACTGATTTTATCGATCGTCGCTTATCCGATCGGATCGGGCTGGTGGCCTTTGCTCGCCAAAGTTTTACTGTCTGCCCACCAACCCTGGATTACCGTTTGCTGAAAAATCTGCTCAATGATGTAGAGATGGGGATGATTCAGGATGGAACCGCCATCGGGATGGGCCTGGCTACCAGTGTAAACCGCTTGAAAGAAAGCGAGGCCAAAAGTAAAGTAATTATTCTGTTGACTGACGGTGAAAACAACGCCGGAGAGATCGATCCGGTGACCGCCGCGGAACTGGCTGAGACCTACGGTATTAAAATTTATAGCATTGGGGCCGGAACCCGCGGAACGGCCCCCTATCCCATTCAGGATCCCATCTTCGGGAAACGCTATCAGAATGTGCGAGTGGATATCGATGAAGAGATGCTCACCCAAATTGCTCAAATGACCGGCGGCGAGTATTTCCGTGCCACCGATACCCAGCGCTTAGAGGAAATTTACGACCGCATCAACGAATTGGAGCGAACCGAAATTGAGGAAGTTATCTACACCGACTACCAAGATCTCTACCCCCGCTTCGTGATCCCCGCCATCTTGCTCATTCTCTTGGGCATGCTCAGTGAATTTGCGATCTTCCGCGTGCGAATCGTCTGACCACAGACCACAGACCACAGACGTCCGACGACGGTCGTCCGTGGTCTGTGGTCAATAGATATAAGATATACTTATCACCACTGGATTCCGTTAACCAATTCTTTTTACTGCAACGAATTCCACTTATAGAGCATGGCCCTAGAGCGAATTTCTGACATTCTCGCCGAGCAATCGGTATTCCCGCAACTACGTGAGCATTTGGGTAACCGAGAAACCGTCCGTCTTGAACAGATGGTCGGCTCACTGCCTGAACTGTCCGTATCCATTCTACATGAAGATTATCCCCGGGTATTAATCGTGACTCCGGATGCCGAGGCGGCTCAATTTGCGCAATCAGATTTACTAGCCCGTGATCTGGAAGATGTCTACCTCCTCCCGCCCACTAATCACAAACCTTATGATGATGACCAAGTAGTAGACTCAAGTTTGTTAGTGCAGCGTTCGGAGGTGCTGGAACAAGTGCTCAACCAAGATAGCTATGTGCTAGTTACCTCCTCGGAAGCCTTAGTAGAAAAACTTCCCGCCCCTGACCTGTTTTCTGAAGCCTCGGTATTGATTGAACAGGGCCAAAGTTACGATCCGGAGAAATTAAAAGGACAACTCCTGGATCAAGGCTATGACTCAGTGCGTTTTGTGGATCGGCCCGGGGAATTTGCCATGCGCGGTGGGATCCTGGATGTCTATCCGTTCAGTGGGGAATATCCCGTTCGATTGGAATTTTTCGGCGATGAAGTGGATTCCATTCGGGAGTTCGATCCCGATTCGCAGCGCTCGGTTTCCTTTCTGGATCAAACTCGTTTTGTCCCCAATGCGGCAGAGTTGGGCGAAGAGCGTATTTCGGTATTAGATATTCTGGAAGACGATACGCTCATCGTTAAGAAAAACCCCGGCTTGATCCGCGCTAACCTCGAAGAGTTTTTTGAGAAAGCGAAGAAAGCGTATCGCGAACACTTGGAGGATCTGGAAGATGACGATGATCCTCAACCGGAGCCGGTGCACCTGTATCTCGATGCCACCAACTTCGAGACTGCGTTGATCAACCATCCTACTGTGATTGTGGGCAGTTTTGGCAGTGAATCAATGGCCGACGCTACCCTCAGACTGAATGCCAAACCGCAGCCGGAATTCAATGCCCAATTTAAACTGCTCAGGCAAAATATTGAGGAGTTGAGCACGCAAGGCTACGATGTGTTCATCCTCTGTGATAATGAAGGTCAACGGGATCGTTTTGAGGAATTACTGGGCGAGCAAGGTCCGGATAACCGCTATCATCTCTCCATTGAGACTATCCATGAAGGATTTATCCTACCCCAAGCGGGTATTGCGGTGTACACCGATCACCAGATCTTCGATCGCTATCATCGTCCCAAGATGCGTAAGCGCAAACCCAAAGGCGGGGGCATCTCCTTTAAGCAGCTGCAGGATCTGAACCGCGGCGATTACGTCGTCCATGTTGATTACGGGATCGGTAAGTTTATGGGCTTTCGTAAGATCGAGGTCCGTGGCGTAGAGCAGGAATCGGTGGTGCTGCAGTACCAGGAAAATTCTACCCTGTATGTGAATGTATCCAGTCTGCATAAGCTGCAGAAATACTCCGGCAAAGAAGGTACACAGCCACGCATGACCAAGCTGGGCTCAGGCTCTTGGGCGCGGAAAAAGGCCAAGACCAAGAAGAAGGTCAAGGATATTGCCCGCGACCTGATTCAACTCTATGCCAAGCGGAAGATGAAAAAAGCGCACGCCTTTGAACCGGATAACTCTTGGCAAACCGAGATGGAGGCGCGTTTTGAGTATGAGGAAACACCGGATCAAGCCAGTGCCATTGATTCGGTCAAAGAGGATATGGAAACGGACACCCCTATGGACCGCTTGGTCTGTGGCGATGTGGGTTTTGGCAAAACTGAGGTAGCGGTTCGAGCCGCCTTTAAGGCAGTGATGGATGGTAAGCAGGTAGGCGTGTTGGTCCCCACCACTATTTTGGCGGATCAGCATTACAAAACATTTAAAAAGCGGATGAAGCACTTTCCGGTGCAGGTGGAAGCCATCTCCCGATTTCGTTCCCGTGCGGAGCAAAAAGATATCATTAAACGTACCGAAGCGGGCAAAGTGGATATTCTGATCGGCACCCACCGGATCACTTCCAAAGATATCAAATTCAAGGATCTGGGATTGGTGATTATTGATGAGGAACAACGTTTTGGCGTAAAAGCTAAGGAGCGACTCAAAGAGCTCCGGGCCAGCGTGGATGTACTCACCCTTACCGCTACACCTATCCCTCGCACCCTTCAATTCTCTCTGATGGGCGCTCGTGATCTGAGTATCATCAATACCCCTCCGCCCAACCGTCAACCGGTATACACCGAAATTCACAGTTTTAATAAAGACCTGATTCGCGATGCCATCCTGCAAGAGATGTCTCGTGGCGGGCAGGTGTTCTTCATCCACAATCGGGTGAAAAACATCGAATCTATGGCGGATATGGTGCGCAGTCTGGTGCCCGATGTACGCGTGCGTTTTGCCCACGGTCAGATGTCCGGGAATCAGCTGGAGAAGATTATCACCGATTTCTACAACCATAAGTTTGATGTGCTGGTCTCCACCAATATTGTGGAAAACGGCATCGATATCTCCAACGCCAACACCATGATTATCAACCGGGCGGATCGCTTTGGTTTGGCCGAGCTGCACCAGCTGCGCGGCCGGGTGGGACGTTCCCAGCGCAAGGCGTTTTGCTACCTGATCACCCCGGATATTCAGTCGCTGACTCCCGAAGCCCGCAAACGCCTGATGGCCTTGGAGGAATACTCCGATCTGGGATCTGGTTTCAACATCGCCATGCGGGATCTGGATATTCGTGGTGCCGGTGATATATTGGGCGCCGAGCAGAGCGGTTTCATCAACGATATCGGCTTTGAGCTGTACACCAAGATTTTGAATGACGCGGTTCGAGAGCTGAAAGAAGAAGAGTTCAAAGATATATTCGGCGACGTGGATACCAGTAATGTGCTTAAGGCGGATCTGCCCGATACCCAGGTCGAGTTCGACAAACCGGCGCTGTTGGGTTCCGATTACGTCTCCGATAATGTGGAGCGCTTGAATCTCTATCGAAAACTGGCCAAATCTACGTCTCTCGAAGAAATTAATGACTGGAAAAATGAGATTACCGATCGCTTCGGTCCCCTGCCCGAGGCCGGGCACAATCTCTACGTGGCTGCTCAGATTCGTCTGCACGCTTCGCTGAATCTGGTTACCGCCGTTCGGGTGCGCATCGGCAAGATGTGGCTGGAGTGCCCCAAGCAGTCCAGCAAACTGGGTGAAGTATTTTACGAGGAACGCTTCCAGCCTATGCTGGCCCAACTGGAAAAATACCGCCCGGACCAGTTCAAACTGGTTCAAAAAGACGACCGGGTTCGCTTCGTGATCGAAAACATCGACACCATCGAAGACGCCGCGGACTTCTTAGAAAAGATCACCGAAGATGTAGAAGTCGCGGAAGTTATTTAGTGTCTGTTATTCGTTATTTGTTATTTGTTAATCGTATCACGAAGTATAATAACTTGGCATGCTCTAATTCAATTACCAATTCATATTAAATTTGGCCCATAATTAAATTTTTGCTTAGATCCCGATTAACAAATAACGAACAACGATTAACATTGGTGAAGTGCTCGTGCCTAATTCCCAAGCTCAAAATCTCCCCAACAATTTCGAAGCTTGCGTATCCCACATAAAGCGCGGCGAGGTGGTGGCTTTTCCGACGGAGACGGTGTACGGTTTAGGAGCGGACGCCAGTAATCCCAGTGCCGTGCGTAAGGTATTTGAGACCAAGGGTCGACCATCGGATAATCCGCTGATCGTACATATTTCAGATATCAGTCAGCTGGATGATTTGGTGACCGATATTTCGGATCCGGTGCGAAAATTAATGAACCAATGCTGGCCCGGACCGTTGACTCTGGTGCTTCCCAAACAACCGCAGGTATTGGATTTAGTGACTGCGGGATTAAATTCCGTGGCCGTGCGCATGCCCAAGCATGAGTTAGCGTTAGCCTTCATCGAACGCACGGGGCCACTGGTGGCCCCCAGTGCGAATACTTCTGGTAAGCCCTCCCCCACCAAGGCCCAACACGTTCGCGATGATTTTGGGGATCAAGTGGAAGTACTGGATGGCGGACCTTGTCAAATTGGATTGGAGTCTACGGTATTGGATGTCACGCAAGAACCGTATACTATTTTGCGACCGGGGTATTACGGAGCCCAAGAGTTGAGCCGAATAGCTGGCCTAGCAGTACGGAGCCATTCAAAGTCAATCTCCGATCAAACGGATACATCTATTCCCAAAAGTCCGGGGACCAAATACACACATTATACACCTCAAGCACAGGTCCGCTGGATCCGGCCGGGTGAAACACCGACCTCATCCGACCAAATACTTTACCTGATTCATTCGCCCTCCTCTGACCAATCAAAAACTTCCAACATCATCATCTTTGAGGAGATCCCCCAAATGGCCGCCGAACTGTTTGATCGCTTTCGTCAGGCTGATCATGAGGGATTTGAGGAGGTGGTTATACAGCCGTTTGAGAAAGAGCAAAGTAAGGAGTCGTTGGTGGAAGCATTGTTGAATCGGATTGAGAAAGCCATCGGTCAATAGACAAAGTTTGACTAATCTACTCCCAATTATACCGAATCATTCTTTAGAGGAGGGCTTTGCAAACTACCAGTCATTGCGAACATAGTGCGGCAATCCCCTGATTAGATTGTGTAAACGGTGATTGTTACTACATCTTGCCATGACAGAATACATTTCGGAAGGTTTTGCAATGCCCTCTAGAGATCGTTCACCACTATTACATATATTCCCGCAAATCATTCTCACACAAACGAAAAGTTTTATGCAATCGATTGATTTATTGCGGAAGGCTCCATTTACATTTTATCTATACATTTTATGAGTACGTTATAGTTATTTAGCTATTAAATTTTACCATGTGTTAAATAAGCCATATAGAATCTCAATTATACAGTTGGAAACCACGTAGATGACTTCCAGAAAAGTATTAGTCACCATTGGCGTACTCTTACTATTTGCCGCCCTATTCGGTTCTTGGTTAATCATGCGAGATGGGGAACAGCCTACCACTTCTGGCCAATCAAAAGCCATAGTGCAAGTGCCGGTACTTAAAGCCAATCCTCAAGATTTAACATTGCGAATTTCCTTTACGGGCCGAGTTATTCCGGAACAGCAAATTAATATCCATGCTGAAGTGACCGGCCGCATGGAAACGGTAACTCCTCGCTTTAAAATTGGCAATCGGTTTAAGCAGGGCGCGGTATTGGTTCGCATCAATGATGAGGAGTTCCATCAACAGGTTCAGGTAGACAAATATCGTTTCGCGGCGCTTCTTTCTCGCATCCTGCCCGATATCAGCGTGGATTATCCGGAAGCTTTCCCTGCTTGGAATACTTATCTAGCCAACTTGGAATCAGAATCCGTCACACCGCCACTTCCCGAAACGGGAAATCGCCAATTTCAGTTATTTCTGATCAATCGTGACGTTTACAGTCACTATCACACCTTGAAACAGCGGGAAATTCAACTGGCTAAATTCACTATTAAAGCACCTTTTGATGGGGTACTTACCGAAACATTGGCCGACCCCGGAGATCTGATTCAACCCAACCAACAACTGGGGGAATTTACAAAAGTATCAGAGTTGGAAATTGAAGCGTCCATTCCGGCCCGTGTTGCGGACCAAATCGAAATTGGGGATCCGGTTACCCTGAATTTAGAGCACGGCAGCCTAAGGCAACTACAGGCCCAAGTGGTACGGAAAAACGCAAAAATTGACCCCTCAACTCAGTCCGTCAGTGTTTTTCTTCAAATCGATGAGAGTTCTCTTAAACCCGGCAGCTACGTCCAAGGCACCATCCTGGGAGCCCCATTTTCGGAGGCGGTTCAAATTCCATCTCAGGCGCTCATACGTGATCATGAGATCTTTATCGTAGAGGATTCAACAGCCGTACTGAAATCCATTGAACCCGTCTCCACAGTCAGAGATAGTGTCGTCATTCAGGGTGTAGCGCCGGGTACCTTAATTATTACCGAATTCCATTCTCCCGCCTTCGCAGGAACCAAAGTCGCACCGCTCCAAAACTGATATTATGAGAAAGCTCATCCACTATTTTGTCACCTACGAGGTGCTGGCCAACCTGATCCTGCTGCTCCTCATCGGATCCGGTGTATTTGCGTTGTTCAATCTCCAGTCCACCCTATTCCCCAAGCAGGATCCTAAATTCGTGGTCGTTCAGGCTACTTATCCCGGCGCTTCTCCCCAGGAGATTGAGGAAAGTATTGTTCTTAAGGTAGAGGAAAATTTGGAGGGCATCTCCGGTATCAAACGGGTACGGTCGGAAAGTCAGGAGCACAACGGCACCATTCGAATCGAGTTGGAATCGAATGTGAACGCCTATGAAGTTCATCAGGAAATTAAAAATGCGATTGACCGGGTATCCTCTTTCCCTGAGGATATGGAACGTATTGTTGCCTTTATTGAAGAACCGGTCAACCCTGCCGGAACTATGGCCATCACCGGGGAGGTCCCTTTGTCGGTACTTAAAGCGACCGCCGACCGCGTTGAAGACGATCTGCGGAGAATGGACGATATCTCCCGCATCAATGTATTTGGTTATTCGCCGCCCGAAATTGAAATAACTATTAAGGAAAATGTCCTTCAGCGGTACAACCTTACTCTTGCTGAAGTTTACCAAACTGTGGAATCTGAAAATGTACGACTATCTGGCGGCGAAATTCGCGGCCCTCAAAAGAATTACAAAATTCGGCTGGATCAAAAAGAGTACTATGCCAAATATTTAAATCCTATTGTGGTTCGGGCCTCATCTGATGGCAAGCGGGTCTTATTACGTGATATAGCCCAAGTTAGAGATACTTTTTCAGAAGATACCGAAGAAGCGTACCTGGATGGCCAACGAGCCATTTTTATTTCGGTGAATACAACGAATGAAGAGAATATTCAGCACGCGGCCGATCAGATGCACGCTTACATTGATAAATTCAACACCCAGCATGGTTCTATACAAGCAGTGTTGGTTGATGATACCACGCAGCGCCTGGATGATCGCATATCTGTTCTGCAAGAAAATGGATTGCTGGGCTTTGTATTGGTGATGCTAATTTTGGGATTATTCTTGCGGATCCGCCTGGCCTTTTGGGTAGCTCTGGGGATTCCCATCTCTTTTTGTGGAATGTTTATACTGGCCCTCTATTATGGGGTCACCATTAATTTTTTCTCGGTATTTGGTATGATCATCGTACTGGGTATTCTGGTTGATGATGGAATTGTAGTTGGCGAGAATATTTACCAAAAATACCAAGAAGGACTCTCACCCGTAAAAGCTGCTATTGAGGGCACCATGGAGGTGCTTCACGCAGTGATATCAGCTGTTTTAACCACTATCCTGGCCCTCTCTTTTTTCTTTTTTATCCCTGCTCGGGTGGGCGAACTGTTCGCGGATGTCTCTTTCATCGTCACCGCAACACTACTTATATCGCTGATTGAAGTGGCGATTTTATTACCGGCTCACTTGGCTCATTCCAAGGCACTTAAGCGTAAAAACAAGAAAACAGGAATTCAGGAAAACATCGCTCAGTGGGTCTTTCGAGTACGAGATCGTTTCTACATCCCCCTGCTACGTTTTGCGCTGAATAATAAGGTATTTGTTATGCTCACCGTGGTGTCCATCTTGATTATTACCATGGCATCGGTGGGGGGCGGAATAATTCGAACCAACTACTTCCCACAGCTGGAACGAAACGAAGTGGAAGTCACCCTCCAGCTCAAACAGGGATTCAATGCAAAGGTTACCAAGGATCGAGCCGATCAGATTATTGAAGCCGCTAAACGACTCAATGATCGATATGTTGAGCAGTTCGATATGGATCGGGATCTATTTCAGCGTACCGAACTGAGAATTGGCCCAGCCAGTAACCAAGCAAGTATCATCTTTTATATGATCCCCTCTGAAGAGCGCATGATCCGAAGTTTTAAAGTGGCTTCCGATTTACGCGAAGAAACGGGCACTATTCCCGAAGCCGAACAATTATCCTATACCAAGGAGAAGCAGATCGGAAAACCCGTAGAGATCTCACTAATTTCCTCAGATTTTCAACGTCTGCAGGTGGGGGCCCAATATCTGAAACAGCGCTTGGAAGACATACCCGAACTCCAAGACATTATTGACAATCAAAACGCAAGCGAACCGGAAATTCAGATTGCTTTAACTGATAATGCCCGCCTGCTGGGCTTCTCAAATCGTGAAGTAATGCAGCAGGTTCGAGCCGGGTTCTTCGGTCATGAGGTGCAACGATTGCAACGGGGGAAAAACGAAATTAAAGTTTGGGTACGCTACGCGGACGAAGATCGCGCTTCTATGGATAAACTTATGGATATGCGTATTCGAGATTCACAGGGAAATACCTATCCACTCAGTGAAATTGCGGAGTTAAACCATCGATTGGGGTTGGTATCCATCAATCATCGGGATGGTTTGCGAGAAATAAAAGTGGAAGCCGATTTAGCCAACCAAAAAGCATCCGCGCCGGACATCCTTCGTAACATCCGGACCGAAATTATGCCGGATCTGGAGCAGCGCTTTCCAGCTATTTCCTATCTGTTTGAAGGGCAAGTACTGCAATCCCGAGAAGTATTTACCGCGGCTCAAACCGTCTTGCCAATACTTCTGGCGCTTATCTTTTCGGTCATTGTAGTCGCCTTCCGGTCCTATCTTCAAAGTTTTATGATGTTTGTCTTAATCCCTTTTGGTATGATCGGTGCAATATGGGGGCATTATATACATGACATTGCTCTGGGTATCTTATCGTTGCTCGGATTTCTGGCCCTGATCGGTATTCTGGTCAATGATGGACTGGTATTCGTTACCACTTTGAATAGTAATCTAAAGAAAGGACACCCTTACTACGAAGCGCTAATCGAATCGGGGCGCTCACGTTTTCGCCCGGTTATCCTGACTAGCATAACCACCATTGCCGGCTTAGCCCCATTGATTTTTGAGAAGAGTTTTCAAGCTCAATTCCTCATCCCCATGGCAGTAACCGTAGCTTATGGCCTACTCTTTACCACCATTTTGATCTTGGTTATAATGCCTATTCTCTTGGTTACTGTAAATAATATTAAACGTGCGCTCCATTGGGTTTGGAACGGCGAGTGGATTAGCCATGAGGCCGTTGAATCAGCGGTTATGGAACGGACTTGGGAATCTGAAGACGACCAATAAGCTCTGTTCAATTAGACCTATTATCCTGAGATCGGCCATTCAACTTTTAGGGCTTAGCTACCTACACTGGAAACTCCATGGGTAGAGTGGCTATCGTGGATCCGGAAAACTTGTACGCCAAATACAGATTTTTACTCTAATTAATTAACGGACGAAAACGAACCTGCCCAAGTTTACCCTCATCTCCATCCGACAGTTTGGTGATATCGCTCCCATCAGCATTCATCACAAACAACCTGTAATCCGTTTGCCTTCCATCCTTCCAAAAAGAAGCCATACAAGTAAGCTGATCTCCCGATGGACTGAATTGTACTGAATTCAAATCAAACGCCTCCGGCATCACCCGATGGGCGGTTCTCTCCGTGGAGCTATACAGGTAAAACTCATCGTGACTCAACAAAATCTCCACATCAATCACATCGTAGTAGTAGCGCAAATATTTCCCCTGGGGTGATATTCGCAATCCATTTAAACGATCGGTATCTGAGGTGACCATTTGCGTGTCTTGCCGAGCCACATCAATAAAATATAGCGCTCTCTCCTCATCATCCGGCAGCCAATCCATGAAATAGGCATAGGTGCTGTCCGCATTGTGATGAACATCCACATTCACATAGTTGTCATATCTAAATTGCTCTAGCTGGATCCCTGTTGGCTGATAGGATCCCACCAAATTTCCATATTTACTGAATGTGGTGTCTGGATCTGTATATAGATAGGAAAATTCAGCTCTGAATAGCTGGTTATCGATCCATTGGATGCCATATACCTTTTGCTCGCTGATCGTTGAGTCTCCAACCAACTCATCTACCAATGGAGCCAGATCCCAATAGCGATCGTTGGGCCAATCATAGAGGTAAGACGCACTTTCATCCACAGAGCTGAACCATCCGGACTCTTGGAGCATGGCAAACCGCTGACCATCTGGCGACACTTCGTAATTATTAAACTTCTTGCTACCTATTTGGGTGAGCGTGGAATCCCTAAAATCAAATCCGTATATCCAATTCAGCTCACTTCCCGGATCCAGTAAGAAATAGAGCTGCTGTCCATCCTTCGACCAACGCAGGTGCGTGGGTTTATCACCTAGTGACCCGATGGGCAGCTTTCTTGCCTCTTGCGTTGCTTTATCAATCAGATACAAAGATTGGTCAGCAGTGTAAACGATATCGGCTTCCAGTCCTTCGAAGTAGGTTGGATAGGCATCCGGGTCAGCATTTTTCTGCTCTTCGCTGGTATCTACAATATCATCACACCCCGCCAGCACTACACTTAGCAGTAGTGTTAGAAGAATTATTTTATTCATATTTCCCCCTCTCTCATTCTCTTATCAAATGTTAAATACTCACTAATTTTCACATCCGCAATGACATCCTTCTTTTAGGGAGATCCTGCTAAAATGAGCTCCTATCGTTCCTGAGGGCGATTGTGCTATTAAAAACGAAGCCCGCCTTTATTGTAAAATCAATACTTAAATAATGTTAAAAAGCGGTGGCGGCAGGATCTGACTCGCAACTTCGATGAAATAGACTCCGTAGATAGGCTCAGTTAAGATTGGCTCAAAGAGAATTCGACTCTCTAAACAGGGACTCTTTTGTGCATGGGTCGGTTTGTCAATCGGACACGACTAAATTTTGAATACTAAATCGAATGATCATGGATCGAGACCATACACTGCGACAACAAATCGTATCCCCCAACAGAGTGTTAAGCACCGCACTTTTCTTTCTCTTATTGGTCAACTTTGTGTTGGGTTATATTGGGCACACCTACTATTCCGATGGCTTACTGGATATCTCCAGTTTGGGCTTCTGGATCGGCTCAGGCAACTTCGCCATCATTGCCGGAATAGTCCTCTACTGTAAGCGTGCTTTACAATGGAGCTGGGCTGATCTGGGACTGGGCAAACCCGATCGTTGGTGGCAACCCCTGCTCATCGGCGCGGGTACCTATGGAGCAATCATGCTGTTCTCCATGTATGTTCGGCCCTATATTTTGGCATTAGGAGAGCGTCCGGATATTTCACATTTGTTACATATTCAAGGGAGCTTACCCAACCTGATCCTCGGACTCATTGTGGTATGGATTACCGCAGCATTCCTAGAGGAACTCATCTTCCGCGCGTTTATGATCAACGCACTGGATAAATTGATGGGATCTACCACTAGTTCTTCGATATTAGCACTGGTCGTTAGCTCCATGATATTCGGGCTGGTTCATGCTTACCAGGGAGTCACCGGCATTTTGATGACCGGTAGCCTGGGATTCATCTTCGGGGTTGCCTACCTGCTAAACGGTCGTCGAATTTGGCCATTGATTATCATTCATGGGGCTATTGACACGATCGGACTGATTAGTATTTATAACATGTAATCAATAAAAATGATTGGTTGGGAGAATATTAATTATTGGGATAAAAACACCTATTGGTTATTCTTAGCCTCTTAATTAACAATACCTTAATCAATTTTCCGCCAGTCTTTTATGAAGCGTATCCACCTTTTCGAATTCGAAGATCAACCCTGGTTTCCCGAATTCCTACGCAGAGCCATCACCCGCTTAATTATGGTGATGCATCGCTTGGTGGGTACGGCTGATAAATCGGCCCAACTACTCGATTACGTTATCAACGAAACCGGTTCTCAAAACATGCTCGACTTGGGATCCGGAAGCGGTGGTCCCATGCCGAATATCCATGATCGATTAGTAACAGATTACGATCACCAAGAGTTAGAGCTGACCCTTTCTGACCTCTATCCCGATCGGGAAGCCGCCCAACAACTGAATGAAAATACAGGATCTCCGCTCTCCTATCGTACGGATCCGGTGAACGCACACACTGTTTCCGAACCGTCCTCTACTATCCGAACTATGATCAGTGGATTTCATCACCTCAAACCGGACGCTGCCCAGGCAGTACTTCGAAATGCCCAGGATGACCGTGCTCCTCTTTTCATTTATGAGATGAGTGATAACAGCGCGCCCCGGATTATCCGTTGGATTTCATTTCCTATTAATTTGATCATCTGCCTGTTTATCACCTTTGCCGTGCGCCCCCTTTCCTTTTCACAGCTCTTGTTTACCTATCTAATTCCTATCATCCCCCTCTGTTTTGCCTGGGATGGCGCGGTTTCCAATGCTCGTACCTATACGCTTTCCGATATGGAAGAGCTCTTATCAGGCTTGCCCGAATCTAACTACTATTGGGAAAGAGGAGTCATTGAAGGCCCAACCAATCAACTATACCTGATCGGCTTACCCCATAAGCCAAGTAGTGAAGTCCCCAATATTTAGTGAGCTCTATTCCCCTCTGTTCAACCTGGATAAAAGTGAAAACCTTCCATTCATATTTTCACCAAGATATAGACCCAGCCTATCTGATATCATAGCCATTTACTATTGCCATAAATTCCAATGAATTCGTAGCTTGGCGGCCTTCAAAATCGGGATGGCGCAACTTGGTGAATATCACCATAACACTATGCTTGCCATACCCTTACCGAAACCAATAACCATAATATTTAAATACGTATATATTTCATGATCACTGTCGGTCAAAAATTTCCCGAGTTTAACAAAACTGCCTGCATCTCCCTCGAAAAAGGGAACGAGTTCACTGAAATTGCTTCTGATATCCTGGATAACGATGTGGATCAATGGACGGTAATGTTCTGGTGGCCCAAGGATTTCACTTTCGTATGCCCCACCGAAATTGCCGGATTCAATGAAAAGTTTGATGAGTTCCGCGATCGCGACACTACCCTGATCGGAGCTTCTACGGATAGCGAATTTGTTCACTTGGCCTGGAGAAACGATCACGAAGATCTGCGTGATCTGAAGTTCCCTATGCTGGCGGATACGTCTAAGTCTCTGGCTGAAGAGCTGGGTATTCTGGAACCGAACGAAAAGGTAGCCTATCGTGCGACCTTCATCATCGATCCGGATGGCATCGTGCGCTGGGTTAGCGTCAATGATCTGAACGTAGGTCGTAATGTAGATGAAGTGATCCGCGTGCTGGATGGTCTGCAGACCGACGAGCTGTGCCCATGCAACTGGGAAAAAGGCGAAGAAACGCTCACCGTCTAACCCGGAGCGATTCGGTTAACTGAAGATTATACCCTTAAATTATCTACACTGCTATGTTTGGAGTTGTTGATCACGCCGATATCAAAAATGACTTGCTGGAAGACTTGGGGCAGGATTCCGATCAGGAATTCAGTTCCCTGGAAGATCTCACCAAGGGCGGCTCTCGCTATCTGAAAGATCTTCGCGTCAATCTCAAAAATGCGATGAAATCCGATCATCTATCTGAGGAAGAGATCGCATTACTGGGATTGGCCCTGGCCACCAATGCCAAAAATGAGGTACTCAAAGAGTACTTCCGTGCACAAGCGCTTGAAGCCGGTGCTTCTGAGGAGCACATGGGTGATGTGGTGGCTTGCGCTTCGCTCTTGGCGGCTAATAATGTGTTCTATCGCTTCCGTCACTTTTTAGACAAGGAAGAATACACCAAGATGCCCGCGCGCATCAAAATGAATATTATGGCTAAGCCCAAGGTAGAGAAGGAGTTCTTTGAGCTGGTAAGTCTAGCTGTGTCGGCGGTCAACGGCTGCGAAATGTGTTGCTGTTCGCACGAACAATCCCTGCTCAAAATGGGAAGCAGCGAAGAGCGCATTTTCGATGCTGTTCGTTTAGCGTCAGTGATCACCAGTGTAGATAAGATTATCAGTTAACCAACCTGACTTATGTATAGCTAACTGCCCGATTCGGCCATCCCGGATCGGGCTGTTTTTATTAGCTAAATTGATGTTACCACCTACACATATCCAGACTTGAAAATACGTTATTGCTCCGCTGTTATGTAAAAATAGCTCTAAAAGAGCTCGGTCGCATCCATACTCAAGAACATTTCCAGCGGCAACGCTTCTCCCCCTACCATGTACACCTTTTGGGGCGAAAACTTATTTTTAAAAGCCTGCATCCCTTTGGTCGGTCTAGAAGGAGTTGATTTAACTTCAATACCCACCAGCTGCTGATTTCGCTCAATCACAAAATCAATCTCATTGTTAACATGTCGCCAATAGTAGAGGGATATGTTCCCCCTGCGGGCACTTTTTAACAGATGGGCGCCAACTAAGGTTTCGATCCATCGACCTCTCCTTTTGGGATCCATCTCTATGGTTTCCCTTGAACTGTTTTCCCTGGCACTCATAATTCCGGTGTCGTACAGTTGAAGCTTGGGACTGGATCCCTTCTTTCGAGTATCTGCTTGGAAATACTTTTGTAATCCAGAAATCATGCCCGCGGAATCAAGTAAATCCAAGTAATGCGCCAATGTCGTGGTATTTCCGGCCTGTTGTAACTGCCCCAACATTTTGTTGTAACTCAATATCTGACCAGAGTACGTAGTTCCCAACTCAAATAATTGTCGTAATAGTTTGGGCTTTCTGACTGGTTCCATCATCAGAATATCCTGGTTAACCGTAGCATCAATGATGGAGTTTTTTATATAGTCCGTCCACCGCTTTTCATCATTGATCAACGCATAGCCCCCCGGATATCCCCCAAACCAAAGGTAATCATCCAAGGTGGCGTCAAAGGCTTCCTGAACCTCGGGAAAGCTCCATTGAAACATGACCGTTTGTTCATATCGCCCCATTAACGATTCGGTCAATCCTTGATCCAGCAATAAGCGAGAAGATCCTAACAATAATATCTGAATGGGCACCTCATTTCTGCGATCCTGATCCCAGTTTTTCTTTACTGATTGACTCCAGTCATCAATTTTTTGGACTTCATCAATGATCAACAGCACCATTTCACCGCTTTGTTTTTGTTGTAAACGCGCGGCTTCCCATTGCTGATCAATCCATACGGCTCCCCCCATATCGGCTTCATCCGCTGTAGTATAAATCGCTGGTTGCTCAAACTGATTTTGGATGTACAATGCGGCGGTGGTTTTACCTACCTGCCTTGGTCCACACAACACCTGTATAAATTGGGGCGGGTTCTCTTTGAGCCTGTTCAGAAGAAGCGCCGTTTGGGGACGAATAATCATAATATTGAGCATTCTTATAATTTTACTCAATATAGTGAGCAATTTTACTCAATACAATGAGTAATTTTACTCAATAGATATAAAAGTTTACTCAAAATGATAGATTCTGAACTCACCAAACAGAAAAAGGCGAACCCTGTTTACAGAGTTCGCCTTTAGAATGCGGAACCTAAAATACGGTGGGTACTCCTACTCTACGGTAAGTCCACGCCGCTTGAGCAGATGCTTCACATCGGGTTCTTCGCCGCGATAGGCTTTGTAGAGCTCCATGGCCTCATCGCTCCCCCCCCGCGAGAGGATATACTTGCGGAACCGATCGCCATTTTCGCTCTGAAGTCCGCCGTTTTCCATCATATAGGCAAAGGCATCAGCGGCTAATACTTCACTCCACATATAAGCGTAGTAATTAGCAGCGTATCCTCCAGCAAAGATATGCGCGAAATAGGGCGACTTATACCGTGGCGGCACCACGTCCATATCCAGGTCGTATTTGGCTAAAGCTTGCTTTTCAAAGGCCATCACATCTTCGGGAATTTCCTCGGTACCCAGCATGTGCCATTCCAAATCCAGCATGGTGGCCCCAAGATATTCCTGTGTATCGAATCCTTGGTTGAAATTACGGGCTTCGATTACTTTGTCCAGCAGCTCTTGAGGGATTTGTTCACCGGTTTCATAGTGCATGGCATAATTTTTCAGCACTTCTGGCTGAATGGCCCAATCTTCTTCAAAAGTAGAGGGAAATTCCACAAAATCACGCGGTACGGAAGTCCCTGATTGCGATGGATATTTCACATCGGAAAACAATCCGTGAACAGCGTGTCCCATCTCGTGGAACATGGTGCTCACATTGTCGAAGCTGATTAGCGCAGGCTCGCCTTCGGCAGGTGGTGGAATGTTCATCACATTCACAATCACCGGCTTTTTATCCAGCAAGTGAGACTGACCCACAAAGTTGTTCATCCAGGCGCCGCCTCGCTTAGAATCGCGTTCGAAATAATCGGCATAAAACAGCCCAATCTGAGACCCGTCTTCATCATACACATTGAACACACGCACATCGGGATGATAGACGGGCAGATCAAACCGCTCTTCAAAGGTGATTCCGAACAGCTTGTTCATGGTGAAGAACACCCCGTCTTTGAGCACCCGATCCAACTCGAAATAGGGTCGAACTTTTGATTGGTCAATGTTGTACTTAGCCTGACGCACTTTCTCCGCGTAATAGTTCCAATCCCACGGTTGCACGTCCCCTTCGATGCCCTCTTCCCGCATCATTTCCTGAATGGCGGACATCTCCTGCTTGGTGTTCTCAATCACCGGGGGAATCAAGTCGGTGAGCATATCCAAGGCTTGCTCCGGCGTCTTGGCGGTCTGGGGATCCAGCTTGTACGCTGCATAATTTTCGTAACCTAGCAGTTCGGCTTTTTCCGCACGTAACTTGGCCAGCTTCAGTACAATGGGACGATTATCAATACCATCATTTTCACCTACGCCACGATGGGCAGAGGCTTTCCACACGCGTTCTCGCAGTTCCCGATTATTCAGGCTCTTCAATACCGGCACACGGGTGGTATTGGTAATAGTCAGCAGATATTTGCCCTCGTGCCCATTCTGCTCAGCCGCTTCTTTGGCGGCCGCAATTCGGTCCTCACTCAACCCATCCAATTCTTCTACATTATCCACGATCACAGCGCGCTCTTTATTCAGCGCCATCAGGTTATCCCGGAACTTGGTGGTCAGTGAGGAGATCTCTTCGTTGATAGCCCGCATACGTTGTTTCTCTTCCTCGGACAACTGCGCGCCAGCTCGAACAAAATCGCGATAGGTGTCTTCCAACAATTTCATTTGAGCTTTATCCAGCTCCAACTCTTCCCGCTGCTCATAGAGCGTTTTCACGCGAGCAAATAGATCCGCGTTCAGCAAGATATCATCGGAGTGTGCGGCTAGTTTCGGCGCCATCTCCGCCTGGATCTCCTGGATCTGATCGTTGGTGTGGGCAGAAGTCAGATTGTAGAACACCGAGGCGGTTCGACTCAACAAGCGACCGCTTTTCTCCATGGCCACGATGGTATTTTCAAAAGTTGGCGGCTCTGGATTAGAGGCGATGGCGTCCATTTCTTCTAACTCCTCTTTCATACCCGCTTTAAAAGCCGGACGATAATGCTCGGTCTTGATCTCATCAAAATTGGGCGCCTCAAACGGTAATTCACTCGGTGAGAATAATGGGTTTTCCACCTTCTCTTGCTCCGATTCGGGGGATTCTGCCATTTTTTCTTCTTGCTGAGAGGACTGTTCACTCATAGATTGGGTTTGTTGTTTCGTGTTGCTACAGGCCGACAGCAACATACTGCCCACCAGAAGCAACGTAAATACAGATAAATGCTTCATAATCGAAATGATTCTTATTAATAACCGTTTTGAGATTCTATTATGAACGAAGGTAAATAATCTGATCCTTACATTCAGTCGGGGAATCTTGATTCTATATTGTCCTTTTGCACCTACAAACAGCGATTTCCAAGATCACTTTGCAGCACCATCGGAATCTCTTACTTTGAGATATTCATTACCCTAAATACCATCATCAGAAGTTATCCGGAACGCACTCGTACATAGCTGTCTTATATTGATAAGTATGTGGCTGCTTCAAGCCTGCGAACAATCACTACCTTCCCATTCGGTAGTGCAAGAACCATTAAGTATTGAGCAGTTAACCATATCCCCTGATTCATTGGTATTTACGAAGCTTCCTGCTTCGGCATCTACAGACACAACCGTCATATTTGATGTTGTAATGCAATTTAGTAGTTCCTCCAGTAATAAAATGGAAGCGCAAATTGACCTGGTTTCGGAATTGCGAGACTCCATTCTCTCCACTTCCTCCCTATCCATTTCGGAAATAGCCTCTGGTCAATACCGAGCTACGGGCTCTTTTGAACTGACTACCTCAACGACGTTATCCGATCGCTACACCTTAACCGGCTCGGTCCAGGCTGAACAATCCAGCCCTACGTGGTCGGAGTTTGCTATTCCCCAATTGGCCCAAACTGGCGAACCTCCTGAAATTTTAAGTTATGATATCCCCTCTCCGGTGACTATTCCCGAATCGGGTAGCAAAACGATTCCCTTCACCGCGAAAGTAACCGATCCCGATGGTCAAGTGAGTTTACAAGCGGTTTATCTGGATTTGTTGAATACGCAGGGACAGTTGATTGGCGATTCGCCCTATCAGATGAAAGACAACGGAGGCGATGAAAGCGGCGATGCGGTGGCTGGTGATTCGGTCTATACGGTAACCTTCAGCATCAATAGCCAAAATCAACCAGCGGAATACCAAGCCCGAATTTACGCGGAAGACAACGTAGGACTGCGCAGTGATACCGTTAAAACGCCATTTGTGTTAGAGAGATAACATGCACTTACGTTTCCAATTTAACGAAACTCAAAAACAGCTAGCTCCCGTCCAACTCGGATGGATCCTTGGGCTTATACTGGGTTTATTGATCTTCCCCAAATCTACTACTGCCCAACTACTGGGGTCTCAACTATCACTATATGAGGGCATGTACCAAAATGCGGTCTCCAATGTGGGGGCCATTGGAGATACGGTCTGGATTGGCCCCAAAATGCATCGTATGATCGGCCAATCGAATCAATGGTATATTCCCGAACAGGCAGATAGTTTAACTGCTGGGCGCGCTCGTTTGTTTTCCATTGCCTTAGCTCCAGATACTATTGTGGCTGGGTTGGGTTATAACGTGCAACTTGGTGATGACTCAATTCATACGGGGATGGGGTTTTATACCTCCACCGACGGTGGATCCAGCTGGACGTTTATTGATCAACCCTTAGAAGCCAGGGATGACACCCTATACACTTATGGGGGACAGAACCTGAAGCAAGTACCCGTCGTGGTGTCCGAACAATCCCCCTCGTATGATGTTTCGCAATCGGGCTCCACCCTCATTTCGGCGAATTGGGCGACGGGTATTCTGCGCAGTCAAGATTTCGGGGCAACCTGGGAGCGATTACTCCTTCCTCCCTCCTCAAAGGATAGTCTGGATCCCAGCCTGACCTATGACTTTGAATTTAATCCCAATAATGATGTAAACTTCCGAGGTTTTGGCACCTTAATCGATTCTCAGGGCCGTGTCTGGTTGGGAACCGCAGGTGGATTCAATGTCTCTGATAACGCGCTAACCGCTCCGCGCGATCAAATACGCTGGCAACACATTACCGAAGCACGACCACGAAACCGCACCGGCCTGCTGGGCAACTGGATCATTACCATCAAAGAAGCGCCCGACGGTACGATCTGGATGACCAACTGGATTAGCAATGGGGACCGCCGTGGAGTGGTATCGCTCACCGATATTAATGCCTCCTATCAGCAGCACCTGATCGGTCAACGAATCAATGATCTGGCTTTTTTAGGCGGATCGGTGATCGCGGCGGGTGACAATGGACTGTTTATCAGCTCGGATAATGGCCAAAGCTGGAACCGAGTAAGCAGCATTCAATCTCCTGACAATCAACTCCCTCCCAATACGGAGTTTCTCAGCGCCGATGTGGCTGACGAGCGATTATGGGTGGGGACTAACCAAGGCCTGATCACCACCACCGATCTGCAAGAGTGGGAAATCTACCGGGTGAATTTTCCCCTGAAAGGCGGCAATCAACATATCGATAAACAGGCTAATACCAGTCACTACGCCTACCCCAATCCGTTTTCACCACGACGGCATACCTGGACCCGCATAAAATTTGAGGTCAAAAAAGCCGGAAATGTGCGGATCCGACTCATGGATTTCAATATGCAGCCTATTACCACCCTGGTGGATCAATCCTACTCCCCGGGCGTGTATGAAGCACCTTGGGATGGACTAACGCCCAATGATCGACGAGTCAGTGACGGTCCCGTTTTCTACCTCATTGAGACTCCTAGTGATGTATACAAGGGTAAAATCATGGTGGTTAACTGATGGATCGTAAATACTCATCTATCGGATTATTACTTCTTCTGGGAGTGACCCTCCCTTACTTCTCCATGGCTCAAAGCGGGGGAGCCGCTGGATCTTATACACAATTTGGTTCTTCTCCTCGGGCCATTGCTGCTGGAAATAGCTGGGTGGCTTACGCACAAGAAGGGGCCTTTATAGATTACAACCCGGCTTTTTCAGCTTATGAGATGGAACAGTCGCAATTCAGCATCGGTTCGGCACTGCTCAATTTTGATCGTCAGCTTCATGTACTGCAAGGAACCACTCCCCTCCCCCCCGAAGCCGGACTGGGCTTATTGATTCGCACCGCTCGTGTCACCGATTTTGATGAACGTTCGCAGAGTGGATATCCGTTAGGCACCTTTAATTCCGCTGAATTACAAGCCTTGACCACGTTTGGTATTAATCTATCTGATCAGTGGGCCATAGGAGCCGGCTTTAAATTAAATTACGCACGCTTTCACCCGGATCTGTCCCCCAGCATGTCCATGGGTATCGACTTGGGCATTCATTACAAAAGAAGTGAGCACTTTCAATGGGGGCTGGTGGTCAAGGATCTGCTCAGCAATTATCGATTTAACTCTGAAGAACTGTACGGCGGGCAATCTACTCAATCGGAAGAACAATCCTTTCCCCTACGCCTGCAAACCGGTACTGCATTAAATTTTTTTGATGCCCTAACTCTCACCGGCAGTGTAGAGCTTCAGTTGCTAAATCATCAACAATTTGACTACACCTTGAATAATAGTATAGGTGGTTCACAATTAATATTGGATTCAAGCAAAAATACCACCGACCTTTGGCAAGCACGTTTGGGAGCTAGCTATCCTATTCATCCGATGGTCACACTGCGCGCCGGTTGGCAATCGTTGGATCTTTCTGAATTAATGAATATCAATTTGCGCACAATTTCCGGTGGTTTCAGTATTACCCCACCCCTTGATAAACTCAACGCCAGCATCGATTATGCGGTTATTCGCGAGTCTTCAAATATTGGTTTAGCTCATGTTATCGCCATTCAGTTTACGTTTTAATTTCTTTACTGCCTGCCTGCTCTTCTGGATTGCCGGCATGGCCCAATATGGCCACGGACAAACCGTAGATAACGGGGGTATGGATTTTTTATCGATCTCTGCGAATGCCCGAACCCTTGGGTTGGCGGGTACTGAAACGGCGGTATTAAATGGGGCGGCCTCGCTATTCGCCAATCCGGCTGCCATGGCCTGGGAACCTAAATCCTCCGCACAAGGAAATTACACCCTTTGGATTTCCGACACCCGACACAGTTTTGCAGGCGGACAGTTTCATCCTAACAATTCCACTCGCCAAGCTTGGGGAGTGGCACTTTACGCCTCTTCTATAGATGATATCCAGGCTCGCCAACAGCCCGGCCCCTCCACGGGATCCTTTAATGTCAGCTATTTGGCCTTGGCCACCGGCTATGCCTATCGCTGGAAGCATATCGCTGTGGGGGGAACGGCCATGTATCTCAATGAAAATTACCTGGCCAATCGCGCCTCCGGTTGGGCTATCAATATAGGAGCTTTGGCCTCTTTTCTGGATCAACGTATAAAACTGGGCGCCGGATTATTAAATGTGGGACGAATGGAGCCGTTAATTACCGATCGAACGCCTTTACCGGCTACGGTTCGAACCGGGCTGCAAGTAGATATCGTCGAGTTTACTATTCTCAATGAACCACAATGGCCTATCCTCATCTCGCTCTTCGGGGATCTGGATATTCCATTCAGCGGAACCGATTCGGACAATTTTGAAGAGTGGCAATTGGAGAATCCGGAATCATCCATAGCCATAGAGATAGATATCGATAAATTAATTCAATTGCGTACCGGCTATAAGTTCGGCTCATTTAACCGACGTATTCATGCAGGAGCCGGTGTACACTGGGAAGATATTCGTTTTAACTATACATTGGTCCCCTTTGAAACAGGTTACGGAACCGTTCATTCCCTGGGCGTGCAGTACTATTTCAATTAACTATCCCCGCAGTGATTGAGATGCTTTAGTAAAAACACCGGTTGAAAAATATTGTTAAGTACTGATGTAATATTTTTCAATAAATGCTCACCTGTTTGCAATAACAAACAGTACCAGAACATCACTTTTCTCTACTCATTGTTGAACAAAGTTCACGTCTGTTTGCCTACCATTCAAATTTGTTAAGCACATGTTATACCCCGTAAAACAGTTCCGTTTTTGTTTTAAACGCCTATAGCTTTGCTCATAAATACCCTCCTAAAATGTCGGATTTCAGCAAACTGTTAAAAGTCGATAAATCGAGTAAGCTGACATTTATTGAACAAGGCTATCCATTAAATTACGATCAGTATCACGGTGATACTAGAATTTGTTATTGACGATGTTCAATTATTTATCATGATCACCAAGATCACCACATTTGCACTTATACTTTTTGTATCTCTGGTAGGCACCATGGACCCAAGCGGCACGAGTGCGCATTTATGCTCATTGCCCCATATCCAAAAGCCAGAGTCCCCTCAGCAGCCTACTGAGATTCGTTGGTATTCCATGCGAGAAGCCCAGTTGAAAGCGTCAACTACGGGGAAGAAAATCTTAGTACATATTTATGCCGAGTGGTGTGTTTGGTGTGAGAAAATGGATAACAATACCTACACTAACGACCAGGTTAAAAAGCACCTCCTGAAATATTATTACCCGGTTCGTGTGGATGGTGAGTCTCAGCAAACCATTGTGTACAACGGGCAGAAAATGACCATGGAAGAATTTGCTAAAACACTGGGAGTCACGGCTTATCCAACTATTTTATTTATCGATTCTGAGGGAAAACTGATCGCTCAACAAGGGGGGTTTATCAAGCCGGATATTTTTACCAAACTACTTAGTTTTGTGGGATCCGATGCTTACCAAAAACAGGAGTTTGATCAATTTACCAGTAATGATCGTCCCTAATTCGATCGATCATTGAATCCCCGCCCAGCCGGTAAGTTTCCTTTTAATTACCCAACTCTTCTTCGATTACCACTACCTCGTCATCATCCTCATTACTCCCATTCTCCTCTACAAGCGTATTGATTAATTGGATGGCTGCTAATCCTAATCCCTTGAGAATGAACATGGAAAACACGGCTATCAACCCATATTCCTGGAAAAATGCTATGACAATGCCGTATAGTACAAATAGGACGATTTTACCCCGATTTTTCTTGAGTGCCCCTTTGCTGAATCTGGGCATTTTGTCAAAGGGAACCGTACTGACCATCAAAAAAGATAGGACAATTAATATGGGAATAATGACCGAATTAACGCCATATTCAAAACCTTCAAACAGCGCCAACTGATCATAAAAGGTAAGGTAAAAAGAAGCGGACATTACCGCCTGAGCGGGTATAGGCAAGCCACGGAAATAATCCACCGGCGCGCTGTGATGAGCTTCCACATTAAAGCGAGCCAAACGAACCGCTCCACATAACGGGGGTAATGCGGCCACGATCACCCCTAACACCTGCAGATCTTGCATACTAAAAGCATAGATCAAAAATCCGGGTGCTACTCCAAAAGAGACTACGTCACTCAGGGAATCCAGTTCAATGCCAAACTCGCTGGTGGCATTGGACAATCGAGCCATAAATCCATCCAGGGCGTCAAATAACCCCGCTAACACGATCAACCAAGCTCCGAATACCAAGCGCCCCTCAAAGATATTGATCACTGCCAAGAAGCCGCAGAACAGGTTCATCAAGGTAAAGAAGCTGGGGACGACAATACTGGGAATGGGCTTTCGAAATCGTTTCCGTATCCGCTTGCGCCGGGAGGACTTCTCCTTCCCTTCATCTTTGCGTCCGCGCTTCTTCTTGCGTCGACGTAACAGACGATTGCGTTGTACCGGATACTTCATTTTGATCATTCGATAACTCCAAGAATGGTTTCGCCGCCCACCGTGTGTTCTTTTTCCTTCACAGTGAGCTTTACATTGTCCGGTACAATGATATCCATTCGAGAGCCAAATTTCATCATTCCAAATCGTTCTCCGGCAACCAGCTGATCTCCCTCTTCAACTCGATATACAATTCTTCGTGCTACCAAGCCGGTAATCTGACGATAAAATATCTTGGTTCCACTTTCATGGGTCACTCCAAATTCAGCTCGTTCATTAAGCTCGGAGGCTTTATCGTGCCAGGCCACCAGATAATCACCGGGGTGATATTTCAGATAATCAACCCTACCGCTCATCGGATTTCGGTTCACATGCACATCAAATAGGGAAAGAAAAATACTGATCTGCTTGCCTTTCCCGTTCAGGAAAATAGGCTCATCTACTTCTTTGATGAATAGGATTTTTCCATCGGCTGGAGCCACCACCACATTGGGGTCACTGGGTAAATCGCGGTCTGGATCGCGAAAGAAATAAAAAACGAGAAGTACCAACAATAGTCCGGCGATGTAGAAAAAATAACTCAACCACTCGGGTACCCATAATCCTATTGAGGCAATCAAAAAGCCCAATATGGTGACCACGATCATTGATGGGTAGCCATCACGTGCAAATGTTGACATCCGTATAGATTTATATCCTGAAGTTATTGAAAATATCCGCCCAGATTGCCAGAGCGTGATATTACCTGCTTAATTAATACCCGAGTTCTCTGAGTATATCATTAAACGTCACGAAAATAATCAAACCTACCAGGATAATGAAGCCGATTTGCTGTAATGCCATACGTATGCGAACAGACGGCTCGCGACGGGTTATTCCTTCATAGATCAAGAACATTAAATGGCCGCCATCCAGTGCAGGAATGGGTAAGATATTCATGATCGCCAACGTCACGCTCAAAAAAGCGGTAATTTGCCAAAATCCCCGTACACCGGCCTGATCGGTAATATCTTTGGTATAACTGGCAATAGCCACCGGACCACCCAGATTTTGCTTAACCGAAATGCTACCCGAGAGTAATTGTCCTAATCCCTGCACAATACCCACAGCGGTATTTTTGGTCTCTACGACCCCATCCACCAACGATTCTCCCAATCCGGGATTCAGTTGAATGGTTTGAAAATACTGCAGCGGATCAACCGGACGAACGCCAATAATCTGATTCTCATTAGGAGCTACATTCATGGTTAACAATTCACCTTCTCTATCAACTTGGATGGTTAACTCGCTTTTCGAGTTTTGAATCTTCTCGGTCATTTGTAACCAGTAACTCACTGGCTCACCGTTAATGGCAACCACTTTATCCCCGGCTTGAAGCCCTGCTTGCCCCGCGGGCATACTCTCCTGTACCTCGCTAATGATACTAGGCATGGCGTGTCCCAGGTTCAAAAACCCCTGATTGGCCATTTGATCCAAAAAGCCCTTGGGCATTTTCAAGGTCACTTCTTCTCCATCTCGCAGAACAGTGTAAGATAACGTGCTGGAAGTCAGCTCCGAGGGCTCAAAGTAATCTCGGTAGTACTCTACATCCTTATTATTGACGGCGATAAGTTTATCGCCGGTTTTAAATCCCACTTCCGCGGCCAGCGATTCTTCCGGCACATAAATTGATTCTACATTCTCAGCCGGTATAACTTGCTCTCCGTAAAAGAAGGTAATATTCGCAAAAATTACAGCGGCCAGAATTAAGTTGAATATAACTCCGGCAGAGATCACAATACTCCGTTGCCAAACCGGTTTGCTGCGAAATTCCCACGGTTTGGGCTCTTGATTGATGTACTCTGTATCCATACTCTCATCAATCATCCCGGCAATTTTAACGTAACCGCCTAAGGGGGTCGCCGAAACGCAGTAATCCGTTTCGCCAATCTGAACACCGGCAACACGCGGCGGAAACCCAATAGAAAAGCGTTCCACTTTCATTTTAAATAACTTGGCAGTCAGAAAGTGGCCCAACTCGTGAAATAATACCAGTATGAACAACGCCAAGACAAAAATCCCGACGGTGGAAAGAAGCTCAAATAAAAAATTCATTTAGTAACTATTTATCGAATATTATCCTGATTTGTCTTTCAGAAAAGTTCGTCAATATAACAAAATAACGTTAGTTCGCTGACCTAATTGCAACCATGGATGGTAAAGTCAAGGTTCCAGCCGTTTACCCATTTTATACATCAATCCATGTGCTTCAACTGTTTGTCGTAATGTTGGGGCGTACCCACCAGATAACAGCAAAACCAACGGAATATTTTGTTGGATCACCGATTCGATCACTATTTGATCTCTAGCTTGTAGCCCTTTCATAGACAACGCTAATCTGCCAAAATGATCATCAGCTAACGGATCGATCCCTCCTAGATAAAAAACTAAGTTAGGCCGAAATTCCGAAAACACCCGATCTAGAGCATCTCCCAATGTTTGTAAATACAGCTCATCTTCGGTTAGATCAGGTAATCCAATATCTAAAGATGACGGGGGTTTTCGAAATGGATAATTTTTTTCTCCATGGATGGAAAAGGTGTAAACGTCAGGCTGATCCTGGAAAAATGCTGCGGTACCATTGCCTTGATGCACATCACAATCGATGACCATAATCCGTTTCGCCCACTTAGATTGACGCAACACCTGAATCGCTACCGCCACATCGTTAAATACACAAAATCCTTCCCCATGATCGGGCATGGCGTGGTGAGTTCCACCGGCCAGATTCCCGGCTATGCCATCTTGCAGAGCCATTAAGGCCGCATTTATGGTTCCTTGTACGGCCAAACGAGAACGAATAGCCAAACCTTTTGACCATGGAAGCCCCAGGCGTCGCGCTTCTTTACGATCTAATGTCCCCTTCCAGATCGCATCCACATACCGTTGCGAGTGCATGGTCATTAAGTTAAACGTGTCCACCATGGTTGGTTCCACAATTTCGTGCTTTTTAATCCAACCTTTTTCTAACACATAATCATAGAGTCCTTTGAATTTCTTCATAGGGAAAACATGATCATCGGGGATAGGAGCGTAATAACCGGGACTGTAACTGACTCTCAACCTTAGTACCCTTACCGTTTAACCGTGTTTGGAATGTGACGAAAGTTGAATAAAGCCAACCATGCGTCCACTTCGTTCCCCTTCTCTTCGGTAGGAATAAAACTCAGTAGCATCACCCATGGTGCATCCCTCCGCCACCTCAATATGATCCGTTGCTAATCCCTCGTTGATCAGTTGAAACTCCAAATAGGCTTTAAGATTGATGTGTGGCTTCTGATAATCGGATCGATTTATCACCATTTCTGGAAACTGATCAGCTACCTCGGGTCCTACCTCAAAGTGATGTTCGCAAATGCACGGACTGATATAAGCGGTCATCCGATCGGGTTGGGCACCATGTTCCATCATCCGCTGGATACCCAATGGAACAATTTGACCGGCCGCGCCCCGCCATCCGGCATGCAACGCTCCCACTACCCGCGCAAACTCATCAGCCAGCAATACTACGGCACAATCGGCCACTTGGATCATCAAGGTTAAGCCAGGTACTCGGGTAACCAACCCATCGGTTTCGGAATAAGTGCCTCCGCTGGTTACAAATCGTACCCGATTGCTATGCACCTGTTCGCCCCAGGCCGTCCATTCCGGATCTAGTTTCAAATCGGCAAACAATCGCTCGCGGTTAGCCTGTACTTCCTCACGATCAGCCTGAGTATGGAATCCCGTATTCAAACCGGGTATGGTTGATGAATTGCTATTCACCTGTTCTGTGTTTTTTAACGTAAAACCCGCCCGGACCTCTTTGGAATCTTGCCAGAGTTCTGGTTCTAGCCACTCAATCATAATTCTTGGATTACTTGGTTTAATTTCTTGCGAACGATTCGGTGAGGAAAGTTTTTTCCAGTCCACAATTCAAAGGCATGAGCAGCTTGCCCGATTAACATATCCAATCCGCCAATTAGATCGGCTCCCGCTTCATCAGCTTGATGAAGGAATAAAGTTTTACTAGGAGCGTAAACCAAATCATAACAAACTTTATCGGCTAAATACTCCAGCTCAAATTCTTCTACAGGTGATTGTTCCTGATAGGGTGTCATACCCAGCGGTGTGGTATTGATAATCATAATCGCATCCTCAGCGTATGCGGTCCAATTTTCATACCCACACACTACCAGTTCGCCCTGTTGCCACTGCCACTGTGAGCGGATTCGTTGGGGCGAGCGCGAAACCAGTACAATGGAACGCAAGCCCACTTGCTGCAAAGCATACACCACTCCCCGAGCCGCTCCACCGGTTCCAAATATAATGGCACGCTCCTCAGCCAGTTCATCCACAAACGGCTCCAGTGGATCCAGAAACCCCTGCCAATCGGTATTTTCTCCATGTAAATTCTGATCATCCCGTTTAACAATGGTATTGATGGCTCCGATCGATTCCACAGCTGATGAATAAGAATCCACCACTTGCATCATCAGCTGCTTATGGGGTATGGTGATGTTTCCTCCCAACCACGTATTCCGATTCATAATCCCGGATATCGCGCTGATATGCTGTGCCCGGACATCCACGGCAGCGTATCGCCAATCCAGATCAAGAGCTCGCGCGGCTGTATTATGAATGAAGGGAGACAAGCTATGCTCTATGGGATGGCCCCACAATGTTATATGGGGCTTGTTCAGCCATTCAGAATGCTGATACTGTTCAAATGTCAGATGAGAAGATTCTTGCGGCATAGCCTTTTTTAACGGATAAGAGAATCAACTTAAGATCTCAGAACATCGAGAAGATCTGGTAAAAAAGAAAATGCGCATCACCTCTCGGTAATGCGCATTTGGTAATACTTAGAGTATGTTTGCCGGTTTATAAAAACCTAGCAGAACTATGCGGTGACTTCTTCCTCTTCAGAGGTTTCCGCTTTAGCTTCTTCCTCTTCGCCGGCATCTTTGAAAGTACCTGCTTCGGCTTGTTCTTTGAAAGAAGCCAGATCATTTTCCATCTGCTCTTCTAAGCCGTCAATAAACTCTTGAAGTTCTTCAGATGGCTCACCGTAGAAAGTGCGATAATCCAAGCTGAAATCAACACGAGTACGTTCGCCATTATCCAGTGGAGTAAAACGGAGGGTTCCCGTCTGGTTCAGATTACCATTGATGGTGATCCAGGCAAAGCGAGTGTTGCGAAGATTGTCAATTACGTTGGAAGTCCATTGGAATTCCTCGTTGCCAATCTTGGTTTTAAATTCAAAAGTTTGGGAATTGACTTTAACCACTTCGTCAATTCGCCCCATAAAATTAGGAAATAAGACGGGATTGCTAAGTAATTCGTAAACTTTGGAGAGTGGCAAATCTACTTCTATTCTTTCGTGCGCCATAATACGTTAGATCTACTTCGTATGATTGAATGGTTCAGATTTAAGCTGAAATAAAAATGTTGCGTTTGTGCGCAATAAACGACGTTGTGAACTCTATGATACATGTCATCCACAATGCAATAAATTTAATCATATTTTGGCTGATCGGCAATAAATTTAAAGCCCATTTAACTTGATAACCCGAATCTCTTTAATCCTACGTCCTTGCGTTGTCTGTCTGGTAGTACCATTTTCGGCGTTTTATTCATTCTGAGCTGCATTTGGCCGGCTTCTTTATCTGCTCAAATTAAGTGGACCGGACGTGTGCAAAGTTCAATTTCTTCTAGTACATTGCCTGATTATCCTATACTGGATGCCTATAATTGGGCCCGCTTGGAAGCACAATCTGATCTTCGAAGCGGCGAATGGATGTTAAGCCTGGATATTGATCATACGTATTTGAATCGACGTGATTCAGCGGCCATTCGAATTCAGCAAGCCTATATTGATTGGTATACAACCAATGCAGATATACGGATCGGGCAACAAACCCTTTCTTGGTCGCGTGCTGATTTGGCGATCATCAGCGATATCCTCTCCCCAATTGATCTTTCTCGTTTTTTAACTCGAGATTTTGAGCTGGTCCAGCGTGGATTGGTGGCCGTCAATTATACTCGCTATTGGAATCAAAATTTCTTTCAGTTGATCGGCAACCCGGTTTTTCGAGCGAATACGCTCCCCGAACCGCAATCTCGTTGGTTTCCCAATCGCCTATTCCCCTCCACTATTCCGGTGGAATTCAATACCGATCAATCCAATCCCAACCTGTTTGATACACAACTGGCGGCCAGATATGCTTGGCGATCTAACCTGAATTTCGATCTGGATGTGGGCATATATTGGTGGCATCAACCCAACCCCGCGTATCGCAAAGACATCAACCTGCGACAAATCGGACCGATTGGTTTGGAGTTAACGGAATCTTATCCTCAAAGTTGGATGGGATTCCTTTCCACCTCAATTACTGCCTTGGATCCATTCGTACTGAATGCGGAATTGCTGTATACCCACCAGCGAGCATTGGATATTCTACCCCCAGGAATTCAGCCCAATGATCTCCAAACTGTTACCCCGGCTCTGCTGACTCAGTTCGGCACATATTTCCAGCAGAATGATGATGACCTGTTACAACATAAACCAACCCTCAATTGGATGGGCGGGATACAATACTCTGTTTCCGATTGGACGTTGAGTGCGCAATTTATTCAGGAACGAATACTGAACTACAATAATCAAATAATCCAGTCCCAAGCTTTTAACTACACTACCTTACTTGTTCAAAAAAGCTTTTTCCGTGATAAACTTCAGCTATGGTTCCAGGGGCGGCACCATTTCTTGCATCAAGATTTCTGGTTACATCCAAAGCTAACCTATCAGATCATGGATAATGTGGATGCGGAATTTGGAGCTCATATATTTGGGGGCGGCGAAACACCACCGGTATACGGGCACATCAGCTTTTATGATTATAGATCTAATAGTTTGGGATATCTTCGGTTCAATTGGTATTTCTAAACGCTTGGAATGATAATCCATAAAGCGTAGTTCTGCTGCGTTATCTAATTTATTATTTGGTTTTGAGAACACTCTCATGCGAACATGGTTTGCTTACATAGCTGATTTTATCATCGCCTTTCCGAAGTCGCTATTGGCCTCTTTGCTGCTACTATTGGCACTTTCGGTGTACCCTGCCAGTCAAATTACCACCAATTTTGATCTGGAAGGATTTTTCCCCCAAGATGATACGGTAATCCATGATTATGAGCGACTGGCAGATGAATTTGGTAGAGATGACAACGTGATTCTAGTAGGCTTTCGGTCGGATTCCCTGTTCTCAACATTGGTGTTGAATAATTTGCGGACGATGGCCCAGCAAGCGGAGGAAATCAGTTATATAGATCAGGTTCGATCAATCTGGAATGTCCATCAAATATCTTCTGAAAATCAATCTTTACGATTTGATCCGTTTTTATCGCCCGACACCAACCTGGATACGGTTGATTTAGAACAGCTGAGAGCATCTATGCTGGACAATCCGTTTATACAGGGACGTTTGCTCAGCGAAGACGCCCAAACAGCGGCTTTTACCCTGGAGATTGCCGATGGACATAATCACTACTTTGATCGACAACAAATAATCAATGAGTTGAATACCATATTAGATCAATTTCGGAATGGTTATGAATTTCATATTACCGGGATCCCCTATTTTCGGAATCAATACGTTTCACTGCTAAATACCGAAATTGTACTCTACGTAAGCGTATCCACCCTATTGATCATTCTGTTGCTTTGGGCGTTGTACCGTAGCTTTTGGGGGGTACTGTTGCCCATAGCTATAGTGTGGGCCACCATCCTGATGACCGTAGCTTTCATGGCTCTTACCGGTGGATTTTTTGAGATATTGAGTAGTACGATATCCCCAATATTATTATGTGTCGGGGTAGCGGATTCTATTCACTTGATGTCGAAATACGATGATCATGAACATCAAGCACTGAGACCCAGCGTAAAGGATACACTGGTCACTTTGGGCAGTGCCACTTTTTTAACCAGCGTCACCACCGCAATTGGTTTTGTAACTTTGTATAGTAGCTCGGTGATGCCCATGAAACGCTTTGGGCTATACACAGCGGCCGGTGTGTTGATTGCCTATATCATTACCATGATAGCTCTGCCTTCCATTATCCAGCTGTTCGAAATTAAGCGTTTTAATGCCAAAGCTCGATCTAATCGCTCTTTTGATACGATTTTTAAGATTCTGCTGAATCGCATGTTTAGATACGTGCGAAATCATCAGAAACAAGTTTTTTTGATTACCGCGATACTGTTACTTGCTGCCGGTTATGGAATGACTCGTTTGGAGATCAACGGTCGGGTTTTTGATGATATTGGCCAAGATTCAAAACTAATTGCAGACAGTCGTTTCTTTAGTAAAAATTTGAGTCCGCCCTTTCCCATGGAGCTTATTCTAACTCCCAAACAAGGCTCGGTCAAAAATGCCCAATGGCTGCATCAAGTTGATCAGTTTGAATCTTTTATTCGATCCCATTCCGAAGTCCACAGTGTGACTTCTTTGAACACTCTTATCAAAGAAATGGATCGGGTATTAAATGAATCCCAAAGTGGTCAAATTCCTTCCTCTGGACCATTAATCAGTCAATATTTACTCTTGCTGGAACTCAACAATGACGAGATGTTAAATTCATTTGTCGATTTTGACTATCGGACCTTACGTATATCCACTCAACTTTACGATGTGGGCTCCAAGGAAATCAATCTGCTTCGCGACGATCTACAGAAATATGCTGACCAACAATTATCAGATACTGATATCACCATCACCGGCACCACGGTACTGAGTGCGGCTATCAATGACAAGATGGTAACTGCATTAGCCTCCAGTATCGGTTTGGCTTTTATAGGGATCTCTATCATTATGGCCCTCTTATTTCGAACGGCTAAACTGGTAATTATCTCTCTGCTACCCAATATCTTACCCTTGATCATTATTGCGGGCATAATGGGATATTTGAATATTCATATTAAACCCTCCACCGCAGTCATCTTTACCATTGCCTTTGGCATTGCCGTGGATGATACGATTCACTACTTGGCCAGATTTCGTATTGAATACTTGCGAAGTGGTAATTTTGTGAATGCTCTCCAGAAAACCACTGTTTACACCGGAAAAGCCATCTTCATTACCAGCATGATCCTGGTGGTTGGATTTGGCAGCTTGGTATTTAGTGAATTTCACTCCACGATGTTGATGGGGATTCTGGTTTGCTCTACAATAGCGGTAGCGTTATTTGCGGATTTATTGTTACTACCTGCTCTGTTTTTATCCCTGCGACCCAAAATAGCGGGAAACCGGCCCGTATCAGAAATTGAGGGAAAGCAAACTACTTGGAATCAAGCCTCAACTACTTCAAACGATCTACCACACTATCCCAAATCATTTGATGGACCGTCGGCTTGGGAAGAGTCGCATCAATCGTGATGAACCGGTTCTCAGTTTGAGCCAACTGATCAAAACCATGTATCACACGTTCAAAGAAAGCATCATCGGATTGCTCTACCCGATCCCTCACCTCGTCTTGTCGCTCACGCGCTTCATCCAGCGTTAACTTGAGATAAAATGTTATCTCGGGCAATACTTGATGAGTAGCCAGTGTATTTAATTGTTGAATCGCATCAGGATCAATTTCGTCTCTACCATATCCTTGGTAGGCCGTTGTGGAATCAAAATAGCGATCCAAAATGACGATTTTACCAGCATCCAGTTCTGGCTTTACTCGCTCGCAGATTAATTGAGAGCGCGCCGCTGAAAAAAGTAGCACCTCAGTAACCGAATCCATTTTCAGAGAACTGTCCAGTAAAATTGAGCGAATTTGTTCGGACAATCCCGTTCCTCCGGGTTCTCGATACACAGAAACCTCTTCCTGTAGCTCATCGATCAGCCTGTTTTTTAGCAAACCAATTTGGGTGGTTTTACCACATCCATCAATTCCTTCAAATGAAATCAGCACAAGATTGCCCGTTAATCGTCTTTAGAAGATAACTTTGATGATTAGGTGTTTGATTCAGTCAGCTCCGGGGGCTCTTTGTCTAATAAGAATCCCAATGCCAAGTATATGATACCGGTACTTCCGTATCCGGCAAAAAACAAGATGGCAAATATCAGTCTTACGATCGTCGAACTCAACCCGAAATATTTGGCTATACCACCACAAACCCCCATGATTTTCTTATCCGTCCGGGATTTAAACAAGCGTTTGGATTGCTGTAATGCGTAAGGCTCAAGTGATGAATATGCTTCCCCACTTTTCTTCTGCTGTTTCTCTCCTCGTCGAGCAGATTTCATTTGCTCAACGGCTTTTTTCCGCTTTTTGGCCTCTTTTTTCTGTCTGCGCCGTTCTCCCACAAAATATCCGAAGCCGATCAAGGTCACTAAAATTCCACCAATAATGGGCAGTACTTCCAGAACATCCAACATTCCGCTCCCCAAGTCCCCGGTTAGCCATTGAATCATTCCGGTCAGACCGATAAAGATCATCACCATTCCAGTAATGGTAGCGATATTCCATACCTCTTTGCCGCTGTTCTGTTCATCGGCCATGAACTCGTGTAACGTGGATTCTAGCTCTTGATCAGAGAAATCCAACGACAACGCACTCTCATGCGATTGTTGATCGATAGTACTCCCGGTGGTATGTGTTTTAGTGCGTTCTGCCATAATATTATCAGGTTATCTTAGTCCGATCATGCGCAGTCTTAGTACGTTTGACACTTGGGTATGTTACAGAATGATTGCGATATAACCTACTCACCGACTGAGCAGCGGTAAACCTGTTTCTCGGTAACAATCAGATCCAAGGGCACATCAAAATTATCTGTAGGTACTTGTTCTAAAAACCAGTGTTCATAACATAAACCCACTTTGGGAACGCGTACCCGATCTAAGAATCGATCATAATACCCCTTCCCATATCCCAATCGATGGCAACGCCGATCGGCTGCACTTAAAGGCACAATCACTAAGTCCAAATCAGCTACTTCAACTGCTGGATGCCTAGTCGGATCAGGCTCCTCAACACCCCATTCGTTGATGGTCAATTCAGACAAATCCTGAATTATGTGGTGGCTCAACTGTGCTTTGGGTCGCATCAGGGGAACGACAACCTTCTTTCCCTGTTTGATCCAATGCGAGATTAACACTCGGGTATCAATTTCCCAACGATCATTCATGGATACGTAACAATGGATCTGTCTAGCATCCATTACTTCAGGGAGATTGAATACCTTTTGTTTAATCGCAATGGATGATTTGTGGTACTGATCTTTTGATAAGCGGCGGCGCCACTGTTTTACCTTAGCTCGCAGCTCAGCTTTTTGCTCAGATACTGTCATCCCATCCCATCGTTAATCCAGGAATATCCATTGATGATGTGCGTAGTCAATTTCTTGCATCGCGTTCAACAGATCATCCCATATATCAATACCATGCTTATTCATGTAATAGATAAAGCTGATCGAGCGCTCCTGTAGTCCCTGTTCGGGAAACAGTTCATTCTTAATTTTATGGATCCGGTTGATCTGTGTTTTTTCTTGCTGTTTAGTGGCCCGATACACTTTGCCTTTTAAACGGTCCAACTCATTGGCAAAGGTTTGTACCGCTTTACCGGCGGCATTTTCCAAGGTGGGATCAACCTCCGAAACCTGTTGCACATACGACGTTGATATCTCGTCCGCCTCTTTTTTCCATGAACCAAACACAGACTCAATATCAATGGTCTCCGCCTGCTCTACATAAGCGGATTCGAGATCTTCAATACGCTGTTGATATTGCTCGATCTCAAAGGGTAGCTTATCCAATACTCGCTGAATAGGACTATCGATCAGGGTTCCACTCATACGCGGCCAAATCATGGGCATCTCCAAGTCGAATTGTCCATAAAATTCTCTCATTTGAGCATAATAGGAGATCTCACCCGGCCCACCCACATAAGCAACCGTAGGGAGCAAATGATCTTGCAAAATAGGGCGCAAGAAGACATTGGGCGAAAAGCGCTCAGGATGATCTCCAATAGCAGATTTTATCGCGTCTGTATCTTTCCAAACATGGTTTCCAGCTTGCCATGCCCCATTGGTATGCTTGATTTTAATCCGTTCTTCATCATCGCTAATCCAAAATAGATTGGAGTCGTATATGGTCACCTGCTGGTGATATAAATCACTCAATTTTTCCGATTTCTGCTCCAAAGAAGACCGTAAAGAATCATAATTCGTTATAGACTGTTGAAGCGGCTTAACCAACAATTGTTTAATTGCCCGGGCATTACTTCCTGCGATAACCAATCCATGCTTGGTGAAGAGTTGTCCGAACAAGTGAGCGGTTGCATACCCAAAGGTATGATCAGACTGAAATGAGGAATCCAATAATTCCCATAGATCTTCGCTGAAATCGGTATCAATAAGAAGTTCTTTCAACTCCGAACGAACCAGAGACAACGCGTCCCCGAATTGGAGATCACAGACTCGATGATCTCCGTTATCCGCTTTTTTAAGTGGTATCTTTTCTAAACCATCCTTTCGCGGGATGACCACATTGGATACTTCTTCGAAGTCATGATCTTCATCTCCCAACCAATATACCGGTACCACGGGGCGATCCAGTTCCTCATTCAACTTTGCCGCTAGCGCGATGGCACTGAGAATTTTGTAGATGGTGTACAGTGGTCCGCCATACACATGACTCTGCTGTCCGGTTACCACTGCCACCGCTTGTTCATGGCCCAAACGCTGGATATTTGTCTTCCATCCGTCAGGCAAATCAAAACGCTCATTGTACTGGATCAGTGCTTTGACTAGCAGCTCTCGATCGGTAACATGCGACTGATTTCGTTGGAGCGTCGCATTTTTCAGGGCATCAAAATCAGGCGGATAATGACTGAAAAAGTCACCCAGTTGCTCATTTTGATTAGTGTAGTCAGTAAACAGTGAATTGAAAGGAAGTTTGGAAAATGAACAACCAGATAGTTTCACGAAAAAAGTATTGGTGGATTAACCTTTTAATTTTTTGATCTCGTCGCGGATTTTGGCGGCCTTCTCATAATTTTCGGTCTCGATGGCCGTCTGTAAGTCTTGCTCCAACTCATCCAGCCGGGTCATTCCTTCTGATTCTTGCGCTTCAGAAAGGCTTCCCGCGCCCTCATCCACTTCTCCAGAATCAGAAGCTTCTGCTTCAATACCGGCCTCATCCAGCACCGACACATCCACAAATATGGGAGCGTCAAAACGAATAGCTAACGCAATTGCGTCACTGGGCCTGGCATCTTGCTCGCGCGTTTCACCATTGATTTCATATATAATCTGAGCGTAAAAGGTGCCTTCAGTGAGGTCATTGATATATACCTCCTTCACTTCGGCATCTAAATTTTGAATAATGTTTTTGAGCAGATCGTGTGTCATAGGACGCGGCGGCTTTATGTGTTCAAGCTCCAAGGCAATGGCTTGGGCCTCAAATGTGCCAATAATAATTGGCAATCGACGATTCCCATCTGCTTCGTTTAAGATCAACGCGTATGCTCCACCACTACTAGGGCTGGTTGACAAGCCTAGTATCTCCATCCTGATTTTTTCCAAGGTAACAGAACTCTTAAGGTTAGCAATCTACTTAAAAAACAAGTTACTGAATTTTAGTATACACATAAACTGGTTTCGTCGTTCAGAGAATAAAGTTACGAGATAAAGCAACATTTATTTTGATTTAAAAACGTCTGCAGTTTCTAAAACTTTCTGCTATATTGCGACCCGTTAAAACACGTTGACTTTGCGGGGCATTGCCCCTAATTTTCGAGCGATCAAAACCTGAGAAGAACAGTTTTATGCTCTCTAATTATCTACCCGTTTTAGTTTTATTTGGAGTGGCCATCGTACTGGCCCTGGTGCTGCTGGCCCTTTCACGTATTCTGGGCCCCTTTCGCCCAAATCGCAATAAGCTGGATCCTTACGAAAGTGGTATGGATCCGGTAGGCGAAGCTCGTGAACGCTACTCTATCAGTTTCTACCTGGTAGCTATGGAGTTCATTGTTTTCGATCTTGAAGTGATTTTCATCTACCCTTGGGCGGTGAACTACTTAAATATGAGCATGGGAACGTTCGTCGCCATGATGATCTTTATCGCTATACTATTTGTTGGTTTATTCTACACTCTGCGTAAGGGTACGCTCGAGTGGGACACCAAACGCAATATTATCAATTAACTTTATTCCTTATTTATGGGTCTCGAAAGTGCACTCGGGGAAGGATATTTCACTACCCGTATCGATAGTTTAGTAAACTGGGCACGATCAAATGCCGCCTGGCCGATGCCGATGGGCTTAGCTTGCTGCGCCATTGAAATGATGGCCTTTGCCGGTCCTCGTTATGATGTCTCCCGGTTTGGTTCAGAGGTTATGCGTTTTTCACCTCGCCAAAGCGATGTTATGATTGTCGCTGGATGGTGTACCTATAAAATGTCGCATGCCATTCGAAGAATTTGGGATCAGATGCCTGACCCCAAGTGGTGTATTGCTATGGGAGCATGTGCTTCTACCGGCGGTATGCATCGTTGCTATGGTGTGGTTCAGGGAGCAGATAACTTCCTGCCTGTTGACGCTTACATATCTGGCTGTCCCCCACGTCCTGATTCTGTGATTCATGCCCTCATGAAAATTCAGGAAAAAATTAAGACGGAACACTCCGTCATGCTGGATACTTAATTTCGCATCGACGATAATTATAGATACATGGAACTTTCTGAAGTACTGGAACGAGTCATAGACGATCTGAAAAACACTTTTTCAGATCAGATCCTGGATGTAACACAATTCAAAGATGACGTTACGGTCATTGTTGATAAGGAAGCGACTCACGAAGTTTGCAAGCGTCTCAAGAATGAGCATCACTTTATTTATCTTGTGGATATGCTTGGAGCCGACCGCTTTACCTCTGAAGACCGATTCGAGCTGATCTACAACATGATGAGCCTACGGGATCAACAACGGTTGTTCGTTAAAACTCGCCTCCCCGAAGAGAACCCCACTATACCTAGCGTCTCGGATATCTGGACCAATGCCAACTGGCATGAACGCGAAGCGTATGATATGTACGGAATCAAGTTCGATAATCATCCGGATATGCGCCGCATCTTTATGCCCGAAGACTTTGACTATTTCCCACTGCGCAAGGAATTTCCTCTGCTGGGCATCCCCGGTTCTATTGAATTGCCAAGTTCCACGCCTGATACGGATTAATTGCTATTATGAGTACCCAAACAAAAGACGACAACAAGGTTTTTGACGAGCAGCTGGATACCAAATTCTTTTCAGAACACCAGCATGCGCTCTACAAAAGCTTAGAAGATAAGCATACCACCATTGAGGAGCTGGAATCGCAAGATCCCTTAAATACCAAAATGGTATTGAATATGGGACCACAGCATCCAGCCACACACGGTGTATTGCGCTTGGTTCTTCAACTCAACGGCGAGAAAATCGACAAATGTAAACTGGACGTCGGTTATCTGCATCGCGGAGTTGAAAAAATCGCAGAAAATAAAACCTACCAGGAGTTCATGCCCTATACCGATCGCATGGACTACCTCTCTCCTTATAGTAATAACATTGCGTTGTGCCAAGCAGTTGAAAAACTGGCCGATGTAGAAGTACCTGAACGCGCGCAATACATCCGAATGATTGGCGCGGAACTGGCGCGAATTTCTTCTCACCTGCTCTGGTTGGGAACCTTGGTTATGGATGCGGGAGCGGTTTCCTTCTTTATCTGGACTTTCCGTGAGCGCGAAAAGCTTTACGATATATTTGATCAGCTCACTGGGCATCGATTTACGGTTTCCCACTCTCGAATCGGGGGTGTAGCTAATGATATTACCGATGATGCCATGGCCCTGATCAAGGAGTTTGTTAATGAATTCCCCAAAGAATTAAAAGACTGGCACGGCATCCTGGATCGAAACCGCATCTTTATCGATCGAAATAAAGATATTGGAACAGTTAAAGCTGATCGTGCCATTGAAATAGGAGCCACTGGTCCGGTGCTACGGGCTGCTGGTATTGCCTATGATCTGCGCAAAATGAGCCCCTACCTGAAGTACGACGAAGTTGATTTTGAAGTTCCTACTCGTCTGGAAGGCGATAACTTGGCTCGCTATTATGTTCGCATGGAAGAAATGCACGAGAGCATCCGCATTATTGAACAGTGCTTAGAGCAGATGCCCGAGGGGCCGGTTCGAGCCGATAATGCCAAGCAGGCCTATCCTTCCAAAGATGAAGTATATTACTCTATGGAGGGAATGATTCACGATTTCATGATGACTGATATCGGTATTTGCCCTCCAGAAGGCGTGGAAGGATATAAAGCGGTAGAATCACCCAAAGGGGAACTCGGGTACTACATTCAAAGTGATGGAACCGGTCATCCCTGGAGATTGAAAATCCGCGCTCCCTCCTTTTGTAATCTGCAGGTCTTAGAATATATGCTAGACGGCGAAATGGTCTCCGACACCGTGGTACTTATCGGTGGCGTGGATCCCGTATTAGGTGAATGTGATAAATAAGTAATCTATGCTAGAGTTTACGCAAGAAGAATTAGATAAAATCGAAGACATCAAGTCTCGATACCCCGATGTCAAAGCGGCAACGCTTCCTGCATTGTGGGTTGCTCAAAACAAATTCGGACATGTTGAACCTGAGGTTCAGAAATTGGTGGCTAACACCTTGGACGTCCCTGAATCTCACGTACATGGGGTGGCCTCTTTTTATACCCAATATTATAAGGAAGAGCAGGGCAAATTTGTCTTGGATGTATGCACCTGCTTAAGTTGTCAGCTCTGTGGTGGGTACGATATTCTACACCATTTAGAAGACAAACTGGGTATTCAGGCTGGTGAAACCACCGAAGACGGCATGTTCTCCATCCAAGAAGTTGAATGTTTAGGGGCCTGTGGATACGCTCCTATGATGCAGATCACCAACGGTGTATATGTCAACAATCTGACTACTGAAAAAGTAGATAAGGTTATTGACGGATTGAAAAATGGTGAAATGCCCGAATTCGAAAGTATGGCAATGCCACTCAACGAATCTACGACTGAAGGATAATAGAACGTCATGGCTCAAGACTGGAAATCATACGAACCTGTTCTCATACCCAACATACCCAATCTGCATAAGATTGATGTATATGAAGAGAATGGGGGCTACGAAGCTCTTAAAAAGGTGGTTCAGGGAGATGACTGGACACCCGATAAAGTAGTAAATGAAGTTAAAGAAGCTAATATCCGCGGTCGGGGCGGTGCTGGGTTCAACGCTGGATTAAAATGGTCTTTCATGCCCGAGCCCGATGGTGGCCCTCGCTACCTGGCTTGCAATGGTGATGAATCCGAGCCGGGTACCTTTAAAGACCGCAAGATTTTTGAATACAACCCACATACCTTTATCGAAGGCGCTCTAATTGCGGCTTACGCAATGAGCGTAACCAGCATTTATGTGTATATCCGGGGAGAATACAAGTCTTGGATCGACATGATGGAAAAAGCCATCGGCGACGCTTACGATAAGGGGTATATCGGCGAGAATCTGTTTGGAACTGATTACAGCGTAGATTTCTACGTTCACTCTGGAGCCGGAGCCTATATTTGTGGCGAAGAAACAGCCATGTTGGAGTCACTGGAAGGTAAACGTGGATATCCACGGACCAAGCCTCCTTTCCCTGCTCAGAAAGGATTATGGGGACGCCCTACCACTATTAACAATATTGAAACATTGGCTAATGTCCCCCATGTGATTAATAATGGAGCCAGCTGGTTCTCGGGGATTGGTGCTGAAAACCACCCGGGACCGGTACTTTATGGGATTTCCGGACATGTAAATCGCCCCGGTGTCTATGAATTGCCTACCGGCGTTCCGGTAATGGATCTGATTAATGATGTGGCCGGAGGAATTCGCAACGGTAAGAAGTTAAAAGCGCTCATTCCGGGTGGGTCTTCAACGCCGGTATTACGAGCTGACCAACTAGACGGTGTTTCTATGGATGCGGACTCGCTCCGTGAAGCCGGCTCCATGATGGGGACGGCAGGTATGGTGGTTATGGACGAAAACACCGATATGGTCGAAGTCCTTTGGCGCATCTCGCATTTCTACCATCACGAATCCTGCGGTCAATGCACGCCTTGCCGTGAAGGAACCGGTTGGCTGGAAAAAATTCTACTGAAAATTAAGAATGGCGAAGGTGAAATTAAGGATCTGGATCTATTACTGGATCTGACTACTCAGATGGAAGGACGAACCATCTGTGCCTTGGCTGATGCCGCCGCATGGCCCGTACGCCATACTATCACCCGATTCCGGGACGAATTTGAACAACGTTGCAAGAAATCTGTTCACGCAGTAGCGTAAACTATCTAATCTGCTAGCTCTTATGCCTGAGATTTTTATTGACGGAACTCGATACGAATTTGAAGGACAACATATGCTCCTGCAGTATATGTTGGATCGCGGTATTGATATTCCCTTCTTCTGTTATCACCCCTCTATGTCTATTCCGGCTAACTGCCGCCAGTGTATGGTGAAAGTGGGTCAATATGTAAAAAACAAGGAAACGGGTGAATATGAAGTCAACGAAGACGGCGAACGTGAGATTCGCTGGTTTCCCAAAATGATGACTTCTTGTAATACGCAGATGTCGGATGGTATGGTGGTTCGCACCCAGAAAACCGATGATGATGTCAAACGGGCACAGAAAGATACGTTGGAATTCATCCTCATCAATCACCCACTGGATTGCCCCATTTGTGATCAAGCCGGTGAGTGTCCACTACAAATTCAGGCCTACAAATACGGTCCCGAAGGTAGTCGGTTTGAGGTCAAGAAAGTACATAAGCCGAAGCGCGTACAATTAGGTCCTAATGTAATCCTGGATGCCGAGCGATGCATCAACTGCACGCGTTGCGTACGCTTTACTCAAGAGATTAGTAAAACCGATCAGTTGACCATTGTCTCTCGTGGGGATAAAAACTACCCTACCACTGCGCCCGACCAAGAGTTTGATGATCCATATTCCCTGAATACAGTGGATATTTGCCCGGTGGGTGCTTTGACCTCTTCTGATTTTCGATTCAACGCCCGAGTGTGGGAAATGAATCAGACGCCAAGTATTGATGTCAGCAATGGTAAAGGCACCAATATTGATCTTTGGACCCGTGATAACTTGGTTCTGCGCATCACTCCTCGCTACAATGAAGAGATTAACGATTACTGGATGCCGGATGCCGGCCGCACTTATTACCAGACGATTAATGAAAATCGTGTCTCCAAACCTTCTATTCGCCTGGATGGTGACAATCAATCCAAGACCAGCTGGAATAATGCTGTAGAAACGATGATTGAGGTACTGGATGCGCACGATCCATCTGATGTGTTAGTATTGGGTAGCCCACATGCTTCTGTGGAAGAGAACCATGTGCTGAACTCATTCTTCACTGCAGCGGGAACCGAACCGGCACGCTTTGTTCCTCATGTCATTCCCGGATCCGGTGATGATTTCTTGCTTTCCGACGATCAGGCACCGAATGCTAATGGCTGTCGACTATTAGGCTTGGAAGAATGGAATGAACAAGGTGTTCAAAACGCGTTGAATAGCGGTAATTACAAGGTAGTTGTACTGCTGAATGACGATTTGATGGGACGTGGTATCATTTCCGCTGATCATCTTTCCGACCTCTACACCATTACCTTTGCCACCAATCATACGGATACGGCCAAAGCCGCCGACTTAGTGGTTCCCATCACTTGTATTGCGGAACACGCGGCTAGTTATGTAAGCGTAGATGGATATATTCAGCGCAGTTTCCCAGCCAAAGAAACCAAATACACCAATCGCCGGTTGGAGCTAGAAATGTCCGAAGGTCGATTGGATCGTTTTGGAACCGATTTCGACAACTGGCGAGCTGAAGAAAATAAAGTTGACTGTTTGCCGCTGTATGAAATTCTGCAGAAACTGGGAGAACGACTGGATATTGATATTCCCTTTTCTTCTCACCGGGAAATTCTGGATGAAATTGCGAATCAGAATGAGGCCTTCCAAGGCGTCAGCTATGAACGCATAGACGAAGAAAATGGAGTTAAACTAGAACTCCCTGCCGTTACGGCTTAATACATTAATCAACGTTGTAACTTTAACCTACTGAAGAGACAGGTTCATGAATCCCACTTCCTATTATGTTCTGGGTATCGGGGCATTTATGTTGCTGAACACAGCTGCGGTAAATGTTTACCTTGAGCGACGACTTTCCGCGTTTATTCAAAACCGACATGGTCCCAACCGTGTTGGTCCATTTGGTTTATTGCAACCCATCGCCGATGTGATTAAGCTTTTACTGAAGGAAGACGTCACTCCTATCCGTGGCTACAAGGTTATTCACACTATTGCACCGATGATTCCGGTTATTACGGCCTTGATGGTGGTTGCGGTTATCCCCTTTGGCGAGGGGCTTTTTGTCACCGATATCAATGCCGGATTATTATATGTGCTGGCCTTTACTTCCCTGGGAGTTTATGGAGTAACCCTTGCTGGTTGGTCATCCAACAGTAAATACTCCCTGCTAGGTGGATTACGGGCGGCGGCTCAGATGCTGAGCTACGAATTACCTATGGGCATGGCTCTGGCTTCGGTGATCCTGTTCTCCGGTTCTCTAAGCATGGTGGAGATTGTTAATTCCCAGTCAACCTGGTGGAATATCTTTGTTAACCCTATAGGGGCGGTTATTTTCATCATCGCGGCATTTGCGGAAGCCAATCGAACCCCTTTCGACCTTGTAGAGGCCGAACAAGAGCTGGTAGGTGGTTTCCATACTGAATATTCCGGTATGAAGTTCGGGATGTTCTTCTTGGCCGAATACATGCACGTAACCATAGCTTCTATGTTAATCACTACCTTCTTTTTTGGTGGCTATCATCTGCCCCTGGCGGATCTGTGGTTACCCGAAATGAGCGTAACTGCCAAGGCGCTGTTAGATATCGCTGTATTTACGGCCAAAACCTTCTTCTGGATATTTGTCATCATCTGGGTACGTTGGACAATTCCCCGATTCAAATATAACCAGGTTATGAAGCTGGGTTGGTCTAAGCTCCTCCCCCTAAGTATTGTGAATTTCGTGGTTATCGCTGCGATCCTCTATGCTATGAAGCATTTATTTTAAAATTTATTTAGGCAGAATTTAAAAGCAGGTATCTTCCATCAGATACCTGCTTTTTTTATCTCTAATTGGGATCCAGCCCTTACACGGTGGTGCTTATTTTCTTATCTTGGTTCGTTTGTGACAATCTTTAAACTCATACCTTGTCCGGCATGAAGCGAGTTGCCTTTGATACACTCGGCTGTAAACTCAACTTTTCAGAAACTTCCGCGATCAAACGAGATTTTGAGCAGGAAGGTTATGATGTCATCGATTTTGATGATAAAGCGGATATCTATGTCATTAATACCTGCTCGGTCACTCAAAGTGCCAATAGTACCTGTCGGCATACCGTGCGTAAAGCATTGCGTCGCAATCCCAATGCCTTTGTAGCGGTGATTGGTTGTTATGCTCAGCTGGAGCCGGAAGAGATTGCTGAAATTGAGGGCGTTGATGCCGTACTAGGCGCCAAAGACAAATTTCGCCTGTTGGAACTCTTTGATTCGTTTGAAAAACAAGACCAGCCATTGGTTTACAATACGGATGTGAATGAAGCCGTAGAGTTTCACAACTCCTTCTCCTCTGACGATCGTACACGCGCATTCCTGAAAGTGCAGGATGGATGCAGCTACAAGTGCTCCTTCTGTACCATTCCCCTGGCCCGAGGCGAGAGTCGCAGCCCGGAAATAGCTACGGTGATCCAAAATGCCGAACATTTAGTATATGAAGGCTTTAAAGAAATCGTAATAACCGGGGTGAATGCCGGTGACTTTGGCCGTGGTCGGGATGAGAATTTCTATGATCTGGTTCAAGCTTTAGATCAGGTGGATGGCTTGGAACGAATCCGGTTCTCATCGGTAGAACCGAATCTCATGCATGATGAGATCATCGAGTATGTAGCTCAATCCGAGAAACTTCTTCCTCACTTCCACATTCCATTACAAAGTGGTAGCGATGAGATGCTCCGCTTAATGCGACGCCGGTATAACTCCGACTTGTATCGTCAGCGCGTGGAATTGATCAAATCACTCATGCCCGATGCTTGTATCGGTGTAGATGTGATTACCGGGCATCCCGGCGAGACCGAAGAGCGATTTCAAGAATCCTTTGATTTTATCGATTCTCTGGATGTAAGCTATTTGCATGTGTTTACCTACTCGGAACGACCGAACACACATGCCTTGGAGATCGAACCCAATGTGCAGGATTCCATTCGCAAAGAACGCACTCACAAATTGCGACGCTTATCCAAGAAAAAACGTTTTACCTTTGATCAGCAATTTCAAGGGGAAACCCGCCCTACCCTCTTCGAAGGAGCTGACAAGAAAGGGATCATGTATGGATGGACGGATAATTACGTTCGTGTAGCTGTTCCCTTTGATGAACGACTGATTAACAGAATTGTGCCGGTCGAATTAACCGAACGAACCCGTAAGGGGCACTACCGGGGCATCATACCCGAACAGGTACAATCCGAAGAAGAAGTGATCGCCGAACTGGTTGACGCTGAATAACGACAGGGATTAATGAGTAACCAAAAACGAACATTAGCCCATTGGATCGATGATCTCATTGATGCGTTGAAATTGGAGCGCCAAATGTATGGTTCCTTTGGTTTAACAGAGGCGAGTTCTAATTCGACTTCCCAAGTAGCTAATTCCAATAAAAAGGATGACAGTACGGATGAAAGCTCAACCATTTCGGACTCTTCCCTCTCTAAACAAGAATCCACTGATAAGAGATCATCCAACCAGCAAGATCAACCAGTCTCACAATCGAAACCAGAGTCTGCTTCTCAACCTATCTCTGTTTATGAGCAGTTAAAACAGGTTTCTACCCTGGATGAATTAAAAACTCTTTGCGAGACTGCCGAGGAATTACAGACCGACCTGGAAGGCACCAACTTGGTATTTGGCGTGGGTAACCCGCATGCTGATCTTATGGTAATTGGGGAAGCTCCCGGTTATCACGAGGATCAGCAAGGAGAGCCTTTTGTGGGTAAAGCAGGTCAGTTGTTGGATAAAATCTTGTCCGCCATCAATTTTGACCGACCGGATGTGTATATCGCCAATATTTTAAAACATCGACCGCCCAACAACCGGGATCCGCTGACGAAAGAGCGTTCTAAAAGTCTTCCCTTTTTACAAAAACAGATCGAGTTAATAGATCCCAAACTCATTCTTTGTCTGGGTCGCGTAGCAGCGACCACCTTGCTCAATCGAGACCAATCGCTGGGCAGTATGCGCGGCAAATTCCATCCCTACGATAATGGTAAACGCGAACTGCTGGTAACGTACCATCCGGCCGCGCTACTACGGAATCCCCAATGGAAACGTCCTACATGGGAGGATGTACAATTGCTTCGCAAACGTTATGATGAGCTAGGCTGCCAACCATAATTGAATTATAATTCTGTTTATTTGAATTTATGAGCGACAATCGCCGAAATAATTATCAATCAAATAATAATTCCTCCAATAAAGTTGGCGATGGTGGACGCGTACCTCCTCAGGCTCTAGAAGTTGAAGAGGCCGTTTTGGGTAGCATGTTGATTGAGCACGAAGCAGCTACCATTGCTCTTCAAATGCTGAATGCCCAAGATTTCTACAAACCCGCTCATCAGCATATTTTCGACACCTTGCATTATCTTTATGAGCGGGACAATCCGTTAGATCTGCTCACTGTCGAAAATGAGCTTAGAGACCGTAACTTACTCGACTCCTGTGGTGGCCCCGCCTATCTGGCCGAACTCACTCGTTCGGTAAGTTCAGCGGCCAATGTAGACTATCACGCGCAAATCATCGCTGAGAAATCGATCAAGCGAAGACTGATCCAGAATTGCACGGATATTATTAAGGATTCCTACGATTCCACCAGTGATCCCTATGATCTGTTGGATAATGCGGAACAACGAATCTTTGATCTGGCCAATGCCAAACACCGAGCCAGCGCCAAGCCGATTGGGGATGTGTTGAAAAGCACACTCTCCTACTTGGAAGATATGCGGGGTAAACCTTCGGGTATTACTGGCGTTCCCACCGGCACGGATGTGGATAAAATGACCGCCGGTTGGCAAAAAGGCGACATGATTATTGTAGCCGCCCGACCCTCAATGGGTAAAACTGCCTTTGTATTGACTACAGCAAGAAATGCGGCTTTACACCCGGATCCCAATCTGCAGCAAAATGTAGCTATTTTCAGTCTGGAGATGTCTGCTCAGTCATTGGTTCAGCGTCTCTTGACTATGGAAGGTCGTATCAATGCCCAATCGGCTCGATCCGGTCGTCTGCAGGATGAAGAATTCAAGCGTTTGATTGATGCGGCGGGGCGACTGTTCACGGCTAACATATTTATCGATGATACCCCCGGCTTGAGCATCATGGAGCTGCGTACCAAATGCCGCCGGTTAAAAAATGAACACGACATCGGTCTAATTGTGGTAGATTACCTGCAGTTAATGACATCCACCGGTATAGAAGCTACCCGAAGTCGAGAGCAGGAGATTGCTAATATTTCTCGTGGCTTGAAGGCCCTGGCCAAAGAATTGGATGTCCCCGTGGTTGCGCTCTCCCAGCTTAGTCGTGCCGTAGAACAGCGCGGTGGCGACAAACGCCCTCAATTGAGTGACCTTCGTGAGTCCGGATCCATTGAGCAGGATGCCGATGTTGTTTGCTTCCTCTATCGACCAGAGTATTACGGTATTACCACCACACCGGAAGGGCAATCCACCAAAGGTTTGGCCGAACTAATCATCGGGAAGCAGCGTAATGGTCCGGTGGGGACAGTTCGACTCTACTTCGTGAAGGATTACGCTCGCTTCGAAAACCTCACCTCTGCTGATCCCCAGCCCTTTGATGATGAGGGAGATCAAGGTCCAACTCCTATGGATAATGGGGATCCGGGCGATGGTGGTGATATAAATGGGGGTAGCTCATTGCCTCCCATGGGCCATAATCCCGCACCCGATGAAGGTCCTGACGACGAAGCACCATTTTAAGCGACTGCTGCGGCGAAATAATCGTCAATAGTACCAATACGCCTAGACCAATCCAGATGTTGATTGATCTTTTTTAAGGTCTCTTTGGGCAATGGCTTACTATCCGCCTTTAAAATAGACTTCAAGATGTTAAAAAGGTGATCTTCATCTTCATATAACACTGGCGCGTGCAATAAGGGCTCATGCAAATGCTGTGGAATCAGTTCGGGATAATGTAATCGGTTGGGCAGTAACGGATGGCATCCACAGTGGATAGCTTCCATGATGGCCACACAAAAGAATTCATACGTAGCCGTGGAAACCACAATATCTCCTTGATGCAGTAAGGTAGCATACGCTTCCGGATCCTCTACATATCCAAAATGCTTGATCCGTTGCCCATATCGCGACCACGCTTTTTCGAACTCTTCGGGCTTGTCATGCTTGGTATCTCCGGCTAAAATCAGATCGAACTCCAAATCGATATCATCCAACCGGTTCAGAACACGAAAAAACATACCTGGATTTCGGTCATACTGCCAGCGCTGATTCCATACAATGACCGGTCGTTGGCTCTTTCGTTCGGGCGTTTGCACCTGATCCAATATGCTTAAATCCAAACCGGGATAAAGGACATCACTGCGCTCGCGAATATGATCAATGGCTTCGGAATGGGAATCATCAGCATATTCCTTCAGGAAGCTGGGCAGTGATTCCAAATAATCATTTTGCTGAAACTCCGAGGCGAACAGAAGTTTATCTACCGCTAACAGTCCCATAAAGTGTAAATAGCCATAGACCTCATCCCGAGTCTCACCGGGGGGCAAAGGCCGCGTCAGCGGATTTTCGTGCATATACAAAATTTTGGGAATATCGGTAAATCGTGGATCGGTCAGCGCTAAAAACGCAGTAACGTTCATCACACTGCTCAGTAAGATCAGGTCAGGTTGAACATCCAGACTCTGAACCTGACGTACCAATTTCATCGTGTCGATATGCACTTGCGCCGGCCGGCCCTTTCCTTCAAGGGTAATCAAATGAACGGTATGGCGAGAGTGCTCCTGCAGCCCCTCCAAATAGGCTTTATGTGAGCCACTGAAGTGTGGTTCAATAGCTAGAATAGTCAAGGAATTCCGGTTGTCCGACATAAATCCACTGGTTTATCGAAATCGCGCTTTTATTTCGTCCAATGGAAGGTAATGAATCGTAGGCTTTTTTAAGGGATCTAAATAGGGTTCCTCACAAGAAAACAACTGATCTATGATCGTCTCCATCTCCATGTCAGTCAGCACCTTGCCTCGGGGGATAGAAGTCTTTTGAGCAAACGCGATAGCCAATTTACGACGAGCGTCAAGTCGCATATTTTGATCCAGCTCGCGGTACTGGTTTAGAATTTGACGAAGCACCTGCTGTTCATCGCCGATATTGATATCCGCCGGAACCCCCTGCATAATAGCCGTATTTCCACTCACCAACTGTACATTAAAGCCCATCTTTTGGATAATGGGATGCAACTCTTCCAGCAGTGAAAAGTCGGAAGCTGAAAAATCAATAGTTTGCGAGAATAACAGTTGTTGCGTGCTGGGCAGTCCCGACTCGGTAGCACTTAAAATGCGTTCATAAATGATTCGCTTGTGCGCCGCGTGTTGATCGACAATGCACATTCCCGTACGGGTCTGTGTGATATAGCTAGAATAGTCAAGGAATTCCGGTTGTCCGACATAAATCCACTGGTTTATCGAAATCGCGCTTTTATTTCGTCCAATGGAAGGTAATGAATCGTAGGCTTTTTTAAGGGATCTAAATAGGGTTCCTCACAAGAAAACAACTGATCTATGATCGTCTCCATCTCCATGTCAGTCAGCACCTTGCCTCGGGGGATAGAAGTCTTTTGAGCAAACGCGATAGCCAATTTACGACGAGCGTCAAGTCGCATATTTTGATCCAGCTCGCGGTACTGGTTTAGAATTTGACGAAGCACCTGCTGTTCATCGCCGATATTGATATCCGCCGGAACCCCCTGCATAATAGCCGTATTTCCACTCACCAACTGTACATTAAAGCCCATCTTTTGGATAATGGGATGCAACTCTTCCAGCAGTGAAAAGTCGGAAGCTGAAAAATCAATAGTTTGCGAGAATAACAGTTGTTGCGTGCTGGGCAGTCCCGACTCGGTAGCACTTAAAATGCGTTCATAAATGATTCGCTTGTGCGCCGCGTGTTGATCGACAATGCACATTCCCGTACGGGTCTGTGTGATGATGAAGGAGTTATGCAATTGCCAAAAACCGCGATCCCGACTCCGTTGAGGTTTACCCGCCTCACCGGATTGCTGTTGCCTCCCTTCCACCGATTGCGATTGCTCCGAGGGTTGATCATATAAATCCCCAGCCGCCTGATTGGGAACTCTTGAGGAGCTGTCTTGGAAATTGATGCGTGAGGGAATACGGATTGGTTCATTTTGATCCGAAGAGGAGCGATCCCGATTTTGCCCTTTTTGATCGCCGAAGGATGTGGAAAACCCGGTAAAAGAATCTTTGGTGGGTTTGTCCTCTTTATCCACTTGGGGTACATAAAAATGCTCATTCAGTGCTTTTCGGATCACCGACTTACTTAGTTTGAGGATACTGCGTTGGTCATCAAATTTGACCTCACTTTTGGCCGGATGCACATTCACATCCACTTGTTCGGGATCAATATCCAGAAATAGCGCGAAAAAAGGGTATTCCCGTTTGCCAGTCCAAGGCTCGTATTGGCTCAATATACTGTAGGTCAACAAGCGATGTTGAAAAGGGCGTCCATTTACAAACAAGAACTGTTCGCCCCTACTGCGTTTGGTCAACTTTGGATCCGCTACGACTCCATAAATGCGCACATAGCTGGTTTTTTCCTCAAACTTGATCAGACTAGCCCGGTAGTTCTTGCCAAAAATGGCTACAATTCGCTCCGTAAGTTCCTGCGGGGGCAATTGATAGATTTCATCTCCATCCGCGTGTAATTCAAATCCAATCTCGGTGTGGGCCAAGGCCAGCTGTTGTACCGTGCGCAAGATATGCCGGAACTCCGTGGCATCGGTCTTCAAAAACTGGCGACGCGCAGGGACATTGAAAAATAAATTCCTCACCGAAACCGAGGTCCCATTATCAGTGGCCACCGGTTCCCGTTTCTTTTCATCACCACCCCAGATCTCATACAGCCATCCAGCGTCATCTTCGGGCCGCTTTGTTTTCACCGTAACTTGGGAAACCGAAGCAATGGAAGCCATCGCCTCTCCTCGAAAACCCAGCGTCCGAATGCGGTGCAAGTCCTCAATATCTTGAATTTTAGACGTTGCGTGCTGGGTGAAGCAGGGACGCAAATCTCCTTCGCTCATACCACAGCCATCGTCAACTACTTGAATGAGCGTCCGACCAGCCTGCTGGATTATAATTTTGATCTGTTCCGCTCCGGCATCAATGGCATTATCTACCAATTCCTTGACCACAGAACTAGGTCGCTGAATGACCTCACCCGCCGCGATTTTGTTAGATATTTCGGGTGGAAGTTGTCGAATCAGGCTATCAGACTGTCCCTGATTGTCGACAATTTGACCGTCTTGGTCTATGGTTGGTTCTTGCTCAGATGCGTGCTTCGTCTCAGACTGCGACAATGTACGTTAACTCTTCCCTTTTAAATTCAAATGGCGTGCAATATACGGCTTACAGATACAAAATGACCCAAAATATAATTCCCAATCCTACCGCATAAAATATGATGCGTTGGGTCTGTTTAGCGCGACGAGCCCGGTTTTGCGACTCAAATTTAATACGCTCCCGTTTTGATTTATCCTTTTTGGGATCGTAATACCGGGGTTTATAATTAAACTTTTTGTATCGCCCGCGATGACCAAAAAATGATTTCAACATACCTTAGCGCTTTTTTCCCATTCCAATTATTAACGCCAGTCTATCTTAATTATTGACTCGGCTTTGTTCGCCCACTTTCATTAATTCGTGCAACTCTTCACGATCCGAAGCCACCATCTCTTCAATCATCGCTTCCAGGCTGATTTTAGGCTCCCAGCCCATCTGCTCCTTGGCCTTGCTGGCGTCGCCGATCAGTAGGTCTACTTCCGTGGGACGAAAATAGCGCGGATCCACTTCCACCAGCACCTCGCCGGTCTCCTTGTGCTTGCCCACTTCGTTGACGCCTTTGCCTTCCCACACCAGCGGAATCCCCGCCGCCTCGAAGGCCATGGTGCAAAAATCGCGCACCGTAGTGGTCTTGCCGGTGGCCAACACAAAATCTTCCGGTTCTTCCTGCTGCAGGATCATCCACATGCCGTAGACGTAATCCTTGGCGTGGCCCCAATCGCGCTTGGCGTTCATATTCCCGAGAAAGAGCTTCTTCTGGGTACCCTCGGCAATGCGCACCGCCGCGCGGGTGATTTTGCGGGTCACAAAGGTCTCGCCCCTCCGCGGACTTTCGTGATTGAACAGAATTCCATTGGTGGCAAAGATGTCGTAGGCTTCCCGGTAGTTTACCGTGATCCAGTAGGCGTACAGTTTGGCCGCCGCGTATGGCGAACGTGGGTAGAAGGGCGTATTTTCGGTTTGTGGGGTCTCCTGCACCTTGCCGTACAGCTCCGAGGTGGAGGCCTGATAAAAGCGGGTCTTGTCAGTGAGACCCAGAATGCGAATCGCTTCCAGCACGCGCAGCGCACCTAAAGCGTCGCCGTTGGCCGTATATTCTGGCGTTTCGAAGGATACCTGCACGTGCGATTGTGCGGCTAAATTGTAGATCTCGTCGGGCTGGGTGTCCTGGATAATGCGGATCAGGTTGGTGGAGTCGGTCATATCCCCGTAGTGCAGGTAAAAGGGCAAGCCTTTGTAGTGGGGATCGTGATACAGGTGATCCACCCGCTTGGTATTGAAGGAACTGGCCCGGCGTTTGAGTCCGTGAACCTCATACCCTTTGTCCAATAGCAGTTCGGCCAGATAGGATCCATCCTGTCCGGTAATTCCGGTGATTAAAGCGACTTTATTGCGACTACTCATATATTATCGACGATTATAACTTCAATTGGAATGATTTCAGCTTAAGTGATTGAACGAATGGATATCCATTGGCCAATCACTTAATTTTCACTTCTCGGATCTCTTCTCCGTGCTCCAAAAACCAGTCGTAGGTTTCTTCAATCCCCTCTCTCAAACTGATTTGCGGTTGCCATCCGGTGGCTTCGATCCGACCGATATCCAACAATTTTCGAGGCGTTCCATCGGGTTTGGTGGTGTCCCATTCGGTTTCTACCTCTGTATCCGGAGCGATCACTTCTTTAATCAACTCGCTTAGCTCTTTGATGGAAAGGTCTTTACCGGTTCCTACATTGTAGAGTACATGATCCGGATTTTCCAGTCGTAACATGTGTAAAACGGCCCGAGCCAGATCATCCACATGCAAAAACTCTCGTTTGGGACTTCCGGTTCCCCATAATGTAACCGTTTTCCCCTCGGTTTTAGCCTGATGGTATTTTCGAATCAAGGCGGGCAGTACATGCGAGGTCTGGAGATCGAAGTTATCTCCGGGGCCAAACAAATTGGTAGGCATCAACGCCAAATATTGGCGGTCGTACTGCCTTCGCAGGGCTTCACACATTTTCACACCCGCAATTTTTGCCACCGCGTACCATTGATTAGTGGGTTCTAGCGGACCGGTTAACAAGTATTCTTCTTTTAAAGGTTGGTCGGCATGTTTGGGATAAATGCAGGAGCTTCCCAGAAAGACCAATCGCTCCACATCCTGGTTGTGCGCCGCATGGATAATGTTATTCTGCATCTGAAGATTATCGTACAGAAACGTATAGGGATATTCATCATTGGCTAGTATCCCACCTACGCGAGCCGCAGCGTCAATGACAACATCCGGCTGCTGTTCATCGAAAAAATTCTCTACTTCTTGTTGATGGCGCAAATCCAGTTCACTACTCGTACGCAGAATTAACTGATTATACCCTTCGGCTTGCAATCGGCGTACAATCGCTGAACCCACCATTCCCCGGTGTCCCGCTACATAAATTCGGTCTTGTTTAGATAATGACATGTAATGTACTTGATGATAAAAGGTGGACGATATGAATAGGCCAAAAATAACTAACTGATCGGGCACCACCAATTTGTCTTATTGCCGGCAGTGTGGAACTAGCTTATTTTTTTGCTATCATATCGATCTTAAACACTATAATTGGAATCGCATATTGCTATAGTTTTATGGCCTACGAAAAAATTACCCCCCCCGAACAAGGCACAAAAGTAGAAAAAAAAGAGGACGGCAGTTTAAAGGTGGGCAATCGCCCCATCATTCCATTTATCGAAGGCGACGGCATCGGGATTGATATCACCCCGACTATGCGTCATGTATTGGACAGTGCTGTTGAAAAAGCCTACAACGGCGAGCGCCAAATTGAATGGTTTGAAATTTATGCCGGTGACAAAGCCGTTAATTTTTACGGTGAAGGTCAATGGCTGCCCAACGATACCCTACAGGCAATTGAAGAATTCAAAATTGGCATTAAAGGTCCGTTGACAACTCCCGTTGGCGGCGGTATTCGTTCGCTGAATGTGGCCCTGCGTCAAAAGTTGGATTTGTATGCTTGTGTACGCCCGGTGAAATATTATAAAGGCACTCCTTCTCCGGTGCGAGAACCGGAAAAGACCGATATGGTTATCTTTCGTGAAAACACCGAAGACATATACGCAGGTATCGAATATCAAACCGGAACCCCCGAAAACAAGAAATTGAAGGATTTTTTGATCGATGAGTTAGGGGTGACCAACATTCGCTTCCCGGAGACCTCTTCCCTGGGTATCAAACCGGTATCTGAAGAAGGAACGAAGCGTTTGGTTCGATCCGCTATTAATTACGCCATTGAGAATAACCGAGATAGCGTGACCCTGGTCCACAAAGGTAACATTATGAAGTTTACCGAGGGAAGCTTCAAAGATTGGGGTTATGAAGTTGCTCGAGAAGAGTTTGACGCGGAAGTCATAGGCGAAGGACCGTGGTGCAAATTGCCCAATGGAATAGTTATAAAAGATGTTATTGCCGATGCCTTTTTGCAGCAAATTCTTACCCGTCCGGATGAATACGATATAATTGCCACCCTCAATCTTAACGGCGATTACATTTCTGACGCCTTAGCGGCTCAAGTAGGGGGTATCGGAATCGCGCCCGGTGCCAATATCAACTACGAAACCGGCTATGCCCTTTTCGAAGCCACGCATGGAACCGCTCCCAAATACACTGGTCAAGATAAGGTGAATCCCGGTTCTTTGATTCTCTCCGGTGTGATCATGCTGCGCTACATGGGCTGGAATGAAGCGGCCGATTTGATTGAAAAAGGAATCGAAGCTTCCATTCAACAGAAGCAAGTTACCTACGACTTTGAGCGTCTGATGGAGGGAGCCACCCTGTTGAAGTGCTCTGAATTCGGCGAGAAAATCGTGGAAAACATGTAAGCTTCAATGCCTTAATATCCACTAAACGAAAAAGGAGTTGCTTTGCCGAGCAGCTCCTTTTTTATAATAAACACAGAGATCTATTTCATTTTCCGGGAAGTAGCATGTCCCCCCTGATTAACGCTACACGGGATGCGTCACAAGCAGATAGATTTACTGTTGCGAGCACAGATTACCCTCACCTCAAAAAATGAGATTAGAAAATCGTTATTCGCTTATCAGATCCATCCACGCATCACGATTGGCGTTCGTAGTGGCTCGATCTAAAAACGTACGCAACTGACTGCGATAACTGGTTTTGGACAAACGAACTCGAACATATCCTTGGTAGATATCATCTCGTGATTGCGCCGTTGATTGGGCCACTTCGATATCGTCTTTATAGCTGGTAAAGCGTCGCAATTGAAGAATAAACGGTGCTGAGGATAGCGCATTCAACCCTTCATCATTCACCAATTGCACTCTTTGCTGTTCATTTTGTTCATCCAGTTGAGTCATTAAATGGGCCACCGCAGATTCCTTCGCCAACTCAATGGCTTTAGCAGAGTCGCTATGCAGCACCGTAGCATCCAAGCGGTAATATAAACTATCAGCCTGCATTTGGTTTGCGGTAGTAAACCAAGCTGGACCTGGTTTGGTTTCTTCTTGAGGCTGAATAGTACTTTTGCCCCCTACGCAAGCTCCAAGAGTAACGACGGTTAATAACAGAAAAAGAGAAACGAATCTATTGGTAGTTTTCAAAAGAATCTCGGTTTATGATCTAAATTACTCATTTATACTCAACTCGTAATAAGCCAGCGAACCATTCTTTTTACGAACAGTTACCATTATTTGCTCTCGCTGATTACCCGAAGAGCGCATAAGATCACGCAAAGCAGCCAGATCTTCAACTACTTTTCCGTTCACCTCCAAAATGGTGTCCCCCTCCCGGAGTCCACGTTTCCAGGCTTCCGATTGGGTTTTAACATCCGTGATCTTTAGTTCGGTTTTATCGAATTCATTCGATGAACGAGCTTGAACGCGAAATCCAACGTCAAAGGATTCCCCTTCGGTTTCAGGGTTTAAACTTTCCCACTTCCCTTCTGGAGATTCGCCCTCCGGACGTTGCTTATCCGGAACCAGCTGAGGCATCTGGTCAGATCGGTTGTCGGCGAACCAATCTTGTGCTTGATTGATGCCTTTGAGTTTTACCTGTTTATCCAACACCTTGCCCGATCGCCACACCTGAACCGCAACCGTATCACCTGGATGCAATAAGGCGATCTGCTCTTGCAATTCATTGGGTTCCGTAATGGTTTTGCCAGCCACCGATCGAATAATATCGCCCTCTTTCAAACCAGCCAACCGCGCCGCGCCCTCTTCCAAGACCGATTGAATTTCGGCTCCCCCGATTACCTCTAAACCCAATTCTTGGGCTCGTTCATAGGTGATTTCCGTGATTTGCACGCCCAACAGCGCACGCTGTACTTCGCCATACTGCATTAAATCAGTAGCCACTTTGCTCGCCAGGTTAATAGGCACGGCAAATCCATAACCTTGATAATTTCCGGTCTGAGAAGCAATTGCCGTATTGATTCCAATCAGTTCTCCGTTCGTATTGACCAACGCTCCGCCGCTGTTCCCTTTGTTGATGGCGGCATCAGTTTGAATGAAACTTTCCACGCGCAGCTCATCATTGATGATCTGTACATCCCTTCCCATAGCGCTCACGATACCCGCCGTAATGGTCGATCGCAATCGAAAAGGATTTCCGACCGCCAATACCCAATCTCCTATCGCGACCTGATCAGAATTACCCAGAATAATTTGGGGCAGATTCTGCTCATCAATACGAATCACTGCCAAATCGGTACTTGGATCCTTCCCAACCAGTCGAGCCCGATAGGTTCGCTTATCACGAAGCGTTACACGAATACCGTTTTCCACAGCCCCTTCTACCACATGGTTATTTGTCAAAATATAGCCATCCGAACTAATGATGACTCCGGATCCCACGGCACGCGCGCGGCGCTCAGGCAGCAAACGATCCCACATAGGATTGTCGAAATCATGGTAGGAATCTTCCGGAATATCTTCTTTGGTCAACGGAACGACGGTCTCGATATAAACAACCGTAGGCAAAATTTCTTCGGCGATCGACTTAAAGGCGGGCAACCCTTTTACCACGCCCGTGCTTCGGTCGCTGGATGAGGAACGTAACACCTCCGTTTGGACCACTTCGGTGCGATCATCAATGAACCAGTCGGCAGGCAAAATGGATCCCATCATCAATCCGCCCAAAATGCCAATTAATAGTAAAAGCACACCACTCAAATATCGATTGAAAGAATTCATACTACTCAGGCTAAGTTGGGGCTCATTTTATAATAGTTGCTCCAGGATGTAATCCGATTTGCGATCACGCACCCCTTCGATATGATACTGTAGGTATACGTCTAAATGATGAATCAAGTTTTTTCGTTCTGTATTCTCAAATGTAACGTGTAAAACACGGGAGGATTTTGCTTGCAATGCCAATAACAAAAAATGTGCTTGATTGCGGGTTAACCTAAATGTGTTGTTGGAACCCGGCTCCTCGGATATCAAACCTTGATCGACAGTGAAGTATAAATCCGGAAAATTATTCTCCGTTTGATCCTTAAGTGACTCGGGCAACACCGCCTGTAAGCCCAATCCTAATAAATCAGCTATTCGTACCTGGATATAGGGAAAAAGATTGATGACCGGTTCATCGGTATCATTAACCCATCGAATCATCCGTACCGCAAACTGGTATAGCTCGGTACTTTCTTCAGCCTCGTGAACAATTTGGTCCAACAATTCCAAGGTGGGCGAAACGACGGCCAACTTTTTAAAATCTCGCCGCAAGTTATAAGTTTTGTGCAAAATACTTGCTTCTTTTAACGTCTGTACAGAGCGACTGGACTTATAATAGTAGACAACTTCTACAATATTTCCCGTTTCCAGCACTCCGGCCGATCTATTCTTAGGCCGGCGCACTCCTTTGGCCATCACAGCGACTTTCCCATTCGAATCGGTCAACAATGTGGCGATTCGACTGGATTCTTTCACATCGGTAGTACGCAGAACAATGGCATTCGCCGTTTGAATCATCTATTTAATACCTGTAGCTCATTTTGTAATCTAGCATAAGGTGCTTATCGTAAGTAGCACTTTTGTATGATAGGAATCTTTGGATTGAATAAACATCATATCATATATGAAAATCGTCATTATTGGTGCGGGTGAGATTGGGTATGATCTAGCCAGTCTGTTATCACTCGAGAAACATGACGTTACCGTTTTAGATCGCGATAAGGAAGCCCTGAATAAAGTGGCCAATTCCCTGGATGTACTCACCATTGAGGGAAACGCCACTTCGGCTCAGGACCTTGCCGATGCCAATGTACAAGATACCGATATTCTCATTGCGGTAACCAGCATTGATGAGGTTAACATGATCGCCTCTATGATGAGTAAGCGTTTGGGAGCCCCCATGGTAATCGCTCGGGTGCGCAGTGATGAATTATCTCGTCCCAATGCTCCGCTCAAGCCCACCGATTTGGGTATCGACGTACTCATCCATCCTGAACTTAGCGCAGCCCAGGAAATCGTACAATTGATAAAGCGCGCTTCGGCCAGCGACTTGATCAATTTAGCGGATGGGAAACTTCAACTCATTGGCATTCGACTGGATAAAAACTCTCCCCTGTTAGGGCAAACCCTAATTGATTACGCCAATAAGTACACCGATTTTAAATTTCGGGTCGTCGCTATCGGTCGACGGGGCATGACCATCATCCCCAGTGGGAAGGTGCGCCTGCAGGCATTTGACCAGATCTTTGTGATCGCCAAAATTACTGATATCCCCAAGGTGGTGGAAAGTACTGGCCGCATTGAAGGTGCCATTGAGCATATCATGATTGCCGGCGGAACGCCAATCGGAGCCATGATCGCTCGACTGTTACTCAATGATGAGAAACGGAATTGGAAGATCAAACTCATCGAACCGGATTATGATGTAGCTTCTGAGTTGGCCGCCGAATTACGAGATGTCCTGGTACTCAATGGCAATCCGACCGACCCCGATTTATTAGCTACCGAAGGAATCACGGAAATGGATGCCTTCATTTCGGTTACCGATGATGAGGAATCCAACATTATCTCATGCCTGATGGCCAAGCATTTGGAAGTGCAAAAAACGGTAGCACTGGTATCTAAATCGGATTATATTCCTCTCAGTCAAACCATTGGGTTGGACGCGGCAATTAATAAAAAATCGGCGGCCTCTAATGAAATTCACCGCTATGTACGCCATGGACGGGTGATTTCGGTAACTGCCCTGCAAGGAATTAAAGCAGAAGTCATTGAGTTACAGGCTAATCAGAATGCAAAAATCGTGGGGAAACCATTGGCCAAAACCAAATTTCCCGAAGGGTGTGTCATTGGGGGCATCATGAAAGACGATACGGTCGAAATTGCTACCGGACAATCCGTTATTGAGGGGAATGATCGGGTCATCTTATTTTGCTTACCGGAGTCCGTAGATCCAGTCACACGATTATTTCAGTAATGGCTATGAATCAGACGCTTAAATCCCGTACTTCGTTCAATCGCCCGGTAATTGATGTTTTCTCGGTATTGGGTGTACTGGGTGCTTTTGTGTTCTTTTTAGGGTTTGCTCTCTTAATTCCCATGCTAATTGCGTTTCTGTTTGAGGAACCAGTCTGGCACGCTTTTCTATCCTCGGCTATGATCTCATTTGTGGTAGGCGGCGGACTATATTATTTCTTCAACACCGAACAGGAATTGCGAATCAGGGAAGGGTTTTTGATCGTTAGCTGTACTTGGCTGTTTCTCTCCCTGGTGGGAGCGTTACCTTTCGTCATTTCCGGTATTTTGCCAAGTTACACTGATGCCGTATTTGAAACCATGAGTGGACTAACCACCACCGGAGCCACCATACTGGGGGGAACCACCACGGACGGATTTAGCAATCCGGAGATTGAATCCTTGCCCAAGAGTATGCTTTTTTGGCGCTCACTGGCGCACTGGTTGGGAGGCATGGGTATCATCGTATTGTCTATCGCTATCCTCCCCTTGTTGGGTATCGGCGGAATGCAGCTATTTCAAGCGGAATCTCCGGGACCCACCGCGGACAAACTGACGCCCCGCGTGCAGGAAACCGCCAAATTGCTATGGGTTGTGTACGTTTCGTTTACCACGGCTGAATTCCTCCTGCTTTGGCTACACCCCTCCATGGATTGGTTCGAAGCCATCAATCACGCATTCGCCACACTAGCCACCGGCGGATTTTCTACCCAGAATGCCAGCATTGAAAGTTTCGATAGCGTGTATGTGGATTCGGTCATTACGCTATTCATGTTTTTGGCCGGCGTGAACTTTGCAATGCATTTCCGGTTGCTCCGTGGAGATACGCAATCGTTTTTGCAGAACAGAGAACTTCGATTCTATTCCCTGATCACCGTATTGGGTATTTTGGGCATTACCGCTGGACTCTGGTTGGGAGGAGACTTCGACCTGGGCAGTAGTTTACGATACGGCAGTTTTCAAGCAGTATCCATTATTACAACTACCGGTTTCGGTACCAGTGATTATGAGCTATGGGCCCCCTTTGCCATGTTCTTGCTCTTTTTACTGTTCTTTACCGGGGGCTCTGCTGGATCCACCGGAGGTGGGGTGAAAATGATCCGTTGGCTGATACTGATCAAAAACTCGTTTCGTGAGATTCGTCAGATTATTCACCCTAAGGCAATTCTCCCCATCCGCTTGGGTAAGCAAATTGTGGATGCGGATATACAGCGTACCGTACTCAGTTTCGTTATTCTCTACATCTTTATTTTTGGCTTGGGGGCACTAGTTATGGCCCTCTTAGGCTTCGACATGATGTCTGCGATTGGAGCCAGTATTGCTTGTTTGGGAAATATAGGTCCCGGCTGGGGTGAATTTGGACCTACTGATAACTACGCTGCCGTACCTTATGTGGGAAAATGGGTTCTGATTTTATTGATGATGATTGGCCGTCTGGAAATTTTCACCATACTCGCTATTTTCGCCCCTACATTCTGGCAACGTTAAAGAATCGAGCCCCCAATAGCTCGGCTTGTTAGTGAAATCGGATCCAGTCGCGATCTTCCAACCATTGAATCAGTGCCGGCAAAAAGGTAACGGCCGATAGCAAGGTCATCCCAATTCCAATGGTTGCCATCTCTCCTAAACTGCGCAATCCCGGATGATTGGTAAACAGCAATCCGGCAAAACCGAGCATGGTGGTTAGCGAACCAACGGTAATGTGTTGCCCGGTGCTGGATATTACACGCCACATACTATTGGGCCCCTCATCGCGATAACGATGCGCCAAATGCACTCCGTTATCTTCTCCGATTCCCAATATGGCCGGTAGAACCACCAGGTTGTAGAAGTTGAACATCAACCCGATAAGCATCATTATACCAAACAGCCAAGTAAGCCCAACAATCAGCGGAAGCATAGAAATAAGCGACCAACGCAATGAGCGAAACGCGAAGAGCATGAATATAAATACCAAAATAAAGGTACCTATCACCATATAAGGGCTCTCATCATGGATATGCTCTAACATTTCCGCGGCTACAATTGAAGTACTGGCTGCATGATACGTCTTCCCGTTGGATAGAGTAACTTGCCCAACATCATGCTTAAATGCGATGGATTGGCGCCCATCGGATAATCCCACTCCGGGATAGATAATCACAAACCGACCGATCTCATTATCCTTGGTAATAAACTTATTTTTCAGATAATCAGGTATTTGATCGATGGTTAACGGCTCTGTGGTTTGTGCGGCTCTTCGTAATTTATTCAGCTGTTCATCATCTTGATCTTTGATAAACGGATCCTGCAGCAATGCTCGTATTTCTACCAGATGATCTAGCTTCTCTTGTTCTGCTTGTTCATTAGGCGGGAATCGTTCTTGCAATGCCTCAACATCCGCAATGGTCGGGCTGAGTGTATCTAAGCGCATTCGTGTACGCAGCGTATCCAGGATCTCTAAAACTTCATCATCATTATCCGCGACAATATAAGCCGGATTTCGCATACCATTGCTGTTCACCTGTCCAGCAATCTCTTTGTAAGCATCGTATTCCGGAAATTCTGGCTCCAGTTCACCAAATTCATACTGGAATTTCAAATGCTCATTATTCCAAGCAACTAAGGCGGCGATTACCAAACCGATCACTAAAATTACCCGCGGAATGGGAAACCGTTTGGGAGCAGCAACCAAAACATTCGTTTCTTCCTGATCATTAATCAAAATCCAGCCCCACCGCTCAAAGAGTGTCACAAAAGCGGGAAGGACAAACAACATCGCTAAGAGCGCCAATAAAATACCGGTACCGGCAATGAATCCGAATTCCGAAAAGCCTTTAAAATCGGCAAACATCAAAATGTATAATGCCGATGCGGTAGTCACCGCGCTGGTCAAAATGGCCGTACCGGTGCCCTGATAAGCAGTCATCAGGGCTGCTTCCACCCCCTCCCCTTTAGCACGTAATTCTATATATCGGGCATAGAAGTGTATCCCGTAATCGATACCTAAGCCGAATAGAATCACGAACAACACCGAGGTCATGGTGTTTAGGATGCCTAAGACGCCATAGGTGATCCCAAACGTCCAAAACAAACTCATCAACAAAGGGAGCCCAATAATTAATATGGGAATAGGCATTCGGATAAGATGTTGCCACCATTGGGGTGAATAATCCGTACCTCGCGCGTTCCACCATTTTTTGATAGAGAAATAAAGCATGACCAGTAAAATGACGCTGGATATTCCAGAGGCGAAACTGCTGATCACATCTTGCATGATAGAATCCAGTTGGGCCAGATGGCGTTTGAGTCGTCCTCCGAATACTACATTCATATCCGCCTGATACTGTTGGGGCTCCATAGACACCAACAAGGAATCAAAAGCCGCGAACATGTCTTGCAAATAGGTAATATCGCTCTTGGATCCGGTGGGATAGAACTCCACTTTTAAAACTGTACTATCCGGGCTGATCGCGTATTCGGGAGGAATCAGGGCGTTATAACTGGCTTCAAAATCCTTAATTTTATCGCCCTCTTTCTCGCTTTCCTCATCATCTACATCAAAATAGAAAGGATTAGCCTCTAACTTAGCTTGCTCAATCTCATCCTGGAGGTACTCTTTAATATCCTCCAACTCGCTGGGAGTGGCCAAATAGAGCGCGTTATCTTTAAGAATTTCCGTCTCCTTACGGAATTCCGCTCTGGAAAAGAATGGATTTTCGGTCCGTGGATCATACAACTCCAGGGCCTCATCAATCAGATCGCGGGCAAACTCTTTATTGGCTTCGAAACTGGGAGATTGAATAGCCACTTCCATGGTGGTTTCTCCCCCCACCGTTTCTTTCAGCATATTCAGTGCCTTAACGTGGGGGTTGTCATCAGGCAGCAGATTGGCGATATCGGTGTCCACTTTCAATTGAATAGCATAGGTAGCACTGATTGCGGAAACAATGGCTACGGTAGTTACGACTATATAGGGATGTGAAAAATTTAGTCGTATGAGCGGACGTAAAAATTCTAGAATGCGTTTCATTAATGGGGCATCAATTGAGCGACTCGATACAGAAAGCGCTAAATATAGGGATTTTTTGCTTTCTTTTTAATGGGCTGTTCGCTCCTACAAACTTCACGTCATCTTATTTGTTGTACGAGTCTAAAACGTTAGTGGCAAGAGATCTTACCCCTTAATATTGAATCCTATTTGCGGCTACACTAAAATTTCGTCTTGCAGGTATCCTTCCGCGTGGGCGAGCATCTCCGGTGTATCCACATCCTGCCAAAACGCATCCCCGATATCCAGTACCGTCATGCGACTATCCAGAGCCAATCGTTGAATACCTTCACTTAGTGAAACATCACCCTCGCGATCCAACACCACTTGTAAGGCATCCAGCAACCCCTCGGTAGCTACGAATACTCCGGTATCAATACAGTTGTAGTCTTCAATCTGCTTGCCGATTTGTTGAATCTCCCTCCCTTCAACCTGAACTTTGGTGGCATCATCCAGATCAAAAATAGAATCCACTTTATAATCGACCAATAAAGTGGCCCCATCGTGAGGGGGCTTATGATTACCAGCCAATTCCATCAGCTCGGTACTCAGAACATGATCAGCCATCGTCAAAATAAACGGATCGGAAATATAAGGTGCCGCGGTCAATACCGATACGCCATTCTGCAAATCATATCGTTCGTTGATTGCGAAGAGCAATTCGGCATCCCCATTGTAGTCCGCGACTACCTCATCTTCGATCTCTTCGCCACCATGTCCCACTACAATAACCACGCGTTCACAGCCGGCTTCTTCCAAGCTGTTAATGGTTCTATATATTAGTGGTTCACCGGCAACGGGCGTAAGTGGTTTTAACGAGGTATCAGCGGATGTCCCTTCCAATCGCGAACCGAATCCGGCCGCTAAAATGACCCCTGTCTTTGGCGAGATATTACTTTTCATAGCATTCTTTCTGCTGATCAGTTACAGTGACAGACCCTTAATATTTCCCATCAAAATTCTCAGAGAGATGGGTCAGCGGTTCTTCCCCACCCATTACACGCAAAGTGTTTTTGAGCCGGAAATGCTGGATAAAGATATCGTGCTCCTGGATATGTCCGGCTTCTACTTGAGGACTCTTGAAATAGAAAGATAGCCACTCCTGTACCCCACCACGGCCGGCACGTTGGGCCAGATCCAAGAATAAGGCCAGATCAAGAACAATGGGAGCCGCTAATATGGAATCCCGGCATAAGAAATCCACCTTGATCTGCATGGGATAGCCCATCCATCCAAAGATATCAATGTTATCCCAACCCTCTTTTTCATCACCCCGCGGTGGATAGTAGTTAATGCGGACTTTATGATACAGATCTTCGTAAAGCTCCTTGTACATATCTGGCTGCAAGATGGTATCCAGCACCCCAGACTTGCTAACCTCTTTGGTCTTAAAGCTCTCTGGATCATCTAATATTTCGCCATCTCGGTTCCCCAAAATATTTGTGGAGAACCATCCCTGAATCCCCAGCATGCGGGTCTTGAAGCCCGGAGCCAAAATAGTCTTCATCAAGGTTTGTCCGGTTTTAAAATCTTTACCGGCGATAGCCACATTATTTTCTTCCGCTAGATCCACCAATGCGGGAAAGTCAGCACTTAGATTGGGGGCACCGTTTGCGTAAGGTATTCCCTCTTTAATAGCCGCGTAAGCATAAATTTGAGATGGGGCAATTCCTTCATCGTTGTTGCGGAGTCCTTCTTCGAAAGCCTCAATAGAAGTGTGACATTTAGTAGGATGCTGAAATACTTCGGTGGATCCACACCAGATCATCACCCCGCGCGAAGCACCAGCCTCATCCATTTTATTGCGGATATCCTCGCGCAGCGCATTTGCCAACTCCATTTTGTTGGTCTGCTTTTTGACATTGGGGCCATCTAACCGCTTCACATAATCTTGATCGAAAACCGCGGGCATTGGCTCTACCCCCTGCATAAATTCAGCTACCGAATCCAGATCTTCCTTTTTAAGTACTTCCGCCCGACTAGCCGCTTCGTACGCATTATCGGGATAAACATCCCAACCGGCGAACTCGAGATCATCCAGTGGAGCTAAATCAACAAAATCGCGAATAAGTGGGCTTCGATTTTCCGAGCGTTCCCCCAACCGAATGGTTTGCATTTGCGTCAGCGACCCAATGGGCTTGGCCAAACCATTGCGAACCGATTCCACACCGGCAATAAATGTGGTTGCAACTGCACCCAACCCAGGAGTAAATACTAATAGTTTACCTTCATGTTTTTTAACAGAAGTGTTCTTTGACATAAAATTTTCCTATGATTAAAACTTCAAAACTTGCCTTAGACCATACCGGTGAACAACAGACTCAATCAGCCGGCACCTTTACACTAAAGAATCATGGGGATACCCTTTACTACCCTGCACGACAATCGTAATACGAAACATCGATGTTGATTTAACCTATCGTGACTAGGAAAAGCTATTGTTTACAGCATCTGGAAGGTATCAATTCAATAATAAATTTACCCAATAATAAAAACGCCTTAATCTAATAGAATATGTTGCTTACTACAAACTCAATAGTCACTTAATAGACTGTTAACGCTATTTAATAATTTTCTAACTAATTCCTTGAGGCAAGAGTGGATCAATACCATGCTGAATACGTTTTATTTCTCTGTTAGAACCTATATATTCATGGATTTTGTGAATCTGTTTAATTAACCAAATTCATATAGCTGCCCACTTTCCAAATGGCCGAACAATCTTTTGCAAATCGCGTTGCCGTCTCCGTGTTATACAGCGGGGTTGCTTCGGTCACGGCCCGAATTTTGAATGCGGGAGCCCTGTTTTATACCCTCAAAATTATTACCGAGTCTCAGCTGGGGATTGCTGCCTTGGCCATTGCTTTTTTTGATAGCATAAAAAGTGTAACCGAACTGGGACTTGGAGCTGCTTTGGTGCAGGAAAAAGATCCCGAACGTATTCAAGTTGATTCGCTCTTCTGGATGACCTTCCTCCTCTCTTCGGTGGTGTACGTGCTGCTTTATTTCATTGCTCCTTTTGTGGCCGACTTTTACGATACCCCGAAGCTCACTTTGATGATCCAGGTGTATATGATCGCTATTGTGATCTACGCCTTTTATATGATTCCCAGTAAGCTACTGATGAAAGAGCTAGAGTTTAAACAGCTGGCCATTAGTGACAACCTCTCCCTGTTTTTATCCGCCATTCTGATGATCTATCTGGCCTATTCCGGTTTTGGCGCTTGGGCCATTATTTTGGCGGAGTTAGCTAATAAAGTACTGAAGATGGTGCTTTGTCAATTTTTCATGCCTTATTTTCCCAAATTCCATTACAACTATAAAAAGGTAAAACATCTCATTGAATTTGGGATCTATACCACCGGGTCAAAGTTTTTTAGCAACTTTTATATGAATGCCGATTACATGATTATCGGTAAAGTCTTTTCCAAGGAACTGTTGGGGATCTACTCCTTCGCCTACCGATTGGTCTTTGATACAGTTAAGGAGCTATCCAGTGTGATTAACCGGGTGGCCTTCCCTACTTTCTCCAAGCTACAGTTTGAGCTGGATCGCTTACGCGTCTATTTTTATACCATCTCACGAGCTAGTATGCTCATTGTGGGTACCATCATGATTGTGATTGGCGCCTACATCGATTGGATTTTACCGTTGGTGGGTTATGAAAAATGGATGGATGCAGTACCCTACATGCGGATATTTGTAGTAGTAGGAATTTTCCAATGCCTCATCACTTTATTACCCAAGCTGCTGAACGCCAAAGGAAAAGCGAAACTGAATTTCTATTACACTACTGCAAATTTCATTCTGTTACCTACCGGTTTCTTAATTGCGGCTCAGTTTAGCATGATGGCTGTAGCGCTCAGTTGGTTTATTGTTTATCCGTTGGTATCGCTAGTGATTATCTATTACGGAGCGGAACTAACCGAGACCAACTTCTTCAGCTTTGCCTACAACAGTTTTGCTGCATTTCTGACCTTGGTACCTTTGGCCGTATTTGCAGTGCTGGTTCGTTTTGGTGCCGACCTGATTTTCCCAGAAACCAGTTGGCTGCCCGTAGTACTGTCAACCATTCTTGTATTGAGTACGGCCGGTATTGTGATCTGGTACCGAGAACAAGAAATTATCCAAGCTATCCGCCGCTAATACCGGTAACGCTATCAGGGATCCAATGTAAATTCGTAGTGGCGCAGAAATTCATATTTCTGGCTTCGCTCGGCTACTTGATCAACCATCTCTTGAGGCCACTCGATTTTATTACGGCTATTGGAGGGGGAATTAAACACTTTGTCGGCGGCCGCGTTTAGATAATCTTCATGAGGCTCGACCTCTAAGAATTCAATCAGTTTCTTTAATGATTGTTTTGGCTTCTCAACAAACTCTTCGTGAGTCAGTTCAACCCATTCGGAGGGATCCACTTCTGAGCGCAGCTTATCATTCGCTTCCACCCGTTTAAAATAATCATCAATGGCCTCCTGCAGGGTGGGTTTGATAGAATATTTACGCTTATGAGTGGCAATGTTATCCAGCGGGTGACGAACGATATGAATCAACCGAATAGGCAGCTGAACCTCTTCCCGCAATTTCTCAATAATATTTGGCTTGGCCTGCAGATGACGTGAAGATCCACCGCCTTTTTTGTCTCCGATAACCCGTAATCGACGATATCGGCCTTGCCACTGCCCTTCTACCTCATAATTATACCCAGTCCAGGTGCGTCCTTTACCGGTAAAGACTTTGTCCTTTTCCAGTATCATGCTGAATATACGTTCTTTGCCAAAACCGGCTCTTAGATAACGCAGCGCATCAAGCTCATGAGAGATCACCACATCCGGATGGGCATCAAGCAATGATCCAACTAAAGTATGCCCACTACGGGGATAGCCAATGAACATGGCATATCGTTCGATTTCATCATAGTCCCATTTAAATACGGTGTTCATGATGCTGCTTTTTACGAAATGCCAGGGAACTCCCAGATCCGCTTTTAAATCACGACGTTCAAATCCCAATGCATCTGAAATAGCGGTGATCTGGTCTGCTACTGTTTTTAAAACACCCATAAACTGTATTAACTATTATTTTTTAAACTAAATCGACCCGGTTCCTGGTAACCTTCATTTCGGCTCCCTAAAATAGTAGCTACTGCGGAACGACTCCAATCCAATCCTGAATACAGAATTCGTTTCCAAACATTCATTTTATCCATTTGGGCTTCGTATCCCATATATGGTAACCACGATCCCGCTGTCTCTTCTACAATGGCCACTTGCCAATCACTTAACTCGGTTTTCCAGGATTCATTTTTATTGGTTTTAAGCGGCTCCAGCGTTTCATTTTTCCAATCCATCTCGCCCGGCGCAAACCCCTGCTCTTCCTGATCCCGCCGATAGTATTGCAGCATTTCCTCTTCGAACTCGTAGCCCAAGTGGTTCATAATATGCTCCAAAGTTCCCGCCGGATCATCAATCAGATCCCGATACCGAGTCATCATATAGGTATCTTCCGGTAAACGTTGCTGGTACTGATGATGTAATTCCACATATTCGCGCCAACGTTGGGTGGTAATCATCACCGAAGGAGAACCGAATTGGGCATTTATCTCGGAATTCGCCGTAGCTCGGGGATCCCTGAATAAGGAGATAATTTTAGCCTGGGGAAAATACGATAAAATTTGATCAATATGGCGAATGTGACGTGGGGTTTTTTCGCCGACGACCTCCTTGCCTCGTTGTATACGATAGGCAGTTAGTTGTAAGCTGAATAAATCGATGGGGTCGGAAAGCTCTAACTGCTCCGCTTGACTACGTATCTGCTGTTGATCCAGTCCCAGATCTCGCAACCGTGTTTTATGCCGATACCAGAAATCGATCAATCGAGATCTAAACTCCGCTGGTTTTAAACGTTTATTCCATTGTTGCAACGCTGATAATGAATGGAAAAAATGGGTCTCCGGGGGAATGGTGATTTTGCTGTGCGTATTCAACATACTCTGCAGCAAGGTAGATCCCGAGCGACTGGTACCGACAATAAAAAAGATATTCTCTTTCGTTTGCTGAATATCTTTCAGCTGGATAGCTATTGGGGATGTTTCCTTAGTATCTGCTGCCATAATTCAGAAATCTTGGTATCTCAAAGACCAAATTTTGCTAACCATTTACTTGATGATGTAGTAATTAAAAACTACCGGCTGAGAATAGGTATCAGATCTGCCCCGGCCATTAAACTCGATGACTTCGCCCCCCAAGTACTTCTTAGCAAAAAACTTTTGTATGCCTCCTAGTTCATCCAGAATGGAATATTCAGAGTCAATTTGATCCACCTCAATAATAAGTGGCTCACGTTGTTTAAAATAAATTTTAAGTTTCTTGGCGTAAACGGTTCCCCGAACTTTTCCCTTCTCTAAATATTCCAACCGCTCGGGCTTAATCAATGTCCCCTTATTATGATGAAACACGATTCCATACCCCACCAATTTCTCTTCATCCAGTGGCTGCATCACATTGAGAATTAGCCCCTGATTCTGATCGCCAATTTTAATTCGGTAACCAGACGAAAATAAATTGGTCACCTTATTATTCAGATGCAGATGATCCATGAAAGCGATCCCCCGCACCTCCTCCAAGGTATCTTCATCAATGGCTATGGTTCCCTTAACCTTAGCATGAGGAATCGGAAATGAGAGACCTACATGATTTCCATTCATGCGGAATAATCCATCCCCCCAAATATAAGAGAGTGCGATATCAAACAATTCGAGCTTGGCCAGATAATGAATGCCATTCTTATTCCCGTCAAAACTTAAGTAATGGCGCTGATCAAAATTGCCCCGGGCCCAATACGCTCGTTCGGGGTTCAATTCGATTAAGTTGAGTGTCGAGTCGTAAGTAAACGTACTAACATTATATTCTTTTCGGGTTACGTATGTGGTCTTACCTAACCCACTGATCTGATACTTTGCCCCAGATACTCGATCCTTGAATGATCCGAAGTCGGTAATATTGAATTCATAAATCAGATAGATATCGTTATCCAGCAGAATATGATAGGTCCAGGTTTCGTAATAGGATGCACTTTGCCCCATTTGAGGTTTCATGGCATCGGTCTGATCAGTTCGTAAATCACCCTCCGGATGTTGAGCATGCAGTGAGTGAGCCGAAATCAACAATACCAGCCCAATAAACAGCCGTTTTGAGAACAGTAGGTATCGAATAATATTGATATAAAGGCTTAAAAAATTATCCACTGGATAAAGCGAGGTTGGGATCAAAATAAGTTTATTGAGCACGCATTTCCTGAATGGCATCCCACACACGTTTACAGTTTTGGCCATCAGCTCCTAGCATATGCTTATCGAGAAATGCTGTGGCCTGTTGTTCACAACATGTGGGATCTTCTATACTGGTTTTCAAATGGGCCATTAACTGATCAAAATCTCGTGCCATCAGACCACCATGTTCTTCAGGCGGCAGTTTCCATATATAACGTGCCGAATCGACTTTTTTTGTGGAGATACCCGCGAAAGTTTTGTTACGCCATAAAAATTCTTCATCAGCTGCCCGAACCGGATAGATATGGATAGTGGGTCGTTTCGTAGCGTAAAATAGATTGGCAATGCTCGAGTAATTAGTAATCAAGACATCGGAAACCTGAAGATCCAAAAAGTTATCCGGGTGGTGATTTTTAAACTTCAGCATAACGTGATCAAAGCGCTCATCCAGCCCTTTTAGAAAGTCGACATAATCATCATCAAATCGGAAGGAATCATGAAGACGTAGGATTACATTCGCTCCGAGTTGCTTACACCGTTGCAATAGCTTGGGGAAAAGATCGGTATCCGATCCCCAATGCTCCAACACTTCCCCGTAATGCCATGTGGGGGCAATCAATACGGTGGGTTGGTTAACCACATCAAATGGATAATAGGGTTGTGCTAAGTTGCGGTCGATGGGCTTTCGCAGATAATCATGACTCGCTGAACCTAATTGACGACAATTAGCTGGATGCATTCCGCTGACTTCAGTGCGATGCTTCTGATCAAATGGTCCAAAACATTGCCAGCGAAAGTGGTCATTGGGTTGTTTCGCACTTCCCCAACTTTGAGTTATGGAAAAATGTAACCAACGGAACTCCTTCTCATCATTAGGGCCTTTCCACCCAAACCCATGCCACAACGTTAATCCGTATGGCGAAGGGGCACGAAGCGGTATATGATTATCCATTATGGTTACATCAGGTTTAAAATCACCGGTCATTCCGAATGCGTGATACCAACGACGTTTTTCGATCTCTACATCTAGGGGAAATAGTTGGGAGACTCCTTCTTGGAGATACGTCTGTGGATCCGGCATCAACACTTTAATATTGCTATCACCTCGATCAGATACATATCTGGCAAAGCTCCACAAATCGGCCCCAAATGTTGTGGCGTAAAAGAGTAAATTCATGATCTAGTTGGATGAGGATCTTGCGCCATTTGCGTGACGAAACTAGCTAAAAAAACCTAGCAGGTAAAACCTGTTACTTTTATAGTGCTGTTGTAATTAATTTATGTTATGTCGAGTTATGCTGGATTAATACAGATTATTCACCCTCAATTGCCGTAGACAATCTGCTCGCAAACAATTTTTGAAGATACTGAATTTAATACTTCTTGCCTTACCCCAATTTGCCTATTCAAGTACGAGGAAGATTACTCGATATGATCTTTGATTTAACGATTAGAAGAGCCAATTTGTATTTTTAATCACTGAATACTCCCCTTAGTTTTTCACTAATTATTTTTCACTAGTCTACAGACATGCCCGTGGAACATCCCAAAGTGAGTTGTCTAATGGTTACTGCCAATCGCCCACAACTCATGAAAAGAGCACTATATAGCTATCTAAAACAAACCTATCCGAATACCGAAATGGTGGTCATCGATGATGGAGAAACCGATCTCTCTGATCCTCTTTCTTTGGTTCCCACTGATGAATTGAAATATGAAAAATTAGATTCGAATCAGGGATATGTATTGGGGGCATTGCGAAATCGATCACTGCAAGTAGCCTCGGGAGAATATTTGGTTCAATGGGATGATGATGACTGGTACCATCCGGAACGTATCGAGCGTCAAATCAATGTTTTATTGGAAGGCGATTATGATGCGTGCTGCCTGCCCAGTTCCCTGATGCATCTAGATTCGCCCGAGTTTTCACACCATCCCTATATCGGTGAGTTGCCGGAAGGTATACCGGGGAGTATTATGCACCGTCGCAGTGATATCATTCGTTACCCGGAGACTCGCCGCGCAGAGGATACCGTATATTTAAGGGAATGGATGGAAAAACGATATACCAAACTCCCGGAAGATCAGTACCATCTGTTTATTCGCTGTTATCACGGTCGAAATACATGGGAACAGCAACATTTTTTGCGTCGTATTCGCAACTCTCCAGCTAATCTTATACGCTTTCTTTGGTATAAATACATCAAGCAAGATCTTTTTCAACACCCCAAGTTTCAACTGCATCCTCAGGCTCAAGAAGCGTTTGAAGAATTTTTAACTGATTCACAAAAATTCGGATTGCTGGACAACTAGAATGTATATCTTATGAATATTGCGGTTATCCAAGCCTACCCAAGTTACCATGCTGGCAATACCTCTCCCCAGGAATGGATTCAAAACTTGAATCGCGAAAAATGGATTCCTGGAATTCTGCGTAGCTTGGGACATGAAGTTGAATATTGGGTAGGGGCCCACACCAGCGGTTCTTTCACGGTTTCCGATGAGGAACTCCCTTCCTATACTCTGCGCCATTTCACCACGGATGAGATTTCATCCCAGACAAAGAAGCATCTATGCTCGGAAATGGTTGATTTCGCTCGCCAACAAAATATTGACCACTACCTGATTAAAGGTATTGACGGTGGAATTGGTATGCATTTGTTGGATGAGTATATCTTGCCCAGCGATATCCCCTTTTCATTTATCATAGGCGGCGAATTTTACAACAAATACGTCCCCAAGGCGAAGTACATTTTTTATGAAACCGAGTATCAAAAACAAAAATTACTAAATCCCGGTTGGCATTTTTACCGCCCTCGATGTTCTGAGAAGCAACTTGTCCGGTTGGAAAAATCCATCGATACACGCTTATTTCGTCCGCTGGAGACAGAAACCCGCTGGGATATCATCTCCGTGGGCCGTCTGATACCTCACTACAAGAATTTTGATGATGTGTGTAGTCTATCCAACCAATATAAGGTGGCCGTAATTGGTGATGGGCCCCATCGATCTACCTTGGAACAGAAATATCCTCAGACGGAATTTTTGGGATATAAACCCAATGCTGAATTACCCCGCTATTTGAATCAAGCACAGGTCTTTTTCTATAGCGGAAAGCGAGATCACAATCCCAGAGTTATCACTGAAGCCATGGCTTGCGGGATTCCGGTGATTGCTTATCAAGGTATTATTACAGAAGATGTATTGCCGCCCTCTTGTGGATATCTTATACGTGATAGGAAATACAATTCACTAGTACCTAGGATACTTACTAAGCCTGATGAATTACAACTTAAAGGCAATAACGCAAGGATTTTCACAGAAGAACATAGAGGGAAGTTTTCGACTCGCTCTGCTTTTCAACGTGCATTTACTTAAGCTGATAAGAATATCCGATCAGTATCCCCATACGATCTTCATATAACTGACCGACATCAAACCCCACACCTAAAGAAACTTCCATCTGAGCATACTTGGGCAAAGAGTAATTCCCCCCCAAATAAATGGAATGATTTACTTTTTTAATTTCACTTAGTGGGTAATACTCTCCACAAACAGTATAATCGGGACATGGTTCAGTTCGCTCAATTATTTGATCAAATTTATGACCATAATTTCTGCTGAACGTATACTTAAGAACCCATTCTAAATTATCAGCTAAGTAGCCTCTTCCCCCCAAGTGATGAGCAACGATAATATTGTTATCCGGAGCATTTGAACTGCCATCCCTTAAAATCAAGGTATTTCCTAAAACGCGATTTCGATAGGTCCAACCAGATTTATAGACAAAATTGTGATAGTAATCTGCCGTTCCTCGGGGCTCATAATCAAACGAATCCTGCCGTTTTGTATTCACATGCTCATACAGAATGCTCTTTAGAAACGGTTTCTCCTTTGTTGACAAATACAACCCTCCCCACAAGCCATCCCATGGACTGCGAAACCGCGTGGATACTTTATCCTCGAGATAAAATTGTCGGTACAACGAGAGCTTGGACTGATCCAAATTGATTACCAGATTAAAGTCATACATGGCAACGGAATTCCCCAATGCATTCGTGATTTCTCCCCCGATCGTTCCGGAGGATTCATCAGCACCTCTTCCAGTCACTATTCGTAAATAATCATCTAACGATGATGGTAAAACACCCTCGTAAGGATGTTTACCTCCCCATTGCACATTGTGAACCACCCCGCCGATTCCTTCCAGCATTTTATAATTCACTTTTAAATACAAGTATTTCTGATGTAAGTACGGTGATTGAACATAACGGCTTTTTTCGAACCAACCGTGACTGTAGTAGGAAGCAAATTGGAGGTGCCCCTCGGTTTTGGGGATATCCACAAATCCGTCGGTCTTCAACACTATTTTGGGTAAGGGCTTTGCATTGTTACTCACCATAAAGGAACCCGTAGACAACGGATGATAGGCACGTCCTATGGGGTCGGGGAACTTGCCCATTTCTAATGTCAAAAACCGGTAATTAATTTTGCTCCATACGGAATGCAATACCAGTTCTGAATTTTGTGACCACCGAGCGGTTACCTTTCCCCCTACATTCCAATACCAATCGTTACCGGATAAAAGATTCTGTTGATAAGAGGAATACACTATACTGCTAGCCGAGTGTTGATCTACAATTCCATCCCGATTCATATGGAGCCAAAAAGGAACAGATTGGTCAGTTCCAGCCGCATTAATGGTAGTAAGCATTCCTACCTTCCAGGACGTAGAATCCGATTGGGCCCACAGGGGGGGTATACCAATTAGAAGGAAAAAAATAATCGCAAAAAATCGGGGTATCATATTGTTCATGACTCGGATTTCATATTTTCTAAAACCGTCTGCTGATCAACTGTAGGGCTTTTCTTCTCCTTCACCGTAGTTATGCCAAAGGAAATAAAACTGATCAACTTCTTCAGAATTAAATTCGCCGTTAATATTCCAACCAGTTCTGTCTGTGGTATGCGAATTAAATTGGTCATTTCCAGTGCTAGATTCACATAGAGCACATCGCGACTAGGTAGAAATGGAATTCGTGAGGCCATTATCTGAACCGCCATTAAACTAAACCAAATACCCAACGGGATGTCTGGCTTAACGACCATCCACTGTAATATTTGCAGCACATTGATGATCAACAGACGGACGGTATAAATAGAATATATTTTAACACCATCCATCAAAGAAAGCGATATCACATAGCTGCGAAATTTATAGATTACCAAGCCGATGACAATGGCAGCAACGATGCCAATGATAATGTATACCAAATCGGGCTTGGGTAGATAATCATAGATATTGATGTAGCCTTCCAGTACAAAAAAGAGTAACAGGCTAAAGGATATGATGGTAGAGGCCACTGAAGAAAGGATATTATTATCCTTGATAAATTTCATGGCGGCCCCGGCTTCTATGCCCAGCTTATTCCGAGCCCAATAGAAAAGGTAAAATTCACCGGAATAGCCTAATACATCTGTATTTAGCACCTTCTTTTGAACAAATACCGCCAGAGCATCTTTCAACTTAAAATGCCAGTTGACGCGATAGATCAGTACCTCGGATAGGGGTAAAGAGGCGTAAATAATCAAAAACAGAATATAAAACCAGGGATTCAGCGGTAAGGATTGAATGACCTGCGTAAACCCAATCTCATAAAGTTGATAAAACAGATAGATTAATATTCCTGCTTGCAAGGAATAGGTAATAATTTTCTTAGCCCATTCTATCCATTTATGCTGGGGGCGATCATTCATTACGTACGAAATATTTGATCTACTGCTATCCTAAAATTGGCTGGCGAATTAAAATTATTGATCACTTTTCAACAAGATGTCATCATAATCAGCTTTTATCGGATCTTTGGTATCATCCGCGTCACTGAGTATTAAAATCGCTACCGGTTTATGGGGGGGATCTTCGTTAAAGAGCTTACGGTAATCGTCCACAATATTTCGCTCAAATGTTTGCCACTCCCCCATTCTTGATTTACCAGAAGCCACTACAATGATCTTTTGATACCCCAAGTTCTTATTTAGCTCGGTCTCTACATTTAAACTTGAACTCCAGGTATATCGAATCACCGTAGGCATTTTAAACAATTTGGATACATGATATACCACATATATGCTGGCCGCCACATCATTGCGTTTATTCTTCTTTTCATTTCCCCCTATCGGTATATCAAATACCCGCCATTTCCATGATAAGATCGGGGTTTGATAGATATCAATATAATCCTTGTCGATCAGCGGATAATTTAGGTGGGAGGCTTTGGTTCCCTCAAAGCGGAGAAACTGATTTCCAGGCTCTTCGGTTACGTAGTATTTAAATCTTCGTTCTCGCTCTTCCTGATCATATTTGTCCAATGGTTGGGTACCATCTCGATCATACCAGCGGTTAGGAACCTGCCCTATAGAATAGGATTCGAAATCATCCAACATGTGCGTTTGCTGAGCTAAAAGCAGCTCAGATTCAATTATCCATGCAGTACTGACTGCAATAATAATCTTCACAACGGATTGAAAGAGGTGTGATAGATCGTAAAACAGAATAGCGGTTACACCTTTTCTCGATTCAGCAGATTGTTCCATGTTCGTTCACTAAAACGATAAAAGGGTTCTTTTTGATGTAACCATCCAAAATGAAGACAATAAGGAGTAGCTTCGAGATGATCACTTTTTCCTGGTAAAAAGGAAAATAGATTAATTAACAGTTTACGTAGCAGAATACTTTTTAATCCACGAAAGGAGTAGATAAATGGATCGCAGTAATAAGTACAAGACACATTTTGGAAGTCCTCATCATAAGAGGTCAAATCCTCAATAAAATCTAGCTGCGGACTATTATCTCCTAAAAACCATGGATAAATTGGAATTTTCAACTTTGCCATGGCCATACCCAGGCTCCATTCGCATGATTCTTCCGTTCGTCCTTCTTCCAATGTTCGGCTACGAAAATGAGTTTCGTCTTGACGATGTAACATCTCCTGCGCCAATTCACATATTTCTTGGGTAAGATTAGAGTCGCTGGCATACATCATTCCGGTTTGAACACGACTCAAATAGGTTAAATCAAAATGACGCAACGTACGTTTACGACGTTGCAATAGGATATCAAAAATCACACTGATGTTCTTTGGCCCCCCAAAGAACGAATCTGCTACCTCATTCCCGGTGATTGTAAATTCGTAAACAGATAACGACTGCCACAAAGAATCGGGATCTCTGCACCAAATTATATCGGAATCCAAAAAAAGATTTCGCTCATAAAACAGATAGTGATGAAGGTTATGCTTAAAGCCTACAATGGAGGCATGGTTCTGATGGATAAGGGCGATATGGTCAAAAACATCCATCAAATCATGTTCTTTAAGAAAGGTCTGGTGCTCTTCCTCACATACCAAAGCAATGGGACGATGCCGATCATAGCGTCGTAGTGTCTGTGCAGATGTTACGGCATACTGGAGGTATTTGATGTCTCCATAACTATTGTAGACATACCCCTCTTTGCCTAAAGATTGCATTATATCAGCATCCAGCATGGGCTTCTTCTTGAAGTCGAGTTATGTATTGCGCTCGGCTCTTTTTTTCAAAGATTCGAGTAATGTATCGTACCCTCTTTTACGGATTATATTTTGAAATGATCGCCGGTACGAATCCGCTGTGGATACATCGTCGATTATCATATCTACTATGACCCACTCATCACCCTTATTCCGCATTTTATATATCACCGGGGTACGTACATTTTCTAACTGGGCTATCGTACGTACTCGTGCGGAATCTTCCACTACTTTGATTGATTCATACGATACTTCTGCTCGGTAGATATCCAATTTATTGAGTGATTGATCCCGCACTATGGTAGAGAATACATCTACAAACTCAACTCTTTGTTCCGTACTCAATGTATCGTATGTAGTTCCAAGAGCTGTGGAGGCCATCGTCTGGTAATCGATAATCCCATTAATGATATCCTTTAACTTATCTCGCTGTTGATCGGTATAATCACTTCCCTTGGGACCCATCAACTCTTTAATCTCAGCATCCCGTTCTTCTAATAGCGATTGTATCTGTGCGCTATCACATCGTTGATCCATCTGTTGATGAGAAATCAATTCCTCTGCAGCAGCATCCAATGAGGTAAATAATACCAATGCTGCCACTGTAAATGCCATTAATAGTTTCATCTTATTCATAGTTCCAAAAGTAAATTAATCCGCAATTAACTGAGTTACGGGAATTCCGGAAGCCCGATATAAACTCCCCATTACAACATGGAAATCATAAATTTGTTGTTTTTGTTGAACTTGCAGCTCTAATTTCGCGCGTAAGGCATCAAGCAAATCCTTAACCTCACCCAATCCAAAGTCATAATCCAATTGCTCCTGACGCAACCATTTTTTACTGGTTACCAGTGCCTCCTCGGTACTCTCCACTTTAGCCTTGGTAACCATGGCTTTCCGATAGGTTTCCATAATCTCTAAATTAATCCCGTCTTCGGCGGCCGATTGTGCGTCTTCTAATTTTCGATACTGAATTTTCTGTTTTTTAATATCATTTTTGATAGACCAGAAATTTAAATTTTGCCGAATACTTAACCCAAAACCCGCCGAGGCATAGTTGGTATTATTAATGATAAATGGATTGGATTGTCTAGGACGATTCGGAGTATTCGCGTAACTGGCTGTTAAACCAAGAAATAAGGCTGGATAACTCTGTGCTTGGGTAGCCTGAATACCATGTTCAGCGGCTTTAATCCCATTAGCGATGCGTTCCAGCTCGGCACGTTGTTCCATGGCTGTTTGGCGATAATGATCAATCGCCTGCAATTCTACGGATGGAACTTCCAAATAACTTGATTCAGTGACAAACAACGTGTCTGACGGAGCCTGTAATACATAATTCCAGGCTTGTCTCACAAACGCCGTTTGACTCTCTACTTCAGTAACCCGCGCTTGAAATTGCGCTTTGTAGATCTGGAATTTATACACATCCGATTGATCTAAATTAGGGTCGCCTTCTTGATCCATCTTATCAATTTGGCGCTCAATTTGATCAATTTGGTCTTGTGCCTCATCTAAAAGCACTTGGATTTCAGAGGCCAACACTTGACTCATATAGAGCTGATAAAGTCGCTCTTCATACGATTTTTCCTTAGCCTTTAGAGCGCTTTGAGCGGCATCCGCTCCCGCTTTGGCCGCCTCAATAGCTTGGTTAATGGCTCCCCAGGTATATATAGGTTGGATGGCATCAATTTGTGCTCGTGTAAAAATAGCCCAGTTATTCCAATTATTTTCCAAATTGGGATCTAAGTAATATTGATCTCTGGGCAGTGCTTTCCCACTGGGTAAAGTACTGTCGCTATCTACCCCGGGAATTAATCCATGCTGGGTATTTAAACTAACCTTGGGTAGAATCCGCTGAGAACGAGCCTCATCTATCCTCAACTCGGCTAACTCGACATTACGGCGTTCTACATCCAATAAAGATGCATTATTCAACCCTCTCTGGATAAATGATTGTAGAGATAACTTTACAGTATCACTTGGGTTGGTGTGTTGAACGTTTTGCGCAGAAGTGTGAAGGAATCCCAACATCAACCAGAGGCTCATGGCAATAGCCGAACAGGATATATAATTCAATCGTCTCATAGACAATTTCTTTACTCATAAAAAGAAAGCCCCGTGCTATCTTAGCCGGGGCTGTTAGTTGCGGAGAGAGAGGGATTCGAACCCCCGGACCAGCATAACTGGTCAACGGTTTTCAAGACCGCCGCATTCGACCACTCTGCCATCTCTCCGACAGCGTTAAACTGTATAATACCATCAATACGAGAAAAATCCTACGCTTCTTCGAGTGCCTGAGCTCCGGATACGATCTCAGAAATCTCAGTGGTAATAGCACTCTGACGCGCCTGATTATACTCAAGTTTCAGATCGCGTTCAAGCTCTTTCGCGTTTTCGGTGGCGTTATCCATGGCGGTCATTCGTGCCCCTTGTTCAGCGGCATTAGACTCCAGGATACCTTTCCACAACTGCACCTTGAGATGCAGAGGTAACATACGATCCAGAATTTGTTCTACATCCGGTTCAAAGATGTAATCTATATCACTACCCTCTTCTTTCTGTGCTTCATCTTGCTCATTCAGCAGAGCGGTAGGATCAATAGGCAACAGCTGCTCTACAATGCGATTTTGAGCTAATACCGACTTAAACTCATTATAAGCAAAGTAGACTTCATCAAACGTGCCTTCCACAAATCCATCTATGGCATCAGATGTGATATTGGCACCTTCATTATACAACAGGTCTTTAAAGAACCCATCATAGGCCTTAATCACATTGTAGTTTCGCTTGCCAAAATGCTTATGGGCTTTACGACCAATAGTCACCATCGACAACGTACCGTTCTTCTTATGATCGGCAAAATCGGTTTCGATGCGTTGCTCAACTTCTTTAAACAAATTGTTGTTAAACGCCCCACACAATCCTCGATCCGAACCCACCACAATAAACAAGACATGGTCAACTGAATCATGTGCTTGTAGCAGCTGGTGATCCCCCTGGGCGTTAGCCACTAATCGAGAGACCACTTGCTTCATTTTATTGGCGTACGGACGATTTTCGATAATACGATTTTGCGCTTTGCGCAACTTGGCAGCAGCCACCATTTTCATTGCTCTGGTGATCTGCTGCGTATTTTGAATGGACGCAATACGATTACGTATGTCGCGTAGATTAGCCATTGATTACGCGTCTTGAGTAGCTAAGATTTCGTTTTTAATCGTGTTGGCTTCTTTGGCCAGTTTGGCTGCAAACTCATCATCAAGATTTCCACTTGCTTTCAGAGCTTCCATTTCACTGGAGTATTTCACTGTTACGGCCTCCAGGTACTCTTGCTCAAACTCTCCGATTTTCTCTACCGGAATATCATCCAAGAGTCCTTCTTTGTTGGCAAATAACAGCGCAATCTGATTTTGAACCGGAAGCGGACTGTAAATATCCTGCTTCAGCAGTTCAACGGTTCGCTCACCACGTTTCAACTGACGCTGCGTGGACGGATCCAAGTCGGAACCGAATTTAGCGAACGCCTCTAACTCACGGTACTGAGCCAAGTCCAGCTTCATGGTACCGGCTAACTTCTTCATGGATTTCACCTGAGCGGATCCACCTACACGAGATACCGAAGTACCCACGTCAATAGCCGGACGTACACCCGAGTTGAACAGATCTGTATCCAAGAAAATCTGACCATCAGTAATCGAAATTACGTTGGTCGGGATATAAGCGGAAACGTCACCAGCCTGAGTCTCGATAACCGGAAGTGCTGTCAAAGAACCTCCGCCCTTTAATTTAGGCTTGAGTTCTTCCGGTACGTTATTCATGCCTTGAGCTACTGTATCATTATCAATGATTTTAGCAGCACGCTCTAATAATCGACTGTGCAAGTAAAATACGTCACCCGGATAGGCTTCGCGTCCCGGAGGACGTTTCAACAGCAACGAAACCTCACGGTAAGCCACCGCCTGTTTAGATAGGTCATCAAATACAACCAAGGCATGTCGTCCGGTATCACGGAAAAATTCCCCGATAGCGGCTCCGGCAAACGGCGCGATAAAACGCATGGGCGCAGAAGCTGCAGCAGGAGCCGATACAATGGTTGTATACTCCATAGCTCCGGCATCTTCGAGCGCTTTACGCACACCAGCAATGGTGGAACCTTTCTGACCAACCGCTACATAAATACAGTGTACCGGTTTGTCGGTATCCTGGGTTTCACGCTGGTTAATGATTGTATCAATGGCTACCGACGTTTTACCTGTCTGGCGGTCACCAATAATTAGCTCACGCTGACCGCGTCCAATAGGTACCAACGCATCAATCGCCTTAATACCGGTTTGCAGAGGTTCATCAACAGGTTGACGGTATATTACACCGGGAGCTTTCCGTTCCAGGGGAATTCGAATGGTTTCGCCACTGATTGGACCTTTACCATCAATAGGATTACCCAGCGGATCGATCACTCGACCGAGCAACCCATCGCCCACATTAATAGAGGCAATATCTTTCGTCCGCTTTACGGTATCCCCTTCTTGGACAGCCTTGGTGGATCCGAACAGAACCACACCAACATTGTCATCTTCAAGGTTCAATACCATTCCACGAACACTTCTTCCATCTTCATCAATGGAATCGGGTAGATCCACCAACTCGCCGGCCTGTACTTTTGACAAACCATAAACTCGGGCAATACCATCACCCACTTCTAATACCGTGCCCACATCATAGACATCCGCTTCATTCTCAAATCCTGAGAGTTGTTTGCGGAGTATGGCGGATACTTCGTCAGGTCTTACTTGACTCATATTAAAACCTTTGCTCTAATATCTATTGAAATTCGTTAGACTGCAGATTCTAACAGCAGTTCTTCTAACTGGCTTAATTTATGTTTTACTGTGCCGTCAATCACTGTATCAGCGATACGCACTGCCGCACCACCTTTAAGTGATTCATCCACACTTAATGATAACTCGACGCGTTTACCGGTTCGCTCTTCCAATGCTTTTTTGAAAGAAACGACCTGATCATCATCCAATGCTCTCGCAGTCATTACATCAATATCAATGATGCCTTCATGTACATTGTAGTGATCAATGAAGGCATACGTGATCTGATGTAACAATTGCTCACGACCTTTACGCGTAAGTAACAGCATAAACTGCTGTGTTAACGTATTGATATGCTCATCAAATATAGCAGTGAGTATCGCTTTTTTGTCGGCCGGATCCACAACGGGACTGCGCAAAATTACGATTAACTCGCTGGAATCGTCCATTGTGCTTTTAACGAACTGGATATCCTTTAATGTGGATTCCAATTCATCTCGCTCAACAGCGATTTCAAGCAATGCTTTAGCGTATCTACGCGCTGCTTTGGTTACGTGCATGGAGATTAATTTTTCGAGATATCCTGAATGAAGTCGTCAACCAACTTCGAATTTCTTTCGTTATCGAGTTCCGCGTCAATGATCATCGAAGCAGATTTGATAGCCAAGTGGGCCACTTCTTTGCGAAGTTCCTGCAAGGCATTCTTCTTTTCTTGCTCGATGGTCTGTTTCGCTTTCTCGATCATTTGATCGGCTTCTTCTTTAGACTTGGCAATTCGTTCTTGCCGAATCATCTCAGCCTCATTAATAGCCTCTTTGCGAATTTGTTGAGCTTTATGCTCCGCTTCGCGCAAGGCTTTTTTGTTCTCGTTTGAGATGCGTTCGGCTTTCTCCATCGCCTTTTCAGCCGCTTCCAACGAATCCTTGATGGAATTTTCACGCTGATCCAGCGCATCCAACATAGGCCCCCAAGCAAATTTCTTGAGGATGAGTAGGAAAACGAGAAAAGTAATGAGAATCCAGAACGCCAGGCCAATGTCTACACTAAGAAGACCGCCGCCAGCCAGCAGAATTGTCATGAGTGCGCTCTATTCGGGTTGCTGTTATAGTTATGCGTCTCGGTTGCTTATTTAAGCGCGAGTACAATACAAACTACTTCGCCGAAAAGGGCAACACCCTCAATAAGAGCAGCAGAAATAATCATGGACGTACGAATATCATCGGAGGCTTCGGGTTGACGAGCACTACCTTCCATAGCAGCCTTACCAATCAATCCAATTCCGATTCCAGCACCGATTGCGGTGATTCCTGCGCCTAAACCTGCAGCTAAGTATGCAAAATCCATTTTTGTACCTATCTGTTTTATTTCTCGTTGTGAGTTGTTTTGATGTGTATTACTGAATTACGCGTGAGCGTGTTCATGTTCTGCATGCTCTTCAACCGCCATTCCAATAAATAGCGCTGAAAGCATGGCGAAAATATATGCCTGCAACAAGGCTACAAACGCCTTGATAACATAGATAAAGACCGCGAATCCGACCCAGAGAATTGAGGAGCCATAAGCTGCGGCCGTTCCAAATAGATTGGCAAATACAAAGATCAAACCGATAATACTATAGATCAGGATCTTACCGGATAACATGTTGGCAAACAATCGAATAGCAAGAGCAAATGGCTTGGTAAACAGTCCTACAAATTCAATAGGCAACATAATTGCCTTTACAAAAACGGGAACACCCGGAAACCAAAACACATGTTTCCAGTGATCTTTCGAAGCATTCACCTGAGTCAACACAAAGGTGATAAATGCCAATGTTGCCGTTATACTCAAATCTGCTGTAGAGGTCGTACCCCAGGGCAACAGTCCCAATAAGTTCATAATAGCAATCGTACAAAAAGCCGTGGCCAAATAGGGAACAAACTTGCGATACTTTTCCTCCCCAATACTCGCTTTGGCAATATCATCGCGTATAAATTCGAAGAGTACCTCAAACAAATTTTGGAAGGCGCCACGAGGCTCAGTATCCCGCCCTACTCCACGCTTGTATTTGCGCGCCATGGGCACAAATATTAACAAGGTGATCAATGCGCTTATCCAGAAAAATACCAAGTGGGAAGTGATACTTAGATCGAGTGTAAAATGTCCCCCATCCTTGGGTACCAGATGATATGTGACCGGTTGTAATACACCAGCTTCGGTTATCGGCTCATTCTCTAAATAGTATTCGTCCGTAAAACCATCTTCACTGTTGATAGCCGAAGTGGTACTGCTATAAAAATAGAGCTCTCCGTTATATATAAATATGCGAGGCAGCTCTATTTTGCCAACTGGTTGGAACGACAGGTAATTATGATTCTGGACCTTACCCAGAATATCTACCTGGTTATTATCATTTTCAGAAGGACTCGCACCGTTGGCGTTTTGAACACCGGCTGCGATAAATATAATGGCGATTAACAGCCTACGAAATACCTGCAACATGTACCCCTAGCGGTTCGAATTTGATGCTTTTTTGTTGATAAATATGACCTCGATCAGAGAGAACAGAATATATGAAATAAAAAGTCCAACTGTAAAACCAATTTGATTGATTTTAGTTGCTATCAAAATGAGTACTACAATGAGTCCCATGAGCAACAATCGGATCATCATGGAGCCAAAAACCATTTTCATGAACTGGTTGAAGGCCGCGCCAAAATATTTATCTATTACCAAATATCCAACCATTGTATTAATTGCAGTGAGAACAATTCCAATACTGATAGAAAGGCTCACCCAAGGGCTGTACAAAGACCATCCTATTCCGCCTCCTAATACAATCATAAAAATCAATGCGATAGATACCCAGTTACGGTATTCGACCAGCAGATCATCACTGCTTTTTTGCTCAGTCATGGTTCGAGGATTGCTTGTTTCGTTTTTCAGCTGACCGTGAATCTTTCCGGGCCATCACGGTTATTTTATAGAGGTTATAAAAGACACTAACGAATCCAAATACGGCTCCACCTACAAATCCCCACGGTTCAGTACCGAAATAGGGGTCAATGACGAAGAAGCCGAGCAAGATGGGTCCAATCATAGAGGCTACGATTTGAGCGCCGAGTGCAATGTATTCACCGTATTGTTGCATTTTCCTTGATGAACTCACGCTCTACCCATCATGTTTGGAGCTGTGGGTAGAACCCACTTAGGATTTTCTTTTCTCTTTTTTGGGTTTCATATCCAAGGTGCCATTTTTCGCGGTTGGGTTGGAACTCATCTTACAAGCTCCATCGAATCGTGCTCCTTCTTCTACCAAGAGTATTTTGGTATAGATATCTCCGGTAATAATCGCCGACTTCCGTAAAATAAGTTTGTTGGCTACTCGCAATTCGCCCTCCACTTTTCCGGCAATATCTGCGTCTGCAGCTTGTACATCCCCGTCTACTTTTCCGGTGCCGGTTAAAATAAATTTGCCTTCGGAGCTAGCTTCGCCTTCGATGGTCCCTGCTACGCGAACATCATTTTGTGTGTTAATAGCACCTTTAATGCGCGCCCCTTCGCTAATCATATTTACTGAAGGTACGCTACTCTTTGCACTGCCGTTCTTTCGATTTTTTGTTTTATCGCTACTTGAAAACATGAATTGATTGATTGAATTATCTTTTTACCAAATAATTTGCCGGATCAAGAGGAACGCCGTCTTTCCATAACTCAATATGGATATGAGGTCCCGAACTCATAACACCGGAATAACCGATTGAGCCTAAAATCTCACCTTTCAGAATAAGATCTCCTTCTATTTTCAGCAAATTTGCGCAGTGCTTATAAACGCTTACTACGCCGTCTGAATGCTGTATGTGCATTACATATCCATAATTTACCGTCCATTCACTATTTATGACTGCGCCATCGGCAACGGCTTTCACAAAATCTCCTTCGCTTCCCGCGATGTCTAGTCCAAAATGGCCGGCATCTGCTTGAAATCCACGAGTTACGGTCCCTTCCATGGGATAGCTGGCTGGGAAGTCGGGTGATTGCTGCAAAAATCGGGTGAATAACATTTGATTGCCGATAACCTCTTCCATATCCGCTGGGTTAATGGCAGGGAGCGGGAATTCCGTATTTTCCCGATCCGTTTGTTGATATTCTGTTTCTGTGATTAACTCATTATTTACACTGAACGTTGTATCTTGACGGTCAATCATCACCTGTTTGATGTTGCTCAACTGTTGATCACGCATTATCAGTGAATCTTCCAGCGCGTTCAGTTTCTGAGTGACCTCAATTACCGAACGACGTAACTCTTCATCTTCATAACCAAAGATATATGAACCCAAAGGGGTTAAGCCCAATAATGTGATCACTATAACAAGGGAAAACACAAATACCCCACCCCACCAGTAAAACATCCCTTGGGGACGAAACCGGAACGTATCGGGATCATCCGGCTTATCGTCATCCATGACGATAATGGTTAGCTCCCGCTGTTTATTAAAGCGTAATTTTCTAAGAAATTCCCACATATCCGTTTTAGCTATTGAGCATGGGCTATGGTAAAGATTTTTACTTTGAAATCCGAACGACTGATCTTTTCAAAACCTATTGATAATGATCGGATATGAATTATGCATCAAATTATATTAATAATCGTTGATTCCTGAGCTTCCCAGTGGTATTGCTCTCGCATACGTTTAACAGGATCGTTGTAGTCATTATTTTCAACACAACGAATCATGTTCTCCAGCGCTTGCGACAATGCCCTTTCGGATATGCTGGGATCCACCAATTCACCGGCCGGAACTTTCTCTAGTAATGGTTTTATTTGGGGCAATGCCGTAGCAAAGACTGGTATGCCGGCCATTGCGTATTCAAATAGCTTATTGGGCAGCGCGTATTTTAGGGAAAGCGTTAAGGGTTCAAAAAAGCAGATTCCGATATCAGCTGAAGCGGTCCAGTTTAAAAGTTCGTCATAGGGTACCGGATTCATAATATGAAATCGATTGGCTACACCAAGCTGTTTGGCCTGGTTTCGAGCCAATTCAACTCCGCCCCCCGATCCGATAGCCACCAAGGTAACATTGCGCAAATGTGGCAATACGGATACTATGCGATCTACTCCTCGCCCCTTGTAGATCATACCTTGATAAACTAAAATCGTATGACTCGAAGGGATCTTAAAACGCTTTCGCAATTGATCATTGGGTTCAACTTCTTGATATGGGGGCAAATTCATCAATACCGGTGGCGTAGAAATTCCGTATTCCTGGACCAAAAATTTCGAATCGAGTTCTCCGGTAGAAAGAATTTGATCAAACCGCTGAATAAAAAACGATTCTATGGCCGAAATTACCCGCTGCTTTATTGGTTGATTACGATTGGGCCCCAGCGCGGTATAAATTTCCCGAGCATCATATATAGTGTTAGCTTTTGGGGTCCCGCGTATCAGATATACGAACGGTGTAGCATATAAATCCATCGCCCAATAATGCGTGGCGTTGAATAGTGATCGGGCGCGCCCAATATGACTGAGGAAATGCAACCAAAGTGAACTCATCCTTCTATGCCGAGGCCAATCCAGGCTGTAAATGGGAAGGTCCAACTTCTCCAACTCTGTTTGATCCTCGCTATTGGCGTAGCCAATGATCCCCACGCGTTTTCCCTGATTGTACAGTGAACGCGCTACATTCAGGGTACGGGCATCGTGTATAATTCTATTCATGACCACCAACAGATGATCAAATTCTGCCGGGCGAGTACACCGAAGTAATCGTTTATTCATCGGCCGCTCCCACCATAATTGCCCCTAACATAAATCGGATGATATATCGTGTCCATAGGGATGGTCGTTGTTCAGCAAGATGAGGCAACAGATAAGTGCTCATCCAATGCCTTAGCAAACCATAAGATAGCGGAATCAACCTAGCCCACCGATAAATTTTGTTCAGCTGATATGGATCAAACTCCTGCTCTGAATTTAATTCCATCAATTGAGAATAGGTATTTCTGATCAGATCTTCGTGTTCATCCAACACTTGGTGTAAGGGTTTCTCTTCAACTCCATAAACCTGGGCCTGAGGCTGATATCTAAGATGACGTATTCCCGCATTCCACAATTGATAGGCAAAAGCTAAATCTCCACCATAACTACGAATTTCCTCCCTCATTCGGCCGGTACGCTCGAACAAGGATCTTCGCACGCCCACGCATTGACTGATATAATTCCGAGCTGACACAAACCCTCCGCACTTATTAATATTGGGTTTCCGCCACATATAGTAATCGGCCCACAGAGATTCAGCGGCATTGGTGTAGCAAACGTTCCCTAACACCAATTCATCATTATCTAACTCGCGCTTTAATACAGCCAACAAATGAGGAGTAGCGCGCAAATCGGAGTCTAAGAGCAGCAGTAAATCGGCATCACTCGCTCGAATCCCCAAATTTCGGGTGGCTTGCCGTCCACGATGCGCCCACTGGGGGTGGTGTAATGCCGTAATATGAAGTGTATTACCTGAAAACTGCTCAATAGCTTGAGTGATGCCCCTGTCCGGCCCATCTATACATACAAAGACTTCGCGAATCAGCTGATGTTGCGGGCACAAAGAATGCAAGCAGGCCCGTAGCTGATCAGGATTCTTATAGGCCGGAATGATGACATCAAAATCCAAGCTAATCCATGCTTAACTCACAGAATAATTAGGCGACTCTTTGGTAATCTGTACCGAGTGTGGATGACTCTCTTTGAAGCTAGCCGGGGATATTTGAACAAACTCAGCTTGATGTAAGCCGTCTATATCCGGTGCTCCAACATAACCCATAGCCGCGCGTAACCCACCAATCATTTGATAGACAATTTCCTTTAATTCGCCCTTATAAGGCACGCGTCCTTCGATCCCTTCGGGAACCAACTTGCGGATATCGTCTTCCACATCCTGGAAGTAACGATCTTTGGAACCCTGTGACATCGCACCGATGCTACCCATTCCACGGTAAGACTTATACTTTCTCGATTCGTAAATAATGGTCTCACCCGGACTCTCATCCACCCCGGCGAACATGGATCCCATCATCACCGCGTCTGCACCGCCGGCCAATGCTTTAGGGATATCACCGGTTTGCTTAATTCCGCCATCAGCGATCAAACCGATATCTTTATCTTGCGTATATTCAGCGATTTCCATGATAGCGCTTAACTGAGGCACTCCTACCCCAGTCACCACACGGGTGGTACAAATTGATCCAGGTCCAACTCCAACTTTAACCACATCGGCTCCGGCCTCAACAAGTGCTTCCGCCGCTTGACGCGTAGCGATATTTCCGGCAATTAAATTCAGATCCGGATATTTATTCTTGATGGTACGCACCATTTCAATCACACCGTTGGAATGACCATGCGCCGTATCTACGGTCACCACATCTACCCCGGCATCCACTAACGCTTCCACGCGATCCAGCGTATCGGCGGTAACACCAACGGCAGCCCCAACCCGCAAACGTCCCATATCATCCTTACAGGCGTTGGGGAAGTTCATTTTCTTCTCAATATCCTTGAAGGTAATTAATCCTACCAGTCGATTATCTTCATCAACAATGGGCAGTTTCTCTACCTTATATTCTTGGAGCAATTGCTCAGCTTGCTCCAGTGTCGTACCCTCCGTAGCCGTAACCAAGTTTTCCTTGGTCATGATGGTACCCAGTTTCTTATCCATTTCCGGCTCGAACCGCAGATCACGGTTGGTCACAATCCCTTTTAGGTTATTAGCTTGATCGACGATAGGGATTCCGCCAATCTTATGCTTTTTCATTAATGAACGAGCCTGTCGGACGGTGGCATCTTCACCCAAGGTAACCGGATCCACGATCATGCCACTCTCGCTTCGTTTGACTAAACGAACGTGCTCGGCTTGATCTTCGATACTCATGTTTTTGTGCAACATGGCAATGCCGCCCTCTCTGGCCAATGCAATGGCCAATCGGTATTCCGATACCGTGTCCATCGCGGCACTTATGATGGGCACATTCAATTTTAGTGTAGGCGTCAACTGTACCGAAGTATCCACATCTCGTGGCAACACTTTAGAGTGATTAGGCACGAGCAGGACATCGTCATAGGTTAAGCCTTGACGGGTGATCTTGGGAAAAGGAGATTGATGCTGCATAGATTCAGCTGGTTTGACCAAATTTTACCGGGTTCTAAATTGCGGTAAAAGTAAGAAATTTACAGCGCAATCCCCATTTCTTTCTCTCACTAAATGCTTCTCACCTTTAAAGCATCGATAATAGTATCCAAATCGCAATTTCCGGCACGAAAAGTATCGATCCACTTTACAATTCGCTTTCGGCGATTGTAAACAAATCGACTACTGGTAGCGTACTCTCCGGTTAGTTCATATTTATAAGCCAGTAAATCTGAATGAATAACTTCGAGCAAATCAGCGGGAAGATCGTTCCATCCCATGACCTCCAAAACCGATTGAATATCGGCAAATGAGCGGGTTTGTTCTTCGGATTTCGGGGTAACTGAAGAAAGTCCGTAAGTGGGAAGTTTGATGGCTGCATTCATAATGTGCTCCGTTTATTAGCTTGTTTTTTAACTTCACTAGCAAGCTAATACCCGGAGGTGTCATATCATGTCACCCCTGCCTGAATTATTTTCTTGACTCCCATGCCCCCCTGCTCTATTCCGGATAAATAGACTTTTTAGCCGCCAACAAGGTATTTTTCATCAACATGGCCACGGTCATGGGACCTACCCCACCGGGAACCGGAGTGATCCAACTGGCTTTTTTAGCCACACTCTCGTAATGACAATCTCCAACCAAACTGTAGCCTTTCTTTTTGGTTTCATCGGCTACTCTATTAATGCCCACGTCAATCACCACCACGCCTTCTTTGACCATCTCTCCTTTGATCAAATTGGGTTGTCCTACCGCTACAATCAATATATCCGCGTCGATAGTGTGTTTGGTCAAATCCTTGGTGAATTTATGGCAAATAGTGGTGGTGGCCTTACCGTCGGAATTTTCCCGAGATAAAATAATACCCATTGGTGAGCCCACGATATTGCTGGCCCCCACAACGACCGCATGCTTGCTCTTGGTTTGGATACTGTAATGTTTGAATAGTTCTACGATTCCGGCTGGTGTACAGGACCGAAATGTTGGATCTCCAACAGCTAATCGCCCCACGTTCATCGGATGAAAGCCATCCACATCTTTACGATAATCAATGCTCTCGATTACCGTATGCGCTGACATGTGGCTGGGCAAGGGTAATTGCACCAAAATCCCATCCACAGAATCGTCTTTGTTATACTTTTCAATTACCTCTTTCAACTCTGCTTCTGAGGTTGTATCCGGAAGTTGCAACGTATCGGTTTCAATACCCACTTCCTTACAAGAGCGTGTCTTTGCCCGTACATACGTAGAAGAAGCGGGATTATGGCCAACCATTACCACTTGAAGAAATGGCGCTCTATTACCTTTCTTAATCCACTCGGTGACATCATCTTTAACTTGCTGCTTAACTATTCCAGATACTTTTTTGCCGTCAATGATTTTGGCTGACATACGCTCTTATCGCTCGATTTCGTATTTTTTCATTTTAGTGTATAAATGGCTCCGCTGAATATCGATGGATTCCGCCGTCTGCGAGATATTCCAATTGTTCTTCTCCAGATGATGGATCAAGAACAAGCGTTCCGCAGACTCTTTGAAATCCTGAAATTTGGTAATCTCCGAAGCCAGCTGTTCCAGCGAGTCTGACTGCGACCGGGATTCCATCATCGATTCGATCACATCTTTAGTGATTTTAGCTTCACTGCTCAAAATTCCCACACGCTCCACAATGTTGTGAAGCTCACGAACATTACCACTCCATGGCAAGGTTTTTAGATATTTCAGGGCATCTTTATCAAAGCTCATCCCCTCGAAGTGGATTTGATCTTTAGCCAGTTGCTCTAAAAACGCTTGTGCCAGCAGCGGTATATCTTCAGCACGTTCCCGAAGTGGAGGCACCTGAATAGGAATAACATTCAGTCGATGATATAAATCTTCCCGGAATCGTCCCTCTTCGATTTCTTCATTCAGATCTTTGTTCGTCGCTGCCAAAACCCGGACATCCACATCGATACCCTCCGTACCTCCCACACGATGAATCACCGATTCTTGGAGTACACGCAGCACTTTTGCTTGAGCATCCAGGGCCATATCTCCGATCTCATCCAGAAAAATAGTCCCCCCATCGGCTTGTTCAAACTTACCTATACGACGTGATGTAGCGCCGGTAAATGCACCTTTTTCATGCCCAAACAATTCACTCTCCAAAAGATCCTTAGGAATTGCCGCACAATTAACCTCCACAAAGGGGCCGCTGCATCGTTTACTTTTTTCATGAATCCAGCGTGCTACCAGTTCTTTACCGGTACCATTTTCACCGGTGATCAATACCCGAGCCTCTGTGGGTGCCACCTTATCAATAGTGGTCTTAATCTGCTGAATTGCTTTACTCTCCCCGATGATTGGCTGTACCTCGGGAAGGCGATTGCGAATGGCTTTATTCTCACGTACTAAATGTTGCCGATCCAGTGCATTTTTAACACTGACCAGCAAACGATTTAAATCCGGGGGTTTCTCTAAAAAATCATACGCCCCTTTTTGGATGGCTTCCACCGCAATTTCGATCGTCCCATTCCCAGAAAGCATAATGACGGGAAATTCATAGGAGTGCTCGGCTAGCTTATCCAATACTTCCAATCCATCCAGCCCCGCCATCTTGATATCCAAGAGCATCAAATCGGGCTGTGACCGCGACACCTTCTCCAACGCTTGCTTTCCATCCTTAGCCTCTTCAACGGTATACTCCTCATACTCCAGGATCTCTCGGAGAGTGTTACGAATACTTTTCTCATCATCCGTAACCAGAATCGTTGGTTTATTTTTTGTACTCATGCGGTGCGGATTCGATTTCCAATCAGACTTAGTTTAATACTTCTGATACAGATACTCCATGATCTGTTCTTGTATGTGATCAACTTCCCGGGTTGGGCTGCCATAGTGATTGGTAATAATACTGAAACTCAATTTCTGATTGGACTGGGTATCCAAATATCCGCTCATCGAACGAACACCAGACATGTAGCCTGATTTTCCCTGGATCCTTCCCCTAACCGGAGATTTCCGAAAACGATATTGCATTGTACCGTCAATTCCGGCCACAGATAATGAGGATTCATAGAGCGAGGCAAACTTAGACTGCTGCATTTCGACCAGCAATTTGGATATTCCCGCCGTTGTCAGCAATGTTCTAGTGGACATGCCCGATCCATCACTCATTATTACTTGAGAGGTATCAATTCCCACTTGATGTGCATAATCTCGAATAATTGAAATTCCCGCTTCTGTTGATCCGGGTGCGCCGTAAGTGTCTGTGGCCAGTGTTTTAACCAACATTTCTGTGTAAAAGTTATCACTTTCCTTGTTGATCTGACTAAGCATTTCGGAAAGTGGTGGCGACTTATAGCTATGTAATTTTTTATAATCAGCAAGCTGACGCTTATCCAACATTTGACGTTCTACCCCCACTTGTCCCTCAACCTCGATACCTGAATCTTGTAAAAATTCATAGAAGGTATCTACAAAAAACATCGACGGATTGGTCACCGAAAGTGATTCGGTTTCGTAATATCCCTGAGGCAAGCTGCTTCTTAAGATAATGGTATTGGTTCCCAAAACACGCCGATAATACTCATCATATTCGGTGTGGCGAGGCGCAATAACCTGTTCATTCAAAAATTCAACATAATCAGTGTCGTATGGGAACCACTCAATTTGTGGCGTATCACCAATCTTGCCATCAGCAAATACTTCCAAGTCAACGCAATTTTCGTTGAAGGATAAGGCATTGATTTCTACCCCGTAATAGAACGATAAATCATCCCAATTCCAGCCTTTCGGATAGGGTATATCGTCAAAATAAGACTCGTTGCCAATGATATTTCCACTTATGGTTTGAATACCTAAACTGTCTAAGCTTCGAGAGATCTGTTCAAAAACATAGAATCGATCTCCGTTGTATAATGTACCGCTGATGGTCGGATCCCCTTTACCGAAAATTAACAGATCACCATCCCAGACGGAATCCCTCAGCTCTCCTATACCATAAATGGGAGTTTCAAATTGATAATCGGGACCCAGCGAATGCAGAATAGCGGCTGAAGTAAGTAGCTTAAGGTTAGAGGCCGGACGCATCAGACGGTTGGAATGCCAGGATTCCAGTATATGCCCTGATGAATCTCTCACCGTAATCGACCAGGTTGCGTCATTTACCGATGCGGAATGTATAAAGCCCTGTATAGTCTGATCCAATGTGGCATTGGAGCGAGTAATATTTCCCGGTGATGGTTGAGCCACACCAACAGTAATCGGAGCCGGTAACCATATACCTATACTGAGCATCCATAGAACGGCTTTACTAAGCGTACTCAGTAATCTTTTCATAATTGAAAATAATGTAGTTAGGAAGTTTGCCCTGCAGCTTTGAACGTAGCTAAAATATCTTCTACGGTTTCACAGGCACGTAATTCCTCTCTGAATTCCGCATTATTCATAAGACGCGAGATCCGACTAAGTAATTTGATATGTGTACTGTTTTGCTTTTCCGGTCCCACCATCAGGAAAACCATTTGTACCGGTTGACCGTCAATAGCGTCATAATCTACAGGCTTATTCAGCAGAGCGAAACTGGCCAAAGTTTGCTCCAAACCTGAGCATTTACCATGGGGGATTGCCAATCCCTTGCCCACGCCGGTAGACATGATATTCTCACGTTCAAAAACAGCCGTTCTTATTTTTTCTAACTGATCCTCAGATACTTTATTAGAAAAAAGATCCACAAGTTGATTAAGCACTTCCTTTTTTGAGGAGGCATCCATTCCTGCGATCACCGTAGATTCATCCAGTAGATCAACTATATTCATGTATATCCAGTCACATCATGTCATTGGTGGTTCGATGTGATCGAATATAGTCATCATATTACCTATCCTACAATACTAATCTGTATCATGACGGCGAAAGCCAAAGTTTAATCTCGAATCCAAAATCCTTAAACTCTGCACATGGAATTTTGGAAACAATTATTTGCGGTAGTCCGAAAGGATCTGGATATCGAGTTACGCTCTAAGTATGCCATTAATACGGTATTGGCATTTGTGGGCTCCTCATTACTGGTTGTACTGCTAACCCTGAAAGCCCAGGAACTACCACCTACCCCAAAAAGTGGTTTAGTTTGGATTATCATATTATTTGCCGCGATGAGCAGTCTGGCTCGTACTTTTGTGATGGAGACTGATCGTCAGACGTTTGATCTGTTACGACTTCATGTTCCAGCTCAAGCGGTGTATGGTGGCAAATTGTTTTATAATTTCGGTTTTATCTTGGCCATTAATGCCATCACCTTTGCCCTATATTTATTTTTCTTAGATATGACAGTCGTTAGTTGGTCCATGTTTGCCGTGATGATACTATTGGGTACTTTAGGATTAGCCGCTGTTTCTACCATGCTGGCCGCCATTGTTTCACAGGCCGACCGAAAAGGGGCAATTTTTGCTGTGTTGTCTATTCCGTTGTTGGTGCCACTAATTTTATTGGTCAGCCGTTGTACCAAATTAGCGCTTATCGATGGTGTAGATGATGGCTTCACTAATGATATCGCGGCCCTTATTGGATATAACGGGGTCACCATTACCGCTGGTTTCTTACTCTTTGAATTTATTTGGGAAGATTAACACAAAAATTTATGGCCAAACGCTCATATAACGATTGGAAATTCACTTTTGGAGATCGCCGGTTGATTGGTCAAACTCATGTGCGAGAACAACTGACCAATGTGATCACCTCCGACCGAATCAGCCACGCATATCTATTTTCCGGGCCGCCGGGTATTGGGAAAAAAGCGTTTGCGTTGGCCTTTGCCGAAATCATTAACGGAGTGGATCATTTTACGAATTTGGGAGCTAACGCCTTTTCCAAAAAATCGAGTTGGTTCACCCATCCTGATATTCATGTATTCCTTCCCGTACCTCGCAATGCCAGTACCGGCGAATTGAGAAAACGGCTGGAACTGCTCAACGACGACCCCTATGAAATTGTGGACTTCAGCTTGCGTCCCTCGCTGGACAGTGATGAGCAAACCAAAAATAAGCGAGCGTTTTACTCGGTCGATTATTTTTCGGAGTCCATCAAACCGGCGGCTTATTATACCCCTAACGAGGGAGCCAAGACGGTTATCTTGATTTCCAATATCGAGAATATGCGCAAGGAAACAGCCAATGCGTTCCTCAAGCTATTGGAAGAGCCCGCTCCTGATTTGGTATTCATGCTTACCACGGATAATCCCGATGCGCTGTTACCCACCATTATTTCACGTTGTCAGCATATTCAAATGCGCCCACTGACCATCGATGAAATTCAACAAGGATTGATTAAATATGATGACACCGACCGTGAGGAAGCCCAATACTTGGCACGTGTCTCCGGTGGCAACTATTCACTAACCCGTTTTTATGATATTAAATCGCTTAAGGAAACACGGGCCCAAATTGTGCAATTTATGAGGGCAATCTATACCCTGGACGCGGTTAAATTAACCGAAATTATCCAAGGGTGGCACAGTAATTTAAACCTGGAAGGCCAGGTTGCCTTACTCAACACATTGGAAATATTCATCCGAGATTTGATCGTATACCGCGATACCGAGCAACCGACGCTGGTTACCAATGTCGATCAAATAGAGGTGATCAAAGATTTTTGCAAAGCGCTTTCCGATGCTCAACTGGAAGAAATGCTCACCGAATTGGAGCCCGCACGAGGCTGGTTATATCAAAACGTTCAGTTTAAATTATTTATGACCTCTCTGGCCTTTCGGTACTATCAATACATGAAGAATGCAGCGACCGCCCAACCGTTCGAACATTCTTGGAAACACATTCCCGCTTATATAGAATCGTCTCATGGCTAATCGCGAACACAAACTAGCCTTTACCAAAATGCAAGGCGCCGGAAATGATTTTGTTGTTTGGGATAACCGTGATTTATCATGGAGCCTGGACACTATTATCAGCATCACCCCAACCCTATGTGATCGGCATTTCGGGGTGGGCGCGGATGGTGTTTTGGTATTAGCCGAAAGTGAAATTGAGAATGCTGATTATCAAATGATTTATCGCAATCCCGATGGTAGTGACGCGGGGATGTGTGGTAATGGAGGTCGCTGTTTGGCTCGTTACGCTCATGATCTTGGTTATGATGCGAATCACACTTTTCACGTACATGATTCTATATATCGAGCCCGTATTAACGGACAGAAGGTCGAGCTGAGTTTTCCCGGCAAAGTCGAGGTGCGGTCCATTTCCGACCAACATGGGCTGTCCGCCTATCAGGTGGATCCGGGAACGGAGCACATAGTCCTGTTCGTAAATCACGATCTGTTGAGTAATCACGACCGGCTACTTCAAATTGCTCGAGACCTACGCTACAATCACGAACTAGCCCCCAAGGGTTGCAATGTAAATTTTGTGCATTTCAGTGACGATCAACGCTGGATGCTTAAAACCTATGAGCGAGGCGTTGAACATTTTACATTGGCTTGTGGAACCGGAGCCATCGCATCCGCCTTAGCCTCGTATGTGCATTTTCAAGATGGGGAAAGTTCAAATGAGGTTTCACCAACCTCTACCCACCGTATCAGGCTACATCCCGAAGGTGCCCCTTTAACGGTTGATTTCGAACAAATAGAATCATCCAATTCGTTTACCAATCTCCGCCTTATTGGACCGGCTGAGTATGTTTACGAAGGCCAAATCCAGTTCAATTCCATTTCGGCATGAGAGTTTTACCCACCATTTTATTTAGCCTCCTTTCTCTGTTGTTATTCTCCGGATGTGCGTCACAATCTGCTTCTAATGAAAATGAATCCGCTTCTTCGAATACCACTAAACGCATATCCGCTTTTCAGACACCCGATTTCTTTGTTAATCGTACCAATTACTCTGGCTGGCAATACGAAGGGAAGTATGCCTATGGCATGCCCGTGATTGTTTTGGAAAGCAAACAACAAATCTCACTCAGTTTTACCTATTGGGGTACCGACGCCAAACAGTTTAAAGCCAATTTGATTCATTACACGCCCTCGTGGACACCTAGCAATGTACCACAAACGCGATATCTGAAGGGGACCTTTGAAGACTACTTTGGTGGTGGTCGGTCTAGTCAGAATACGAATGTTTCTTATCGTCGGTATAACTATCAATTTCCGACAGAACAGCAAGTGCCGATAATCAGCGGTAACTATATGATTGAAATCCGTGATTACGATACCAATAACTTAGTAGCCCGCTTGCCTTTTTTAGTGACGGAAAACGAGGGAGAACTTAAAACCAACATCGAAACACTTTACAATGCGGGACCCAACAGGGAACCACGCTACCAACCTTTTAGTACCTTTACTTATCCCCCGTTTGTGGAATTTCCCCGTATGGATTTGCATTACTACTATCAACCCATTCCCTTCTGGGGAAAAACGCAACAAGTTAAAATCGTCGATTATCTAACCGAGGGAGAATCGCGATTTCACCTTTCGCGATCCAATAGTTTGTTTGCCCCTTTGATGCGTACCATCAATTTGATCAACCCCCAAACGAATGGGCAAACTATTGATGAGGTGATGCCCGAAGCCGGCGGTAAGCCAACCAAGGTGTTATTGGATCCGGACGAAGTCAATCTGGAAGCTCCCACGCGGCATCCCCGCCCTACGATATTCGGGCAATCCACCGATCAACGAACCCATGATTTGTTAGAAGTAACCTTCCGGTTGCTAGCTCCTTCACCGGAGAATCAGGCAGAAATCTATTTGGTGGGAAATTACGATGGTTGGCAACTTCCTGATCAACCGATGAAGCTGAATGCCCAGACGGGTTATTTGGAGCACACTGTTCAACTAACTGAGGGAGAATATCAGTATCAATACGTTCGCAGGATTAACGGAGAGACTATTCCGGTGGGTGGGGTATTTAGTTATGCGGACATCATTCCACCAGTGGCCTCATTGGTTTACTTCAACGATCCGGAGAAATATATTTACCGCTTGCTGAACGTAAATATTGTGCCTTAGAACGGGCTTTGCGAAACCCGCTAAAAATTATTCATCAGGCATAATGGATTGTTGATCCATCGCTTCGGCCAAATGTTCGATAGCCCCAAAGATCTTATCGGCGATTCGAAATTGCTCAAACTTCTGCCACCCAATGTAGTTTAGTAGCAGCCCCATAATCATTAACGCCATTTGGCCATAAATGAACCCATAGACCAGTATTCCCAGCCCGGCGCCTACTGGTATTCCAATGCGCACCCACGACCATTTCTTGAGACGTGCGGCCAACTGTAATAACTCTCTGTATGCTTGATCCTTCCCCATCCGTTCATCGAAGTATTAGAAGATTAGAAATCGATACCGATGGTAAAGTAATGGATAGGTTCGCCAAATCCACCTTCGCGCAAATAGGGCCATCCAACATCGTAGCGGAAAGGCAAGCCCAGGAAGATGGTTCGCAAACCGAACCCGCCCCCCAGCAGTAAGTCACCATCGACCGCTAACACTTGGCCCGGACCATTAGGGGTCTGAACTTGAGTTACATATTCACGTGCGACCTTTAGATCCAAGCTTGCCTCATTTACATTTGGGGTGTTAACATCATCAAACCCCCAAGCCGCTCCGGCATCAAAGAAGGCCACTCCGGTTAAATTGTAAAAGGGAAGAACCGGAATCGGACCGGGCAGGATTGCCGCAAACATGGGGAATCGGAACTCCGCATTGATAAGGGTGAATTTATCACCATATATGGTATTATATTCATGTCCTCGCATGGGCAGGGCTGGCAAGGTGAAGAAGGTATCTTCAAGCCGATCAGTAGGAATCTGGCGTCCCCACTTCTGATTGATCCAACCGATCATCCCCCCCATAAAGAAAGTTTGTGAGTCTCGACCAAATGAAGCCGCACCCGATGCCCGGAAGGCCAGCGAGTATCGACGGCCTAGATTTACGTACTTTCGAAAATCTCCCATTAACGTGGCAAACTGAAGTGTTTCATCGGAAATCGGTGGACTTCCCGTTAAACTAGCAGAGAAACGATGTCCTCCCCTCGGGCTCAGGAAACCGGGCAACGTATGATCGCTGGTAAACGTTACTTGAGGATAAGCAAAAGTGGAGATTTCGTTATCCGTAGCACCCAATGCTCCCACCGCGCTATAGTCTTTGGCTACCGATATTACGGTGGCGCCATACTCAATACGTTCAAATTTGTTGAACGGATATTGGAAAGTTAATCCACCACCATAAGTACGGAAACGCAACATCTCCCCAAAGATAGTTTGATATTGTCGAGCGGAATGGAAGTAGTTCAAATACCAGTTGGTGCGATTCTTTAAATTCGCAAATTGAAGACTGTAATTACTGTTTCGAAGATCAAAGACCAAGTTGCTAGAAAACCCGATCTTGTAGTCTCCCAATAAATCACTGAACAATATTTGAGTCAATCCATACGCTCCGTAGTAGGTGGATAGCTCACCCGCGGCGTAAGTGATATCCGGTGAGAATTTGAGCCGATATTTTATCGGCTGATAGTTACCGTCATCAGTGGTATTTCCCTCCGGATTGAATTTATTTAGTTCCTCTTCATCGATATAGGTGGAATCTTCTTCGAAGTTATCAGCAAACACATAATTACGGAAATCAATATTACCATCCTCTCCTTGCAGCGAATCGCGCTCTGCTTTTTGATGATTTTCAACCCGCATTTCTTCTGGAATACTCAAATCCGCATAGGGATCGATAAGACCATCGCCATACATTTGGCTAATGTATTTAATAGCGGGAACCCGGCTGTTCAACGATTCAGCGGTTCGCCGATTCGCCCAGTAGTTTGGTTTCAGCTGGTTCTGCTTAAGACGAGAAGACGGAGATTTCACTAAGAAAACATCCAGATAACCTTCATTAATGGCATTCACAACCAATCGGCTACCATCAGCGCTAATTGACATTTGCATGACACCCGACTGTAAATCGGTCATCGGTTTGGTGACTCGATTTTTTAGATCTAGTTGATAAATATTGGGAATACCGTTCTGATCGGAAATAAAAATCAACTGACCCGATTGGGTTAATGCAGGTTGATACTCATCCCAGGATGGTGTTTTGGTCAGACGTTCTGCTGTAGAGTTACCCAACCGAACGGCGTAAATATCGGTTTGATAAGTGGACTCATCACTTAATTGTCCATAGCTCTCACCATATTTGCCTAACTCAATTTTATCTCCACGCTGAGATACAAAATAGATTGTTTTCGAATCACTGCTCCAAGCAGGCTCCATGTCGGATATCACATCATTCGTGATATTGGTAAATTCTGTGGTCTCTAAGTTGTAAACAAATATATCCTGTAACGCACCTCGATTCGCCGAAAACGCAATCTTTTTACCATCCGGTGACCAGGCTACTGAACCTATGGCATCCAAGTCGGGAAATTCGATTTTTTTAATCTTCCCGGTTTCGTAATCCACAATGGCCAATTCGTCGCGTCCCCGAGACTTCGTAGAAAGCGCCAGATTTTTCCCATCCGGCGACCAAGCCAGATTGGGGTTGAGAATGTTTAGTTCCTCAAACTGCTCATTGTCTTCCCCTCTCACCAACGTTTTCAACACTTTTCCATCAATAGCACTGACCACAACAATATCCAAGAAGCCACGCTTGTTGGTAATCAGAGCAATTTTATCGCCCTGTGGCGAAATCGCGGGCGACGTATTATACGTTCCCAGCTTTTTATCTTTACTTACCAAACTCCCCATTTCAGTCAGTTTTTCCCGTTCGGCTACCTCTGGGAAATACCGTTCTTTCATGGCGTCTTGCCAACGATCCGACAACTCCTCGATACTTAACCCTAGTGTTTGTCGAAATCCGGACTCTACGCTGCGTGTAAGACGTATGGTCTGCATAATTTCACCAATTTTTTGGCGTCCATACTCTTCCACGATGTAATTCCACAGAGATTGACCACCACGATAAGAAAAATAGCCGCTGATCTGTGGAAGCGGAGGCAGATAGTTATTTATAGTGGCATCGCGAACAAACATATCCGTGTTCGTATCCCACCCTAAAGACATGTATTCAGCTAATCCCTCCTCAAACCAAAGAGGTAGTCGCAGCTGAATATTATTCTGTACAATGGCCTGTAGCGATCCCCCGTAATACATATCGTTGATTACGGCGTGCACAAGTTCGTGATGCAAGGTATGGCGGAAATCGGCAAAATCGCCCATAAACGGAATAGTAATCCGGTTTTTATATTTATCCGTCACGCCTCCAATGCCTTCCGCATCCACAGGCAAATTAACCACATTGGTCTGTGAAAAATCGTTATGAGAATCATAAACGATTACTTCTATACGCTCGGATATTTCATGTCGAAAATCTTCCGCGAGTTGTTTATAACCAGATTCCAGGCTTTTTGCCGCAAACTCCCCAAAGTAGTAATTGCGATCACTATAGTAGTAGATGTCAAAGTGCTCGGATTGGATATATCGCCACTTAAAATCATCATACTGCACCCGATTTTTTCCAAATTGGAAATATTGTGCCTCGGCCGTTTGCCAATTACCCATGACGCCAACCATACTCAAGGCCATCAATAATAAAAGCGAATAACAAACCGCCCGATATGTTAGTCGATTCAATATCTCCTTAAGGTGCTGATAATTGATATGTAACGATAAGATATCCATGTGATCCGTAGATTAATTAGTCTCCTAGAACCAAGTCAATTTGCCGTTTATCCAGATCGGTACGAGCAACTTTTGCCTTCAAGGTATTTCCCATTTTGTATTCGCGACCCCGGTTACGCCCTCTTAAACAGTGACGATCCGAGTCGTATTGATAATAATCATCATCAAGTTCACTAACGTGTATCATCCCTTCACAGTGTATGTCTTTTAAATCAACAAAAATTCCGTGCTCCATCACGCCGGTTATCACACCATCAAACGTCTCACCAATTCGCTCAGAGAGATATTCGACTTGTTTTAACTTAATGGTTTCGCGTTCAGCTTCAACAGCCATACGTTCACGCTCACTACAATGCGATCCCAGATCTTTTAGTTCATTGTAACGATATTCCTCACGAGCCTCATTGTATGCTTTTAGCAGTCGATGTACAATTACATCGGGATATCGTCGAATGGGGCTAGTAAAGTGCGCGTAATGTTTAAAACCCAACCCAAAATGCCCTACATTCTCTGGCGAGTACTCCGCTTTGGCCATCGCCCGGAGCATCAATTGATTGATGGTAATCTCCAGGTTGGTATCCTGAACCTGCTCCAATACATAATTTATAGTTTTGGAGGTAATTTGCTGGCGATCCAGGGTAAAATCAATACCGATTGGCTTCACATTTTCCCGAATGTTGGTCAGTTTCTCGATATCCGGTTTATCGTGAACGCGATATAGAAATGGGAACAGATTCTTGGATCGCTTTTTATTGGATTGATCGCGCAACTGTTTAACATGTCGAGCCACCGTTTTGTTGGCCATTAACATACATTCTTCGACAATACGATGCGCGAAGATCCGCTCTTTGATGATGATATCTACGGGTTTTCCGTTATCATCCAGAATGAAACGGGGTTCCGGTGTTTCAAAATTAATGGCCCCTTCGCGAAATCGTTTATCCAGCAGTACTTGCGCCAGTTGTTCCAAGTTCTTGAGCTTACTCTTGAGATCTGAACCAAGGTTTCCCTTTCCCGAATCCAGGAACTCCTGAACTTCCTCGTATGTAAATCTTTGGTCCGAATGGATAACCGTTTCCTCGATATCATAATCAACCACATGCCCCTGCTCGTCTATCTCCATAAAGCAGCTGAAGGTAAGTTTATCTTCATGCGGGCGCAGGCTACAAACGCCATTACTCAATGTTTCCGGGAGCATCGGAATTACCCGATCGACTAAATACGCACTGGTACTACGCTCAATGGCTTCTTCATCCAGGGCGGTATTGCGTTGCACATAATGGGTAACATCCGCGATGTGTACGCCTAACCGCAGGTTTCCATTATCCAGTTCTTCTAAACTAATGGCATCATCAAAATCTTTGGCATCTTCCGGATCGATAGTAAATACCGTGGTGTCCCGAATGTCCAACCGCCGTTCAATCTCTTTTTGGGGAATCTCGACGGCAATTTCATTAGCCTGACGCAATACTTCGTCGGGAAATTCACTAGAGATCTGAGATTCCGCCAGGATGGAAAGAATATTGGCATCATTAGAGCCTTTTTTGCCCAGTACTTCGGTGACTCGGGCTTCGGGCAGAGCTTTGGGGTGCCCCCAATCTACCAGCTCAAATACAACTTTATCATGAGGTTTGGCGTCCATGATATTCTTGGGCAACACAAAGAAATCCACATGGGCGGATCCGGTATCCGGTTCAATGATGTAGTTTTTCTTTCCCTGCCTAATCAAGGTACCCACAAAAAATTTACGGCGACGTTCCAAAACGTCAATAATTTTGCCTTCCGGCTGTCCGCTTTTTTTGTTTTTACCAATCACTTTAACCTGTACCCTATCATCGGGTAAGGCAATTCCCAAAGATCGACTGTTAACCCGGACATCCTCATCGAGATCATCAACAATGACAAATCCGGTACCATACTGGTTCATTTGTAGTTTGCCTTCATAGATGGGTTGCCCCTCATTGGCATTGGCCAGCCGTATATCCCCTTTTTTGCCACGTACCACCATATTATCATGGATCAACGTGTCGATAGCTTTCTTTAATCGGTTTTTATCTTTCTTATTATTGATCTGTAGAACATTCAACAACAAATCATAAGACACATAAGCATTGGGGTGGCGTTGAACGGTGTCCAGTATTATTTTTCGAAACGTTTCTGTTTTACTATTACTCATTCGTGTTTAAAATCTTTTCTCATTCATTTCAATTCAATAGTCGCTCATTCAAGTTCAGTTTCGGCTAACATTTGCCTCATTGTATCTGAACATTAACTCAACTTGTTTGGGTATTAGCTTGGGGAGCCATCGAGCGAATCTGGTTGCTCCCGAATAGCTTTTTCTTTCCTGCCAAATATTCTATTCAACGTTCGTTGGAATCGACGTTTGAGATCACTCCAGGTATTAAACTGTACCTGAGCCTCTAAACCGATCCCATTTAACGGTTGTGTGGCTTGTGCCGTTTGAATATCCGTTACTGTACTAAACAATTGATCTTGCCTATGGAAGTAGGACACTGAAAGTGATTCATTAATGCGGTAGGTCGCTCCTACGTCGCCCAAGACACTTTGATTGGTGTTTTGTACACCAGTAATCTGTCCTTCACGTCGTAAAATTAGACGATCATCAAATAAACGAAGTGCAATACCCAAATCGAGTTCATAGAATGTGGTAACGTTTAAATCGATATCCAAATTATTCGCTAAATTTAAATTACTCAGATTACTTTTTAACAATGAGTTAACTTGGCTGGATAGAAGTGGACTAAGTACAACCCCCGTACTTAGGTTTTCACGCAGATCCGCGATTCCTTGATTGGCTCCGGAAGTAATCGGCAAGAAATTGCCGGTTAGAAGTAAACTGGTGGCTTGTAATAGCTTTTGTTCCTCATTGTTCAATAAACTGATTTGGTTGGCTAAGGCTGCATTTTGCGCACCTTCCAGCTCGCTGGTTGGTAAACGGAAGAAGAAATTATTCTCAACTTCTTCCAAGGTTCCGCGAATTTCCAATATCAAATCGATAGGTACCCTACGCGACTGTCCTTGTTCATCTGTGCTAACGGCCGTCTGACTGGTGGCGCTGATCAATGAGCTTAGGGTAGGTCGGGCTCGATATACGGTATTGATATTCAAACGGGCATTATAGGGATTGCCTTCCCACTGAATAGAGCCCCCATCTTCCAGGAAAAAACGTCGTGTGAAGATATCACCGCTTACAAATTGATATTCCCCACCGCTAATATTAAAACGCCCGAACATCTGGAATACCTCATCATCCAGGGTAATTTGCATTTGCCCATCGCCATTGGCGGTCAATACCTCTCCGGCAATTTGATCAAATATCAATTCCACGGATGAACCATTGGGAGCACTAAATTGTAAATCCAGTTCAAATAACTCCGTAAAACTCAGTTGTGATGGATCGATGGGCTCATCATCGTTTGCAACCGCTCGGGATTGGTCTGCTTTCTGTGCATTCTCCTCTTCCGTGGATTCGGATATCAGATTTTGAGGATCTCGACTGGTTTTATGATTCAGGTCAAATTCTTCAACAAATTGGATGAACTTGCGATCTTCGGTTAGCTCGGTTTCCTCTAACAAGGGAATAGATAGCACGGATCCCGAAGTTGTTTCAACCGGTTCAACCGTTCGTAGAAATGGATTATAATTAGGTCCTGTAACGCGAAGCAATCCGCTTCCGGCTACCGTCCCAAAAAACGGCACATCTCGGTCAAATGATGTGCGCAGAAACCGTAGCTGATTCATCCGCAACCAAATATCCATGTATTTTACAGGTTCGAAATCATTCAAATCTACCGAGCCATATAAAATACCACGCCCTCCTTTGTCATCCTGAATTCGCACCGAGTCGATAACCACTCCCCTGTTTCGGTCAACTTCAATATGACCACTCATGTAGTAATTTGTGTTCAGGAATATGGGTCGTCCATACAGATCATCCACTTGAAAATCGGCATTGAAATCGAAGTCCTGAAAATTTCCTGTGATATATCCCACGCCCTCGCCATATCCACTGGTTTCCTGGAAAATATTAGGAGAAATGGTATTGATTACCCACCCGTCAATTTGATTGAAGTCCAGTTCCATTCGGTAAAGGGTATCGGTCTCGGATTGGAAGTTCGTTGGCTTGAACCATCCACGTCCCACAATGTCTGTTCGATTTCCATTATTGGCATCAATATAAGACGAGTACTTTACCGTATCGGTAAGTATATTTAGCTGTGTATCGAATCGCTCTAAGCGGTTGTTATATCTACTATCCAGGCTGACATCCCCTACGGTATTGCCGTTAATGACTCCCTGATTGACATTAATATGTCCTTCCACATAGGGTCGTGATTGTAAATTACTAGTTTGAAAATCTCCGTTGACATTACCTTGAAAGCGTACTCTACCACCAATCAACTCAGATATTTGCCCCAACTGCACATTATCGAGCTGATAGGTCAGCGTATCCGTGGCTAACCGGCTGTAAAAGCCATCTACGGCAAAGCGTTGATCACTATTTTGCAATACGAATTGCTCGAACTCAATACGATCATTTTTGTGAATTGCAATTCGCGGTTCATCCGTATTTCGCCAGCGGTATTCCTGGTTACCAATTTCCAGTGTGGGCACATAAAGATTAATCTGTTGGTCAGCGATATTACCCTGGACGGCAATACGAGCATTGGCCTTGCCCCCCATTATTTTGCTGAACAGACTACTAAAGGACAGGCTATCAGCTCTCCAGCGCATATCCATGGATAGACTATCCACTTGCTGCCCGCGAACATCAATTTGACCCGCTGAAATTGTCAAATCTAACTCAGTATCATCCTTCAATGGTTGGGCAAACGTTAAGTCAGTATTAAATCGCCCTTTAAACTGGTTGGCATTTAACGTTTCATTGATAGAAATTTCTGGAAACGACCAATATCCATCGGCCTTTAGATTCTGAAAATCCGCGGAGAGAGAAAAATCAAGTTCACTTCGAGGCGCAATACTGAACGGATTTCCTTTCAATAATTCCAACGGTGTAAGATCCTTGACCTTCACATTCCCTGTTATTTCCAGGGGGTATTCAAAAGGCATCAGTTGCTCCTTCGTGGTCAACGTAGTATCAGCAGTAAACGTAAATGTTTGCTTTATTGACTCTGCCAAAAAAGGCCTCCAATGCAACATTGATCGCTCAATCTTATCACGATTCAGATTGCCTATCAGTTCCATATCGGCCAAGGAACTGTTGACCGTCAACGTTCGCTTATTATCAACCGGTTTATGCAACGCAAGATCTATATAACCCGCCTGCAAATATTCGTCTGCTACGCGTGAGGAATCCCAAATTACATTGAGGTTTCCATACAAATAGTCCAGATTACTGCCGTTTACATGGGTTTGTATATGTCCATTTAGCGAACTTTTAGTTTGATATTGGCGGGGCCAACCCGGTATGGTCGACAAATCCACATTTCGAAAATTTCCTTTCAGATTATACACCGGTTCCCGTTCAGAAAAATCTAACCACCCCTCTGCGAATACATACTGCGAATCAGCCTGTGCTTCCACAACAGGTTCCAGAAAACCATCGATAAATCCCACTTGAAGCCGGGCATGATCAACAAACAAGCCATCAATGGAACTGTTTCGAAGGGTTAACTCTCCATTACCCACTGCGCTCTGCCAACGATTACCCACCCCTTTCATGTGAAGGGAAAAATTTACATCAGATTGATTTTTCGGCCACAGACTATGGGGGATTTTCACATCAGATCCATTTGCGTATAGAGAGTATTCGATAGCTGGAGACCATTGCAAATCCCCTTCTAAGGCAACAAACCCACTATCTGATTGGACATCTAGTTTAATGCGGGATTGGGAATTATCCCCTCGGATCTCACCGTACCCCCGAAGCGTAGGAAGCCGCTGCTCCCAAGGTCTGTTTATCGCCGAAAGTACTTCTTTGATATCCCGATTGTAAACCAATAACGAACGAAGGTTGATATCATAATTGAAATCAGTTGAATTCGTTGCATTGGCAACAAACCCTTCTGAAATCAACTGACTTTGATCGTATCGGACACTCAAGCGGTTGATCCAGAGCGAATCCAAACGCCCTTCCACATCAAGCTGTCCTTTAATTGGGCGATTCAAAGTGGGTAACTTGGGAAATAGCGGAGCCAGCTCTCCCAAATACAACTCCAAAGAGTCCAAAGATGCATTAAATCGGGCATTCTGAAATTGTTTCTTCCATTGGCGTTCGTAGAGATTAACGCCTTCTAGCTCACCACTTAATTGTAACGAAGACCCATCCGCTTGAACACGAAATCCATTAAACTCTAGAAATCGCTCATCATTAAATATTTGTCCGCTGGCTGATAAACGTTCCAGATCAAAGTTAGGGAAGCATGCTTGAAAAGTCTCCACATCCATGTAGCGCTGTTGATCGGCCAATTCCAAAAACAAACGGGTATTGACTGAATCCACCATAAATGGTTGTGGAATATTCCAGGATTTTGGTAGCTGAACAACGCGATCTACCATCATACTGCCGTCATTGACCGTTACAGACGGGGCCAATATTTCAATGCGTTGCAGCCAATCCGGTACATCAGTCTGTTTTTTTCGAGCTTCCAGAGCTTTGAAAAAGGTGTAGCTGGAATCTGACGTTAAATTTAATTGGAAAGACGGTTGATCTAACGCCAAACCGGTAATAGTGATCTTTCGTGCGAGCAGATCACTCAAATCCAGTCGAATGGACAACTTTTTTAATTCCGCTACCGGTTCTCGATCAAATTCATTGGTTGAGGTATCACTCTCGGGGGCATACAAACGAACATTATGAAGATTGATGAACTTGGGGATAAATCCATCCAGACGCTCAAACTCAATCGTGCCATAGTAATTAGTATTGAAGTCATCTTCTACAATCCGCAATACATGATTTTGTACCCAAGGTATCTGAATAACCCCTATGGTTAAACCGGCACCAACAATGGCAATACCCAACAGTACCACCATTGCCCGCAAAAAATACTGCCAAGCTTTATGTAAAAAACGTAATACCACTAACTAATTACTTTCTTTGTAAATCCATTTTCACTCAGGATAAATGCTCAAACATACGTTCATACGCTTTTTGAATCAGGCTTTCCTCAACTAAGGAAACATACGGTGCGGCCCAATCTTCCAATAGCACTAATCGAATACCATCACTAGTGCTTTTTTTATCCTGATACATAAACTCTATCAAGGTATCAATGTTATTGGTATAATCATCCAAATGAAGATCATACCATCCTTTAAATGTAAGTATTCTACTCATATCAAACTGTGCTCCTAGCATATTCGAAGCTTCCAAAGCAGCGATCATTCCCGCATATACCGCTTCTCCATGATCTAGTGTTCCATACTTCCCCATCGCTTCCATCGCGTGCCCAAACGTATGGCCCAGATTTAATACCGCCCGTAACCCGGCCTCCCGTGCATCTTTGGCCACAATATTAGCTTTTATACGTACGCTTTTTTCGATGAGCGAATTGATGGGAATTGGATTGTCTTTCAATTTATCAACCTCATACAGACTCAGTGTGTCAATGATGGATGGATCTGCCAGATAGCCATATTTGATGATTTCACTGATTCCGTTATACCAATCTCTTCGATCCAGTGTAGTGAGCAGTTGACTGTCTATCCAGATACCCCTGGGTTGGTAAAAAGAACCAATTAAATTTTTTCCACGGCTATGGTTAATCCCTGTTTTTCCTCCAATGGAAGAATCAACCATGGCCAACAAGGTGGTGGGCCAATGAACCAAAGGGACACCTCGCATAATGCTGGAAGCGGCAAAACCGCCTAAATCACCGGTTACACCGCCCCCAATTACCAACACCGGTGTAGTACGTAGAATACCTTGTTGGAGTGCCCGATCAACTATGGCCCGATATTGCGCCCAACATTTGCTGGATTCGCCCGAAGGCACTACATACCAATCCAAAATGTCTATTGAACTATCCGCTAGTTGAGCTCTCACAAAATCAGCATGAAGTTCTTCAACTCGTTCGTCAATAATCACCATACATTCAGACGCCTCAACCGACTCTACCCAGAACCGAGAAAAATGCTCTTGGATATCGGTTCCTACATAGGCGGGATATTGCTCACCGGTAGACGCTGAAATGGTTAGCGGGGTTGCCTTAGTCATGAATCTCGCTTAAATGTTCTTTCAGTTGGTGTAAAGATTCATCAATAGATTCAGTCCCTTCCAACGATACAATGCAATGAGCCTGTCGATAATATTGTTGTCGTTGATCGAACCTCATTCGAAGATCATTTTTTTGCGAGCCGTTTTGATTAACCAATGGACGACTTGTCTCATCTATTCTTTTCAATAACTGATGGAAAGGAATTTCCAGATAGACCAGAAACCCTATGTTTTTTAAATATGCCACAATCTCATCCGATTGCAGACTGCCCCCACCCAGGGCCACAATTCCGGGATTCAGATGCTTCAAGCGTTCTACCTGATCGCGCTCCACCGATCGAAAATACGTTTCTCCTTTGTGTTCAAAAATCTTGGGAATGCTCATCTCCTCAGCGGCCTCGATTCGGTAATCCAGATCGTAGAACGGCACCGTCCACTCTCGGGCTAGTTTTCGTCCCAGTGTTGATTTACCGCACCCCATAAATCCACTCAGTATGATATGTTGTTTTAACGGCATTTCAATTACCCCCCAATGGTTTGCATCCAGCTTTGGTCCGGCTTAGCCGGCTCTACCATAATCACTTCTTCTCTTTCCACAAAAACGGCACCAGGTCCGGCATTTTTAGACTTTCGAACGTATTTTCGTTTGGTATACATCACCGGTGCGTAAGACGAACCCCTCGCTTTGGAATACCAGGCAGCAATGCGAGCAGCAGCCTCAATGACCGATTTGGGGGGATATTCCTTATGATTATCCATTCGAATAACCACATGAGAGCCGGATACACCCCGCGCGTGCAGCCAAATATCTTCTTTATGAGCGGCGCTGGTCAGCTGATCATTGCTTTTAGCATTACGACCAACCCACAGCATATAGGAACCTATTTCCATCTCACGGAAGGGTTTACGACTTTGATCCTTGCCTTGTGTTTGACGTAACGGCTCCAGTTCTGCTTTGTGATCTTTATACCAGTCCCGAAATTCGTAGTGACGACCGGCCGCTTGTAGGGTTCGGATCATCTCCTCAATATTTTCGAGTTCCTGCTTTACCTTGGGCAGCCGCCGCCGGGAGGCCTCATAGTTTTTTCTGGCCGCCTGAGCTTTTTTATAGTACTGCTCAGCATTATCACTGATACTTAGCTCCGGTTTGATATCAATGGCGACTTCGGATTGATCCTCTTGGTAGAAATCAACCACACTGATTTTTTGTTGATCCGGTTTAATTTCTTGGTGTGCCTTGGTCATCAATAAATGTCCATACCGCTCGTACGTATCCGCCCGATCCAAACTTTTATCCGCATGCTCTAATTCTTGGAGCAAACGTTCCAAACGATGCTGCTCCCGAGATAATTTATCCAGCCAACGTTGGCGATCCTGCTGTAAACGACGCTCATCCGAACTGGTTTTATAAACCTCCTCAATGGCGGGAGATATGGTATCATATACGGATTTATTGGAAATAGAGACTGTTGATTCAGGCCATAAACATAAATCTAGTGTAGTCAGCACCCGAAATTGATCGGCATGCTCCAACTCTTGGGTTAATCGGCCAACCAAACGCTTTACCTGCTCGGGATTCATTTCATCTACCCGATGTTTCTTTACAATATGCGGAATCAGATTCCTGGGAAGTAAAGGATTCAAGCGAAGCAACTGATTTTTAGGCGATGCTTTGGTAGGCACTTCGGTTTCGAATTTCGGCGCCTGTGGCTTCGGTAATGGTTTTCCTTTCCAATCATCCGGCTGACGAAAAGCATCCTGAATAGTACCATCTACTGCGTACCAAACATTCGGTCGGCTACTAAACAGTTTAAATACCAACTTGCCATTGTCATCAAAAAGAATAGATAACAAGCGATCTTGATTAGCCAAACGGGTACCAACAATTTTAACGCCCTCAACTTGATCAAAAAAAGAACCCATATTACTTTTCTTGGGAGGACGGTAGTTGGTACTAAACAGTGCCGTCTCTTCCGGATGAGTACTGAATATCAACCGGAACTGATCCTCACCGCGCGACATATATAATTCCAGCACATATTTATGTGGGGTGATGGCAAAATCAAAGGTTGCATCCTTTAATTTGTCATTCAGCTCCTGGTTTAAATATATTAGGCTGTAGTAATTATTCATGTAGTGTTTATGATCAGCATGATTAACCCTTAATGTAGGGCGTATGAATTATCCGATCTTTAACTCCATCGTAAATACGATAGAGGCCGAACTACTCAAAAGAGACATCAAGATTGAGCGTTTTAAAACTTGGGATGAAAATACAATTAATGCCACCGGGCTCGAAATAGAAATTGATCTCACCCAATCTTCTGATTATGTCCATTCTATTACGTTCAACTTTGATTGGGATCGATTTCGAGAGGTAAGTTTGGCTCGACAGCTAAATGGCATGGAAGAGCATCCTTTTTTGGCTGATGAAAAGCTGAAGAATGTCAATGTCGATCCCATCATAGACATTGAAGTAATGTGGAACTTTGATGAAGATGAGACCCAATCATTAGTACCCAGTAAAATTGGGAATCAGCGTCTGGATTCTGCCAGTCAGTGGATGGAAGCGGTTACCCATAATATAAACGCGCTATTGACTACAGAAGACATCATCACCCGCTGGCACATTGAAGTAGAAGGAGATGAATATGGGCGTTATTTGTCTGCGATACAGCTGATTTCGTATTTCCAGTACAGCCTTATGCGTACCAAGAGCTTTAACGACGTTCATCGTTACGTTAAACGCCGATTCCGCCACCTCTTGTACAAAACAAACAAAGTAATTGAACTATCTGATCTTACGATTCAGGAAACGGCTGCTGCGTAAACTGTAGTTAGGCATAAAAGCAAAGCCTCCTATTACGTTCAACAGGAGGCTTTAAATAAGATCAGCTAAAATCACTATTTCTTTTTGTGACGATTCTTGCGGAGACGCTTTTTGCGTTTGTGCTTCGAAATTTTAGATCGTTTGCGTTTTTTTCCGCTAGGCATAATTTCACCATTCGTTTTTTGAATTACCGGAATAACGATACTCATCTATCGAGCACCGTCACTGTAGCGGGGAAATATACGACTCCCCCTCTTAACATCCTACACTTGGTTAACTTTCGGTTACTTCTTTTTCTTCCATCGCCTCGTTCACTTGCTCCTTGAAGTCTTTGGAAATTTTTAAAACAGGAACATATTGCTCGGGTACGATGACTTCTTCATTGGTTTTCGGATTACGAGCCACACGCTGTGCGCGTTTTACCACTTTAAAACTCCCGAAACCCCGAAGTTCGATATTTTCACCACGTTTCATGGCATCTATGACGGTCTCAAGGAAGCCTTTTACCACAGCTTCGGTCTCAACTTTAGTTAGGCCGGTGGATGAAGAAATAATGTCTACAATGTCTGCTTTAGTCATAATAGTAATGATTAATATTGGAAATTATCGGTGTTACACCTTGTCGCCGTTATTGTTTTACTTAATTCTCCTAACAATAAATAAGGGTTTGTGGTTCAGACGGAAAGCTCTTTTTTTAAACCTAATTGTTTTGAGGCAATGATATCATTTTGTCCTAAATCTTTTATACTTTCTGCCTTATTTCTTTAGAATATAACGTTAAACCCAATACAACCCCATGGAAGTTTTTGAACAGATCGTAAATACCATTAATACCTATGTGTGGTCCAAACCGGATATCTTCCCACTCATGGTTCTGCTCTTGTTGAGTTATGGTATCTTCATTACGCTCCGTTTGGGCTTTGTTCAAGTTAAACGATTTGCCCACGGTGTTAAAGTAGTTAGCGGATTTTATGATAATCCTGATGATACCGGAGATGTCAACCACTTCCAGGCACTGACCACGGCCCTTTCGGCAACTGTCGGTATTGGTAATATTGCTGGTGTAGCGATTGCGATTCACTATGGTGGACCTGGTGCGTTATTTTGGATGTGGGTTACTGCTTTTTTCGGAATGGCCATAAAATATTCCGAATGTACACTCTCTGTAATGTATCGTAAAAAGAATGCCGATGGATCTGTTTCCGGCGGTCCCATGTATTACATCGAACGCGGTCTGGGTGAAAATTGGAAATGGCTGGCTGTTGCCTTTGCCACACTGGCTGTTATTTGTTCATTCTTAACCGGTAACGCCGTTCAGGCCAATACTATTGCCGATACCCTTCAAAGTGCCTTCCCTTTCTTTATCCCTAAATACGTTACCGGTATCGTAACCGCCAGTATAGTAGGTTTTGTCATCGTAGGTGGTATTAAGCGAATTGGTCAGGTTACCGCTACTTTGATGCCTGTGATGGCCATCATCTATGTATTGGGAGCTTTGATCATTTTGGCTATGAATTTTGAGCAGATTCTACCCACTTTTGGCTTAATATTTAAGTCTGCGTTTAATCCGCAAGCCGGAGCCTTTGGTGTTGGATCGGGTGCCTTTATGTTAACCTTGGTCTGGGGCTTTAAACGTGGTTTATTCAGTAACGAAGCGGGACAGGGTTCAGCACCGATTGCCCATGGCGCGGCCAAAACAGAAGAACCGGTCCGCGAAGGTGTGGTAGCGTTGTTGGAACCGTTTATCGATACTATCTTAGTTTGTACTATGACCGGTTTAGTGATCTTAATTACCGGTGTATGGGAGCAGAAGCATTCGGCAACTATTCCATTGAATTCCATGGAAACTGAATATGTGCTTGATAACGGCACGATCAGTGAAACCGGTCAAACCGTGCTAACCGTTGAGAACGGGATCATCACTAACGGTACCCTTAAACGCAACGCCTTCAGTGTAGATACGCTGTATACCAATAAAGCACAGACCGACCTGCTCAATGGTCAGATCATCCTGAGTAGCACTGGTAATCGGGCAATCAATGAAGCGGGGGCCAGTATTTCAGGGATTTATGGAAATGTAATTGAAAATGGAGCTCCACTAACTGTTTTAGCTTTTAAAACCGGCTTAAACCCGCTATTCCCTGGTGGTAATTATATCGTAATCATTTCCGTACTCTTGTTTGGTATCTCCACTTCCATCAGTTGGAGTTATTATGGAGATCGATCCATCCAGTATCTATTAGGCGATTCTTCAATATTCTACTACAAATTGGTGTACGTAGGCATGCACTTCTTAGGTGCGGTAACTGCTCTGGCCACCGTTTGGACAATTGGTGACATTGCATTAGGTCTGATGACAGCACCCAACTTGATTGCCCTATTCGCACTTTCGGGCGTGGTAGCATCGGCATCTAAGAAATATTTCAAATCCGTTGATGAACAAAAGAAAGTCGCCTAATTATGAGTCACGAGAATGTAACGGTAGTCGCTCATCCGGTTGTAGATCGCGATCTGACCATACTCAGGGATAAACATACCACATTCCCTGAATTTCGATCCGTCTTACGGCGCGTTGGTGTAATCTTAGCGTATCATGCCCTATATGAACTGCCGTTACAAACTCGAACCATTGAAACGCCCATTGAAGAAACCGAAGGTTCGGAATTGGGAACCCAAGTTATAGTAGTTCCCATTCTCCGTGCTGGTCTCGCGCTAGTAGATGGTGTTACCGGTTTTATACCGGAAGCTCGTGTAGGGCATTTGGGAATGTACCGAGATGAAGAAACCCACGAACCCGTGGATTACTACTCCAACTTACCCGAGGGCATTGAAGATGCTTTTGTGCTGCTGGTGGATCCTATGCTGGCTACCGGTGGCAGCGCAGATGACGCTATTACGTATCTAAAAGAACACGGGGCTCAAACGATCCGGTTTGTATCGTTAATTGCAGCGCCCGAAGGTCTCCAACGACTCGAAAACAATCATCCCGATGTGCCCGTTATCACCGCAGCAATTGATCGCAAATTAAATGACAACGCATTTATTGTTCCGGGATTAGGGGATGCCGGAGATCGTTTTTTCGGCACTACTTAAACATCAGCTATGAATCGCCTTCGTGTCTTACTATGGCTCCTCCCGATTACCATATTGATATCATTGTGGGGCTGTAACGACCTCAGCGATTTTGATAAGCAGCAGATCAACAAAGCGCTGGCCGATTCCTTATTGGATGTGACCGAAAGTTGGGGCGTTTCCATGCGTTTGATGGAAGAAGAGACCTTGAAAGCAAAAATAAAGGGATCCAAAGCTACCACTTTTAACGATAGTGACCGCAAGGAAACACTAATCGAAGGTCCGGTACATATTAGTGTTTTGGACAGCACGGGTATGGTCACCACTACAGTCAACTGTGATCGCGCGGTATATTTCAGTACTACTTCCTCGTTTGAATTTATGGGCGATGTTCGTGTTCACACCCACGATGATCGTAAAATGCGATCCGTTTTCTTGAAGTGGACGCGATCAGACAATAAAATATCCACCGATAAATTTGTAACCATCATAACACCGACCGACAGCTTGACGGGAACCGGGTTTAAAGGTACAACTGATTTGGAGGAATACACGATATTGAGCCCCTCCGGTAATGTAACCGTGGATTGATCTGTTTATGTGGAACTTATCTCCCCTAGTTTATAAATCCTCCTTGTTGACGGGATCCCTTTTTATCCTCTCAATATTGCTAATCAATCCACAAAATAGTCATGCCCAACGTCGTATAACCATTCAACAAGCCGATCAAATTCTAGCGCATACCTTGGATGGCGAAAAAGTACAGAAGCTCATCGGAAATGTTATTGTATCTACCGACTCCCTAACCATGGTTTGTGATAGTGCCTACAATTATAACCAACGTCGAGTAATTGAGGCATTCGGCAACATCGAAATACAAACCACAGACGAATGGATTTGGGCCGATAGCCTATATTACAATTTGGAAACAGACCTCAGTAATTTTAACGGGCGTGTTGTTGTGGTAAATGATTCCACCACGATTTTTGGGGAACAACTACGCTACAGTTTTTCATCGGATATAGCCCAGTTTGATACCCCTATACTACTCGAAGATAATCGGGGCCGACTTAGAGCTAATCGGGGAATCTATTATCAACAGCAAGATAGCGCCCAGTTTTACGGGCAGGTTCAAGTCGCTGACTCCAACCAATATTTAGAATCAGATAGTCTGTACACCAATCGCAGTACTGGTTCGTACCAACTTTTTGACCGGGTTTACATCCACGATCGAAAAAACCGTACGAAGCTCAATGGCGACCAGATGGAAGCTGATTCTACGGGTCGGCGTTTGATTATTGGAAACGCATATATCGAATCCAGAAGTGATTCCAGCGACACCACAGCGACAGACACGACCCTAATCAATGCTCAACGCATATTGGTGCTGGAAGGAGAAGCAAGTCGAACCATTGACGCGACTAATCAAGTTAAAATATGGTCAACTGACTTTTCTGCCATTGGGGATTCCGCCCGATACGTAAGCCACCCCGAGCAATTTCGGCTTTGGTCCAATCCGCTGGCCTGGCATGAGTTTATTCAACTTACCGCGCCTCGCATCAATGCTTATCTAACCGAAAATAATTTAGACAGCCTGGAAGCCTACCCTCAACCTTTTGCGGTACAGCGTGATACAGCATTAGAGCGGCTCAACCAAATCAAAGGAGATACCCTCTTGGCAAGTTTTGCAGAAGGTGAAGTCCGAACCATACACACCTTCCCAAACAGTGAAATGATCTACTTTACAAAAAACGAAAATGAACAACCGGACGGGGCCATAAAAATTCAATCGTCTGCCATTACCATCAAATTTCGAGATGGTGCGGTACATACATTTACAGCACAGACCGAACCCAAGGGGTCGTTTCTACCCGAATCACCGGATGTCGTCGAACAGCGCCTGGATGGGTTCAGCTGGAATCCCGAACGCCGTCCAACCCGATCCGATTTTTCCATGCGTAACAACCGTAAGTGGGGGCCCATACCGAAAAAAGCCCCCTTTGCGCAAAATTTGCCCTATCGCTACGAAACCTATTTAAACCCCCAAAAGGACCCAGCGCCCTAGGCGGTCTCCATATCGGCCGTTTTACTCTGCTGGATTAGCTCTTCCTGAATACTATGGGGTACTTTCCCATAATGGGAAAAGTTACGCGAGTAGGTCGCTCTACCCTGGGTCATTGATTTTAACCGTGTCGCGTAATGATCCAATTCAGCTAATGGCATGTGGGCTTTAATCAACTGTAATGAACCTTCAGCATCCATTCCCTGGATTTGACCACGGTGGGAGCTGATATCACTCATTACATCGCCCATAAATTCGTCTGGAACCAAGATGTCAATTTCGTAGATCGGTTCCATAACCTTAGGGGCCGCCTCCATGAAACCCGATCGGAAGGCCATTAGCGCAGCTGTTTTAAAGGCCGCTTCATTGGAATCCACCGAATGCATCGATCCATCGTACACAGATACACGAATATCACGTGCTCGGCACCCGGTTACCGGACCTGATTCCATCTTTTCCATTATGCCCTTCAAAATAGCGGGCATAAAACGATTATCAATAACTCCACCGACAATACAATTTTGGAAAACCAGCTTGCCGCCCCAAGGTAGATCGATTTCTTCTACATCTCGGACCTTCAGATTATCCGGCACCGGACGGCCTTCCTCATACGGTTCAATCAATAAATTAACCTCCGCAAACTGTCCCGCGCCACCAGATTGTTTCTTATGCTTATAATGCGCCTGCGATGGTTTCGTAACGGTCTCTCGATATGGTATTCCCGCATCGATAAAAGAAACATCCAACTGAAATCGATTTTGTAACGCATGGCGGATTACATCCAAGTGCTCATCCCCTTGTCCATGTAAAATAATCTGCTTTAGCTCGGCATTGTGCTCTACCCACAGCGATGGATCTTCTTTTTGCAATTGATTTAGAGCCTCGCCCAGTTTATCCTCTTCTCCCTCGTGCTTTAGCGTCACCGCCGTACGTACGGTAGGTTCGGGGAAAGCAATGGGCTCTAAGGCAACATCAATCCCCTTCTCATGAAGGGTATCGTTTACATTACCTTCTTTCAATTTAACGACGGCCCCAATATCACCGGTTTTAATCTCATTCACATCAAGGCGATTGGCACCTTCGGTCAAAAATAGCCCTGGTAATCTAACTGTATTACCAGTAGCATGATTTACCAAATCCATTCCTTGTTTTAGCGATCCACCATAAACTTTAAAATAGACCAAGTCACCTACATGCGTCTCTGAATGTGTTTTAAACAAAAATGCCGTGGCCGGTCCGTCCTCTTTCAATTCAAAGGGCTCACCCTCGATTGTCATCGGGGGATTACCTTCGATGGGCGTCGGGCTTACGTTACCTAGAAAACCCATAATTCGTCCACTACCCATATTGCGTTCCGCGGAACTACAAAACAATGGATAGATATCCTGATTGAGGAGTGATTTATGAAGCCCGTTAATCATTTGGGCCTCATCCAGTTCGCCTTTTTCAAAGTAGATATCCATCAATAGTTCATCGTTTTCGGCAACCGTTTCCACCAGCTCATTATGCAGCAACTCCGCTTGTGCCCGCTGAGATTCAGGAATTGGTAGTTTGTCCGGTTTCCCTCCCTCTTCCGGGAATTCGTACATGGTCATTTTCAACACATCAATAATAGCGTGAAAATCTTCTCCCTCGCTGTATGGATATTGTACGATCACTACTTCCCGACCAAATCGTTCTTTGGCCATATCCACCGTCTTCTGAAAATTCGACTTTGAATTATCCAGCTTATTGGCCACCAGGATAGTCGGAATCTTAAACTGCTGGGTATATTTCCATTGTAACTCAGTTCCCACTTCAACCCCATATTCCGCATTCAAGGTATAAATTGCGGTGTCCGCAACTCGCAGCGCCCCCAAAACCTCCCCGACATAATCAGTCGTACCCGGAGTGTCGATGAGATTGATTTTCGTGCCTCTCCAATCTAACGTCATGAACGAGGAATACACGGATTTTTCTTTTTCTTTCTCAATTTCATGATAATCGGATACGGTATTCTGGTTGGATATGGAACCTCGCTTTTTTGTCATACCCGATTCATACAGCATGGTCTCCGCGAAAGTGGTTTTCCCGCTTCCCGAATGTCCAAGCAACACAACATTTCTTATACGTGACGGATCATAGACATTCATAATGTATTCCTCCTGCTTACTTACTTAGCTGGTGTAATTTTCTGGGGTCAACCGGTTGATTCGTAACTAGTTATTAAATATCAATTAACAGAATTTTCGAATAACTATCAGACCTCAGCTACAACGTTAGGGATATTTTTCATACCATATGAAGGCCATCAAGATTTCCCTACACGCTTTAAACCAAACGCTTACAACTACGGCCTATGAACCCACAGAAACGTGTTCTGATCTTACAAACCGGCGGCACAATCGCGATGGATATACAAGGGAATGCCCACACCTTGGATCCGGCTGTTTGGGAGTCATTGATTAATGATGAAATCCCAGAATTACGGCAGTTGGCGAATATTGATCTGATCCAGGTATTTTCGGAAGACAGTTCGGACGTTAACCATACCCATTGGCAGCTGCTGATCGAAACCATCGCGGATCACTATGACCAATATGATGGATTTGTGATCTTACATGGTACGGACACCATGGCTTACACCGCCTCGGCGTTGTCTTTCGGATTGCAACAGCTTCAAAAACCGGTATTGTTGACTGGCAGCCAGGTACCCATGAAAAGCATTCGCAGCGATGCTCGGAGAAACTTGGTTAATGCGATTGAAATGGCCACCCAAGAGATGAATGAAGTAGCCATTTGTTTTAACGATCATATCTTCCGTGGAAATCGGGCAACCAAAATGTCTATAGGGGATTTTGACGCCTTTGCCTCTCCCAATTTCCCGGCATTAGCAGAAATTGGCCTGCATATGCAACACAACTTTTCATGGAATATTCAAAACCAGTCATTAAAAATATATCCCGATTTTAACAGTAACTTATTTACCGTCAAGGTATTTCCCGATCTGAATCCCGAATGGCTCCAAGCACTACCTGTTGCTTCAATGAATGGCGTCATCATTGAAGCATTTGGGAGTGGAAACGTTCCCACCAAGGGTTCAGCCAGTTTACTACCATTTATAGAGCGATGTGCAGCCGAAGATACATTAGTGGCGATCACCTCGCAGGCAGCTTACGACGCGGTGGAATTGGATAAATATCAAAATGGGAGACTGATTAAAGATGCAGGTGCAATTTCAGCTTTTGATATGACCTACGAAGCCGCTACCACGAAACTGATGCATTTGTTTGGTCGTGGGCTTACCTTGGCACAAGTAAAAGATCAATTTCACAAATCCATTGCCGGGGAAATAACTCATTAATTTGCTGAGATTATGATTTTTGTATTTGATTTAGAAACTATACCCGACGGCCCACTACTTAGTGAGATATTGGATCAACCTGATGCTGATTTAGCGGAGTTACGCAAAAAGGGTGGCGAACAACTAGCCCGAAATCAAGAGGAATTTCTTCCCCCCATGTATCATCAGATGGTAGCTTGGACCGGCCTGTGGATCGATCCAACCGGACAACCACGTCAAAAGCAGGGATGGCATGGCTCTAATGAAAAAGAAGGCTTAGAACTGTTATTTCAAACGTTACTTACCTACAAGGATTTTTCTTTAACCCATCACAATGGTCGAAGCTTTGATTTACCCCTACTGCTATACCGATCTATGAAGTATCAGCTTCAGATGCCCATGCGTCTAAATAAACGGGATATCACCTATCGATATAGTGATCACAATACAGACCTAAAAGAAACCCTCAGTAATTTTGGTGCTAGCTCCTGGCCAAAACTAGCTCACTTGGCGGCCTTAGTTGGCTTTCCAGCTAAACAAGTAGCCCGTGGTGATCAGGTATTGGAATTATATGAGCAGAATGAATTGGAACGTATTGAGCGATATTGTCATGAAGATGTGATGAGTGCTTATCTAATATGGCTGCACTATAAGCATGCTATTGGTGATATTAGTGCAGACTTCTTCGCTAATTTACGAGAGCGCGCGTTGGCCAAACTTGAAGAAATTCAGGAAGGCTAAATTGAATTAGAAGCGGATAAATTTACTTTATCAATCCAGATCTTTTAAAATTTCATCGTCGTCGATCTTATCCATGCGATCGTCGAAGTTCTTAATCTGGTATTCAATTTTTATAGAAGGTTGTTCATTAACGGCGCTGAATTTGATCATGATGGTAATTTTGTTCTCCAACTCCCAAATGGCAAAATGCTCTAAGTGCCCTCTAGATATTGCGGTTAACCATTTATCCGGTCGATTTTTATAAGAAACATCCAGCCAGTTTACCAGATCAATTTTGGGGCCTCCATATTTATCAGTGAGCAGAGCTTTAAACCGCTCATATTTCTCCATATAGCTAGAGTAATCGCCCAGGTTTTCTGTAGTCTTGTACGTTCCCTTAATAAAATGGCCTTTAAAAAAGAAGTAGGTAATGTCCACTTGAACATCAGCAAGCGTGCTCTTTAGGACTAAATAATCCTTTCCTGTCTCCTTACGCGGACTGGGATCGCTCTTGAGGACATATTCCTTGGACGCTCCCCAGGGAATAGTGCGAAACGGACTAACCCCAGAAAGTTGATTAAAATTATAATCAACCTCCCCATTCCCATTCGGGCTGGATTGCGCATACAGCACACCCGGCGCAAACACCATTGCGCAGATTAAAAGAATCGTAAATGGTCCGATCTTAAAATTCATTCAAGTCTTGTTTTATACAGCCGCCCTCACTTAAGCAGGTCATTAGCAAAAGTATAATTAAGAAGCATAACAACTACAAAGCTATGTATGAAACCAAGCTCACTTCTATTTAATAAGCATTGACAACTTTCATAGTTTACTTCCAAAATGTTCTAATGATTCGTTTAAGTGATTATTAGTTTTTGCTTGCCGTCAAATATGCACCCCATCTTTAATAACCTCTCCCTTGGGTATTATAACAATGCCATCAACAACATGATAATGTCCATAATCACCATCCTCGAGATGATCACCACCAACTATTCGTACGTCATCTCCAATACGACAATTCTTGTCAACAATACAGTTACTTATGAAACAACGCCGACCAATCCCCATAGTAGGTTCATCGGCATTCATGTTGTTTAACTCAAATTCAGATGGAAAAAAATCATTACCCATGACAATCGAATTCTCGATGGTGGTTCCTTTCCCTATCCTAGACCGTATTCCAATTACTGACCGCTCAACCCTACTGGCCTCAACCAGACATCCCTCGGCAATCACCGAATGATCCAGCGTTGAGCCGGACAGCTTAGAAGCGGGCAATAAACGTGCCCGAGTGTAGATAAATCGCTCGTTGTCATACAGATTGAACTGGGGTACCGTATCCGTAAGGGCTAAATTTGCCTCGAAAAAGGATTTTATGGTCCCGATATCGGTCCAGTAATCATCGAACTCAAAACTGGTAATGGTGTAATCTTTTTCCAGACTGTTCGGAATAATTTCCTTTCCGAAATCAATAGCTTCCGCATATTCATGCAGCAAATCCAACAGCACGTGTTTGTTAAATACATAGATTCCCATAGAAGCCAAATAGTGTCGCTCCTGCTGGGCAAACTTTTGATTAGTTTCCGATTTCCATTGTTCCAACTCATCGGGTTCCGGTTTTTCCACGAAGTCTGAAATAACACTCCCATCATCCGTCTTCATAATTCCGAAACCGGTGGCTTCATCAGCGGTTACGGGAATGGTAGCTACGGTGAGATCGGCACCATTCTGCTTGTGGTGACGAATCATGGTTCGGAAATCCATTTGATACAGTTGATCACCAGAAAGAATTAAAACGTACTCAAAATCGTGATTCTCGATATGATGAATAGACTGGCGAACAGCATCGGCGGTACCTTGAAACCAGTTTTGGCTTTTCGGAGTCTGCTCTGCAGCCAGAATATCTACAAACCCCCGGCTAAACACATCAAAATTATAGGTGTTTTTGATATGTCGATTCAAGGAGGCCGAATTAAACTGGGTCAATACAAAAATGCGTCTGATTTCCGAGTTCAAACAGTTAGAGATGGGGATATCCACCAATCGGTATTTCCCTCCGATAGGTACGGCCGGCTTAGACCGATGCTTGGTCAATGGGTAGAGACGTGTTCCGCGTCCCCCACCCAAGATTATTGAAATCGTCTCACCGCGAATTCCTTTTTCTTGCTTATACACTTATATCTTGATTTAGCTGTTTGTAGAGATTTAAATATTGATGAGCGGATTGTTCCCACGAAAAATCTTTGCCCATCAGCTTTTTTTGCAACAATCGGAACGCTTCCTTCTGTTCATAAAACAGTAATGCCTCGTCAATCGCTCCAATGGATGGGGAGAGATCAAACTCCTTGAACACAAACCCATCCCCCGAACTATTTTTACCAGCGCGGATAGGTTTCACCGTATCCTTTAACCCACCCACCGCACGAACTATGGGTATGGTACCGTAGTGCATAGCATACATTTGGTTCAACCCACAAGGCTCAACACGCGAAGGCATAAATAAGAAATCTGAACCTGCGTATAATTGATGAGCTAAAGATTCATTATAGCCGATATGGCATTTGCAATGCTCATCGTATTGCTTACACTTTTTTTCTATTCGTTTCTCCAGCTCTTTATCCCCGGATCCCAAAATAAAGAGCTGATGTTCAGGAATTTCCGTATTTGCGGCTAATTTTTCAATCAATTCAGGAAGCAGATCAGCTCCTTTTTCATGGACTAACCGACCAATAAATGTAATGAGAGGCCGATCTGGCTTGATTCCATATTGCTCGCCGAGAGCTTTTTTATTTGCCCTCTTACCATGAATCAATGTTTTCGGGGTATAATGCTCTTCGATAAATGGATCCGTTTCCGGATTCCAAGTTTCGGTATCGATACCGTTAACTACACCGATACATTTTTCCCGCTCCATTTGATACAATTTACTCAGCGAACCCACCTCCATCAGCTCTTCCAAATAACCCTCTGAAACGGTAGTAACTTGCCAAGCCGTTTTGAGTGCGGTTCCCAAAGGATCTAAATTACCATCCCATTCTAGGAGACCTAGTTTTTCCAACTCGAATCCGGGAAGTTCACGACTTCGTTGCAGTGGTACCTGGCCATGATATCGACCATTATGGACAGTAAATACGGTAGGAATGGCCCTCAAAGACAGATATCGAAATGACTGGGTCATCAAAAATGGAATCAAGCCCGTATGATGATCATGACTGTGGATGATGTGCGGTTTGTTATTTCGGGATCGCACCCACTCCAATACGGCGACTTGAAACTGCAGGAACCATTCAAATTCATCTCGGGAAGTACCTTCCATATTGTACACCTGAGACGGTAGCGCAGTATTCGTGAAATAAACGGTAAATAAGGGAAAAGACGAGAACGATTGAATTCGCCGTAACTCAAATTCTGGTCGATGGGATAGCGTTGAAACCGTCCCACGGTATACAACTTCATACGTTGAGTTTTTAAACCATGGCATATCATACCACGGCATGACCACCATAGCATTCCATCCTAAACGCTGTTGATATTTGGGAAGCGCGCCCACCACATCAGCTAAGCCCCCCACTTTTGCCGTCGGATAACATTCTGCGCTGACGTGAAGTACTCTTTTTTTCTCGTTCATCATTGCAACTTTGCTACCCCGTAGTATCGTAATCAAATATTAACATTGCATTAAATAAATATGATAGTAGTTTCATGCAGTAAGAAAAATGACATTTTACTACGTCTGTAATGTAGGGGATATCATCATTCATTAATGATTTAATTAATTTCATTTTATATGAGCGTAATTGAAGTTTCCTCAATTTCCAAGCGGTTTGAAAAGACCCAAGCCGTGGATGATGTCAGTTTTGACGTAACCGAGGGTCGGATATTTGGTTTATTAGGTCCTAACGGTGCGGGTAAAACGACTACCATCCGAATAATCAACAATATTATCGCGGCGGATGAAGGATCTGTTCAAATTTTAGGCCAACCGGCCAGCCCGGAAACCCAAAAATTGATCGGATATATGCCCGAAGAACGAGGGTTGTATAAGAAGATGAAAGTGGGCGAACAGCTCATGTATCTGGTTCAATTAAAGGGATTGAGTCGTGCAGAAGCACGGAAAAACGTTAAGCACTGGTTAGAACGCTTTGACGCATTGGATTGGATCGGTAAGGAGATCAGTGAACTGTCCAAAGGAATGTCTCAAAAAATTCAGTTCATCGCCACCATCGCACACGATCCGGATATCTACATTTTTGACGAACCCTTCAGCGGTTTGGATCCGATCAACAGCGAGACCTTGCGCGAAATTATCATTGAATTGAAGAATAATGGCAAAACCATTTTGTTCTCTACGCACCGCATGGAGCAAGTGGAACAGATGTGTGATGATATCTGCTTGTTCAACAATGGCAAAGCCATTTTACAAGGGGGGTTACGTGAGATCAAGCAATCGTTCGGTAAGAACACCGTTCTATTGGAGTTTGAAGGGAACCCGGACTTTTTGGACGATCTTGAACATGTACGCATAAATAATCGATCCAATAATTTTGCGGAATTACGCTTATTGGATGAGTTTGATGCCCATCAATTATTAAAAATGGCTATGGAGCAGGTCCGAGTCCATCGGTTCGAATACGTGGAGCCCTCATTGACAGAAATATTTATCTCCACGGTGGGTGAAGACAATATTAATGTAAAGGAATTGGGATAATATGGATTTTCGCAAAGTAAAATTAGTAGGTCAGCGTGAATATCTGACTCGTATCCGACGGAAAACATTCATCCTGTCCACCATCTTAGTTCCGCTGGGTTTTTTACTGATCTTTGGCATCAGTTTCGGAATCCAATTTCTGGATAGTGATGAAGATTATACCGTTGGAGTGATTGATCAAACGGATGAAGTTATTACTCATCTGAGTCAGACTGATCCCGGTTTATATCAAGATCTGGGCGACATCACCGAAGAAGCGGCTCAGGTGATGGTCAATGAAGGGGATTTATCCGCGTACTTGATCTTCACCGAACAGCAGATTCAGTCGAAATCTCCCAGCACTTTGATCCACGGCGGCGCGGGTATCGAATTCATTAGTAATATTCGATCTGATGTTCGTCAAGCTATCCGGGATATTCGTATTGATCGGGCCAATGTCTCCCCAGAGATTCGGAGTATCATTGAAAATGAACCGGCTTTTGAGACCCTAAAATTGACCGCTTCCGGAGCCGAAGAAGACAATTCCATGTTCTACTTTATGCTGGCATTGGGAATGGGCTTCGTGATCTATTTCTCCATGTTCATTTACGGAGCCATCATCATGCGGGGAGTGATTGAAGAAAAAACCAATCGTATTGTAGAGATCATCGCCTCATCAGTTAAGCCGATTGAACTGCTGGTTGGTAAAGTCTTGGGAGTCGGTGCGTTGGGCCTTACCCAATTTGCTATCTGGATTGCTGCAGTACTGGGTATTATGGCGGCAAGCGGTCCCATCATGGCCATGTTTGGTTCCAGCGCTGACCTGGGGGCTTCTCCTGAAGCACAAGCAGCCGCTGCCCAAGGATTTAATATTCCGACTATTGATCCTATGCTATGGTTCTACTTGGTAGCTTATTTTCTGTTGGGATATTTGATCTACTCGGCCCTGTTTGCCGCAGTCGGGTCCGCTGTAGATTCAGAAACGGACACCCAGCAACTTCAAGCTCCGATTATGATTCCTATCATTCTGGCTTTTGTATTAATGCCCCGGGTTATCTCCGCGCCGGACTCCACGTTAGCGGTAGTCAGCTCGCTGATTCCCTTCTTCTCGCCCATTTTGATGCTGGGTCGTATTCCCATTACGGACGTACCCACCTGGCAAATTCTGCTATCGTTTGGGCTCATGAGCCTGACCTTTGTGGGCTGTATGTGGCTCAGCGCAAAGATTTACCGTGTGGGTATTTTGATGTACGGGAAGAAGGCCGGGTTTAAAGAAATCGCCAAGTGGATCCGATATCGTTAAGGCATAGTTTAGTTATCAATAACTGATTTCAACAGGTTGGGTCTGTTTTTCGGATCCAACCTTTTTTGTTCTATCCATTACTCCGCTGCTAACTCCCAAAGTAGGCGTTCATCATACTCACGAGCCCGCATCCGAGTAATTATTTCTGAGGGATTTTGAATACTCACCTTTCGTGCAGCTCTAACCACCCAAAGTCTGATGCGTGGATCACTGTCTTGCTCGAGTAATTGTAAACGCTGCGACCAACCTTCTGCATCGGGCGAATATTGCATTAATAGTTGAAGGGCCTGGGCACGCACCGAGTAGGGATACCGTGCTCGAATATGTTCACTGGCTAACATACTACCCGCGGTGGTGTCTCCCGCCGCAAATACCTCGGCAAGCGCGAATCGTGTGACTTGCGGATGAGCATTCCGTTCCAGAGTGGATTGTACAAAACCACTGAAAGTTTCTTGATCCACTACTTGCCGGTAAGATTGAAGTGCCGCTTTTTGAACTGGCAGCGGATGATCCCCCCGTATGATGGATCGCAATCGGAATATTACCGTCTCATTGTCCGGATAATGCTGTAACGCACGCACCGCAGCTATCTGCACATCCTGATTGGAAGATCCAACGTATGATAAAAACGTATCCGCCGTACCGGTGGCTCCCTGTTGGAAACGCGACAACGTGCTAATCAGTTCGCTAATCACCAACGATGACTTCTCCGTCTCCAGCACATCATTAAGTGCCAACTGCAGGTCCGGTTCGTCCAGATGCTGTCGCAACCCTCGTGCTGCTGCATGGCGGGCTTCTTCGGTTTCTCCTTCCCGGAGCTGGGTCAACCAATAGCCCGCAGGCTTAGATACCTTAAGTACCGGAATCGTATTGTGTAGCGAATCCAGCACTCGAATTTCCACATTATCAGGCGCCACCTCGCTTTCCAGTAGGATACTATCCCGGCTTCCGGTAAAGGTGAAAGACTTGGTTTCGCGTTCTCCGAAGGAATACATGATGGCCTCTGCGTTAACCAGTTCAAGATAGGCTGAATCCTGAGCTTCAAATTGCAGGCTTACGGACGATTCAGTGGGATCGGGTTGTATACGAACTAAGTAGGTAATGGAATCCGGGCGCGGCCAGGCGGGTACGGTGGTCGGCGATAATTGCGGCGCGCCGATGGTATCGTACCAGAGTTTACTTAAGTCATTCCAATCAAATACGGAACCGTAGGTGTTGGCTAGCTTTTCACTGGTTTGCTCGACGGCAAAAGTTCGCAATTGTTTAGTCGAATGTTGATCGTGATCACTGCTCCACCATTGGGTCCAACGAATGGTCTGGTCTAACCGAAGCTGATCATAGATTCCTGCATGCGAAGTTTCAGGCACATCTTGAATCCTGGGCAACTTTATGGAATCAGCGATGCGGGATAATCGATGAGCGCGATACCATTGCATTCCCTGGCTTTCTGCCCATTGGTTCATTTGTAGACTGACACCGAACCATTGTCCCAATAATTGATCTTTAATTTGTAGATCCCATGGCTCTATGTTCCCCATTACGAAACCCAACCCCGCGGCAGTAACATCGGTTTCCCAACGATGATCGGGCAGCCAAACAAAGTTCATGGAGGAGAATGGAAATTCGCGCCCCAACTCCTCTTCTACTGTTTTAAAATTTGAGTAAGCGGTGTTCAATATCGCTTGCGAATTTAGCGTCTCAGTACTAGCCTGGGGAAAGAAAAGGCGAATTTTCTTAACTCCTACCGATGTAGAAGCCGACGCTAATTTTCCCACCGCCCAAGCTAATTCCGAAGCGGCAAGTGGCTTTTCTGAAGTCCAACGATTGGCTCCTTCGGGGGCCTCACCATTAGCCACAGAAATCCATCCCTCAGGCAAATCAAATTGGTAAGCAACCGTAAAATGATTTCTGGGATGATCTAATACAGGCAGCCAATGCATGGTACTACGGGGCAATAAGGAGGTCCAACGGACCGTATCCGCAGTTTGATGAACGCCAAAAATGGGGCGTGCTTCGTACGATATTTCTAACCGATGGGTGCTTTGATCCGCATAGTGGATCGGTTCGGGCAATTGGATGATTAAGGAGTCTTGACGCAGCTGGAATTCGGAATCGTTATCATCCAGTGTAACAGTGTGAATATCCATGCGACCAGCTTGCATTACCAACGAATCCACGCGTGGTTGTCGGGCAGCTATTCGATAGGTTACATCGCCTTTGATTATGGATGTCGCGGCCTGAAATTGAAGCTGGATTTCCGCGTGCTGATAGTCGACAGGCAGTTGGGGATGTGCGGTATAGTCTATGGCCTGTCCCACCAGAACTACCGGCCATAGTCCCCAAATAAAAATGCCCATTATTTTTTTAAAGTACCGAAAATGGTTATTCATCAGTTTAATAAAGTAGAAGTCGAAAAGATCTTAATTTATATATTTGTTTAGCCTAGGTTTAGAAGCTCGCCAACGTCTGATTGCAGATACTTATTACAAGACAATCCATTTCCACCGGATATGGTGGGATTTCCTTTCATATCGGTAAAGCTTCCCCCCGCCTCGGTCAAGATGGTGAGTAGCGGCGCGGCATCCCAGGTATTTAGTATGGGATCGAACATCACTTCCGCTCGGCCGGTGGCCACCATCATGTGTCCGTAGGCATCCCCCCAAGTACGATGCAAAGCCGCACGATCTATAAGTTGGGCGAAATTTTCATCAAAGCCATATTTTCGGATAAACTTCCAATCACCAGACATTATAGAGGCTTGAGCTAAATCATCCACTTCGCTCACCGAGCAGCTTTTTCCGTTCAGACGAGCACCCCCGCCCTTATACGCTTCACAAAATTCCCGCATGGCTGGCGCATAAATAATCCCACTAACCGGCACGTTATCCACCAAAATGCCGATGAGCGTGGTGTATAGCGGGATGCCATGGATAAACGACTGCGTTCCATCAATCGGATCCAGAATCCACTGGATACGCGCTTCGTCCCGCACAGTACCAAACTCCTCGCCCAGAATTCCGTGCTGGGGATATTGTTGCTCAATTGCCTCACGCATAATCTGTTCAGCTTCCCGATCCGCTTTGGTAACCGGGGAATCATCGGCTTTGCGATCAATGCGTAAATTACGCTTGAAATAATTGAGCGTATGATCCCCGGCATCACGGGCAATTTTACAGGCGAACAGGTGTAATGTAGATAAATCTGTAGGTGAGATACCGTCGGTACTCAAATCCATATATGAATCCTGTTAGATGCTGATTATTTTAAGCGGCTCAATTTACCGCTAGTATTAAATACGAAATGTAAGCAGGCAGAAAATAATGACCGATTCGCAAATCTTCGAACTTATTGCCAATGAACTTTCACTGCGCTCCAATCAGATTAAAACCGTATCTGGTTTTTTGGATGAAGGAGCTACCGTCCCCTTTATGGCGCGTTATCGTCAGGAAGCGACCGGTGGCTTGGATGAAGAACAGATTCGTTCGGTGCGCGACCGCCTCGAATATTTCCAAACGTTGGAGGATCGTCGGGCCACCATTCTGAAAACCATTGCCGATCAGGATAAACTGACCCCCGAGCTGGAAAAGAAGATCAAAGCCTGCAAGGATCTGCAAACCCTGGAGGATCTCTACCTTCCTTACAAGCCCAAACGAGTTACGCGGGGCACCAAAGCCAAAAACAAAGGGCTGGAACCGCTGGCTCAACAAATATGGGATCAAGAAACCTTCAGTGGTAAGGTAAAAGAGATCGCTCAACAATTTGTGGATCCGGAAAAAGAAGTGGAATCGGTGGAGGATGCCTTGGCCGGCGCCCGTGACATTGTGGCCGAGTGGGTGAACGAACATCCCAAGGTTCGGGAAAAATTGCGCGATCAGTTTTCCGAGCACGCCGCTATCAAAACGGAGAAAAATCCGGCCGTTAAGGAGCGCACCAATTTTGAGGATTACTATGAGTTCAACAGCAAGGTTAAATATCTAAAGCCCCACCAAGTGTTGGCCATCAACCGTGGGGAGCGTGAAAATGTGCTTTTTGTGGATGTGGAAGTCTGGGAAGAGCGTATGCTGGAGGATATTGACGAGATTATCATTACCGATGATCGCTCCATATTTATTGAGGAGCTGGAAGATGCCGTTGAAGATGCCTTCAAACGACTCCTCTTTCCTTCCATGGAACGCGAAGTGCGCAGCAATCTGACCGAAATGGCTGATGAGCACGCCATTGATACCTTCGCCAAAAACCTGGAAAGTTTGCTCATGCAGCCGCCCCTGGATCACAAAATGGTGATGGGAATTGATCCGGCCTACCGCACCGGTTGTAAGGTGGCCGTGGTAGATGAGACCGGCAAATATATGGAAGGAACGACCATCTACCCTACCCCGCCGCGTAAAGAGATTCAAAAATCAGAAGCGGTAATTGACGCCTTAATCCGCAAGCATAAGGTCAACTTAATCGCCATCGGAAACGGAACAGCCAGCCGGGAAACCGAACAGTTTGTGGCCAACTACATCCAGCAAAATAATTTTGATTGGGAGCTAAACTACCTGATCGTTAATGAGGCGGGCGCTTCCGTGTACTCAGCCTCCAAAACAGCCCGTGAGGAGTTTCCCGACCTGGATGCTCCCCAACGTGGGAATATTTCCATTGCCCGACGCGTGCAAGACCCCTTGGCCGAATTGGTGAAGATCGATCCCAAATCGATTGGGGTAGGCTTGTATCAACATGATGTGAACCAGACCAAGCTCTCCAAGAAATTGGATGATGTGGTGGAGAGTTGTGTAAATACCGTAGGCGTGAACCTGAACACCGCCAGTGCCTCGCTGCTCAATTATGTTTCCGGCCTGAGCCGATCCACCAGTCGCAAAATTGTAGAACGTCGAGAATCGGAAGGTATTTTCACCGATCGCCAACAGTTGAAGGATATTAGCGGCGTGGGCGAGTTTCGGTTTCAGCAGGCGGCCGGATTTCTGCGCATCCCCGAATCCAACAATCCGCTGGATAATACCGCCATTCACCCGGAAAGTTATGAGGCAACTCAGCAGTTGTGTGAGCAATTCGAGATTGATCTGGAAAACTTAAAGGAGCTGCAGGATGTCTTGCCATTGAAATTCCGCGATATGGATTATGAGCGGGTAGCTGATCAACTGGACATCGGTGTGCCCACCCTGGAGCTGATTGTGGAAAACCTGCAAAAACCGGGGCGTGATCCGCGCGAAGCCCTGCCCAAACCCCTATTGCGTACCGATGTGATGAAAATGGAAGATCTGAAAGAAGGTCAACAACTGGAAGGTACCGTTCGCAATGTGGTAGATTTTGGAGCCTTTGTGGATATCGGTGTGAAGCAAGACGGATTGCTGCATATCTCCAATCTTAAAGAGCATGGGCGCGTGGATGACGTACATGATGAAGTTTCTGTTGGTGATATTGTGAAGGTCGAGATTTTATCTATCGATCTGGATCGCGGTCGTATCGGGTTGAAACGTATTTCATAACAGACACTGCCCTCAATACATAAAAGATCGTCTCTGAGATGCTTTTTTATTAGATTTTAGATTAACCGTTTACCACCAACCTCATTGTGTTCGCGTTATGAAATCAGATATTCAATGGCTTACCGATAAGTATCACCTGGATGTGTATAATCGCTATCCCATAACGTTGGTACGCGGGCAAGGGACACAAGTGTGGGACGAGGACGGCAATAAATATCTGGATGCGTTAGCCGGTATCGCCGTTAATGCATTGGGACATTGTGCGCCTGCGGTGGTAAACGCTGTACAGGAGCAGACGGCGAAACTGATGCACGTTTCCAACCTTTTTTATACAGAACCCCAAGCCCAATTGGCCGAAGCGCTGTGTCAGGCCGCGGGGTTGGATCGCGTGTTCTTCTGCAATAGTGGAGCCGAAGCCATGGAAGGGTTATTAAAATTGGCCCGATATGTGGCGCGCGAACGGGGTAAAACCGGGAATATCATTGTTTTGGAGCATGGATTTCACGGTCGCACACTTGCCACTATAAGTATGGGCAAATCGGCCTATTACGAAGGCTTTGAACCGCTGCTGCCAGGCATCACTCAGATTCCGTTCAACGATATAGAAGCGCTGGAGGAAGCCTTTGATGATCAAACCATCGGAGTGTTGTTTGAACCGATTCAGGGTTCCGGCGGATTACATGTTGTATCGGAAACCTTTGTACAGAAAGCCAACCAACTCTGTGAAGAGCATAACGCGCTTTTGTTGGTAGATGAAGTGCAATCGGGCGTTGGTCGCACGGGTTCATTTTATGCTTATCAGCAGTATGGAGTATTACCCGACATTGTGAGTACCGCCAAAGCATTAGGCTCAGGGTTTCCCATTGGTGCTTTTTTGGCTAAGGAAGAAGTGGCCTCTGCCCTGCATCGTGGAAAGCATGGCACTACCTATGGTGGTAATCCGGTGGCTTGCGCGGCCGGATTGGCTTCCTTGCATCAAATCAATCAACCCATGTTTATGCAGGAAGTACAAGCTAAAGGCGAGCATTTGAAAAAACGGTTGGCAGAGCTTAAAGAACAATACCCGGATGATATCACTGATATTCGAGGCCGAGGCTTGATGTTGGGCGCAGAATTGGCTTACCCGGGCCGTGAAGTCGCCGAACGAATGTTGGATCGCGGTGTCATTGTCAATTGCACTTCTGGCAATGTGATTCGGATGGTTCCGCCCCTGATTATCAATTATGAAGAGCTGGATCGAGTGGTTGAGACACTGGGTAATGCGTTACAGGCCAACCAGTAAAAGATGATGTGCTGAGGACTGTTTGGGTGTTCTTGCTGACTGGATAAACCCCTGCCAAAGTATGGCTTCCATTCCCAAACGCTGCACTGTCATGGCGAGCGGAGCCCTGCGGAGCGTGGCCATCACAAACCAGCGCACGTCTGAGTGAAACGGAGACTTGTGCGGAACAACCCAACCCATAAGCATTGTCGCAACTCATGGAGATCGCCGCGGGCATGCAACTGCCGTTGATACCCTCGCGATGACACGGTAGTGGATGTGGTGCTGAGGAATGATTGGGTATTCTCACTGGATAAACCAGTAACTAAAGTATGGACCCATTTCCTAACTCCCTTACTGTCATGGCGAGCGGAGCCCTGCGGAGCGTGGCCATCTCCTAGGCAAACTTCCAGCTGTTCATTTCTCGCGGAGTTGCGCAGTGTACCCGCAGAGTTACACAAACCAGCGCAAATCTGAGTCTGAATGCTTTTGGACGGAGACTTGGGCGGAACAACCCAACCCATAAGCATCGTCGCAACTCATGGAGATCGCCGCGGGCATGCAACTGCCGTTGATACCCTCGCGATGACACGGTAGTGGATGTGGTGCTGAGGAATGATTGGGTATTCTCACTGGATAAACCAGTAACTAAAGTATGGACCCATTTCCTAACTCCCTTACTGTCATGGCGAGCGGAGCCCTGCGGAGCGTGGCCATCTCCTAGGCAAACTTCCAGCTGTTCATTTCTCGCGGAGTTGCGCAGTGTACCCGCAGAGTTACACAAACCAGCGCAAATCTGAGTCTGAATGCTTTTGGACGGAGACTTGGGCAACAACCCAACCCATAATCATCGTCGCAACTCATGGAGATCGCCGCGGGCATGCAACTGCCGTTGATACCCTCGCGATGAAAAAATAGTTTTTCAAAGCCCCTAGTACTTGTAAGTATCGATCTGATATAATTCCGGAAGTTCGGCCTCCCAACCATAGGTATCTTTAAGCTTCACTCTAAAGGCATCTGAGCTGCTGGGTTCGCCATGAATCAGATAGATTTTTTCAGGCTCTTGCTGCAGCTGACTCACCCACTCCAAAAGTTCGGACTGATCGGCATGTGCCGACAATCCATTTAATTGTGAAACTTTGATCTTAACATCGTGATATTGGCCCGAAAATTTAATTTCGTGCGCCCCATCCAGCAGTTGTCGCCCTCTGGTGCCCTCGGCCTGAAAACCGGCCAATAGCAGATGCGACTGGGGATCCCCAATATACTTTTCCAAGTAGGATAATATGCGTCCGCCGGTAACCATACCACTGCCCGCTATGATTAACTTGGGTGCGTCGCTGTCCCGGATTTCCAGCGTTTCACGATATTCTCTAACCACGCGAAATTGTTGGCTCATCTGCTCGCATTCCTGGTCACTAAGTTGATGCCAGGCATGATGTTTACGAAATAATGATAACACATTAGCTCCCATCGGGCTATCCATAATCATCGGTATACGCGGAATTTCCCCGTGACTGCGCAGTTGCCACAGCAGATACATCAATAACTGCGCTCGTTCCACCGCGAAGCTGGGAATTAATACCGATCCGCCTTGTTCAACAGTAGTTTGTACTACCCGCTTCAACTCCTGGATAGTATCATCCATGTTTCCGTGCAATCGGTTACCATAAGTGGATTCCAACAACAACACATCCGCTTGCTGGGGCCTTTCAGGTGGATACAGCATAAGGTCATTTAACCGGCCCACATCGCCGGAAAATACTAATCGCTTATCCCCCACTTTTACTTCAATAAATGTGGCACCTAGTATATGTCCCACGTAATTAAAACGTACCTCAATGGTATCCGTTACCGGTATCCACTCATCGGTTTGAGCCTTACGCATCAGTTTAAGAATGCTTTCCACATCCTTCGTATTATACAGCGGCTGCGCCGGATCATGCTTGGAATACCCTTCCCGATTTGCTCGCTCAGCGTCTTCTTCTTGTATTTTGGCACTATCCCGTAAAATAATTTCGGTGATATCCAGAGTGGGTTCCGTGGCGTAGATGGCTCCTTTAAATCCCGCTCGGCCTAAGCGAGGTAAATATCCGGTGTGATCCAGATGCCCGTGGGTGAGTACAACGGCGTCGATGTGCTCGACTTTAACCGGCAAAAAGTCCCAGTTTTTCTCCCTCAGTTTTTTCAGCCCTTGAAACAATCCGCAATCAACTAAAACCGTCGATTCCTCGGTTTTGATTAAATATTTGGATCCAGTTACGGTTCCTGCTGCGCCCAGAAAATGCAGACTGAATGATCGCCCCATAATGTTGTTAGTTTACTTGATTGCAAATTTCATTGACTTCCCGCAATACCTTCTTCTGATCGTTTGAGCCTAAACCGATGTCACTTAAATATCTGGGGTGCTCCTGGAGTTGAGTACAAAAAATGATCTCTCGTTTAAGAAGTTGTTCTTTGGAGTCTTTGGATAACTCGGTCAAACTGGTTACCGGGTGTAAATTCACCTTATCTACCCAGTCCTTGATGGCCGAACCCCGCGGGTAATCCCAACTGAGCATTTCCAATCCCACACACTTGCCATACTTCAGGGCATCGCTGGAGAAACGGGTATTGGTAACCAGCCATCCTACATGTTTGGGCTTTCCGGCCGAACGCTCTCGTTGGTGATTAAAAATATCCTCAAATCGAGAATGGATATATAGTGGAATTTTGACATCACATTTGTATCCCGGCCGGTTGTGAAACTTACACTCGATCATGTATTCGATGCCTTCCAGGGTAGCCAACACATCAACCTCATGACTAACGCATTTACCCTGCAAAATGATCCCATTGCGCGTGTGATAGCCTTTCCGCCGCAGCATTTCGGCTACAAATCGCTCAAAAGGATAGCCCGACGGGCCCAATTCAAATAGTGATTCCTTAATACGATACCGGGCGGCATGACTAGCTGATATCTCTCGCAACTTTTGGAAAGCTCGACGATAGATCTTTCTCGTTGAAATGCCATCCACCAGGTGCTCTCGTACATGGCTAACAATAGCTTCGATATTATCTGAACTAGCCCCTGCTTTTCGCAATGAATTTCGAAGCTTCTCAACATCAAAGGTTTCTCGCTCGCCGGATGCCTTGGTTACTTCAATATTAGAAGTGTTACTCATAAACACCTGCCATGATCAATTAAACAAACTAAGTAACTGCTCTTGCGTGTATACTAAATCGTCATCTTGGATATGATGATGAAAAGTTGCCCGAATAGTTTGCGGCCCAAAGGGAACCATCTGAACGCCGGTTTCAGCTAACTTAGCCACGGCATGGCCCGCTGTTATTCCTTGCACATCAAAAATCAGAATATTGGTTTCCACCGTATCCGGATCGATGGACAGCTGTTTACATTCTGAAATGGTTTGTCCCAATGCTTTGGCCCGGCGATGATCATCCGCCAATTTGGGCCAGTGCTGTTCTACCGCGTAATGAGCGGCTGCGGCCAGTAAGCCCACCTGCCGCATGCCACCACCCCACATTTTACGCATGCGACGGGCCCGGGCAATATGTTCATTGGAACTTAACAGCATGGAGCCCACCGGTGCTCCCAATCCCTTACTGAAACAAATTGACATGGTATCGCTGATGGAACCAAAATAGGCCGGGTCGATATCTGTGGCGGTAATGGCATTCCAAATCCGCGCCCCATCCAAATGAATGGCTAACTCTTCCTCTTGCGCGAAATCATATAGCGCATCCAATTCGGCACGAGAATAGGTCGCGCCGCCGCCTTTATTGGTGGTATTTTCCAGGCATAATACGCTAGAATTAGGTTCCCAATCATGGGCGCCCCGCTTGCGATCCTGTAGTACCTCTACCCGTAGTTTGCCTCTACTGCCTTGGAGAGGCTGAATTTGCACCGAACTCAAATGCGAAGCGGCAGCCGTTTCGTAGTTGTAAATATGTCCTAAGTGATCGATGAGCAGCTCATCTCCCGGTTGCGTGAGTACATGCACGCCCAGCTGATTGGACATGGTTCCACTGGGTACAAACAATCCGGCTTCATGGCCAAAAAGCGAAGCCATTTCTTCCTGAAGTTTGATCACGGTGGGGTCTTCTTCAAAAACATCATCGCCGACCTCGGCCTGGGTCATTGCCTCCAACATTGCCGGGGTGGGTTTGGTCACGGTATCACTGCGTAAATCTACATTTCGCTGCATGGAACTAATAGGGTCAAAATTATAAAGTCAGTTACTTCACTAAAAACAGAGACGAATATTAAAATCGATTTTCACTGCCAATCTAATAGATGCTAAGGACGAACAAAACCACGGAAACTCATTTGGATGAATGGATAAATGCCCTCAAAAGTTCGCGTTCATCAATAGGCATAAAAAAAGCCCTACCGAAGCAGGGCTTTTTGTAGATCTAACCTCTCCAGTCGCGAATGCCGTCGTTAAACATCCACTTGCTGGAATTAGTCGTACGTATAAAAACCTTCGCCGCTTTTATCACCGAGTTTACCGGCGTCTACCATTTTAACCAACAAGGGACAGGGGCGATATTTCGGATCTTTGAAACCTTCGTGCAATACGTTCAAAATATCCAGGCAAACATCCAAGCCGATGAAATCGGCCAAGCGCAGCGGACCCATAGGATGCGCCATACCCAGCTTCATGACTTCATCTACATTTTCAGGCGTGGCTACCCCTTCATACACCGCGTAAATGGCTTCATTAATCATGGGCATGAGCACACGGTTGGACACAAAACCGGGATAATCTTCCACGGGAACCGGGGATTTCCCCAACTCTTTGGAGGTGGATTCCACCACATCGTATACCTCGTCAGCGGTTTCATAGCCGCGAACGATCTCCACCAACTTCATTACCGGTACCGGATTAAAGAAGTGCATTCCGATCACTCGCTCGGCTCGGTCGGTGGTGGCTGCCAACTTAGTAATGGAAATAGAGGAAGTATTAGAAGCCAAAATTGCATCTTCAGGAGCGTTGGCGTCCAGGGTTTCAAAGATACTTTTCTTAAGCTCAAAGATCTCCGGTACAGCCTCTACAACCAGGTCAATATCCTGAACCGCGTCAGCCACATCGGTAAAAGTAGTGATGTTGTTAAGTGCCGCTTCTTTATCATCAGCGCTGATTTTCTCCTTCTTGACCATACGGTCCAGGTTCTTACTAATCTTACCCAGAGCCTTTTCAGCCAATTCATCAGAAGTTTCAACCAAGTGGACATTGAAGTCGTTCATGGCAAACACATGCGCAATACCATTGCCCATGGTACCACCGCCAATTACTGCAACATTCTTAATACTCATATTTATGACCGATTAAATTCAACAAGTGTTATCAAAACGTATAATGCGCAAAACAAGTGATCAACCTGATTCGGCAATGGAGAGTATCGAATTTTAATGGGATCTTCAATGTTTCCCCGACTGGTCTGATACCATTTTTTTAATACCTTTGATAACAATCTCACTACAGTTAATGGAATGCTATGAAGCAAGTTGGTCGCCTACTCCTGTTATTATTAATTCTATTTATCGGATTTTCTGGTTTGGCCATTTATTGGACCTTTTACAAACCCCTTCCCGATTATCAGAAGCAAACCTCGTTGGCTGGTTTACATGATTCCGTAGATATCATCTGGGATGACGGCGGAGTTCCGCATATCTACGCACAAACCAAATCGGATGCCTATTCGGCGTTGGGCTATGTCCACGCGCAAGACCGAATCTGGCAAATGGCTTTATCACAATTGGTTGTAGAAGGTCGGCTTGCCGAATTCCTGGGCCCTGATCTGGTGCCTATTGATCGATACCATCGCACAATTGGGTTTTGGCGTGTGGCCGAAAAACTGAATCAAGCACTCCCCGACTCTACCCGAAATTATCTGCAAGCTTATGCTGATGGCGTAAACCATTACTTGCGTACACACCGGAATCGTTTGCCGGTGCAGTTTGCGCTTACCGGTATTCAGCCTGAGGAATGGACCGTCCAACACTCCTTGGCCCTATCTCGTTTGATGGGGTGGGAGCTTAATGTAAGTTGGTGGACAGAAAGCGTGTATGCCGCCTTACAAGAATCACTAACCAGGGAGCAATTGGAGGCGCTCATCCCTCAATATCAATCCGAAGCTCCGGTTACGGCCTCCGCCTCGCCCTCGGCATCACCTACTCACAATCAACAAACCTTGGCTCAACTATTAGCCACAGATTTCCAAAGCCGCCAACTGTTGGGCAAACAGGGAACGCATATAGGAAGCAACGCCTGGGTGGTAGATGGTAGCAAAACCGAAACGGGGGCTCCTTTACTGGCTGGAGATCCACATTTGGGTCTCAGTATGCCCGGCAAATGGTATCAAACACATATAAATGTCGATGGGCAAAATTTATCCGGAGCTACTCTGGCCGGCGCGCCCATGTTTGTATTGGGACAAAATGATTATCTGGCCTGGTCGCTAACCTCCATGATGACCGACGATACCGACTTCTTCATGGAGCAGGTTAACCCGGATGATCGAGCCCAATATGTAGCTGACTCCCTTGACAATGGTAAAGTGGACTACAAACGTTTTCAGATCGATCGGGAAATCATCAAAGTCAAAGGCGAAGAAGATCGCATTCACGAAATTCGTCATACACAGCATGGGCCAATTATCAATGATATTTATCCCGCGGATTCACTGTTGCCTGATCAACTGCTGGCTCTCTCCTGGACCGGCCACAGTTTGAGTTCCGAAGTTGACGCCTTATTGAAAATCAATTGGGCACAGTCTATTCAAACCTTCCGGGAAGGGACCGAACTGTTTAAAGTGCCCGGCATGAACTTCATGTACGGAGATCGATCCGGTAACATCGCCATGTTCCCGGCAGCTTATGTTCCCAAACGGGGCTATAATCCGGTGCTCCCCAGAAAAGGGTGGGATCCACGATATGACTGGCGCGGCTTCCTAAGTACCGATCAACTTCCCACCATTATCAACCCCGATCAGGGATGGATAGCGCATGCCAATAATAAAATGGGTGGCCCCGACTATCCTCATTATCTGGCTACCTTCTGGGAACCCCCCTCTCGGATCCAACGTATCACCCAACACCTTACCAACCAGCCGTCCTTTAGCAAAAGCGACTTCAAACAGTTGCAGAACGATACTTATTCACATCATGCCCAAGCGGTGGTAGAAAAAATTCTCCCCTATTTAAAGCGCGAAAGCGATCGGCGCGATTACGATACGATCATATCCTATCTGGAAAACTGGGACTACCACTATCGAACCAGTTCCACGGCAGCATCCATTACGGATGTGTTCTTTCTGCACTTTACCCGTAATACACTGCAGGATGAACTAGGCGATGTCGCCTACCAGCAACTGGTGCGGATCGAAAATTTTCCTGTTCGGGTCATGGATCGACTTTTACAAACCCAAGATGAACAGCTTCTCTCCTTTTTTGATGACATAAGTACCGATTCGCTGGAATCCAAAGCGGATATCATTTACAAGAGTATGGATGAAACCATTCTCGCGTTGCAACGCCGTTTTGGAATAGAACCATTTGAGTGGCGTTGGGAACAACTTCATACCATCACGTTCACTCCACCATTGTTTGATCAAGCGGTGAAAGATCCTCAGACTTCATCCACTACCAAGGTGATTATCAATAATTTGCTCAGTTCCGATCCTTATCCGGTTTCCGGTCACGGGATGAGTGTCAATAACGGGCAATACAATTGGCAAAACCCATATCAGATGGTACTGGGGCCTTCAATTCGTCGTATCGTAGATCTATCCGATTTATCTCGAACCCAAGCCATTTTACCCACCGGACAATCGGGCAATCCATTTTCTGATTATTATGGAGATCAAACCGAGGAATGGTTGGAGGGGCACTACCGTTGGCTGTATCAAGACACAACGCTCATAGATCGTGCTCAGTTTCCGGTAACCCGACTTATCCCCAGTCACTAATACAATTTATACTATGATTATTGGAATTGATGGTGGTGGAACCCGTTCAGAACTAATTGTTGCAGATAATCATTTTGTTGTCCAACAACGTATTAAGGGGCCCTCTCTTCATGCCTTGCGATTATCCGAATCTACCTTTGCCTCGCACTTTCAATCTATATGGGATCAAATTAAACCGAATCTACAAAAACAGATCACCCATCTCGCCGCGGGCTTAGCCGGGGCCCACAGTCCCCGCCGCCAACAACGAGTAGCCGATTGGTTCGTCGATTTAACCTCATTGGACGCGGATCACATATTCATTACATCCGATATTGAAGCTGCGCACAGAGGCGCTTTCAATGACAGCGATGGGTTGATGATCATCCTGGGTACCGGTAGCGTGGCCATTGCTCGATTTGAAGATCAATGGATCACCAAGGGCGGCTATGGCTATAAGATTGGTGACGAAGCCAGCGGGTATGACCTGGGGCGCTTAACGTTGAACCTGTTAACCCGTCATATCGATGGCATCCATGCGTATCCCCATTTAGCAGAAGCGCTGCAACAGGATCATCCCAAACTAAATGATCGCGATGATGTAATCAGTTGGGTCTACAGCCAAGACTTGGATCCGGCTACGCTGGCCCCCGTTTTTCTACATTTATGCGAACATCAGCATACCTATGAGTCCTTACTATTACAACGCGTTAATCGTTTCCTTGATCACTTGGACCCGCTGGTGGCCAACATACCTGTACCGCCAACCGAAGTTTGTCTGGGGGGCGGACTTATGAAAAACAATTACTATAAGTCGTTGTTTTTTTCTCGTTTGCAAGGAAGATTTTCTGACTTTGACCTGGTCGGGCCGGCCCATGATCCCGCGGTAGGTGCGGCACTTGCATTCAGGCACCAGATCTCTTAATTCTTCGTTATATTACTGCGTCTGTCTTGTTGATCACACATTTCTGATTGGTTACTCTGCGTATCTCAGACTGATTTGAACGTTATTTTTGACATATACATGTTTCTCAAAGCACTACACATTTTTTTATTCAAGCGGCTGTTAACTCCTTTGACTATTAAAATTGGGTTGTCTGGTCTGTTATTAGCAATTTTGGCGCAGCCCAGTTCAGCACAAATTCGTTTGCCATTTTTCGGCAACAATGATGCTCAAGCCAAATCATCCCGGGTAGAAAAGGATACCAGTACTTATTCCCGTATTCAGATTAACCGCCGCTTTCGTGATCCGCGTTTTTATCCGCTGGATGCCGATTCCATATTGTCCAAACTCTCATTAAGTGAAAAAGTAGGACAACTTATTTTCACCTCCGCTAATGGTTACTTCAAAAATGTAGATGATGAGGAGTATAAACGTCTGGTTCATCGCGTTACGACGGATCATATCGGTGGCTTGATCTTCTTCCGGGGTGATGTGTACGATCAGTCGATTTTGACCAACAAGCTTCAGGAGATCAGCACTGTTCCCCTCTGGATTACGCAGGATATGGAAAATGGAGCCGCCATGCGGGTCAATGGTGCCACAAGGTTTACGCCAGCCATGGGCATCGCCGCCACCAACAATCCTGATAATGCTTATACCGTTGGCCAAATAACCGCACAGGAAGCCAGCGCGCTGGGGGTGCATCAAATATTCGCTCCGGTACTAGATGTTAACAACAATCCCGACAATCCCGTGATTAACGTACGTTCGTTTTCCGAACGACCTCAATTGGTATCTGAATATGGTAGCAAGTTCATTCAGGGGGTGCATGATCAAGGATTGATTTCTACCGCCAAACACTTTCCCGGCCATGGTGATACGGATACCGACTCACACACGGAGCTGCCTATTTTAAATCACACTTACGCTCAGCTGGATTCGGTCGAATTGATTCCCTTCCGGTCGGCGATTCGGGCGGGTATCCCCAGCGTTATGAGTGCTCATATCGCATTTCCCAACCTCAGCCATTCCAAGAAGATCCCTAGCACATTGGATGCCGCTGTTCTAAAACGCATTTTGGTAGATTCGCTGAGTTTTGATGGCGTAGTGGTCACTGACGGGCTGCGTATGCACGGAATTTCCAGTCATTACTCTCCCGGTGATGCGGTTATCAAAGCACTACAGGCAGGCGCCGATATGATGCTGCTTAGCCCAGACGAACATACCGCAATCCATGAGGTAAAAATGGCGGTTAAACGGGGCGAACTTTCCGAAAAACGCATTGATAAATCGGTTCGGAAACTCCTGCAATGGAAAATCAGCCACGGTTTATTTGAGAAGTCTCAAGTCTCTCTGGATCAGCTCAGCGAAGTGGTTAACAGTCGCTACAATCAAGGTCTGTCTGAACGAATTGCCCGAGAATCCATTACGGTTTTACGAAATACCGATGATCTGCTCCCTATCCGCGCTGACCGACATAATTCCGTTACCGTCATTTCTTTGGCCGATGATGAGTCGGGAAGGACAGGAAGTTATTTTGCTCGCAAAATGAGAGACTATCATCCCGATGTCAGTTTCCATGTTTTTGATAAGCGCAGCAGTAATGATGAAATCGAACGGATGATCCGTAGCGCGCGCAACTCCAGTATGCTCATTTTGGGTTCCTTTATTTATGTAGAGTCCAATAAGCCCATTCAATTAAACAGCAAGCAAAGGCGTGTTATAGATCGGTTGATGCGTTTAGATAAACCGACCGGGGTTATCGCCTTCGGTAATCCGTATGTCTTGCAAGATATCCCCGGCGCGGACCTTCACATGCTGGCTTGGTCTAGCTCATCCATACAGGTGCGTTCCGCTGTGCAAGCACTATTTGGCGCCTCTTCGGTACAGGGCCGCCTCCCCATCTCGATCCCCGGATTATATTCGTTTGGCGCGGGGATGGATCTCCCTCAAACTACCATCCGTTTAGACAATCCGGAGAGTGTGGGCTTATCTAGCGATACATTGCGTACGATTGATGGCATTATGCGCAATGCGATCCAGGATTCTGTATTTCCAGGTGGTGTAGTGGGCGTCCTCAAAGATGGCGTATTGGCCCATTGGAAAGGTTACGGTTATCACGACTACAAGAAAATTCAAGAAGTCAAAAAATCAGATGTCTATGATATCGCTTCATTGACCAAAATTGTAGCTACAACCACGGCGGTTATGAAATTGGTGGATGAAAAGAAACTGGATATAAATGATCCGGTTGGCAAATACATCGACACGTTTAGAGAAGGCCGCAAAAAGAAAATTCGAATTAAAAATTTACTGCTTCACAACAGCGGTCTTCCTCCATTTCGATTGTATGTGGATTCGCTCAACGAGCGCTCTGAAATTTTAGATGCCGTAAAGCATGAGCCGCTAATCAATCGACCCTTCTCGGAATACGTGTATAGTGACCTCGGCTATATTCTTCTGGCTGATATCGTTGAACAGGTTACCGATCAGCGATTGGATAAATATCTACGCAAAGAATTTTACTACCCGATGGGCATGGCCTCTACTTTTTACAATCCCGATCGTTTGGGGAAATGGATGGTCAAACGTATCCCTCCCACTGAAATTGATACCATGTTCAGGCAAGACACGGTTCAAGCCGTGGTTCATGATGAACGCGCCTACTATATGGACTGCGTTTCGGGGCACGCGGGACTTTTTTCAAGTGCCAATGATTTGGCCGTTTACGCGCAGATGTTGCTCAACGATGGCACCTATGCCGGAAAGCGTTATCTGAATGAATCTACCATACGTCAATTTACGTCCCGACAATCCGCCAAAAGTAATCGCGGTTTTGGATTCGATCGGAAGAGCGAAGGATTCAGTACGGCCGGTCGATTGACTAGCAAAGATACTTTTGGGCACCTTGGATTTACGGGAACCAGCCTCTGGATCGATCGAGAACGAAATATGGCCATCATTCTATTAACCAACCGTACCTTTCCCTACCGCTCGTATGGAAAAGATATCAATCAGATTCGATCTCGGGTTGCCGACACCGCGGTGCGGAGTATCATCGAAAATCCCTTAACTCGTACCCCCTAACCTTTATGATTGATTGGTCAATGCTACTTCAGCGTAGCTATGTGCCCTATAGTGGTCAAGCACGAGCTACGGTCGTTTTAGATAGCCAGGGATACGCCTATCCCGGCATTCGAATCGAAAATGTTTCTTTTCCTTTGACCATTACGGCTTCTCAAGGTGCTGTATATCATTGCCTGAGTCGAGGCCAAAACCCTCACACCTTACTGGTGGCCACCGAAGAAGAGCGCTCACCAGAAACAGATTGGGCCAAGCAGTGGGATCTGAATCTCGAGGTGCGCGAAAATATTGATGAACTTTCTTTTATAGATGCCCCCTCATTTCCAGAAAATTCTGTTCCAAGAAGGGAACAGCAGGATACCATATTATATAACTCCGCAAAATTTGCCCACGTACCCCACTCTGATTTTCCTGTTTCCGCGCTACTCACGTTCCAGGATTCCGAGCAATATGTAACCGGAGTCAATATTGAGTCTGATGATTGGCGATTGGGATTATGCGCTGAGCGGGTAGCCATACACAACGCTTTAAGTTTGGGGCTTACGGATTTCAGCGGCATTCATGTATACGCTCCCCAAGCTGAATACACCAGTCCCTGCGGAGCGTGCCGCCAAGTTATCAACGAACACTTGTCATCAGCGGAAGCCATTATGCATCATCAGCAGTCACAGCGGACCACCCTCCCCGCACATCAATATCTGCCTTACGCGTTTAAAGCACCTTCTCTCAGTCAACAGTAATTAATCGTCGAATTTACATCGCCACCGTATGAAAATAATCGCAGTACTTGATTTTGAGCATCTGGACAATGGCATCTTCCTCAATGCATTCGCGCAGTCGCTGGCCCGGCAACAGGCCGACCGATGCATAGTTTTGCACGGTGACAGTGCGTACACCGATCGGCTGATTCAGACGGGTATGATGCGATCTGACGCGCAACTTCGCAGCATCCGCGACTTAAATCATCGGCTCGTCGCCCTATTTGCCGACAACGGCGTTCCAACCATTGGGGTCAATGGCTACCAACGTTCGCTGCTGCAATGGGATGAGCAGCAAAATCTGAAGCTGGACCGCGACTACTACCAACAATTATCCGATCGTGTGGTGTTATTGATCTCATCGCTGGTGCAGTCTACTGTTTCTGACCGCCCGGTAGTAATGCCACTGCCTGAGTTAGCTCATCAACTTAAGCAGCTGTTGGATTTTGACGAGGTTGTGGTGTTTTCCCCGCAAGAAGAAGATGAAATTCTTACCCCATCTCAAGGAAAAAATTATACCTACGAAGAGCTCACCCCAACAGACAAAGAGCACCTGCTACCTCAGGAATTTCGCTCTCAGCAACGTTCCATTCGCGTAGTTAATACTCATCAATTTGGTCAATTTCCCAACGAAAAAGGGACTAAAATCAAGAAAAATGGATAAAAATGGGGTCCAATTGATGTAAACGACACTTTTTACTTGACTCAAGGGGTGGTTATACATAGTTTCGTCGAGTTGGTGATAGGGATCACCGATTTTTCATAATACAAACATCAATAAAACGGAGTATCTATAATGAGCCGATTTGACGAAGTATCAAATCTCGTCGATGAGATGGAAGATGATATGAACAAATTCTATAACAAGGGGAACAAAGCTGCTGGTACGCGTGCTCGTAAGTCTCTGCAAGAGCTGAAGAAACTGGCTCAAGAGATTCGTCTTGAAATCCAAGACATGAAAAACTCCGGTAAAGTGTAACATCGGACGTTTCGTATTTAAAGAGCCACCCTATTTGGGGTGGCTTTTTTTATACCATTGCTATTGCCTACCGATAAGCAGTACTAGACTTATCTTTCGGTATGAGGCCTATGTATAAACAAGCAACAGATCAAATATCATTCTATACCGCATTGATGGTGATAGTTGGGGCTTTCGCTCCTGCCTCTCTCTGTTTGGCCTCGTCCTCGTCGCCCTCACCTGCCCTCGTATTCGATTCCACCTTTGTTAAAGTCACTGCCCGCGTGCTGAATCTACGTCAAGCACCTAATAATCAAGCGCCACTGGTTGGACAGTTGCAGTATGGACAAATCGTAGTATCCAAGGAGCGCCGTAGTAATTGGCATCATATTGAAACCGACTCGCTGACCGGTTGGGCCTTCGCTCCCTTTTTAACACCTACAGAACAAGCGCCCACTTGGTTCAAGAAGCCTGAAACTGAAGCTAAACCCGATCCCAAACCCAAACCCAAGCCGGAACCGGAGCCAGACTCAGAACCGGAACCAGAGCCAGAACCAAATCCCGCAGAACAAGGGCCGCCACCAGCAAGCTCTAGGCAAACCGAAGCTGTGGAGAAACAACCAGAACCAGAACCAGAACCAGAACCAGAAAATACAACCACGAGCCAGAAGCAAACATCATCCGCGGTTACGCTTACCCCCAAAGATATTGAACAGTCCACTCAGCCAGCGTTTGAACCGGAACCCCAAATGCTGCCGCTGCACACCATCACGCTCCAGGATTTAGAGCTTGATCGTTGGATGGAACGCGAAGAGATTATCAATCAATTGGGCGAACCTACTCACGCTAGTAACACCATCTCCATCCAACATTCAAAAGAGCTCTTGGAATATTATACCGATGATGGAAGAATCCTTTATCTTTATTTATCTAATGGATTTCTAACCCACTGGCAGCTATACCGACCGATGTCACAACGATAGCCATCGTTCATGTTAACACATCAAGCAACGCCTTTGGAACACGCGGAGGCTTATCATTACAGCCTGTATTATAATCAGCAACCGCTGAGTTATGGATCTTTCCTTAAACGCTTAGAAAACGATCCTGATTTTCGAAGTGATTTTATTCACCTGCTAAAGAAAATTCCCTATCCAGCCTTCCACTGGGAAACCCCGCCCCTTGCTATATCCTCTTTGGATCAACCATTTGAATTTGTAACAACCAACAGCCCAAGCATTGATCTTCGGCCGGATCCTGCCCCCTTTCATTCATATATCCAACGGGCTCCTTCCCAAGCGATGGTAACTGATTTTCCGAATCTTGGCGGGGATGCCCAGCTTATCATACCTCTGCCCAAAGCAGACCGTCCGGATTTGAATTATGCGCACATAGGTGTTTTTACCGAGCAAGCGCCACTGGAACAGCAACACGAGCTCTGGCAAGCGGTGGGACGAATGACCCGAGAACAGCTCTCTGAGCGCCCCATTTGGCTGAATACGGCCGGCGGCGGCGTGGCCTGGCTGCATATCCGGTTGGATAGCCGTCCGAAGTATTATCTACACAGCCCCTACCGCCAACAGAGCGGCTGAGGGTTTTTATGTAGTTCGTTGTTATTCCGCGGGATCCGTCTGGCAATCAATCGCTAATCCGCTGTAGTTAGTGACACCCATTTCCGTCCGAAAGCCTTCGGACTCAAACTTGCGTCGGCTTGAGGTGGAAAACGTACTGGAGTGCCTGTAAGGCCTTTTTTCCAACCGGTCAACGCATCGCGACAGCGATTCTGGACAGCGTGGAGAGTGTGGTATTACCAACGCTGACCGGAACACCGGCGCGATGCTTGGTGGGCGCTGTCAGGTTGCAAATCTGAGTAAAACATATGAGCGTTATAGATACACGCACCCAAATCTCCCTTACTATCGCAAGGTTGTACCTTGTGATAGTGCTACCAGCTTTAGCTTAACGGTACCACTAATAAGCTTTTTCCCAATTTCATATAAGCTGAAGCTGTATCGCATTCTCCAAGCTACAAGCTTGAAGAATGGGGGGGCATCTATGAAATCAATACGGATCACATCAATATTTTGACGATTCGTCACACCAGGCAAGATGAAGACGAATCCCATATCCAGCCTGAATAAAGGTTACTCTCCCCCTTTAAAAAGGACTTTACCCAGCAGATCGTCCTCCGCTAGCCTACTTTTCTTCGTTTCTCATATTCTTCTATTCGGTACTTACCCATTTAGTGTGCTCGGTGTCCTCTTTTGTGGACAAGCAACCCACCGGTCAGCGTCCGAAGGTCCTGACAGCGTGATTAAGTTTGAATAAGCCAAAACAAGGCACGAGGCCGCCAAGAGACCATAGCTTTGGTATTCCATACCCTCTTGTTGTCATAAATGCACATAGTTACGTCACCATCTTATCCCGCCATGATATGACAACAAACGGCTACATTATTGGGCGTTATACAGCCCTATAACGGTTTTATACTTGTGGGATAAAATCGTAATGAGTAGGTTGGTTCGTATAATTATAGGTTAGTCCAAATATCTAAATCACAAATATTCTCATTTGAGTAAAAAAGAAAACAACAACGAAAAATCGATTTTTGAACACCCTGATGTTGAGGAGGTGTTTGATGACGTATTTAAATCTTTAGTAGCAGAGTCAGACAGAGGTGCTGTATTAGTTGGAGCTGAAATTGTTAATGCTCAACTTGATACTTTGTTTAGAGAAATTTCAGAAAGTGACGCAAGCAATACTTTATTAAATAAACTTTTAGACTATCCTGGACCACTAAGTACATTTTCTGCTAAATCTGATGTTGCTTACACAGTTGGTTTAATAGGTAAAAATACACATCAGTCAATTACTATTTTAAAAAGAATTAGAAATAAAGTAGCACACTCAAAAGGGAAGTTCAGACTAGAAAAAGAAAAAGATAGGTTAACTGAATTAATTAAGCTGGGTCCAAATATGGTCTCATCAATTACTGAAACTGCTTCTGAACTTCTGATTCGTGATCTGATAGAAAGAGTGTTATCAAAAAGAGAGGAAATTGATGATTCTATTAAGGAAGATTACCCTTCAAATAGCCAAGAAGTTTTTAATTATATAAAAGATGATGCCGAGGTTATTAATATACTTGAAGAAAAGCATCCCAGGATGACGCTTGGTGTAGCTGTTGCTCTTCTATGCTCCATGATTGTGAAACACAGAGAAAAGTTTAAAAATCATTCCTAATTTTGGCCTAACCCGCGCTTCAAATCGGACGTAGGAGCTGCTCGCCCTATTGGCATTTTTCCCTGGTAACCCCTACCCTGCTAATAATTAATTTGTTGCCTATAAACCTACGCCGTTTAAGCGCAAACACGTTATGTGCACTTGCTGATACCCAATAAGTTGTCAAACTACATGATTAAAAGATCTCTTTTATTCTTCTTTGTCCTTTTTCCATCACTTGTATACTCACAAACTGACAGAATAGAATATATTCGGAATCAATATCACTACATCAATTCAAATATTGATAATTTTAAAAAGGTAGAATACAAAGATATTGATGTCAGTAAGGTGAATGATCCTCTAAGTTACTCTTTTGAAACAACTGAAATATATCGTTTAGCCATGACTAACATGGTGAAGTATTACGACGGTGATTATCTTGTCAAAATAGAGCTATCATTTGAAGGTGACAGGGAAAACTTATCTTCCGAGTATTATTTCGATAAAAAGGGTTTATTATTCGTTTTTAAAAACTACACGGCATTTCATAATCCGAAATGGGCGGACTCATATGATTCTGAAGAAAAGAATGAATATGAAAACCGATATTATTTTGATTCTGATAATCTAATACGTTGGATTGATGATTCAGGAGAAGTTCATAATAATGGAACATCCGAATTTATAAGAGAAGAGAAACAAGTTTATTCGGATGCTAAACTCTATCAACAATACGAATCGGAATAATTCCCCTCTCTTTTCAAATTTGAAATATTATAGAATTCATCCAACGTGCACATAACACGCGCTTGAAAGCGGACGTAGGAGCTGTTCGCCCTATTGGCATCTTTCCCTGGTAACCGCTACCCTGCTAATAATTAACTTGTTACCTGTAAACCTACGCCGTTTAAGCGCCATCCCGTTAGGCATCTCAATCTTAATTGGAATTAAATTTCAAATTATGACACGACTATTCATTCTCATCATCTCCCTTTTATTTTTGGGGTGCTCAGATAAGAAAGATGAAATCAAAATAAATCTAGAGAGGATAATAACTAAAGCCGAAACGGTTGAGTCCTTTCCGGGTTTGTCAAATATCTTTTTTGAAACACCAGAAAAGAATTTCACTTATAGTAAAAATTGGACTAATCCCGAAGTTGCAGTTTTATCTGAGGGTGAGGGTTTTAAAACAGTCCATGTTTTGAGGCACAATCAAAATAATGGAAAGTTTGAATATTACGTTGATACGGATGCCGATCTGGATTTTACTGATGAGAGTCAACTTAACTTTGTTCAACGGGGAGAGCGATTAATCGCTGACGTCCTTGTTACTATCAAGCCTCAAGATATACCAGTCTATTTCCAAGTCATGGAAAAAGGTAAATGGACTTATGGGAGAATTAGTGAGTTTAGAAAGGGTAATATCACAATCAAAGGAGAACCCGTTGACTTCATTCTTCGTCCGAGATTTCGGAATCATCCAATTTATAGCGATTCATCTGGAACAACATTTTTAATCGACTTTAACTCAAACGGAAACTATACAAGCCAATGGAAAGTGACCGACGATGATAAATTATTAGCAAGTGAGGAAATTGATATTACTCAACCATTTCAAATTGATGGGGAAAAATATGAGGTGAAAAATATTGATAGTAAAGGGAGTTCTTTAACAATTATCGAAAGTGATACTGAAGTTGCACCCGTGCAAGGATTTAAAACACCTAATTTTATTGCCGAAGATCTTGAAGGGAAACCCCAAAGCTTAACTGATTTTCTTGATAAACCAGTTTTATTAGAATTTTGGTCTACCTCTTGCCCATTTTGTGAAGTAGTAAGGCCAGAATTAAATAAAATAAAGGAGCAATACGACGATAGACTAAATTTGGTGATTATGGCAAGGGGAAAGGATAAATCTGAAATTAAGGAACATCTAAAAGAATATCCGAAAAAAGGTCACTTCCTTCTTCATAGTGATAAAGCATGGAATACGTTTAATCCAGTAATAGCTACTCCAACTTTCTATCTAATTGACAATAGCAATACCATACAAATCAAAACTACAGGTGCCAACACAATCAATGTAATCAAGGAAAAACTAAAGGAGATAGCTTCATGATCTTGAGAGATGCCTAACCCGCGCATTAAGCGGGACGTGCCTCGCAGTTGGCTGCCAGTTTTATTCTAGTCAGATTACATAGTACATTTTATTCAAATTAACATCATTTTGCACGCCCCTTATGCGCAATGCCGTTAGGCCAAAACTCTTATCTCAATGAAAATAAGTTACTTCATATTAATAGCTTTACTATTCCTTCCTTCAGAATTATTTGCTTGCTCAGTACCACCC
>JBNJFY010000005.1:52051-324630 GCA_051747265.1 Bacteroidota bacterium | reverse complement strand
ACAATTCCATGAGGGAGGGATCAATCCTGATTCGGAAAAACATTAATTTTTCCCTGGGAGAGGTATGGGGGCTTGACATTGGAGGCCATATATAGGTTACACATACGGAGGCTACTATGAAACGAGCACCTTGGAGCGACATTGGTAGACTACAATCGGAAATGCAACAAATAAAAAATGATGTTAGAACTAAAGCAGATTCTCATGAACTTTCTTCGATCAATCGCAGGATGGATAATTTGGAACATTCCATGCGGGAGCTTAGCGCCAAAGTTGATGGCGTTTTATCTGAATTGCGACAGCTGCAAGAAGATAGAAGATTAAACCAGCCGTAGTAATGTGTAACGACCGGCAGATAAGCTGTCCGGCGAGACTTTGGACTTGAATGAACTTAAACACTAACTAGACAGGCAGATAACTAAGATTGATCGTTGGCCGGTCAGCTTGATTTGCTTGTTATTTACACGGAGCGATTATGGATGCGACTCTACAAACTACGAAACAGATTAAACCCAAAATACTGCTTGTTAAAGCCGGTGTTAGATATTGGGAAGATGCAAGCGTAAATGGTATTAATGATACCGATGGAGATCTGATTCCATTTAAGGATGGCGATTCATGGTGCCCTGAAATAGATATAGATACTGGACAGATATTGTATTGGCCAGAAGGCACAGAGGCAGATATCCATTATAAAATAGCTGATCGTTGCGAATGTGAATTGCTTGATGAAAATGGAACACACATTACCGGAAGGAGTGGCTATGTGCCCAATATACTATCACCGGGTGGCAGGGGGTATGGAGACTATATAATAATGAAGGTGGATAAGAATGGGTTTATTGACAGATGGAAGCAAGATATTAGCGATTGGGAGGATATAGTGTAACGGGTTTGCGCTTAAACGGCGTAGGTTTAAAGGCAATGAGTTAATTATTAGCAGGGTAGGGGTTACCAAGGAAAGATGCCAATAAGGCGATCAGCTCCTACGTCCGATTTGAAGCGCGTGTTATACAACAGTTTATAAATTGATTTTACCAGCAAGTTTACTTTTTTGAATCTCTCCATTGGTAGTGTAATTGTTGATAATAGACTCCACTGCTATTTCATCTTCTTTTGTACACATTGGACCAGTTCTTACAGTAATATTGTTTAATAAAACTGGATCAATAGGTAAGTCAAAGTTGGTTATTGGAGGTCCATTTCCAGTTTTAATTGCTTTATACCACAAATCGCCTAAAGAAGAAATATATGATTGATCGTTAAATCCTTCAGATGGCATTTCAAAAGCTGGAAAAATTAATAGGACATATCTTATTTCTTGCTGAAAGCTCCAAGCCTTGGATTTGAATTTCGCTAAGTCACCCAAGTTATTGAAGTTAATCTGATTTTTCCCATCGGGAGCAACAGTCTCATCAAAAAAATTTTCATATACTGAATCGATATTATCTTTATACTCGATTTTTCGTTCAAAATATTTTTTTAGAAAACTGAAGGGGAATACATGATATGTGTCAGTGAACATCTCATTTTTCCCAATTGGTAATTTAGGAGTATCAATTGATGTGATTCCTAAATCAGGATCATTGAGTTTAACTTCCTTATAGTGAAAAAAATCTTTTGGCAATTGTATCCTAACACCTCTCATTTGATTAGTATACATATGCCATTGGGGTATGTTTTCTTGTTGTTCATAAGTCCAACAGGAAACAAAAATTAGGTTGGAGAAATCAATATCACCAAAAGCTTCAGACTCACTCAAATCATCCACTTCGTCGAGACGGGTAAAACGTATTGTACCATGCTTTAAAATTAAATCCAGTGTCTCAATATTGGTATAATGATAAATATATTCTCTTTCTGACTCAGACATGTTTTATCTGTTGTATAACGGCCAGCAGATAACCGGCGTGGAGATTATGAACTCAATTTAACACTCGTAGCCATAACCGCAAGGGCTGAAGTAGTAAACCAAGTTTGTACCACGTCCGCGTTAATTTGCTTGTTAGGTGCCTAATTCCTAGTTAATATAATTTCATTGGATTTAATTTGACCCTTCCAAGTACGCTTATCTTCATCGTAATGATCCCAAAAATTCTGATATCCAGCTTCAATAGATAGGGTATCAGATAGGTCAATATTTTTATCATGAGCTTGTACAAAGTCTGACAAGTAATCTTCCAGACCAAAAGAATAGGTTAATGAAGAATCCGGTTTTATCCTCTCAAATGTTTGCGGAGGTGAAATTGCAATGTCTTCTATAATTATTTCACTCCATTTAGGAATAGGAGTTATAGATAGGATAATTAAGCCTCCTGCACGTGTCTGCTTTCTACCATTAAGCCATAGATTACTAATAACATCAAATTGGGACGGCAAGTAAATTGATTCAGGGCTTTTATTTTTAAATTCAATTGATAAAAGTTGACCACTTTTTTCAGTTGATATGGTCAAATCTAATTCTGAAGAGGGTTGATTAATTTGATTTACATTTTTGAGATGTCGCTCATAAGGATCAAAGCTATACTTCGTTGGAGTACAACTTATCAAAACAAGGAATGATATAAGAAATAGGACAACCGTTCTCATGAGTTAATAATTAGGCACCTAACCTATAATTATATGAACTAACCTACCTCTTTTGTTCTTATCCCACAAGTCCCCATAGGCCATAGGGTTAGATAAATGCGATATTCGCCGCCGCTTGTTGTCATATCGTGGCCGGATAAGATGGTGCTGTAACTATGTGCGTTTATGACAACAAGCGAATATTAATGTAAGGATCTTCGGTTTCATGCATCTATTCCATAAAAAGCAATGGAGATGTTATGGCCAGATCCAAACTGTTGACTCGGGTTAGAAACGAGATCAAACGAAGAAATTACAGCTACCGAACCGAGCAAGCGTATGTACAATGGATTAAACGTTTGATCAGATATTGTGGAATTAAACATCCCCTACATATTAAAAAGGAAGAGGTTACCCAGTATCTGAATTATTTGGCTACAGAGCGCAATGTGGCGGCTTCCACGCAAAATCAAGCGTTATGCGCCTTTGTGTTTTTGTATGATCAGGTGCTGGAACAACCGATGCCGGTTTTACATGATCTGAAGCGAGCAAAGAAACCCAAGCGCTTGCCGGTGGTCTTAACGCGTGATGAAGCTACACGTGTGCTCCAGGCCATGGATGAAGGGAGGGCTAAGTTTGTGGCCTTATTACTATACGGTTCGGGCCTTAGGCTTTCTGAAGCATTGCGATTACGAGTCAAAGATTTGGATTTTGAGTATCGTCAACTTACGGTTAGAGACGGAAAGGGAGGTAAGGATCGATTAACCGTATTGCCACAGCAGTTGATTCCTCCCTTAAAAAAGCAACTGCTCGATGTACGTAAGCTTCACCATAGAGATCAACAGCGAGGGTATGGAGTGGTGAAACTACCGCAGGCTCTGGCAAGAAAATATCCTAATGCGGCTAAATCGTTACGGTGGCAATACGTATTTCCTTCCTATCGACTGGCAAAAGATCCTCGTTCACATATCAAACATCGTTATCATCTGTCGGATACCCATGTGCAACGAAAGGTGAAGAAAGCGGTACAGAAAGTGGGTCTGCGAAAACGGGCTACCTGTCACACGTTTCGGCATAGCTTTGCCACGCATTTGCTGGAGGATGGCTATGACATTCGCACCGTTCAAGAACTCTTGGGTCACAAAAATGTGCGTACTACTATGAAGTATACCCATGTACTCAACAAAGGCGGTCGGGGAGTGATCAGTCCGCTGGATACGCAATAACACCTTATGCTGGAATTAACGCTAATTACTTGTATCATTTAAGCATGATCAGGTACTGTTTTACGGTAAAATAAATTGTTCAGGTTATGCTTCTATCGCTTTTGTTGTGGACCGCAGTGGCGTTATTGGCCACCGCCATTTTATGGAAAGGCAGTTCTTGGCTGGAAAAAGCCAGCGAGCGTTTATCTCACTATTATGAATTGCCGGATATCGTGCAGGGGGCGTTGGTGGTTGCTGTCGGGTCTAGTTTTCCGGAATTATCTACGGTGGTTATTTCTACCATTGTACATGGCGAGTTTGATTTGGGCGTAGCGGCTATCGTGGGGTCGGCGATTTTTAATATTCTGGTCATTCCGGCTGTATCCGGCTTGGTGACCAAACATCCGTTGAAGGCCAATCGAGATCTGGTTTATAAAGAAGCGCAGTTTTACATCATCTCGGTGGCCGTACTGATCATCACCTTTGCGTTTGCGGCTATTTTTCAGCCGGTGCCGGATGGCGAGGGGATCATCCTTGGGGAGATGTCCCGTTTCCTGGCCTTGATGCCGCTGGTGCTCTATGGCTTTTATATTTTTATCCAGTATCAGGATACCATGGATTTTGTCTCTGAGTTGGATACCTCGGACATCAACCCATGGAAGGAGTGGGGCATGCTGCTGGTCAGTTTGGCCGTCATCTTGATTGGCGTAGAGATGCTGGTGCAAGCGGCTATTAATTACGGTGAAATTCTAGGTACGCCTTCGTTTTTATGGGGGATTTCGGTGGTTGCGGCCGGAACCAGTATTCCCGATGCCTTCGTGAGCATTCAGAAAGCCCGCAAAGGAGACCCGGTCACTTCGCTAGCTAATGTACTGGGCAGTAATATTTTCGATCTGCTGGTCTGCATTCCCGTAGGCGTACTCATCGCCGGTGCTACGGTGATCAATTTTACCGTGGCCGCTCCCTTGATGGGCGCCTTAACGTTGGGTACGCTTTTGTTATTCAGTTTTCTACGCACGGATATGCTCCTCAGCCGTGCCGAAGCCGTAACCCTGCTCATCGTTTACGGCATCTTTCTCATCTGGATGGGCCTGGAAAACTTCGGCGTCATCGACTCCATCCCGTCCCTGCCGGCGTAGCACTACATGGACCCCCAATCGTGGCGAAGCCACATTCGAGCGTCCGGAAGGGGACTCAGGACTCAGGACTCAGGACTTAGGACTTAGGACTCAGGACTCAGGACTCAGAATTCAGAAGTCAGAAGTCAGAAGTCAGAAGTCAGAAGTCAGAATTCAGAAGTCAGTAAGCTGAAATAAGTATCCCCATATGACATCTCTGGCTAAAATTACTCTTGGGCTTATATTTTGATAGTTACACCGATTCTTCTGAGTCCTGAGTCCTGAGTCCTGAATTCTGAGTCCTGAGCCATGTCCATCAATGGAAACTATTTTTGCTGCCAAGTAAACAGCAAGTGATCAACCAACAGGATGGAGCCGGTAATAGTGCCCAACACGATGATGCTGATCAGGGGCTCCCAGATTACGAAACCGCCGATGGTTCCTAATACCGCTCCCAAATACTGTATATAATTGAGCTGCTCGTTAGTGGCTCCTTTGATCATTTTCTCCAGACGTCGTTCTTCAAACTGCTGGATGTTGTCTTGCACCAGCTTTTGTACATCCAGTTGGTTAACCAGTTTGAACAAAATATTGGTCACCAAATTTTCGATGGCATCGCTGTGCTCATCGATTTTTTTGGGAATGTTATCCAGGAGATCATCCAACTTATCCAGACCATTTTCAATACTGGCCGGTAGTTCCAACAGGGCCTCATCAATCAACTCTTGGGCTTCCTGGCCACGCAGGTAGGTGTACAACCGCAGGGCAAAGCGTTCCACGGTTTTACTCTCCATGGCCGTTTCGATCTGCTCCAGGATCCGGGTAGCGATGGCGGTGCGAATGGTGGGATCGGCGATCATTTCGTCCACGTATTCCACGACCAGTTTTTTAAGCTCTTCCCGAAAGGTGGGGGCGTCAATCACTTTGCGGATCACATCGGTAGCCTGCTCGCGGTATTTCCCAATGGCGTTGGATTCGTGAATTTTTTGTTTGATGATCTCCGGGTTGATCAGATCATTAGCTACGGCTTGTGACAGGCGCCAGGCGATGCGATCCTTTTGGGCGGGAATCAATCCGTGGCCTAAAAGTGGTCGCTTTACCGCGGGGCGAAACAGCATAGTAATGGCCAGCCAGTTGGTCATAAATCCGATCATACCGGATACGCTCAGTATTCGCAACAGGCCGGTCATCTGGATCCGGATACCCCAGAGATTCCATTGCATACCGGGAAAATCCCAGAAAAAAGATGTTATGAAAATACCCACCAATAAATAGGGTACCGCTAATAAAAGGCTAAGAATCCATGCGTTTTCCATGGAGTAGCGTTTGGGCTCCACGGTGGCTGTCGGTGCTTTTTCCCGCGATTGTTTGGCGTGCACATTAATCAGTGACCAAAGTGCTTTGCCGTAAGCTTGCGTTTTATCTTTGGCCATCTCCACTGCTTCCCTTCGCACGGTGGGATCCAGCGATTCATCAGTGAGATTTAGTTCCTCCAGCGGATCTGGAGTTGGGTCCATAGATGAGGATTCGGTATTCATATCAATAAGCTACGATCTCCCGGTTAGCGGTTCAAGCACTTGATCAATTTCGTCCGTGGAACAATGTTCCGATACTACCAACTGGTGAAGTTGTTGCACCACAGTGGACAACGGTTCAGCTATACGGATCATTTGATGTTTTGCTTCATGATCCAGGAAAAGTAAGGAGGGATTCTCTGGCTCGGTGGAGCGTCGTAACCAACCTTGTTTAATGAACTGATCCAGGGCGGTTCCCACATGAGAGGGGCGCAGCGCCGAGAAGTGCAGGGCTTGGTGAATTGGATCCAGAGCAGAACCGGATACAATCTGCTGATCGGGCAAGGGGCAGCTCAACAAGTGCCTGTGATGATCATATATCATCTTGTAGAGCATGAATTGCGTGCGAGTCAGTTGGGGTCGTACAATTTCGGGCGTCAGACTCAAATCCAAGGGATGCAACGATTGATGAGCTGATGAGGAGGGAATGGTGGGCCGAAGAGCGGTAGGCCGGAACGATTCAATATTTCGCTGTTTGATCCATTGGCGTTCCCAGTAGGCCCAACTGTCCGGATAGTAGCCGCGCGCCGAGGTCCGTGGGTAGCTGATTAACCCGCCGGTTTCTGTTTCCGGGTTGGTGCGCGTAAATAGCGCCTGTAACTCCTGCTGTAGCTCATCATAGGAGCGCCCCTGAAAGACGGTACTCGCCTGCAGTAATAGGTCAACGGTGGACCATCCATGTTGGGGGGCTGGTTGGTAGATCGGTTCTGTTGGATCCGGAACGCTTAATAGTGCCAAGGCTGTCCAGTATAACCGGGAGGGCAGATCTGGGAAGAGAGCGGATAATTGAGCAGCCATTCGGCGCTGTATCCGGGATCGGTGTACGAGCTGTTGATAGGAAGTGGCCGAGTAATCGGTGGCCTGTTCGATCGCATGGACCACCGATGTAGGATTGAGCCCCGAAAGGAAGGTGCGCTGTAAGTCGGTTCGATCCTTGTTCAAAAAACGGTGTAAGGCATGAGCGATGAACACTCCCGAGGGGTCGGAATCGGTGGCGATGATGACGCGCGAGGCCCACTGGGCTTGCTTAGCGATGCGTTTACGTCGTTCAACATGATCGGGATGAGCGCGGGGAATCAAGCTTCGGGAGTCGGAATCCCAGACCGGTTGCCAGCAATAGCCGTGTGTGGCTATAACTTCTAGATAGGGCAGATTAAAGCCGGTTACAATCTGGGCCACCGTAGGAGATTCTACAAGCAACAGGGTGTATGCTGCCGTGCTCATGGTGGTCAGGATTCCATTGTGGAGAATACGGGTTAGTTGATGGTCTCATTACCTGTTAAAAATAAAGAGGCCAAAGGGTTCGTCGGCTCATTGTTGAAAATAATCTTTGATACGGTCTCTTTGATTTTGGCTTTGGTTACTCGCTCGGTAGGGGTGAGCATCAGTTTCTCAATAACCCGTTCCATCTGCAGGTGGTCAATGAGTCCGGAATTGATCAGTTCCAGCATAAAACCGTGAGCTTCCGGGGTGATCATCATCTTTTCAGCCATGTGCAGTACACGGTGGCTTTTCTGATGTTTGGTAGAGCCTTGGGTAACTGGTTTGGGTAGATCGCCGGCTTTGTGTTTTTGCACGATCCATGAGTAGGCGGCGGATATTTCGGAGGTGTTGTAGCCGCTGAACGATTCGTCGCTAATCTCCTCCAAGGTATCCCCGGTTTGGAGACGTCGGACTATATGCAGGATAATATCTATGACGTTCGGTCTCATGATGCCTCTTGTGAAAGATAATAATTTTCTCGGTTTCTCATAGCTTGCCGTTGATCGTCTGTCTGATCTTCATAGTCTAGCAAGTGCAGGAGTCCGTGAACGAAAACCCGTTTGAATTCCTCTTCGGGGGTGGTTTCCCATTCTTCAGCTTGCTCGGTAATACGCTCCGGACAGCAAAAAAGCGTACCTTCCACGGCGTGATGATCGGATCCGTGTTCATCGTATCGAAAGGAGATGATATCGGTGGCGTAGTCTCGATCCAAATGTTCGGTGTTGATCTCAATGATTCGATCCGCTGTCACATAAACCAGTTCCACATGGGAAAATTGTGCGTCTTCATGTTGCTCAACTTGTTGGAGCAGCCAATGATGATCTTTATCACCGAGGGGGATGGGACGATCTGATTCATTAAATATTTCCAGGGCCGGACGCTGGTCGGATGTTTCGGGTTCGGGAAACGGTGTTTCGCTCAAAGAAGGAAAAGTAACTTGGTGTATGGAGATTTATTCGTCTTCGTCAAAACTGAAACCACCCAGATCGGTGTTTTCGGTCAGGGAGAGGGCCACGCTGCACATCATGATATCTTCAGGTAGTTGAGTGAAGTCGGAGTTTAAAATCTGATCGTCTACATTGGCGTAAAGACTACAGCCAGCTTCGTTTTCTACGATCAACCCGGAAGTGCGTCCCCCTTGTTTACCAAAAAAGGTGACCTGTTTAAGCATGTCGCTAGCCACAAAAGCGGTGCAGTTATGTAGTTGCAGGAAGGTATTTTGGGAGTAAACCGAGACCATGTTCATTTTGTCGTCATTGACATCCAGGCCCATGTGCACTTCCAACGCAAGCCGGCGGCTTTCATCTTCATTTACTACCTCAAAGCGATAAACGTCGTCGCCCAGCGGTTTGGGAGTGGCACCCAAGACGTTTCCAATGGCGTCAATATTTTCTTTCGTAAACTCGTGAACCATGGCTTGCCGTTAACTAGTGACAGTTATCAATTTCTGTGGATGGAATATAATTGCTTATTGCTTAATAATAAACGAATTAATTTAAAGACGATGGACGACAGACGACAGACGACGGACGATGGACGATGGACGACGGACGATGGACGACAGACCACCGACGACCGTATTCTGTAGTCTGTCGTCTGTGGTCCGTCGTCTTTACTTAGTCCAGACGGTAAAACTGATCGACTTGCTTTTTGTTTTCCTCGCGGGTGGTAGGGAAGCCGATGCGATTGTGGGTTAACGAGTTAGCGGTATCGGCCAGCGCTTTGGCTTGCTCGGTATTACCCGCCATGAAGTAGATGCGCTGGATCACCATCAGGCGGCTGCTGTTATAGGAGATATCTCGCATCATGTTTTCTCGACGAGAGAGCAGCGATTGCATATCTGCCTGAATCTGTCGACCGGCAGTCATATCCGCATTTTTGCGCGCGTCTTGAATCCGATCGTCCATGGCCACCAGCTCGTCCTGCAAACGGTCATAATCATCCATCTTGGCCACTAACTCTTTCAACATCTCCTGTTTGGCTAACTCAGCCAGTTCCACAGCTTGATCATAGGCTTCCAAATCAGCATAGCGATAGGCATAAGTGACTTGCGAGTTGAGATCGCCTTGCACCGTAGTGAACGGTACTTTTTCCTGTCCCCAGGTCAGATACTTCAGGGCGCTATCTGGTTGCCCCAGCTCTTTAAAGCGATCCGACAATTGGGTAAATCCAAATCGGTAACTGTCGATCATCCGGCGAATATTTTCATCGAAATACGCGTCCGGATTATCCAGCTCCCGATAGCGGAAAGTGCGCAGTCGTTTGGTATAGATATCGGTATCAATCCAGCCGAAGTCTTCACCGGGATGCTCTTTAGGCACCAGACGGAATGCCTGGCCTTCTAATCGGAAATAGGGCTGTAGATTCAGTTGGCTGCTCCGAGAAACCGTGGTAGCGAAGTAAATAGGGCGAACCCATTGATTGGTTTTAATCAAATCCATGATTAGATCATCCTGGATCCGCGTATAATAGAGTTTGGATCCGTCGCGATCTTGTCCGAGGAAGGTACCTTCCACCCGGTAGCTGATCTGATTATCCATGGAGTCTACCGGCATGGCATAATCCACACCTTCATAGGGAATCGCCAAGGAGGTATCCGCGGCGCCGATGGCTTCCAAGTAGTTTTGTTTGGATGCTAAGGCGTTTTTAAGCGTTGCTTTGTTTACCGGTACGGTCACCGTTTTCGGCGTCCAAAAATCATCCGGATTGCGGAAGCGAAATTTGTCCTCCAGATTTTCTATTTCATCATCGGTCAATGAGATAGGGAGGGGCGCCGATTCGTGCGACCATTGATTTTTGAGCTGTTTGATATACCAGTCGGTGTTTAGCAGACTGAGGCAAACAATGCGCACATCGGTTCGAACACCTTCCACTTCCTGTAGATACCAGAGCGGGAAGGTGTCGTTATCTCCATTGGTAAACAGAATAGCGTTGGGCGCACAAGAATTTAGCAGATTGAAAGCGTAATCAGGTGCCACATAGCGCTCACTGCGATCGTGATCGTGGAAGTTTTCACTCAACATAAGCACCGGAATGGCCAGGAAGAGCACACCCAGTGAGGCGTAAGAGGCTATCAGATTCCGATTCAGGTAATCTTTGATCAGTTCTATGATACCGGTAGCCCCCAGACCGATCCAGATACTGAAGGCGAAAAACGATCCCACGTAGGCATAGTCCCGCTCGCGCGGCTGAAAGGGCGTTTGGTTCAGATAGATTACAATGGCCAGACCGGTCATAAAGAAGAGCACGAAGACAGACAGCGCTCGCTTCCAGTCTCGTTGGAAATGAAAGATCAATCCGAATAAGCCTAGTAAGAAGGGAAGGAAATAATAGTTGTTGTGTGCCGGATTGTCTTCATGATCCGATTCCCGAAATCCGGCGTTCCAACCGGCATCCTGAATGTCAGCGTCTCGACCGATAAAGTTCCAGTTAAAATACCGGAAATACATGTGGTTGATCTGATAATTCCAGAAGAAATCCCAGTCGGATTCATACTGAGCGTATTTTTGCAGGTGACGTTCATTCCCCGAATGACGACGCGGGAAGAGCTTTTCGCTGGATCGGTCGATGGTTTCTTTTTCGTTGTTATACGTATAGCCGCTTAATAGGGGTGTTTGTCCATACTGCTCACGTTTCAAGTACTTCACAAAGTCATCTACGGTCTCCGGATCATTCTCATCAATCGGGGGATCAGCCATGGAGCGAATAAACACCAAAGCGTAACTGGAATAGCCGATGAGGATCATGGCATACATGATCAGTACCATGTTGGCGGTTCGCTTATTGCGAGTGTGCGTGTAATAGATTCCAGCAGCCAGGGTTAGCCCGATGATGGCGATATAAATTACCGGTCCTACCAACCCATAGGTGGCATGGGTAATATCATCCATCAAATCAGGCAGGGTGATAATGGTAAACGGATAGATTGCGAAGAAAGACACAATTGCGATCACGCCGGTGATTACCAAGCTGAGCAGTTGAACTTTGCGCGTTCGGAAATAGATAATCAGGGCGACAAAAAAGAGCACCAACAGGTTTAAGAGGTGAACGCCGGTAGCTAGTCCGAACATATAAGCGATTAAAATCAACCAGCGTTCGTTGCCCGGGTCATCGGCGTGCTCAGACCATTTGAAAGCCAGCCAAGCCACAATAGAGGTAAAAAACATAGACAAGGCATAGACCTCGGATTCTACGGCACTGAACCAGAAGGAGTCGGTTACCGCGAAGGTTAATGCGCCGATGATGGCTCCACCGTACATTCCCACCAGATCGATCTTGGGATACTCATCAGGATGACCTTTCCACTCTCGTACCAATCGCACGATAATCAGGTAGAGGAACATGACGGTCAGTGCCGAGGCCAGGGCACTGACAAAATTAACACTCAATGCCACGTAAAGAGGAGGCATAAACATGGAAAAGAACCGTCCAATCAATAGATAGAAGGGGGCGCCCGGTGGGTGAGTTACCTGTAAACCATTTGCAACAGCAATAAACTCACCGGCATCCCAAAAACTTGCGGTGGGTGCGAGTGTTATCGTATATAGAATAAGTGCCGCGAGAAATACGAATCCCGCAAATAGACGATTACGACTCTTATGGTCCGTGAACATTAGATCCTTTCTTTTAGCAGTCTTGACAGTCTTCCACATTTTCCGCAGCTACAGTGGAATCTAGCTACAGAATATTTTATGATAAGCATCGCAATTATAGGCAAAGGCAATTTTGAATCAAAATAACGAGTTGCTCAATTAATATTGTATTACATGTTTCGAGATACTGACCGTTGGAATCACTTGGGGCTGTTAATATTGATCCTGGGAACAGGGTTTATATCCGGGTGTGGAATGTTCGACTACGTAAAACCGGAAGAGCAGGCCAAACAAGAGGCTGCCAAGCTAGATTCTCTGATGGCTAAGCCCGAGTGGTCTACCGAAGCGGATCACAGCTACCCATTGCCCCCCCAAATATGGGATCTGACCCATCAGAAGATTTGGCTGGAACCCGATTTCCAAACTCAAACTGTGACCGGATCGACGGAACTGCAATTAATCAGTCGCAGGGACAGCAATAACTTTGTGGACCTGCAACTCGATTCTGCCCAGGTATGGGTACGGAATATTCACCTGCTCAACAGGGGAACAGTGGATAGTAGTGAGTATGTGGATCAAGGACTTCGTTTATGGGTGGATCCGATTGTTGCGCAGGATGACACCGTGCTGATAGGGATGGATTTCACTGCTCAAGCTGGTGAGAAGCTGATATTTACAGATCCCACCGGGGAGGATATTCACAGCCGTACTCAGGTTTGGGGGGATGGCGCCTGGGGAGGAGTCGCGCATTGGTTGCCTACCCAATACCGACCCGATGAGCGAATGAAGGTGGAATATTGGATTACCGCGCCTGATTCGTTGATTACAGTTGCCAATGGGGTAGAGTATGAAAGTCGGCACATCGATTCAACGCGTATCACCCATTACTGGGGAGCTGATCAAGTAGCTCCGTATCAGCTGCACTGGACCGTCGGGGAGTTTTTTCACTGGCCGATTCGTAATCAAGGCAGCCTGTATGAGGGCTATACCTGGGGGGAGTCGGATCCGTGGTCAACGATGTATGAACCTTTGATCAGTGATGAGCACTCATTACCGCTACCCACAAACGATCATTGGATGATCGTCCCCATACCCGATTGGAGACATCGGGGCTATGGACTTGATCAAAGTTTGTGGGTTCCGGCTTATAGTCAGTTTGATGAACGCGCAGCGAATGAATTTTCCAATGGCGACCTTTTTACGGAATTAGGGTGGAACAGTCGTTTTAGCAGCTTGAAGGCGGATACGTGGAGTGATGTTGCCTTTCTCACCGGTGCGGCGCGCTATCAGATGATGCAATCCAACGATGCAGAGGACCGGCAGTATCTGATCCACGAGTGGAAAAAACACTATCTGAATGCCGCTCGACAATATCGTAGGCCGTTGATTACTGAAAATGTGTCGTCACTGAATCAATATCAGGATCAACATACGCTGTATAAATGGCCCTTGATATTACGGCAACTGGAAACCCAGGTAACGCCACAACTGATACAAAGTACCCTCTCCAATCTGAAGCCGGGGGAGGGAAGATCGGTTTACGAACGATTCAAAAGCGAACTGGAGCGACGAGCGGGACGAACTCTGAATACCTTTTTCGATGATTATATCGTGCAACGCGGACATCCATGGATCAAGACACGGGTGGATACAAATCGTGCCCGGTCGGAATTGTGGTTAACTCTCCAACAGATACAGGATCAGGAACGACAACCTTTGTTCGCTCTGGATATTCCCTACCAGCTGCATACCAGTGAAGGCAGTATCCATGGACGCCTGACTCTGAATCAGTCAGATTCAACGTATGTCATTCCGTATGAGGGTACGTTTTATGATCTGCTGTTGGATCCCGATGGCCAATTGTTGGTAGACTGGACCTCAGGGCGTTTAAGTCGTTCCCAGTTGACTGACCGCCTGCAGCATATCTCGCTAACTGTGCGATTGAGAGCGTTGGAATATCTAATCGACTATCCTGATTCCATAGACGGACTGGTGCCTCTGTTGCGAGAATTGAGTGTAGATGATAAACAGCATTGGAGCGTGCGGCAACAGGCCATACGAATTCTTCGAAAACATAATCAGGCCTTTCCATTCCAACAGAAGGAGCGCTGGATTGAACCACAAGAATCTGAAGGACGTGTGCGTCTGGAAGCTTTGCGATGGGCCGCGCAGGATACGACGGATCAAGGAGAACAGGTGGTTATGTCTTATCTGGGGGATAGTAGCTATTTTGTTGAGGCCGAAGCCATTAAGCTACTTGGTTTAAACTATTTGGATGAGGTAGGGGCAATAGCCGGTTATGTCGATTCCAGCAGTTATCGGTCGGTAATAAAGCGTGCGCTTATTCAAGGGGTTCGTGGTCGAACCGACACCCTGAGTATTGATATTCTCTCGCAATTAGCTATGGAATCCACGGGTAAGCAATACCGTTTGGAAGCGATGCAATCGTTGAACGCTCTGGCTGCTCGGGGATGGATTTCCCAACGAGCGTTTGAACGGAAGCTCAAGTACTGGCTGGATTCGCCCTTTCAGACGGTACGTGAACAAGCCTATCGCATTATTGGCGATCGCAACTGGAAGAAGTATCAACAGGCCTTGGAACAGCGATTGCAAGCGCCAATCGCACAGTCAGAAAAGGCAGTGATTCGAACAGTGCTACACCAATGGGAAGAGAAGGCTGATATCCCGCCAGATGAGCAGCAACCTCAACAACAGCAGTAGAGGCAAGGTTCGGTTAGAACAACTGCTAATAGGATTGCAATGTAGCTGTCATTCTACTTTTCTTGGCCCGATTGCTCAGATTCTTCCTTGAAGTCTAATGCCAGAGAGTTGACGCAGTAGCGTAATCCAGTGGGCTCGGGGCCGTCTTTGAATACATGTCCCAGATGGGAGTTGCAGCGACTACACAGCACTTCTGTACGGGTCATGAACATGCTGTTGTCCTCTTTGGTGGCCACCATCTGCTCATTGATAGGCGCCCAGAACGCCGGCCAGCCGGATCCGGAATCGTATTTTGTTTCTGAGTCGAAGATAGGTTGTCCACATGCGCCACAAACATAGATACCTTTTTCGTAGTGCTTGTTGTATTTGTTGATGTAGGGAAGTTCGGTGCCCTTGTTGCGGAGAATTCGGTATTCATCGCTGTTTAAACGTTCTTTCCATTCTTCTTCGGAGAGGTTGTCCCAATCAATTTTTGTGCTGTCGTTGGTCATTGTTTGGCTTTTTTGTTGAGCGGAAGGTTGTTCTTGTGCGGTACTGGAATCACAGCTCAAGAATAAAAATAGTGGTAAAACCAGCGCGATTAGTGTATGCATTGATTTCATAGGTACGGGTTTTAATTCGAAGTACATAACAATAACGGATTGGATATCGTGCCCGTATGTCAATAAAGGCGATGTTATGGAAACGTTATAATTGAACGGTACCCTTATGAAACCTTCTTCGCCAATTACGTCCAGGTAAGCAGAGCTTCCCTGCGTCAAGAGAAGCTTCTGTTTTCCAGGCGGGTGCAGTGCGTCCCCGCCTGGAAAACAACTTCTTACTCTTTACCGGGCTCTGACCGGTAAAGCATGGTACGGAGCTCTGCTCAACTATGGATGGGCGGATCGATGTGTCTGAAGAGGAAACAAGGTTTTACCGATGCACCAAGGATGTTGGTTAAGAACCCATACATTCCACGAGCGGACGCTCGCGGAAGTATGGGGCACCCTCAGACCAATCAGACGTCACTTTAGTAGCTGGTTACGCATGGCTAATTAGTCTGATTGCCCAGCTCCGCATGGTCTTTGCACCTTGTGCTACTGCATTATTACCCACTGACGGGGAGCATGTATTCAAGCCCCAAATACATGCTTCCCCGGGGAAGCTGGCACATCGATCATAATAGCTGAGCGGTAACCACGTGGTGCAAAACCGGATCGATGTGTCTGAAGGGGGACTTAGTTCGCCCTCAGCAACCAACATTTACAGTATGGCACCCTCAGGCCAATCAGACGTCACTTTAGTAGCTGGTTACTCATGGCTAACTAGTCTGATTGCCCAGCTCCCCAAGATCTTTGCACCTTGTGCTACTGCATTATTACCCACTGACGGGGAGCATGTATTCAAGCCCCAAATACATGCTTTCCCGGGGAAGCTGACACATCGATCATAAAAGGGGAGTGATAACCATTTGGGGCAAGGATAGATCGATGTGTCTGAAGGGGGGACGAAGTCCACCCGCAGCAACCAACATTTACAGTATGGGGCACCCTCAGGCCATTCAGACGTCACTTTAGTAGCTGGTTACGCATGGCTAACTAGTCTGATTGCCCAGCTCCCCAAGATCTTTGCACCTTGTGCTAAGGCATAAATACTCACTGACGGGGAGCATGGGTGGGAGTTATTGCTCGGAGTGAAAGGAGGGCAGGCTAAATTCCCAATGGATAGCCGCTAAACGCAACAACAGACAAGCCAGCGCACTAACCAATATCAAATACACATTTAACGGCCAGATCAACGATCCCAAGGTAAGTGTGAGCGCGCCGGCAAAGGAAGCGGTGGCATATATTTCGCCTCGTAAGATCAGCGGAATTTCATCAGAAAGCACATCCCGGATCACCCCACCGAAGACCGCAGAAATCACGCCCATCATCACCGCGATCAGCCAATCCAGCTGCATATTGAGAGCCGTCTGGGTCCCCAAAACGGTGAATACGGCCAGTCCCAGCGCATCGGCTATGCGCAAGCTTCGTTTGGGGAAGGTAATGAATCGTTCAGCAGTAAAAGTAAATAGAGCCGCGGCTACAGCTATGTAGATATAAATGCTCTGCTGAATCCAGGAGACCGGGTTCACGCCCAAGATGATATCCCGTAAGGTACCGCCGCCCAACGCGGTAACGATGGCAATGACAATCACCCCAAACAGGTCCATCTGCTTGCGTCCGGCGGAGAGGGCCCCGGAAATGGCAAACACGAACACCCCAAGCAGATCCAGGTAGTAGAGTATACGTTCAACAGATTCCAGCATCAGCCTTTGGCTTTAAAGGACCAGGTAATATCGAAGCGAGCCACGCAGTCGCCTTCTTCATCGATGCCTTCACTGTGGATGACTACCTGTCGCCCCGGGCCATCCGGTCCATCGGCCATGGCTTGCTCTACGGTCTCCCGCAGTTTGTCGCCTTCCGAGCAGGTAAAGTAGATTTTACCCCGAGCTTTCTTGACAAATTCGGTCTCCAGTCCCACCACGATCATAGCGCATTTCTCAGGTTGATTGAGTACATGCATCATGGCCATCACGCCATTAGACATTTCTCCAGCCATACAGAGACAGGCAAAGTAGATGCTGCGAAACGGATTTTTGGTCCAATAGCCATACTTGATAGAGATCACGGCTTTGTCATCACTGAGCTCTTGCACCTTTAATCCGCATAACCAGGCCAGCGGCAACTTGCGCAGTAAAAACAGTCGGTAATAGAAGGGATTGGTAATTTTATTTTTAAAACTACTCATGATGGCCCACCTCTTTGATTATAGGGGGTTACGATTGTTCGGCGATGGTCTCCAGCTCGGTCCAGCGGTTGTACATAGATTCCAGCTCTTTCTCAATTTCATCCAAACGTAGCTGCACCTCGGTGACACCCTGATCGCTTTCCTCTTGTTGATAAAAAGAAGGATCACTGAGTTGCGCAAATAATTCCTGCTGTTCTTTCTCCAATTTTTCAATGTGTTCGGGCAAGCGGTTGAGCTCTTTCTTCTCTTTGTAGCTTAATTTGCGAACCTCTTCAGATGCTGATCTTTGATCGGTCTGAGCATTATGCTTCTCTGAATCTTCCGATTTACGATTATTGCCACTGGATTTGGATAACGTATTAAATGAATCGGCTGGATCCACTTTGCGCTGACGGACCCAATCTTCATAACCCCCCCCGTAATACTTCACCTTGCCCGGTTCTTCGAATGCCAATACGCCAGTGACCACATTATCCAGGAAAGCACGATCGTGACTTACCAGCAAAATCGTACCCTCATAATCGGTGAGCACTTGTTCCAGCAGTTCCAGCGTCTCAATGTCTAAATCGTTGGTAGGCTCATCCAACACCAACACATTGGAGGGCTTGGTGAATAATTTGGCCAGAAACAGTCGATTTCTTTCCCCGCCGGAGAGTAGCTTGACCGGTCCCTTGGCCCGTTGCCTGGAAAACAGGAAATCTTGCAGGTAACTAATCACATGCTTTTTCTTTCCATTGATCACCACATGGGTTTTGCCATCGGCTACGGCTTTATACACGGGTTGTTCATCATCCAGTTGAGCGCGATGCTGATCAAAGTAGGCCACTTCCAGATTGGTGCCGTGTTTTACCGTTCCGGTATCCGGTTCAAGTTTTTTGAGCAGTAGATTGATGAGCGTGGTTTTGCCTACGCCATTGGGACCCACGATTCCCAGTTTCTCGCCACGGTGGATATCTATTTCGAAATTTTCCACCAGCGGATCGTCATCATACGAGAAACCGAGATTGTGCACCTTGATTACCTGTTTACCCGAGCGGTTGGCTTCCTGGGCGTTCATATTGGCGGTACCCATGCGCTCCCGTCGATTGCGAGCACGCTGACGCATCTCCTGAATTTTGCGCACACGCCCCATATTGCGTTTTCGCCGCGCTTTCATGCCACGATTCAGCCATTCTTCTTCCTGGGCGAGTTTTTTGCTGAATTTCTCCCGCTGTTGTTCTTCCACTTCCAGGGCATGTTCTTTGCGCTCCAGGTAAGTATCGTAGTCACAATCCCAGCTGAGCAGTTTCCCACGATCCATTTCCAGGATCCGGGTAGCCATGGAGCGGATGAACGCGCGGTCGTGCGAAATGAATAGAATGGCGCCATTAAAGCCTTTTAAATACTGCTCTAACCACTCGATGCTGCTGATATCCAGATGGTTGGTAGGCTCATCCAACATTAAAACATCGGGGTCGGAAACCACCGCGCGTCCAATAAGCACTCGTCGCTGCTGTCCACCACTGAGGGTATTGAGCGCAGCGTCCGCATCTAGCTGGAGCTTGGAAATGACCGTCTCAATTTGATTGTATACATCCCAGGCTTGCTTGGCTTCCAACTGATTTTGTAGTCGTTGCATCTGTGCCAACAACTTATCCTGATCGGTCGGTTGTTTGGCCAACTGGGCGCTTACGTTATGGTAGGAGCGGATCAGATTGCCGAGCTCACCGACGCCTTCCGAAATGATATCGTACACCGTTTGATGCCTGGAAATATCAGCGGGTAATTTTTGAGGAACCAAAGCTGCGGTTACCCCCGATTGAAACTCAATGGTCCCGCCGTCAGGGGAGAATTCTCCATCGATCATACGGAGCAAACTGGTTTTTCCGGTTCCATTACGACCGATCAAGCAGACCCGTTCGCCGTGGTTAATGGTGGCGTTGGCGTCTACGATCAATGGGGGATCTCCGAATCCTAAAGATACGTTACGTAAGGTGAGAAGAGCCATAAAGCGAGACTAGTCTTCCGTATTTGAAGGTGATTGCAACGGTAACTGTCGCTGCAAAAAATTGACAAATTCATCGGTGTGGTAGCGGGCCATACCATGGCGTTCGGCGATAATATCGCCCTTGCTGTTTAGCACATAGGTCGATGGGATGGTCCCTATATCAAATTGTGCGGGTAAACGCCCCTCTAGAGCATAGATGGGAAAATCCAACTTTTTGCGTTCCAGAAAGGCTTCGGCTTTGCTCATCTGATCATCCAGGCTGACCATCACAAACTGTACCGGCCATCCTTGTTCCTCTGTATGGGCTTTGAGAGAGGCGATGTCCGGCATTTCAGCTACACAGGGCGGGCACCAGGTGGCCCAGAAATTGATAAAATACAGCTGTGGTTGATTCGATTGCCGTGCCTGTAATTGGGCGGATTCGTTAACCGGGGTAAATGGTAGTTGTTGCAGGGCCTGTGAACCACCGCGTAATGCTTGACTGCTATTATCTTCGTGGAGGGTAGGTTGGAACAGGTTGGTGTATAATAGGACTTGCTGCAGACGGCCAATTACTTCGGTATGCCATCCGGTTACGTAAAGCACGCCGAATAGACTCACCAAGATGACCCAAAAACGAATTTCTTTCTTAACTGATTCTTTCATAATAATAATTTGGCTGAATAATGGCTGCACAATTTGCAAAGGTAAACGAGCAAACCCAAGCCATTATGATAAAAGTTTTGATTGATGCGAAATCTTATACTACCATATCTGTAGTGATAGGGGATTAATGAAAGAGGATGTGATGATGAAAATGGTTAGGGACCTGATCAGAATCTTATTCGTAATTATAATTTGGTATGGACCAGCCCATCTCCTTTATGCGCAGAACTCACCGGTAATTAAAGTGGGTGACGACGGAGCCTATCCGCCGTATTCCTTTATTAATGATGAAGGCCAGCCAGACGGATTCCATGTTGAATTAATGCAGGCCATCGCGGATAAATTAGGGCGAGAAGTTGAATTTAATTTAGGGGTCTGGAAAGAGAAACGGACAGCCTTGGAGCAAGGAAAAATTGACCTGCTGCCCATGTTTTATAGTCCCTTTCGGGATTTGACCTTCGATTTTACCGAACCGCATACCATTATCTATCACGAAATTTTTAAACGGGCCTCTGCGGAAAGTATTCGTGAGATTAACGATCTGGATGGTCGTAAAGTAGTCCTTCAGGACGCTGCCTACGCGCATGATTTCATACAGAATCATGACTGTGAACCTCGTCTCACTACCGTAGTATCAGAATTGGATGCGATGCATTTGCTCGAAGAGGGGAAAGCGAGTTATGCTATTGTAAGTGAGCATTTGGGGCGACGATACATCAGAGAGCAAGATTCCCAAATACGCTCCACAGGTTCGCCGGTCATGCCGGTTATGTACACCTTTGCGGTTAAAGAGGGCCAGGATGAGTTGAAAAACCAGATCAATCAGGCCTTATTGGAGTTAAAGGATAATGGTACGTTTGATGAAATTTATAATGCCTGGTTTGCTCCTGTTGATGTACCGCAGGGTATTTTCACGCAGACCTTTATTGAGTACGCTACCTGGATAGGGGGAATATTATTACTGGGTGGGATGTTGGTTTTCGGTTGGATACAGATATTACATCAGCAAGTACAAAATCGTACGCAAGAGCTGGATAGTGCCCTGGAGCAAAAAACCGTGTTGTTATCGGAGATCAATCACCGGGTAAAAAACAACTTGGCTGTTATTCACGGTTTGTTAACCATCCAAAAAGAACGCATGGATCTGCCACTATGCGAGGGTGAGCTTGAGGATAGCATCAGCCGAATTAAGTCCATGGCCTTGATCCACAATTTTCTCTATGACAATGAGGATTTGTCGGCTATTGATATGCATTCGTATGTAATGCGGCTGGCCCAGGAGATTCAATCTGAGTATCTGGATTCCAACTCGAGTATCAATTTTGATATGGAAGTAGATCCGGTCACATTGTCTATGGATCAAGCCGTACCGTGTGGGTTGGTATTGAATGAACTGCTCATCAATGCGGTTCGGCATGCCTTTAAAGGGCAAGAGGGGGGACTTATTACCTTGCGCGTCAATAGGACGGGCCATAACGTCGAAATAGTAGTCAAGGATGATGGGATAGGTTTGGGCGATGAATTTAAACCTGATGGGAAAGAAGGAACCGGATTCACCATCATTAATCTGCTGATGCGGCAATTAAATGCAGATTGGAAGATCAATCGCAAGGGCGGGACCGAGGTTCGACTGCGATTTGAAATAGATTCGGTGTACAGTCGAGCTTAAGTCAACTGGCTGGGTGGGGTGACCATCGGGCTCCATATCTTGATGTACGGATGATCTCGGGCTATTGCATCGGCGACCTCTTGAAGTTCATCTACGCGAAATTGCAGCTGTTTAGCGGATCCGGCAGCTAGATCTACTTCCTCTCCATTGCTTAATTTGATTAAGCCGATATATCCGTAGGAAAAATCAAACCAGGCTTCTCCTCGGGAACGCTCTGTGGCGGGAACAATACGGATACTGTTAATGTGATCATAAGATAACTTACGCTCAGTGAGGGGTTGTTCGCCCAGATAACTTTTAATTCGTAACTGATCACCCACAGCAATGGAAATGTGATAACGTCTGCGGCCCAATTCGATGATCGATTTACTGGCGATGACCACGCATCCAATGGTCAGTAGCATGTAGAATAGATAACCAAACCAGCCATCCTGGAAGAGCATAACACGCATCAGCGGAAAAATAGCTCCGCCAGAGGCCAGAATCAGTACAATCCAGCCCAGATAGGCGTAAGCTTCATCCAGTTTGAAATGTGTTTTACGGCTGGGCATGGTTGAGTGGTGAATATCAACAAATATTAGTAGTCATGATCGTCAAAATATGGAATCTAAACTATTGCCGGTGTTCACTCACGGTGATTAAGGGTTACCACGAGCGGTAACCTTCGCATTGACTTCGGTTGCTGAAGACGCTCGCGGAAGATATGGAGCGAATGCTTACGGCAGTACCGAAGTTATCCTAATCCTGGTAGCGGGGTTTATAGGCTTCCAGAGTGATAGAAAATCCGGGCCATCCGAAAATTTTGGCGATAGCCGGATCCAGCAGAGGCGGAAGGATGCGCAAGGGAAGAATGGAGAGCCAACCAATGAGGGGATGTAATTTCCCCAAGGTACGCATCAACGTGGTTAATTTTTGGCTGAACCATCCGCTGCAATAGTCAATTTCTTCTACTCGTAAGCCGGCGTTATTACAAAGCTCACGCAACATTTCGGGGGTATAACCGCGCCGTACATGTCCGCCATCTTCCACTTTGGAGTAGGGACCATCATCGTCTTTGGTAATGGCGTGATTGTGATAGTTCGGCGTGGTCAGAAAAAGGCGCCCCCCGGGTTGGAGACATCCGGCAATATCAGCCATCAATTTTTGATCGTCCAGGATATGCTCGAATACTTCTAGGCAAATGGCTACATCATATTGATCCAGAAGATCTTCGCGCGAATGCAATTGGCGTAAATCCAGCACTTCAAAATCCACATTGTTGGTGTTGCAGATATCCGCTCGCTCAGAAGCCACCCGCTGATTGCGTTCATCCCAACTCAGCCCCAAGGCGGAATAGCCCCTTCGGGCGGATCCAATAGTAAAGGCTCCGGTGCCGGATCCGAAATCAATAAGTTGTTCCCCATTTCGAGTGGGAGGTAGGTGCTTCTTGAGCCAGCGCCAGCGGTCCCACACCAATGGATCCCCATGAATCAAGGTTGCTGGAAATCCAAATATTTTTACTAATCCCGATTTACCCATCGTAATACGTTTAGCCATTAAGAAAGCACGAAAATAGAAAATAGAAACAGGGCCTCCAATTGTTAAAGCATACTAATAGATCTCCAAGTGAATGCAGAGGATTGAAATCTGCGCAGTTAGTAAAATTTTACTAGTTTCGTGTGCTTAATCAGAAAATATTATGGCTCGACGAACTCAAACATTTTGGTATTGGCTGGTCAGCAGTTGTGTACTGCTGTGGCAACGAATTTATTTCCGTTCCATTTCTATCAAAGGGGTGGATAATGTCCCCTTGGACAAACCTGTAATATTGGCGCCCAACCATCAGAATGCTTTTATGGATGCGCTGTTGGTATTGAAACCCTTTAAGAAGCAGCTTTTTTTTCTCGCTCGCGCGGATGTGTTCCAAAATCCGATTATGGCGGCCATTATGCGTGCCTTCCACATGTTACCCATCTACAGACCCCGGGATGGCAAGAATTCACGTGCGAAGAATATGGCCATTTTTGATGCCTGTTATGAACTGCTCGGGCTGAAGCAGATGATCATGATCCATCCGGAGGGCAACTGCTTTCCACGTAAAGAAGTACGTATGTTTAAAAAAGGCTTCGCCCACATGGCCTTTGGAGCTCAGTTCGAGAATGGCGTAGATGACGTCCATGTTGTCCCCATTAATATTGAATACCAGAAACATCAGGGGTTTCGGTATGCGGCAGATGTATACTATGGAGAGCCCTTCACGATTAACCAATATGCCGAGGAAGTTGAAGAACAGTATGGGCATGCGGTGAATCATTTACGTAATGAATTGCAGCAGTGGGCGGAAACGCATGGGGTGGATTTTCCCAATGATGAGCATTACAAAACCCTGGAGTGGTTTACACAACATTATTCGGCCATTCGAAAAACGTTGCCCGCATCTGTTCAATCTCAAGTATCCGATCATGATGACCGTCAGTTGATGATTCATCTGAGTAATGCCATCAAACGAATGCGTAATCAATCGGAAGAAACATTTGAGCGATGGATCGGTAAGCTGACCCCAATATTTAAGGATTTTCAACAACGAGGATTGGATTATTTACCACTACGCCCCGATCTGCCTTCCGCCAAGACCAAACGATGGTTATTTCGGTTGGGTAGCCCTTTCGCCAGTGTAGCTTTGATTCATTTTTGGCCGGCCCACCGGATAACGGAATGGTTCGTCGATTCAAAGGTCGCTGACGCGCAGTTTGTGACTTCCATCCGATTTTTGTTTCAAATGTTTTTGATGCCCATCTCTTTGATACTAATCAGTACTTTAGTGGGGAGTATAACCGGCAGCTTTTGGATAGGGGCCGGATATTTTCTGATCATATACTTGATGGGACTGATGAGCCGAACCTGGCTGGATTGGAAACGTGATTTACGGGGAGTAGAACTATGGAATAAGGCCATGGAAGAATCCGGCCCCCATCATCAGCGGTGGAAAAACGCGATGAAGGAACTAGGCGAGCAGATGGCAGCTATCGATATCCATGGTGTTGAGCTCCCGCACGATAATCCAGAATCCCGGACGATTGCCGAACAAGCTACTGGTACGTAATAAAATTTAGGATTCTGTTTCAGATATTCCCCCGTAAAAGCCCTACATGGCCAGCGCTTTTCTTGGTTATCGGGTTGAGGCATATCCCTACGTAATGTGCAGGATTCCGTGTTTAATTTATAAATATGGAATCCACTCAGTCGCATATCAAGGGAGAAGCTCATCAAGGCTCCCCAATGGTGTTCAAGACAGAACATCTTACCAAAATCTACCAGATGGGAGAGGTGCAGGTGCACGCCCTGCGGGGCATCGATATGGAGCTATATCAGGGAGAGTTAGTGGTGATGCTGGGCCCGTCGGGGAGTGGAAAATCCACGTTGTTGAATATTTTGGGAGGCTTGGATACGGCTACCGATGGGTCTGTGACCTATCAGGATCACAACCTGACCCACGCGTCGGAGGCTGAATTGACTGAGTACCGGCGTCATCATGTGGGATTTGTCTTCCAGTTTTATAACCTCATTCCCAGTCTTACCGCTCGCGAAAACGTCTCCATCGTAACCGAGATCGCCCTGAATCCCATGACGCCCGAGGAAGCGTTGGACCTGGTAAACCTGGCCGACCGCATGGATCACTTTCCCGCCCAACTATCTGGTGGGGAGCAGCAGCGGGTGGCTATTGCCCGTGCGGTAGCGAAGAATCCGGAGGTATTGCTGTGCGATGAACCTACGGGTGCTTTGGATTCTCAAACGGGAATCTTCGTGTTGAAGGCCCTTCAAAAAGTTAACCGGGAATTGGGGACGGCCACTGCCATTATTACCCATAATGTGGTTATCGGTGGTATGGCCGATCGGGTGATACGGATGCATGATGGATTGATATCGGAAGTATCGGTTAATCGCCAAAAAATCGATCCCGATGAAATGGAGTGGTAACTATGCGATCGATCTACCGAAAACTACTGCGCGATGTTTGGCACTCCCGGGGTATGATTATAGTCATAGCTATGATGGTCACCAGTGGAGCGGCGACATTTATTACACTGTTGAGTACTCTCCAAAGTCTGCGCAGCACCCAGGAAGCCTATTATGAAGACTATCAGTTTGCTCATGTTTTTGCCAGTTTAAAACGAGCACCCAACCATGTACGCAGTCGAATTCGGGACATCGATGGGGTTAATCGGGTGGAAGTGCGTATTCAGTCGGGTGCCAATTTAGAGGTGGAAGGGTTTGATGAAACTGTACAGGGGATGTTTATCTCACTGCCCGAAGAGGGCCAGCCCCAATTGAACCAGTTATATTTGCGGCAGGGCCGACTGCCCGATCCCTATTCCGACGACCAGGTAGTTATTGGAGATGGGTTTGCCGAAGCACACGGCTTTACAACCGGTGATCATGTCAAAGCGGTCATCAATGGAAAGCAAAAACTATTGCGAATTGTGGGTATTGGGCTCACCCCGGAATTTATATTCCAGGGGCAGCCGGGCAGTATGTCACCCGACCTGAAACGATTTGGGCTGCTCTGGATGCGTCGATCCAGCCTGGAAGCCGCCTACGATATGGAAGGAGCCTTCAATAATGTGGTGCTGTCCATCACCTACAACGCCGTACCCAAAGACATTATCGGGGAGTTGGATCTGATTCTGGATCGATATGGTGGAACCGGAGCTATAGCGCGCGAAAATCAGCAATCCCACTTCTTCATCACCGAGGAGTTCCGCCAACTCAAACAAATAGCCACCATCATTCCCTTCATATTCATTGGCGTGGCCGCGTTTCTGTTGAATGTTGTCATTGGCCGCTTGATCCGAACACAACGAGCACAGGTTGCCATATTGAAAGCATTCGGATACACCAATGCCGAGATAGCACAGCACTATATCCTCATGGTGTCGTTCATTCTGTTGATTGGGTTAGTGGGGGGAATCTGGCTAGGTAGTTATTTGGGCGGTCTGATGTCTAATTTATACGCTGAATTTTATCGTTTTCCGTATGTCGATTTTCGTCTGGATCCGCTGGTGGTGTTGGGTGCCATTATAATCAGCATCATCGCGGGATATTCTGGAGTGTTGCGCTCGGTGTATGAAGCATTCGCGTTGCCACCGGCCGAAGCCATGCGACCTGAACAGCCCACCTTGTATACGCGCAGCCGAATTGAAGAGTGGGGGCTGGCACATCTTGTGGATCAACCCACCAAAATGATATTGCGACAAATGGGACGTCATCCGCTCAAAGCAATATTCAGTGTGGTGGGTATCGGTTTTGCGGCTTCACTGGTCATGGTGGGACGAATGAGTAATGACTCCGTAAAATTTTCGGTGGAGAAAGAATTTCGGGAAGCACAACCTTTTGATTTGGGCATAAATTTTAATCAGGTGGTATCGGATCGGGCTATCTATGAATTAAATCGCTTGCCAGGAGTGCAGTATGTGGAAGGGGGACGGGCGGTTCCGGTGAGATTATACCATGAGCACCGCAGTTATTTAACCAGTATTCAGGCTTATCCTCAGAATGTTCAGTTGCGACGGTTGGTTGATGAGTTTGGTAATCAAGTACGGATACCGCCGGAGGGTATGATCCTGACCCGAGAGCTGGGATCCATCCTGAAGGTTCAAGCCGGGGATACCCTGCAAGTGAAACTCCTGGAAGGTAGCAGACGCACGGTCAACATACCGTTGGTTGGATATGTAAGTCAATATTTCGGGCTTAGCGCCTACATGAATATCGAGGCGTTGAACCGGTTACTGAATGAACAAGGGATGCTCACGTCGGCTTATATGAATATCGATGAGCGCTATGAATCACAAATCGTGGAGGAGTTGCAAGAGAGTCCGTTAGTGGGAGAAATACTGGAAACTCAGAAATTAATTGAACGATTTTACGAGTCTACGGCACAAACCTGGCTGATTATGGCGTTGTTTATTTCTCTGCTAGCCGGGGCTACCGCTTTCAGTGTGGTGTATAACAATGCCCGCATCGCGCTTTCCGAACGAAACCGAGAATTGGCCAGTCTGCGTGTGCTGGGTTTTACCCGGGGTGAGATCGCCTACATCTTGCTGGGGGAGTTAGCCCTACTGGTACTGGTAGCCATACCTTTGGGATTTGTTCTGGGTTACGGCCTGACCTGGTTTATCATCTGGTCGCTGCAGACCGAGATGTATCGCATTCCGCTAAGTATTTCGATGACTACCTATACGCTTTCTGCCGTAACTGTTCTGATTTCCGCAATCATTTCCGGCTGGGTGATCCGGGTGAAAATTAATCGACTGGATCTAATTGGTGTACTTAAAACTAGAGAATGATGAATTATCCAACGAAGAAACAGATAGGAATAGCAGTGGGCGGTATATTGATAGTACTTGCTGTGGTGTGGGGGTTTTGGCCCAAACCAATAGAAGTGGCGGTCAAGCCAGTGCAGCGGGGGCCGCTGGAAGTAACTATTGAAGAGGAAGGCATTACCAGAGTACAGGAGCGCTATCAACTTGCCGCACCGGTTACGGGTTATATGATGCGTTTGGATGGGGAGCATGGAGATACCTTGCGCGCTGGTCAATCTATCGCGCTATTGCAACCAGCTCCGGACATGATTAGCGCGCGACAAAAAGATATTGCTCTATCTCAATACCAGGCCGCGAAAATACGGGTTCAGCAAACCGAGGAACAGCTTAGGGTGGCCAAAGAGGAGTGGGAGGTCGCTCAGCGCGAGTTACAACGGTTGGAGGATCTATATATCGCTCAAATCGGGACCCAGCAGCAAATAGAATGGGCGGAATTACGTGCTCATCAGGCGGAAGTACAGTTTCGATCCGCACAGTTTGCTTTAACTATTGCGCGTTACGAACGAAACGCCGCGGAAACGGCCTTGGCTACATTTCGGAAACCGAATCAGCAGGAATCAATCGTCATCGAATCCCCGGTGGAGGGTCAAATATTGAGCATTCACCAAAAAAACGAAGGCGTGATCCAAGCGGGAAGTCCCATCATGGAAATCGGTGCGTTGCAATCACTTGAAATTAGATCGGATGTACTGTCCACGGATGCGGTGCGCATTGACCAGGGAACCGAAGTGCGCATCAAACGGTGGGGCAGTGATCACGTACTGGCGGGTAGCGTTCGACGGGTGGATCCCTCCGGATACACGCGCATCTCAGCCTTGGGAGTAGAGGAACAGCGAGTACCGGTGATTATTGATATTATGGCTCCCAGAGATCAGTGGCAATCGTTGGGGGATGGTTTTAGGGTGGTGGCTGAATATATCATCTGGCAAGGGGAAGACGTGGTTCAGGTACCTTCATCGGCCCTGTTCCGAGTAGCCGATCAGTGGGCGCTGTTTATTCAGGACGGCAACCGGGCTCAATTGCAATATGTAACTATTGGTCAGCAAAGTGGGCTGTATACGCAAATTATAGAGGGCATCCGAGCGGGGGATCAAATCCTAACCCATCCCGATGAGCGCATTGAAGATGGAACCCGGATACGAGCACGAAAATAGATTGAGGACAAGAAAGTTGGGACGATTAATGGTACTCATTCTCATTGTATGCCTCGCCTGGAGCGAATACACTCAGGGACAGTCGGATAGTTTGTCTGCGGATAGTGCCTATGATGCGCACACCTTGATTTTGCCGGCGTTGGGATCCACTCCGGAAACAGGGCTCCTGGTGGGAGGTATTGTTATGTATCAGTTCAAACCGTCAAGAGCAGATCTGGATACCCGCTCCTCAAGTGTGCTGTTTTCGGCGATCTACACCGTTCGCAAACAAATTTTGTTGAGTATGTTGCCGGATATCATTTTGCCGAATGAGCAGTGGGTATTCAATGGGAATTATTTTTACAACTACTTTCCGGAATACTATTGGGGGATTGGGCCGCTACAAAATGATGCTGAACGCAGAGTGGTCTTCTACTCCCAGTTAAATATTGAACAGAATGCATTGGTGCAATGGGGCCCGGATCTATTCATCGGTCCTCAATTACGTTGGTCCAGGTTGTACAATATTCGGTTTGAAACTCCCGGTGGGGAGCGCGTACAGCCGCCATCCATTGCGCAAACCAACGGATCGGCTATTGCTGGTGCGGGAGTCACTGTTCGATGGGATCGTCGGAATAGTACAATGACCCCCACCCAGAATTTCTTTGTGGAGATCATGGTCAACAGTTATGCAGAAATGCTAGGTGGAGAAACTCAGTACGGCGATCTCGAAATTGATACCCGAAAATACTGGGATGTTGGTTCGGAGGAGGGACGTTCGGTGATTGCCACACAGTTTTTTGTGCAATCACGCTGGGGCGATCCGCCATTTTGGGATCTGGCCACCTTAGGTGGAGATATTATTATGCGGGGCTATTATATGGGTCGGTATCGTGATTGGAATTCGGCACAGCTGCAAACCGAATGGCGACAAAGATTACTGGGGCGATGGGGAATGACGCTATTTGTGTCCACCGGCGAGGTATGGCAGCGATGGAATAATATCTCACTGGAGCGCAATAAGTGGACAGTCGGCGGTGGACTGCGATTCAACTTCAATAAGCAGGATCCTACCAACATCCGTTTGGACATAGGGGTAGGGCCGGATACCTTTGGATTCTACCTGCAATTTGGGGAGGCGTTTTAATCCGGATACATCGGCGTAATTATGAGCCAGAAAGCTTATCTACAGCCTGTTCAAGTATGGTATCCCGATCCTGTTGAGCGTGTTGGCTGTTAATCCAAACCACTTCATCAGGAATCAGGCCTCGTTGTTCATAAAATCGGTAATTGCGATCTACTTGTTGCCAGCGAGATAAGCGGTAGGTCCAACCGTTGGGTAGCTCTTGATAGATCGGATTACCGGAGCCGCCACCGGTGGTATCGCCCATAATGGTTACTTGGGGGCTATAGCGCATGGCCAGCACAAAATTCTCAGCAGAACTGAATACCCGACGATTGGTTAACACTACCGCCTGACCCAGAAAGCGCGATTTGCCGGGTTTGATTTTCTTTGCACGCCAGTCGGTGAAGTCGTCATGATCTGGTCCGTTGCGCCAACGTACGTATCCGTACACACGGGTGGTATCGTGGAAGTAGGAAGCTACGTGATCGGAATTGAGGTCACTGCCTCCACCATTATCGCGGATATCGATGATCAGGGCTTGTTTATTGCTCATCAAACGCATGACGGTGTCGAAAGACGAGAAGTCAATAGATCCCGAAAAAGATTCGATGTAAACATATCCGATTTCGTCACTGATATCGCCGTACAAAAAATTATCGAGGTGTTTTCGATGTTGGAGATAGCCAGAAAGATCATTGATATCGAAATTGGCCGGCACTTGATCATACCAACCGGTGTAGGAGAGCGTTTGAGTGCCCGCAAATATATTTACATGACCATCTCGCAAGGTCTGTACCATTTCATCGAATACCTCCAATAATTCCGCGTTACTGGTTTGGTCATGGATAGTGGGGCGGTGAACCGTATATACCGAATCCCAGTCCAGATCTTTGTATTCAAAAAAGGAATACATTTGATCCATGCGGGTCCAGAACTCATCAAAATTGGATACCGGATCATCTGATGGATCGGTTCCCACCAGCGCGTCTTTACAACCCACCAACAGGGCTAGAGTCAATAGATAGACGACGAATATCCAATGCCTCATATCGTTATCTCCAATCCAAAGATCAATGATTGCGAAAGCTCCTTTATAGGCAACGGTTGGTCATAACGGAGAAAATGGGCTCGGTATGTTACCCGTAAACGTGTTCGAGTGGCAAACTGAAAGGAGTAGCTGACCTCATTGTTAAACCCCTGTAGCCGGTTCCAGGAGGCTAAGGTTCCTCGGGATAGTAATTCCCCAAAGGTTTGAGGAGCTACCAAGGCATAATCACTCCGAATAATATAAGATATCAGTGGCAGATCAGATTGAAGGTGAATTTGATGACCCTTTTGTGGCTCCCAGTCAGCACCGGCACTCAGCGACAATGGTAAGCGAAAATAGCCTGATTTGTTGAGGGGAACCTCCAGACCGTGGGAGTTTATTACCGGTTGCGTCAATAACGCCTCTACACCTGATCGTCCGCCCAGGTAGATATTCCAATGTGGATCTTGCCACACTAAATACTGGATGCGATGTTGCAAAGAAATGCGATGATAATCGCGATAACTATTAGTCGCTGCGGTAGCCGATCCTAAAGCGTAAAATACCTGTAGACTCGTCACCTTGTCAGGCCGCTGTTGGGTATAACCCAGATTAACCAGCATTGATTGGTCCTCATAGCGAAATGGCGAAATCAGTTGATCTTTTTCGGCATAGAATCCTGATCCCCAGGCTATATTCATGGAACGTTGAATCGGTTGAGCTTGAATTACCGATGCGGTGAGAGCTCCTAAGACAATGATCAGAATCAGTTGTATGGGATTTGGATACCGTCTGAACATAACGAGTGTGCTCCCTGGATGATCAAGCTAATAGGGAAATATAGAATACTGCAGCTGGAAATCCCGAAATTATCTTACGATACCTAAAAGCCTGTCATCATTGAGGCAATTTTGACCACAGAGATTACCGAAATGTTTGGATAACAGTTGGTTAACGCAATGGCCATTATGCTTAGGAGACGCAATATAAATCATACGCAAATATGGACCTGTTGATCGTATACGGAACTACCGAAGGACATACTCGAAAAATTGGAGCGTATTTACGTGATGAAGCAGAAATGAAGGGTATGAATGTATCTCTGTTTGATGCCACGAACGCGCCCTTATCACCATTTACCTTTGATCGCACGATCATCGCGTCATCGGTGCACATGCATAAATTTCAGGATGCCATCAAACATTACGTAATGGAGCATCAAAAGGAGTTAAATAAGGTGCAGACTATGTTTTTGACGGTAAGCCTGGCTGCCGCGGATGATCAACCGGAATCCTGGGAAGAGCTGGAAGATGTGACTCAGACTTTTTTAACCGATACCGGCTGGAATCCCGATCGCATTGAGCATATCGCCGGTGCGTTGAAATTTACCCGATATAACTTCTTCAAGAGATTCATCATGCGTCAAATTGCCAGCAAAACGGGTAAAGACGTAGATGTCAACCAAGATTATGAATATACCGACTGGGATAAACTACGGAAGGTATTTAACGAATTTACCAGTGAGGCAGTAACGAAAACTGAGCCGGTAAGTTCATCAGGACCAGTTTCACAATCATAACTGATTACGCTTAGAAGGGAGTGAATCCGTTAATCATGATTTTAGAGAGTAGAGCATTCAACAAAAATGAACAGATTCCACAAACTTATACCTGTGATGATAAAAACATTTCACCGCCGTTACTTTGGCGGGATGTACCCGCGGGGACTCAGTCCTTTGCTTTGATCTGCGATGATCCCGACGCACCCAATAGAACCTGGGTCCATTGGGTGATCTATAATATTCCGGGCGATAAGCGAAGTTTGCAAGAAAATATTCCTGCCAAACGATTACATGATGACGGTACAGCTCAGGGATACAATGATTTCAAGAAAATTGGTTATGGAGGTCCTTGTCCGCCCAGTGGTACCCATCACTACGACTTTAAACTGTTTGCTTTAGATACCAAGCTCAGTTTGAAACCGGGCGCCGATAAAGATCATCTACTTAGGGCGATGGGTGGACATGTACTGGATAAAGCCAAATTAACCGCTACCTATAGTGCACCGGTCAGTAAAGGGGTTTATTAGGTTAGGTATTGATTCATCACGGTACCAAGCTATTAGCTGCCCGCGATGATCGGAAATGGATGCATAGATCTGACCAATCTATACAGATCCACATATTCTCAAGAGAAGAGCTATATCAAAATTTGTGTTACCTGCCATGAAAACCATTTGGAAAATCGTAATCACTATCGCTATCCTGAGTGTGGTGTTATTGGTCAGTATCAGGTTTTATGTGAATGATGCTCGCCTGCGATCCTGGATTCTGCCTGAACTCCGAGCAACTACCGGCACCGAAGTAACCATCGATCACCTTTCGCTTACCTGGTTGCAAACGTTTCCGCACCTGGGCGTTTCCCTTGATAGTCTGGTGGTTCCCAGCCCCTCAGGGGATACGGTGTTTGTCGCCCATCAAATAACGACCAGTATAGGATTGTTTCCGCTGCTAAATGACCAAATATTACTTCATGAGGTGTCTCTTGAGTCTCCACAACTAGTGTATCGATTGGATGAAGATGGAAGCTCAAATATCGATTTTTTACTGACTGATGAGGAGCCGGAGCAGCCGGAAACCGAAACCGGATATGGGATCCTTATGCCCAGTATTACATTGAAAAATGCCCATCTGTACTATACTGATCAGCAGAGCGGGCAAGAAATGACGTTTGCTAATCTCTCTGGTGATATTGCTTTCGCCATGAATGATCAGATTGAAACACAGCTTGATTTGATACTGGATGGATTAACCGTTAAGCAGGATGAGCGGTATCTGGTTCGTAATCTGCCACTACAATTAAATCAGCAACTGAATATTGATACCGCGAGCGAAGAAATATCACTGAGTGAGGGGACGGTGACCCTGGCCGGAGTGCAGATCAATCTGAATGGCACCATTACCGGCTACCGAGGGGATGCGCCCGAGCTCAATCTGACGTTAGCCTCCGCTTCAGATGATTTTGGCGAGCTGCTCACTTGGATACCCCAAGATCTCATTCCGGAAATGGAATTGTGGGAAAGTCGGGGGCGATTAAACCTGTTGGGCACCATACAGGGAGCTTATACTGAGACAACGCTTCCTCAAATCGAACTTCTCTTTCAAGTTCAGGATGGATACCTCAAGCATAAAGAACTCCCCGATGCCATTAAGGATATACAGATCGTGTTGCAAGCCACCAACCAACGGATTCAGCTGGATGAGTTACAGCTGCAGGCAGGCGGGAATACGCTTCGTGCTTCCGGACAGATTGATCAACCACTGGATGAAGGACAAGTATTCCAGTTGCAAATGGATTCCGATATTGATCTTAATACGGTAGATCGCTTTTATCCGATATCAACCTTAGGGGTAGAGGAACTAGCCGGCACATGGCAAGCATCCGTGCAGATGGATGGACAGTATAACCAGTTACATGAAGTGGCCTATCAAGGGCAAATAGTGCTCAAAGATGGACGATTGAAATACCAAGATGTTGATGAGCCTATTGAGCGAATTACTGCGAATATTAACCTGGATGGCAACACGGTACAGATTGAACAACTGGAAATGCACGCTGCTAACAACTCCGTGGTGATCAGCGGTCAGGTGTGGGATCCCATGGACACTGAGAAACGTGGAATGGCTGTGAATACGAAAGTAATGGGGAATCTGTCTACGGTAAAACAGTTTTATCCCATCGATGAAGATACCCTTAGCCTTAGTGGTTTAGTCCAAGCGGATCTCCTTTGGGAAGGTCCAATGGATATGGATCGTCTGGATAAAATTGCACACAAGGGCACAGTAAGCCTGCGGGAGGGAAAAATAAATTATCCACGATATGGACCACCGATCGAGACATTGGAATTTGATGCTGAATTGGCTGCTCACCGGTTGATTATCCAAACCTCTAATATTGTATCAGGAAAGAATCACTTGGAAATTAGTGGGCAAGTGCAAGATTATTGGTCTTCGGATCCGGTCTTTGATCTGAACATCATCGGAGATGCTGACTTGCATGAATTGGCAACCATCTATTCATTGGAACCCTATATTCAGCAGCAGGAGGGAATGGCCAATATAAACCTACACGCATCTGGATCATGGAATAATTTAAGTGCGCTTTCCTTGGAAGGGTCCAGTCGGTTAACCAATGTTATGATTGCCGGGGATTCCCTCTGGTTACCAATAACCAATTTACAGACGCAGCTGCGATTAGAGCCCAATGTTGCGCAACTGGTTAACTTTTCCATGAATATGGGGCAATCGGATTACACTTTGGAAGGGAATGTCGAACACTATATTTCCCTGGTTGATGCATTTGCGGCTACTGAAGCTGAAGCAGGGCCAAGGCCGAAGTACACCGGTATATTTCGAAGTAATCGCGTGGACTTGGATGAATTGATGGATTGGGATGCGGATGTGGATGCGGAATCAACGGATGAGTCAATACTTGTGGAATTACCCGATATTGAAATGACCATAGAAGTTGATATTCGTGAAATGAAGTTCATGGGGTTGGTAATTCAGGATATTCAGGGCCAAACACAGATTACACAGGATCAAATTCGTGCCCCGGAGGCCTCAGCTAATTGGTTTGATGGATCGATTACGGGTGACATACAGTGGGATATTCCGCAGCCCAATCGTACTCAACTGTCTTTTAATGGTACATTGAGTGATTTGAAAGTGAATCAGTTTTTCAAAGAGACCAAATTTCTAGGACGCGTCTCCAATATTCATAAATACGTCGATGGGGCCTTTAGTACGCAGATAACGTATAGCTCTGAATTGGACGCCACCCTCACCCCGGAAATTGCTTCTATTGAAGCGTCAGGTACGTTGGGGATGAGCAAAGCACGGCTGAAAGACCATCCCATACAGCTTCAATTGGCGGAACTGCTCAACAGTGAAGAGTTAGAAAATCTGGCTATGGACGAATGGCAGGCTACCTATACGATATCACAAAGCGTATTGGCATTGGATGATTTTCAATTGAGCAGCGGTAATATTGGAATGCGCATGGAGGGAACCCAACATTTGCTCACCGATCAAATTGACTATAAAGCTACCATATTATTACCGGAACAGTTCAAAAAGGGACTAGCTGCTGTAATTAGCGATCAGGGGGTAAAAGCATTACAGAGTGAGGAGGGCATCATTGAGGTACCAGTACAAATAACCGGAACTATGGAAAAGCCAACGGTAAAACCGGATGATACTCTGGTACAGAAAGCCATCGAAGACTATTTGAAAAAACAAGGTCGCAAGTTATTAGACAGAATCAAAAGCGATTAAGGGAACGAGCAAAGAATAGTAGAAAGGGGTATAAAATGACCGGCATAAAATTTACACCGGTCATTTTATAGTCAGAGTAAACAACGTGGCTAATTCTTCACCCTATTGAATTTCAACGCCTTGATCATCCAATTGGGGAGTGGCTTTTTAGGATCCTTTTTACGGACATTCAGGTACCAGCCGATTTTTTTGAGAATGGGGATCTTGTGGGTTTCCACAAACTCGATCAGTGTTCCATCGGGATCTTCAATATAGCTGAAATGACCCGCTGCCTCACCCATATCAAAACTATCTTGACTGTCCACGGTGAAGGGGAACCCAGCCGCTTCACACTCTTCGCGCAGGGCATCCATCCCTTTGATATCGAAGCACAAGTGAATAAACCCTAAATCGCCCCAAAATCGGTTTTCAAAAATTTTATTGGGTTCACGATCAAAAACAGAAACCAGCTCTAGTTTGGATGGCCCTAATAAGCGAGAGAATGAACCTTGGCGTGGTTTACTATGCTCTAACAGCATACGACGCACTTTCTGATTGCCCCCGGGGAGCGGCGCGAAATCATCGAAAACGCCGGTCTCGTCGTAAATAACCTTATCGTAACCCAGGATATCGCGGTAGACCTTCAGTGATTCCTCCATATCAGAAACACCGATCATGGCTCCGGCTTGGCCACCGGTGTGATGGTACCCCTTGGTAAACCAAGCGCGGCCCTCCACAATCTGAAAAATTAATCCGTGGGGATCACGGACAAAAAAGTGCGATGAACCACTGGGATCTTGTAGGATCTCGCTGATGGTATTGATTCCACTTTTTTGATATTGTTGGTAGGTCTTTTCGACATTCAAACTTTTTATACGGGATACAAAAATTCCGTAATCGCCCAGTTGCACATCAAAATCAGGGGGATCGGTATCACGACTGGTAAATTGCCAAATTTCAAACCCGCCACCACCTTGAAGATTGATAGCCAGGGTAGCCGAGCGTGATTGAACTTCCTCGCCGGTATAATCAATCATCAAGGGCGCTTCAGCGGCTTCCTGGAATATGGGAATATCCATTCCAAAATGTTTGCGATACCAGTCGAAAGCTTGTTTTTCATCGGGTATCCCAATACCTACCTGTTGTATCCCACTAATTACTTTACTCATTGTCCCTAACCGTTGTTGTAGATTTTTTATAGCTCATTGAAAATAGAAATAATTCCAGCTCGCTCAAGGGCATTAAATTAAAAATTACTGAAATTGATGTTAAGCTAACCCTTGTTTTTATTTGATTTGCAGGGTGAATCCAGCCATGGCGTGTCGACCCGCCGAGGGTTCAAAAAATTGATCGCCGCGAGCATTTACCACTACCGATCCGTAATAATTGATATCCGTGAGGTTGCGAATTTCCAGAAATGGGTATAAAAGTACATACTCATTCAATTCAATACCTGTATGGCTAATCTCTAAATCCAAAATATCGTAGCCATTATTCATTTCAGTGTTAATGCTGTTTACATAGTATTCCTTCACATGTTCCAGGGCTAGTTTAGCTCGCATACCCGCGTGTTTCATCTCTATGAATGCATTGATACGTTGCGGTGTTACCCCAGGTATGTGGTTACCCGATAAAACAGTACTGTCTTGAGTGATGCCTTGCTTAAAGGTGGCTTCTAACAGCGAAAGCGAAGCTCCTAAAGTAAACGGACGAAGGGGGCGGATGGAAAATTGTGCCTCCACTCCTTGATGCTGGGTTTTTCCCGCGTTCCGATAATAAACACGATCGGAAGTTGCATCTTGGTAGGGAATCAACATGTCATTAATCTGTTGTTGATAGGCAACCAGATCGTAGCGAATACGTCGGTCCCAAAAGGATCCACGTAGTCCCACTTCGATGCCTGCCATGTGTTCGGGCTCAATTTCTGGGTTAAACCCACCCTCGTTATCTGGTCGATTGACTAATTCGGTGGTGGTGGGTGCTTCGAAAGCGGTGGTGTAATTAGCGTATAACGTCTGTTTGACCCAATTGAAACTGATCCCCAGTGCCGGAGTGAGTGCTTCAAAGCTGCGTTGCCCCGAATCGTCACCGTCAGTTAGGATGGAATCATCCAGCTGAAAATCCACCAGATTATAACGGATACCACCGGTCAGGGTTAAAAATTTCCAGTCGTAAGTCAGGATTCCGAAACCGGATCGACTGAATACTTCTTCGGTTTGTTCCAAACGAGGAATGGAAGTGGGTTCCCCCAAGTTGTTATCAAAGTTTTGGCGGAAATCGCCCTGGTATTTGGCATCGGCACCGGCTTGCAGCGTAATTCCTTTCCATGAAAATTCATAGCTGAAACGCCCCCCGCCGGCGTTTCGATCTAAATCGATATAGGCGAAGGTAAGAGGGTTTTCCAGATCCCGTTTGATCCCATAACCGGATAGTTCAAAGTTCCCAAAGGAGGGGGTCCAGTTTAGTGAAAAACCAACTTGCCCTTGATAGGCAATTTTGCCGGCTTCCAAGTTTTCGTAGCTGGTAAGGGCTTGGGTCGGTTCAGATTGCGCTTGTTGCCTATTTAATGAACCGGGGTGTTCGGCAAAGGGCATAGCCAAAAAAGCACTGTGGTAATTAAGCAGCAGGTTGGAGCCCAATTGGAAATAACCGCCCAGTCCCGCACGGTTCAACGTAGCCGAACTGTAATCGCGGTAGCCGTCGGTGAGTTGCCGACTGGCATATCCACTGATGTAATGCTTGCCTAACGGTTGTGCAACTTGGAAATCATAGCGCTTGGTGTTGTAAAATCCACGCTGAAGCCCAATGTTTATCGAAGAAGACTGATCATTGGTGGGAATAGTCTTCAGATACAATACCCCGCCACCGGCATTACCCCAAAACAGGGAGGAGGGCCCACGGATTACTTCCAGTTGCCGAATATAGCCCGGATCGATAATGTTGGTTACCGACTGACCATCAGCCATGGTTAACGGAATGCCATCCAGTACCAGTTGGATACCACGAACTCCAAAGGCGGCTCGCCAACCAATGCCGCGCATGGTGATCCGATTCCCCAGAGCGAAATTTTCCCGATCGTTGATCCAGATTCCGGGCAGATCAGCGGTTAAATCAGCTAAAGAGGTTCCTGAGTTTTGATTCAGCTGCCCAATACTTCGGTTGATGGTCGAATATGAAAAAGGCGCGCGATCAATAGAATATTGGGCGTTGGCAGCTTCAATTTGGACTGTTTCCAAGGTGTCGGTCAGCAGGGAATCCGCTGCGGTATTTTCCTGGGCGAATATGATGCTACCCGGCTCCAGGGCTAGCAGGCTCAGGCTACAAATGATCAGTAAAAGATGCCGTTCCATTCAGTTTGGTAAGATTTGGTCATCAATTCTTAATGAAATCTATACGGCTCCAAAGTTATAAACATTTTACTCATTATCTATGGGCTAAAAGTCGTAATTATATACTTCAGTGGTTAGTTCAACTATGCCCCATCCCAAAAAGAATTGGTTGGCCCGGGAATGGCTCGTATTTTAATTTTTGTCGAACCTAAACCATCAAGAATTAGTAGCCAATTATGAGTTCCCAATCTGAGTCCACACAAACTTTAAACGCCTTATACGACCTAGCCAAACCCCATCCCTGGCACGGCGTATCTATCGGAAAATCTACACCGGATTTAATTACCGTTTATATTGAGATTGTCCCCGGTGATACCATGAAATATGAGCTGGATAAACGTAGCGGTTATTTGAAAGTGGATCGCCCTCAACGTTTTTCCAATAGTTGTCCGGCTCCTTACGGTTTTGTACCCCAAACGCTTTGTGGGGATCGTGTGGGCAAGCATTGTCAAGAGCAAACGAATCGAACCAACATCGAAGGTGATGATGATCCCTTGGATATCTGCGTGCTCACTGAGCGGGGAATTACCCATGGCGACTTGATTTTGGATGCCTATCCCATTGGTGGTCTCCGAATGATTGATGGGAATGAGGCCGATGACAAGATTATCGCGGTTCTGAAGGGAGATGCCCAATATGGTGATTACCGATCGATATCTGAGCTGAATGAAGGCTTGCTAGATCGATTGCGCCACTATTTCATTACTTATAAAGCGGTGCCCAATTCATTCAGCGAGTCGCAAAGCGAGATTACGGACGTCTATGACGCCGATGAAGCCAAGGAGATTATACATAAAAGTCAGCTGGACTATCAAGAGGCCTATCCGAAGCTATGGCAAGTGATCAAGGAACGCCATTTGGATAAATGATAGGATGATTAGCCGGCAATACTTAGAAAAGAATCTTCGTGTCGCAGTTGCTTATGTGGCTCATGTTTCACCGATACGTCACGGAAGATTAGGCTAAGTCGTAAAAACGGGGTCACCAGTACGACTTCATGCATTTGATTGGGAAATCGTAGTGACCACTCACGAGCACGCTCGGAGAACTCTACATAATACCAGTAGGGAGAAGCTAAATGAAAGGTGCGCCGCTTGAGCATTCGTGGCATCGGACGGGGAGTAGGGGGTTGCACGGAAGTATCTATCGCATCATGATCTGTTGACGGCGACTCTTCCTGATAATTTGGATCTTCAGCCGTGGTCTGTCCATGATCCATCGATGACGAATGCGTTGAATCGATTTGATCGCCCTCCAATGCTTCGGGATCCTCAAAAAGCGCGGCGAGTTCATCGTCAGAAATTTCTTCATCAGGTTGAGGAGCCTCCACTGGAGATTCGGCTTCTGCAATTGGGGCTTCATCAGTCGTTTCTTGAGATGATGAAGAGTCTTCTTCTATTTCTAGCGACTCTGGGGTTTCAGGAACGCTGTCATGTTTTTCTTCAGGAAGAGTAAGACGAGCGGTCAATTTTTCATGCACTTCAATTACATCTTTAAAAATAAAGGTAACCACCCCTTGTTGATCGGATAGTCGAATGCGATAATCGCTAGTGGAGGGGATATACCCATGGCTTTGAAGAGGGTAATACTCCAGCGGATAACGGTTTAATAACTCTTCAAATTGATCTTGGGTACGATGCATAGCGGAAATCCAATTATACGATAGCCTATTGGGTGCATTATCGGAACTATTTCTAAAATATTAAACACCGATAGTGACAAATACAGTGGTCAATGTCTTCAAATAAAAAAGGTCGCTGACCTGATCAGCGACCTTTAAAATAAAACAAGAATCCTACAATTAAGACTTCTCATTAACTTCCAAAAGCTCCACAGTAAAAATAAGCGTAGAGTTAGGTCCGATTTTCTGTCCGGCTCCTTGCTGACCATAAGCTAAATCGGAAGGAATGTAAATTTCCCATTTACCGCCTTCTTTCATCATTTGCAATGCTTCGGTCCATCCGGGAATGACGCGATTAACAGGGAAGGAGGTGGGCTCTCCACGCTCATAAGAGGAGTCAAAAACCTCTCCGTTGAGCAGGGTTCCTTCATAGTGTACGGTCACTTCATCGTTTTCATCAGGTGATTTGCCGGATCCCTCTTCCAGTACACGATATTGAAGACCACTTTCTGTAGTTTTTACCCCTTTCTTGGTGGCGTTTTCTTCCAGAAAAGCTTCACCCTCTTTTTGGTTCTTATCTTTCTCCTCGTTGAATTTCTTCATCTGCTTGGCTTGCTGTTGTTGCTGGAACTCGGTCATAATTCTATTTCGAGTAGAATCAGCCAAGGCCGGATCATCCTCATTCATGCCGTCCTGCATTCCAGCCAGCAGATCGTTCATATCGATAATATCCGCTAATTCCTGATCGCGGAAGTTAGTACCGATCTGATATCCGATGCTGTAACTGATTTTTTGATCGTTATCATTAAGAGAGGGGTTTACATCGCCATCCACTCCACCACCGCATCCCAGTAAGGAACCGGAGAGTAAAAGTGCGCAACCTGCAACAATAAATCGTTTCATAAAAAGGTTCTGTCTTGGTATAGATTTAAGAAATATTGGTTTACATCTAATTAAACTAGCATTTTTAGACGGTAAGACAAATTTATCCTGCCATCAGTACCACAAAATAATCTAGTATTGAAGCCACAACTTTGTATTTTAGGCACGATTAAGGCGCGATGTGATTGCGTACCCTATATATTGACTACGAATGCGAAATGGGCTCCAACAAGAATACAATGAAACGGGCCACGCATAGGTACGCTATCTATTGTTAATCAAGCAATGATCTCATAACACGCCATCGCCCTATATATCCAATTAGATAAGAACAGAAGTCGTGTTCGGTATTGGGATCTTGCAGAATTTAATGTACGGTTAGATCTTGAAATTTGAAGATTTAAAGCTCAGTAAATCATTATTAGAAGGCCTTAAGGCCCTAAACTTTGAAGAACCCACTCCCATACAGGAACAGACTATCCCTCATATATTAAAGGGACGTGATATTATTGGGGCCGCACAGACGGGTACAGGTAAAACCGGCGCGTTTGTCATTCCGTTGATCCAGAAGTTGATTAATGACCAGGGCGAGGGAATTAAGGCGCTAATTTTGTCTCCCACGCGGGAATTAGCCAACCAAATTGACGAACAAATCTTTGCCATTGGTTATCACGCGAACATATCTTCGGCCACAGTAATCGGAGGGAGTGATTTTTCAGAACAGGCCCGAGCTATTCGAGCCGGCGTACCCATTTTGGTGGCTACACCCGGACGTTTGATCGATCAGATGAAGGTAATGAATCCGGATTTTAGCAATCTTAAGTATCTGATCCTGGATGAAGCTGACCGCATGCTGGATATGGGGTTCTTCCCGGATGTGAAAAAGATTATAACCCAACTTCCCAAAGAGCGGCAAACCCTGTTGTTTTCGGCTACCATGCCGGATGAAGTGGTTAAATTGTCGGATCAGTTTATGAATGATCCGGTGAAGGTGGAAATTGAAATCGAGAAGCCGCCCAATAAAGTAGAGCAACGCATCTACAAAGTTTCCAAGAACGATAAGCTGGATCTGGTTGAGCAACTGCTGGATGATGAAGACTGGGAGTCGGTCATTATTTTTACTCGAACCAAACGCGGAACCGATCAGCTCTATCGCCGATTGCGAAAGCGCGGAATAAGCGCCGTGCACATGCATGGTGATAAGGATCAATCCGAGCGGGAAGCAGCCCTGCTCAAGTTTAAAAACGGGGAATACCCCGTTATGGTAGCCACTGATGTGCTATCCCGGGGAATCGACATCGATAATGTATCTATCATTATTAATTTTGATGTGCCCAACAGCCCCGATGATTATATCCATCGAATTGGACGAACTGGTCGCTACGATAAAACCGGTATGGCGATTACGTTGGTCAGTCGATCTGAGAATAAGCCCTTCCATGCCATTAAGAAGGTGGTAGGTGATCAACTTAGCTATCAAGATGCGAAAATTGCTAAAAAGGGGAAGCAATCATCATCAAGTAAGCGAACAAAGCGTTCCTCTAATAAAAAGAAGAAAGAATCGGACCAAGGAAACCAGCGTGATAAGCGAAAGCAAAAGCGCCGTGATGGAGCCAAAAAAAGTAATGAGCGGAAGCAGGAACGCAAGAACCGTAAATCTAAAAAAGAGAATAAGAACCGCGACGGAAAATACAAACAGCGTAAGCAGTCTAAGCGTCAACAGAAAAAGAAACCATCTTCCCGTTCTAAGCAGCAAAAACAAGAGAAGAAAAAACAACCCCCTCCACAAAAAAAGCAAAACAAACGCTCGGAAAAGAAGAGGAAAAACCGTCGAGAAAATCGCCAAAAAGGGCGAAGTAAGAAGACTCCAAGCGTTAAGCGCCGCCAACGTCAAAAGATTGAACGACGCGTACAGTCGGAACATCCCCGCGAAGACCTTCCGGTAATTGAGAAGGCGGTACAACGTAATAAACGGGCCCGTAAGCCAGCCAAGGGAGTTTGGGGAATCATAAAGAGTCTACTTCCCAAGGTGGGCAAAAAATAAGATCAAGGTTTTACATCCGTTTAACTGAAATTTAATATCAGTTTTTTATACTACGATTCTTTTGTTTTGAGTCCTAAATGGGAGATGCTGTTACTAGTATCGACTATTCATAATTTTCAAATCATGATAGGTTAATATGTTGAAATCATTTCGATCGCTTCGAGCATTGGTATTAGTAGCGGGCTTGGTGCTATTGGGTGCGTGCACGCAATCCGACCAATCACCTTATGCCGATGATATAGTAGAAGAGGCCTACTCAACAGCTGAAGCACAGGGAGAGGAAACCGTTTATAAATTTCCGTTAGTGCAATCTACCCAAGTTAAAAATGTCATCTTATTTATTGGGGATGGAACCGGTTTGGCTCAGTTACAAGTGGGGCAACAGCATTTAAAGGGAGAAGAAGGTTTGTTAGCCGTACAGCGAATGCCCGTAACTGGAATAGTGAAAACCTATTCCTCCGACAATTTAATTACCGATTCCGCGGCTGGGGCTACGGCCTATGCTACCGGAAAAAAAACCCGAAACGGTATGATTGGGCAAGCAGCCGATTCTACCAGTTGGGCCACTTTGTTAGAGTTGGCTAAGGCCAAGGGAATGAAGGCGGGTGTAGTGGCTACGTCTTCCATAACCCATGCTACACCGGCCAGTTTTGCCGCACATATTCATGACCGGGATCTGGAAAATCAGATTGCCGAGCAAATGATTAACTCGGATGCCGATGTGATGCTGGGGGGCGGGAGAGGCTTTTTTGTACCTCAATCAGATTCAGCCAGTGAACGTGAAGATGATGCCGATCTGCTGGCCCAGGCTAAACAGCAAGAGTTCCATATCATGGAATCTCGAAATGATTTAATGGAGCTAACCGGTGATGAAGAGCGTTTGCTGGGTCTATTCGGTCAGGACGGATTGGAAGGTACGGATACGGAACCCAGTTTGGCAGAAATGACCCAAACGGCCATCCGACATTTAGAAAATGATCAAGGGTTTTTCCTGATGGTGGAAGGCAGCCAAATCGATTGGGCCGGACATGGTAACAAATTAGATTATATGCTGGAAGAGCTCCGTGAATTTGATAAAGCGGTAGCTAAAGCCATGGAATTTGCACTGCGGGATGAGCAAACGTTGGTGGTTTCTACGGCGGATCATGAAACCGGTGGGTTAACCATGATCAATTCCAACGGATCTCGCAATGATATGGAAACGGTTTGGACAAGCAGTCATCATACTGGTATTCAGGTTCCCCTTTTCGCCTTTGGTCCCCGGGCTATTGATTTCACCGGATTATGGGACAATACCGACATCGCCCATAAGCTTGCCGATGCTATGAATATTTCAAAATTTCCTGTTCCTAAATAACCATGCTTAATACAATCAAATCAGCGCTTATCTGGGTGGCCATTGCGGTATTGTTGATTGTTTGGTTGCCTATGATGGCCATTGTACGGTTGTTGGAACGGGATAAATCTTTCTACAAAACGGGCTACCTGTTCCGCAAAGTCGGTAAGGCGATGACCAAACTGAATCCCAACTGGACACTGACCATTACCGGCAAATATGATTATGATATGCGGAACCCCTATGTGGTGGTTTCCAATCATCTTTCACAGGCGGATATCCCATTAATCAGTAATTTGCCTTGGGAAATGAAGTGGGTGGCCAAAAAAGAGCTGTTTGCGGTTCCTATAGTAGGATGGATGATGCAACTGGCCGGAGACATTCCCGTAGATCGAAAGGCGGCCAATCGCCGTATCGCTACCCTGCGAAGAGCGCGCTATTATCTGCAAAACAAATGCTCAGTGATATTTTTCCCCGAAGGAACCCGCTCTAAATCGGGACAACTGCGCAGTTTTTCCAAAGGGGCATTTCGCTTAGCCATTCAGTCGCAAACGCCGGTATTGCCTTTGGCCATTGATGGTACGCAGGATTGTTTACCCAAACATAGCTGGAAATTTGATAAACCTTCCTACATCCGTCTAAAGGTGTTAGAACCCATTCCAACAGAAGGGCTTACTATGGACGACTTGGATGAATTGACCAATCAGGTGCGTAGCAAAATTCGTAAGCAACTGGCCGAATGGCGAGGACTGCCGGAACAAGAGGTCGATCAGATGGTGTAGGTTGAGCCTACAAATTGGAGGTGGTCTCACCCGTAGTAGCCGATTGGGATCGAATCCAACCTATACGATGAGCGTTTCTATCGTTATAGAAGCGGTTGTATGAACCCAATGTTTTCGGTTTAAAGGCAACTAACCACCATTCGCCGCGTTCCATAGCCTCACTATATGTACCCAGCAGTATGCCGCGATCTCCTTTGTGAAATATTGCTACGATGTTGCCAAAGGCTTTTGTTTGTTCGCGACGGGAAAATTGAGCATCCAGATTGTCACGTTGTACTGGGGAGAATCGCAGTTCGGCTCGATCTGTGGTAACGGTAATGGCCGCACGATTGTGTGAGGGAGCTGTTCCTCTAGGGATATAGGTGTTTTTGAAAGCCACATAGGATTTATCCACAGAAAAGGAGGGAGCCGCGTTATCACCCAACCGCATGTTCATACTCACCACATCATAACGCAATATATAATTACCACAACATTGACCCTGCTGCATAATAAGAGATGGTGTCTGTCCGGGTTGTAAGGCATAAAGTAAGCCCGAACGTTGGCCGATTAACTCGTAATGATTTTCATTCAATAGCCAGATAACCGTACTGGGTTGATTGAAGCTGATCGGGTATCCGGTGTACACCAAGTCGGTTCGACCATCGGCGTTGATATCGGTGTACCGATACGAAGTCTTAAACATCTTGGATTGGCTGGTGTCTATAAGCGCTCGATACCAAGAAGGCATATAGCCGGTAGTTACCCCACTTTGTAGCCGAAGTTGTATATCACGCAGGGAAACATCTTGTTTAATCTGCTGAAGTTCCCGTTGAAGGCTTTGTTGACTGGGTTCGGGCAACGATTCCCAGAGTTGAATGCGGTTAGACTCAAAAATCAGGCTTTCCAGTTTGGTTTGGGCGTTAGCACTATTCGGAGCGGTGACCACCCACAGCAGAACCAATACCAAAACTTGGCAATACCAGCGGCTGTTATGTGGAATTGGAATTAAGTTCATAGATCGGCTTATATCATCGTCATTTCTTTATGTTACTAAAATTTTATGGTTCTGTTTAGTTGAGGCCATTCATTTGAAAATGCTTCTATTGTGGCTATGTTAATCCAGCTTTTTAATCAATGGGCAGGAAATGACTGAACACGAGTCACTACAAAATGGAAATAAGGGGTTATGGTCCTGGGCGTTATATGATTGGGCAAACAGCGCCTATCCCACCGTTATTCAGACGTTTGTCTTTGCGGCGTACTTTACCCGACAAATCGCCGAAAATGAGACGTTAGGAAGCTCACAGTGGGGAAATACCATCAGCATCGCCGGATTGACGGTTGCTCTGTTGGGACCATTTTTGGGAGCAGTTGCCGATCAGGGGGGACGTCGAAAACCCTGGCTAGCGGTGTTTACGTTGCTGTGCATCATTCCCACCGCGCTACTTTGGTGGGCCTATCCGAGTAATGAGGTTCTCTATTTTGCATTAGCCATGGTGGCTTTAAGTACCATTGGTTCTGAGTTCTCCTTTGTGTTTTACAATGCCATGCTGCCCGATCTGGTTTCCTCAAAAAAGATGGGGCGTTGGTCCGGTTGGGCTTGGGGATTAGGGTATGCCGGTGGTTTGGTTTGCCTGATTGTGGCACTCTATGGATTAATCAATCCAGAAGCAGCCTGGCTGGGGTTGAGTACTGATCAAGCCGAACACGTGCGGGCCACTTTTGTGTTGGTGGCCATTTGGTATGCCATTTTCGCTTTGCCTCTGTTTTTGAACACACCAGATCGTCCGTCCACTTTTAAGTCGATGAGGGATTCGGTGCGCGAAGGCTGGCTGCAAATCAAAGAATCTGTGCAGCACGTTCGAGAGTATAAAGACATCTTACGATTCCTGGTTGCCCGCATGTTTTTTATCGATGGGTTAGCCACAGTGTTCGCATTCGGAGGAATTTACGCGGCGGGTGCATTCGATATGACCGAAAAAGATGTGCTCATCTTCGGAATCGGGCTGAATGTAACCGCGGGATTGGGCGCTGCTGCTTTTGCCTGGCTGGATGATGCGTTGGGCAGTAAAACCACGATTAATGTGGCTTTGATTGGGCTGATTATCAGTTGTTCCAGCATACTGTTGGTTTCTTCAATTAGTTTGTTCTGGACCTTTGGATTGATTCTGGGACTGTTTGTGGGGCCGGTGCAGGCAGCCAGTCGGACGTATATGGCTCATTTGGCTCCGCAAGAAATGCGCACGCAAATGTTTGGATTGTTTGCGCTATCCGGGAAAGTAACCGCCTTCATGGGGCCATTTTTGGTGGGGCAGTTAACCTTGTTTAGTGGAAGTCAGCGCGTTGGGATGACCGTAATTGTTGCCTTTTTCATCATTGGGGCTATAATGATGCGGGGGTTGCCTTCTATAAAAACAGCCGATGTAGGGTAAGGGAAAAGACGCAAACGGATATTGTATCCTAGATACGGCTTGCACGTTAGGGGGCTAAACTAAGCCTTTTAGCTTGACTGACGAGAAAAAACACGATCAGCTAGCATCGAGTTTGTTTCTTGTATTCTACCAGAATCTTACTGGATAAGCGGATAAATATTAAGGGTCTATGCCGTAAATAGTTTGCAAAGTTAGCTTCTAGCTAGTATGATAATCGTAATCGTTTAATGCTAAACTAATTCGTTGGAGGATTTTATATGCTGGAGTCGTTGGGACAATACAGGAAATACGTTCCCCTGGTACTCAGAATAGGACTGGCCGCGGTATTCATCGTGCACGGTTGGGGTAAACTAACTGGAATTGAAGGAACGGCAGGTTTCTTTGGAAATGTAGGTATACCGTTGCCCTCCGTTATGGCTTGGGTGGTAGCTTTGGTTGAGTTTGTGGGTGGAATCTTACTGCTGGTAGGTTTTCAAACCCGAATAGCCGCGGCGCTCATAGCCATCGTGATGATTGTAGCTATGATCACCGTCAAGTTTGCTAAAGGATTCAGCGGGGGATGGGAATTTGATTTCGTACTGTTCCTGATGGCCGTTTCCCTGATGTTCAGTGGAGGAGGAGCCGCCTCTATCGATGGTGAGAGCTGATATGGATGTCAATAATAAATGAAATCAAAGGAGATTGAGGTAACACTCAATCTCCTTTTTCAATTCTGGAAAGAAATTTCAGGCCGTATCCGCGTCCAAATAGGCATCGGCCTCGATTTCTACCAACATTTCCGGTTCAATCAGGCGGCGCACTTCCACCATGCTGGTCACTGGGTTGATGTCTTTGAAAAAGTCTCCGTGCGCGTTGGCGATCACTTCCCAGCTGTAGATGTTGGTCACAAAGACGCGGGTACGCACAATATGACGGCGATCCGCCCCAAACTCTTCCAAGGCTTTTTCAATGTTTTCTAACGCCCGTGTAGCTTGATCGTAAGCTTCCCCCTTATGCAGTAGGTTGCCACTCATATCGGTGGAGGTAGTACCGGATACGTAGATGTGTTTACCCGCTTTGATGGCTCGGGAATATCCCATTACGGATTCCCATTTGGTGCCACTGGAAACTCGTTCACGTCGCGGGGGCGGAAAATTCTTATTCTCTTTTTCTGGTGCCATAGGGAATCTCTTATTGGGTTAGAGTTGTAATTTGTTGGAGTTCAGCGTCGCTAACATTCAACATGCCATTGGGGACAATCCGGCGAGTGAGCTCTATCCAGTTGGAATCGGCTTCGAATACTTCTTTAAATAAGGGGAGGGCTTGATCCATCCGATCGGCATTAGCCAAGGAAACCGCTGTCCAGTATTTCATTTCTACATTATCGGGAAACATTTCCATGGCAGCATTGTACTCGCGCAGGGCTCCATCCACATCCTGCTGCTCAATGGCGTGATCGCCGGCATTCATGTGATTGTAGGCTTCATTGACTTTTAGCAGGCGATCCATCTCTGCCACAGCATTGGGATGATCTTCGACACGCAGCTCCATCACACGATCTTCCCAAGGTTTACCCGTTGATTCTCCTTTAACGACTATCATAGCCGCAGACTGTTGCCCCCGGATATCTCCACCTTCATCCTGAGCGGCATTCAGCGCAGCCATCATCCGATCGGCCAGTGAGCCTTCGGTTTGCTCAAAAGCATCCGACATTGCCGGCCAGACGGTATCGTTGAGCATCATATTTGCCTGTACAGAGTAGTTATTGCCCGTTTGATGCCCAGCTTCAGCTATACACTTATCACCGGTGTGTACGGCCACACGGCCTTGTGTATCGATGATAGCCACTTGGCGAAAGGCACTGCCGTCATCAGATTCGATCAACTCTCGTAGGGCTTCCTTAGGTGAAAGTCCGGCTTCTAACATATCCAGTGCACGGGGACCAAAACTAACGTTGGAGAGAGATTGCGTTGCCACGGCTCCCACACCGGCTCGAGCCCAACTGACCACAGATCCTACCGAGAACCAGTGCGACTGTACGGCTACTCCAATTTGTCCGGTTTCTGCATCGCGAGCCACGATTGAGAAGGTGTGTGTGAACGGATCATCAGGGATATCTCCGGGTTGATGGGTATGTTGGGCCGTTATTTCAAAGGGTAAACCCATAATCAGGGTAAGTACAGCCGCAATTACCCATTGCGAACATCGATGGTTAAATGACAGTCGTTTCATTGTATTGCTATTAATTTAGATTTTGAGCCTCGATAAAGACCCGTTTCAAGCGGGGGTCCAACGCTTTAATGTCATGATCCAGATGGGAGATGGCATCATTAACCTGCTGCCCATTCAAATCATTGGTGAAATCTACTGACATATTCACCAGGATAAAATCCGGTCCCATGTGTAGGGTGAGTACCTCATGAACTTTATCCACGAGGTCATCTTGTGTGGTCAGGTCACGAATTTTAGCTACAACTTCAACATCGGCACTTTCTCCAATTAGTAAGCCTTTGGTTTCGTAAGCCAACCAGATGGCAGTTCCACCCAGAATCAGTCCAATGATTACTGAAGCGATACCGTCAAAAACCACAAAGCCGGTATATTGGGTTAACCCCACACCGATTAAAGCCACTACCAGTCCCAACAGGGCTGCGGAATCTTCAAATAGTACTACAAAAAGAGATGGATTTTTGCCTTTGCGCACTGCTTCGATATAACCGCGCCGACCTTTGTGATTGGTAAACTCGCGCCAGGCAAAATACCAGGCAAACCCTTCAAAAATAATGGCCGAACCCAATACCAGGTAGTTCACCAGATATGATTCTGGTTCATGCGGGTTAATAATGCCGTGAATACCTTCATAGAGAGAAACCCCGGAACCCACCGCAAAAATCATAATAGCCACTACAAAGCTCCAAAAATAGATTTCCTTTCCATGACCAAAGGGGTGTTCTGTGTTGGCGGGTTGAATGGCTTTTTTGAGTCCGAGAAGCAATAACATCTGATTGCCGGTATCCACCAGGGAGTGGACGCCTTCAGAAAACATGGCTGAACTACCCGTCCATACTGAGGCGAAAAATTTGGTAACCGCAATGAGGGCATTACCAACAAGCGCGGCGTAAATAACTTTTTTGGATCCAGAAGCCATAGACATTGTTTTGTGGTTAGCTATCTATGATAGACGAACTCAGGCAGATCCACAAGGGGAGGCAAGTGTAACTGATCAGCCTACGACCAAGACATGTAAATACTCCAGGTTCCGTCTATGGGTTCTGACTGATTCCAAGTTAGCTCGCTCAGTTGTCCCCCCGATATTTCAATAGAGGCACGTAGAAATCCAACGATACGTCGTATGATAATGGTAGTGGGATCATATAAACCAGTAATCTGGAGGTTAACCATATCGTTTTGTTGCTCAGTGATGGATAGCTCAGCCTCTTGGTAGTAACTGTTAAATATATTGGAGGCTTTACCAATCACGTAGTCTACATCTCCCAGACGATAGAGTACTTTGTAAAATGAGGGCAGTGATTGACGGGCGCTTAGATATCCCAACTCTTGGGCTTTTTCGACCTTTCCATCCCAAACCACATCGATAATGGCCTGACATAAAGCGATAAATGCGTTCAGGTCAATCCAATCTCTTTTGTTGATTTTTTGTTGAAATTGAGCGCTGTATTGTTGACCTAGTCGGTCCCAGATTTTACTGCGAGTATCTTCCTGATATTCTTTCTGAATAAAATCCAAAGTCGATTGTACCGCTACTCCGTTGATATGCTGTACGGGCGGAGTAGTTGAAGTATCTAATTGGGTGCTGATGATTCAAATATTTGATTGGGAGTGACAATTCAGGAGCCATTACTTCTTATAATAAAAAAGCCACCGGATTAAATCCGATGGCTTATAAAGGTTTAATCAATGGAGAAAATTATTGGTCACTATCCAGGATATTTGCGATTCGAGCGCTGGCATCTTCTAAATGAGCACGTGTCATTTCATTAGCCGCCAGTGAAATGTTGCGATCGATATCTTCCTGTAAATTGCGCAGGGTATAGCGCACAGCCGGACGAATATCTGATTGGCTCACATCCACATTGGTGCCGAAATACCAGGAAAAGTCAAAGTCAAACTCTTCAGTCATCAAGAATTCCATCTGCTCCAAGTAACCCCGTTGTAAGTTGCGCCGGTAGGTATCGATGGCCGGTCGGGCTGCGTTGAATTCGCTCCACAAGCTCGCCGTCAAATCCGACATGTAATCCACTAAGGGATAGGCATTTTCGCGGTCGATGGTTTCGGCTTCGGTCAACCGCTGTAAGCGAGCCGGCTGCAGCATATCTTCAAGAAGTCCCACTTGGTAATCACGAATGCGATCTACAGCGCCCGCTGGCTCAATCCGACGCAAGATCTGCTGATCCAGCATCCACTCCGGAGTCTGGAAGACGTTTTGAGCAAGGAATTCCAAAGCGCGCTCTTGTTCTTTTTGAGGCACTATTTGGTATACTGTTCCTGCTTGGGAGGTGATTTTGCGATTTTCATAAACCCCGCCGATAATGGTAATCACATGACCCATATAGCGATTCCATTGATATTGGAGCTCACCGTAAATCTCATCCAGATCATCATAGGTGTTATCACCCGTGGATGTCCACTCGATTAGATTAGGTACTACTCGCTTAAGGTTGGCTATAGCATATTCACTGGCTCTTACCGGGTCATCGCCCAGATCCTCGGTTTGGGATTCCGGATTGAAGTCGGTGCGCCCGCCAAATCGATACCGTTTATCATCTGCGTGGTCTAGAATGAATTCATCCAGAGTCGGCTTTTCATCTTTCGGTTGTTCAATATCCGGGTACCAACGATAACCGTATTCCACGGAGTACAGATCATAGGGGCCAATCATCCGAATAAATTGCTCCACGCCATCACCGGGTTGGGCGATATAATTCTGACGGGCATAATCCATGATGGTCGCGGCAACACCATATTTGGATGTAAAGCTGGGTGAACGTAGCGAATCTACCGGATAAGCAGAACTAGCTATCATATTATGCGGTAAACCAATAGCGTGACCCACCTCATGAGAAATAACCTTACGCATGGTTTCGCCAATCAGATCGTCATCCAGGGTAAGGGAACGCGCACCGGGATTAGCAGCCCCGGTTTCGATCATCAATCGATTGCGATAGGAACGAATATGATTGTGATACCAGATGATATCGCTCTCTATAATCTGCCCGGATCGGGGATCGGAAACACTGGGGCCCACCGCATTTCGTGTAGTGCTGGCCACATAGCGTACCGTCGAATAGCGTACATCCTCCGGATCAAAATTTTCTACATCGTCAGGATCACCGCACTGGATGGCATTCTTGAATCCGGCAGCCTCAAAGGCCCGGTTCCAGTCTTCAATACCTTGGCAGAAATATGGTCGCCAGCGATCAGGAGTGGCCGGATCCAGGTAGTAGACTATAGGGTCTACCGGTTCCACCAGTTCTCCGTTCAAATAGGCTTCTTTATCCTTGGGAACTAACTTCCAGCGGGAGATAAAGGTTTCGCGATCTGCTTTTTGGGCTTCCGAGCCATAGTTGATCTGACTAACCGAGAAGTAACCCACGCGCGGATCCGCCAGACGTGGTGTCATCGGTTGCTCGGGGAGCAATATCATGGATTGATACATTTGCATGGTCAGCGTACCCGTTCCTTCATCGGAAGGAGGTGAGGTGGCGCTGTAGGTCATGGTGTGGCGCACATTCAGATTTTCCGGGAAGCTCTTTACTTCATCAATAAATGATCGACTGTCATCTAAACGTCGAACTCCAAACCGACTGCGCATTCCATTGGACAAACCACTAAGTGCGGGGACATCCTTTTCATAAAGATCATTGACTTTGATAACCACATGTTGGCTGTCTGGGCTCACCGTCTCTATTTTGAACGCATGTATAATCGGCTCAAAATTGTTAACTACCACCGATTTGTGGATGGGAAGAGAATCGGCAGCAACGCTGTTGTACGATACTTTACGCAGCAGAATTTGATCATCACGCCGTTGCCAGCGAACCACCTGCTCAGCGGCTTTACTCCCTGCATTGATATATGGACTAAAATCGGAAGGGAGCTGGGCAATACGACTGATCAACAACATGGGTCGGTCCAAAAGGCTGTCTGGAATTTCGTAATACAGATCATCCTCGACCCAGTGTGACGTAAACAGCCCCTCATCACTCTTTGCTGATTTGGGAATGATTTGAGCATAGGTCTTCTTCTTATCCTTAGAAGATTTCTTTTGTCCTTGTCCGTTGGATTGCTGAGCAGACTGGGTGCCCGCGCAGCCGGCAAAGGCTAGTAATCCGCTCAGACAAAGCACCAGTAATGATTTTGTAGACATAAACAATTGCGTTTTAGTGGAGTTATGACTTACTAGTTGGATAGTAGATTTAAATAAATAGTATCGGAGATAATCCCAAGGTACGCTGATAAAAGTTGTTAAGGCTGAGGTTGACTCTTTAGCATTCGTGCGGCTTCGGCATATCCACCGTCGGATCCATCTACAAAGTGCAGATGCGCTTTATGGTATTTTGAGATCATGCAAGTGATAAGGGCTGCATCGGAACTGTGGTAACCGTAGCGTAATACCCGTTGTTTCTGTAATTCCTGCAGCTGATGAATCCAGTCTTTTTTTTGCGGGGGAGTAACCGAAGCTACAAAGCGCAACAGCCCGTCAATCTTTCGATAATCGGAATGGGCAATCAGGTCATCTTTATAGCGCCCCCAGTCAGTTTCCTCGGTTTGAACCTGTTTGTTCATTAGAAAGGAGCCCACCATAGTACGCCATTGCGCGTCCAACCAGCGCGACCATCTATCCCCCGAGTTCTGAAGGCTGGAAACCACCGCGTTTTCTTTAAACAGCATTAACGGGTTCCAGCTCATAGATAGTCTGGATCTTCGAAGGGGTTTGGATTGCCCTCCGCGATCTATTGTGGAACGGTATAAAGAAAGCAAATCATTGAGAGTCGATAATTGCTGATCGAGCGATCCAAATGGTTCCACTAAAACGGTTAAGGTCTCACCCGTAGGACTTTTAACAGGTTTCCAACGGCATTCCAGTCCGGAAAAATCAGCATCAACCCCCGGATCTGGTTCCGGACGCTCTAATGAAGTATCAGAATGCTGATCTTTTAACAGTTGATCCACTTGTTGGACACCATGCCCCAGGAAACTGTACTGCGTTGCATCTGGGGAAAGATTGTATTTACCCACCCAAAAGGGTGGTTCGTTGGAAAGAGCAGTGTAGGGGATCAAATTGGTGCGCAGCTCTATGTCCAAAGCCGTTCGGGCCATCTGCTGAAGTTGATCTAACAAGGCTTGAGCGCGCTCTTTGTATGGTGAGGGCAAACAAACCATAGCGCCATCACCACCAAATACAAAAGGCAGAGCATCGGGCGCCACAACGTTCAGTAATCCAATAATAGTAGCCGCACCCAACATATTTACCTCCCGGTATCGGCCCGATTCAATAATCTGGGTAGAATTGCTCACATCTGTAGCCGCGATCCACCAGTCGGTGGGCAGAGGTCGGTAATAATCCAGGTTGCCCGATGCATAGAAGTTGGGCGTAGCCGGAAGTTTATGCAGATAGTCAGCGGCCGGTCCAGAGGCACCTTCGGGGGTTGCCAGATGTTGATTACGCACGATCGAAGATCTGATTACAACTGTTGTGTATCCCAAGGATGGTCATATTTTAAGGCAAAAGCCAACATAACCAATTTATTCCTCCATCTATGAATTCCTATCGCGCACTCGTGGTTCGCAAAACCAAAGAAGGTAGCCAGCGAACTGTTGAAACCCTGGATTCCGACTTTCTACCTGATCACCCGGTTCGGATTCGGGTTCACTATTCCTCTCTTAACTACAAAGATGCCCTGTCCGCGGAAGCTCATTCGGGCGTTACCCGTACGTTTCCTCATACACCAGGTATTGATGCGGCAGGTGTGGTAGAGCGCAGCAAAGATGATCGCTTTGCCCAAGGAGATAAGGTTATTGTGACTAGCTACGATCTGGGTATGAACACCCCGGGAGGATTCGGACAGTACATATCGGTACCCGGGGATTGGGTTATTCCGCTTCCCGAAGGCATGGATCTGCGTACGGCCATGTGTTGGGGTACGGCAGGGTTAACCGCTGGAATTGCAGTACATCGATTAATGAACAATGATTTGCAGCCAGATGGCAAACGTGCGCTGGTTACCGGAGCCACTGGGGGAGTGGGCAGTTTGGCTATTGTCTTATTGCGCAAAGCCGGATATGAACCGGTAGCGGCAACGGGTAAAGCCGATGCGCATGATTATTTAACGGAGTTGGGCGCAGTAAAAATAATGGACCGAAGGGAGCTAGCCATACCGGAAGAGGAAAAGCGCCCTCTGCTAAAAAGTCGGTGGGATGCGGCTGTGGATACGGTGGGGGGCGATATGCTGGATACGGTTATTCGGCAGGTCAAGCATAATGGAGCCGTGTCTAGTTGTGGAAATGTGCGCTCTAATGAGCTGCACACCAATGTGCTGCCTTTTATTCTCAGAGGGGTAAGCTTGTTGGGGATCGATTCGGGCATTTGTTTGATGGATCTGCGTACCACCATCTGGAATAAATTGGCTGATGAATGGTCCTTAGATCAGCAGCTGTGGGATCAGATTATCAGAGAAGTAGCCTTGGATGACCTCAACCAAGAAATCGATCACATTTTGGAAGGTGGTCAACGCGGACGGGTGATTGTCAGGGTTCAGTGATTCAGTTCTTCAGTGTGTCAGTGATTCAGTGTGTCAGTATGAAATTGCTTGATGATTGGCTGACTGCTTATCTGGTTAAGGTACTGCTGTTCACCTTTAGTATTTCCACCTCAATGTCAAAGGCTGATATCAGCAAGATATTTCTAACATACTGAATTCTGTTATCTGACACACTGAATCACTGAAGCACTGAATCACTGAATCACTGGTTTTTTATTTGGATGGTGAAGGCGCGTTGAATCAAGATTTCCTCATCGGGAGAAACCGGTCGATTATCGAAATGGGCGGATTTGAATAATTCCTGCAGCTCCAACCAATCAGAGGTATAGGAGAGTTCTCGTTGGACCAAGGCTAATCGAAAATAATCGGAATAGTCCGTGGTGCGAAGGTAATAGGGAAAGTTGTCGATGGATTGCTCGACATAAGCCAAGGATCCATCGGGTTGTTGCAGTGGCAATCGCAACCGAAGTTCTTCGGTAGAAGATTTTGATTGATATGATGTTGCGGTTTGACCCATAGCGTACGTTAGAGCAAAGGTAGAACAAGCTGGCCTAACATTTCAACTAGGATTCGCTAATGCGAAGGAGTGGTGTTAGCTAGCGTCTTCTCTGTGACTGTTTTTGGGTTGATCAGCTCTGTTAACGGGATGGATAAGGATTCTATTTTGGTAGAAGACTTTTCATCCTGAACTTTGGTTAAACTTATGACTAAATCATTCCCCAAAATTGCTACACGAGGGAATCCGCTTCTTCGCGATGGATCAATAGCGGCCAAAGCTACCGCTGGTTCCGCGTTCCCCTGCACACTAACAAAGCGTCCCATTATTTGGGCAGTTTGTTCTTCTAATTGTTCAACCCAAGTGACCAGATAACCGCCATGGGTAGTCACAACATCAATACGTCCCAATGGATTACCTTCATCTATTCGAATGGGTTCAGAAAATTCGGTGGCCGGTTTGAGTTGTTTATTCAAGACACCTAGTTGAACTTTCGCGGTATCCCGGGCTTGGGTGAACCATGCCAAACCAGCGGTAGATTGATCGCTGGCCAGAGCGGGGCCATTTACCGGACACCCACCAATTTCCCATTGATCCGGCCAGATTACACCCAACGTATCCCATTGGTGAGTTTGTGGGTGATAAGCAGCCAAGGCGATATCCCGAATCTCATTGGGGGTTCGGTTGCGATAGGCCGTCAAAACAGTACCATCAAAAGAGGTAGCATCGGTTTGGCAACAATCACATACCCAGTTATCGATCAAATGGGAATGTTGAATAGCGCCGGTTGGGGTGATTTCAGTGGAGCGGAGGGTCATTGCGTGAGGTGGATCTTCATCCGCCATTGCACGTCCATCCAGCCAAATAGCGAGCGAATTTTCTGTAGGCAGCTGACTTAAACTGACGAATCCGTGCTCGGTTGGTGATCCATCTTTGTGCGGTGTGATCGGGTCTGACCAGGAATTGTCGGATAACCGCCGTTTCAAATTCACATGATAGGCATACGTGCCCCCGGGTATTTTTTGTAACCAGTGCATCATCCGCACGCCCTGTTGGTCTACTAATAGGGAGGGGAAATCGGCCCAATTTACAAACCAATGGGTACCCTGAAGAAGAAGGGTAGGCCGCGACCAACGCCCTTCATGCAATCCGCTCTGATCCAGGGTGGCATACCAAAGCTGGGCGGTAGTGTCGCTGGTTTCTTCCACCCAGGAGAGGTAGAGCCGCGATCCGTCTGGGTTTTGAGTCAGGTTTGGTTCGCCGGTGATGCCATTGCTCAACTCTGGAATGGCCAGTTCCTGATAGGTGGAGTTTTGGGTCTGACATCCCGTGAAGAGTATTAATAATAGTATGCCGACTAGACCTGGTTTGCTTGTAATCATGAAATGTAAATAGTTTAGGAGAGCAATTTTGAATGGATACTGTCATTTAGCAATTGCAACTGCTTGTAGAGTAACTCATGAGTACGTTTCATATCGATAACATCTTTACGCAACGACTCATGTTGGGAAACTTGCTTGTTATAGTAAGGTACGTCTACCACCTCCTTACTTAACCGTTCGTATTTATCCAACCGGAGCTCCCAATCCACATCATCAATGAGAATTTCCAAATCCTCAATTCGACCTTCCAGTTTTTCGATCTTACCTACATGATCATCCACCAAGGCTCGTACCATCCGTAAGATGTCATAGGCATCTGCCTGATCTTTTTTGATCTGGTCCAGCTCCCGATGCCACTGATTAATGCTTTCTGACCATCGTTCGTGGAATTGCCGAATTTTGGTAACCGACATTTTCTTGGAACTCATGACTAATCCGTTGAATTGCAATTGGTTATGGTTTATGATTTTGAAAAATAAATGGAGGTGAGAACATTCGTTCTACTTTTTCGCAATTGAATCTGAAACATTGCCTCCGATCTACTATTTTTGAACGCTCTGATAAGAAACGAATTGAATTACACATTTTACAATACAACAAATCACGCACATGCTGAAACCCGAAGACAGTATTAAACTGAACGACAAGCAGTTGATGGAATCTCCCGAAGTGGAAGAGATGGCTGCCAAAGTGATTGAGCAGGAGAAAATGGAGTTCGGCCCTGCTGAAATTGGCTATTTCTTAATCTATCCCAATGTAACCAAGAGCACGGCTGCCAAATGTGTAAAAGCCTCACGAGAGGTGAAGTACTATAGCGGCAATGATTATCTCATTGAGATCAGTGGCGAATTGTGGGATATGCTCGATGATGATACTCGTTACATGCTGCTCTATCACGAACTGCTACATGTGGATCCGGTATACAAAGCCAAAAAGCAGCAGTGGACATTCAAGAAACGACAGCACGACTTTGGCGACTTCTACGAGATCAACGATAAACATGGCAACGAGTGGTACAAGACTGTTCAGGCTACCGTATCCAGTTTATATGATCTGGATCCCAAGCAAGAGAATCGTGTGAAAGTATAAACCAAAACTGTTCTATCGCTTGAACAATCCCGTTGGCACAATGCTGACGGGATTTTTTTGTATAGGAATCAAAAATTCTATCGATGGAAATTGGATAGGGCACTTCGTAAACGATCGATGGTTCCGGCTATATCTTGTAATTTGTCTAAGCCGAACAAGCCTACGCGAAAGGTTTGGAATTGATCCGATTCATCACAGGCCAACGGAACGCCTTTGGCAATTTGAATACCTGCTTTCTTGAATTTGGTGCCATCATGAATTTGCGGATCATCCGTATAGCTAACCACTACACTGGGCGCCTGATAGCCTGAGGCGGCTACACTGGGGAAGCCGTACTCTTCCAATAGTTGTCGAACCTGTTGCCCTAGATCCACCTGGTGAGATTGAGCCGCATCCAACCCCCAGTTTTGAGTTTCTATCATCACATCACGAAACTGTTTAAGGGCATCGGTGGGCAAAGTAGCGTGATAAGCATGACCGCCTTGCTCGTAGGCCTGCATAATGTGATACCACTGCTTAAGATTGCAGGCGAAACTACTGCTTGTGGTCTCCTTCACGCGGTCAATGGCGCGTTCGCTCATCATTACCAAACCGGCACCCGGTGTACTGCTCCAGCCTTTTTGTGGGGCTGAAATGAGCACATCTATTCCTAATTGCTTCATATCTACCCACAAGGCACCGGAAGCTATACAGTCCAACACAAACAGGCCATCTACTTCGCGAACGGCTTCCGCCACTTTCTTCAGATAGTCATCGGGGAGAAGTAAGCCCGCGGATGTTTCTACATGGGGCGCAAATACAATATCCGGACGCTGAGTCTGAATTGTGGTTACCAACTCATTAATTGAGGCCGGTTGGTAAGGAGATTGCGGTTCATCATTAACTGCTTGAGCTTTTAACACAGTTTGATGCTGAGCAATGGATCCGGTATCCAGAATCTGGCTCCAACGGTAACTAAACCAACCGTTGCGAACGATCAGGCAATTTGCGGCGGTGGCCAGTTGTCGGGCTACTGCCTCCATGGCATAGGTTCCACCACCGGGAACTACTGCAACGCCATCCGCTTGGTAGACTTCTTTCAGCGAGGAAGAGATGTCGCGCATAACTAGTTGGAATTGCTCAGACATGTGATTGAGTGAGCGATCAGAAAAGACCACCGAATACTCAAGCAAGCCATTGGGGTCGATATCGGGTAGTAATCCGGACATATTAGTGGGATTAACATCTACAAGCAGCACCCTGTAGAAAAGTTTTGAATAGTTATTGCAACTGTTAGATAGCAATCCACTATTACAGAAGCAATATGAGGCTTGAGAAAGTAGCTCAATCCATTAGAAGGATGGATATAGCAATAGCGTGACCTGTACTGACCACACTATTAGAGGGCTTTGCAAAACCTTCCGAAATTTATTCGGTCATGCCAAGATGTAGTAATAATCACCGTTTACACAATCTAATCAGGAGGTTGCCGCACTACGTTCGCAATGACAGGTAGTTTTGCAAAGCCCTCTATTATGCTATAAACGTCAGATAGTGTTATTTACTGGAGGATTTCTGCTTGTATCGATGTTCGGCATAGAGGTCGACCTGGATTTGCAAGGCAGTATCCGCACGCCAGGCGCCGACGTGAATATGCGGATTTCGGGAGTTACCATTGTTGCCTACTTTGCCGACGATCTGACCCATCTCTACCTGATCTCCTTCAGAGACTTGAATCTCGCGTACATGGGCATAGACCACTTTCGTGCTGTCTGATTCTCGCAAAAAGATGATATACCCAGGTCGGGCGTTGCGATTCATTGTGCCCGGTACATTGGTGGTATCCGGATGGTTAACCTTCAGCACCTTGGCATTAATCGGAGCAAATACATCCTTTCGCCAGCCGTACCAATCCTCATTGGTTTTGCCATCGGTTTTAAATCTGCGCACAAAACCGGTTTCTGTTAATTTTCCTACGGAGAAGTCACGTCCTATCTGATCCCCCAATCGATAGTTGGGATTGTATTCATGTTCTGAACTTGAGGTATTTCCATCAATCACCGGATGGATCAGTAATGTTTGAGTGAGCGTATCGGAAACCGAAGGGGAGATTTGCTGGGCTTGAACCGAGGCTGGGGTTGTACCCAATAGTAATGCCAGTAAGACGATTAGAATCGAAGAAAGCCGTTTAAAAGAAATCATAGATTTTTGCTATCATTGTTTGATCTAATATTTGCTTACTTAAACTCCACGCAACATTACTTAACCAGTTACAATTCAATAGGTTAAGAATTTTTAAATGGGGACTGGGAATTTATTTAACTCAATAACCACCAAATTCTATATGACCATGTACAAATGGATGAGTCTTTGCATAATCGTGGTAATGGTAACCATGACCGCCCATGCTCAACAATCATCGAATGAATCCGAGGTAGTTCAACTTTCTGATCCCATTCAGCAGACAGATAGGTATGAAATCTATGGGTCGGCATTCAAGGATACTCCAAAACAAGTACCCTTGGAAGATCTAGTGAATGGTGCTTCTCAGTTTGCCGATCAAACGGTAACCACCAAAGGTACTATCAAAAAAGTGTGCCAGAAGAAAGGATGTTTTTTTATCATGGAAACCGCTGATAATCAACAAATACGGATCAGTTTCAAGGATTATGGCTTTTTCATTCCCACCAATACGGCTGGATCTACGGTTAGATTGAACGGTACCTTTACCGTGAAGAAGATTTCCGAAGATGATGCGCAACATTATGCCCGGGATATGGGAGATGATCCAGAATCTATTGAAGGACCTCAGCATGAATTTGGCTTAGTGGCCACTTCAGTAATTATCTACAAATAGTGAAATAGATTTTGGGATCTCCTATGGAATGGGGCAGAGAGTCAATCTGGGAGACTACAACATAGGGTGGGTAAAACAAAAAGTGCATGGCAATTCATAAATGATAGCCATGCACTTCCTATCTAAGAATTTATATAGTTGCGTACTCTTTTGATTTTATTTCCTTTGGGATCAAAAAAGACCACTTTCTTTTTGCCCTCCTTTTTGAGCGTTAATCGGTATGCTTTTCGGTCATTATTAAAATTTCGAATGATTTCCTGATTACCGGTCAATTTCCATCCTTTGTAATGTTCACGGGTTTCAAGTTTTTCCACGATAGATTCAGGAAGAGCTCCCTTCTTGAGTATTGATTTAGATTGGAGCAGACGCCCCTCACCATTATACACCGCTTTCGCGGTATAATTTTTACCATTCACTTGGACTACGTAAGTAGAGCTTTTGGGATCAATAGGTAACCATTGATTAGAATTTTTGTCGAATGTAAACCATTTAGTACGGTCGATATCCCAATTGGGAAAATCTTCTTGTATCGCATTAACAACAGCAATGGGGATGTTGTTCTTGTTAAGTTCAATACGTTGCGCCAGTGTAGGTTTAGTTATTCCGCTTAAGCCAATCAAAGTGATGAGCAATACTTGCGTAATTGCCTTAAGTATTTTCAATTTCATAATGTACCTCTAGCGAATTTGTTTAATGAGGTTATCTAGATTTTAGATATATCCTCTGTGCTGTTAATTAGCTCTTTTAGAAAGCCTCTAATGAGAGATTCATTATGTAATTGAGGTACCCAAACGATTTTTATACAGCATTATAATTTTAGAGACTACTCATGATCCTTTTTCTCATACTGCACTAAAATTCTATTATGAATATATGTGGCATAAATAGCTACGCCCATAACGATAGGGATAACATACGATTACCCTTTGGGAATGGCATCCTTTTTCAGGATCGAGTCAATTGAGGAGGTCTAAATACTTTCGAAAATCGTCGGAAATTAGAAATATAGCTACATCATTGAGCAGTTATACATACTCACCCAGCAGAATTAGACTCAACCGCAATTACTATTTCCATGTTGCGTCTATTGGCTGGCAAACAAAATAGGCCAGTCATTCACGCTCTGTAGAAGTTGACGGTGTTCTATGAGATGGCGTGATGACTGGCCAATATCTTGTTATAGAAGCATTATCGTATCGCCAAACAACATCTTAACTATTGATTTTAACTTTAATATTATTGGTTGAATACCGTAGCGCTTAGCACCAATTTATCATAGAGAAAAGGGGCTGTTTATGTGAATCTATCCCCCCCCAAATATTACTAGTTAGAGGGCTTTGCAAGACTACCTGTCATTGCGAACGTAGTGCGGCAATCCCCTGATTAGATTGTGTAAATGGTGAGTGTTCCTACATCTCACCATGACAGAATAAATTTCGGAAGATTTTGCAAAGCCTTCTACTAGTTATTTTAGTAGAGGAACTTCCTGCTATGAAGATATTATTAGTAGGGGCAAATGATATCCTAAGGATTGTCACTCATCATAATTCTACTGCCGAAATTTCCCTTTGATTGCAGCTGTCCTACTTATGTATTTACTCAAAAATGGACTTAATCTTTAGATGAGGCTATCATTGATCGTGGATTCCAGTCACCATTTGAGTATAGTTACCTAGAAGTTAAACAGGACCTATTCTTAAACCCCATGAATCAAATCGAACGCGATATACAATGGCTGGTTCAGAGCCCCTCACTGATGACTCCCCAGAAGAATGATATCTCTATCATTGATGACCTGGGGGATTGGATAAAAGATGTATCTGGAGTGGGACGTGAAGAGGGTATATCAAATTCCGGAAGTAATCTGAACAGTGGAGAGTCTCATGAATATCGTCGTTTAGGGCTATATGCTGAGTGGTTATTCGAGCTTTGGTGCGATCAGCATCCAAAAATCCAACTGTTGGATCGGGGTGTGCAGGTCAGGGATGCGACAACCGGGCAAACATTAGGAGAACTGGATTTCCTTCTAAAGCTTAATGACTGCTATATCCATCTGGAGATGGCCGTAAAGTACTACTTAGCTACCGAGGATGGTTCGCAATTATCCATGTACTATGGACCCAACCCGCGCGATCGGATGGATAAGAAATGGCAGAAGATGGTGGGGCAACAGAGTCAGTGGCTGCAGGCAGATAACGCACATCTATGTTACGATTTTCAGACCGATTTGCCCCAAACGTTCCTGAATCAAGAGTGGGAACCCCATATCCTGATAAAAGGGATGATTTTTAGGCAGTGGACAATGGAGAGCAGCAAGCAAAAGTGGGCAGCAGAAATCCAAGCCCAGTGCGATCAGGGATGGTGGGGCTACCCCAAAGATTGGGATCACTATTTAGAAGGGCAAATGTCAGAAGTGCGTTGGCTACCGCTTCCCAAGTTGCGGTGGCTGAGTCCGGTATTTGAACAATCGAAGGAAAACTTATTGACTATAGACCAAGCTAAAAATCAGATTGATGCCTCTCGAACGCCTCAAATGGTAGCTGGACTTATCCAACAAAAAGACGGGAATTGGCGGGAAACAACGCGTTTTGTCATTGTACCTAATCAATGGCCCCATTATCATGCTCAATTGAGTGGATATATTACTACGGCATGGGATTCCCCGGGCGTTCGTTGTCCCAGATCATGTTCATGATCCACCAGCGGTGGCCATCGTAGTAGCATTGAATGCTGTTGATTCCCCGCTTGATGACCTCACCATTTTCTTCATGACTCGCAGCATAGGTGCTAAATACCTGGGCTATATTGCCAAAACGATCCACTTTCATGTCGGTCTGCCATTCAAAAAAGCCTTTCTCTTTCAGAAAGTCGTCTACATCGGTGATATACTCTTCCATAGACATCACTTTAACCCATGGTGTACCGTCATCATGCACGCCGGTTCGCATCATGCGCGCAGTAGGATGAAAGAGTTTTCGCTCCAATTCCCAATCTCGATCGGCTCCGGCCGGTCCCGAAATGGTTGCATAGAGCGTTTCCAGCAAGGTATCTAAGGAAGAAAAAGGTGTAGTGTCAGTATCAGTATTAGAATCAGTCATACTTATTAAGCTGGCGCATATTCATATTCCGGATCCCCGAATTTTTTCAGCGTATTGTAGTGGGATTTGACCGCTTCACCGAAGGTATCATGCATATTGTATGGAATGCCATACTCCTTAGCGGTTTCTTCCACAATCGGACTGATTTCAGGATAGTGCACACTGCAGATCTGGGGGAATAAGTGATGTTCAATCTGGAAATTCAATCCGCCCACGTACCAGCACAATGGTTTATTATCCCGGGCAAAATTAGAGGTAGTACGCATCTCATGGATCACCCAATGTTCTTCAATGCGATTGTGCTCATCCGGTTCCGGATGCTCGGTTTCTTCGACTACATGCGCCAGCTGAAAAATGACTCCTAAAATCACACCGGCGGTTAAGTGAAGGGTAGCGAAGCCGATCAGCCATTGCATCCAGGTGATATCTAAAAAGAGCATGGGCAGAGCAATAGTATATCCGTAGTACAACGCCTTGGTAATGAATAACGTGATCCATTCACTAATCGGATGGGTTTTATCTTTATATGGACCCAGATCTCGCTGGAGAAAGTATTTGTAATCTTTAATGAACACCCAGAAAAATGTGGCCAGACTATAAGCTAGGAAAGCCAATACGTGTTGCGCACGGTGAATGGGTTTATATTCTTGGTGGGGGGAGAGACGGATAAATCCAGCCACATCTAAATCTTCATCATGACCGTGAATATTGGTATACGTATGATGAATGATATTATGGGTAATCTTCCAGATATAACCGTTGGCGCCTAGCAAATCAAAGGTATAGCCTAGCAACTTGTTGACGGTTTTATTAGATGAGTAAGCCCCGTGCAATGCGTCGTGTGAGATGGAAAACCCAATACCGGCCATGCCCAGCCCCATAAAGAAGCACATTAACCACATACCGTATATGGTTAACACACCGGAGAATAGCATCAGGTAAGCTCCAATATATAAACTCAACAGGATGATAGTCTTGACCACCATCTCGGTATTGGCGTGTTTAGACAGGTTGTTTTCCTCGAAATAGGCATTCACCCGTTGCTTTACCGCCTGACTAAATTCACGACTGATTTTGTTGTTGAAGGTTACATTGTCGACAGAACCCATAGGATAGCCCTTTAATGTTATACATTACCGTCTTTATATGATGGAATCCCTCAAAAATCCATCACGCGATCACCAAACAGACCAGTGATTCAAAGATTTGCTGTAAACATAATAAATTATAACCGAGTGTAAACGTTATTTTAGGATTTTAATAGAGTCTGACCCTCGAGATAAGACAAAGAAAAGAATTAATCAAAAGGGGAATAAGGTTTAGATGTTTGATCGTCGCGAATTTTTAACTTTTTGTGTGAACGATGCTTTGCTTCGGCTAGCTCTTCATCTATTCCCTCGTCCAATGGAGTACAGGCTGTTTCGGGATGCTCCTCCAACCACGCTTGGTAATCTTTGAGCTGGTCATGATAAATGGCATAGACACAGCGGTCGCATCCCGTTCCGCAACAATCGGAAGGTAACGGCTTAATTGGTTTTCTTGGAGCTTTAGGAATAACGGCGGTTTTTAAAATTAGTTTAAACGACTGGCAAATGTTGCATTGGTTCGATAATTGCTAGAAAGATCAATTCCGTGGAGGGTATAGTTTTTCAACTTATAGACCACTCGCTTGATTGGGTTGGATGGTAATTTGCAGTTAACCGAAAGATCCGCTTTACGCTGTAACGTTTCATCCACATTGTCTCTAAGCTCTATATTCACAATCACCGGACTGTCAAATTCGTCAACAAGCTGCAAAAACGCACGTTCTTGTGGAGAGGTATAACGAGTTATCGATAATGTATGGCCCGTATAGACCCCATTTAGCCTATCTCCACGTGTCACATACAAGATTTCCCGATCCGCATCCGCTTCTTCAAATGCAAATTTTAGCCGTGCAATAGAGGCAGGTTCATCTTTGGTGATCAATTCATCCAAATTAAGTTCGCGAACCTCTTTCCCTAATGTCTGAGCGATCTGTTTACCCATCTGTTTTTTATCCGGGATATAACGACCTCGGGCCAGGATCAGGGTATCGTCGGATTCATTTAATTGTTCTTGAAGTGCTGATTTATAATCGTCCGATTGAAAATCGAGCATAAATCTAAAAGTGACCTAGGTTAATTAGTATTAGGTGGTAGTTATTAATACAAGATACAAGATTGAATCGTTTAAGTTATTGAAAATATTGAGCTTTGATAATATGATGTGGTATGAGTTCTACTGAAATTATTCTGTGTAGACCTTTCCGTCTTTCATGACAAAGTCAATATTCTCGAGCAGAGCAATGCTATCCAATGGATTACCTTGAACGGCCACCATATCCGCTTGGAATCCTTCCTTCAGTTGACCGATAGTCCCATCCGCGTTGAGCACTTTAGCGGCGATACTGGTTGCCGTTTGGATAGCTTCCATGGCCGGCATACCCGCTTCTACCATATAACCGAATTCTTTGCCGTTTCTGCCATGAGCATATACTCCGGCATCGGTACCGAAGGCAATAGGGACGCCCGCTTGGTAGGCTTTAGCGAAAGTATTTTGAATGAGCGGGCCAATGGCTTTGGCTTTGGGAACCACTACTTCAGGATAATATCCCGGAATCTCGGCGGAATCGGCTACTGCTTTGCCTGCGGTAATGGTAGGAATATAATAGGTGTCATTTGCTTTCATCAGTTCCATGATTTCCGGGGTCATGTAGGTGCCGTGTTCAATGGTTTTAACACCGGCTTGAACCGCGCGTTTCATCCCTTCGGCGCCGTGTGCGTGCGTGGCCACATGCATGCCGTAATCGGTGGCGGTTTGAACGATGGTTTCCAGCTCATCCATAAAGAATTGCGGCGCGTCACCACTTTTGGCCAGGCTCAGTACACCGCCGGTAGCGGTGATCTTAATTAAGTCCGCACCGTTTTTGTACCGTTGACGTACCGCTTCACGAGCTTCTGCGGTTCCATTGATCACGCCTTCTTTAGGTCCGGGATGACCCTGGATCAAGTCGCGCCAACCGTTGGTAGGATCCGCGTGTCCACCGGTGGTTGCTATGGATTTGCCGCTGGTATAAATGCGAGGTCCTGGAATATCTCCGGCATTGATGGCATCTCGCAAATTGATGTTCACTCCACGACCACCAACATCCCGAACCGTGGTGAATCCAGCCATGAGGGTAGTTTTAGCGTATTTGGACGCATTAAAAGCCACATCCGCATCATCCAGGGTAAAGCGTTTGATGTAGTTGTCTGGACTGGTTTCGTTTTCCATGTGCACATGCAGATCAATAAAACCAGGCATGACATAGGAATCTTTCAGATCCACATAGCGTGCATCACCGGGGACCTTCACATAGCGGTTTTTGATATCGGCGATTTTATCGCCTTCAATAATCAAGGTGACCGAGGATTTTACGTCATCGCTGATACCATCAATCAGATGTCCGGCATGAATATAGGTGGTCTGAGCCAGGGCAGATCCCCAAACAATAAAACAGGCAATAAGGGTTAATACAGCGGTTTTTAATAGTGTTCGCATAGCAGTATAAATGGGTTAGAGAAAAGACAGCAACAAATCTCCATTATGCTAACTGATATTCCGTAGATGATCAAACGGGGAATGCCAGTCTGTGGGGATGCAAAAAGTGAGGAAGTAATAAATTTAATACTGCTACAATGCCTAAAGGGATGAAGACTTTGAAATTACTTACCATTAATCTGCATTAGATAAGTTATGTATGATAAGTCCTTTTGTGGTTCCCACCATCAAACCTCCTTCTTGATTGATATACAGATCCAAAATATCCGTGTCCGGTTCTAATTCCCATTGCGGATAAACGCTCCATTTGCCATCCGAAAATCGACAAATACGCTGTTTAGAGGCGGCCCAAAGTTGTTGGGATTGACTAACCAGATGATAAGACTGATTTAAGGGAGTTTGCTTGTTCACTAGTGTGACTGTGCTAGAATCCGGATCCAGCCGGAATAAATCTCCAAATGTTGAGATTACCCATATAAAACCATTGCCGTCTCTGGTCATAGATTGTAACTCGTACAGGCTTGCGCCGTTGTCGGTTTGATTGATTAAGTCAACCTGATTACCGGTTATACGGCTGATTCCATTTTTGCCGGCTACCCAAACTCTGTTCTTTGAATCAACCAACAAATCCCGTATCTGCCCCGAGGATAGGGAATAGGTCTTTGAATCTGATGAGCTATTATGCAAAACCCGAGGCGACATCTGACTTCCGTAGGCTATCCATAAATCAGCATGCGAATCGAAAGCAGCTTTTACAATCTGATAGGTGTTTAGTGATTGGCGTTGTTCCCACTGTCCATCCGTATATACAGAAAGTTGATTCCGGCCCACTGACCAAATTTGGCCTTTGGGATCCAAGAATAGATGATTGGAAATATGCTCCCCATAACCATCTATAGGCTTGGTAAGCGATAAAGAATCATGGGCAGTGTTCAACCGATATACGCCATCATAGGTGCCCAACCAAAATATATTGGGGCTGGATTGGGTGATTGAGTTAATAGCTTGATTACCTAAAGAAGAGTAATCGGAAAGCCGAAATGATTGCGCCCCAACCGTCTGTATTCCCAACAGAATAAATGCCGTAGTCAACAGGAAAGTTGAGCACCAACATGATCCGGTCCAAGTACTGATATATTCTCTCCTCATGATCCCCATTTGTTTCATAAATCTATCCATTAAGGACTATTCGAATCCATCCCACGTTGAATTCTACTGCAACAAAGGATGGCATGTTGATTGGATAATCCTCAACTAATTATAGTAGAATGGCACGAGTTTGCAAATACTAACTCATTGAATGCCAATGTATTACGGTTGCGAGCTTGAGGAGCTCCCTCAACACGGAAAGGTATTGGTTTAGATAAATGCGTTACTTGGAGTACATCTCTGACGGACGTTTCAGTTTTCTTTCAGATTCGGCAAATACCCGTTTGGGCGGAATACGCAAATCCCAAACAATATTAAACCAGGAGAGGATTCGCAGGATGATATGCGAGATATCCAGCTCCCACCAGTAGAAGCCTTGTCGCTCGGAGCTGGGGAATCGGTGATGATTGTTGTGCCAGCCTTCGCCCAGCGTAACCAGTGCCAGAAACCAGTTGTTCTTGCTATCGTCGCCGGTATCGAAGCGAACCTTGCCAAATACGTGGCTCAATGAGTTAATTGTGAAGGTGCCGTGATACAGAATGACCGTGCTGATCACAAAGCCGTACATCAGCATTTGAAGGCCCGAAGTTCCCAAACTGGGGTAGTAATAGTTTAACGTCCAGCCCAATCCGTACATAAACGCGGCCAAAACCACCGGAGGAATCAAATGCCATTTATTGACAAAACGAAGCTCCGGAAATTTGGTAAGATCCTTTACCACGCTGAGGTCGGCTTTTTTGTATTTATCACTCAGTATCCAGCCCACATGCGAGTACCAGAAACCACGTTGACGAGGTGAGTGAAGGTCTTTTTCGGTATCCGAGTATTTGTGATGATGCCGGTGATGGGCCGCCCACCAGAGGGGACCTTTTTGCGCCGAAGACGCACCGATCCAGGCCATCAAAAATTGAAACCAGCGGTGCGTTTTATAAGTACGGTGTGAAAAATAGCGATGATATCCGGCGGTGATGGCAAACATGCGCGTTCCATAAGATAAAACTAAAACTGCTAAAGCGATCCAACTAAACCCTACGAAATAGACTAGTGTTACCGATAAATGCAGCACGATGAACATGCTGCCGCTAAACCAGTTAATTTTGTCTCTCTCGTCATGGTTTCCTTCCTGCTCGATCATGTATAAATATTGATTGTGTTTTGGGGTATTTATCCAGACAGCATGAAACACCAAGAAGATAGAATCTTTCTGCCAGATACTGCAAATGAGCTTGTAAAGAGATTTTTTAGTGGTAAAAGACGCAGAATTAGTGATTTTAGTACATCAAATGACCAATAATCCTGATTGATCGGAAGTGGTTTTTTACTAGATTAACACTGTTAACTATAATTTACAGTTCTTGGTATATGCCTACTACCTTTTTAACTGGTTTTCCGGGTTTTCTTGGCTCCGCAATGGTCCGCAATCTACTTCATCGGCTGCCCAAAGAGCATACTATTTCATGTTTGATACAATCCAAGTTCCGTTCGCTTGCCGAACAACGCATCAAAGAAATATTTGAAGGAGTTCCCGGATCCAGTGGGAGGATTACCCTTTATGAAGGCGATATTACCCAACCCGATTTGGGGTTAGGTGCTGATGCTGAGTCCTTGAAAAACGAGACCGTTGAATTCTACCATTTTGCTGCCGTTTATGATCTGGGTGTCTCCAAAGAAGTAGGAATGTTGGTTAATGTGGATGGCACGCGACACACCTTAAATTTTGCTCGCGAATGTTCTCAACTTAAACGGTATCAATATGTGAGTACCTGCTATGTGAGTGGGCGTTATGAAGGTGAATTCAGCGAGCATGATCTGGACAAGGGGCAACCATTCAACAACTATTATGAGGAGACCAAATATTTAGCCGAAGTTGAAGTGCAACAGGCCATGAAGGAGGGATTGCCTACCACTATTTATCGGCCCGCTATTGTAACCGGTAACAGTAAAACAGGAGAGACCCAAAAGTATGACGGTCCCTATTATATTTTGCAGTGGCTATTGCGACAACCAAAGTATGCGGTATTACCGGTAGTGGGCAAGCCTTCCCAATACAAGGTGAACATCGTACCCAGTGATTTTGTGATAGACGCGATGGATTATTTGGCTGCCAAAGATGTATCACTCAATAAAGTCTATCAGTTGTGTGATCCACAAGCATTAACCGTTGATCAGATCATGAAAGCCATGGCTAAAGAAACGGAGCGCAAAATCATTCGCATACCGTTGCCGCTGGGTATTGCCAAAGGATCACTAAAGTATGTACCCGGTGTCAAAAAGCTGATGAAAATTGAGCCGGAAGCGGTTAATTATTTCTCTCATCCCACCTCATATTCTGGGGAACAAACACAGCAAGATTTAGCGGGATCCGGAATAACATGTCCCCATTACGATGAATATCTGGATGTCTTGGTTGACTTTATGAAAGCACACCCGGACATCAGTTCCAAAGCTATGACGTAGGGGAATTAAGAAATTTTGAATGTTGAATTTTGAATGGGGATGCCGAGGTTCGGCAAGACCATTCAAAATTCAACATTATTCATTCAAAATTCGTCACCTACCATTCTAACGTATTGAAACGTTCATAAGCCTGGCGCGACAATTCTTCGCGATGATCGGGGTGAGCGATATTGATAAGCTCCTTGGCACGCTGACGCAAGTTTTTGCCGTAAAGATCGGCTACGCCGTATTCGGTTACGATGTAGTGAACGTGAGCGCGAGTGGTAACCACACTAGCTCCGGGTTTTAAGAGGGGGACAATACGTGTTTCGCCACGTCGTGTAACCGAAGGCAGGGCAATGATTGGTTTACCGCCTTCACTAAGTCCCGCACCACGAATGAAATCCATCTGACCGCCAACCCCGGAATACTGACGAGTGCCAATGGAATCCGCGCAAACCTGACCGGTAATATCCACTTCAATGGCACTGTTAATGGCGGTGACTTTGGGATTTCGCCGGATCACGGCCGTATCGTTGACATACGCTACATCCAACATGGCTACCTGCGGGTTATCATCCACAAATTCATATAGTCGATTGGTCCCCATCACAAAGGTGGACACAATCTTACCGGGGTGAATCGCTTTTTTGTGACCATTAACCACGCCGCTTTCCACTAGGTCAATCAATCCATCCGAAAACATCTCGGTATGAATACCCAGGTTTTTATGATTTTTTAGGGCGGCCAACACGGCATCGGGAATGGCGCCAATACCCATCTGTAGGGTAGCGCCATCGTCTACAATTTCAGCAATGTTTTTACCGATGGCTAACTCGGTTTCGCCTAATTGGGGAACGCCCGTTTCAAGAATGGGATCATCCACGTTTACGCAGAAATCAATTTCATCACAATGTATTAACCCATCACCATGGGTTCGAGGCATATTGGGATTCACCTGCGCAATAACTTTATCCGCCATTTCAATTGCTGCCCGGGTTGCGTCAATGGATACTCCCAAAGAGCAAAATCCATGCTTGTCGGGTTCGGATACCTGAATTAAAGCTACTTCCAGCGATAGGTGTTTATGACGGAACAAATAGGGGGTTTCACTCAAGAAAACCGGGATATAATCTCCCATGCCGGTCTCCAGTGCTTTACGTACATTCGATCCTACAAACAGATTGTTATTCTTAAAACTACCTCTATATTTTTCGTCGACATAGGGTGCGTCACCTTCGATATGCAGGTGAATAATCTCCACATCGTTTAACTCCTCATGGCGATCCACCATGGCGTGAATGAGTTGTTGAGGGGCGGCGGCAACACTGTGTATGAAGACGCGATCTCCGGAATTGATCTGTTTTGCTGCTTCTGCTGCGGATACCGTTTTCATGTATGCAAAGGTTTTCTTGAGAATTGTTAGACAAAAATGTGAGGCCTTAGTATCATGATCTCATTATAAATCAACAAGCGTAAGCCCCTATACCCGGTGCGGGGAAATACATTACAAAATTCAGGGCACTTCATCAGTGTTATTGATGATATTTTCTAAATAATATTACTAATCATTTACACAGACAGATGGCTGAACAAACCGTTCGTACTTCTAAAGCGTCATTATCAGGGATTACAGGCGCGGTAGTCGGTTTTTTAATATTTTTTGGATCCGGTTACGCTTATCAATGGGATTGGGTGGGCCTATCTGCGGCGATGCGGGTGATGCTTCCTTTGGGAGTAATTGCGGCATTAATTGCAGCGGTACTGTCCATCATGGGTATTTATTTTACACAGAACAAACAATTACATGGATTTAATCGGGCAGTTGTGGGTTTATTCTTGAGTATAGCGGTGATAAGCACGGTTGTCTATTTTTTGATTCGATCGGTTTCGGTTCCCGCGATTCATGATATTACTACCAATTTTGAGGATCCTCCTTCATTCGTTGCGTTAAAAGCGGAGCGAGAAAAAGCCTCCAATGAATTGGTATATCCGGGGGGCGAAACCATAGAACTACAGAAAAATGCCTATCCTAATATCCAGCCGTTGGTGCTTAACATAGAACGAGGTGAAGCTTTTAAAATAGCTTTAGAAGCGGCCCACAGCATGCCTCGATGGGAAGTTATGTATGCCGACGAGACCACCGGACGTATTGAAGCGACGGCTACAATCCCTTGGTTTGGATTCAAGGATGACATCGTTGTTCGCTTGCAAGAGGTGCCAGGCGGAACGCGAATAGATGTACGATCGGCCTCTAGACTGGGCAAAAGTGATTTAGGGGAAAACGCGCGTCGAATCCACAACTACCTGCATAAACTTAAGCCATAATAAAGGGACGATCGTCGAGGGACCATCGACGATCGCCTTACTTTGTCATTGTATTAATAATTAACTGCCGGTGTACACAACGCGCCAGATTTTACCGGTCACTGAGTCGCTGATGTACAAGCTGCCATCGGGTCCCATATCTAAACCCATAGGACGATATTCCGCATCACCGGGGCTGGCCAACTCTTCGGTTCCTTTGAAGCCATCGGCAAATACTTGGTAATCATCACCGGACGGCATATCTCCATTGAACGGCACAAACACGACATTATAGCCGCGTTGGGGTAACGGAGCACGATTCCAGGAACCGTGGAAGGCGATAAAGGCCCCACCAGAATAACTTGCTGGAAATTGGTTCCCGGAGTAGAACATCAAATCATTGGGAGCCCAGTGTCCCGGAAAGGCTAAAATAGGATCTTCAAATTCGGAGGCGCGTCCCACTTTTTGACCATCTCCGCCATACTCTGGCATCAGCACTTTTTTGCCTTGTCGCTGGTCGTAATAGGCATACGGCCAACCGAAATTGTCTCCTTCATCCACCTTGAAGAACTCTTCAGCGGGTAGTTCGGCATTATCCTCTACGGAGTACATATCCGGGAAAAATTGATTCAGTTGATCGCGGCCGTGTTGCAGGGCATAGAGGTTATCTGCTTGATGATTCCAATCCAGAGCAACCGCGTTACGAATACCAGTAGCGTATCGTTTACCATCACGCATTTGATCTTGGTTTAGCTTATCCGCGTCGAACTGCCAGATGCCCCCATGACGTTCCAACAAAGGGCAGGGGTCCATACCCGGTGATCCTTTGGTGCGCATCTCTTCCATACAGGCATTGGATGGGGCCCCTACGTTGACATACATCTTACCCTGCTGATCAAAAGTGAACGGCTTGACGGCATGCTGACTTTGCTCCTTAAAGCCTTGAACAACGACTTCGTAATCCATGGATGGAAGAAGGGCATCTCCGTCAAAGGGATAACGTACTACCTCGGTGTCCGATCCGAAATACAAATACCCATCCCGAATATCGATGCCGGTACCATAAAATTTGCTGAAATATTTGATCTCATCCGCTACGCCATCGCCATCGGTGTCTCGAAGCGCCGCTATTCCTTTGCCGTCTTTGGGCCGGCGTAAGGCCACATACACATCGCCGTTATCCCGGACCACCAAATGACGCGCTCGTCCTAAATCTTCAGCGACAACCACAGCCTGAAATCCATCAGGCAAATTGATACTCCCGTTATCCTCGGCAAAGGCTAACTTACTGATATCTGTACTGGTTGTTAGGTCAGTGTGGGAGGAATCACTGGAACAGCCGTAGAGGAGTGCTATCACGATCCAACCCAGGGCGATTACCCAAGTCAAACGACATGATCCGGAATAGCAGGTGGGCTTAAATGATTTCATAGTAGAGAGTTGAATTAACGTTGATTGCCTACAGTTCACAAAAATGGTCTATTAGATAGTGTATTGCAATAATACCAACGTGCTAACCAGCTTAATCGATCAGTTTTTATTTGATTTTACATTTTAAGAGAACAAATAACCATAGAGAACTGAGTTAACGGTATATCAAAAACGATAAGCAAAATCCAAAAAGGGGATCATCAGTCCAGAATCAGTTTCCATAAAACCTGCTAAATCTACACTGATGGAATCCCCAAGAAAACGTAGACCCACCGAGGGGATGAGATTGCCAAACTCACCGAGCCCCAGAAAGTTCTCGGAAACCAATGAGATCCGTTTCCCCAAGCGTTTTTCTCCACCAATGACCATTAAAGGCGCTGAAGAGGCATCAAAGGATACCAGTTGACCGAAATTGATATTAATATTGGCATCAACGGTACCGTAAGAATAGACCACATAGGGATAAAGGGCAGAGGAACTAAAATCACTTTCCGGAACGGTAAATAAGGAGAGTCCTCCGGCGATATGACTACGTTCTGAAAAGCTGTGACCGCCCTTCACAGAGAACAGGAAGAGTTGATTGATACCTAGCCCAGGTATCATGGAGAAACCAGCATTGGCAGTTATATGATCGGTGAGGGCGTAGCTGAAATTGGAAAAGAAAATGAAAATATTCTGATAATAGCCTTCACCTTTATCCAGCATGCGGGCGGTGGGGTAATGACCAGGCGAGATTCATTGGGATTGGCAAACCATTCCGAGGTGGGATCATCAGGATCGAGGATGGTAATTTGTTGAATGCGCTCATACTTGATATTCAGTTCACCCAGTTGGGTTTCCAGAGTTACGGTTTGCTCTTCAATTACTAATACAAAACCGGATACAGACTGGTTATCTACCAAAGAAATTTTGACCTTCCAGCCATTAGACTGAGCCTCTTGCAAGGTAGAATCAATGTGTGCTTAGGTGGGTGATGTAATTTGTTGTCCCTTAACTAAAATCGTAGAACAAAATACTAATAGACAACAAGATCCTAAGGTTTTCCCAGTGACCGATGTATCAAAATCCCCTTTTTACAAATAATTGATGACACCATATAGGTAACTATTGCTATGAGTAAATGCTACTGTAGTTATCTGAAAAGCAAGGGATTATAAAAAGCCCAGATGGTTACTCATCCGGGCTGTAAGAGATTTAATTCCGCTTCAGCTTCTTATACTGAATACGATGAGGTTGACGATAATCGTCGCCTAAGCGCATCTTCAGGTTCTCCTCGTACTGCTGGAAGTTTCCTTCAAACCACTTCACCTGACTGTCGCCTTCAAAGGCCAGAATGTGTGTAGCCACACGATCCAGGAACCAGCGGTCGTGGGAGATCACTACGGCGCAGCCGGCAAAATTGAGCAGTGCTTCTTCCAGGGCTCGGAGTGTGTTCACATCCAAGTCGTTGGTGGGCTCATCTAACAGCAACAGGTTGCCGCCTTCCTTGAGCGTTTTGGCCAGGTGCACACGGTTGCGCTCTCCACCGGAAATTTCACTTACTCGTTTTTGCTGATCACTGCCACTGAAGTTAAAACGGGCGGTATAGGCGCGGGAATTCATCTCTACTTTGCCCAACTTCACGGTGTCTTTACCGTCGCTGATCTCTTCCCAGATGGTTTTCTCCGGATCCAGCGGGCGACTTTGGTCCACATAGCCAATTTCTACCGTATCGCCGATCTTGAAATCGCCGTCATCGGGTTCCTCCTCACCGATAATCATCTTGAACAGGGTAGATTTACCGGCACCGTTGGGACCAATGACTCCCACAATGCCCCCGGGAGGGAGGTCGAAGTTGAGATCTTCCATCAACAGGCGATCGCCAAATCCTTTTTGAACGTGATCGGCTTGCACCACAATGTCACCCAAGCGCGGTCCGGGCGGAATGTAAATTTCCATCTCTTCTTTACGCTTCTCCTGCTGCTGATTGAGCAGATCCTCATACGAATTAATGCGCGCCTTGCTCTTGGATTGACGTCCCTTAGGATTTTGCCGAATCCAATCCAGCTCTTGTTGCAATGTCTTTTGACGCTTGGATTCCTGTTTTTCTTCCTGTTCCAATCGTTTCTTTTTCTGATCCAACCAAGAAGAATAGTTGCCTTCAAAGGGAATACCCTCGCCGCGATCCAGCTCCAGGATCCAGCCAGCTACATTATCCAGAAAGTACCGATCGTGGGTCACCGCGATGACCGTGCCTTCGTAGCGGGCCAAGTGCTGCTCTAGCCAGGCCACGGATTCAGCGTCTAAGTGGTTGGTAGGCTCATCCAACAGGAGTACATCCGGTTCTCTCAATAACAGACGACAGAGCGCCACACGTCGGCGTTCTCCACCGGATAAGACTTCCACTTTGGTATCTCCCGGAGGGGTACGCAGGGCGTCCATGGCCATATCCAGCTTGCTGTCCAGATCCCAGGCATCCAACTGTTCGATGCGCTCCTGCAATTTTGACTGCCGGTCCATCAGTTTTTCATAATCGGCATCCGGTTCGGAAAATTGGGCGCTGACTTCCTCATATTCGTTGAGCAGGTCCACGGTTTCCTGCACGCCTTCTTCAACGATGTCGCGTACGGTTTTGCTTTCATCCAATTCTGGCTCTTGATGCAGATAACCAAAACTAACGCCTTTTTGGGCACTGACTTCTCCTAAATAGTTTTCGTCTTCGCCCGAGATAATATCCAGCAAGGTACTTTTACCGGCTCCATTTAAACCGATGATGCCGATTTTGGCTCCGTAAAAGAACGAAAGGTTGATATCCTTCAATACATAATTGTTCGGCTTATACACTTTGCTGACGCCGAGCATGGAAAAAATAATCTTCTGATCACTCACCTGTGGGATTCCTCCAAACTACAATTCCGATTCAATAATTGATTGCGTAGTATAAACAACGCATACTAAGTGACAAATGGATCGGATGATAGGAATTTTCTGGCATTTTTTATCACTGAGTTTTGTTTGAAATACCATAGAATTACCCAGCTTCATGAGTTCGAATAGTGTAGCACCGGATGCTCGAATCGATCGAATCGCGACCGTCATTCTGAAGAGTTATCAAAATTATCACCATCGGTATGTAGAAATCTCCTCCAAGGCGGGGGATCGGTTTTCCAAATGTCAATGGAATCGGTTGCGTACCGATGGAGCGGAGCGGTTGGGGATTTGTCCGGCTGAAATCACTTCTTGTATCGTTGAGTTACGCTCTCTGATGGGCAAACAGGTGAACGATAAGGATCAGTGGGCACAGATAAAGTCTGTTTATGGGGAGAAGATTCCTGAATATGAAGCCTGGGAAATTGCAAAAACCTTCTTTAACTCAATCACCCGGCGTTTGTTCGATGGGCTGGGGGTTGATGAGTACATTCAATTTGCGGAGTCGGACTTTGCAAATCCACCCGAGCATAATGAAGAAACGCCCGTGGATATCATTCCCGGATCCGAATCGGCAAAATCGACGCTTAAAGATTTAATTCAGTCAGCGCGAATACCGGGAACCTACCCACCGGAACAACTGGAAGCTGATATTGCGTTACTGGCAAGTCGCCTTAACCAGCGTTTAACCAAAGGGGGCGGTTTGCAACATATTCAACAGATTCAATACCTGAGTGCGTTATTTTATCGGGGGAAACGCTGTTATCTGATTGCCCGGGTGTTTAGTGGAGCCAAGACCTGTCCGATGGTGATTGCCTTTAGAAATTGGGAGGATGGAGTTCAGGCAGAAGCGGTGATGCTGGAGGAATCGGATGTAAGTAAGCTATTTAGCTTTGCTCGGTCTTATTTCCATACCAATATTGAGCGTCCCTATGAAGTGATTGAGTTTTTGTCCCAGCTAATGCCTCGAAAACGCAGAGGCGAACTCTACATATCACTGGGGTACACCAAACATGGGAAGACCGAACTCTATCGCAATTTACAAGGGCAGTTACGCTACACGAATGAACAATGGCAACGGGCTCGCGGAACAGAAGGCATGGTGATGTCCGTGTTTACCATGCCTAGTTATGACATGGTTATCAAGGTGATAAAAGATCGATTTAACGAGGTTAAAAGCATCTCTAAAAAAGAAGTGAAAGAGAAATACAAACTGGTTTATCACCATCACCGAGCCGGACGATTGGTGGATACGCAATCATTTCAGCATCTGGCTTTGCCCAAAGATCGTTTCTCGGATGAGATATTGGAAACACTGTTAACCAAAGCCGGTGACTCTATAGCTATTTCAGAGGATGGTACCCAGGTTTTGATAGCTTTCGCTTATCTGCAACGACGTGTCATTCCCTTGGATATTTATATTCGCGAGGCTTCTGAGCAACAAATTACTGAAGCCGTCATTGATTACGGACATGCCATCAAAGATCTGGCTCGCTGTAATATTTATCCGGGGGATATGATGTTGAAAAATTTTGGAGTCACCCGCCATGGACGAGTGGTCTTTTATGACTACGATGAGATTAACCTGGTGACCAATATGAAATTCCGCGAAATGCCAGAAGCTCAAAGTTACGGTCAAGCTATTGCGCCCGAACCTTGGTTTCGTGTGGATAGGGAGGATGTATTTCCAATTGAACTCAAACGATTTCTGGGGATGCCTAAACGGTACCGGGAAATTTTTGAGGCCCACCATTCCGATCTATACACTCCGGAATTTTGGCAGCGGCAACAGAAGAAAATAAAAAAGGGGTTACCGCAATTATCCCACCCATTCCGAGAGGAATTAAGGTTGCGAACCGTTAACTAGAGGGAATTAAGATAATTCACAATATGATCATGCCCTCGTTCTTCAGCCAGCTCTATGGGTAAAACACCGTCATCGGTTGGCTTTTGGGGTTTGGCACCATGTCTGATCAGCAACTTCAATACCCCTAGATTTCCTCGGGCAGCCGCTTGATGTAACGCGGTAATACCATCCTGTTGAGCCACATCCGCTTCGGCATCATAATCCAGTAATATGGTGACCAGCTTTAAGGCCAGATCCTTGTCGTTTTGAGTTAGAGCACTGTGCAAAGGGAATACGCGCTGGGCATTATTGCTACGTTTATTGGTATTAGCTCCCTGATCCAATAGAAATTGGACAATATCAACGTGGCCAAAATAGCAGGCCAACCCAAGAGGAGTGTAACCATCTGTCGAATAGCCGTTTAGCAAACCGGGACTATGCTCAAGAAGTTGCTCTAAACGTTCTTGGTCACCAACAGCCGATGCTTCGAACACATTGAGCTCTGCGCCTAAAGCGATCAATTCATCAACTACATCCCATTTTTTTAGGTAGGCTGCGTATAATACGATGGGAATGGAAGATTCGGTCCGAGCGTGAATCAACGCCGGATGGGAGATAATCAATGCCTTTACGGTATCTATTTTACCGTTTTCTATGGACTCTATTAGGTTTTTTTGTGGATGTGAGGTCATAATATTACGCGATTGAACACTCATGAGGCGATTCCCTTCATTTCCATGTTAACTATCTAAATTATATCCGGCAACTATTACCTCTACTGTAATTATCGGACTTATTGAATAAGTATAAGTTCCAGGATAAGAAATTATTAATGCGTTTAACCGGTCGAACTATACCATTGGGCTCCAAAAGGTTAATTCTACTATTGGGGGGCTACCAATTCCAGAAGTGATTTCAGCTGTAATTAGATGCGTTCTTGGGGAATGTTTCTAGTCGGTTAAAGGGTTGTGGAGTGCAATTAATCTTAAATAGTTGAGCTAAACATCTTTTTGCATTTCTACTGAACGACATCACTGAGCTTGGTGTATTAGACAATGAGTATCATTACAAGTGGTAGCTAGAACGATAAATCCCATTTCCCATGGATGAGGTAACAGATACGAATACCAAAGGAACTTTTAAGGTATATAGGCAACAAAATATCGTAGTCTGTGAATTTGAAGGAGATTTGACTGAGACACTGTTAGAGGAAAGTCAGAAGGAAATTGAAGAAGCCACCCACAAAGGAAGTATGACCCGGGGTATTATTATCGATACGATGAAAATTAGACCCGTGGGCATAGATATAGCCAAACGGATTCAGCAATTACAGGAGACCTTTCTGAAATCGGCATCCAGGGTTGCTATAGTTACGGTTGATGCTTCGGTGGCATATAAATCCAAACGGGCATTTAAAGAAAATGAAAATCACCGGGTTTTTTATAACGACCGGGGAGGAGCAACACGCTGGATGTTATCCTGATGTGTGAATTGCACCTACGACAAGAGATTGGTTTCTTATTACGAGCACTACACTAGATGAACCGTATTTCAATTCAAGTCAGGTATGCTAAAGCGCACTCTTAACATCTCAATAATATTATCGTTTTTAACCGTTTGTGTGCTTTTCATTCCTAATGGATGGGCTCAATCAACGGAAAAGACTTCCAGGAGCGAACTCCCCACTAAAGTTATTGTGCGTACATTGGCAACTGACGCAAAATTCATTGGTACCTCTATGGGGGGCATGAAAATTACAATCGCTGATGCCAATAATGGTGATGTTTTAGCGGTAGGAATAACCCAAGGAGAAACCGGGAATACTGATAAACTAGTTCGTCAAGCCCATCACCGATATGGACAATTGAGTGAACCTGGTGACGCGAAATTTGACACTACTCTAAATCTCTCCCAACCAATAAAAGTCGATATTCGTGCCTACGGTCCATTGGATTACCCTAATTCCGCAGTTACGGTGTCTAAACAAGTTTGGCTCATTCCGGGTAAAAATATGGTTGAGGATGGCATCATTTTACGAGTGCCTGGTTTTGTCTTGGAGGCCCAAGCAGAGCAAAATGATTACACACTAACATCTGGGAAAGCCTCAGTAAAAGTGAAAGCCCACATAGTCATGATGTGCGGATGTCCCATTTCGGATGGCGGTTTATGGGACAGTAAACCAATGGAAATCGAAGCACAACTATTACAAGACGGTCGCACCATTGCGCGTAATCCAATGGGATATACAGGCCAAACTAATTGGTTCGAAACTTATTTCAACGTCACCGGGAAAGGTTCTTTTCAAATAAGGGTAACCGCGTTTGACCCACGGAGTAATAACACGGCTATAGACGAATACACCATCAGGGTTAATTAAATAGATCCGACCAAGGGGAATTCAATTACATCGGCTTCCAATGCGTCGATCACCTTTTGTTGATGCGTGGAAAGAATGGTAATACCGTTTTGGCGACTATGATCAACAAGCATATCAATAAGCTGTTGATGTGCTTCACGGTCCAAGCCACGGAAAGGCTCATCCATCAGCAGTACAGAAGGTTGGGTTATAAAAGCAGCTGCCATTTGGGTTTTCTTCAGCATACCACTGGAATAAGTGCCGATGAGCTGTTCACGTCGCTCATCCAGTATCACTTTATCCAACATTTGTACAATACGCTGGGGGGCCTGCTGATCCCATAGCTGACGCTCCCTAAGTAACCATTCCAGCACTTCAATTGCGGTTAACTGTTCGGGCAAGGGTTGGCTATCTTCAACCATCCCCACATGAGCTAAGTATTGATGGGGAGTGTCATGTATATCAACATCTCCATACAAAATCTGTCCATTGGTTGGATAAGCACTAACCGATAGTAGTCGCATCAATGTTGTTTTGCCTGAACCGTTGGGCCCCTGAAATACAGTTACTGATCCTGGTTCGAAGTGATACGAGAATTTTTCAATGATATTGGGCCCGATTTTATATCGTTTGGTAACGTCACGACAGTGCAGGGGCTTGGCATTCATAGCGTTAGTTTCCAACGTTGTTCACTATTTATATTGATTGCGGTAATGTGAGACGGTGTACATGGTGGCAACACCGGAACTGAGCATCATACCAGATACTAAGATCACCGACCACCGTATTGACTGGTTTATCTGCATATCACTGGAGAACAAGCTGATCAACCCTAAGCTAATCACATAAGGCATGAACCAACGTATGTTAACCCAGAAACGGGTTAACAACCAGTGAGAAGCAGGGTGGACACTCAAGAGTCGTCCTATAGGAGCTATCGATTTTTTAGTTGAGAACAATACAATGCCCCAATGCCCAATCGTGAAAACGGATAAATATCCCCAGCGTACCCAGGAAATCATATCGATATACCAAAGAAGCCACAGCACCAAATGACCGATGATGATCATTCGACCGTACGGATAGCGGCGCTCCAGTTGACGCAGCAACATCCAAGCGGAAGCACGGTAGCGTCGAGGAATCCAATAGATTTGGTTATAGGTAATAGGGTCGCGTTCCTCTTGAACGGTTCGACCTCCCAGTAAGTAGTCGCGATAAAATGCGTGGGCTTGATAATATAGTCGAGGAAGTACTTTCTGATCACTTTTCCACTGATATACAAAAAATAGCCCTACGCCTATTGGGGCTACCCAATCCAAATACAATTTGAATAATCCACTGAGATAGGCCAGCAGTAATATGATACCCCAGCCCGCCAACATCAATTTCATAGTGGCTCCCAGGGTAGGGATATCAGGAGAACCTAATAAGGGGCTACCCGTTTCCTTCGCTCGTTCTCGCCAACGCTGACCGATCTTGCCTTCCCGCCAATATTGGGATCTTTGACCCACATATAAATATTGATGGATGCAAATATAGTAGTAGATAGGAGCTAAGGCTGCTAACGATAGGGTAGTGGGGATCATAAAAGCACCATGTTCTAGCCACATTTGGGGGTGTCCCAGCCCTAGGGTCAAAGTGATAAAAAACATGCTTCCCCAAACCAAACGCTCATGCCAAAACAGATAACCGCTAATTTGACGGGGGCCTTTATTCAACATTCGAAGTAGTGGTTCGCGCTGATCCGGGAAAAGTCGGTGAGGAGGTAAAAAGCTACTAATGGCAATTAAGAACAGGTTATTGAATCGAAGGGCTTGTAGTCTCTCCGCAACGGATAAATCCCAACTTTGAACTCCAATGGCTATCACCAAACCCAGCAATAATACGGTGGTGGCAATGAACCAGCCAACCCCTCGTAACTGTTTGAATTGCTTATGCTTAAATAAAAACATAGTTAATGGGCTATCAGCGGGGTTGATGAATAGAAGTTACTGGTGAAGAGGAACATCCGTAAGATAAGGAAATTATTTACCTACTTTACTGATCGGTCGGAAGCGTATGGCTGACCAATCCTCATCAACAGAAATGGCGGTTACCGCCTTGAGATTGTGGATTTTCATCTGTTCCACTAACACATCCCTGCTCAAATCAGAATCAATAGAACCTGATTTTTTAGGATAGGCTATCCATAACAATCCATCAAACTGAATGGTACCAATTGCTTTTGGAGCCCAGATCTCTAACTCAGCAAGGTTTTTGACAAATAACTGAGTAAAGTCAAAACTCCCATCTGGTCTTTTTTCAATACTCACATTATCGGGTAATGACTTTTTTAATTGGTCCCAGTAATCCGAAGGGGGGTTAATAACATTAATGGTGAACCCCGACTTAATGTGTAGCTTTTCTGCCAGTGTTTTTTGGGCCATTCTAGATCGAAATGTGAACCATATTGTTATAGGTCAATTGAATGACATAATATATGGGAATAATGAATCCCTGAAAAACCGAACTTCCCTTGGTATTCTAGAAATAGAATCAGAACGTTGCCATCATCCAGGTAATAACCAATTCCATATTCGGCATTATTGGGAATCTGCTTACCAAGCAGAAATGAAGTTCGTGGGCCAACCTGATTGAAAATGTCCCTGAACGCGTCTAACCAAGATCGCTGACTGTACCATACATCGGGATTCGGATTCGCAATACAATTGGGCGGATTGCCGCACTCCGCTGCGTTCCGTTCGTAATGTAAAATAGTATGGAAAGCCCTCTTTTAGTAACCGTGTAATTGCAAATAATTCTATATAATCGACCCTTCTCGCTAATTTAAAATACCCCCATTGCACCACCATCAATGGGCAGAGCCAGTTACCCGATGAAGCTAAGTAACTAGTTACGGTTAATAACCGATTTAATTGACTGGTCGATAATTAATTAGTTATATATGTTGCAACCTTTAAGGGGAAGGCGTTAGCTTTGCCCACATTACCAATCATAGCAACAATCTTATAACTCCGATGATCTCTACCCCGAAAGCTTGGCTGCTTGCACTATATGCTATTCTGCTACCCATACCTGCTATAGCTTTTCAGGGTGGTAATACTTTTTATATAGATGAGATTTATCCGGATTCATCCTACCATATTCAAAGCCAGAAGGCCAAATTTGCCATCGATCCGGAAAACCATGTGCTCTATATCGGTGAAGATAACCGATTGAGTCGTTGGCCCTATAAGAGCAGCTCAGTAATTTCTGTAGATAGTCTTACCCAATCGGTCGAAGATTATGTCATGGCCTATGATACCGTCAATAATCAATTGCTGCTTTGGTCGAGAGGAATAGGATCTTTGTACGCTTGGGAGGAATCCACCCAACGATTAAAACGTTTGGATCAATCGTTTGATCACAAGAATCAATTTGGCCATTCCGCGAGTATTCATCCGGTAAGCGGCCAACTATATGCTTTTGGTGGGTATGGCTTGTGGACTAGTAAAAACTATATCACTCGCTTTGATGAAATGGCGCGGGAATGGTTTGTGGTAGATGATAAAGCCAGTAGCAGATACCCTAAACCTAGAGCAAATGCCTATACTACCTGGATTTCTCCGGATACATTGGTCATGCTTGGGGGAGGAGTGAATGACAGTTTTGTACCCCATCGAACACCAGCGATAAATACCAGAGCTCAAACATTATGGATTTTTGATATAAATCTGGGGCGTTGGTACGCTCAGGCAGAACTGAATGTACCTGATACTGAAATTTTAAGTTTAAATCGCCGAAACTTTCGTGAGTTTGCCAATTTATACACCTATAGTTCCGCACTTGATCTATGGTTTATCCTTGGGTTGACCAATAATGAAGGGTCGCAAGATATAATCGCTGTAGAACCAGGTACGGGTCGTTACCGCGTAATGGAACTGCCCCATTTGGATATCGGTCGCAATAAATTTGTATTGAATATGGCTTGGGATGAACAGTCGCAACAGATAGTGTTGGGTGGTGTTTTGAATACTTCCGATGAACATGGCTATCCCTTATTTATGGCTTATGTCAAAAGCAAAAACTGGAATGAGTTTAAAGCTCAGTTGGAATCGCCAAATTCTGTATGGTCGGTAGATTCAGTATTAAGCTATGTGACCATCTCACCATTGGGTGTTGCATGGTTGCTATTGGGATTATTGAGTGGGGGATTTTTGGTGTGGGTAACCATAAAAGGGCCATTAGTGAATACGGATAATAGCGATGACCAGAAATCTCCCTCGAAACAAGCAGGGGTCAAATCACCATCCCAAACGGGGCTGTATATTACGTACGAAGAGGGAAAAAATATCGGAATTTACTATTTCGGAGAAAAAATCGATGAATGGTTAACCCCATTACAATCCCAAATTGTGCTCTTTTTCTATTTATCGGTACTTGAAGAGTATCGCTATCGATCAATAGAAGAACTGGAAGAACTCTTTTGGCGGGAGCAACAGAACAGAGACTATATTCGAAAATTGCGCAACAAAGAATTGAATCAAATCAATGAAGTTGCTGATAAGGTCGCTTCCTCTCAGTTTCACCCCTTCATTGACAGCAAGAAAGATCCGCAGGATAAACGAAGATTGGTATATGGATTGAATAGAGCATTAACCGTCGACGAACATTTGGTAGGTACCCATAATCCCCGATTTTGGACCATGATCAGAAACAATGAGCTATCTCAGGAAGCCTTTCTTCGCGCTCTGGTTAATACGTACAAAGTACAATATTTAGATAGATATTTTTGTTCTGAGCAGTAATTGAAAGCGGCCTAATATCTGAACCCTATACCGGAGTAGCATAATGGTTCAGAGTTTTCATTCATCCTTATGGTTGGATTTAGTTAATTAACCTCAGTTCAGAAACCCTGACTACTCAAGAGAACGCCTGACTTCATTCTATTTCGTGGTTTGTACAGATACCCTATCTGTATGCCACGAAATGAGTGAAGGTATTTTAAGTACGAATAACAATGAGCCTAGTTTGATGCTAGATGACCGGTAGGGATTAGTTTATCTCTTTTATACCAAACAGACACCCAAAGGAATAACCTTGACCGGTTGTTCCTTTTTTTATGAACAATGCATATTAACTGAATTGATCGGTCAATAATTAAATTCTCGGTAAAAGCTAGCGTAAGCACATTGTGAAAAACGTTAGAGGGGGGCACCCTCATCATATAAATGAGGCATTCACATCGGGATGTAGGGGGAATCGCAAGTTCTGATTTTATTTGTTCCGCCTAATCTGAAATCATAGATTTTGAAGGACTATCGGATCGATTTGATCTCGTCCCACATAGATATGAATCCTTAAAAACGCGGATTACCGATAACCAGTGATTGCATTCTGTCGAGCTTGCTATAAAATAGTAGCGCTAGGGATATTTACATCGCTGCTCACTTTGGTGTATTGGGTGGGTAACTTGGTGCTCTATAACCGGTTTTATAAAACCGCATGGCGTCAATGGATTAAGAAAAAGTGGGGGCAATTAAGCCTGGCCATTTTGAACGTGAAGATAACCTATCGGCAAGTCGGTCAAGAACGGGAACCCCATAAAATTTCAAGACAGATGGCCCGTAATCTGTGGGAAAGTTCTCGTTTTATGGTTTCCAATCATTGTTCGTATTTGGATATACCTGTGCTGCTAAGCTTTTGTCCAGGGAGATTTATTGCAAAACGCGAAGTCAAGGAGTGGCCCGTTATAGGATGGCTAACCCGATGGTATGGAACCCTATACATTAATCGAGAACGTATTCGGTCGCTCTTTGAATTAAATAATATCATTGAAGGCTTATATCAGTCTAATCAGAGGGAACGTATCTGGCTATTCCCTGAGGGCACGACTTCAAACGGGGAAGAGGTGTTACCCTACCTACCATCCTTATTGCATATTGTGGAAAAAAATCATCCTGATATTCCTGTACACAATGCGGTTATTCAATATTCCACACCAGATTATGAATCTGACGCCCGCGATGTGGTATGTTGGTGGAGAGACAATGAATCTTTTGGAGCACACGCATGGCAGATGCTAAAAATTTCTCGAATATCCGTTACGGTAGATCTTTATGATAAACCGTTTTTGGCCGAGGATCGCAAGGAGCTGGTTACTGATTTAGAGCAAGCTGCCTGGAAACAAATCAATAAAAAAAGCAGGACCGAAGTCCTGCTTTAATACACTACAGGTATTTAATAGCATTATAAAATCCAAAAAAGGAAGCCATTAAGAATCGATAAGACAATACTCATCATTATGGCCCAGGCAAAACTTTCGATGCGGAATCCGTCTAGGAGCTCATCCACGAATTTCAGAATAAATGCATTGATCACTAATACAAACAGTCCCAGGGTCAATATGGTGAGAGGAAGGGTCAGTAGTACAATCAATGGTTTTATAAAGGTATTTATCAAACCCAATATAATGGCAATTACCAGGGCTGTACCATAGCTCTTTACGTGTACGCCTCGCAAAATATACGCTGCTAAGAATACCGCTACACTATTTATGAGTATCGAATAAATCATTGTGCTTTCCTCGCTGTTTTCCAGTTTGATTTATCACTCCCTACGAAATGTTATCCCAATTGTTACTTGGTGAAGAAACATTACTATGGGACGAGGAATTACAATTAACCGGGAGGGAACTGATGCATAAACGGAGCCATTTTAGAAATGCGAAGGTCGAAAAAAGGCAATGCATCAAGGCTTTCCTGATCGATTAACTTAGTTTCGGAGACAATCGCTCAACCAAATAATATCCAGTGATGGCGGAAAACGTAAATCCCATGAACCCCAGAGATACGACAATAGTGAATACCGAAATGGGGCGTGAAAATTCATAGAGATGAAGCACCAACGGAATAGACAATATCAAACCGGAAAAAATACCTGCTACCAGATTGGCGATTATCCAGCGATAGGCATGAATGGCATATTTTCTGATGGTAGCATACTGAAAAACCCCCAAGAGTAAACCTACCATGAAACCCGATGATATTCCCAATAGGAGCTGATATATTTCATTCAGTTTCATCACCTGTTGATAAATATCCGTAACAAGCAGACGGAATAGGCCAATACCTAACCAAATTATAACACTAACCAAGATGGTATTCAGGATCCAATTACGAACATGTATTCGGGTATAGCGTAATCTGAGCTTATTTATTTGGGGTAAGCCAATGAATGCTCCTTGAAGGATGCCGGCACCCAGATATATTCCAAATATGAGCAGCGTCTGTTGCCAACCTTCGGAGAAATTGTAGGTCCCATTGATTTCCACTAAACTAACTAGCAATAGAGCTAATCCAGTACCCAAACCAATACCTGCTGTACAGGACCGAACCCATTTTTGCCAGTATATTCCCATATATATTAATTCATTATAATGTAGTATGTGTCTCAATTACAGATCAATAACTGAGATTTATATACTTGTGTTACCTGTAGATATAGATTAAGGTCATTCGAAAGCCGTATTTCACTCATCTAAACTATAATTATAGCTAAAATCAAACCCTGCTTATGAAGATTTACCACTACCCGCGATGTTCAAAAAGTCGTAAAGCGTTGGCTCTTTTAGAGGAACAGGGAATTGAACCGGAAATTATTAAATATCAAAAAGAGCCGCCTACTGTTGATGAATTGAGAGCAGTGGTGCAAAAATTAGGTATTCGTCCCCACCAACTGGTCCGTAAAAAAGAAAAAATATATAAGGAACAATATAAGGGGCAGAACATGGATGATGAGGCTTGGTTACATGCGATGGTAGATCATCCGAAATTGATTGAACGGCCCATAGTGATCAAGAACGATAAAGCCATTTTAGGACGTCCCCCCGAAAAGGTGCTGGAATTACTGGATGAATCATCGTTATAAAACCTCATTTATTTACAAGAACTCACTTTGCCCTATAGTATAGCGAGGATTGTTTGCGGTACAATCATTGACGCAAATCTTTGGACTTTGCCGCTCGAAAAAGTCAATAATTAATCTATATTAAAACGGGGCATATATAATTAATGATGTATTGAACTATGATCAGATTATTTAGTAGCGGGTTGATTGCAATTCTGTGGTTTAGTTTCCTGGCACCAGTATGGGGACAAACTCCATCTGAAGGGGAGATGGGGAGATACCCTACCATAGTGAAGTGGTCATCCTATGCTGAGAATGATGATCCGGACGATCAAATGGCTTGGGCCACTTATTTGGCAACGGTAAATCCGGTAGATGCTCAGAATCTATTAAATGGACCACTATCCAATCTATCAACCGAGAAGAAGAATTTGGCCCTCTCCCGAATACAAGCGGTCTTCGGTAATTTTGAAAAAGCGGCCAGTCGATTAGATCGTGTGGAATTATTTCAAACCGATACCGCGGCATCCGCACTCCTCGAGGCGGGTCGATTAGCCTTTCAATTAGGCGCCTATTATCAATCCGAACAATTTTTGCAACAAGCGATAATGGGAATTAATCAAGATTCTCAACCTCTCGCGTACGCGCGCTGGCTCAAGCAATGGGGACTTCTTTTGACCATGACTGAACGGCAACAGGAGGGGCTCCAACAGCTAAAGCTGGCCAAAGATACATTTAGAGAACATGACGCTCAGGGAGAAGAAATTTGGGCAAACTTATCCATAGCGCAAGCTTATATCATGTCCGAACAATTTGAGGACGCGGAAGCTTTGCTAGAACAAACCATTCAGCTAGCAGATCAGGTAAATGATGTGTACGCGAGTATCATAGCTCAGTTAATGCAAGGAGATTTACACCGGTTGAATGGACAAAATACCTCGGCGAGTACCAGTTATCGGCGGGCTTTAAACGCTGCGAATGGCGTACGCACCACCTATTTGGAAAGTATAGCCCGACTCCGCTTGGGTCAGTTATTTACGCAACTCAATAATTATGAAACCTCGATCAATCATCTGCGCGAAGCCAAAGCACTGGTAGAACGCAAGGGATATTTGGAGCTGAACGCTCAGGTAGAGGCGGCGTTGATTGCGCTCTATCAGCAGTTTAATGCATTTAAAACAGCATCAGAACATGCTGATCTAGCTGAAGATCTGTACCAACAAACTGGTCGAGACACAGCCATAGATAGATTGGCACTGGTGCTTTCCAAAACCCAATCGGGTATAACGCCACCCAGTTCCGCGGTCAGCCAAGCAAACCAAGCTGACCAAATGGAAGATAAGCAAGCCTCCGAGAGTAGTAGTGGGGTATCTAGCATTTGGTTGTGGCTTGCTTTGGCGGGGATCATCGGAAGTGGCTATTTATACTGGATCCGATTTGAGGACGGTCGCAAACATAAGCAATTGACTCAGGATAAAAATCGGCTGATCAGTCAACTGGATCAAATGAATAATCAGTTGCGGGAATCTCTCAAAAAAATTCGAGCTGAAAAGTCATCTTTTGATGAGCAATTGGAAGAACGACAGCGGCGCCTCCGAAGAGCCGAAGATGATTTGGAGGAGATCCAAAATAATCACCACCAATGGATGAAGTTGCTTAGCGAAATTTTGCCGCACTGGTATGAACCTATCCAAAAACAGTTGGAAGACGCTGAAATTAAGCAATCCAGGGGGCGACGAACACAGCAGGCAGATTGGCTCAAACCGGTGACCCAGGTCGAATTATTATTGTTGGCCATTTCCGAGTGGGCCACTTCTGACCGCAGTGTATCTGATTCTATGAGTCATATCGATACGTATGCGGTGGATTTGCGCACTTGGTTCGAAGATACTCGTTCCATGTTGGATCGATTGAGCGATGGGCTGGATTCTTCCTTAAACTATCATTTCGACCTGCAGGCTATGGTGAACACCAACCCCAATCAACTATCGGATGCTATTCGATTATTGATTCAGGCGTTGATGATGGATGATACACAGGATAATGAAGAGGAAGCTCAAGGGTTAATCTTATCTGTTGAACAAGGTCCTACCCACGGTGATGGACCCAAGCAGATTGCCGTAAAGGTAGCGGCCCCCGATTTGAATTGGGAGCAAGAAGACCTTACTCATCTGATTCATCCGCTCAAAGCTCTTCAAAATATTGACGCGATAGAGCACGACCGAGCTGACTACTGGAATGATTTGAAGAAAGTTATTCAACGATTGTGTTTGGCCGCTGCGGAGCACAAAGTAGAGCGTTGCGAAGGGACTATTGAATGGACCGCAAATGAGGAGGGAGTTACCGCCACCATTTTGATGGAAAAGGCTGAGTATGAACTTTCTGAGCCTACGTCTGGTCCCGATCTGTTTACTACTGTAGATGATTCGGAACAGGGTACTGAGGGAGACCGTAACGTCGAAAATCAAACGGGCGAGGAAGCTATACAGGGAGAAATGGAGAGCAATGAGGGGGAAAGTGAAATTGAATTTGAAACAGATCCCGAAGACCTATCTCATGCCGACTCGGATGATGACATGTTAAATGAACGAAGTGAGAGCGAGGGAGGTAAAATAGGTGAAACCCAACCCCGTTCCGCTGAACCCATTGATACCTTCGAAGAAATTTCCGAAGTGGATGAGGAAGAAGAGGAGTTGCTGAATGCTGAGACTGATGCAGAAGAGGGGGATGACAAGGAAGAAAACAACAGTATGGACAATCCCCAGTTGGGCGATGAATTACAGAATGAAATCAAAAACTGGCTTTCCAACGCGGGTTCAGAAATGGATAAGGAACTGAGCGATGATCCCCGTGAGCCTGTTGGGTCGGATAGATTAAAAGTAGAGCAAGATCAAGAGGATCAAGCCAATGTGGACACCGATCAGGGAGACCCAGATAGCATGGAGGAAGAAGAACAGGAACGGGATCAGATCGACATCTTTACCGAAGATACAGGAGAAGATGATTCGGTTGAAGATGAAGACTCAGAGGAAGAGAACCGTTCTCCATCGGATCCGCCTTTTTAACAGTCGGTTACTGTTCAACTAGTTCATACAATGAGGATATTTCTTCTGCCCAGTGCTCTTTGTTGGGGGTTTCTAAAATAAGGGGCATTTCATTGAGGCGCTCATCATTCATGATAAAGCCAAAGGCGTCCCAGCCGATTTCCCCTTCTCCTATACAATCATGACGATCCACACGACTGCCTAATTCTTTTTTGGAATCATTCAAATGTAAGCCTTTAAGTTTCTCTAAGCCCACAGTATTAGCCAATTCATCCATCGTGTTTGTGTAAGCTTCCTTGGTGCGTAGGTCATAACCTGCGGCGTAGGCATGACAAGTATCAATGCAATACCCGACCCGTTCCGGATGGTTGGCCAGTTGTATAATGGCTTCCAGATGTTCAAACTTATAGCCGACGGATGTTCCTTGACCGGCGGTATTTTCCAGTACCACTTCCACAAAATCGGTCTGCTCAATGGCCCAATCGATGGATGACGCAATCCGTTCCAGGCATTGGTCTTCACTGATACTATCCAAATGGGCGCCTGGGTGAACATTGAGCATGGTGATTCCCAATTTTTCGCAGCGCTGCATTTCATCCAACAGGGCATTGCGGGATTTCTCTAGACCTTCTGATGTGGGATTTCCCAAATTGATCAGGTAGCTGGCGTGTGGCAAAATGCGTTCCGATGTAAAACCTTCCTGTTTACAGCGCTCCTTAAAACGGATGATATTGTTATCACTTAGCGGCTTGGCGGTCCACCTACGTTGGTTTTTTGTAAATAAGGCAAAGGCCTCCGCTTTGATATCCACGGCATTGGGAATAGTATTTTCAACGCCACCCGCGGCACTTACATGGGCGCCCACCCATTTTTTATGAGATAATTCCATGGTCAATAACTATCCAGTATTTAATTAATTAGATGAACTCTGTCCCATACAACCTAGATGGGTATGCTTAAAATCATCAGTGTATTTTAATCCAATTCCCAACATTCGATCCAAAGAGACATGGGTTAACAGCACCAATCCCATGATCAACAATATTTGCTCGTCTAGGTACCAACCAAATGCAATACTCACTAAACCAATAAGACGATTGTGTACGATATTATAGATCCAAGCTCCCCATTTGGGATTTGCTATATACCCAATTAAGCTGATGTCTGGCATTAGTAAAAAAATCAGGATCAGATACCAAGGTATGTTCGTTTGAGCTAGTAGTAGAATCCCCCCGATACCTAGCCCTAACTCTTCTAATTTCAGTAGGTTTTTCATGCCATCATTAATTGTTCTATAAACAAAATAGACCCTGCGAGTCTATCCATGATACCAACATAGAGCCCTAAGGTAGGAATAAACGCATAATCTCGATAGGTTTGATTTAGCTCCTGGTTTACGTTATCCGCAATCGACCCAAGTACACGAATTGCAAACTCTATTAATTATTCGGCAATTTTCTATTGACGCTTAGAGCGAAATTAGCACTCCGTCCTATGATAGCAATCGAATATTGCGTTTACTAGGTAGGTAGTTAGTTCTTCATTGCAAATAAGATACCAGAAGTGGATTTTCGTTTACTCTTTAGAGCCTATTAAGAAGAGATTATCGTGTTGTACTCTTGTTTGAGTAATGATTTACACACTTTATAAGGTATTATAAGTCGGGTAGCCCCCATGGCATAGGGGGCAATTTCATAATTGTTGTAATAGAAAATGATACCTTTGGGGCCCAGAGCAACATTTTCGGATAAAGTGAACTTATTGTTGGTAAACCAATATCCGTATGATTTTAGAGATGCTGATTCAGGAATGCCTTTAAGTGATCGAAAGCGTGCTTCGGCTATTTTCCGTAGAGCTGCTAAACTATCTGTTTTAATATAATCTTTAACGACCAGCTCTTGGCCTGTCCTATAATTGAAAGTGGTGTATAATTCCCAACTATTGGGGTGGGCACCGCCCGTATAAGTAAATTCGGAATATCGCAGGCTGACTAGGGAAGACTTGTTGAATATGATTTTAATGTTGCGATCTAACTCCCATTTGAAATTGTAGTCTGGATATTGGGAGAGTAATTCGGTGTACTCTTGCACCATCTGATCTTCCAATTGATTTATAGACTGAATGGGTTCCGATTGGAATAGGGGAGCAAAAAGCCGACGTTCTATATACGAATCAAGGGAGTCCAGCCCAGTTACTTGAGCATCGTTTTTTAGAACGGGGTAAGATAGGGTAATTGCGATTTTCGCATCTTCACTCATTGTCTTAGGGGGCCACACGCGCTGTTCCTGCTTATAGGTGTAGGAGAGAGATTCAGTAGTTACATCTTGCGCGACGGCCTGATAATAGGCCATTCCCCAGATTGATATTACCCCAATGCAATATACGAGTGCTTTTCTCATACGGTGGTGGATTCGGTTAGATGTCGGATCCAAGACGTGATACGCTTGCTTCGAATATCGGATTCTTTCGTAATGTGCAAGAATCGCAGTTGTTCCCCGGTACCATCCAGTACGTTAAAGGGGTCATGAAGCTCATTACCCCGGTAAAATCCCAAGGTGATTTGTTGTGAATTGTACGCCATGTAGCAGATATCATAATCGTGGTAAGAAAACACAGGAATACCACGTCCCAACCGCTCTTTAATTTCTGACTCCGCCTCATGCATCAACACACGCAAATCACGCATCCACTCTTGATAGGGTTGTTCCGCTTCGCTGATGTACTGTTCTACCTCTAACGCGTATTCTTTTTTATCGGTCATCGGATGTATCATTCACTTTATGCTTGTTGATATAACCTACGTAAAAGTGAAGAGTTTATTTGACTCAGATCTTGTAATCCGCTGAGTCCCATCGTTAAATCAAAATCGGTCGTAATATTACGGAAGACTTCGCGTACCCTTTCATATCCATTGAATGCTAAGCCATACTATACCCGTACAAACGCCCTATATTCACTCATCAATACCCAAAATCAGATACCTTTACTTCTCATTAAGCTTCAAAACAAGATTGAATTTTGAAAATTTTGTAAGGATTGGGTCGCTCAAGGATCTATGCTATAAAAAAGGATAGATTATGCGACCACATATCTTAGTTCAGCAAACACGACTTGCTATACGTCGGGAACAGATTGATTATCGTATAGAACAAATCATCTTATATTGGTTGAAGCGATATATTCAATGGTTGGAGAAGCAGGGGCACCAGCAAAGTGTACCCTTAACACAGACTCATATGATGGCTTATCTGCACCGCATTGTCTGGAATGGGGAAGAGGCAGATCGTTTTAAACAGGCGGCCTTTGCGTTAAGTTTTGTATCTGAAATAGGGCGTAGCAATAAAAAAGACAATCTGATTCAGAGATTCAGTGATCCGTCTGTAATTCAGGATAGATGGCTAGCTAATTAAGTGTGAAATCTTATTTAGCGGTTATCACCATCATCCAATAACTGATTTTTACGCTGGAGCGATTGTGGGCGAGTAGATGGACGTTGCCCATCAAACATAGCACCTTCCCAAGAGCCATATATAGGGTTAGGAAGCACAAACCAGGCTTGCCCCCATTTGCTTTCGTACTGTTGAACGAAAGCGTTCCGGCGACGCTCAGTAATGTTCTTGGCAGAAACAAAATCATTCAGATCATCGCCAAAAAGCATAATAATTCGATAATTCCGGGCAATATGAGACCGGCGGGTTGTTTTGTCAGATGTCCATTCCGGTTGTTCATCTTTTAACAACACCACGTCCGTTTGTTGATCAACTGGAAAACCTTCATCAATTAGATTTTGGCGAGTGGCTTGTTCCGTTTGGGCATCGCGATTGGTAACATAAAAAACCTGAATGCCCTTACTGGCTGCAGCTTGGGTCAAGGCCACGGCCCCTTCAATTGCATCGGCCTGTGATTCTAGTACCCAATCTGTCCATGCCTTTGGATCGTAACCGGAATTCTGTTGAATCATGCGTGCCTGAAAGGGACTATTATCCAAGACGGTCTCATCAACATCCAGTATAATGGCTGGTGGCAAATCTTGGTAATCTGTTTTTTGCTCGATAGCGGCAGTCCAACTAGAATCTTGAAGAGCGGGATCCAACCATTGTTGAGCTGACCGATACGCCTGGCGAGTTAATGCGTCATATTCAGCCGCATGTTGAATCCACAATGTTGCTTGTAGCGTTTCGTGATTGGTATAGTCCAAAGGTGTGTCCTTATCACTCGACTGTTGAACGCTCTGACAAGCATTCAATAATAAAGCGGTAAACAAGGAGAGGAGAATGGCTCTTGAAGACATAGTACTGTTTATTAATGAGATCATATCGCGATAAATAAACGAGCTAAACTTGGATTATGCAATAGAACTCAATCAATAAAAAAAGCGACAGCCCTTGTGGACTGTCGCTTTAGATTTGAAATAAGCCTTTGGTATTAGGCTCTGCCTTTCAGCATAAAGTGCCAATACATAAATGGAAGGACATACTTCTTAAGGTACCACATGTCTCTTCGTTCCTTGAAGGTATTTACCGGAACAGAGGGCATAGGGTTATTGTCATAATCAAATTCGGCCAACAACATTTTGCCGTATTGGGTAACTAATGGGCAAGATGAGTAGCCCGTATAGGAATCATTGGTGGCTTCTTGATTATTCATCACACTGAGTAGGTTTTCTACAACAACGGGCGCCTGTTTCCGCACAGCTGCTCCAGTTTTGGCCGTAGGCAGGGCTGCTGAATCACCCAAAGAGAAAACATTAGGATACTCATTATGCTGAAGCGTATGGATATCCACATTCACCCAGCCTTTATGATCGCCTTCCTGGTGAACCAGAGGACCATTGCGGATAAAATCAGGAGCACTCTGTGGGGGAACCACGTGGAGCATGTCGTATGGTATCACAGAGGTCGCATCCGTTATAACCTCACCAGACTGTCCCGATTCATCATTTACGCTGATGGAATCCCAGTTTTCTTTTTCGGCGGTAATTTTAAAAACGATCTCTTTTTTATCCGGACGTAACTCAATGGGCTCATGGTAAAGCTTGATAATGATGTCTCGATCTGCAATGATACCATTTAGCACATTGGCAAATTCTTCGACTCCAAAAATTACCGTGCCCGGTGTGGCAAACAATACATTAGATTTGTCTCGGATACCCTGTTTACGGAAATAGTCCTCGGCCAAATACATAATTTTTTGAGGCGCGCCACCACATTTAATAGGGGTACCCGGTTGGGTAAAGACCGCATTGCCACCTTGGAAATTGCGTAGTAACTCCCAAGTGTATTCCGCATATCGTGGATCGTAATTACTGGTTACTCCATTTTTACCAATGGCATCTTCTAATCCAGGCATGGCATCCCAGTTTAACTGGATTCCCGGTGCTACAACTAAATACTCATATTTAACCGTATCACCGTTACCCAGGGAAACAGTCTGTTCATCCGGATCTATAGCAGTTGCTCGGTCTTTGATCCACGTTGCTCGATCGGGAATATATTGTTTCTCTTCTCGTATGGTACTTTGCATATCATAAGTACCGGCTCCAACCAGCGTAAAGGCTGGTTGATAGTAATGTTTGTCAGAGGGCTCGATAATTGCCACGTCCAATTTGGAATCATGGTTAAGTAGCCGAGCCGCAACCGTTATGCCGGCTGTACCGCCTCCGATAATGACGATCTTGTGCGAGATTGTTTCCTTGGTATTCATAGATGCCTCCATTAAAATTTAATCATCCATACATTTGAATAGCTTGTATGGAATTTTGGCTTTCTAGCCGTAGTTTATGTCTAGTAAACTGAAACATATGTAGGGAAATTCCTGACAATGCTGTAGTAAATAAAATGCCATATAACTATTAAATCATATAATGAGTAGTAGTTCGGTAACTTCAAAATCTCAGAAGCCTGTTATTGGTCGATCTGAGCTGGTTGACTTTCCTAAATTAGATTTATTAGGCATAAATGCTCGTGTAGATACCGGTGCTTATACCTCAAGTTTGCATGCACATAGAATAGAACCGTATGAAAAGGATGGGGAAGCGTGGGTTAAGTTCAATTTATTGGATCCATCCCATGAAGAATACAACGATAAGCTATTCAACCTCCCTGTACATGATGTAAGAGTCGTTAAAAGTTCCAATGGTATTTCTGAACGACGCTATATTATCAAAACCTCGTTAAAATTATTCAATCAGCTGTATGATGTTGAATTATCTTTGACGGACCGGACGGAGATGAAATATCCGGTATTACTAGGTCGCAAACTGTTGATGGGGCGTTTTATCGTTGATGTTTCTAAAGTTAATTGCTCACACAAAGCTTTACATATTTCTAAATGAATATTGTTGTACTCTCTCGGAATTCGAAACTTTACTCCACCCGCCGGTTGGTCGAGGCGATTCAACAGAAAGGCCATTACCCTCGAGTCTTGGATCATCTTAAATGCGATATTGTCATTGAGGAAAATAACCCCTGCATATATTTCAATGGGGAGAAAATTGAAAATGTGGACGCGGTGATTCCCCGCATCGGAGCCAGTGTAACTTTTTATGGCTCTGCGGTGGTTCGCCAATTTGAAATGATGAAGGTCTTTACGGCGACTGAATCTCAGGCATTAGTTCGTTCCCGCGACAAACTGCGTAGTCTCCAAATTATGGGTAGGGCAGGTGTAGGTATGCCTAAGACGGTATTTACTAATTATTCTAAAGAGGTGCGAAAGTTAATAGATAGCGTAGGGGGGGCACCGTTAATCGTAAAGTTATTAGAAGGCACGCAAGGTGTAGGGGTGGTCTTGGCCCCCACCAATCAAGCGGCGGAATCTATCATCCAGGCATTTCACGCTATGAAAGCTAGAGTGATTGTTCAGGAATTTATCGAAGAAGCCCGAGGCGCGGATATCCGGGCATTTGTGGTAGACGGTAAAGTGGTTGGCGCTATGAGACGCCAAGGAAAGGAAGGCGAATTTCGATCTAATCTACACCGGGGAGGTTCTGGAGAGATTGTGAAATTAACCAAAAAGCAACGAGACTCTGCACTTACAGCTGCCCGGGCGATGGGGTTATCCATTGCGGGGGTCGATTTGCTGGAGTCTAATCGAGGACCTTTAATTCTGGAAGTGAATTCTTCACCCGGTTTAAGGGGGATTGAGCGTTCCACAGAAAAAGATATTGCCGGTGCTATCGTAGATTACGTGGAAAAAGAGGTAACTAAACGCAGCCGCAGTAAACGGAAGAAAAGGTATAGCCAAGATGCCTGATTTCATATCTATTCAAGATAATCAGATCGGTCTTGGGGAAGATAAATTCATTGATCTGAACATTGCTCGATTACCGACTTACACAACTATCCATTTACCGGTTCATGTGTATCGCGGAGAATCGGATGGGCCGGTATTACTATTGACAGGTGGTTTACACGGGGATGAAATCAATGGAATTGAGATCATTCGTCGGATGATTGCCCGTAAAAAAATAAAGCCCAAACGTGGCACCGTCATCGCCCTACCGCTGGTTAATATTTATGGATTTATCCAACATGAACGTGGATTACCAGACGGTAAGGACATCAATCGGAGTTTTCCGGGAGTTAAAAATGGATCGCTAGCCCGTTTTCTGTCTTACACCTTAATAAATGAAATCGTACCCCATATTGATGTCGGACTGGATTTTCACACCGGCGGTTCGGCTCGTGCTAATTTTCCGCAAATTCGCGCGGTGTTGGATCACCCCGAAAATAAGCAACTGGCCGAGGCCTGTGGCGCCCCCTTTGTATTGCACTCCAAGCTTATTGATAAATCGTTCCGAAAGGCCGCGCATAAGCGTGGTAAGCACATTTTGGTATTTGAAGTTGGCGAATCCCTCCGATTTGATGATGCGGGTATTGAAGAAGGTATTGCCAGCACCTACCGGTTGATGAAACATCTGGATATGATAGATGATGCCCCGGATCCTCATGAGACCATCTGGTTATACAACAGCAGTTGGATCCGCGCACGGTATGCAGGACTCTTTCGCCCAGCAGTAGAACTTGGCGAGGAGGTAAAAAAACGTGACGTGGTCGGATCCATCACCGATCCGTTTGGAGATTTTAAATATAAGGTAAAAGCACCGGCTCCGGGTTATATTATCGGACTTAATAATAACCCTGTCGTGCACAAGGGAGATGCGTTGATGCATCTGGGAAAAACCAATTCTTAATTGAAACTAGTATATCACAGTGAGTAACATGGAAGATTATTTACTATTTCACCTGGTTGACCAATCTGAATGGAAGGCAGCCAAACAATCCAATACGTATAGCCCCGACAGTTTGAAAGATGAGGGCTTCATCCATTTGAGTAAAGGATCGCAAGTGGAAGCTACCGCCAATCGACTTTTTAAAGGCAAGCAAGATCTGTTGCTGTTAGTGATCGATAAAATCCGTTTAGCAGCCCCAATTAAATATGAGGATACCGAGGGAGAAGGCGAGAAGTTTCCTCATCTATATGGCGAATTGAACATGGATGCCGTGATTGATACCATACGTTTGAAACCGGATGACGATGGAAACTTTAGTATTGATGTTCAATCCGATTAATACAGCATTTGCTCATGGACCAACAGCTATTAGAACATATTGTTGAAGTTGCAAAAATTCCCTCCTTTAGCTCTTACGAAGATCGATTGCACCCGTATATTCGTTCGGTAGCCGAACAGGTTGGGGCTGAAGAGATCCAGATTCCGGGAAATAGTTTGGTATTTACTTTAAGAGCCGGATCTGATGTCCAGGGTCAAAAGTCCTTGGCTTTTGCTTCTCACATAGACAAAAATAACCATTACGGGAAAGCTTGGAATCAGCCGCTGGAGGTAGTTAAAAAAGAGCAGGAATTGGAAGGCCCCATGGACGATAGTGTTGGGGTGGGAATATGCTTGCGTCTGATGGAATGGTTATCCAAACGGGAAGGTCGCCCTACGACATATTTCTATTTTTCTGAAATGGAGGAAAGCCTGGGCTTAAAAAAACATCCTGAGTGGCTTAAGGATGGGGGAGAAGGATTAACCCATGGGATGGGGGCTCAGCGTATTGCGCAAGCTATGATCGATGGACAAACCATTCCTGACGAAGTGATCACCGTGGATACCACGCCTTTGTTTAAAGGTGATCCGGGAATAGCCCTATATGCCAATCATTGGGAATACAATGAGCTGGAACCCAGCGATGAGTTAAAAGATGCAACCGATGACTTCATAGATAGACTCCAGAAAATCAACTCTGATATTCTGGTTTCCAATAATACCAATGATTATTTGATCTACGGTTATGAATTTAATCAGCAGGTTGCCAAACCGGTAGTTTCCGTTGCGATAGAGCCATCTATTTATCCGTATCACCAAGCAGGCGAACGGGTGTATTATCAGGATGTTCAAACCACCTATGAGAATCTGGTATCCTACCTGAAACAGCACTAGTGGAGAGTATCCTTGGCAACTTTGGGTTTTATATTTAATCCGGCTTCCAACCGATCCCGCTCAAACCATGTGCTGGATCTGATTTATGAATATATAAAGTTCCATCAGTTAAACGCACGGGTTCACGTTCTGGATCCCCAAGAGCGCATCGCTGATGTTGCCGCCCGTATGAGCCATCGCTATGAGGTGGTGGTAGGGTGTGGAGGAGATGGGACGGTTCGGGCTACTGCTGAAGGTTTACTGGGAACCGATGCTACCATGGGGATTCTACCCGTAGGCAGTGGGAATGATTTTGTTAAATCTTTGGGTATTCCCGATTCTATTGAATCGGCCCTGGAAATTTTACGAACCGGCAAGGTGCGCCATATTGATGTAGGGGTGGTGAATGGTCATATTTTTGTAAATACGCTGGGCATCGGTTTTGATGGAGAAACCAATCGTCGCACACAGGAGTGTGAATGGCTCAAAGGATCACCGATGTATATATGGGCGGCCTTAAAAAGCAACTTTGCATTTAAACCACAGGGATATCGTATTCATATCAATGGGGAAGTGATTGAACAGGAATTCCTGATGATTACCACGGCTAACGGGAAGATTGAGGGTGGCCACTTTTTTATTGCTCCCCAAGCCGATCCGTCTGACGGATTGCTCAATGTGGTAACCCTGGACCCGATTCCACCATACATATTACCTTTTCATCTGTTGCGGTTTATGAATGGTTCTCATCTGTCATTAAAACAGGTGCGTTGCCATACCACGAAATCACTAATTATTGAGCAACTTCAGCCTCAACCGGTTCCCGCACATGCCGATGGTGAACAGATAGAACTTACCTTTCCGCTTCAAATTCAGATCCAATCCTCTGTTATTCCTGTGCTAGTGCCTTCCACGTAGGGGAATATACTGCAGGTATGTCGGGGCATTTTGCGATCATTTGGTGATGAGTGGCACAATTCATCCTTTTGGTTAGATTGAATCAAAGGCAAAAATGCCAGAATTCCCACTATTTGAAGGGAGGAACATTATGTTACCATCCAAAACCCCCAAAAAAGCCAGTCTTAAATCGCTGTACACGATAAATATACAGATTGGACTGATCGTCACTTTAGGAATTCTCATTGCAGCATTTAAAGTTCCCTATCAACCGGCATCGGAAGTGGACTTAGATATAAATGAGCAAGAAGTGGTTACTATGGAAGAGATTGTGCAGACGAAGCACGAGGCCAAAACACCTGCTCCGCCACGGCCAGTAGTACCAGTTGAAGTTCCCAACAGTGAAGTCTTTGAAGAAGAAGTTATCATCTTTGATTCTGAATTGGATATGGGTGAAAGCCTGGAAATGCCCGCTGATCCGCCACCTGCTCCAGAAGAACAAGAAGAGGAAGAAGAGGAAATCTTCATGGTGGTTGAACACATGCCTGAATTAAAAGGTGGCATGGCCGAAATAGCGCAACGTATCGAATATCCCAAAATGGCTCGGATGGCCGGTATCGAAGGTCGTGTGATTGTCCAGTTTGTGGTTAATGAACAGGGTAACGTCGTTGATCCCCAAGTTGTTCGTGGCATCGGTGGAGGCTGTGATGAAGAAGCCATTCGTGTTGTCAAGACGTTGGAATTTACCCCGGGTAGGCAACGTGGTATGCCGGTCAAAGTACATTATACTCTGCCGGTAATCTTTAAAATGCAAAAATAGGATTTAACGCTACCTCATAATAAAAGGAGCCTCATCTCAGGCTCCTTTTATATTTATGAATGTGCCTTATTAGCTAGTAGCTATATTTGAGGTAGATTTCACGAGCTTGCCCGCTTTTTTTAAGCATATCCAGCCGCTCATAAAAGTCTTTCATGAGCTTTCGTTTATCGGGATAATCACTCTCTCTGACCATCGCCATAGTGTATAACTTTTTAAATACTTTCTGGTTTAATTCCCGTAGTTGATCTCGAATACCCATCGACTTAATGGTGGCGCGGCCAATGGTACGATCGGTGATTACCATATCTAATTCACCATCCAGTAATTTACGTAAGTTGGTCTCTTCATCTACGTCGGCAATCGTATTTAATCCGGCCTCCCAAAATTCCGGCGTGTAGGATACGCCCTCTATGACCCCAATGCGATAGTCATCTTCAGCCAGTTGCTTTAGGGATGAAAAAATTATTTGGCCCTTATCTTCATTTCGGATGAAGCAGACATATTCAGAGGCCCACATGAAATTGTCTGCGTTGATACGTGAATGGAACCCTTCTGGATAGATCAGAAAAGACTCTCGGTCGGATTTATAGGAAACGGATAGGATGGCATCAGCTTTTCCTTGTTTCGCCAACTCCATCGCGCGTATGCCGGTATGTTCCTGAATATTAAATTGATAAGGGATATTCAAGGATTCTAGTATTTTCGCGGTCATTTCAACGTTAATGCCGGCGGGTTCTCCATCTTGGAGATATTCAAACGGGCGCAGGGATTCACTAACAATAATTAATGGATCATCTGCAGATTGCCCTTGAGTGGCAGGAACCGCGCCGCTTATCAGCAAGCATATAGTTACAATTGATAGGGTGATGGACTGTTTTGATCGACTTATAATCCGCTTCAGGAAAAGCTTCAACATTATCAACTCCATTATTTTATGTGGAAAGCATAACATCAGCAATATTAAATATTTAGCTGGTTAGCAACCAGTTCATAAGAAGAAGTTAACACTTGATAATACTTACTTAATGAGCATCATTTTATCTGTTTGGGTAAAGCGCCTATCGTTTTTCATTCCATTGGCCACAATGCGATACATATAAATACCACTAGCTTGGTCTTCCGCATGCCATTGTACATGATGTATCCCAGGGTTTTGTACCGTATTTACTAAATCAGTTAACAGACGGCCAGACATGTCAAATACCGAGACACGCACATGCGCGGTGATGGGCAAACGATAGGTAATGGTTGTAGTTGGATTAAACGGGTTGGGAAAATTTTGCTCCAAGGCAAATTCGGTGGGCAATTCAGGAAGGGCGGGGGTAAGGAAAGCTTTGGGGTCCTGGGCAGCGGTAGTATCTTTACCATCCGTTACCAGAACACTCCACTGGTATTCGGTATTTGAGTCTAGGCTTCGTTGTGCCCTAAATTGAAATGAATTTTCATAAATACCAGTGATTAAACTATCTAAATTCTTGCCTTGAATATGTAACAGATATTCCAGCTTTTCATCATCCACATCCGTGGCTTCATCCCAACGAAACATAACGGTTAGGGAGTCGCTTTGCAGTTTGGGCTGTGCGCCAAAAAGAGTTACCGGTGTGGGTGGATCATTTACAGGTTCAATCTTAATAGGCAATTCCTGGGCTCGCTCAAATTCCCCATCACTGACTCTATACTCCAAGGTAACAGACCCATTCTGGTTACTGCGAGGTCGGAATTTCAAATGTAACTCTCCAGACTGAACAGTTAAACGTAAGCTATCATTGGGAATTAACAAGGGACGTTTAGAGTGAATATCGATATCTAATTCCTCAGTAGGAGTGTCAATATCTTCAATTTTCAAGGGGTAAGTGACCAATGGAGTATCCTCTGGTATTTCAAGAACTTCATGTTCCCCCAACCTTGGTGCATCGTTCACCGGGTCTACCTGTACCCAAAACGCAGTACTGGTAGTATCCCGTCCATCGGATACGTGTAGTTGGATCCTGGATTCACCATTGGCATCAGGCAGTGGGAATACCTGTATACTACGAAAGCGATCAATCCCATTAATTACAATAGAGCTGTCCGGGATTAAGCCCGCATGATTAGATGTGCCCCAAACAGTTAGTTGTGTGCTGGGTGATTCCGCGTCCCACACTTCAAAGGATTGCGTGGGTCCGATATGGTCTTCATACATTCTCTGATTACGCAAAGTACTGATTTGCGGCCTGTTATTTACCGGCTGAATTTGGATGGGTAAGGCGAGAGAATCGTATGCAGTTTCCAGGGGATCCGACAAAGATAGCCAAACAGTATCCTGATGCTGCTCAGAACCATCATGTTGATACCATAGCATTCGCTGATTGACTTGTAATTGAGAAAATCGAAGGGGAAACGATTGCTTGGAGGTATTAAAGCCGAATCGTCCGGTATTGGGCGGCTTAAGTAATCGATAGGTCAACTCTACCGGTTGATGATCGATATCAGTAGCTCGTAATTGGTTGTTGGTGATATTAACCAAATCACCTTCAGTAACTTGGATAGGCCGAAAACGAATTAGCTCGGGAAGATCGTTCACAGAACGTACATTCAAATTCCAACGCGCGGTATCAGCATATTCCCCATCATCGGCGATCATCTGTATCTGAACCGTTCCATGCCGATTCTCAGCCGGAAGAATGTGAAGGTAGCGTTGCTGTTCGCCGCCGATCATTAAAATTCCTGAGCGGGGTAGAAGGTCAGGATTATCTGTGGCAAAGCGATAGTTCAGGGCAGCGGGATGTGATTCCGGATCTTCTATGGTGAAGGACAGTCGAGAAATAACTCCATCTTCCGCAATGGTGGTATCTTTTAATCCGGTGATTCGAGGTTGTTCATTTACATTTTGAATGTGAATGAAATGTTTGCGTACGGTGGATAAGCCCCCATTATCCACGGCTTTCAGGGTAATTGCCAAGAGAGAGTCCTGTTCAAAATCAAAAGCGGACGAATCGGCTATCTGAAGCGTGGAATCAACTAGCCGGAAGGCACCAGCACTATCCGGATCTACAAAGGACAAAGTATGACTATCTCTGCGATCCTGATCTATAACAGTAATATTGCCAATGTGGTATCCGGTCGGTTGATTCTCTTTCACCCTGTTATCCGATAATAGAATATCTGTGGGGCGATCGTTGCGGTCTTCCAACCGAATCACTAACCTTTGCTGATCCGTCAAGCCGGAACGATCTTTCACCTGCAGATCAATGGTAAGTACCGAATCCTGTTCATAGTCAAACAAGCTTGGGTTGTCAATGCGCAGGTCTGTTTCATCAATATAGAACCAGGAGCGGACTTGATTCACGATCGTATAGGTATGAAAATCAGCTGAATCCGGATCTTGCACGGCCATGGATAGCACTGAAGAATCACGAGTTACGTGCTCCGGCAGAGAAAGGGTGTCGGGTAACTCTAACGTAGGTGGTTCATTCACATTTTGCAGATGCACATAAACGGTGTCCTGAAATCGTCTTCCGTCAGAAAGCAACGCCTGGATACCCAACCCAAAACTTTTTACCTGCTCATAATCATGAGGAGTGTTTGAATTGGTGTACACTTGCGCCCCATCCAACCGAATCGGGGCATTCTGTTTATCGATTAAAGACCAACTGACCGATCTTGGTTGCTGCTCTTGGGCAATATCTAAATACAGATTTCCAATAAAGGTGTCAGGCTTAGAATTCTCTTGTAGCGTAGTATCACTGAGCTGAATCGGAGATCCCACACGTAATGCCCCGGAGTGCACTGCGAGGGAATCTTGCGCATGCAAAGGCGGGACCACCAAACAAGCCCATAGCACAATTGTTATGCTGAAAGCAGTAATAGATGATATTTTCCTATCCAAAAACACAAACACCCGTTTGAAAAACCAAAATGCTTCTGAAATGAGAGGATAATAGACAGACTATAAAAGACGAACGATCACCTTTTTAAAACTCTTTACAGTACTATCCCTACATATTGTCAAGATTGTTCCTCAAATTGTTAGTTGCGAAACAATTCACGTGACGAAGTCAATTATAATTAATGTCGGCTGTTATGAGATCACCAATCAATCGATTATTACAACTGGGGGGAACGCTATTTCTTGCCCTGATATTTATGGTTCCCACCATTCATGCTCAAGATAACCAAGTATTTGCCCGATTTCCTGCGGTAAGCCCAGATGGAGAACAAGTGGCTTTCTCTTACCAAGGCGATATCTGGGTTTCGGATATAGAAGGAGGACGAGCCTATCGCTTGACCATCCATGAAGCATATGAAGCCCACCCCAAATGGAGTCCTGATGGGTCTCAGATTGCCTTTACCAGCGACCGTTACGGCAATGACGATTTGTTTGTGTTATCCCTGGATGGTGGCGAACCCAAACGATTAACCTATCACAGCGCCGGTGATGATCTTAGCAGCTGGAATGCGGATGGCCGCTTGATGTTCACCACGCAACGCATGTTCAATCAGGTGGAGTGGGATCCGGAAATTCACGCTATATCCAGTACGGGTGGAACGCCGCAGCGGGTATTGGATTCCTTTGGGCACATGCCCACCATGTCACCGGATGGTCGTTTTATTGTATTTGTTCGCGGATACAATAGGGAGTATCGTAAACATTATCGGGGATCCGCAAATAAGGATATCTGGATATATGACACCCGCAACGATGGTTACCAACAGCTGACTTCCTTTAAAGGGAATGACATGTATCCGCAATTTGCTGGTGAGGCACTGTATTTTATATCTGAACGCAACAACCGAACGCATAATCTCTACCGAATGCGTATATCAGCAGATGGTAAGCAAGATGGTGAAGTGGAGCAGCTGACTTCCTTCGAGGGCGATGGTGTGCGTTATTTCGGGATCTCTGATGACGGGTCTAATGTGGTATTCGAACGAAAAACCGGTCTATATACACTGGATACTCAGAGTGGTGCAATTAATCCCCTGAATATAAATGTGACCCAAGATGACCGGTTTTACCAGGTAGAAATGAAGACATACAGCTCGGATGTGGATGAGTTCGCAGTTTCACCCAGCGAAGATTATTTGGCAATGGTGATTCGCGGTGATCTCTTCTTTAAGCAAAATAAAGATGACAAACAGCGCACCGTACAACTGACCAAACATCCATTTAGAGACCGAGATGTAACCTTTTTGAACGATTCCACATTGATCTTTAGCTCGGATCGGGAAGGCCAATATGAACTGTACAAGATGACTTCGGCGGATCCGGAGGAGCCAAATCTATTCTTTACTCTTAAATATGATGTAGAGCGATTGACCAATAGCAAATTGGATGAGCGAGATCCCGTGATTGCACCGAATGGTAAGCAGATAGCCTTTAACCGGGGAAGAGGTCAGTTGATCGTCGCTGATATTTCCGAAAGTGGTATGCTCAGTAATGAGACCGTACTGCTGGATGGATGGGCTACTGCTGAAGATGTTAGTTGGAGTCCGGATAGTAAGTGGTTGGCTTACGCACTCGCTGATTTAGACTTCAACACAGAGATTTACATTCACGCAGCGGATAACTCTAGAGAACCGGTGAACATCAGCATGCATCCCCGGGCCGATTATAGTCCGGTATGGAGTGGAGATGGCAGTAAGCTGGGATTCATCTCTACCCGTAACAATGGTGATTCTGATATTTGGTTTGCCTGGTTGAACAAAGAAGATTGGGAAAAAACCGAATTGGATCGGGAGTTGGAAGAGGCTAGAGCACCGAAAAAGGAAAATGACACAAATGGGGAAGAGGAGTCTGTTCCACCCGTAGAGATAGACTTTGACGATCTATACAAACGCTTGACTCAGGTAACTGCCATGCCCGGAAATGAGTCGGATTTAGCCATCTCCAAGGATGGGGAAACCTTCTATTTTGTGACCAATCGCAATTCTCGTCAGCGTTTTGACGCCGATCAGGATCTGTTTAGTGTCAAGTGGGATGGCAGCGAACGGAAACCATTAACTAGTGAAAATCAAGCACCTTATAATGTTTTCTTAGGCTCCCAAGGGGCAACGCTCTACATGTTGAAGCGGGGAGGTACTATGTTTGCTTTCCAGACTGGAAATGGAAAATTGCAGCCTCGACCGTTTCGAGCACAAAAACAGATCGATTATCAAGCTGAGCGAAATCAAGTATTCGAAGAAGCATGGCGCTCCTTGTATCATGGATTCTACGATCCGGAATTCCATGGTGTTGATTGGACGGCCATGCACGAGAAATATAAGCCATGGGCCATGAAAGCGTCTACCAATCGTGATTTCCGAGACGTATTCAATATGATGCTGGGCGAGGTCAACGCATCGCACATGGGTATTTATGGATCCGATCGTAGCGAAACCCAACGCAACCGAACGGGATTGCTAGGTGTGGAAATCACTCCGGTTGAAAATGGGGTGCGTGTGGATCGCGTTGTGCCTGGCAGTCCTGCTGATCGGCAGAGAAGTAAACTACAGATTGGAGATGTGATTACGGCGGTAGATGGACAATCTGTTGCTGTTGACAATAATTTCTACCAATTGATAGAAAATAAAGTCGATGAACGAACCATCTTATCCGTTCAAAATAATGGTCAAAGTCGTGAAGTGATTATCCAACCCACCGGTAGTTTGGGTGACCAGCTCTACGAAGAATGGGTCGAAAACCGGAAACAGTTGGTGGATGAGTATTCGAATGGGCGATTAGGATATATCCATGTGGAAGGAATGAACTGGCCTAGTTTTGAACGATTTGAGCGAGAATTGGTGGCTAGTGGTCACGGAAAAGACGGATTAATCATTGACGTTCGCTACAATGGCGGTGGCTGGACCACTGATTACCTGATGACCGTGCTCAGTGTGCAGCAACACGCTTATACGATCCCACGGGGTGCTACCGATGATCTGGAGGAAGAGCAAAAAGAATATCGAGAGCACTATCCCTTTGGGGAGCGTTTGCCGTTATCTAGCTGGACCAAGCCAGCTATTGCGTTGTCTAACGAGAATAGCTATTCCAATGCTGAAATTTTCTCTCATGCGTTCAAAACACTGAATCACGGGACTTTGGTAGGACAGCCTACTTTCGGAGCGGTGATTTCTACCGGAGGCGTTGGCTTGATGGATGGCTCGTATGTACGATTACCATTCCGCGGTTGGTATGTTAAAGCCACAGATGAAAATATGGAACACGGTCCTGCTGTTCCGGATATTTTGATTGAGAACGCTCCCGATTATCGGGGCCAAAAAACCGATGCTCAGTTAAAGAAAGCCGTAGATGAATTATTGAGCCAAATTGATGGTCGGTAACAATAGCTGAGAATTTTTATTTAGTGTAACTCAACCCGCCTGGTAATAATCAGGCGGGTTTTCATTTTAGACCATAGAAAGAAGCAGTTATGAACTAGAGGATAGGGTCTAGTTCGGGAGGCTCTTGGTCAGCTCCATAGAGAAGATCCAGAAACTCGTTTGGTTCAATATTTCCGAAATACTCAGTCAGATCTACCTTTTCTAAGACACGCTTAAGATCGGTACGATCATATTTCACATTTTCCAAACACTCGCTTAATTCATCCACCGGTTTGCGACCAAAGAAATCACCGTAAATGGTGGCATTCTTGATGACATATCCTTTATCCACATCCAATCGAACATCAATTTCGCCGATAGCAAGTCGTTTAGAGCGCTGTAAATTAAATTTGGGAGATTTCCCATAGTTCCAGGCCCAATTACCGTAGCGCTCTTCTCGTAAGGCTCGAATACCGTCCCAATCCTCATCGGTTAATTGATACGTCTCAAATTCAGGCACATCCGAGGATCGCATAATGCCCTCCAAAAGACGAGATCGAAATTCGGAAATAGGGAAGGGATCGTCTAGATATTCAGAGATATTGGCTACCCGACTGCGTACCGATTTATGCCCTTTGGATTGGATCTTACTCATTTTGACATTCAGGGCATTCGCCACTTCACCTAAATCAGTGTTATATAATAGGGTACCGTGACTGAACATACGGCCGGAGGTTGAAAATTGAGCGTTGCCCGAAATTTTACGCTCACCAACCACAAGATCATTCCGGCCACTTAACGATGCGTTAACATCCATGGATTGCAATACATCAATTACCGGATCCGTAAACTTCTTGAAATTGTGCAGACTCTCTTTATCGTATTTACGGATAAAACTAAAATTCAGATTTCCCAGGTCATGATAAACAGCACCGCCTCCGGATAGACGTCGAACCACATGAATATCTTGCTCTTCAACATATTCATGATTGATTTCTTCTAACGTATTTTGGTTTCTACCGATGATAATGGAGGGTTCATTGATGTAAAACAGTAAATAGGAATCTGAGGGATCAAAATTCCGTAGGGCATATTCTTCAATGGCCAAGTTCGTTCGGGGATCGGTGATACCTTGGTTATCGATAAAAATCATATTGGATAGATCTTTTTGAAAAATGAGAGCACAAACTAGACATCCCTCATGAAGGATAGATGAAGAAATATTATGTAAACCTAGTCATTGAGTTCTTCAAAATACTTAGGAAGACAAAGCAAAATGGGATTTGGGAGAAAACATGCTAAAAAAACACCCTGAGAGCAGTTAAAGGCCGAAAATCTCAAATTTCAATTCTAAGGGCCTATCTCTTTGTCCGCAATGGTATGATATGGCTATTATGTCCACAAAATACCTTTAAATCAGGTTGGACTATAATTTTACAGTCGAAATCATGAAATGGGATAAGTTTCATTATCCGAAGGTTGGAATCCTAAGAATTGGATGGCTGTAGTAATAGATCGGGTAGCTGAAATTACATATCCCTGATTATAGGGTAAAAACCAGTCAACCATTGATAATTGAATCACTCTAAATCCATTTATCGCAGTGACAGTTGTCCATCATCACTGATTATTCAGCTAGTAAATCATGAGATGGTTGTAAGTGATAGTAGATTTAAAATTGATAGCCCGAAATTAAGAAGTGAATGTTACACACTTAATAAGTGTAGTGTACGGTAGCTATAAATTGCCGATCAGGTCATAACAGTACATTTTAGTCGTATAATTTATATTATGTAAAGTTAAGTAATTCACTAACACTCCATTACTTAACACTTGCCAATCCAAAGAATATATCTTCCCCTTTTTATAACACACATCACTATGGGTGCGCTATACAATAATTACTTTATGCTCGCTACTTGTAGATTGCTCAATGTCTTGTCTATGGCATCAAAGTCAGGTAGCTCGCTGGCGTCTTCCAACACCTCTGCATATTGAATAATCCCTTGGGCATCGATTACAAACGCGGATCGCTTGGTCACACCATTCATATCGAAGAAATTTTCATATAAACTATCATAAGCTTGGGCCGCTTCCTTATTGAAATCACTTAACAATGTGAAGTTTAGATTCTCTTGTTCTTTGAACTTTTTAAGTGTAAAGAAACTGTCCACACTTACGCCCAACACTTCAGCATCAAGGTCACTGTATTTGTTCATATTGTCTCTAATGGCACACATCTCTTGGGTGCATACTCCAGTAAAAGCCAATGGGAAAAATAGTAGCACTACATTTTTTTGACCTCGAAACGATGACAATGAGACTTCTTGGCCTTCGGTGTTTTTCAGGATGAAATTTGGGGCTTTCTCCCCTAGTGCAATAGCCATTTCCTAATCTGTAGATTAAATATTGGTTATTAAGGCTGTTGAATTCCCATTGTCTCTTGGGTACTCGCCATATTATGTGGACCTTGCCCGGTTACACCATTCACTTTATAGGGTTTTAGGCCGAGGTTATCTAAATAGCGATATCCCATAACCAGCATAAACATGCCCATGGCTAACCAACTGTACCATATCCAATCTGGCCATTGATTGGCTATAGGTAGAAACCAATAACTGAGAAATTGAATAGTAAGCACTACTATCCCTGGTATAACCGCTGCAAAATGAGATGTATAATAAGTCAATACCGAATACATCAGTATAGCAATGAGTAATGCTCCCCCCTCGTAAATTCCCATTAACCAATCCTTAAGAACCAGCGTATCCATAGCAAAGGGATAGCTAGCTACAATGAGTATGGGAATAGCGGTAAAAATACGTGGAAAGCGTGCAAAAGCCGGCTTGGAATTTCGAATTAACATCCCCAGCGCTGATAAAATAAATGATATGGATATTACCCGACTCCATTCATGGAATTGGCTCAACACGACTGTATACCCAAAAAGCTCAACCATCAGTTGGAGAATTTCACTGGAGGCGTGAACCACCATACCCAAAGTTGCTGTGGCCAATAATGCATACATTCCATCCCGGTTTTGGTATGCCAAATGAAATAACCAGTAGCTACTTAATATTCCAGAGACCAATAATGGTACATAGCTCCAACTCATGTTATGAGGCTCCCTGCCTGCGATGTCTACTCTTCTGCTCAATCTCTTTTTGAGCACGAACCTGTTGGCTATGATTCATAACCAGATCGGCTATCTCTTTAAGTATTTTTCGATCATCGGTGATCATGGAGCGAACAAATTGATGGAGCGCCATTTCACGTTCTCCTTTGTATATAATTCGGCTCCAATCGATAAGCGGAATATTACTGAGTACGTTTACCAGCGCGGCTCGATGTTTACTTATTTTTTGAAGGGCTTTAAAGATGTCAAAGTCATCTTCGAGGCTAACCTCAAAATTTTCGCGATAATGCTCTACGTCACTGATGTCGATGGGTTCGGAAGATTTAAATGCCTGCTCAATTATAGGGCGATAATAATTCTTTTGAGCGTGATCGAGCATCAATAGTAATTCCGCAATGGACAGTCCGCCAGCCGGTTTCGTGTCATAAGGTACCTCATCAATAACATATCGAAGGGCATCAGCTTCATTTTCTACATAGCGGACATCTTCCAATAAATTATTGAGATCATCTTGGTTGAACTGAGAAGATCCACTCATGTGAAAATTATTTATTAGCTGTAGATGTCGAATAATAACACTGCTCTTCCCTATTATAGGCTACGAACAGAGAAGTGATCCCGAATAATTAGCGATCCCAGTCGGAGTCGGCGGCAACTTCAGCCCGTTCTTCCTGGCGTTCGATCATATCTACCAGCGACAGACCGGTATTGAACTCGCGATCGCGATCACGAACCGAATGAATATTGTTTTCCTCCTGAAAATCCCAGAACTGACCAAATTGACGGTTTCTGTATTCCCGCAAGAAGTCAAGTCGCTCTTTAAGATCCTCTTTGGGAATCAAGAGCCGATCTTTCCCATAAATAGCCTCTTCCCTGGATTCAAAGACAATATCATAGTCTTTGCTCATAACAATGGCTTCTTCCGGGCAAACTTCTTCACAAAAACCGCAATAGATGCAGCGCAGCATATTAATCTCAAAGAAATCGGGGTAACGCTCTTTGGGATCGTCAGCGTTTTCGGAGGCCTGCATACTAATAGCCAATGGTGGACAGGCACGAGCGCAGAGCCCGCATGCTACGCAGCGTTCTTTGCCATTATCTTCGACCAAAACCGGCCGTCCTCTGAAAATAGCCGGTGGATCCCATTTTTCTTCGGGATACTGCATGGTGAATTTGGGCTGAAACATTTGTTTCAGGGTATACCACATTCCCTTGAATATTTCCGGCAGATAGATACGCTCCAGAAATGAGAGTTTTCGTTCCCGAGTGTAGTTCTCGTTAAGAGCGTTGGCGACCGGTTGTTCTAAATTCTGCGGCATGGGTTACTAATTATTTCAGATTTTCTGAATGATCAGATCGGAAAATACACGATAGATCCAAACGGTTCAATAAAATGTGTATTTATTTCTGGCGAAACACCAAAGTTATGGGTACACCCTTAAAACCATACACATCGCGGATTCTTTTTTCAATGAACCGACGGTAATTTGCCGGCAATTCCTTGGGTAGGTTCATAAAGAACTTAAAGACCGGTGGATTTTCTTTCACCTGTAGCGCGTATTTGATTTTTAAGCGTATGCCCCGTTTAATCGGCAATGGGCGTTCTTTCAACACTCCCTGAATAAAGTCATTAAACTTAGATGTGGAAATAGTCTTTTTCCGTTCCTTGATCACTTCATCGGCGACATCCAAAACCCGGTAAATACGCTGCCTATTCTTAGCTGAAGTAGTTACAATGGGTATATAACGCATCATCGGAATTCGATCATAAACATACTCTTCAAACTCCTTAAAGACATTCGTGTCTTTTTCGGGTACCAGATCCCACTTATTTAGGGCAATAACAATTCCCTTGTTAAATTTGGCGGCTTCGCGTAAAATTCGTTTATCCTGATCCTCAAAACCCTGCATAGCATCCACCATCAGGATTGCCACATCACAGGCTCGCAGTGCCCGATCGGTTCGTACGGTACTGTAGAACTCGACATTTTCTTTCACGTTCTTCTTTTTACGCAATCCAGCTGTATCCACCAACACATACTCTTTCCCATCATACTTCAATACACTGTTGATTGAATCGCGCGTGGTTCCTGGAATATCGGTTACAATACTGCGATCACTCTTTAACAAAGCATTAACGAAGCTACTTTTTCCCACATTGGGTCGTCCAATCACAGCAAGTCGGGGAAGTTCAGGGCGTACTTCCTCCTGTTCCTGTGGCAATTCTTCAACTACTCGATCCAGCAAATCACCTGTTCCGCTGCCACTTACTGCCGACACCGCAAACAATTCCTGAAATCCCAGCTCATAAAATTCATTGGCATTCAGCGCGTCCGTTTCATTATCGGCTTTATTGGCAACCAGTAATACCCGCTTATTTTCCTCGCGTAACATATTGGCTACAGATCGATCCAACGAAGTAATGCCAGCATGCGTATCTACCACAAATAAAATGACATCCGATTCTTCAAGCGCAATGTGCACTTGCTCACGGATCCCTTTATACATTACATTATCTTCATCGGGCAGATAGCCGCCGGTGTCTATAACGGTAAAGTCCCGCCCATTCCAATAGGATTCACCGTAGTGACGGTCACGGGTTACCCCATAGGCATCATCTACAATGGCTTTACGTTCGCCGATTAGACGATTGAATAACGTGGATTTACCCACATTGGGTCTTCCCACAATAGATACAACTGGTAGCATCAACTACTTCTTTCTATATTACAACGTTTCTAAGAGTGCTTAATAAACGAGCTGGAAAATACGGCTTTTAAAACGCATGTAAACCTTTTTATTGCATTTTATGCTAAAGACTTTTTATTACAACTTTGGATTCATCGGATCCATCATAATTGCACTTACCGTTTTTTTACTGGTTATTTTCTGGATTTCCGCAATTGCAGGCATATCCCAGATTCCGGATTCCAAGTATAAACATCTGAAATTATTTTTCGCAGCGGTATTTCCTCCCTACGCATTGCTGTGGCTGTTAATTGACGTTTACCAGCAGCATGAATATATCACTAAAACGTAGCGCTAATCGGTGAGCTGAGCTGGCGAATCGGAGTCGGCAGTATCTTCCAATGCAGATGATTCGCTGGGCTCTTCAACCAGTAACCAAGGTTCCAGAATTTCTTCTTCTATTTCAGTGATAAATCGAGAAGGATTGGTTAAATAATCTCCATATACGGTTTGATGAGTTACCGGATAGGTTAAAAACAGGTGTTCTTGGGCACGAGTACACGCCACATACAGTAAACGTAGCTCTTCATCCAGTTGGGACTCATCATCAACGGAAAAACCAGACGGAATAACCCCATCCAGGCATTGAATAATAAACACATTGCTCCATTCCAGTCCTTTTGCTGAGTGAATCGTGCTCAATACCAACGGATCTTCATCCTGTTCCCCACCCTCGGTTTCCAATGCGGTACGATTGATCGGGTCCAAAGCTAACTCTTCCAGCATCTGTTTAAGCGTCCGATAGTTTTCAGAGATACCTACAAAGGCTTCCAGATCTTTTAGACGTTTGGGATGATCGTCGTAGCGTTTTTTGCAGAATTCGGTGTAATATTCAACGATGATTTCCACCGAATCAGGAACGGTGGGCGTTTCGGTCTTGATGCGTTGCAAAACCGTGCTGAGTGCGTCCAACTGCTTGAGATACCGCTCGCTGGCCCGATCGGACTGACTTAGCTGATAGGGGTCTTCTGCATTTCGGATCCAATCATACAGATCCTGAGCGGTTTTGGGCCCAATTCCATCCAGCAGCATGAGCACCCGGTTCCAGGCAATGGTGTCTAGAGGATTGACCAGAACCCGCAAGTGAGCCAACACATCTTTTATGTGCGCAGCTTCGGAAAATTTCTGACCTCCATACTTCACAAAAGGTATGTTCTTACGGTTCAGCTCCACTTCTAAGTCATACGAGTCGCGACCGTTGCGAAAGAGCACCGCGCATTCGTTTAACTCATACCCCTGCTCTCGCAGGTTCAGAATCATCTGGCTTAGAAACCGTGATTGATCTTGCTGATCGGGTGCTTTGACCAGTGCCGGTAAGTCACCAGCTTCGTTTTGGGTATATAGGCGTTTGTTATACTTAAATTTGGCTTGATCCAGCAGACGATTGGTCAGATCCAGGATTCGCTTGGTAGATCGGTAATTCTCTTCCAATTTGATAATTTTGACCTCTTCAAATTGATCAGGAAAGTCCATGATATTGGCATGATCCGCTCCCCGGAACGAGTAGATGCTTTGGGCGTCATCGCCGACTACCATCACATTACCGTAATGGCTACTAAACAATTGAGTCAACTTAGCCTGCAGCGCATTGGTATCCTGATATTCATCCACCATGACATAGCGCAGTTTGCTGGTTACTGCGGCGCGTATCTGGGGATGCTCCTCCAACAACTCGATGGTATACAGCAGTAGATCATCGAAATCCATCACATGGTGCTGGCGTTTATAACGCTGGTATTCGCCATAGAGGTGCTCCAGCCGGTCGATGTGCACCATGAACTGACTGTATTGCTCATCGACCACCTCATGAATACTCTGCTGCTTATTGACCGCCGTAGAAAACATTGAATACAACGTTTTCTTAGTGGGAAACCGCTTATCCAGCTGGTGATACTGGTAGTCAGTACGTAGCAATTGGAGTACATCCTGCGCATCGGCAGCATCAATAATGGTAAATGTATTTTTGAATCCCAGCTTTTCGGCATAGCGATGCAGCAGTTGACTACAATAAAAATGGAACGTCCCCCCTTGCACTCGTTTACATCGCTCATCCAGTACCTGACTGGCCCGATTGAGCATCTCCCGGGCCGCGCGCCGCGTAAAGGTGAGTAATAATATCTGTTCGGGCGGAATCCCTGATTCTACCAATCGCGCTACACGATAAGTGAGGGTACGCGTCTTCCCCGTTCCGGCTCCGGCCACCACCAATGCAGCTCCGTCGTCGAAAAAGACGGCATCCATTTGTTGACGGTTCAGCAAGTTCTCGTACTCGAGGGAGTAATCAGTGCGTTTTTGCCGGTGTTCGTCTTTTTGAAGGACAAATTTCTTCATACCACGCAATCTACGAAATCGTAGAGTTATGTAAAAGATATGTAACTACGTTCGCCTTGGAGAAACCACGGACTCGTTTCCCTGGTCAACAAACCACCGCCCCCATCTGACGCAAGTGTTCAGAATAGCGTCACTGGTATATCTTTCACAGATAATTTACCGGGCACACGGGAGGCCCGAAGTTATTAGGGTAAGATTTTAATGGGCCTGGCAGAAAAATGGTGGAGGCATAAAGTTCCTAAAGTTTTTTGGGGGATTGATACCTGCGCCAGTTTAGTGTACCCTCTCTGCACATTCCTCTCAAGGTTTAGAGGATCCCGGATACTTGTGTTTTACTTGGGTTCCAGGTGTTAACACTTGAGAAAAAGCCTATTTCACCTATTTTGGGCAGTGGTCAGGGAACTATCATCCAAAAAATATATATGCTATGGCCCACCAGACACAGATCTTGCTGATCATGATCGCCTATATGTCCCTATTGGTGCTATGGGGGTTCTATCAAGGTCGAAAAGTTAAAACGGATTCTGATTATAATATCGCCGGTCGCAATTTGCCCGGATGGGTGGCTGCTCTATCTGAACGAGCCACAGGCGAATCCTCTTGGGCGCTATTGGGCTTACCCGGATTTGCCTACGCCTCGGGTATTACCGGTATATGGACAGCTATTGGGGCTATGGTGGGCATTATCGTGGCTTGGTGGGGATTGGCTTGGCGGCTCCGTGATGAGGCCGAGAAGTACGAAATAGATACCTTCACTGAGTATATCGCTAAGCGTCATGGGGCGATCGGCAAGTGGATTCGCATTGTGGGTGGATTTACTATTGTCTTTTTCTTCTTCTTTTATGTGGGTGCGCAATTTCTGGGTGGCGGAAAAACACTGCAGACCATGTTCGGCATCCATCCCAACTATGGGATGCTGATTACCGCCGCCATTGTGATCCCCTATACGGTATATGGTGGATTCCGAAGCATTGTGTACACCGATGTAATTCAAGCTATAGTAATGATTGTTACCCTGGTCTTGGGACCGATTGTGGGAATCTATCTACTATCCTCGATGCCCGGGACCTACGCCAATTCCATTACTGAGGCACTACGTATGGCCGGACCTGAGTACAGTAACCTCACCGGAGCATCTACCGGGTTCGCCGCGGGTATCACCATTGTTGGCGGATTATCCTGGTTTTTTGGTTATATGGGGGGACAACCTCAGTTGAGCATGCGCTTTATGGCTATTCGGGATTCCGATCAAGCTAAGTTTGGGCGCAATGTGGGGATTATATGGACTTTGTTGGCCTATGTAGGAGCACTATCTCTGGGTTGGATTGGTATTGCCATTTTTGGTCCCCAGGGATTAGAAGATCAGGAATTTGTGATGCCATCGGTCATTTTAGAGCTCTTCCCACCTTCCATCGCAGCAGTTTTGATTACCGGTGCCATTGCAGCTATGATTTCAACCGCGGATTCCTTGCTCATTCTATCCTCTAGTGAGTTGTCAGAAAATTTTATCAAACCGATGCTGGAGCGCAATGGAGAAACCGTGGAAAGCGGTTTATATCATTCCCGGATTATTACTGCCGTATTGGCTGTCATCGCCTTGGGGCTCGCCTATATCACCCCTTCTAATTTAATTTATACCATTGTAGGATACGTTTGGGCAGGCATTGGTGGAACATTCTCAATTGTGATACTATGCACCTTGTTCTGGGAGCGATTTCACGGAAAAGCCGCTTTGGTTACAATTATCGTGGGCATGTTATTCACCATGATCTGGATCAGTACCGGCATGGAACAAGTGATCACTTCGCGGATAATGACCTTTGTAGTCGCCGGTTTGGCAGCTGTAGTATCCACTATTACCTTAACGAGTAGTAGTTCAACCCAATCAAACACTTAGCAGGAATTTTGGAGTTACAAACGTCAAATTCTTGGTACACTGGGCCTAAGTCTATGGAGATCCTGTCTACCTCGGTTCATACCGTATTATAGATTTCAGCTCATGGTTTGTGTATTGCGGCATTGGATCGGTTCCGGGATAACGGCCATTTGTTGTGTGGGCTGGCTGATAGCGCCGCTGTTTCTTTTTTATTTTTGGCCCATCTCGGATATATTCACTTCATTTGAAGCCCACAGTTGTCGGGATCATCCAATTTTAAATCCAAGCAGGGATTATGCATGCTGTATGAACCGTCCATAATGTCTCCCCAGGCGGGATGGATAGAAGTAATTTGCGGAGGGATGTTTAGCGGTAAAACCGAAGAATTGATCCGCCGCGCGAAACGTGCGCATATCGCAGGTCAGAAGGTGATAATCGTTAAACCCGTTGTAGACAATCGGTATAGTGAAGATGAGGTGGTATCTCATAATGAAAATGCCCTCCCCTCCATTGCGGTGGATACAGCCGATCAAATCATTCTATTGACCAGTAATGCCAAAGTGGTCTGTATTGATGAAGCACAATTTTTCGATAAACGGATGATTGATGTTGCCAACACTTTGGCTAATGAAGGAAAACGAGTCATCATTGCTGGGCTGGATATGGATTATATGGGCCGACCTTTTGAACCCATGCCCCACCTTCTGGCTATTGCGGAATACGTAACCAAATTACACGCTATCTGCTCAGAAAGTGGCGGATTGGCTCATTATTCCCAACGGGTAGTTGATAACGAAGATCGTATTTTGGTCGGAGAAGCCGACGCCTATGAGCCTCGTTCACGTCAGTGTTTTCGTCCTCCTGTCGATAAACGACAAGGGGCTCCAATTAAACCTTTGAGTACCCCTAAAACGGTAGAAGCTTTAGACACACCTGAATCGGGAACTCAACAAGAACATTCTTCATCAACTAACCAACCCAAGCGCTAAATAGATCTTATATGGATTTAATACGAGGAATGATAGGAATGGCAGCAATTGTATTGTTTGCCGTTCTATTTAGCAAAAACCGCAAAGCCATTGACTGGCGCTTGGTAGGTACCGGGCTGGGGATTCAATTTTTGTTGGCTATTTTTATTCTCAAAGGACGTGTCTTGGCAGAATACTGGACTCCCTTAGGATGGCCGAAAGCGTTTTTTAGCTGGGTTTCTTCCTTTTTTGTAATTGTGCTTGATTTCACCACTGAAGGCGCAGAATTTATTTTTGGACGTCTGGCCAAAAGTCCGGGTATGGAAGAGAGCTTGGGTAATTTCTTTGCATTTCAAGTTTTGCCCACCATTGTATTCTTTGCATCTCTAACTGCCGTTCTTTATCACTACGGGGTTATGCAGAGAATTGTAAAGTATATGGCTAAAGGAATGCAGAAACTGATGGGGACCTCCGGTGCCGAATCGTTATCTGTAATCTCTAATATCTTTGTGGGGCAAACGGAGGCGCCTCTGGTTATTAAACCGTATATCGAAAAAATGACCAAGTCTGAGTTGCTGGCAGTGATGACCGGTGGTATGGCTACGATCGCCGGTGGTGTGATGGCGGCGTATGTACAGATGTTAGGTAATTCCTACGCACAGTCGCACGATGTGGCCCTGGATGTGGGGCGTTTGATGTTTGCGGAGCAATTATTGGGTGCCAGTTTAATGGCGGCTCCAGCGGCACTGGTAATTGCCAAGATATTTTACCCGGAAGTAGATACGCCAGTCACCAAAGGCGATGTTTCTATGAAAGTCGAACACAAAGATGCCAACGGAATTGATGCGGCGGCAAGCGGAGCTTCTACAGGTTTGAAATTGGCCGCGAATGTTGGGGCTATGTTATTGGCTTTCATTGCTCTATTGGCCATGTTTAATTATTTCATTGAGCAAATAGGTGCATTTACAGGTATAAATGCCTACATCCCCAATGGGGATCTGCGAATTGAAACCATCCTTGGCTGGTTGATTTCTCCTATTGCTTTTGTTGTGGGCGTACCTTGGGAAGATGCGGTAAACATGGGCTCACTGTTGGGGACTAAAATTGTGCTTAATGAGTTCGTAGCTTATCTAAAACTATCCGATATGGTAACGGCTAACTTGTTGACTACCAAAACAGTAACCATGGCTACCTTTGCGCTTTGCGGGTTCGCTAACTTCTCCTCTATTGCCATTCAAATTGGCGGAATTGGTGGCTTGGCGCCTGGGCGTAAATCAGAATTAGCTGAATTTGGATTAAAGGCGGTATTGGCCGGTACATTAGCTAACTTAATGACGGCTACCATCGCCGGAATGCTTTATTAATAGAATGCTATCATACTTGGTAAATAACATTCAACATACCCTTCTTAAAGTTGGGTACAGTAGGGTTTTAGCTGTCTCCAGTTTATTATTTGTAGCAGGATGTATCCCACAAACGGGACAGGAAAACGGTACGCCCCTAGCTCAAGTGGGCGATCAGGTGTTATATGTTGAGCAAGCCAAGGAACAACTCCCCGATTTTATCTACCGACAAGATAGTGTTAATGCTTTGATGAAGTATCGTGAAGATTGGATTGAACGCCAGGTTCTATATCAAGAGGCGCAGCGTTTGGGGTTGGATAATCAACGTCCGGTTATTCGCAAGTTAGAAAAAATGCGCAGAGAAGTACTTGTGGATGCTCTTCGACAAAGCGTTATGGGTAAATTTGAAGAGGATCTGGAAATAACCAGACAGGAAGCTCAAAATTATTATGAAGCCAACAAAAAACAATTTGTTCTGAATGAACCATACGTGCGCTTTCGTCACCTAAAAACATCCAGCTTGACCAACGCCAGGCAGGCCAAAGCAGCATTAATGCGTGGGCAATCGTGGTCAGAAGTGGTAAACGAGTACGGGGATGAACCCGAAGAAAGCTTGCGTAATTCAACCCAGTTTTGGCCGTTATCCATCGCGGTAAAAAATATCGAATTAATGAATCGCTATTTGAATATCATCGGGACTACAGAAATCTCCCCGATACGGCTGGTCAACGGCCAATATCATTTTGTACAGCTTATGGAACGACGCGCGGAAGGCCAACATCCAGACCTGGATTGGCTCCTCACCCAAATACAGGAATGGCTGCGCATGGAAAAACGACGTAAACATTATCGCTCATACGTAAAAAACCTATACCTTAACGCGCAAGCCAACAATGAAATCCAGGAATTTCAATTGAATTCTACGCAATCAAACAATACCCAAAGCGCAGAAACGTCTTATGATAGCGATGAGTAATGGCTTAATCTTAATGCTTTGATCACCAACTGCATATCCATTAGTTTCTAATCATTTTTAAAACGAAAACAACTGAATACGTGATTCTTACGGAAACCATTTTTTCCTCTCGACTTGTTAAACGATACTTATTACTGAGTGGCTTTCTAGTGCTACTCGCAAGCTGTTTCAATGCGCAATTAGCTCAAGCACAACAGGCTAACACTACACTGGATGGCATCGTCACGGTGGTGAATGATCACATCATTTTAAAGTCTGAAGTTGATCAACGAGTGCGCGAATTCATTCAGGGTTCCCAGCAACAAGATCAAGAGATCGAATTTTCTAAAGCGCTCTGGTACGATGCCCTGGAATCAATCGTGGATAAATATTTACTGATCGACCAAGCTAAAATTGACTCGGTTACCATTAGTGATGAACAGGTCAACCGGCAGTTGAATCAGCGTATCGATGCTCTGACTCAGCGTGCGGGTAGTCAAGAAGCACTGGAAGAGGCATTGGGTAAAAGTTTGGTACAAATTCGCACGCAATATCGTGAACAATTCCGTGAGGATATGATTGTTCAACGAATGCGGCAAAATATTATAACCAAAGTGAGTATTACGCGCCCCGAAGTTGAAGCGTATTTCAATGAGATTCCCCGAGATTCTCTTCCCATGGTTCCAGAGCGGGTATCCCTGGCTCAGATCGTAGCTATCCCCCCTCCGGCTAATGATGCGCGGGAGGAAGCACGTCAACTAGCTGAGCAACTTCGAGATTCGTTGATAAATCATGACAAAGATTTTGAAGCCATGGCTCAGCGCTGGAGTGAAGGTCCTTCTGCCAGTCGAGGCGGACGGTTACCCTTAATGCCGTTATCCGATTTGGTGCCCGAATATTCAGCAGCGGCATCCGCACTTAATCCCGGGGAAATATCACAAATCGTCGAAACCTCATTTGGATTTCACATTATCCGGCTGAATGAACGTGTGGGTAAAAAAATTGACACCAATCACATCTTGATCAGTATCGATGATGAAGCTCGTGATGAAGAGGCCGCCAAACAAAAATTAATAGCCATCCGGGATAGTGTTCGCAACGATCATGCGACCTTTGGCCAGATGGCTCGTAAGCATTCGGATGATAAGCAAACCGCTCAGATGGGGGGAACCTTGAGCAACCCACAGACTGGTGAAAAGATGATCCCTCTGCAAAGTCTGGATCCATCGTTATATCGAATCGCCTTACTGCTGACCGATGAAGGTCAAATTTCTGAGCCTAAGCCCTTTACTCCTGAAAATTCATCCGCAAAAAAAGCCTATCGCATAGTTCAATTGAAACAACGCGTGCCGGAACATCGGGCGAACCTAAAGGATGATTATGAAATGATTAAACAAACCGCGCTTCAGCAGAAACAATCCGAAAAAATGCAGGATTATTTAGAGAAACTTCGAGAAGAAATGTATGTGGAATACAAAATTCCCGTACCCGACCAAACTCCGGATACGATGGGGCAGTTATAACTGGTCACTCATCGCGAGAAGAAATACCTGCAATTAACGCATCAAAACATGTCGGCCATTTCCGAAGATCCCAAACAAGCCAGTGCTGAATTTCAACAATCCTTTCAAAAGATTAAGGATGAAATCTCCAAAGCGGTCATTGGTCAGCATGATATTATCGATCAGCTGCTAATCAGTCTGTTTTCTCGTGGACACTGCGTATTGGTGGGAGTGCCCGGACTGGCTAAGACCTTATTGATACGTACGGTCGCTCAGACGCTAAATTTGAGCTTCAGCCGGATCCAGTTTACCCCCGACTTAATGCCCAGCGATATCACTGGAACCGAAGTGATTGAGGAGGATCATCAAACCGGAGGCAAATCTTTTAAATTTGTGCGAGGCCCCATTTTTGCGAACATCATTTTGGCAGATGAGATTAACCGAACGCCTCCCAAAACGCAGGCTGCGCTGTTGGAAGCCATGCAGGAGTTTCATGTTACCGCTGCGGGAGCCACTCATGAATTGTCACCGCCTTTCTTTGTCTTGGCTACTCAAAACCCTATTGAGCAGGAAGGTACGTACCCCCTGCCCGAAGCTCAGTTAGACCGGTTCATGTTTAATTTGATGCTCGATTACCCCACTCGTCAGGAAGAAGTGGAGATCGTGAGCCGAACCACCCAGCCCCAAAACTATTCGATAGATCCCGTTTTGAATGCCCAGCAGATTATCTCCTTCCAGGAATTGGTTCGCAATGTACCTGTTCCGGATTCGGTACTGCAACGCTCGGTGGACTTGGTTCATATGACCCGACCACAGAATGAAGCCGCACCGGAATTAGTTAAACAATACTTAAGTTGGGGAGCCGGTCCGCGAGCTTCTCAATACTTGATTTTAGGCTCTAAAACCCGAGCCTTATCCCAAGGACGATTCAATGTAACCGATGAGGATATCAATACCTTGGCGGCTCCGGTTCTTCGTCATCGCATTGTACCCAATTACGCGGCCGAAGCAGATGGATTGACCTCCGACGCCATCATTGCTCAATTGGTTGATATGACCTCCTGATTCATTCCATTACAGAAGTTACTCTATGATGTGGCCAGCCTTATCCATCGATCCGGTAATACCAGTTTGGCTGATCACTATCTTTGTATTAGCGGCAATCGCATTATCCATTTACAGCTACCGCCAAGAAGAACAACTCTCCCGATCTGCATTTTGGGGTTTATTGAGTCTGCGTACCGGGAGTCTCATTTTGATTGGCTTTTTGCTGACCAACCCCCAACTCATCATAGAACATCAAATTGAAGAACCTGCTCAATGGTTGTTATTGACCGATCAATCGGAGAGCACCCAATTTGAGCATGGCGATTATGCCGGTCTTTCTGATTATCAATACACTCTTGATCAAGTTATGGCCCAGCGACCTACGGATCTGGCCATCACCCGATTTGGATTTGGTGATTCTGTTCGGGAAATGAATACCCCACAGTCGCTACAACCCGACGATCAGACTACACAGATTGCTTCGTTATTCAGGTATATATCCCAGAACTCTGATCAACAGTTTCAAGGGGCTTTGTTTATTTCGGATGGTATTAATAATCGTGGATCAGATCCAATTTACGCTCTACCTGCCTCCTCTCCTCCCATCTATGTTATTGGTTTGGGAGATACCACAGCCGTGCAAGACGTTTATGTTGAATCAATAAACACAGCCTCGGTTGGCTATACGCAGACTACTCATCAAATTCAGGCTAACATCGTTCAAAGGGGCTACAAAAATAGCCAGGTCTCGGTGGAGATAATTGATACCCATTCCGGCCAAACTATAAATGAACAGAGCATCATTTTCCCTGCTAATAAATCCTCACAAGTGGTTTCATTTGATATACCCCTTAAGGAGTCCGGGTTTAGATCTTTTGAAATTCAAGTTAGTCCATTGGAAAAGGAATGGAATACCAAGAATAATCTAGCCACCACAGTAATCCAGGTCAAAGAAAGTGAGCAACGGTTACTGCACCTTGCTTTTGAAGTGCATCCCGATGTTAAAACAATGCGCAGTATCTGGAATCAGGATGCTCAATTAACGATCTATGGTCGAACCTGGTTAGGTGGCTCCCGATTTATAGAAGGTGATTTGCAATTGAATGCCGACTCCTTAGAAGCATTGGTCATTCAAGGTTGGAACGGCAATATTCCGTCCACTATTAAAGATCAAGTTAAAAAACTAGCCGATGATCTGCCTGTGCTCTGGTTGCTTACGCCCAACAGTAATCTCAGAGACTTTCAAAATATTGTACCCAATTCAGCGATACAGTACCCCCAATCCATTCGTCCCTACCCGGTCACCCTGGCCAATGATACTTTGGCCATTCATAGTATTACCGAATCTTTAGAACCTCCTTCGGATGTTCCCAATCCGCTCATGGCTCCGATCCGTAATTTTACTTTATCACCAGCAGCGACACCTCTGTATTGGGCTTCCTACAATGGGGTGACCTACGACAGTGCTCCTATAGTTGTAGTGCAGCAAATGGGCAATCAACGCGATGCCATGATTAACGCCTATAATTGGTATCGATGGCAACAAGCCGGTGACCAACCGGCCGAGTTTTTAAAAAACCTAATACTTCGAACCACCGATTGGTTATTGACAGACCCCAAAGATCAAAGTTTGTCGGTAACTCCAGTGAATGCGGTGATTATGGAAGGAGAAACTCTCTACTTAAACGGCATTGTTCGAAATGAACGTGGAGATCCGGAGCCCAACGCCACGATAAGCGTTGATATTGGCAGTGAGAGCGACACAGGGCAGTCGAACACCTATAGCATGCAACATGAGGGGAACGGTCGTTACAGCTTAAATGCCGGCCGATGGACCCCGGGTACGTATCAGTTCAAAGCAGATGCCATATTAGACGGAGAATACTATGCCACCGACGATGGAGGTTTTACGGTAGTTCCCACCCAATTGGAGCTGCAAAATATTATTCGTAATGATCAGCTATTACGCGCCATTGCCCAAAGCACAGGCGGTCAATTTCTGACTTATCATTCTGATTCCCTGGATAACATTTGGGATCTCATCCAGCAAAATCATTCCTTCGAACCAACTATTCGAAATGAAAGCAGTCGATTTGTTTTGCGCCATCATTGGCTTTGGTTTCTAGTTTTGATGGCTCTGCTAGGTAGCGAGTGGGCTTGGCGAAAAAAATCCGGTTTAATTTAAGTTTATTATAGTTTCACAAGAATCTCTATGGGAGTGGAATCATCAAATTGCTTCCATCCTTCCAGATCTTCCAGCCCAATAATAAAGCTGTAACCGGCTACGATACCTCCCAATCGTTCTACTAATTCAGTGGCAGCTTTCGCGGATCCTCCCGTAGCGATCAAGTCGTCGTGGATAATTACCCTAGCGCCCTCTTCTATCGCGTCTTTGTGAACTTCCACCGAATCCTCCCCATATTCCAGTGCATAGGTTGCCGATATCGTAACCGCTGGTAACTTATTGGGTTTCCGAACCGGTACAAAGCCGGCATGCAGATCTTGGGCCAGGTTTGTTCCAAATAAAAAACCGCGGCTTTCGATGCCCACCACATAGTCAATATCTTGATGTCTAAATGGGCGGGCCAAAAGTTGCGAGGTCAGCTCCAAGGTATCTGGATTTTGTAGTAATGTGGTAATATCCTTGAATTGGATTCCCGGTTTGGGAAAATCCGGTATATTGCGAATATGATCTTCTAACAACTGTTTGATACTGCCTACCACACGATCCATGATGGGTGTAATCTTAATTTCAAGTTTGCGTTTTATGAGGTGGCCCCGTAATCTGACCGCCCTGTTGAATAAAACCATTTTTAAGAGTTTATGGAAGAGAAACAGCCCATCTGGCAACAGCACCAATTTTACATGCGTCGAGCGTTGACGGAAGCCGAACGCGCGTATGATGAAGAAGAAGTACCCGTTGGAGCGATTGTCGTAAAAGATGATGAAATCATTGGGCGTGGTTATAACCAGGTAGAACGATTAAAAGATCCCACTGCTCACGCGGAAATACTGGCTATTTCTGCGGCATGCAGTACGCTGAGTTCCAAGTACTTATATGGGTGTACACTCTATGTAACACTGGAGCCATGTCCTATGTGTGCGACCGCCTTAATGTGGTCCAAAATTGACCGCATTGTATTTGGTGCTAGTGATGATCAGGCCGGAGCCTGCGGCAGTATCTTTAATTTAGCACAGGATGAACACCTCAATCATACTATAGAGGTGATACAAGGAATCATGGAATATGATTGCCAATTGCTGCTGCGCGAATTTTTTAGGGGAAAACGTTCCCCATCTTAACTCTGGTGGGCTACCTTAATTCTCTTGTGCGGGATGTGGGGTATGTGTTGAATTGTCTTTGTTGGACTGATGAGAAGACCGGTAGAGTCCGCGTTCCTTGATGATCGTTTCTACATTGGGGGGTACATCTCCGGCAATGGATTCACCGTTGGCCACTTTCTGGCGCACCTCCGTTGATGATATTTTTAACGGAGTATGATCTACAAAATGGCATTTATGCAGAATAGTCGGATCCAAGTGATCATAGTTGGTATCTGGCCGTTTGGCCACCAACAAGTCACTGAGCGTTAATATTTTCCGATATTTATACCAGCTTTCAAAATCAGCCAGACTATCGCCCCCCATGCACCAGTAAAATTTATAATTGGGATGCGTCTTTTTTAGATAGGCCAACGTTCTTACCGTATAGTGCGGTGGTGGTAAATGATATTCGATACGAGTGACTTTTACATTTCGCGTATCTTTAAAAGCAGCACTACAAAGACGGTAACGAGTGTCGAAGTCGGTGAGTCCCCCTTCTGGCTTATGCGGTGGGTTGGGACTGACCACTATCCAAAGTTGGTCTATGTGCCCAGACTTTAAAAACGAGTTCGTAATCGCTACATGCGCGTTATGCGGAGGATCGAAAGTTCCACCCAATAGCCCTACTCGTTTTATTTTCTTACGCATACCAGAATAATTATTGATTCAGAAATTATTTGGAATCAGCAGATTGAGATTGCTCGTTTGAACTTGCTACACTCTCATTACTGACCTCTTCTTTCCGCACCTCGGCAAGCCCAATTTTTGCTCGGTCGTAATATTCTTCAGCTTGGGAGCGATTTTTTCCATTGGGAAAAAGCTGTACATACTTTTCATAACTTTCAACAGCCTTTTCAAATCGCTGCTCTTGCTTATCCCGAACACTGCGTTCCGCATATTCGACATAAGCCAGAATTTGGTGTACCAAGGCTCGTTCTGCCCATTTGGTTTCCGGATACTGATCCAGTACCTCGCCATAATAAATGGCGGCTGCTTCAAATTGATCAATGCGGTGGTATAAGTCAGCTGCGGCGTATGTTTTGTGAGCCAACTTTTCACTCAACGCATCAATATATTCAGCAGCTTGTTGAGCCTGATCCGAATTGGGATATTGAGAAATGTACAGCTGAAATTTTTCAATTGCTTTATGAGTATACGATTGATCCAATTTGTAGCGTGGACTCAATTCATAATAGCAAAAGGCTTCTTTAAACTGTGCCTCACTGCGGTTATTTGCTTGCGGATAGTAATTGACATATCTCTCATATTCTGAAGCTGCCAACAAATATTGCCCGTTTTTAAAATAACTCTCCGCTAACATATACTGGGTATCTTGGGCATGATCAGTACCTCGCGCAATGCTCATTGCTGTTTCAAACGCACTCGCTGCCTCTCGATACTTTTCAGCTTCATATAATTTCATCGCCTTATCATAGGCTACTTCCAAAGTGTCGCCGGGCTGAATGTATTGATCTTTGGCACAGGAAAAACTAATGACTGTGGCTAACAGCACTAGCCCGAATAATCGAAATCGTTTCAAATTCAAGGTGTTAGTGATCATGAATGAAATTTTTAAATGCGTGCGTAATGTAGGGTTAAAATGAGCGAGTAATCAAATGATTCAATAAATCATTCAAGGCTTTCTTATAGTGGCTATCGGGAAAGATGTTTAAGGCACTAAAGGCCTGCTGATAATACTCCTGAATAGCTTGTTCAGCATCGTTAATGATATTCAGGTTGTTTAAAATATGGTAAGTTTTATGAACATCTTTTTCCGATAAATCACGGTTCCCTAACGCAGCCGAGAGGAAATCCTTGTCTTTACCCGAGGATCTCTGCATCCCAAGTATTGTTAAGTAGGTTTTTTTGCCTTCTCTGAGATCTCCGCCTCTAATTTTACCGGAGGTATTGGAGTCGGCCTGAATATCCAAGAGATCATCTTGGATCTGAAAGGCCAAACCAGCCTTTCGCCCTATGGTTTCCAAGGCGTGTAATTCGTGATCATCCGCATTAACTGCTCGTCCACCCAGTTCTAGCGATATAGCCAACAGGGCCGCTGTCTTTTTATTGATCATGGATATATAGTCATCCAGTTCAACAGACTCCTGATGAGCAAAAGCCATATCCATGGCTTGTCCTTCGCAAATTTCCGTGATTCCATCTAAAAAACGTTGCTGAATCCGATAAAAGCCTTGTTTATCAACATGCGCGAACTGATCCGTACCGTAGGGAAGTAACAATTGCATAGCTCGAGCAAAAATGACATCGCCGGATAATATAGCCGTAGCGGTGTCCCATTGGGCCTGCACACTGGCTTGCCCTCTCCGCTGTTCAGCTTGATCCATTATATCATCATGAACCAAGGTAAAGGTGTGTAACACTTCGACCGCCTTGCCTGCGGGTAATGCCTGAATGGGCTTTTCGCGAGCTAATCCGGCGCCCAGCAGGCTAAGTAAAGGACGGATCTGCTTACCTGGAATGGAGAACGCGTGGCGCGCGGGATCATATAACTCTTTTGGTTGAACCGGCCAATCCAAACTCTTAATAGCTTTGGATACGGTGGTCTGTAAATCGGTTAATGTTTTATCCGTCGTAATGGTCATTCCCTAGTAATTCCTAATCATAATAAAGGAGCGAAATATAAGGATTTTGAGTTAAGTGGAAATCACTCGCTCCATTAAATCAGATAGGATCCCCCGTTAATATGAAATGTTTGTCCGGTCATGTGTTTGCCTTTGCCTTGTGCTAAAAACGCAATCAGTTTGGCGACTTCTTCCGGCTGGGTAATCTCATCAAAGGCCAGATCCTTCTTGAGATATTCCGGTCCGTAATCTTTTTTGACCTGAGCCGCCATATCTGTGTCGATAAAACCGGGCGCAATAGAAAATGCAGTAATCTCATCTTTTCCACAACCACGCGCGATAGACTTCGTCAGGGCAACCATCCCTCCTTTAGAAGCCGCATATGATGAGAAGGGTTCCGTATCACCACGATATGCGGCCCGCGAGGATACATTAATAATGATTCCCGGGATATTATGTTCACGCCAAGCGTTAATGGCCCACTTGCAGATCAGTGAGGGTGCTTTCAGATTGATCATCAAGGTACGATCCCAATTGTCCTCCCATTCAGAGTCATTCTTCTCAAAATCAGCGGGTTCCGAAATACCGGCATTATTTACCACTACTTTTGGTATTGCCGCGGGATCTTCCGTAAATAACTTTTTCAGATTATGTTCTAGCTCAGTACGATTGTTTAAGTCCACATGCACCTCTTCAAAAAGCGGAGACTCTACAAATTCCTTTGGAAAATGGGACGAACGAGCGGTACCTATCACCGTGAAATGCTCTGCGATCAATGCTTCTGCTACACTTTTACCTATACCGCGACTAGCTCCGGTTACCAATACATGTGTTTTCATGGACATTAAATTTTGTACTTGGGGTTACGTTGATATCTGTCCATGAATACACAATCGCAGCAGTTTTTTCAAGCCGCAATTGCCAGGAATAGATCAACGGCGTTTAGAAGAGCGTGGTTGTTTATATACGGGCACGGATGAACAGGCTTCTCCGTACATCAATTTTGACACATGAGGAAGCAAATAATTCGTAGCAGACACATAGACGCTTTCCGGGACTTGTTGCTTGCTACATCCTTTCAGAAGCACAAATTTATTCTCGTACTGTGACCAATCATGGTCAGCCAACCTTTTTGCGAATAGAGCTTTTTGAGCATCGGTCCTAGAACCTTTGAACACCTGTTCGGCATGTTCAAAAGCATGTTGCGCCACCAACATATAAGCCCAGGGAGCGATAATTGCATCGGTAGAACAATGAACAGCGATATAATGACCTTCGTGCTTACTCCAGTCATACGCTTCCATAGCTTCACGAAAATCGTTCTCTTTTAGAATCAGGCCTTGAAATAGATAATCCTTCAAATCTATGACATCGATGGGACGATTGTCTCTGAACTCCTCAAGATCGATGGTAACCAGTTTGGTCTGCTTCTTGATCTTGTTTTCAATCATGCCTTCAGTATTACTCATGGATTCAGAGATTGCGTGCAGTTAAACCATAAACGATTCACCGCACGAACAGGTTCGAGAAGCATTTGGATTATGGAAATGAAATCCCTGGCCATCCAGCCCTTCTGAATAGTCTAACTTGGTTCCGGCCAAGTATAAAAAGCTTCGCATATCCACGACACATTTTATACCATGATCCTCAAAAACCTGTTCTTGAGAGTCTTCAGCAGGGCCATTGAACTCTTCGTCAAAATCCAGATCATACGTTAATCCAGAACATCCACCGCTCACTACCCCGATGCGTAGATAGGCTTGGTCGGATACATTTTTTTCCGAACGGATTTTTTGTATCCGCTCAGCGGCTTTATCACTAATAGTAATGGACATACTTATACCCTAACCTGGATAAAAGTTTTTGATTTAAACCGAAACGACCTGCAATTCAGGATCAATACGTTTTACCATGCTTTCGATGGCATAAAGCGTACCGGTGGTTGCCGTTGGGCACGTTCCGCAGGCTCCTTGATAGTGCACCTTCAGGCGATTGCCGTCTAACCCGAGCACTTTCAGTCCTCCCCCATCTGCTAGAAGGTAGGGGCGCACTTGGTCATCCAGCATCTGATTTATTTGCTGGAGGCGAGGATCATCAGAATTTTGAACTTCTTCCGAATAGTGTACATCACTGTCGTCTTCCGTTTCTAGCTGCGGTTTTGCCTCACGAATGGGGGGAGCTAGTTTACGTAGCAATTCCGACCAAACCGCTTTCCCATCTTGGGTAATGGTAACATAGCGATCTACGTAGTACACGTTGATGACGTGTTCGATGGCAAATAGAGCGCTGGCCAATTCATCGCCTTCCGCTTCACTGGCTCGCTCAAATGATTTGGTGACCCCGTTGGTTAAAGGTTCTGCCAATACGAATCGCATGGCATCAGGGTTGGGCGTGCGTTCAATTTCTTTGATTTTAGGCATGATCCTAAAGCGTCTTAAAGTTTGTCTTGAATGCTTATTAAGATTAGTTCAATATAAGCAAATGTTCAACGAAGAACTATCTAATCTATTACCATGGGAATGAAGCATCTACACCGGCTATCCAAATAATTCATCGATCATTCCTAATCCTTCTATCAGCCGATCCACATCCGTTTTGTTATTGTAAAAGTATAGGGACGCGCGAGCGGTAGCGGGGATATCATAGCGTTGCATAACAGGCTGAGCGCAATGATGCCCCGTTCGAATAGCAATTCCCTGTTGATCCAAAATGGTACCGATGTCATGCGGATGTGCTTGATCCATCACAAAAGAAATAACGCCTGCCTTTTGTTTGGCTTCTCCTATGATATGTAAACCCTCAACCTGTTTAAGTTTCTGGGTAGCATATTGTAAAAGTTCATGCTCGCGTTGATAAATGGCATCCATTCCAATGGCTTGCAGATATTCTATAGTAGCTGCGAAACCTACACCGGCAGCGATCGGTGGTGTGCCAGCTTCGAACTTATGGGGCAGTACGTTGTAGGTCGTCTTTTCAAAGGTGACCTTATCAATCATCTCTCCTCCCCCACGGTATGGCGGCATTTTATCCAGCCATTTCTCTTTTCCGTATAAAATACCGAACCCGGTAGGCCCACACATCTTATGAGCGGAAAAAGCATAGAAATCACAATCCAGCGCTTGCACGTCAACGGGCATATGAGGAGCGGATTGCGCACCATCCAATACGACAGGAATATCACGCTGATGAGCTGCGTCGATGATCTTTTTAACGGGGTTAATAGTACCCAATGCATTGGATACATGAGCAACGCTCACAATTTTAACGTCATCTAATAACACCTCCAACTCATCCAGGATCAACTCTCCGGATTCATTGATGGGAATGCGGCGTATCGTGGCGCCGGTACGTTCACCAAGCATCTGCCAAGGGACGATATTGGCGTGGTGCTCCATTTCGGAAAGTAGAACTACATCCCCTTCCGAGAGTAATAAGCTCCCCAATGACTGAGCAACTAAGTTGATGGAATCCGTCGTGCCCGTGGTATATAAAATTTCATGTTGCTTTGCAGCATTGATGAATTCTTGTACTCGGGATCGAGCCAGCTCATAGGCATCGGTGGCTTCCTGGCTTAGTGTGTGCACGCCGCGATGCACATTCGCATGCTCCTGTGTGTGATACTGATGAATACGATCAGCTACTACTTTGGGCATTTGGCTGGAAGCCGCATTATCTAAATAAACCAATGCCTGCCCATTGATTTCCCGATCCAATACGGGAAAATCAGCACGCAGCCGATCGAAGTCTACGTGCTGTCCTTCAGTTTGAGTAGCCGCTTTTGTGCTCATAAAAATAGTTGCTATACCACTGTTTCTTCTGGAATACTACCGCCGGTGTATCGGACGACTTCTTCCAACAGTAGTTTATGAACGGATTCGACTTTCACATTCTCGATCGTTTCCAAAGCAAATGCGTAGGTTAGTAGTTCTCGCGCTTTCTGATCGCTCAAACCACGACTCTTCAGATAGAAGACTTCATCTTCTTCCAACTGACCGATGGTCGCACCGTGCGAACACAGTACATCGTCAGCAAATATCTCCAGCTGTGGCTTGGTGTTTACCGCACCATTGCGAGACAACAACAGATTTCGATTCTCCTGGAAGGAATCAATCTTCTGGGCATGTTGGCGCACAAAGATTTTTCCGTTAAAGATGGAGTGCGCACTGCCATTGATGACACATTTATGCAACTGGTGGCTGTCCGCATGGGAAAAACGGTGATCCATCACAGAATGGGTATCTGCTATTTGATCTCCGTCAATCAGTACCAATCCGTCAACCGTAAAATCCACTTCCTCATCGGTTTGGATGAGGTGCGGCTCGTTGCGAGACAATTTAGCTCCCAGTGTAATGGTGTAACTATCGTAGTTGGAATCTTTGGCAACATGAGTCACTGGATAGCAGAAATGCACAGCATCAAGACTATCACGCTGGATGCGTACATGGTGCACTTGGGCGCCATCATACAGTTTCACCTCTTCAACTGGAACTGTGAAATACTCGGCTCCTTCTTCCCCGATATGATCTTCAATCAAGGTCATCTCGGAGTTTTGCTCAGCAACTAACAGCAAGCGAGGCACCGTAAAATATGGGTTAGCCTGCTTGGTGTTGTAATTAATGGCTTGAATAGGAGCATCCATTTTCACGCCTTCCGGCACATGAATGATCAATCCATCGTTCAGGTAACTGTCGTTGAGTCCCACAAATGGATTATCATCGTAATCGGAGTACTGATTCAGATGTTCTTTAACGATATCCTGATCAGCGAAATCTGCGATATTTCCAACGGTTACTTCCTCAGGTACATTCTCCAGTGAAGAGTGTTCCTCAGAATAGTATCCATTAATGAAAACAATGCGAGATCCTTTGGATTCCGGAATGCTATATTCATCAATAGCATCCAATTTCCCTTCAAAAGGTTGCGCCATCTCAAATTTGGTACGCACCAGTGGTTTCAGGGATGTAAATCTCCAGTCCTCATCGCGAGGAGTAGGCAGGCGACTCGCTTTGACGCGATCCAGCCCTTGCTTTCGAATCGACCCTAACAGTGTAGAGTCACCGTTCAGACGATCCTGAAAGTCCAGTAAATCGGAAAGAAATGTTTCTTTGTTCGACACGGTATTCTCTACTTATTTAGCTTCGCCATTAACATTTGCGTGTGCATCCAACCAGTCATATCCCTGGTCTTCCAGCTTGATCGCCAGCTCTTTATCACCCGACTCAATAATACGTCCCGCCATCATCACATGTACATAATCGGGAGTTATATAGTTGAGCAGTCGCTGGTAGTGAGTAACCAATACGGTGGCGTTTTCATCCGAATGCAGCTCATTGATACCATTGGCCACAATCTTCAGAGCGTCGATATCTAAACCGGAATCGGTCTCATCCAAGAAGGCTAGTTTGGGATCTAAAACAGCCATTTGGAAAATTTCATTGCGCTTTTTCTCACCACCAGAAAAACCAGTGTTTACGCTTCGATTCAGGAAGTCCGGATTCATTTCTACCAAATCCAGACGCTCACGGATATAGTCGTCAAATTGGATGGGATCCAATTCTTCGCGTCCACGAGCTTCGGCAATGGCATTGTACGATTGTCGTAACAATGTACTATTGGTTACACCGGGTACTTCCACGGGGTATTGGAACGCGAGAAACACACCCAGCTGGGCACGCTCATCGGGATCCAGTTCCAAGATACTCTCTCCCTCGAATAGGATGTCACCTTCAGTAACTTCATAGGCCGGATGTCCGGCTACGACTTTGGAGAGGGTACTTTTGCCACTACCATTGGGTCCCATGATAGCATGAATTTCGCCTTTATTGATGGTTAGGTTTACACCTTTCAGAATTTCAGTTCCATCCTCTTCAACACAAGCATGGAGGTTTTTAATCTCAAGCACGATTTGGTGATTTTTAAGTGTTCGTGTTATTTAATATTCGTTTCAGACGGTATCAGCTCGGATTATCCTACACTACCTTCGAGCTTGATATCCAAAAGTTTGTTGGCCTCAACGGCAAATTCCATAGGTAGTTCTTTGAGCACTTCTTTACAGAATCCATTTACAATCATGGAGACCGCATCATCTTCATCCAAGCCTCGCTGCTGCATATAGAAGATCTGATCCTCCCCTACACGCGAAGTGGTCGCTTCGTGCTCAATTTTACCAGTTGGATTTTTAGATTCGATGTATGGGAAGGTGTGGGCGCCACAAGTCTGCCCGATCAACATCGAATCACAGACTGAGTAGTTACGTGCGTTTTCCGCACCCTTGCCAAATTTCACTTCCCCTCGGTAACTGTTGTTGGAATTGCCTGCCGAGATACCTTTGGAAATAATGGTACTCTTGGTGTTTTTACCCAAATGGATCATTTTCGTACCGGTATCGGCTTGCTGGCGTTTATTGGTTACCGCCACAGAAAAGAACTCACCAATGGAGTTATCACCTTTCAGAATAACACTGGGGTACTTCAGAGTTACCGCGGAACCGGTTTCTAGCTGGGTCCAACTAATTTTGGAGTTGTCTCCTTTACAGATACCCCGTTTGGTCACAAAGTTGTAGATACCACCTTTCCCTTCTTCATCACCGGAGTACCAGTTTTGGATGGTGGAATATTTTATTTCGGCGCCCTCCTCAGCTACTAGCTCAACTACCGCGGCGTGCAGCTGATTCTCATCATACATGGGAGCCGTACAGCCTTCCAGGTAACTTACATGGCTGTTTTCTTCGGCAATAATCAGCGTACGCTCAAACTGTCCGGAGTTCATATTATTGATCCGGAAATAAGTAGACAGTTCCATCGGAGAGATGGTGTCTTTGGGTACGTAACAGAAGGATCCATCAGAAAATACCGCGGAGTTTAACGCGGCATAGAAATTATCGGTGTATGGAACTACAGAGCCCATATACTTTTTGACCAGCTCTGGATATTCCTGGATGGCTTCCGAAATAGAGCAAAATATCACGCCCGCTTCCGCCAACTTCTCTTTAAAGGTGGTAAAGATAGAAACGCTGTCAAATACCGCATCAACCGCAACACCGGAAAGCATTTTCTGTTCTTCCAATGGGATACCCAGACGGTCGTAGGTTTCCCGGATTTTGGGATCGACATCATCCAGACTCTCCTTCTTCGGAGTATCCTTAGGCGCGGAATAATACTGAATATTATCAAAATCAGGACTTTTGTATTCTGCGTTGAACCAATCGGGTTCTTCCATCTCTTTCCAGCGACGATATGCTTTCAGACGGAATTCTGTCATCCAATCTGGTTCATTTTTGCGCTTGGAGATCTCCCGAACAATATCTTCGTTCAATCCCTTGGGAAAGTCTTCATATTCGACATCTGTGGAAAAGCCATACTTGTACTCTTCCCCAATCATCGATTCAAGTTCCTTAGTCTCGCTCATAGTCGAAGTCTAGGTATCTGAGATTTTGCTGTTCTATGTAATTTCTGTAGTCAACGTACCTGTACAGGACCAGCCTTGGGTTTTCGATGCTTAAAATTAATTAGACTAAGTCCAGATTGACTGTCACGGTTGTTGCCATCAGAGGTCTAGGAATATAAGAAATTTAGCCTCGATAACAGAACCCAAATTCACTGCGTTAACGCTACTGCTTCTGTTTTATGATGCCAAAGATAGGCGATCCCCAGAGACCTTCAAATAGTCGTTGTTGACGGTCATGATAAACAGGATCTATTAGACCATCGGGCAGGTTAGTTATTAACGATTAGAGCCCAGCAAAAGACTCACCGAAGCAGCGGTAACGATATCCTCCACACCACAACCACGTGATAAATCCATTAATGGTCGCGCCAAACCTTGCAAGATAGGCCCCGTGGCTTGGGCGCCGGCCAGACGTTCGGTGATTTTGTAGCCTATATTTCCAGCATCCAGATTGGGAAATATAAAAACATTGGCTTGACCAGCGACTTTAGAATCAGGCGCCTTGCGTTGGGCAACCGCAGGATCGATGGCCGCGTCGAACTGTAGTTCGCCATCAATATTCAGGGAATCATCCAGTTCGCGCACTTTTTGCAATGCGTCAGTAACCAAGTCTACTCGCTGGTGTTGTGCGCTGCCCTTCGTTGAGAAAGACAGCATAGCCACACGCGGGGTATCTTGTGTTAACTGCTGATGTGTTCGGGCAGCACTTTGTGTAATATCTACCAGTTGATCCACTGTAGGATAAGGCACCACTCCGCAGTCAGCATAGGTGTAGGTCCGGCCATCATCAAAAGCCATGAGAAATGTACTACTAACTGTTTGTACACCTTTTTCTAATCCAAGGCAATATATGCCCGCCCTGATTACATCGGCGGTGGTAGCTATCGATCCGGCCACTCCCCCTTGGGCATCATCATGAGCCATCATCAACGCAGCAAACCAGAGTGGCTGTCTAGCTAATTTTCGGGCTTCGTCTAGGGACATTCCCTTGTGCTTTCGACGCTGCCAGAGATGCTGGGCATAGTCGGACAATCGCGAATCCATAGCTGGATCGCAGATTTCTAAATTAGTTTCTTGCCAATCCAGCGAAATCTGCTCGTGATATGCTTTCCTTTCAATATCGCTTGCGTTACCTAGCAAAGTAACGCGGCAGATTTGCTGTTCTATAAGTTGAGCTGCAGCACGCAAGACTCGTGGATCTTCCGATTCGGGTAGTACCACAGTGGCGTCCAGAGTACTGGCCCTTTCTTTTATCTTTTTAATAATCGAGTTCATATACTCTAACTTCCTGTTAGACAATAAGTAAAGTTATTGAAATTAGGGCAATTCCAAGGCCTATCCATTGCAATTGACTCACCGAATCATTCCAGCGTAATTTGCCAAGCAAAGTACCACCGGCGACATTTAGTAGATTTACCACAGTAAAGGCAACGGCCCCATTTAATTCTTGCAGAGCGTAAATTAAAAAAATGGATGAATACAGATTAGGCAGACCCAATAACACCCCATAGGTTAATTCCTTTTTCGTAATAAAAGGACCTTTGGAAAAAGCCATGATCAGTAATCCAAACAGAAAGGAACAGCTAAATACCATGCCCATAAATTCTAGTTCGGATAAATTTATGGCCCACTCCTCTTCAAATATTTTGAGCGAACTATCTGCCAGGCCTGTTCCCAAAAATAACAGGATTAATAAGAGACCGGTTGATATTCGCCCCGAGGATAATTGTTTTTTAGAACGGCTTGGCATCAACAAATACAGTGCTATAAATACCAACACTACACCTAGCCACCCTAATAAGCTTAAGTATTCACTATACCATACAACGGACATCATAACTGGTAAAAGTAAGGACAAACGCATGGCAGCAACGCTCACTCCTACTCCATTGGTGTCTACAGATTTACTGTAGATGAAAAAATTAGCAATAAATAAACATCCGATAATAATTATACTTAGGTACACACTTGGGGCTTGCCCCCATACACTTATCCAGTTTTCATACTGGATATAATGTATAAAAAAGGCAGTTACTGCCGCAGAAATGTAATTCAGAGAGAGCACGCGTGAAGCACGAAGTGAAGATTGTTCAGTAAATTTTAGTAAGTGCGCGATAAGCAAAGAACAGCACGCGCTCAATAGCAGAAATATCCACCCCATTACTTAGAATCTCCACCTGTGATTACCCAGTCATCTAAAATACCTTGCTCTAAAAGCCGCTGGGTTAGTTGCATTAATCGAACTTGTTGAGGCCATCGAATCCATTCTTCCACATCCTGAGGGTTGATCCAACGATAATCGCTGTGCTCATCATCCAAAATGAGAGAAGCATTAGCATCAATTTCTACCGCGAAAACAGGGGCATGTAATATTTGATCGGTTTCCGGCTCATAGAATATGTTCAGATCAGGAACGGTCCAAAAATTTTGAAAGTCGGAAATACCGATTTCTTCCCTCACTTCGCGTTTGGCTGCCTGGGTATAAGTTTCGCCGGATTCGACTTTTCCGCCAATCATTCGCCATTGATGAGCATACTTTTTTTGGGGTGAGCGTTTTAGAATAAGAAAATGATATGTACCTTGGGCGCCCTTTTGACTGTACACATAACAGTCAAAAATTTTTTTAATGCCGGTTTTCCTTTTATACTCCATTTGAATTACAATAGGTGTTTTAGAACTTTGAAGAAACGATCCGCAGGATATTTCGCAGCATTCGTATTATTTACCCTACTTGGTACTCCCTTTTCTGTACAAGCACAGAATGCCTCGCAAACATCTACAAATGAGAATTCTTTTCCAAAAGATGACACCCTCTACGTAAAGCAGATAGTGTTGGCAAAGGATGTTGTAGAACGTACTCCTATTGATGTCGTACAGTCTTTTAATTCCTCTGATCAGGAAGGTTGGTGTTTTGCGAGGGTTTATAATAGTCTCCAATTAACCAAGGTGCGGTTCTTATGGTACTATGAAGAACAAAAGTATTTTACTTTTGATGCTAAAGTTGGTCAATCTCCCAATTGGCGAACCTATTCTTCCGTTACTCTTCAAGAAGGATCGTGGCGAGTAGTTTTAGAGGGGCCAAAAGGGCGCAAATTGGATGAAATTCGTTTTTATGTCTCCGACTGATCTATAGGAGCTTTGTTTAACACATCCAGTATGCGCTTTTTATACGCGGCTGGAGAATAGTATTCTATCATGGAATTTCCTCCATTCACAATCTGCCCCCATAGTTGTTTATCCTCAAGCCACTCTTTAATCTGTTGAGCCACTGACTGAGGTTCTCGGTTATCCAATATTAATGCATTTTTCCGGTGCTCCAGAATTTCATCGGGGCCCGATGGTTGAACGCCGGGCAAAGCAATAATAGGAACCTCGGCACACATCGCTTCGAGCAAGGTAAGCCCAAATGGTTCCTGACGTGATCCAAAGAAAAAGATATCCATTAGTGAAAACCAGGGATAAACAGCTGCTTTCCGCCCAACTAAATAAACATGTCCATTCAGATGATTGGTTTCAATTTGGCGACGTAATTGCTCCACATAGTTGGGATCCCCATCTCCAACAATGATTAAACAGGCGTTGACAGATAATTTTCGCAATTCAGCAAAAGCCTGGATGATGGTATCCGCCCCTTTTTCATAAACTAAACGACCAACAAAACCCAACGTCAGATCATGGTCGTTGGTTATCCTTCTAAATCTTTCTACTGATCGGTCACTATGTTGACTACGAAGTTCCTCACAGTTTATAGCATTATGTACCGTGGTTATTGCTAAATCTTTCTCTGGGTGAAGACCGTTTAAAGTATTTTTAACCGAATCACTTACCGCTACAATACGGCTATAACGCGGAAGAAGATGACGTAAAAATAATCGAGTTCGAATCGTGCGATTTTGATCTGGTGAATCATCTATCACATTGTACTCATTGTGAACGTGCAATATGGATCGTGTACGCCACTTCTTTTGATATAAAAAAGTAGCAGACCATAATCCGCCATAGTGATCATGGATTACATCCGGATTATAATTTTTAAGAAGTTCTCGCATTTGGTTCAATGCATGTGGATCCCCCGGAAAACGTGCATTTAAGCAAGTAAAATGATATTTAATGGGAGCGGGAATATCCGAACGGCGGTAGGCAACTATTCGAACTTCATGCCCATCTTCCTCTAAGAGATCGGTGATCAAACGAATCATACCCGGAACCCCACCGGCACTCCAATGATCTACCAACTGTAGAATTCGCATTCTAATCTAATCGTCTTTGGTCACTATGAAAGATCCAATGGCCAATACATCCATATTAGTTCGTTCGAAACAATCAATGGCTTCTTCCGGAGTGCAAACAATGGGTTCGTTCTCATTAAAACTGGTATTCAATACTACCGGTACCCCCGTGATTTCTCGAAACGCATCAATAAGTCGATAATACCGTTGGTTGTGAGATTGACGAACCGTTTGTAAGCGCCCCGTTCCGTCTACATGGGTTACCGCTGGAATTACATCCCGTTTATCTTTCTTTACGTTATAAACCATCAACATGGCCGGAACCGGATCCGATTGTTCAAAGTATTCAGACGTGTAATCTTCTAGAATGCTCGGGGCAAACGGTCGGAATGATTCACGTTTTTTAATTCGAGCATTAAGCACATCTTTCATTTCAGCTTTCCGTGGATCGACCACTATAGATCGATTACCTAAAGCACGGGGCCCCCACTCCATATTTCCTTGGAACCAACCAACCACATTCCCTTCTGCAATTAGTTGCGCCGTTTTCGGTATCAGCTCTTCTTCAACCAAGGGCGGTACATTATACCCTCGTTTATCAAGTGCGGTTTTAATCTCATCGTCATTAAAAGAAACTCCCAGATAAGCATGTTCTAACGTCTCGGGACGTTGTTGAGAAACTTCATTCCACACGTGATAGGCAGCCCCCAGGGAGGTGCCACCATCTCCCGCGTTGGGATGTATGTAAATATCTTGAAATGGAGTTTGTTGCCTGATCTTGCCGTTTAACACTGAGTTCAATGTCACTCCACCCGCCATGGTCAACGCAGTTGAACCGGTTTCTTCGGCTAGTTTGTTGAGCATATCAAACGCGACTTCTTCAAGTCGGATTTGCAGACTTTGAGCCACATCCTTGGTATGCTGGGTATATTCAGAGCCCGGTTCCCGTGCAGGTCCCAACAAATCAATAAGTGCCTCTGAATACAACATTCCCACATGAGGTGCCCCGTCATCCCATTGCATTTCAATACCCTCTTGGTGATGGCGGAAGTATGACAATCCTAATTCAAATCCGATGGTATCAGGAGAAACTTGTACTATTTTTCTAAACTGATCCAAATAGGTGGGGTTACCATAGGGAGCTAACCCCATTACTTTCCCCTCATCCCCATAATAGGGAAAGCCTAAGTATTGTGTTATTGCTGTGTACAAATAGCCGAGTGAATGCGGATATTCAATTTGCCCTAAAGTTTGTATCTGCGTGCCCTGACCATGCGCCCATTTACTAGAAACAAAATCCCCCATGCCGTCTAAGGTCAATATAGCTGCTTCATCAAATGGTGATACCAGAAAACAACTGGCCATGTGGGCCAAATGATGTTCCACATGGTGAACTTTCGCTGAAATTACACTCGGATCAATATCCAGAGCTTGAGCCACTTCAGTCCGAAGATCCTTGGTTTTACCAACCTTAGAAAGTCGGTCACGAAGCATCTTGTGGATCTTGGTAACCCGGGATAATCCATATACCACCTTCTTTTTTAGATTGGCTGATGGATCGGTGGATATAGCAATATGATCCAGATCACTAGCGGTAATGCCCGCTTCAGTTAAACAAGCTTGGATAGCTAAAGTTGGAAATCCAGCACAATGCTTTTTTCTGTTAAGTCGTTCTTCCTCAATGGCTAAAACAACTTGGCCGTCTTCAATAAGTGTAGCTGAAGCATCTCCGTGATAGGCATTAATTCCGAGTATGTACATTCGACCGATTAAATGCTATAACTATGATTAGCGTTAAATTTTGCGGGTACCAGACGATTCAAAAAGATGATATTGAATCAGAATTTCCGCAATCAACCGCTGATATGCGTATTTCCAACCACCAACTCCATCTCGCCAAGCTGACCGAATTATTAGGACGTAAAAGAAAACGATTAGCGGGGTTAATTTCGACTTCTTTCTGAGTTTATCCGCATTATTAATATCTGTGCTTGAAGTCTTTAATTTTTCTGCTTCTAAATATGCGTACTTAAACTGGGAGCTTAGCCAACGAGTCATAGACTTGCGGTCATCATGTATAATTGGGTGATCTAACCAATCCGACTCTCCGTTGACATGTACTCGCTGGGTATGTCCATCAGCTTTATACGTGGCCTTATCTCGTCTGTAGAGTACTTGTACCGGCGGATATATTCCACTTTCTATAACCTGTCCGTCGATGGCATATTTAAATCGAGCCCAATAGCCATCTACAGTAATTTGTGATTTTTGTTTCACAATCCGCTGGATCTCCACTGCTAGTTCAGGACTGATCTGATAATCCGCATCCATTGCCAATACCCAAGAACTAGAAATTCCACACTGAAATAACCCATAATTCCATTGAGAGGTATGATCATCAAATGGACGTTCAAACCAGCTCGTATTGTCGTATTGGCTCACTATAATCTGGGTATCATCGGTACTACCCGAATCCAATACTACAATTCTGGGTACCCATTGGAGTTTTTCTAAAGTGCGGCCAATGTTGGGAGCTTCGTTATATGTTAGTATTAGGGCGTTAAGATCCAAGACAACGCTCGTATATGGATTTTAGACGATGATTTATCTGTTCAGGAGTCAACATTTCCTGATAGAGTTTATACGCTTGCTGAACTCTCTGGCTGTAGTTTGCAGGATCAATCTGAATTAATTGCGCTAACCTTTCAGTTAAATCATCTTGTTTTAAGTTGATGACCCATCCTGCCTTATAGGAAATTACTTCATCAGCCAGATCCACATTATCTGAAATTAATACGGGAACTCCATGAGCTAATGCTTCAGCAACCGCGATCCCAAAATTTTCATGGTGCGAAGGTAAAATGTAGTAATGGATTCGATCAAAAAAATCTTCTTTCCTTTTACCACTCAAAAATCCCAACCAATTGACATTCTCTTGGATACCATGAGTGATAGCTTGTTGTTTTAGCTGCTTAACATATTCTTTCTCACCCTCCCCCGCTATTTCCAGTCGTATCTTGAGTGTGCTTTTTGATTGCAACTCACTGATACTCTCCAAGAGGAGCGATAGGTTTTTTTTGGGATGAATACGCCCCAAATAACCCAAAACCAGTGAAGATGAAGACAAATTCTTTGTTGCCTCACCCGCTTGTCCTTCCACCGGTATGGGAACAACTTCTATATGCTTATATTTCGAAATTAAACTGGCTACATCTCGCTTTTCCTGTACTGAAGTACAGTGTATCACATCACACTTCTCCAGCGTTTTTCGCTCAATGATTCTCCAATACCAGTGTTTGAGAAAGGAAAAACCGACATTCATTGAATATGGGGATAAGGTCCCCAAAGGACGACGAATGAAGGGATTGGGTTGCTTCATTGCCCAACGAGCAGCTTCTGTGCTGATCCAAGAAAAACAAGCATGAATATGAATAATATCGGAAGGCGAACACTGCTTTAATTCTTTTATCAATCTCGGAGATGATTTCCAGGAATGTCGCCCCCGATATGGAAATACTTTCAAGGAAATGGATTCGCTTAATCCCCAATATTTCGCTATCTCTTCTGGTGATTGCCTTTCCCAGCCTTCATTTGTGGTGAGGATTGTCACTTTTGCCCATTGGGCCGCTAAGTTCGCAAACTGCGACAACGCATAGGAAGGCCCACCACTTTGGGGGGAAATACTGGGTATAATATGAATGATATGCACTATGCTATGCCCTGCTTTTGCAACCAGTGTCCTAATACTGCTACCGACCAAACGCGTGACCATGTAAAACGGTTATCCGTAGCTTGTTCAAATCCGTTCCATAAATTATCTAAAAAGGTTGTGGGAAGATGATTCGTTATTGGGGTTTCAAACAACCCTGATTTTGTATAGGATTGAAGGGGCCCTCGAATCCAATCATCCATGGGCAAGACGAATCCCTGTTTGGGTCTATTGAGTTCTTCTGGCGAAATCAGATCTGAAATTTGACGCATAAGAGCCCATTTCGGATGTCCGGTTGCGGCCATGCGGTATTCATCGGATTGTTGACCTAACCAGCCAACAAGTTCACGATCCAGTAGTGGCACTCGTATCTCCAAAGCATGAGCCATGCCCATTTGATCCGCATCATTTAAAAGTAAAGGTTGTGTATAGCGGTTCAACTCGGCAATAGTAATGCGTTGATAATCAGTTAAATCTTGGTGCAAGGGAACCTCTTGAGAACATGCCTCAACAGATGGCGGCAACCAGTCAGGTAAAAATACTGAACGCAAGCTATGTACCCAGTGCTCGGGTTGTCCACCTGTCTCAATGGCATAACAGAGTTTTTGTTTTTGCCTTTCATCCAAGTTTGGTATCCAGTTAACGATTGTATCAATAAAAGGCAGCTTGCTCAATTTCTTGACGCGTGACCATCCCTTAAAACTGGGATACCCACCGAATAACTCATCGCCCCCCAGTCCCGATAGGGCTACCGTTAAACCAGCTTGTTTCGCAGCTTCGGCGACCAAATAAGTATTAATGGCATCTCCACTAGGAACATCCATGGCCTGTATCGCCTGGGGGATTTTCCGAATAATTTCTTTTTCGGATAAACACACCTCACTGTGGTCGGTTTCCAGTTTAGAGGCGATTCTTCGAGCATGAGCGCGCTCATCCAAATCTTCGTTTTCAAAGCCCAGGGTAAATGTTTTAATGCCCGATGCATTGATGTGACGCATCATGGCCACAACTACGGTGGAATCTACTCCCCCACTTAAAAACGCTCCCCTTGTCACATCACTGATCAGCCTTTTTTTAATCGCACTACGCAATTTATTCTGCAGTTCTTGATCGAATTGAACCTGATCATTGATATCTGTCGAGAGATGGAAGTCTTGATCCCAAGCGTCAAATAAACTAATGTTTGGCTCTGTCCCGATTTTATATTCGATAAGATGACCGGGCTCAAGGCTCTTAATGCCCTTAATTAGTGAATGTGGAGTCGCAATGGATTGAAATTGCAAATATTCAGCAAGTCGAAACTTATCAACGCTTACGCTTTGTAGCTGAGATATTAATGGTCGTAATTCGGAAGAAAGCAGTAACTGTTTCCGGATTGGATCAAAATGATAATATAGCGGCTTGATTCCCATCGGATCTCGCGCTGCCCATCCTTTTTGGAATTTAGAGTCCCAAAACAGAAAACTGAACATCCCATCCAATTCATCCAGGCGGCTACTTTTATATTGCCTTAACCATTGGAATAGTACTTCGGTATCTCCATCAGTTTGGAATGAACTACCTTGGGATAGCAGCTGCTCTTTTAGCTGTTTATAATTGTAGAGCTCGCCGTTATAAATAAGATGGTATCTCCCATCGGTAAATGGCTGATTGGATCCGGCACTGGTATCAATGATTTTTAACCGGCAATGCCCTAAGGCCGCATTGGGAAGTCTTATGGTCTGTTGCGCATCGGGGCCACGATGGGATAAGGTATGTGTCATACTATTGATGGCGGATTTCCCATCGATAAGTTTTGGACCTAGTAATGCACAAAATCCACACATGAAGAATTAATTTAATTGAGCAATAAGATTCCAGAAGTGCTCGCTTTGTTGTTGCACCCAATTAAAGCGATCCCGAGCAGCTTTGCCATATCGATCTAATATATTGGGGTGATTTAATAGATGGTTGATGGCTTGAGCAATTTCAGATGAATTCTTTTGAGTTAACAGTATGCCCTCCTTGTTATGGCGTACAAATTCTTGAGCCGGAGATTCTTTTAACGCAATGATGGGGAGTCCAAATTGTAAAGCTTCACCATATACCAGCCCTTGCCCTTCTCCATCACTAGGCATACAGAATATCCAGCTTGTACGATAATATCGACTCAAACACAGATCGGAAATGGAACCTGCAAATATAATCTGTTGCCCCATATTTAATGAGTCAACTTTTTCTTGCAACCTTTTTTTATCATCTCCCTTTCCAACTAAAATGAGCTGTGCCTTCGGATGTTGATCGATTATCTTGGGCCACGCCTCAATAAGTTGGTCATGTCCCTTATAGCGTTCACTGGCACTCATTCTGCCCACGTGAAGCACGGTCGGATTTGGAGTTTTATCAAGTGCCTTATCAATTTTGGGTAGCGACGGAATGGGATAATAAGCTTGAGTGACTCTGGTCAGATCAAAATCAGCGCGTAGTCGTTGCTCAATATATTTACTATTACAAATGACCTGATCGGCGTTAGCCAGTATACTTCTGAGTTTCGTATTAGAGAACATCTCTAGTTCCCAACCATGTACCATTATATGGTAATTAATATACGGAGCATACGTTGTAATTTGTGCCAATCCTAGATGGGTAAATAAAACAGCTTCGCTCCGCAAAGTTGCGTTGAATAATATCTTGATATAAAAAATCAGTTTGCCGAATAGAGCTTTTCTGTTATATCGGATTACTTTCCCTTTGTTATTACTGGTAAACCATGAGATGAGTTGGTTTACAATGCGTTCAATTCCGCCATCATTATACCGACTGGTAGCCAAAATCATGCGTTTTTAGCTCCTAGCCAGTTTGTGATGCCCGTATCGAACATACGAATCAAGATTACCCATCCACCGATAATAACCACACCCCTGAACCATGACGATTGCAGGAAAATCAAATGGGTATCCCAGAATATATATAGATAGAAAAAAAGCATTGCTCCATAGGTATGTAGACCTAGTAATACCGGGGCAATAAATCTCCATATCAAAGCGAGCAGTATTCCCAACAACGGAAGAATTATCCACGCATAATACCCAAAATAGTATACGGTATCTCCAATGATCCCTGAGGGATAACTAATTGCCTGGTCATTTTTCTTTGCTTCTTCTTGAAAATACGTTTCATAAATCGTAACTCCGGGACGCAATGTGGTAGTATCATTTCTGAATTTACTTGGCAAAATAGCCGCGTAAGTTAACTGGCGCCATTCAACTATGCGTTTTGAATTATTTAGATGCTCTTTTTGCGCAATAGCTTTACTGAGCATTACCCCCTCTGCTCCTATTCTATTTAAAGCAGCTGTTACGTGCTCATCATAATTGCGAAGTTCATGTTTAATTTGGACTACTGGTTTTTCATTGAAGGCGGGATCATATAATGCTGTGCGCAAAATCACAGAGAATGGAGCTACCAATCCAACAAATAGTACCCCCACCAATAAAAGGTGTTTAAATTGAATGGGTTTGTAGGATTGATGAACGGAAAAAAGTGTCAATAATCCCGCTAACACCATCCAGTCCCTCATGCCGATATGGAACAAGAGTATCCACTCTAAAACAATGACTAGGAGTGTCTTAATTACCGCCCGTTCGATTACATCCTTATGCAGCAGTAATGATGATGATAAAATCAATCCGACAACCATGATTTGGAGTAACATGGGAGTACCATTATTTAAAGCCGGATAATTCCAGCTATCCCAATGCCAAACAATCACCAATATGATCGCACTCCAAATAGTTTCAATAACAAAATTTGAACTATAGAATTGACCGCTTATGACCAATATTGGCATCTTCTGTAGCGTCAACCAGATCGGCAGGCAGAATAAAACAACAAGAGCAAGGTAAGGCAACAGTTGTGTAGTAACTAACACTTCACCAGTGAATATCGGAGCTACATATTTAATTGCTAAAATTATGATCAGCCAGGTAGCCGGATGAAGCCAGTTCGATGACTTAAGCAGAGTCGGCTTCATTACAACAATGTTTTAAACAGTCGGTGGCATTTGTCGGCGTAAGTCTGAGGGGTATATTGCTTAATTTTTTGTCGACTCTCCTCTCCCATAGAGATTCTCTTATTTTTATCTAAGTGTATTTCAACCATTTGATCGGCTATCATATCTACATCAGCTGGATCGAAGATAAATCCCTGTTTCCCATGCTCTATTAATTCTGCAGACCCACATTTATCAGACAACATTACCGGCAATCCAGCAGCCATGGCCTCATTGGTTACCAACCCCCAAGGTTCGCTGATACTAGGTAATACAAATACAGAAGCATTGGCATAAATTTCAGGAAGTTCATCGGGTTGACGCAATCCAAGAAATCGAATGCCTTGTGTTATCAACTCTCCACTTGAGTTCTCCAGCTTTTGCCGCTCGGGTCCATCACCTATAATTTTTAGTGGCCATGGAGATTTATCCAATTTTTGAAGATGCTCCCGATATCGTTTATACGCCCGAATTAGTCCATCCACATTTTTTATATCCAACAATCGGCCAACGTATAAAAAACCCGTGGCGTTATTCTGATCAGTGAGTATAAATCTATCATTGTCAACCACATTCCCTACCACCTGAATTTTATTCGAATCCATACTCAGGTCCTGGAGATACTCCTTATGAGAATTCCCAGCAACGATTGCCGCATCATAGCTAGATACCCTTTTTTGTTTAATCCATTTTTTCCAAGGCCAAGGTCGATTATCCAGTCTGGTAGATTCCGACCATAAAACAGTGCGGGCGGATGACAATTTGGTTATTTCTGAATGGATCCCTCGATATGCGTATCCAGCTCCGTTAACAATAACATCAAAGTCATGAGCAGCTAAGAAGTTGCGTAATGGATTTCTAGCTTGGCGAATGACCTTTGGAGACAACATTCGATTTTCAAAAATTGAGTGATATGAATTTAGGCCTTCTTTGTTGATATCCCACTGGTGATCATCCAGATTGGTTATTTCCAGGACACTTAATGATACCCCGGGAAGCTGTTGGATTGCCTTCATGCGAGCAATGTGATAACGTCCCATGGTCAACCATACGTAGAGTATCTTCACTGAACCCATCCTCCCTTTCTTCGAAGATAAATTCTGTAAATAAACAGTACTCCTATAAGCGCATAAGAAAACAATACCAAATCAATAAGTGAGCGTACTCCCGCTACCAAAGCCATAGTTCCCAGAGCATATATCGCATACCCCAATATACCTAACCTTTTATCTAACAATCGATTGAGTGTACCAGCTAAGGTTCCATAAAATAAGCCCATTATCATAACCATAATTATCCCATAGCTAGCATAGGCTTCCCCGATGACTGTCATACTCAGAGTAACACCATACTCATCGGCCATTTCCGCCAAATCAAATCCGGGATTTAATGGTTTGCTTTCCCAAAAATAACGAGGAATGGGTCGACCAAATGAGTAGACCAAGTATTTCATGCCTGCATAGGGATGCATTTGGGGAACGAATTCAATGATTTGAGTGATTCTAAAAAAATTATCGTCGACTTTAACTTCCTCAAAATTGCTTAGCTCATACTTGTCAAACATGCCCTGATAGCCTTCATTGCGAAACTGAAGCTGCATATCCAACAGTATGAGAAATAAGACTGATAATAATCCAATAACGGTCAGTTTTTTCCAGCTCAATTCTCGCCATCGGGCTACCAGATAAGTGGCTGCTCCAGATCCATATAAGAAACCCATAATTCTGCGCCCTCCCCCCTGGAATTCAAAGGCGGAAAAAAATATGGTGAGTATTCCCGCGATAACTAAACGTACCGTGATCTTTCGTTCCTTAAGACCAAGTAGTACTGTTGCGGCAGGCAACAGATAACCAAAATACTTAAGGTGTTCATAAAAAGCATTCAATCCACCGAATGATCCCCTCGCCCATGGTGCCGAAAATCGAGGACGAGTTAAAGCACTTATCATATAGTTAAAATCATAATAAGCCCCTTTATAGAAAGGGAATAAACCAATTAGAAAGCACCCTACAATTACACCAAATATATATTTTGATTTCAGATCAAATCGTGTGGCATTGGTAACCATTTGAGGAAGCGAAAATTTAAACCGGGCCCCAACCTGAACCATAATTACAAATACAGCAATTAACACAAAGGCATAACGAATACTTTCCGGGCTAGAAGAGTTGAGCTGATAACGTTGTTGAATTAAATCTAACAACGACCAATAAATAATGCTGGTTGAAACTAAGACATCCGCCCTAAGAAAAGCTTTAAACCCAATCTTTCTATACCAAAGAAATGGAATAGTTAATAAAATTAGAGAAAGGACCGATGCTAAGTCCACATAAGGAATTAATTCAATATCTACAGCATAGTTATTACTAAAGGAAATGAAAGTATAAAGATAGGCAATAAATCCTATAAGCAGATATATGGGCAGACTAACAGGATTTTTCCGGGTATCATTTTTTAAAGGCATTGTACACTGTAAATACCGATAATGCTAATGATGGAAGCGTGAGTATAAATTTTAAATCATTTAGTGGATCAAAAATTGGTCTATTAATTAATCCTTTTCGTTGTACAAAAATAATGTCTCCGGGTTGAACTTCATCGAATGGCCCACCGTTATCATATTGTTTCTGAAAATTGTATTCGGTCCAATATCGTTTAATATTTTCACTTTTGTATGGAGGTTGTCCCGCATCTTTTACACGGTAAATTTTTATCTTGTTTTTACGTATAAAACGAGGATTTAAATTGGCATAATAAACAAGCAATTCCAGGTAATCCGTATCTTTGGGAACATTAATAATTTGTACTTGACTGCCACGTCTGTTGGAACTACTGCCTCTCACACTGACTCCGCCCGAGGAGTTTATCAATGTTATCTGATATCCCTCCTCATTTTCCTGTAAATAATTATTGGATCCTATTAATTTGTCTTCCCCACCAACCACAGTGCCATACTCATAAGCATCTTGAGCCCAAGTGCTGGGACATCCTAAGCTAAACAATACAATTAATAGAATGGCTAATTTGATTAATCTAGGATACATCAATGGTACTTTTTAGCGGATTCCGTTGGCGTTCTTCTACGGTAACTCCGTTTCCATAATAGTTGTAATTCTGATAGTAGTTATAGTCTACCAAATAACTATTGTTATCTAAGTTATTTAATAAAACGCCGGCAAACTTAGACTGAATTGATTTAGCCAATTCAAACGTCTGTTTGACTTCTCGCTTCTTTGTTTTCCCTACATTTATTACCAGCATATACTGGTCTACCAAATCTCCGATAGTTACTGCATCCACCACCGAATTGACTGGTGGAGAATCTACGATAACATAATCAAACTCGCTCAGTACTGTATCAAATAGCTTTTTAAAACTTTCCGAACCTAATATCTCAGAGGGGTTAGGAACCTGACTACCAGCTGTTAGGACATATAGATTCTCAATAATACTTTGTTTGAGAATGTCATCATACTCTTCTTGGCCAACAATCAAATCTGATATACCTGGTGATTTGGGCAATCCAAATATGACATCCAAATTGGGGCGTCTCAAATCCCCATCTAATAACGCCACACGCTTTCCACTTTGAGCAAGCACGACTGCTAAATTTGAGGCAGTAACCGATTTCCCTTCTTGTGGATTAGAACTAGTAATAAGAAAAGATTTATTCGATTTATCCGGTACACTGTAGGTGAAATTGGCTCGTAGCCGACGGTACATTTCAGAGATACCGGACATCGGGTTTAATAACGTTATAAGTTTTGAAGATATAAATGCCCCTTTATAATCAACGAAGTTCTTTCTGTTCTTGGAATTGGGAAGCGCTGATTCCATAGAGGGAATGGAGGCGATAACATTCGCGTCCAATTCCTTAATATCTTCATCCGATTTAATACGATCATCAATTCGTTCATATCCAATAATCAAACCAATGCCCAGAAGCATCCCTATCAATGTCCCTTGAAACACCCCCGTCGTTTTCTGCTTGTTAATTGGATTGGGGTTGGGCTTGGCAGGGTCTAGAATATTTACATACCCCCCTTCACTTGCTTCTGCCAACTCCATCTCTATTAAATTAGTTTGAAATTTCTGAATGGAATTAGCATACAAGTTTCGGCGGCGCTGGAGTTTTTCTAACTCCATTTCTTGATATGGGATATCATTTAATTGTTGATCATACTGAGTAATCTGCTCTTGTATCTTCTGGATTTTTTCGGGTAAGGCCCTATTCTGATTAATCAGATTAGACTTTCTGGCTTTCAGTTCTATCCAGTATTTGGCGAAGGAACCATCAACTGATGATAAAAGCGTGGTGTTGTCCAGTTTCTTATCTAAAGCTTGTTTAAGCTGACCTTTATAATTAGTCAGCTTGTTGTCGATCACCCCAATTTTAGATGAGTCAGATCCGCTAAAATTGACTTTAGCTAATACTTCTTGCTTTTGAAGTTCAAGCTCAATGATCCGCTCTTCATAATACTCGATGAGATTATCGGTAGCATCTAAAATGATTTGTGTCTCATTAGCACGACTGGCTTGCAAAGTAGAATCAATAGCAGCTATTTCCTCTTTATTGGCAGCCAATTGAATTCTAGCTTGGTCCAGCTCCTGATATAATATTGAAATTTGATCAATTATGGATTCGGTGCTAAACCCTGATTCTGAAAATCCTTTTTGACGATAAAATTCAAGGATATTTTTTTCAGTTGCGATAAGTGAATCATTCGTTTCCCTCATTTTTGTACGCAAGTAATTTTTCGCCTCACGTACCTGACTCACACTTTGATCAATGTTGTTTTGCTTATACGTATTGGCAAACGTATTGGCCAGGATCATGGCCTCATTCGGGTCATAGGCATATCCATAAATATAAATGACACTTTGCTCCTCATTAACTTGACGAAAAGTCACATTTTGCCGCACCCTACGTGAGATCGTTTCAAGTCCGGCGATTGCGCCATTACTTGCTTTTAATATATCTAGGGTATCTTGTTTGGATGAACTCTGAAATGAGTTTAGCAGTGTTCGAGCAACATCTTGAGATAGTTTATTCGACTTCAGAATTAACATTTCATTCTGATAGCCGTAGCGGGCTCCAGGCACATCTAGCAAGGCTACCGCTCGGTCAGTAGATGAACCATCTAATATAATTTGAGCTACGGACCGAAATCGTTCTTTAACCTGTACAATATCATTGTACTTATATACCCCCCCGATAACACCTAATAATACAACCAACCAGATACGACGCCGGACTAGCCACCAGTATCGACGTAATTTTTGAAGGGCATCATCCTCTTCAAAGGAATTTTGTGTATTATTTAATGGTGTTTCAGGCACTTATGTGGTCGGTTCCCTTCTTTTCAATAATTGATCTAAAATACCGTAGCGTTTCACGCAAACCCTCGGATCTGTTGACCTTCGGCTCCCAGCCTAAGACCGCTTTCGCCTTGCTGATATCTGGTTCACGAACTTGTGGATCATCTTTAGGTAGTTCTTTAAAGATGATTTTACTATCACTACCAGTTAAATCAAGAATTTCCTTTGCGAAATCAAGTATGGTAATTTCCTCTGGATTACCAATATTAACGGGTTCTACTTCATTGGATTGCGATAGTTTATAAATCCCGTCAATCAAATCGTCTACATAGCAGAACGAACGTGTCTGCGACCCGTCTCCAAAAACTGTTAAATCTTCACCTTTCAAAGCTTGTCCCATAAAGGTAGGTAGAGCACGACCATCATCAACTCGCATTCGAGGACCATAGGTATTAAAAATGCGAACAATTCGGGTATCCACTTCATGATAGCGATGGTAAGCCATGGTCATGGCTTCAGCAAATCGTTTGGCTTCGTCATATACTCCACGAAACCCTATTGGATTTACATTTCCCCAATAATCTTCCTTTTGAGGATGTACAAGGGGATCACCGTAAACTTCACTTGTTGACGCTAATAAAAAGCGAGCATTTTTCTCTTTAGCTAACCCAAGTGCCTTATGGGTACCCAATGATCCTACTTTCAAAGTTTGGATAGGCATTTCTAAATAATCAATGGGAGACGCCGGTGAAGCAAAATGCAATATGAGATCTAACGTTCCAGAGACGTGGATATAGTTAGTTACATCATGATTAATAAAAGTAAAATGCTCATTACCAATCAGATGAGCGATATTATCCGCGGATCCGGTGGATAAGTTATCCATACAGATAACTTCCCAGCCCTTTTGAATGAATTTGTCGCATAGGTGGGATCCTAAAAAACCGGATCCCCCTGTTATCAATACACGATTCATATTGAAATCTTATGTTTAAATGTTAACGGAAGGACGACCCACACTAATGTATTTCAACCCTGCCTGTTTAGCTCGCTTCAAGTCATACAGATTTCGACCATCGAATATGAGCGGCTCTTTCATTGCTGTTTTGAATCGATCAAAGTTTGGTCGACGAAACTCATTCCACTCTGTGCAGATGATTAAAGCATCTACGCCTTCCAATGCTTTACCCTGCTCATCTACATAAGTTATAGATTGATTAGTTTTTTCATCGATAGCATCCTGGAATGTTAGAAGCGCTTCCGGATCGTAAGCTTTCATTTGAACGCCCGCCTCAGCCAATGCTTTGGTAATATATAATGAGGGTGCCTCCCGGATGTCATCTGTTTCGGGTTTGAAGGATAATCCCCAAACTCCAAATGTTTTTCCGTCTAAATCACTATTAAAGTGCTGTTTAACCTTCTCAACGATGGAAAGCTTCTGCTGATCGTTGACCCGCATAACCGAGTCCAATATGCGAAAATCATAACCATATTCACCAGCGGTATGGTGAATAGCTTGCACATCTTTTGGGAAACAGCTTCCGCCATACCCGATCCCTGCGAATAAAAAACGTTTCCCGATTCTGCTGTCTGTACCTATGCCACGTCGGATATGATCTACATTAGCACCTACCCTCTCACAAACGTTGGCAATTTCATTCATAAAAGTAATTTTGGTGGCCAACATAGCGTTTGCCGCGTACTTAGTCATTTCAGCACTTCGCTCGTCCATAACAATTATTGGATTACCAGATCGAACAAAGGGTTCATAAAGAACCTGCATTTTTTCAATTGCACGCTCACTGGAACTGCCTATGACCACACGTTCAGGCTTCATGAAGTCTTCTACAGCGGCACCTTCGCGTAAAAATTCCGGATTAGAGACTACATCAAAATCCACCGTGGCATTTTCTGCTATGGCTTCGTGAACTTTATCGGCTGTACCTACTGGGACCGTAGATTTATTGACGATGATCTTATAATCTTTAATCAAATTACCCAGTTGACCAGCCACCTTTATCACGGCAGATAAATCAGCTTGCCCATTCGCACCGGGTGGAGTTGGCAGGCTTAAGAAAATGATTTCCGCAGATTCTATCGCATCTTCTAAATTGGTGGTAAAATGGAGCCGGTTTTCACGAATAGAGCGTTTGAAAATGGTTTCCAATCCGGGCTCGTATATAGGTACAATACCATCACGTAACTGTTGTACTTTTTCTTCATCAATATCAACACAGGTTACATTATTTCCCGAATCGGCAAAGCATGTTCCACCAACTAACCCAACATAACCAGTTCCTACTACTGCAATATTCATTAACTAACGTTCAATTTTTAAGATTTCTAGTTTTAGTGTACCGGCAGGGACATCAACTTCGACTATATCGCCCACCTCTTTCCCCAAAAGTGCTTTCCCAATAGGGGATTCAATAGAAATTTTTCCCGTTTTAAAATCTGCTTCTTGTTTGGATACTAAGGTCATCTCCATTTCTGAATCTGATTTATGATTCAAAACCTTCAGGTTAGAAAGCACATAGGCCTTGGTATCATCAATGGTATCATCGTCTAAAATTCGGGCATTAGCCAGGGTATTCTCCAATTCGGCTATTCGGGTCTCCAAATGGCCTTGTGCTTCTTTCGCGGCGTCATATTCAGCATTTTCACTAAGATCCCCTTTGGCGCGAGCTTCCGCGATATCTTGTGCAATTTGTTTGCGTCCTTCTGTTTTCAATTTACGAAGCTCTTTTTCTAACTTCTCGTACCCTTCCTTGGACAGGTAGTTTACTTTCACGTCAATCAAATATTTTCTTTAATGTTAGTTATTTGAGAATTGCCTCAATTTTCTATGTTCGGCAACATCAAACGACTCATCCTCAGCATTGTTATGCAATGTTTCTATGGCAGTTAAATCTGCCTCAGCGATACTGGGTGCTTCGTAGAGATTGATCACTACGATAGAGTCATTTCTATCAAGTTGCTTAACATAGGCAATTACTGTGATGATGAACAGCATAATTGTCATACCGAACACTGTAGAAAATAGAATAGAATCGACGGTATTGGCAAGCAAAATGCCTAACATTACCAACAACATAGAAACACCCCCCAAAATGACTATGGCCATGGAAGGTCCGTTATAATGTCGTTGTATGATATGGTGTAAATGATTGCTATCCGATTCAAATGGATTCTGCCCTTCTTTAATTCGGCGAATTATTGATAACAAAGTATCGATCATGGGAACACCAAAAAGCACAATCAAACTCAACGAATACATCCAATGGCTGGCATGAATGACTAATAATATCGAGGCCGCGGCTAAAGAAAATCCGATCATTAAACTTCCCGTATCTCCCATAAATATCGAGGCTGGTGGTCGGTTATATATAAGGAATGCAGCTACAGCACCTAATAGAGGATAAACGATCCAGCTGGCTGCTAATGTTTCCCAACTTTGACCAATCCATGCCATTCCAAATAAAATGAGTAATGTTATTGTTGAAGCTAAACCATCCACTCCATCAACCAGATTAATCATGTTGCAAACTGCTACTATCCAGAATAACATGCCCACATATATGGGGAAAAGCATCAGATTGGATAGTTGGGCATAGCTGGCCACACTAGGTATCACATGGAGATGAATGCCAGTCAGCAATATTAGGCCACTAAATATTTGCATAATAAATTTGGGCCGTGAACTTAACCCGTTAAAATCGTCATATAGACCAGTCAGCGTTATTATTATTATTGAAGCGGTGAAATATTTACTGACCGAGAGTATTGGAGACGAAAAACCAGAATACAGATTTAAAATGACAATGATACCTGCACCAAAAGCCACGAAAATCCCTACCCCTCCAGAAGTAGGCATAGATTCATCATGTAATTTTCTAATCCTATCAGGATCATCTGTTAAATTGGTAATTTCCGCCAGATAGTGGGAAAGGTATACCGTTGCCAGCCCTACCACGAATGCGACCCCTATGGCAATTACCAATGCAAACACGAATTCAGAATTCATATATACGCCTGAAGATGATAAAAAAGTTGACCACCAAACAGATATTAAACAAAAACCTTTCCAGAACACCACCCAGTCCGTTAGAAAAAGTTATCGTCATCTTACATAACATACGCAGTATGCATAATGTCGGATCGGTTTTCCGAACTGCTGATGCTTTTGCTTTAAATGAACTTTGGCTGAGTGGTTACACCCCATCTCCGCCTCGCCCAGAAATTACAAAAACTGCAATCGGTGCAGAAGAACATGTAAATTGGAAAGCTGTTGACCAAATAACACCTGCTATTAAAACCTTAAAATCCGATGGTTATCAAATTATCGGTTTGGAACAAACAAACATAAGTCAACCTTTACCGGAATTTGAACCCCACAGTAATCGTTTAGCTGTAGTTATGGGGAGTGAAGTTACTGGAATTGATGATGATTTGTTACCCATTTTAGATGCTACTTTTGAAATACCACAATATGGCCATAAACACTCATTGAATATATCTGTTGCTGCTGGTATTGGTATGTACGCTCTGCTTAACTATTGGTACCCAGGTTAAATATCATATTCATTTTAACTGATTAATCTTTCCTTTAACTTCCCAGCGAATCGTCGAATAAAAATTATTGGAAACTTACTTATATGTCTAAGCGAACTTTAGTGACTGCTGCTCTTCCCTATGCCAATGGACCTATTCATCTCGGTCATCTTGCCGGCGCATACCTGCCTGCTGATTTATTTGTACGATACAAACGACTACAAAAAGAGGATATCGTTTACATTTGTGGCTCAGATGAGCATGGTGTTCCTATTACCATAGCAGCTGAGAAAGAAGGAATTTCTCCTCAAGAAATTGTGGACCGATTTCACAGCATGAATAAAGATGTGTTCGAAAAATTTGGCATTTCCTTCGATTATTTTGGACGTACTTCCTCTGCTCAACATCATGAAACAGCACAGCAGTTTTTCAAAAAACTGAATAAGAAAAACGTATTTAAAAAGAAAACGGAGGAACAATTATATGATGAACAGGCAGATATGTTCCTTCCCGACCGCTATGTAATAGGTACCTGCCCTAATTGTGGATATGAGGAAGCTTATGGCGATCAATGCGAGCAGTGCGGTAGTGCCCTTTCTCCTAATGAGCTAAAAAATCCACGTAGTACAATTACCGGTAATAAGCCAGTGCTGAAAGAAACCGAACACTGGTATTTACCCTTGGGAGATTGGCAGGATAAATTAGAAAAATGGATCAATAGTCAGGACGATTGGAAACCCAATGTGCTTGGGCAATGTAAAAGCTGGCTTAATGAAGGATTAAGCGATCGCGCGGTTACTCGAGACTTAAAATGGGGGGTTCCAGTTCCGCTAGAAGAAGCCCATGGGAAAGTGCTCTATGTCTGGTTTGATGCTCCTATCGGTTACATTACAGCAACCAAAGAGTGGGCCGAAAAACAAGGAGATAAAGAGCTTTGGAAAACATACTGGCAAGATGATGACACAGATCTTATTCATTTTATAGGTAAAGACAACATCGTTTTCCATTGCATAATCTTCCCTACTATGTTGATGGCCGACGGTGACTACATACTTCCTGAAAATGTTCCCGCCAACGAGTTTCTGAATCTGGAAGGCAGAAAACTTTCCACTTCCCGAGGCTGGGCGGTCTGGTTACATGAATACCTGGAAGATTTCCAAGCGGATTATTTACGTTACGTACTGGGTACTAATTTACCAGAAACCAAGGATTCCGATTTCTCTTGGAATGACTTTCAAAATAAGGTGAATAACGAACTAGCTGACATCTTGGGTAATTTCATTTTCCGAACCTTGTCCTTTACGGGTAAATATTTTGAGGGGAAAGTTCCGGAACTGATAGAGCCAACCGAGCGTGACTTGGAAGTGCTAAAAGAAATTGAAAATTCCAAAGAACGTATTGCCGAAAGCTATGAGCGGTATCGTTTCCGGGAAGCGATTCAGGAAACAATGAACTTAGCGCGTACCGGAAACAAATATTTTACCGAAATGGAACCGTGGAAGACGCGCAAAGATGATCCCGTCGTCTGTGGCAATACTCTTCATGTATCAGCTCAAATATCTGCAGCATTGTCTGTGTTGTTTGATCCGATTTTACCACAAAAAATGAAGCAATTACGTACCTATTTAGGTATAACCGAAGATATTTCCTGGGATATGGTTACCGAAAATATGCTAGAAGTAGGTTCAGCCATAGACAAAGGTGAAATTCTATTTAACAAAATCGAAGACGAAGTTGTGGAAGAACAAATCAATAAATTAAAAGAACGCGCAAAGGAAAACGAAGACGATACATCCGGTAGAGAGATCCAGCCAATTAAGGACAACATTCAGTTTGATGACTTCATGAAATTGGATTTACGGGTGGGGAAAATCACGGAAGCTGAGGATCTGCCCAAATCAAATAAGTTGATTAAGCTAACCGTAGATATCGGATTAGAAGAACGCACTATTTTGGCAGGCATTAAAAAGCACTTTAAACCGGAGGAGATTGTAGGCAATACAGTGAGCGTAGTTGCCAATCTGGCCCCAAAAAAAATGATGGGGATTCCCAGCGAGGGAATGGTTCTAATGAGTGAAGATGATGAGGGCAACCTTAGCTTTATGAAAAGCGATGGTCAACCCGGTGATATCATTCGATAATCTATGATTCAGAATCCAGACTCTTCATCGAAATCATTAAAAATGGGGTGTACCCGACATGATGGGTGCACCTCATTTTATTTATACGCACCCCGAGCCAACGCTGTTCATGTACAATTTTACGGAGTACCAACCTCTGTGGCTCCGTTACAATCCTTTAAATTAAAGAGCGAGAAGAATGGATACTGGTGGTGTACCATTCATAAGGAACTCGAGTACGATTGGTATGACTATCATATTGAATGGAAAAGAACTATCAGCTCCGATTATCCTAAGAGACTAGCTGATCCATACAGTGTGAACCTTTCGATCAAGAATTCATATCAGCAGCCGGCGAAAAGTGCGATTCCACAATCCCAATCTTTTAACTGGGGCAATGATGATTTTGTGGTTCCGGCTAACCATAGAGAATTAACCATTTATGAGCTGCACATTAAGGATGCGGTCGCGTTAAGTGATCCACAGTGGCAACAGCGTGGTTGCTATAAATCTTTTATCTCAGATGATCATCAAGGAGGTTTAAATCATTTAAAAAAATTAGGAGTCAATGCTGTAGAATTTCTTCCTCTGCAACAGTATGCGCGATTTGAACCTCCATTTGGTCAACGTGCGGAAACTTCCGGCTTGATTAACGATTGGAATCCGTCCGCGATCAATCACTGGGGCTATATGACCAGCAATTTTTTTGCCCCTGACTCGCGCTACGCCTCCGATGGTTCGAATGCCCCCGATGCCTGGTCCGGTCAACAGGCGTTGGCTTCACGTGAATTCAAACAATTGGTGAAAACCCTGCATCAAGAAGGCATCGCCGTAATTATGGATGTGGTTTTTAACCATGTCTCCCATCATGATTACAACCCGCTTAGATATCTCGCTCCTGAGGTATATTTGCGCCACAAAGACAATGGTCAGTTGGCTAATCGCAGTGGCTGCGGCAATGATTTCAAGTCGGAATCCGGAGTTAGTCGTAAATTAATACTAGAAGCCATTCGCTATTGGATGACGGAGTATCATATTGATGGCTTTCGGTTTGATTTGGCTCATCTCCTGGATTGGAAAACCATTAATGAAGTTAAACAACTGGCCCGCTCGATCAATCCTAATGTCATTATGATTGCTGAACCTTGGGGAGGCGGATACAATCCGCTTGGCTTCTCTAACTTGGGCTGGAGCTGTTGGAATGACCGATTCCGAAACACCATTAAAGGTACGGCCCCCCGAAAATCAAAAGGGGTGGGATTTGGACATTGGTCCAAACATACGCCTCATTCCCAATTGGATACGGTTTTGCAAGGTAGCCTGGATTCCCTGGATCATGGTATAGTATATGAAGCAGCACATAGTATAAACTATTTGGATTCTCATGATGGCTTTACGCTGGGGGATTTCATTCGTCAATCATATCGATCTTATTCGGAAACCTACCCAATAAGCGATATTTCTAAATATCTTCCCTATTCTAATGCGGAAGAACGCTCTGCCAAGTTAATGGCAATGATTTTGATGTTATCGCCAGGCATACCGATGATACACGCTGGGCAAGAATGGGGACATGCCAAAATCATCTCGCCTACCTATCCTGAATCGCAAAAAGTAGGATACCCTGATCCAAATAGCTACAACAAGGATGATTCAACCAATTATTTAAACTTTGAGCATATTTCGTTAAATCGAGCATTCTTTGAGTGGTATAAATCACTGATTCAGATTCGGAGAGATCACAAAATCCTAAACCGATCTGAGTTATCTGATTGGAATCTGGTTCAGGGTCAGACTGAATTCCAACGAATTTTCACATTCCGGAATCCGAATATTCAGGAATCTCTGACTTGGCTCATCAATATGGACGCCCATCAGGATCTTAGCTGGGCCCCTGATACGCCGCAAGAGGTACTATTTTCAACTGAAGATTCACAAAAAAAGGGTGAAATCGTCCAGCAGACTTGTATATTGCCGCCCCTATCCTCTGTTTTGCTTATAAAGTTGCGAGATTAAGGGGTAGAAAATATTTTAAGCATCGATCGAACGTCAGTGCAGGGTTAACAACAAAGTAACAGGAGTATTACTTGGCTAATTTAGATACAGATCAACGGGGTAGTTGGAATTCAAAATTGGGATTTATACTCGCTGCCGCCGGATCCGCGGTAGGATTGGGTAATATTTGGCGATTCCCAACCGAAGTGGCTTCCAATGGTGGAGCGGCTTTCCTTATTATATATGTTATATGCTGCTTTCTGGTAGGCTTTCCGGTCATGTTAGCCGAACTGACCATTGGGCGTAACACCCGCAAAAATCCAGTAGGCGCATTTAAAGCGCTATCTAGCAATAAGTTCTATCCACTCATTGGTTTGTGGGGTATAATTTGCGGGGTCATGATCCTTTCTTTCTATACAGTAGTAGCCGGTTGGACGGTTACTTATGTATTTGAAGAGATATTTTACTTCGCCGGATATGCAGATCTGGCCACTCTTTTCGCAGATACAGGTAGCGGTTGGATGAATGCAATATTTGCCATCCTGTTTATGGGAGCTACCATATCAATCATTACCGGTGGGGTTAGTGAAGGAATTGAACGAGCCACCAAAACCTTAATGCCCCTATTGGTAATTATTTTGGTCATTATGATTGGCTATGTAGTTACCCAGGATGGTGCCATGAAGGGATTAGGTGTATATTTCAAGCCCGATTTAACACAAATTGACGCCGAATTAATATTTGCGGCCATGGGACAAGCCTTCTTCTCTTTGTCGCTGGGTATGGGGGCCCTAATCACCTATGGGTCATATCTCAGCAAAAAGGAAAATATTGCTTCCGCAGCTGCTTACGTAACCCTTGCGGATATCAGCATCGCTTTCCTTGCCGGACTGCTGATTATACCGGCCATGTACGTGGCTCAAGCACAAGGTGTTCAGATATTTGATGGTGATCAGTTATTAGCCGGACCCGCACTAATCTTCCAGGTTTTACCTGAACTGTTCCACCAGATGGGAGGCATCTTAGGGCTTATATTTGGAACCACCTTCTTTTTATTACTCTCTATAGCTGCCCTTACTTCTACCATTTCGCTGCTTGAGGTACCGGTATCTTATGCCATTGATGAATTCAATATCCGTCGGAAAAAAGCGGCTGCCTTCATAGGTATCGGAATCTTACTTATTTCGTTATTTATTGCTTTTGATACCAGCTTAATAGGTACAATAGATATGATTTTCAGTACCATCGGATTGCCACTCGGTGGACTGCTGATTTGCCTGTTTTTGGGGTATGTTTGGAAGCCCGAAAATGCCCTTGCTGAAATTGAATCAGGATACAGCGGCTTTTCCAATACGTTACTGGCCAAAGTTTGGCCATGGTTCATCAAAGTTATCTGTCCATTGATCTTGTTGTATACATTGGTAAGTACCTTTATTTAGTCGAAATATTCGGTTCATTCGTTTGGTATCCAAAGGGCATCATGCTATTTTGGACCGATCAAAAAATAACGGTCAGAATGTTCAATCATGCCAAAGATTAATACCTCAGATATTCGCAATGGACTAACCATATTGCTGGATGGTGAACTCTATAATATTGTGGAATTCCAGCATGTTAAACCGGGCAAAGGCGGTGCCTTCATTCGCACCAAGTTAAAAGGAGTGGTCAATGAAAAGACCATCGACAAAACTTTTCGCTCGGGAGAAACTCTGGAATCCATTCGCGTAGAACGTCATCCCTATCAATTTCTATATAAGGATGGCAATCTCTTTTATTTCATGCACCAAGATACTTATGAGCAAAAGCCACTGGAAGAGGCTCGGGTGCGAAAACCAGAATTTATTACGGATGAACAAGAAGTGACCTTGGTCATCGATGTTGATAATGAGCAAATTTTGTATGCTGAACCTCCCTCTCATGTAGTAATGGAAGTCGTAGATACCGTACCGGGTATCAAAGGAGACACAGCTCAAGGTGGAACCAAATCAGCAACCTTGGAATCGGGTGCTACCATTCAAGTACCTCTCTTCATTAATGAAGGTGACAAGGTGAAAGTTGATACAGAAAATTCAGAATATTTAGAACGCGTAACGTCTAACGGATAAAGCAAGATGGATTTAAAATTAGTCAAAAACCTACTGGAACTAATCGCTGAAAGCGAAGTCGACGAAGTATCCATCGAAGAAGGGGACTTCAAGATTAAGGTTAAAAAAACTGCGGAGGTTGAAGGTGGTCAACAACCCATATACGCCACTATGCCTCAGCAAATGAGTATGCCGCAGCAGCCTCAGGCTCCACAACAACCGGCAGCCGCCCCTTCAAATCCGGATGCTTCTACTCAACGACCAGAATCCGCGGATGACGAAGAACAGGTATCCGGCGATACAGTAACTTCACCTATTGTGGGCACTTTCTATGAAGCCCCCTCCCCTGATTCCGATCCGTTCGTAACAGTGGGTGATAAGGTGGAAAAAGGAGAAACGCTTTGCATTGTTGAAGCCATGAAAATCATGAACGAGATCGAAGCTGAATTTTCAGGTACGGTCAAGAAGGTTTTGGTTGAAGATGCCGAGCCTGTTGAGTACGACCAACCGCTTTTCATCATTGAAAAAGGATAACCCCCTTCATGTTTGATAAGATTTTAATCGCCAATCGTGGCGAAATTGCCCTACGTATTATTCGTACGTGTAGAGAACTGGGTATAAAAACAGTAGCCGTTTACTCCAAGGCAGACGAAGACAGCTTACATGTAAAATTTGCTGATGAAGCGGTTTGCATAGGCCCTGCCCCTAGTCGGGAAAGTTACTTGAAAATACCCCGTATTATCGCGGCTGCTGAAATTACCAATGCCGAAGCCATCCATCCCGGATATGGGTTTTTAGCAGAAAATGCAGAGTTCTCACGTATTTGCTCCGAACACAACATCAAATTCATCGGTCCGGCTCCGGATAGTATCTCTCGTATGGGAGATAAAGCGGTAGCCAAGGACACAATGATAAAAAATGATGTCCCCGTGGTTCCGGGTAGCGACGGAGAAGTGGATTCTATAGCTGATGCACGCGAAATAGCTGAAGAAATTGGCTATCCCATTATTATTAAGGCTTCCGCCGGTGGTGGTGGTCGGGGAATGCGTGTAGTTATGGAGGCCGACGAATTAGAGCACAATTTCAAGATGTGCCGCAATGAAGCGGAAAGCGCCTTCGATAATCCCGGGGTTTATATCGAGAAATTTGTCGTAGATCCCCACCACGTTGAGATACAGGTCCTGGCGGACCAACATGGTACAGCCATTCACCTGGGCGAGCGGGATTGTTCCCTGCAAAGACGTCATCAAAAGATTCTGGAAGAAGCGCCCTCTCCTCTGATGACCCCTGAACTTCGAAAACGCATGGGAGATGCGGCTACGAACGCTGCTCATGCGGTTGATTATGAAGGGGCCGGAACCGTAGAATTTCTGGTCGACAAAGACCATAACTTCTACTTCATGGAGATGAATACTCGTATCCAGGTTGAGCATCCAGTCACCGAAGAAGTAACCGGTATTGATATTGTTAAAGAACAAATCCGAATAGCTGCTGGTGAAAAAATTGAAGACTCCAATATTGAGTTAGAAGGACATTCTATTGAATGCCGGATTAACGCGGAAGATCCGGAGCACAATTTCCGACCCTCAGCAGGTACGATTGAAGTGTTTCATCCCCCCGGTGGTTTGGGAGTACGAATGGATACCCATGTGTATACGGGTTATCGCATACCACCTCATTACGATAGCATGATCGCCAAGTTAATTGTTAAGGCAGATACCCGGAAAGAAGCTATCCAACGGATGAAACGTGCGCTTTCCGAATTTGTCATCGAAGGTGTAAAAACCACAATCCCCTATCACCTTCAATTGATGGATGATCCCAATTTTATCAAAGGTACCTTCAATACTAAGTACCTTGAGAACGAGTTTACCTTTAATCCAGATCAATAAAAGACTTCACGAGGTATTAAAATGAGTAATCCAGAAGAGCTAAAGTATACACGTGAACATGAATGGGTTCGCGATAATGGAGATGGAACCTGTACCGTTGGTATTACTGATTTTGCCCAAGGCGAGTTAGGTGATATTGTATTCGTTGAGATCGAGTCTCTCGATGAAGAATTAGATCAAGAAGAAATATTCGGTTCTGTAGAAGCGGTAAAAACAGTATCTGAATTGTTTATGCCCGTTTCGGGTACGGTGTCAGAACTCAACGAACGCCTTGAAGATGAGCCCGAGCTCGTTAACAGCGATCCGTATGGTGATGGTTGGATGATTAAGATTGAAATGTCTGACCAATCTGAACTTGAGGATTTATTAAGCGCCAAGGATTACGAAGATATTATAGCCTAATTTTAAATCTGCACTTTCAACGCTCTTTTACAAATGCACACTTTGCACGATGAGTGGGTCCTCATTTTAGATTTTGGTTCCCAATACACTCAACTCATAGCTCGACGCTTACGGGAACTTCAAGTCTATTGTGAGATACATCCCTTCAATGCTCCTTTGGAGGCGTTCGATCAACAACCTCCTAATGGAGTAATCCTCTCCGGTGGACCTAAAAGTGTAAATGATCCGGATGCTCCCACATTGAATCCGCATATTTTCGATTGGGAAGTTCCCGTATTAGGTATTTGTTACGGCTTGCAGATTCTGTCTCATAATTTGGTTCCTGGATCTGTTGAGAAAGCAGATCGCAGGGAATTTGGTCGAGCGCATTTACTCATTGACGATCATACGGATCTACTGCGGGACGTACCGCACGAAACCACGGTATGGATGAGCCATGGCGATCACATACTGGAATTACCCGAACAGTATGAAATCATCGCTCATACTAAAAACGCGCCCGTAGCCGCCGTTCGGCATAAAAACAAGCCCATTTATGGTGTTCAGTTCCATCCGGAAGTGGTCCACTCCGAACATGGCGGGCAAGTACTGCAGAATTTCATTAAAAATATCTGCGATCTCTCCGGTGATTGGACGGCAGACTCGTTTATCGAGACCGAAACCCGTGCCGTAAAAGAGCAAGTTGGTGATGCCAAAGTCATTTGTGCATTATCCGGTGGCGTGGATTCAACCGTGGTAGCCACCTTAATCCATAAGGCTATTGGTGATCAACTGGAATGTATCTTCGTGAATAATGGCTTATTGCGCAAAAATGAGTTTGAGGATGTTTTAAACCTCTATCGAACCGAATTAGATCTTCCCGTTCGAGGTATTGATGCTTCAGATCGTTTTTTAGATGCTCTGAAAGGGGTAGTTGACCCTGAGGAAAAGCGAATCATCATCGGAAATACCTTTATTGACGTCTTCGATGATGCCGTAGCTCACGATGAGGAGGTCAAATATCTCGCTCAAGGGACCCTTTACCCTGATGTCATTGAAAGCGTATCGTTTAAAGGTCCATCAGCCACGATCAAATCGCACCACAATGTAGGTGGCTTGCCAGAGGAAATGAACCTTGACTTGGTGGAACCAGTTCGAGAGTTATTTAAGGACGAGGTACGTAATGTGGGACGTGCTTTGGGTATTCCCGAGCAATTCATCAAACGTCATCCCTTCCCCGGACCGGGATTGGGTATTCGTGTGATTTCTGATATAACTCCCGAACGACTAGAAATATTAAGAGAAGCAGATGATATTTTCATCAGTGAGCTCGTCAATAACGACCTATATGATGAAGTATGGCAAGCACTAGCTGTACTTCTTCCCGTACAAAGTGTTGGCGTTATGGGTGATGAGCGCACCTATGAATTCACTATTGCGTTACGTGCCGTCACCAGCGTTGACGGTATGACCGCCGATTGGGCGCATTTACCTCATGATTTTTTAGGTCATGTATCAAATCGTATAATTAATGAAGTTAAAGGCGTTAATCGTGTAGTTTACGATATCAGCTCAAAACCACCTTCTACCATTGAGTGGGAGTAGTAATTACGATCGTTACTCACTCTTGCCCAATTTTCGATCAGTTTAGACGTATCCTACTATCATGATCCAGAAGATTACAAGACGCATACTGTTAAGCAGTTTACTTTATTTGGTATTGGGTTTCTCTACCCTTGCCCTGGCCCAACAGAATCGCCTATTCGACCGAGCAATGACGCTTTATCAACAAGAAGAGTTTGATGAAGCGGCTCGGATTTTTCTAAATCAAACAGATAATCCGGAAGCACTGTTATATGGCGGAAAAAGTTTATTCGCAGCGGGGCACTACTTACAGTCCATTAATGTGTTAACTCCACTGGGAGATCGTAGTGATCTAGAGAAATCCATAATCTGGGAATCAAAATTCACTTCCAGTCTGGCCTATATCCAGCTAAATCAATTTGGAACCGCATTACATTTATTGCATCAAGTAAAACGGGAGGCTTCTAATCAAAATATTGGACTACGAGCCTCAAATACGTATCAGGAATTACTCCACTATCTTACGCTATCCCAACGGTTGAATATATATCAAAGTGCAACCAATCAGCGTATTCGTCGCGATTTAGTTCAGACGGCATTAGATCATGTGGACTCGGCTAAAGCCCGCCCATTAATTGATGCCTATAACTCTTCTGTATATACCAATAACCTTAATCAACCGATTGATACGCTGGCTGTTCATCCAGATAGTATAATGTTTCCTGAACGTCCACTGCGAGTTCCCAATGGAATAATTCATGACGTAGGAGTACCTCTTCCTGCTTTTGATGAGGGAACCGCGGAGTTCAATGTCACCCAAAGTCTTTATTTTGGGATATTATTAGCTGCCGAGCAGTTTAACAGGCGTAATAATGATCAGAAAGTCTTTCTACAGTATCATCAAACCAACGATGAGAGCGTACCACTGGAAGCACTGGCTACGGATTGGATTTGGAACAATGGCATTGATCTGATGTTGGGCCCCCTGTTTTCTGAATCCGCGCATGTATTAGCTGACTTGGCGGAAGAATACCAAATTCCGTTAATCGCCCCATTAGCGAATTCCGATTCACTAAATATTGATAATCCATACGTATTCCAGGCCAACCCTACTTTTGCGGTACGAGGTCGAGAAATGGCCCAATACGCGGTTCGGGAATTAAAATTAGATACTCTGGCTATCATTGTGGAGAGCAATTCACTGGGTGCTACAGCGGCTTATGAATTCCGTAACGAAGCCGAACGATTAGGTGCTTATGTTCCCTATTTCTTCACCGATGATTTTTCTGAAAACGGATATGACCTAAGCGAATACCGCAATTATTTCATTAATGACCAAGAACTTCGTGATTCGTTACAAATCACCAAATTCAATGGTGTTTATGCTCCCTTTACCGGCAGAGCCGCACCAACCATGGTGGATCTATTTTTAACCGATTTGGAAGCGGGGAAAAGTGAGGTTACCATTTTGGGATCCCAAGAATGGACCTCTGCTAGTTTATCAACTAAACGCTTAGAACAGTTCGATATCTACTATCCCTCCACCTTTGCCTTAGATGATAGTGCAGAGACGGTTCAACAGTTTAAGGTGGACTATCAATCCCGATTTAATATAGCGCCCACCCAGTTCTCATACATCGGGTATAATACCGCCGATTTTGTTTTTAAAGCACTAGAATCGTCAGGAAATCCTGCATTACTAAAAGAAATCCTTAAACATCGCCCAAGATATTCGGGTTTGGGTGCGGATATTGCATTTGAGGGTACCCACCGTAATCATGCGTTGAAAATCTTCAAAATGCTCCCTCCCCAGGAAGAATAGTTTACGCTAGGCTCTAAGAACCATTTTGAGCTTCCTGCTGCCGTTTGATACGATACTGCTTGCGTAACCAGCGTCGCCACTGTTCGCTTTTGCGTTTATGTTCCGTAAAAGTGCGGCTGAAGTCATGGCTGCGATCCGGCGTGGCCACCATATAGTAGTAGTCATGATCCTCCGGAAATAATGCGGCTTTTATTGATGATTCCGATGGATTGGTTATAGGTCCAGGCGGTAAGCCACGAATCATATAAGTATTATAGGGATGATCATAGCGATAATCTTCATACAGTAATCGTCTACGTTCTCCGATGGCAAAAATAACCGTGGGATCAGCCTGTAAAGGCATCCCCCTTCGCAATCGATTCCAATATAACCCACTGATCTTTGGCTTTTCCTGGTTATCAAAAGCTTCCCATTCAATGATTGAAGCCAGTGTAATTATTTCATCCAGGTTTCGGTTTAATTCGCTCAAGCGTTGGGTATATTGTTGAGTGATCCGTTGATTAAAGATACTCAACATTCGCTCATAGAATCTTTGTGGGGCGATATCCCAGTACATCTCATACGAATTAGGCAACATGCGACCAAGCAGTTCATTCCTACTGATTCCCTGCTCATCCAACCATTCTTGCTGTTTACTAGCTTCCAAAAAGGCTTGGGAGTTCGCTTTAAACTGATCTCCCAGATGCTTAGTCAGGCGCTCCCAATCGATACCTGGTAATATGGTCACCTTTAAAGGATCTTGTATGCCTCGGGTTAATCGAGATAGAAAACTATCGTAGTCAGAGCTGCTATCCAGAACATAACGGCCCGGATGATACCGGTTCCATCCCAAAAGCCGAGCAGCCCATTTAAGTTCCTGCTCATCATATTGAACACCGTTGGAATCCAAGGCGGCACTCAAATCATCAATAGTTGCCCATTGCGAAAAAGTAATAACCGCGTTATGATCAGTTGTTTGAAGTGCGTCTGAATCGTATAGTCGAAGACTTCGATTGCCGATCACAAAGGCACAAACGATTAAGGCAACGGCTATAGCCAGACCTATTTCTTGGAGATCTAAATGTGAATTCTTAAACACAGATAGTTAAAACAGTTAATTAGATGATCAGGTAGCAACGGATGATATAAGATCCCATCGGAATTAACAACGACGAAATGAATAAAGGGTTCCAAATATTTGGATGAAAAAGCTTAATTGTGTTGATTAACAACACTATCTTATGAGGCGCGTGACCAACATTCAACTGAACATATCAGTAGATGAACGAATACCCTTGCGAAATAGTCCCTCTATTTCCGAGTGGTATCAGTCTGGTATAGAGGAACAACGTTCCCTTACCCTTTTAGCCAAACCGCAATCTCCCTCCTCTAAAGCGAGTTCAAATGGGTTTGGTTTAAAAAAATCAGGGTTCGGTCTGAATAAAAATGGTGATGCTTCTAAAAAACCATCCCAGGAGCAATCGGATCAGGATGATGCCCCTACGCCTACTCAATTAACCATCAATGAAAGCTCGGAACAGCTCAATAAAACATTCAGCATCTGGGCAGGTTGGCAGCATCATCAAATACGAAAATGGGGGACTCCGACTGTATTTTTGGGTATTGGTTCCGTCTCATTAGGTAATCGAAATTTCGGCCCGCTGCTGTTAATTCCTGTCAGGCTGGTTTATGGAGACCAGGATGTACACTTCTCTCTTCGTCCCTGGCCATGGAGACGACAATACGTGCCTACGGTAAAACGCATCTTAAATCGGAAAGCTGTCGATCTACCCACTATTCCTCCTATTATTGATGACTTTGATCCTGGGGATTGGGCGGATGATGTACGGAGTGCATTTGTGCCCCATGAAGATTTGTCGTTTGAGGAGAAATCTTGGTTAGTTCGCGTTTCCTATAAACGGGATATAAGAAAAGAAAAACAACGGGACGATGATCAGGTCAAAGATTCAGAGCCTGCGATTATACCCCTATCCCTAGATCCGATAGCCCCCTTGCGGGAAACCGTGGAGCCTCTTCCTCAAGCTCATCGGAAAGTATTGGATGAAGTAGATCACCAACAGATTTTATGGCTACAATCTTCTGATCATCTAGCCCGCTTTGAAATGATTCGCGATTTGATATTATCATCAATCGCACATCAGCAAAACGTACTACTCTTGGGAACCCATAATGATGAGCTTTCCTATCATTGGCAGCGTTCGAAAGAATATACGTTAGCTCCATTACTATTACCTCTGTTCTATGGCGACTCATCAGCACAGTTTTTAGAACGAGTTACTGAAATTGTAGATCACAACTGGGGTAGTAATAAAAAGGCTTCTTCTTCGCTTTTATCGGATAAAGCCATAAACAAAGCAGGTGAGCATATTCATGCATATCAAGAAGCCTTACACGCGACCCATGGAAACTTAAATTACTCTCCCGCTTCTCTAATTGAGGAATTAGTCAAGCTAGATCACATCCCCAATCTCCCGGTGTCTATTGATAAAATTAAGGAGGTCAACAAAGACGATATAGATCGCTGGACGCGCATTGGCAATGAATATGCCAAGCTACAAGCCGAAGATCATAATTTTGACTCCTTTATTTGGACAGATTCTGCACTTAACACCTGTACCGAAGATGATCTGATCGAGATTAATGAAGCCTTTGAACATCTGATCAAAATCAAGGATCAGTTGTTTTCTGCCCTGCTAGACGCCCAGGAACAAACCGGGTTAAAGCTTCCATCAACACCCGCGGATATTGCATCATGGATACAGGAGACCGAATTTTATGATTCGGCTCCAAAATTAGATGAGAAGCAACTTCGGCCGGATAGTTTGCAGCATCTGGATAAGGGCGATAGGATTATATCCCTCCTGGATAAAGCACAAGAATATTATCAATCAGTATCCAGCTATTTTCACGATCAAATCTTGGAAGAGCATCTGGAGGGGGTAGTTAATCGCTTACGAAAACAATCGCTAAGTCCATTACGCCTGCTAAATTATCGTTTTCGAAAAGACATCTCTCGATTAAAACGCTATCGTATCGATCAGGAGTCGGATGATGATGTGCTGTTTTGGGAAAAATTGAAGGACGCTAAAATACTAAAGCAGATCCGCAAAAAACTTCGCAATCATAACCACGAGGCCCAGCGTTTATTTGATGATTCGTGGCAAGGGGTCAATTCCGATCTGAATGAATTGAAACGACAGTATCGTTGGCTAAAACGATTTAAGCAGTATACCGGTGGCGACAATGCGGCCAATTCATTGGAAATTCGCAACTACGTGGCCTCTCTCAAGCGAATGACCAATGAACAGAAAAACAAAATTCGAGCTCTTCAGGAGCAATGGTCTGATCAAATTGTAACCTGCATAGAAGTTGCCCAACTTGAAGATGGATCGCCTCTGCATGATTTGCGACAACAATCCTGGCCGGAAATCAATAAGATCCTCAAAAAACGAAAACGTGCCCTTCAGGAACTGCCAGCATGGTTAGAGTACCAGCAAGTCATTGCGGAGCTTGACCGTCCGGATTTGAGTGATTTGATCGACAAAATAGAACATCATGATCAACTATCACTTTCCGACTGGAAAAACGTTCTCCACAAAACCGTTCTTAAATCACTGCTCGAAGATGCCAAAAATGATCGGCCCATTCTGAATGAGGTATCCCATAAATTGATTAGTGGAAATTTAGATCAGCTGCAAAACCATCGCACCAGCGAGCTCAATAAACAGCTTAGTGCGCTAATAGCGGAACAAATTGATCGGCGCAAAAAAGTATTAGAAGAGAAGCAGGTCGAGGCTGGCTTACATGTGCTTCAGCATGAACTAAAAAAGCAACGACGGCTACAATCTAGAGAACGCTTACTGAACCAGTCTCATGGTACGCTGAAGGAGTTCTCCCCGGTGTGGATGCTACGATATGATCAATTAGACGAAAATAAGAAATGGATCCAGGATTTTGACCAAGTCATTATGCTGGATCCCGATCAAGATGAAATTGATGGTGTAGCTACTTCGCTGGCGGAGTTGGATAGCTGGGTAATCTTTCATACCGATCATCACCGCTCATATCAGTTTGATTCCTATATTTCCAATCACCAGTCTGATACCCAGCTAGAAGCCGAAATTCAACAAGATAACAGTGCTACCTCACTTGAGGAATCGGATCAACCAAGACCCGACCTGGAATCGCCCAAAGAAATGGCAGATGATGAATCTGTGCTTATTGATGATATCCTGAATGAGATTGAATCCGGGGAATCAACTTTGGAAACGCCCAAGGAAGCATCAGATAATGATCTTGGAAGTTCAACTGAACAGATTTCCGCATTGAAATTGCGGTCTCTCAAACTTCCCGAGAAGCGACGTCACCTCCCCTGTTATGGGTGGCCACAATTAGCAGAAGAGACACAAAAACAGACGATACAGTATCTACTGGATAGATGTATAACTACGTCAGATGATCAAACTAATTCCAAACAACCGATCATCTGGACCAACCCGCAAGTACATCAAAAGCTATGGGAGAAGATCTGCAATAATGAGCAGGCTTTTCGTTATTTGCAGCAACAGGATTCGCCTCATTATCAACCACAAATATTGAGTTCGGCTCTTCAGACAACATCCAGCCTGGGTGGATTTACATCCTCAGAATGTATTGTTCATGTACCTCAAATTGATACCGGATCCAAAGCGGCTCCTTCTTTTGGCTTTAAAAAAGCCAAACAGAAGACCGAAACGGCTACGTTAGATCAGTTACCGGATATTGGGGAATTATGGGAAATCTGTGGGGATCAGTTAACGTTGGTCAGCAGAAATCAATCCAATATTGATAACTATCGGAATAATTGGTCAATAGATTACTTCCCAGAAGAACAACAGGAAAACCATCCCATCGGTAAAGCCATCCATGATCATTTAGGTCAAGATTGGGAGATTATTCCCCACCATGATCATCCCTTTGAAACGGCGGTTATTTCCAAGCAGTATGATCAGTTACGGTTTTACATTTGGTCAGATTTACTGCAAAACACAGATTACGCTTATCTCCCCGATTATTATGATCAATTGTCCCGATCCGATTATCAATTGATCCATTTCCCCTCGGTCTTTTATCCAGCCCGAATTCATGAATGGTTGATGTCCCTGCAACAGATCTTGCACGAAGCGATTGAAGATCATGAAGCGTTTCTCAGAGAGCAAGAAGAACAAGCTGAACAGGCTGAAATAATCACTCGCGAAGTTCAGGATGGGGCTTCGGCATCCGATGCGGCCCCGCTGGATACTCAGGATGAGCAAACTGATGAAACCTCAACGGAGCAGGATCAAGGCCCGTATGATCTCCCCCCGGGTTTAAAATCATACGAACTACCAGAAGAAGCTCAATTCCCAGAAGCGATTGACCAATCACAGTCTCAGCTTCCCAATCTAAAATCCATTTTGCCGTCTGCGGATTATCGATTGCATGAAGGGCAAACGCTGGGTAACAAAATGGACTTTTTTGATGCCTCCGACAATGAAATGCAGAAATTGATTCTGGATATCGTGGATGTAGAATCGCCCATCCACTGGCGTAATTTATTGCGGTGTGTGGCTTCGTACTGGCAAATACAGCGAGTCAATCAAAACGTGGAGCGGGTTATCCTTCGTAATATTCAGCAGCTGAGCGATCGTGAGCGTCTATTTTTAAAGGACGGCTGTATATACAACGATGCCGATTTCAGCTTTAAGTTGCGTGATCGCAGTAAAACCATTGAGTATCACCGGGCTGATGAGCTTCCGCTGGATGAATGCGAGACGGCTTTGTATGAAATTTTAAAAGAACGCTCTCCTATCAAGGAACAAGCATTACTACGAGCCGGCGCTTCCCTCCTCGGTTTTGGTCAGTTTGACCGTATGCTGGAGCATCAGTTTAGGAAAGCGCTACACCATTTAGGGGAGCAAGATGTGATAGCCAAGGGGCCAAAGGGATATGAACTGGCCCCTTCCTATCAACAGTAAGAGATGCTGGAGTTGAGTATCCTTAATCGCGGCTTTGCATTTTAGCCAGCAGGCGCAAAATTTCCAGGTAAAGCCATACCAAGGTGACCATCAGACCGAAGGCGGCGTACCACTCCATATACGATGGCAGATCATTTTTCTCGCCCTCCACAAAGAAATCAAAATCAAGAGCCAGGTTCATAGCTGCAATGACTATTACAATAAGGCTGAATCCTATACTCATCAGACCATTGCCATAAACCAGTCCCACCTGTATTCCGAAGAACTGCAGGATAAAGCTTAGAAAATAAACCAAAACAACGCCACCCGTAGCCGCGATGACGCCGGTTCGGAATCGTTCATTGACCTTGATTAATCCCGATCGGTAGGCAATCAGCATGGCGCCCAGAATTCCCATGGTCAGCAGAATGGCATTCATCACTATTCCGCCATACGCCTGTTGGTAGACGGCAGATATTCCTCCCAGAAACAGGCCTTCCAACAATGCGTAGGCCGGTGCCGTATAGGACGCCCACTCCATCTTGAATATGGTCACCATTGCCAATACAAAACCGCCGATGGCGCCAAATATCATCCAGCCCTGCGCCTCCTGAGTAGGAATATACCAGGTAAATGAGGCCCCGATTAGCAGTGTTAAAAATAGAATCAGAGATTTGTTCACCGCGCCGGAAACCGTCATCGTACCCGTTCCCTGCCAAGCTTCATGAGCTTGTTTAACTGCGCGTTCACCTAAAACAGGATTACCAGATCGAAACATAGAGTTGTTATTAATTATTTAGTGATTTAAATCGATGTGAAAACGAGGATGGACAAAATTTTATTTCAAAATTTTGTAACACCCCAATTCAAATTTCGTAGTCGGACCCAAAGCACATGTATCATTCGTGATACAACATAGCAAGCACCAAAAAATGCCCTTAATCGAGCCCATCTCTTTGACCGGAGTTGGGCTTTTCTAGTATAGGGAATCGAGCGTAACCCACAAATAAAAAAGCTCCTGTATTTGACAGGAGCTGAAATGAATAGCATCACATCAAGCTGAGCTATTTTGAAGCGACTAAAACGTAGGATTAAAACGGAACCATAATGCGGGTGTTCCTTCTCCGATGCTGTCAATAGGCCAGGCCACTTCGGCTCTAAATAGATTGGTACCTAAGCCCACACCGGCATCATGATGCATATCTTTAACGTTAAAGCTGTCAAAGGCTACGGTTAGGTCGTCATTCTCAGTCAAACGGTCCTCCCAGTTGGTCCAGCCTGAATCCAGGAAGAAGTTCAGGGAAAGGTCATCGGCATCCATCCACTCCATATCCCCCATCACATTGGAAGAGCCAAAATGAAGTTCGAGAGTGCTTAAGGCCATTACATTTCCTTTATAGAATTTGTGAGGGGTAGCCCGCATGGTACCGATGCCTCCTAATTCGAACTGTTTTTGTAATGGGACATCACCGGTTACCGCTCCCCCGCGAAGTCGCCATTTCAACAAGGTTCCCTCATCCAGGTAGAAATACCATTTCCATTCGGCCTCATACTTATTGAATGGCTGGTCGGATTGCAGATCAAACAGATCGGTCAATTCTGCTTTGGCCCACCATTGGAAGCTCAAAAATTGACTGATAATAATATTCTTGCGATTGAAATTGACCCCAAAACTCACCGTTTCGTAATCTCCTTCGGTGACCGGCGGATTCACGCGATACGTCGAGGTCTTGCCAAAGAACGAATAATCCGTTTTCTGCTGCAGTGACGAGTAGGCGGTTTCATTGTAAGAGACGCCAAAATCGAAATACTTAGGCGTTCGAAACATCGCATAGACGCCATAGCCATTTTGATGATAGTAGTCCAGGTAATCGTAACCGGCAAACAGAGCCGTAACACTGGTCTCATTTAAGCCCGCACGCCAGTAATCATCGGTGGTGGGCGCATCATAGTACTCTGCCCCAATCACAAAAAGTCGTCGATCACCAAAATATTTCTCCAATCCGAAAGTATACTGCCACTGATCCTGGCCAAAACTATAGCCAATCATCCCGTGAGGATTGATAGATTCAATGCCCAAGAAATTATGGCGGTCGTGCCACTTCATGCGCTCTTCTTTAATGCCCAAAAAGACGCCATTTACCCTATTAAAATGCACCATGGGCATTACCGGATACTCACTGTATATAGGATTGGCCATAAATGGACCATGTTCAAAACTGTCCCCGTAATCCAGTCCCGCATTATTCATATAGTGGATTCGGCGACGCACTTCTTCCGGTTGCACCCAATCTTTAGGGGGACGATTGAGCATATCGTCAATGGGTTGGGAGAAAAACGGATCATCTTCAAATGGATCTTCGATATCCAGACTATCCGATTGCTGCCCGAAAGCCAAGAGGGGCAAAAATAATATGGATAATAAAATCCCCCCGAACCATCCTATGCTATGCCAGCTTTTATCCATGAACTTAGTAACTCATTACCCTTTAAAATTCAATTTCTGATTGGCTATACGAACCTGCGCGCAAGGTGTTACAATTATCTGACCTTAATAGCTACAATAGTGATATCATCTTCTTGTGCTGCCCCATCACTCCATTGTTCCGTCCTTCTGGTTAACTGGGTGATAATATCAGCGGCTGTTTGATCCGCATTGTTACGCAAACTATTCCGGATACGATCCAAGCCAAATTGTTCGCGTTCTCTATTAAAACGTTCTTGTAGGCCATCAGTGTATAATAGCAGAACATCACCGGCATGCAGATCAAAGCTCTCTTCCTTATAGGGATAATCAACTTTGGCTCCTAATGGCAATCCTTTTAATACCACCGGTTCTACTTTCTCCACTCGATTACGATAGATCATAGCCGGTGGCATACCAGCCGCAACCAGACGTCCTTTGTTCTTTCGCAATTTCAAGAAAGTCATGCCCATATAGAGCATTTTCAGTTCCATATTTCGGATACCGGCGGACATACGTTGTAGCAGCTCTAAATTTTCGAACTCATCCGCTAAGGTGTGGAAGTAACTCTTGGCCGTGGCTACCATGATACCCGCTTTCATCCCGTGACCCGTGGCATCTCCGACCGCCACCGTCAAAGTGCCGTCCTGAGCCATGCTAAAGTCATAGTAGTCTCCTCCCACCTCGGTAGCCGTATCCATATATACAGCGATGTCCCAGTCTTCGGGTTGGGGAATCTTTTTAGGTAGCATGGACAGTTGTAGAGCACGCGCTTCTTCCAACTCTTGAGTCTTACGTTCGTTTTCAGCCGCTAAGAGCTTGCGCTCCAATTCTTTTTCCTGGTTGATCCGTTCTTGCTTCAGAGCTCGATTGGACCATTCGCGGACTTCTTGCAACTTGGCCTGCAATCGTTTGTTCGTCCACGCAACCCCACGGGACAAATAAACAGACATAGCCAATATCAAGAATATGGATCCGTAAAAACTGCCTTCAATAGGTTCCCCGTCGATAACATCTAAATTCGAAGCCACCGCATAACTGATCCCCAACACAAAACAGCCCAAGCCAACCCCGATAATCCAGGCTCCATCCAATTTGCGATAAAAGGCAACCACCAGCATGCGGATCATCTCCAGAATGGCGATCAGGACAAACAGTTCTCGGTAAAATTCGGTAACGGCAGGCTGGTACCAGGTAACCCCCGCAATACCCAGTCCGATGGTTAATAATACCCAGAACTGTTTAGGGGTCCCTTTGGGATGAAATATGCTATATACAAATCGAAGCGCGAAAACCACGGTCAGCACCCAAGTCATAATCGCCAACCGAGTATAGGTAATAGCCATCTTGGGATCATTAGTAAAATAGGTTTCAAACTCCGAAAAGCTGAGTAAAGCCAACGAACCAGTAAAGATGGAAAAGTATAAATTGCTTCGTTCGGCAGGATAAAAGAGGAATAAAATCAGATGGATGATCGTAAAGGCCAATAATCCACCCACATAAAACATCTCCTGGGTACTCCCCCACCGCATTCGATGAGTAACCGAAGCTACCTGTTTATCAATGGTTCCCAATAGCATCCGAAATCCGGCCGTAAACCCCATCTCATTAAAGAATTCTGCCTGAGGATTGGCATACCGAACAGCGAATACGTGTTCACCCGGTTCCGAAAAGGCCAAACTCCGGGGCCGATGATCGGAATAAGCTTCAAAAGTTTGCGGATCGGCGCTGACGGTACCCCAAGTGGCAATATGCCGACCATCAAGATAAAATTCAGAGGCCCCATTGTGCGTAGGCATTAAAATGGCCAACGGTTTATTGACCAGCGAAGAATCGATCTTCACATGCAGCCGAAACCAGCCTATCCCTTTCCATTCAATAAAAGCCAAGTCGGGGCGCCCTAATAACGTACTAACCGGTTCCCAATCAGCATCGAACAATCTCGGGTGCGCATAAGTAGGATCATCACCCGCTTTAAATTTCCAATTGTCGGTTAAATATAATATGCCGTCATCCGGCGAAATGTCCTGCGCGGCCAAGGTAATTTCCTCTTGGAAAAATGGATCATCAAACTGATAAGCTGAAGCATTTTGCCCCGAAATCAGGAATCCGATCGTCAATACCAATGTGGCAGCGGTAGATATACCCCGAGCAAAGTTGGGTAGCCTTGATAATATGACACCAGAATTATTCAATCTAGTTTAGAAAATGCCCTATCTATTGGATAATATTTAACCGTTGTTCCCTCTTTTTCGAAAGGTCGCTTAATCCCAATCGAATTCAAGGTGAAATTCCGATGATGATTCGGAAGTGGTTTGGGGACGCGTTCGCGTAGCTTGGCCACTAAGTTGAAGGGAAACGGTACCTACATTGGCACTTAAGTTGATCGCTGGTCCACCGTCTCCTATCTGGCCGGATACCAGACGATTGGTACGCTGCCCCATAAAGGGAAAGCTCCGGTCAAAATTTACCGCCATTCCTTTTAAAACCACTTCATATCCTTGATTGCGAGGTACATGAGCTTCTACATTTCCGGCGCTAGACTCGAGCCGCAATCCCTGATCGACATAGCGCATAAAGGCCTGTATATTTCCTCCATTGGTTTGGGCGAAAAAGGTACCCTCTAACTCTTTTCCTTTAATATTCCCACCACTGGAATACGTACGGACTTCCCCCTTTACATCATTCAGCTGGATATTCCCACCATGGGTTTTAGCCATCACATTGCCATCGCAAGCATTAAGCTGAATATGTCCCCCCGCGGTAAACCCTTTAATTTCTCCCCGGATGTGTTCTAACCGCAAGCTTCCCCCATTTGTTTTGGCCAAATGACGTCCGGTGAGGTTTTTGACGGCGATATTTCCGCCCAATGTTTGCATCTCGGTAGAAAAATCCTTGGGCGCTCGGATTACATAAGAGAAAGAAACATCATTACCGCCCCAAAGCTTACTGTCTCGATTTTTGGGCTCTACCGAAGCAGTGATCTCATCGCCGCGTTGCATGTTGACGATGCGGAAATTCTCCAAACTTTTGCTCCCCGACCATAAGGCGTAGCCGCGTCGTACATAGAGCCGAATTTCTACGGCATTGGTATCTTCAACACCAACCACTTTAATATCGCCGCCGGGGGTAAACACGCGCAGCAGCCCGGATCCGCTTACCGAAAACGACTTGACTAAAAAAGGGTCGTCCTGTTGCTCCTTAGTCCATTCAGATTGCGCTTCACCTGCCATAGCCCACAAATTGGAAGACGCGGCCTGATAGGCGTACAACGAGCTAAACTGGGTAGTCATTTCCACCAGCACCAATACCAGCAGAATAGTCAGCGTACGAGTTAAATATTGAAATAAAATCTTGGCCGTCATAAGCAATATTCAATTAGCCGATTCTTTTAAACTTTGCCTCACTGTACGACCGATGGGCGGTTAGGTTACGGCTGTTCACGAAATACCTGGATCAAGAACTGGATGTGATCGGCTAATGGCGTGTCAATCAGTTCGGCGCCTTTTTGGATATCATCTCGGGGAACATTGGCAGCAAACCGTTGATCCTTCAACTTTTTGCGCACACTCTTCACTTTCATGTCGCTGAATTTGTTGGGGCGCACCAAAGAAACCGCGTTCATAAAACCAGAGAGCTCATCACACGCAAAAAGGTAGCGTTCTATTTCCGTTTCCGGTTCTTTGCCGGTACGCTCGGGGGCGTGAGCACGGATGGCATCAATAACCGCATCACTGAGGTCATATTCCGGCAAGATCTCTTCCACCGCTTTGTTGGGATGCTCCTCTGGATATTTCTCCCAGTCCAGATCGTGCAATAGTCCGGCCAGCCACCAGTCGGTCGTTTCTTGGGCAGATTTTCCCAGATCCTGGGCGTATGCTTCCATAGCCGCGGCGACCATCTTGCAGTGATGACGGAGTCCTTCATCTTCGATGTATTCGTTCAGTAATGCTGTTGCCTGCTTGCGGTCCATATCTCCATCCTGAATTTGATGATACCTGTTTCTCATTGCTGAATTTACGGGAACCATAGAGAAATACAACTCTGATCTCCCTGCCTGCCACTATGCTGGCACCATCTGGCTTTACCCTCTCATCGGGGTGTCTATTCCGAAAAATTCCGGATGACTTCAAACAATATTATATGTATAATATATGTACACCAGTTAAGAACTTAGAGACGTAGCCATGCAGGTTTCCAAAAATGAGCGACTGAATGTAGTAGCCACCTTTGCCAGTTTTAAGCAAGAAGGGATCAGCCGTAAAATTACCCCCGTTCGTTTTGTGCGAGAAAATGGAGAGGTATTTCGCGTTGATCGTGTTCAACGAACCTATATGGAGCGGGTTGGCGACACCACCTATGTACACTTTGTAGTGCGTACCGAAGGCGAACGTTTTTTTGATATAGTGTTCAACAACAAAAAGATGAGCTGGGTACTTTTGCTGGAGCTCGATGACGGGAATTCTCTGTTGAACAACAAGGAGGCATAACTCGTTGTATATTCAGTATGGAATCTCAGTTGGTTCACAAATACAGAGTTTCTACCTTTGTCTCCATTTATCTTCAACAATAAGGGAAAAGTGGCGTAATGGAACCAAAGTCCGACACATCTTCATCGAAACTGATACAACAGGGAACGTTGTATTTGAGTGGCGTAGACCCGGATCAGCCTATGCAACGTTCATTTATATTGATCATGGGCGGACTGGGCATATTATGGATCATATTGGGTGTTTTCTCCGATTCGGTACTGAGCCAATATGGACATTTGGGCTTAGGTTTAACGCTCTTATTGACACTGGCCTATCTGCGCTGGTTTTATCAACCTAAATATGTTCAGTTTGATGAAGACGGTATATCCGGTGTGGTCAAAGGCAATGAACCTATCTTATTAAATTGGGATGCGATCAATGAAATAGATGTGTCCAAAGGCAAACTGCGGATTATCCCCAAAGAAGGAGTGGAAATGCCCATTTCCCTGAATCAACTTCCCTTTCGCCAGCATAAGACGTTGATACCTCAGCTACTCCAATTGGCCGAAAGAAAAGGCGTCAGCGTCTCTCAATAGACTTTTTAAATTAATTTGGCCTGCCCGAAACCTTCTACGTAACCCTTCGTAGTCAGTGACTGGAAGATATTGACTCTTAATCAATCACTGTACTATGAATGGATCGGGATTACTTGGGAATAATAAATGGCAATGTGCGAATCGAGGATGTCGTAATTGGTTAGTAATGTTACTGGGTTTTCTTATCGGTGGCTTACCACAAATCTTACTTGCTCAAGAACAAAGTAGATCATCGCTTGAAACGAAAGAGAAACCAGTTTGGTCGGCAACCCCGCTGTCCTCTTCTTCCAAAATTCTGATTGATGGAAAATTATCCGAGCCCATCTGGTCGGAAGCTGAAGTTGCCACCAACTTTTTACAACGCATGCCACACACCGGACATCCCGCATCGGAGCGTACCGAAGCCTATCTGTTATATGGTGATGACGCTCTCTATGTCGGTGCCCATTTATATGATACTGCTCCCGATTCTATCGCCTCCGATTTATTTAGAAAAGACGGTGGCAACTACAGCGACTGGTTCACGGTGCTCATCGATAGCTATTTTGATCGTCGTACCGCCTTCGCCTTTGGGGTAAATCCGGCTGGGGTGCGCCGTGATTTTCTTATGTATAATGATACGGACGAAGACATGAGCTGGGAAGCCGTATGGGAAGCTGACGCTCAACTAGTTGACGATGGATGGGTAGTAGAATTGCGCATTCCCTTGTCACAACTGCGCTACAAAGCAGATCAAGAAGAAAGTCAGTGGGGAGTCAATCTTCAGCGGGTAGTTGCACGTAATGATGAGATGTCCTTTTGGGCCCACACCCCTCCGCAAGCCGGTGGATTGGTTTCCGAATTTGGCATTTTGGATAAGCTCAAGAACCTACAGCAGCCTAAGCGATTAGAAGTCATTCCCTATGTATCCGGGAAACTAGATCATTTTGACGGTACCAACGCGGATCCCTACTACCAGGCTTGGGATCCCACGGCCAAGATTGGTGCAGATATTAAATATGGCATCTCTTCTGATTTCACGCTGACCGCCACGCTAAATCCTGATTTCGGGCAAGTAGAAGTAGATCCGGCTGTAGTCAATTTAAGTGCCTATGAAACCTATTATGCAGAAAAGCGCCCTTTTTTCCTGGAAGGTGTAGATATATTCAATTTTGGAGGATCCCGCACCTTTAACACCTCCTATCGGCCGAATATTTTTTACTCACGACGAATTGGTCGATCTCCACAAGGATCCATTCAAGCAGATGATGTGGAATACACTGATCGCCCCCAGTTTACCACGATTGCCGGTGCGGCCAAGGTGAGTGGCAAAACCTCCGATGGGTGGTCCATAGGCATGCTCAATGCAGTGACACTACAAGAGAAAGCCTCCTTTACGACCGAACCAGGTACATCGGGCAAACAAATTATTGAACCGGCTACTAACTATTTTGTAGGACGCATTCGAAAAGATATTAACAGCGGAGAAACCGTAGTTGGTGGTTATGTGAGCGCGGTAAACCGCAACTTAAATACCGCGTACCTGCAAGATCTGCTTCATGAGCAAGCATATACAGCAGGCGTTGATTTTGAACGCAGCTGGAAAGACCGCAGCTGGATTTTTAGCTCGGTACTAGTGGGGAGTGCGGTCAAAGGTTCCCCCGAAGTTATACAGGAAACGCAGGAAAGCAGTCGCCGGTACTACCAGCGACCAGATGCGGACTATCTCGCTGTGGAGACCAATGCCACTACTTTGAGTGGATTATTCAATGAGACATCTCTTCGATATCAAAATGAACACTGGCTGGGTTCGGTCACCTACTCGACTACCTCCCCTGGTTTTGAAGTGAATGACATGGGTTTCCAAGGCCACTCCGATCGTCATACAGCGAGCACCTTTGGTTTATATCGCCAAAACACGCCTCAGGGTATTTTCCAGCAATATGAAATCTTTGGGTTTACCAATCAGGCGTGGAATTACGGTGGGGATATTATCCAAAATAGTTATTCCATGGGAGGCTACTGGCAGCTGAAAAATTTCTGGAATGGAAATGTATTCATTAGAAGAACCGGTAAGCAAAAGTTAGATCGTTTGACTCGCGGCGGACCACTAGCTGCGCGTTCACCGGATGTAGACGTCGAATTCCGGGTGGGTTCAGACCCCCGCAAAAATGTGACCGTGAATACCGGTTACTATCATCGGCAAGATGCGTCCGGGGAATATGATCACAATATCTGGTTGGATTTTGTGATCAAACCGAACCCATCTATGAAGCTTACGCTGAGCCCCTCCTATAACTCTCAATTGGATACCGATCAGTATGTGGATGCTATAGAAGATCCTCTGGCAACTCACACTTACGGAACGCGATATATTTTCGCTGATATCCAGCAGCGCACCCTCTCCACCTCCATTCGGATGGACTGGACCTTTACACCCAATATGAGTTTACAGCTGTATGCGCGTCCCTTTATAACTGCAGGTGATTTCCGTCATTATAAGGAGTTCAGCACCCCGGGCGAATATAACTTCGATGTATATGGCGAAGACCAGGGCACCATCCAAAATATATCGGATAGCTATCTCATTGATCCGGATGGAGATAGACCGGCATCAAACTTTGAAATTGATGAACAAGACTTCAATTTCCGATCACTTCGGGGCAACGCCGTATTACGATGGGAATACAAGCCCGGATCGGTGCTTTTCTTGGTGTGGCAGCAAACCCGCAATGAGTTTTCCGAAATGCACAATTTAGTTCCCAACCGCGATTACGCGGAAATGCTCCGTGCTCCGGTAAATAACACATTCTTGGTAAAATTCACTTACTGGTTTAGCTCGTGATGCTCCAACCAACGGAATCCCAAGAGAAAAAGCCCCATGGTGATATGGGGCTTTTCCTTTTTTATAAATGAATGAGAGATGCCATTAGAATTTATATAGCAACGTCATCCGCGGAATTACATCGGTATCGGGTTGAACACCAGCACTGTTTTCTCCATATATAACCGTTTCCACATTGGGCATCAGCGAGACTTTATCAGCCACTTGGAAATCGACTCCTCCAATGATTAACGTAGAGCTGGCTTGTGTACTAAAGGGGATGTAATCGATACGATCGCCATCCGGATTACGGTCAAACATGTGATCCATACGCAGAATCCCACGCATCTGCCCTGTTATATCGAAATGAGTGAACAAAGACGCCATATTTAAATCGATTGCTGAATTTCGGATGTTACCGGTGCGATGTTGATAGGCGTATAGGGCTCCAAGGGTAAATTTATCGGTTTGATAAGCCGCAAATCCCTGGAAGGTATTGACCTCTATATCATTCAACAGTTTATTATAGTCGGCATAACCTTCAATAACAATGTTATCGGTCACCTGATAGTTTAACGATAACATCACTTTTTTACCGTCATTTATCTCATTGGCATTGCTATTTCCGTTACCGAACATAGCGTGATATCCGAAGCGTCCATCGGTTCCCAATTGTCCTTTGGCGGCTATTCCAAAATCCCGAGAGCTTCCCATTTTCTGCAAATCAAGTGGTGATTTTTCCATCGATCGGTAGCCCCAGACATCTTCTACCAAGCCCCAGGTTGGAGTTCCCGATATACCTGCATACAAAGAATGATCTCCATTTGACCATTTGAGATAGGCGTCTTTAACCACAGGAACCATCTTGGCATCCGTGCGGAAGTCGCCTTCGTTGCTCATTTCCAAACGTAACCGTGTGGAAAGTGTATTACTCAACTCATTTCCATAAGTCAAATAGATACGACGGATCCAGAAACCAGTACTGCCTTCCAAATCTTCGTTGTGATTCATGGGAATCCAGTAAAAGTCACTGAAAACCCTTCCGCTAAGTTCTCCTGAATCGCCAACCTTAACCTGAGCCTGCGCAGTATAGCTGCTCAGTCCGGCTAATAGTAGACATAGTAATGCTACCTGTTTCATAAAACGTAGTATTTTTGTGCTGATCTTTCTTATTCGTGGGATCTGTAGGTCGTCCCGGGCTGTGTGCCGCTAACCATTGGATAGTGTAACTATCTAATCATCTGATTCCTGATGGGAACCCTTTTTAAGGTCGTCCTTTTTATGTTTTAGAACTTTGGCTTCCAAATAAAAGATAATCTCTTCGGCCACATTCTTGGTAAGATCTCCTACCCGTTCCAGTTTTTGAATGATAGAAAAGAGGTATAAGTACAATTCCATATTATCCGGGTCTTCCCGAATCACTTTCGAAATATTTTGAGAAGAATTGCGCTGGATTTCATTAAGTATTTCATCGCGGGCGAACACTTTACGAGCCAAAGCGGTATCCTCGCTGATGTAGGAGCTAAACACATTGCTCACCATTTTGATGGCTACATCGAACATCTCATCCAATTTCATACGCTCGATAATATCTTGATCAATGGGACCACCAAAATCCAAAATATATTTGGCAATGCTATTGGCGTGATCTCCCAAGCGTTCCAAATCAGAATTGATCTTAAAGCATGCGATAACAAAACGAAGATCTACGGCAACGGGATTATGCAGAGCGAGTACATTTTCACAATCCCGATCAATTTTCAGCTCCAGTGTATCCACCCGCTTCTCACTGGCGTGTATTTCGTGCGCTAACTCGGTATCATAATCAAAAAATGCCTTCCGATTTTTCTCTAACTGGGTTTTAACGAGATACATCATTTCAATGAGATCCTCGTTCAGCATGTTGATCTGTTGTTCTAGCTGTGTCATTGCTCTTTTTCTTGGTATTAAACCCTCTTATTAACCGAATCTACCAGTAATGTAATTCTGTGTACGTTCTTTTTCAGGATTAGTAAATATTTTTTCCGTATCTCCATACTCAATGAGTTTCCCCATATACAGAAAAGCGGTGTTATCACTTACTCTTCCCGCCTGCTGCATATTATGCGTCACCATGACAATGGTGTACTTCTGTTTCAACTCATGCACCAAATCTTCTATTTTACTGGTTGAAATGGGATCCAAAGCTGAAGTAGGTTCATCCATGAGCAGAACTGACGGTTGAACAGCTAACGCGCGCGCAATACACAATCGCTGCTGCTGTCCCCCAGACAAGGCTAACGCTTGCTTGTCTAAGTTGTCTTTCACTTCATCAAACAGCGTAGCATCTTTCAATGAATCAATCACCCGGTCTTCTATGAATTCTTCGTCCGTAATCCCCTGAATACGAAGCCCATAAGCTACATTTTCATATATAGATTTTGGAAATGGATTAGGCTTTTGAAAAACCATTCCCACTTTCTTGCGAAGACTTTCCACTTTAATAGAACTCTTGTAGATATCATCGCCGTCCAGCAAGATATTTCCATTCAGCTTAAACCCATCGATATAATCATTCATCCGATTAAATAACCTCAGAAAGGTTGATTTACCACATCCGGAAGGCCCAATAAAAGCTGTGACCGCATTAGCCACGATTTCCATGGAGATATCTTTGATGGCTTGGAAATCACCATAGAACACATCTACATTCTTCGCTTGTAGCTTAAACTCCTTATTATGGGGGTTCAACTTAGGCTGAGATTTTTGGTGAGTTACCTTGGGTATTTTTGTTTCTGGACTCATGAGATAATCAATTAGATGAAATCAAATCGTGGATTACCATTTGAAGCGCTGTTGCCATCGGTAGCGTAAGTAAACGGCTATACCATTGAGGGCAAAAGTAATCAGTAGCAGAACGATAATGGCTGCTGCAGCGTTGATAACAAATTCGTGTTGTGGGCGTGATACCCAATTAAATATCTGAATGGGGAGTACGGTAAATTCATCCAGCGGCCCGGACGGAGTAAACGGAACATAGGCTAATGCCCCGACCACAATAAGCGGCGCGGTCTCCCCCACTGCTCGGGATAAGGCTAATATGACGCCCGTTAGAATGCCACCAAACGACGCCGGTAATATTTGATTCCAGATGGTTTGCCATTTGGTAGCCCCCAATGCGAAAGATGCTTCTTTAATAGTTGAAGGCACCGCTCGTATAGCTTCTCGAGTGGCCACAATTATAATTGGCAATATGAGCAGTGACAGTGTCAGCGCACCTGCCAAAATACTACTTCCCATCCGGGCCATTCGAACAAAGACCTCTAAACCGAGCAAACCATAAATAATAGAAGGCACACCGGCCAAGTTGGAAATATTGATTTCCAGGAACGTGCTCCAGCGATTTTTGGCGGAATATTCTTCCAAATAAATACCCGCTCCCACCCCCAATGGAAATGAGATTATGGTGGTCATTATCAAAATCCACAAAGTACCGATCCAAGCGGTATAGATACCTGCTTTCTCAGCGAACCGAGATGGCAAACTGACCATGAACTCCCAGCTTAACCGATCCAGTCCCTGGTGCAAAATAAAGGCGATAAATACAGCCAGGATTACCAAACAACTAATTGTAGCTGTTATACCAATACCTTGAAATATTTGGTCTTTTAATCTGCTGCTTTGCTCGTTATTCATACTTGTTCTGATACTTTATGCGTATCCAGTAGCTGATATTGTTCAGGATGAAGGTGAATACGAATAGCGTAATACCCGCGGCAAAGATTGTTTTGTAGGCGAGTGTACCAAATGGAACATCACCCATACTTACCTGAACGATATAAGCGGTAATCGTTTCAATGGGAACGGTGGGATCAAAAGTTAAGCGAGCTTGATGTCCGGCAGCAATAGCTACAATCATGGTTTCGCCGATAGCCCTTGAAATGGCTAAAATGGCGGATACTACAATCCCTGAAGAAGCTGCCGGAACCATGACTCGGAAAGCGGTTTGAAACTTGGTCGATCCCATCCCAAATGCTGCTTGGCGGAGTGAATCGGGCACCGAACTGAGGGCGTCTTCACTCAGCGAAGAGACAAATGGAATAATCATCATACCCATAACCAATCCGGGGGAAAGCGCATTAAACCCAGATAAATTGGGAATAATCGTTTTGAGCAATGGAGTAACTATCATCAAGGCAAAGAATCCATACACAACGGTAGGCACTACCGCCAAAATCTCTAGTAATGGCTTAACTATAGAACGAATACGCTGTGGGGCATATTCATTTAGATAAATGGCGATGATTAAGCCCACCGGCAATGCTACCGAAATTGCAATCAAGGTGGTTAGAAATGTACCAGCTAACAGTGGCAGAATCCCGTATTGCTTATTCGAGAACAAGGGCGTCCACTCTGTTCCAGTGAGAAACTCAATTATGGAGACCTCACTGAAAAAGCCGGCTGCTTCAACCACCAGAATCAATACAATTCCAATGGTAGTCAGGATGGTAATGAAAGCACAAGCGGCCAGTGCTTTCTCAATAATGGATTCTTTCAGTTTTCGACTAACCAAACCTGTTCCAGCTTAAATTGGCGAATATGATGAATATGGATTAATGCTCTGCTTGTTGAGTGTCCATCTCAGGCAAAAAGTCTTCAAACTTCTTTATTTGAGTTTGATACACAGAATCAGGCATCGCCACATAGCCTACTTGCTTAGCCAGTGAGGGAGCTGTTTTCAAATAAAAACTCACAAATTCACGAACTGACTTTCTCTGAACCCCATATTCAGATACATAGATAAATAATGGTCGAGATAGCGGATTGTAGCTGCCATCGGCCACAGTTTCGGTGGTGGGTTCAATAAATTCACCTTCACTATTTTCAACCTTGATCAAATTGAGCTTGTCCATGTTTTCTTCATAATAAGCTATACCGAAGAACCCCATGGCGTACTTATCGGTGGATACTCCCTGGACTAACACATTATCATCTTCACTCGCCGTGTAATCACCGCGACTCGCTCCGCTCTCTCCTACAATGGCCTCCGTAAAGTAGTCATAGGTACCAGAAGCTACGCCCGGGCCAAATAAGTGAATTTCCTCATCGGGCCATTCGCTTCTAATTTGGTTCCACTTGGTAATTTTACCTTGGGCGGCCGGCTCCCATATTTTTCGAAGCTCATCCAAGGTCAGATTATTGGCCCAGTCATTCTCTGGGTTGATCACTACCGCAATTCCATCGTAGGCTACGGATAACCGCACGTAGTCAATGTCATTCTGTTTAGCCTCTTCTATTTCGGACGGTTTAATCATACGAGAAGCATCGTTGATATCTGTTTCTCCGCGCAGAAACTTTTTAAAGCCTCCACCTGTACCAGAAACTCCCACAGTAACCCGAACGCGTGGGGCTTCAGCTCGAAATTCTTCTGCGACCGCTTCTGTTATCGGGTAAACGGTGCTGGAACCATCAATTTTAACTTCACCAGATAAACCATTATCTCCGCCAGATCCGCAAGATGTGATAAATAGACCGACGAATACCAATAGGGCTACGTATTGCTTTGCCATGTTGAATCCTTTTATTAACTCCAATATGTCGTATGCTGATTTTGCACTGCAAAGGTATTTTAAATTTTCAAGAGTAATGTTAACTCAATATTAACATTTAGAATAAAGGGCCGTACAGGCTATGGAGGCTGATTTTGGCCTCATTTTAGTTCTGTGTGGACCAATCCTGATTACTAAACAAATAAAAAAGCCTCGCCGTTGTATTCGACGAGGCTTGGGTTCTGAGATTAATTTTGATGGTTAATCCGTATCCTGCGAACCATTGTCCCGTAAGTGTGATTGCGCTACCGCTAATCTAGCGATGGGTACGCGATAAGGAGAGCAAGAGACATAATTGAGTTTGTTTTCATAGAAGAAAGCAATACTGGAAGGCTCTCCGCCATGCTCACCACAAATACCTACCTTCAGATCTGGATTTGCAGATCGCCCTTCTTTCGTGGCCATGCTAACCAAACGCCCCACCCCTTCTTGGTCCAATACCTGGAATGGATCATCAGGTAAGATTTTTCGCTGGATATATTCCGGCAAGAACTTACCAGCATCATCCCTACTAAAACCATAAGTCAACTGGGTTAAATCATTGGTGCCGAACGAGAAGAAGTCGGCTTTCTCAGCCACCATCGAGGCAGTAAGTGCAGCCCTTGGTACTTCGACCATGGTACCGATGGGGAATTCGATGCTCGTTCCACGTTCGGTAAATAATCGATCTGCAGTTTGCTCAATCAATGCTCGTTGATTCTCAAACTCTTCCACGGCACCGATAAGCGGTATCATGATTTCCGGTTTGGGATCCAGGCCTTCATCCACCAGATCCAGGGTGGCATTTAAAATTGCTTTAGCCTGCATCTCGGTGATTTCCGGATGAGTGATACCCAAACGACAACCCCGGTGCCCCAGCATGGGATTAAACTCCTTCAGTTGGGCAATTTTCTTTTTCAGAACATCGATCTCAATGTCTAAATCCTCGGCCACCCGTTGAATGTCTTCCTCCTCATTAGGCAGGAATTCATGCAGTGGTGGATCCAATAAACGTATGGTCACTGGATAACCGTCCATCGCTTTCAGAATTCCATAGAAATCCTCTTGTTGGTACGGAAGTAGTTCTTTAAGCGCATTGCGACGCTCCTCCTCGCTATTGGCAATAATCATTTTTCTCATGGAACGAATCCGATCTTCGCCAAAGAACATGTGCTCCGTTCGCGTTAGTCCGATGCCCTCGGCCCCAAAATTACGAGCTACGGTGGCATCCTCTGGGGTATCTGCGTTGGTTCGTACCCCCATGGATCGATAAGCATCTACCCACTTCATAAAGGAATAGTAATAGTGATCAAACTCCGGTTTAATCAAGTTCTTCTTACCCTTGATCACCTTACCGGTAGTGCCATCCAGGGAGATATAATCTCCTTCCTTGATGATACCCGTACCATTTCCATTGGTAAACTGATGCTTCTCATAATCGATGGTGATGTCATTGCAGCCAGCCACACAGGGCTTGCCCCAGCCTCGAGCCACTACGGCCGCGTGCGACGTCATACCACCCCGAGAGGTTAAAATTCCTTGCGCCGCAGACATCCCGCCCACATCTTCGGGACTGGTTTCAATCCGAACCAATATGACCTCTTCCCCATTTTGATGCGCGCGTTCGGCTTCTTCCGAAGAGAAAACAACTTTTCCCACAGCAGCCCCAGGCGAAGCGGGCAAGCCTTTTCCAATAATTTCCTCTTCTTTTATCTCTTCACCATTCAACTGGGGATGCAGTAATTGGTCTAGGTGGCGGGGCTCTACCAGATCTCGCACGGCTTCAGCTTTGCTGGCCAAGCCTTCTCGCACCATATCCACAGCAATTTTTAGAGCGGCCGGCCCGGTTCGTTTACCATTGCGGGTTTGCAGGATGAACAATCGTCCGTCTTGTATAGTAAACTCAATATCCTGCATATTATGGTAATGCTGCTCAAGCCGGCGAGAGTGTTCTCGCAGTTTAGCATATAACTTGGGCATATCATCATTGAGCTCATCTATATGTTTGGGCGTACGAATACCGGCTACCACATCTTCACCCTGAGCATTAATTAAATATTCTCCATATAGCTCATTTTTGCCGTTAGCGGGATTACGAGTGAAGCAAACGCCGGTAGCGCTGTTATCTCCCATATTGCCGAAGACCATGGCCTGTACATTGACGGCGGTTCCCAACATACCTTTAATACGATTAATACGCCGATATTTTACCGCGCGATCACTATTCCATGAACCAAATACGGCATTAATGGATAATTTCAATTGCTCACGCGGATCATCGGGAAACATATTGCCCAAATGGGATTTGTAGATCTTTTTATAGCGTGCAACCAGTTCTTTTAGATCATCAACAGAAAGCTCGGTATCATTTTCTACTTCCTTTTCGGCTTTCAAAGCTTCAAGTTCTTCTTCGAAATACTCGTGCTTAACACCCATGACCACACCAGCAAACATGTCGATGAATCGGCGATAGCTATCATAGGCAAATCGGTGATTATCTGTTCTTTCGGCTATGCCTTCCACGACCTGGTCATTCAGTCCCAGATTCAGTACCGTATCCATCATACCGGGCATAGATTGAGCTGCCCCGGAACGAACTGAAACCAGTAATGTCTGTTGTGGATCTCCCAACACGGCACCCATTTGAGACTGGAGATAGGTAATACCATCCTCAATTTCTTCCCGGAGTCCGGAGGGCCACTCATTATTTCTGCTGTAATAATTACAAGCTTCGGTAGAGATCGTGAACCCCGGCGGGACAGGCAATCCGATTGAACTCATTTCGGCTAGGTTTGCCCCCTTCCCCCCCAACAGTTGTTTCATCGATTTATCGCCTTCACTTCCATCCCGACCAAATCGATATACATATTTAGTTGCGTTGCTCATGGTAATCTCCCGCTAAAATTAGACTATACCGAATTCAATGAGCCCCGTTGGCCCTTCATATCCTTCGGAGAAAAAACTTTTTTAGATGAACATTTATAATCTAATTGACAGATTGCACTTTGATGTGCTATTAAGTTCCCTTGACATCGTACGAAGCTTGCCTACTTTATTGTGGTGACAAACCCTACGCAGCCTAATGTTCGTTCTCTTTACTAATTTCATATCGACTTCATAATGTCTAATCAAAACGATTTTCCAACGCTTCCTTTTTCTCGATTTTACAGAACTCGCCCGACCGAAGAATTGGCAGTCCGTGCGGAAGAGTTTTATGAGATGATCAAGAACCGCCGCTCTGTTCGCGAATTTTCAAACCGGTCTGTTCCTCGGGAAGTCATTGAGTGGTGTATTAAAGCAGCCGGAACGGCTCCCAATGGAGCCAACAAACAGCCCTGGCACTTTAGTGTCGTTGAATCTGCTGAGGTAAAGAAGGCAATCAGGATAGCTGCAGAGGAAGAAGAAAAAGCCTTTTATAACCAACGGGCGCCCCAAGATTGGTTGGATGATTTAGCTCACTTGGGAACCGATGAACATAAACCTTTTTTGGAAACGGCTCCCTATTTAATAGCCATATTCAGGCAGAGTTATAGCTTCGATGAACAAGGTAAAAAAGAGAAACACTACTATGTAAAAGAGTCCGTGGGAATAGCGACCGGTATGCTAATAACCGCCCTACATTACGCGGGATTAGCCACATTAACCCATACCCCGAGTCCGATGAAGTTCTTAAACCAAATATTGGATCGCCCTTCTTATGAGCGACCCTTTTTATTACTAGTTACCGGTTATCCGGCCGAAGATGCACAAGTTCCGGATATTAGTAAAAAACCACTGGATGAAATTGCAGATTTTATCTAATTCTGCTTTTGTTCGGCATCGTACCCCAACGGAGCGGGAGCGGAAATCATTATATGAGCCCAAGGCATGCCGGGATTCATCAACCAAGGCGCGCCAGCTCCTATCGGTGATCCGGGTAATCCGGTTGATTCAACGGTTGCGTAGGGAATATAAACCACTCGTAAGGCTTTGGCATAACGAAGTTCGTTGCGTTGATAATCATAGGCATCCTTAGGACCGGTAAGGGAATATAAACTGGTTGGGCCTTCCGGGAAGGACAACTTACCGCTTTTGATTTCCTGTTCTCGAATACGCTGTTTTTCTCCGCGTGATTTTCCCTCTTTTTCCAGTTGACGTCCTCTAGCCATAAACGGCTCCAGTGATTCATGATAGCAAGCTACATGGAAACGATCATCACCGGGCTCATCGGCCAAACAGACCATGTTGTTACCTCCTTTCCTAAGGGTAATCAGTTCCCCCGCCTGATTATATCCTTTTACCGTAGCTTGCTCCTGCATCCCATCAGGTAAAGCCTGCACGGCAGCATCAACTTGTTGATCCTCAGTAGGTTGCTGAGCACAGGCCATTACACTTACCAGTAGTGTCAAGCATGTTATCAACCAACCCTTGTAAACTTTTCTATAATTTTTACCAATCATAACTGAATATTCAATAATTTTTGTGACCGTTGTCAGTTTAAAGTATAGTTTAAATAGGTATACACAAAAATCAGACTATACATACACGCTACTTGCATGTTAAACATAATTCTTGCTGAAGACGATTTAATTTTGGCCATGACCATGCAATCCATTTTGGAGCGCTTGGGGCATAACGTTATTGATCATTGTACTACTTCAGAAGCCACTATTAAATCAGCATTGGAAAAATCGCCGGATCTGTTATTAATGGATATTCGTCTGGAGGGGGAAATTGATGGCATCGATACCGTTCAGGATATTCAACGCTTATCTCCGAAACGTATTCCCGCCCTTTACCTGACAGGCAATAGTGATCAATTTCATCGCAAACGAGCACAGGAGACCGATTATATTGATATTTTGGTTAAACCTGTAGAAGAACATATACTGAAACGTAGCCTACAAAAGCTAGAACAAGAACTTTTCCAGTAAACCCAATGATCTCGTCTGCCAATGTCTGAAATGCCTGAACGATATAATAGTTTTGAATTTTATCTGGGTATCGTTACCGGCCTGATTATCATGTTCGCTTTTTTCTGGTGGATCTTTGGGTTCTAAATCATCTCTTACCTATGCGCTTATCAAAAACTGCCTTACTGTCATTGACACTTTTACCCCTCCTCTTGTTTGGGATATCATCAACTGCCGCTGCCCAAATCGGAGTCATGGGCAGTCGCAGCGTCCAAACCGAAGTCTTATTTGAGGATTATGATATATCCACTGTTGACGGAGTAATCGGGGCGTTATACGATGTGATCAGTTTTGAGCGCGGCGACGAACAGGATTGGGATAAATTTCGAAAGCTGTTTATTGAAGAAGCTCAATTGATTCAAGTTAGCGGATCGGACTACTCAACCATGAGTGTGGACGACTACATTTCCAATTTTAAGGAAAACCGCACATCCGGTAGAATACTGGCCTTTCAAGAAGAGGAACTGCACCGAGAGGTCGATCAATTTGGCCCGATGGCTCAGGTATATAGCACGTATAAAACTACTTTTCAGCTCGCCGACGGCCCCAGTGAATCACGAGGTATCAACAGCATCCAATTGCTGCAAAAAGAAGATCGTTGGTGGATTGTAAATATCGTGTGGACCGGAGAAACCGATCAAACTAACATACCCGACCAATACCTCTCTGGATCCAACTAAACACCTACCGCGATATGGTTAGCATTAGGGGGTTAAGATTACTTTCCCAATGTTTTTGCGGTTTTCGATATACGCATGCGCTTTGGCTACATCGTCGAAGCTAAACGTTTTATCTACATGAGGCTGAATCCAGCCTTCTTCTACTCCATTTATTAGCTGTTTGAACCAGATACGAGATTTCTCGGGTTCATGCCATAGATGACCCAAATTGACTCCAAATACACCATGATTTTGATCCAACAGAGATAGTGGATGATAAAACGGCATAGAAATTACCGTTTTAAGCAATTTAAGTTTTGAGAACATCCCCGCGCGTTCAGAGGCTGAGGAAATCCCGAACATTCCCAACCGACCGGTGGATCGTAACGCTTCTCGACTTTTCTTCCAGTGTTTACCGCCCAGTGGATCCAGAATTAAATCTACTCCGCGATTCTTGGTGATCTCCATAACGCGGGGGAGCCAATCGCTCTTTCTATAATCAATAGCGTGGTGCAGGCCGCGATCAACCAGAAATGAATGTTTACGCTGGCTGGCCGTCCCGATGGTCTGAGCTCCGGTTTGTAAGGCAATATCCAATGCGGCCAAACCCACTCCGCCCCCAGCATTATGGATCAGAATGGTTTCGTCGCCAGTTAAGGAACCCATCACATGAATTAATACCCAGGCGGTCAGATAATTAACCGGTAGGGTTGCGGCTTGAGCAAAAGTTAAGGACTCCGGCTTGGGAAAGATCTGCTGTTCTTTAACCGTGACATACTCCGCTTGCCCTTGGAAACGGCAGAACGCAATTACCGGTTGATCTACCCATTGTTGATCGATCTCAGTTCCCACTTGATCGACTACACCGGCCACTTCATAGCCTACTACACAAGGTTTGGGGGGAGCATCGGGATAAATTCCTTTTCGAGCTAGAATATCAGCGAAATTTATGCCCGCTGCATCTACTCTAACACGTAATTCGTCCGGCGCCGGAACCGGATCATCCACTTCTTGAACCTTCAGTACTTCTGGCCCACCATCTTTGGTATTGACGATATGTCTCATGATTTACCCCATAGTCAACTAAACAGTTGTCTCGCAAAACATAAGGTAGGAGCATTCGAGGTGAGCACCAAAGAATATTGATTTATTGAGTAATACCGATTAAAAAATAAGCCTTGTATTCCCCCTGAGGGGTTCTTTCCACGTATGAATCGAGTTCTTTAAAATCATTCATGGAGCCACTGAACGTTGATTTCTTAACCGTTCCACTATCACCTTTCGTTTTTTCAATCGTAAATCCCTCTCGTGGCTCTTGCAATTTTCGGATGAGAGAACTGATGGCCTTCAGACGTGCTTTATCCAAAGCCATACGGTGGTGCGTTGATGTGGCTGTAGCTTTGGCAACAATCAAATCGGGATATTCATCTTTCTCCTCCAATTGATCAGCGGTTTGCGCGATCCATTGCGGCGGTCCATTATAGTAATTCCAAACGGCATACGCTGATCCTCCCATGAGCATCACTAGAACCAATACCAATAGTGGCTTTCGCATAGCTTTTAACCTCTTAGACATGATCGTCTCCTCTCTTTTGCCTCTCTCTTGATCTATTTTGATAATCTATACTCTCAATTAATAGGATCATGAATAAGATTACAAGTTATTGATGTTAATTTATCATCAACTTATCCCCTTTGGATACTAAAATGTTGTAGTAAATTACCCTACAGTTTTATAGTGGTTTTAGCGGTCCAACACCTTATGGTTAAATCGATAAGCTTGTAAGAGCAATTAATTTGTGCATGATAAGATGATGCACGGTGGATCTAAGAATCCCGGATCAACAGATAAGGAGTAGATGATGAGTATTGAAACCGCCCCCGTAACCATGAAGCACATGCGTGACTTTATGGCCAAATTTGATCTTCAAGAAGATGAATTTGAGTTCTATGGTAAGTATACAGGCAAGATCAGATTAAATGCGCTGGAAAACCGCCAAGGGATCGAAAATGGCAAGTTGATATTAGTTACCGCCATGACCCCTACCCGTGCCGGTGAAGGCAAAACATTGACCAGTATTGGACTGGGGCAAGGGTTACAGCATATCGGTAAGAATGCCATGGTCACCTTACGTGAACCTTCTCTAGGACCTGTATTTGGCGTAAAAGGTGGAGCAACCGGTGCTGGCAATGCCCAAGTGCAACCGATGGAACGCATCAACCTGCACTTCAATGGTGATATGCACGCCATCACGACCGCCCACAATTTACTGGCCGCGATGATTGACAATCATCTGCACCGGGGCAACGAGTTGGGTTTTGACATTACACGTCCTATGTGGAACCGGGCTATGGATATGAATGACCGTGCTCTCCGTCACATAAATGTTGGATTGGGTGGGCATCCCAATGGTGTTCCTCGGGAATCCGGCTTTATCATTTCGGCGGCCTCGGAGATAATGGCGGTGTTAGCCTTAGCTGAGTCAAGAGAAGATCTCAAGCGACGTTTGGGTAAGATTATTGTTGGGTATACCAGTGATGATCAACCCATATACGCCGCAGATTTGGAAGCCGAACGATCCATGGCTGTCGTACTCAACGAAGCAATTATGCCTAATTTGGTACAAACCAGTGAGCATGTTCCCGTGTTGATGCATGCCGGACCGTTTGCCAATATCGCTCATGGAACCAATAGTGTCCTGGCCAATCGTATTGCCTTAAAGTTTTCTGACTATGTGGTCACCGAAGCGGGTTTTGGCGCTGATCTGGGAGCAGAAAAATTCTTTGATATTGTTGCCCGACGCACCGATATATGGCCTTCCGCGGTAGTCATGGTAGCCACAGTTCGTGCGTTGAAATGGCATGGCGGCGCCGAACTGGATGAGTTGACCGAAGAAAACATCTCGGCTATGGAAAAAGGTATTGTCAACTTAGATCGCCACATCAACAATATGAAAAAATTTGGCGTACCGGTGGTAGTGGCCATCAATCGATTTGATGATGACACCGATCGGGAGGTTAACTGGATTGAGAACTGGTGCAAGGAACATGATGTCGCTTGCGTGCCTCACTCCTCTTATGCCAACGGCGGGCCGGGTGCGGCTGATCTGGCCGATGCAGTGGTAGCCGCAACCGAAAAAGACTCTGATCCGGCCCCGTTGTATGATCTCAACGATTCTATTGAGACCAAGATTGAGACTTTGGCCACACAGGTTTATGGAGCCTCGGATATCTATTTCGAAACGCAAGCCCTTAAAGAACTGAATCGCTACAAGGCCATGGGATACGATGATCTGCCCATTTGTGTAGCAAAAACCCAAAGTTCCTTCAGTGATGACAAAAAGGAACGTGGAGCCCCATCCGATTGGACCTTGACCGTCACCGACATCAAACTATCTGCCGGAGCAGATTTCCTGGTTGTGGTTTGTGGAAATATGATGTTAATGCCCGGACTCCCCCAACATCCGGCGGCATTGGATGTGGATGTTAGCAATGACGGTATAATTGAAGGGCTATTCTGACTAAAAAACTTGCTTTACCCCATACCTCAGAGAGCGATCCCCTTACGGATCGCTCTTTTAAATTGTACGCGCTAATTGAAACCCGCTTCGTTCTAGCTATGTAGCTTTTAGCAAATCAGACGTAGCTCTTGTTTTTAACTATCATAGCCCACCGCTACCCCATACCCGACCAAAATGAGCGTTTTATGAGGCTTGAACTTGAACCTACAGACCTATAAATGGTTACTGTAGCTTAATAGTTAGTGCATTTATTAGATATGCCGATAAAACGGGTTTCTCAATTCGAAGTTGAAATGGCAGCCACCCGGTACGGTACATAAGTCCTTGTTTCTACAAGCTTCCCCATAACATTGCCCTCACTGGTATTTGATTTTAATATCGTGTTTGATATCTCCAAAAAAATCTTCTTCGTGATGCTGATGAAATACATTCACTAAGAATAGCACCGCTACGGTACCCAGCATAGCATAGAGTACACCGTCGCCTATCCCAAATATTACAGCGATGTTACCAGTGATCACGGCCGAAAACGCACCCCAAATAATATTCGCGTAAAAGGAGATGCCTTCCCATTCTATAAAACGACCTACGGTGCCGCCTACAAATAAGCCTATGGCTAATTGCCAAATTATGAGTGTCCAAGTGATTTGTTCCATATTTAACTCCTCTCTAATCCAAATGCTTAAAATTAAATCTACCGCTTTGGAGGAAGGGTTCAATTCATAATCCTTAGCCATTGCGTATCCTAAATTTTATGACCCTGAACCTAATTCCTAGTCCTGAAGTTCATTGACTGGTAGCCGTATATACTTATTAAATCATGTTAATGGTCAGCGGATAACTGGCAGTTGGAGAGGCGGTTTATATATTGGTGAAGCACGGCAATCAGAATCAACAAATCTACAGTATGAAACTACGACGTTTACCCATTTATCTAGCTTTCCTGACCCTTATGGGAGTGTTCAGTGCCTGTCAATCACAGGAAGATCCCGTTATGCGGGCCAAAGCAGATTCATTAGCCCAAGCAACTATTATTGTGGATACCCATATCGACCTACCCTATCGCATGGAAATGGGGCGATATGATGTAACCAAGGATTCCAAGGGTGAATTTGATTATCCCAAATCCAGAGAAGGTGGTTTCAACGCAGCTTTTATGTCTATTTATATCCCCGCGGAGAAACAAGAAACCGGAGGTGGAAAAGCGCTGGCCGATCATTTGATAGATATGGTAGACTCTTTGGCCGCCACTCACCCTGATAAATTCGCAGTGGCCAATTCTCCACAACAGATTCAAGAACAGTTTGAGGAAGGATTAGTGTCACTGCCCATGGGTATAGAAAACGGTGCCGCTTTGGAAGGTAACTTGGATAATATCCAACACTTCTATGATCGAAATGTACGCTACATCACCTTGACCCATTCCAAAGTAAATCGCATTTGTGACTCCTCTTACGATACCACCCGGACATGGCAAGGCTTGAGCCCTTTTGGCTACGATGTGGTTAAGGAAATGAACCGAGTGGGTATGATGATTGATGTTTCGCATGTGTCAGATAGTACCTTTTACCAAGTGATACGCAGCTCCAGCGCACCGGTGATCGCCTCGCACTCTTCATGTCGACACTACGTCCCCGGATTTGAGCGGAACATGAGTGATGACATGATTAAAAAGCTGGCTGAAAATGATGGGGTTATTCAGATCAATTTTGGATCGACGTTTTTGTCTGAGGATTCTCGTAAACAACGAGAGAAAAATCGCGCTCATTTGAGTGAATGGTTGGAGGAAAACAATTTGGAATACGAAGATCCCGAAGCACAGGAATACATAGACAGCTACATGGAAGAGCACCCGGTGTATACCGATGTCAACAAAGCGGTTGATCACATCAATCATGTAGTGGATCTGGTTGGAATCGATCATGTGGGCTTCGGATCCGATTTTGATGGCGTGGGCGACACTCTTCCCATTGGGCTCAAAGATGTGTCTGATTTCCCCAACTTATACTACCATCTGCTTAAAGCCGGATATACGGAACAGGATATACAAAAGATGAGTCACGGTAATTTGTTCCGAGTTTGGAATAAGGTTACTGATGTGGCTCAGAATATGCAGAGTTAGCCTTAGCCCACTCTTCCTACTGAATTTCTTACCACCCCGTGCCATTCGGTTACGGGGTTTTCTTTTAATCGCCGATTTTATCGTATTTGCTAAAAGTTGACACTCCACCCCAGACCGATGGTGTAATCCGCAGCGGATTCGGATAGCCCATAGGAAACAAGCCCGTTTAAATTAACTGCATCCGAAACCGTATATCCTATTCCAGCGGCAATACTCATAGGCGGGTCATAATCTTCAATGATTTCGGTATATCCGTTAAAAGAAACATTGGCCATCCAGGTACCGTAGTCAAATGATTTGCCCAATCCCAGGCTATAGTTGAGAGGATTGTACAGCTCCAGATCTTCCATGTCGCCAAACCACCAGTACATCAAATCACCCATTAGGAAAACCGTACCCAAACGTTGCATAATGGACGCTCCGGCTCCGAAATCCCATTTCCCAGTACCGAAACCATTATTGGGATCAGTCAACGGAAATTTAATGGTGGTATTGAGATTAAGTAAGGTGCGACCGCCAGTACTGCTCCACAGCTGGATTCCCATGTTCATACTGGGATCACTGAATCCTGCTTGGGTATAAGACACGGTGTCTGGCAGTTCAATTGTTTTTCGCCCACCTCGGCCACTCCCCTTTTGCTGCTGAACCCACACCCCCGGAGTTGCGGTAGTTGCCTCGGGTACCGGTTGATTATCATCATTTTTAGGATTTAACAGTTCCCCATGCTGGGATCCCCCTGTGGGCAATTGTCCGGTAGTACTATAGGATACCCATGGAGAATTCTGCACCACCATGGGAATACTCAATGAGATATTCCATGTATCATTGGACCAGCCCATCCCATTTACCAAATAGAAGCTTTGGGTGGTTTCACCAAAAAAATAGGAGCCGGATGCGAACTGTGCACTTCCTGTGTAGGAATATTGTTGTGCAACAGCATCTGCAAAGCCGGCCCCATATGCTCCGATCAGCATCCCGAAACCAAGTCCCAACAGTAACTTATATATTCGGATCCGAATCATTTTATGATCCTATTGTACGTTATAACGAGCTGGTCGGTCTATTTTCATGTAGTCGCTCCATGAGTCGTTCCATGGTGGCTACTGCTTCTTCCATATCGCCCGTCATATTATGAATATGCTCACGTAGACGATCGGTTTCTCGACGCATTATTCGATCTTGCATCATGTCTTTATCCTGGAGCATCATTTCGCAGCGTTCTGCCGCGTTCTTCATGCTGCCCAGAGTCATGCCCATTTGTTCGCTCATTCGATTCATCATGCGATATTGGCTACGCATCTGATCGTTTTTAGCCTGTTGCATTTGTTTGGTCATCTCTTGATTCATGGAATGCGTACGTTCCATGAGTTTATTCATCGTCTTGGTCATTTCTTGCATCTGCTGCATTTGTTGCTGCATGCGCTGCTGCTGTTGTTGGGCAGTCTGTTGCGCAAATGATACTGAGCTGACCAAAGCGAACATGATGAGAGAAGTAAACATTGATTTAATGGATAACATATTGGCCTCCTAAAATCTATACCGTGTGCAAATGTTAAATGTCTACAGTTAAAGTAGACGCTTTACAGGTATACCGATGTACTAAGGGAGGTCAATACTTTGTAAGTGCAAGACCGCTATTGATGTAGGTAAATGAACCCTTTTTACAAAATTCACACATTGTTACGGGGGATCAATTCCATATCCGGCTCGGGAATGCTATACTTGGACGCAATTAAATTAAACCAGAATATTTTACGGCTTAACATGATCATACTGGATCACCCTTATGTATCCCAATATTTGATTCAGACCATCCAGCGGCACCAGATCCCAGTCATACACACCCCTAGCATTACATCTCTTCAGCTCACTGATTTTCTACATGAACTACTAATTTCGGAAGAAGAGGCCGTTTCTCGATTGAGTTCGCAATCCTGGCCCAAACTGTATACCAATTCCGAAAATGCAATCGGATGGATAGCCCAACATTTATCAAATACCATCCTGCCCAGCGTTGTTAGTCAGTTCAAAAACAAAGTGAGGTTTCGGGAATTAATGGCGGATCTCTACCCTGCATTTTACTTCCGAGAAGTGGAAACCGATCAGTTACCGCGGTTGGATATCCATGATCTGCCTTATCCATTGGTTATCAAGCCCAGCAGTGGCTTCTTTAGCTTGGGGGTACATCATCTGACCGGGGCCCAGGATTGGCAACCGGTACTACAGGAATTAACCGCAGATACCCAGAATATCAGTCAACAATACCCGGTGGAAGTGGTGGATGATCGCTCATTTATTCTGGAATCCTATTTGGAAGGTCAGGAATATGCATTTGACGCGTATTTTGATGATCAAGGGGAGCCTGTGGTGTTAAATTTGTATAAACACCTATTTTCATCGGACAGCGATGTGAGTGACCGCGTGTATGTCACTTCCCGATCTCTAATACAGGAGCACTTGCAGGCATTTACAGAATTCCTGGATACACTTGCCCAAATGCTGGAGCTCCGTAATTTCCCACTTCATGTAGAAGTTCGTATCGACGGGCAAGGACAAATCGCCCCCATTGAAATCAATCCCTCCCGATTTGGTGGCTGGTGCACCACCGCGGATATCACCTCTTATGCCTTTGGGTTCAACCCGTATGCTTACTTTTTGGAGGGGCTCACCCCAGATTGGCCTGATATCTTTGCGAAGATGACCAATCAAACCTACGCTATTGTGGTGCTGGATAACAATTCCGGGATTGACAGTGAACAAATAGCCGCCTTTGATTATGAGCAGCTGCGGGCAAATTTTGAACACCCGCTGAATGTTCGACCGGTGAATTACGAAAGATATCCGTTGTTCGGCTTTGTATTTTTAGCTACGGACAGCGAAAACAGTAAGGAATTGCAACAAATTTTGCATTCTGATCTTAGGAGATATATTGCCACAAGGTAATCGGGTTAAACCAATATGATGATCTAGCTATTACACCAAGCTCCCCAACGGATCACAATATGAGCCAGTTTTATTATATCGACGGATCTATCGTAGCAAAATCTGAAGCCACTATTCCAGTTAGTGATTTGGGCTTACAACGTGGATTTGGCGTGTTCGATTTTATGCGAACCTACAACGGTAGCCTCTTTCACCCGATGGATCATTGGGCTCGATTTCAACGATCCGCATCCGAGTTGCACCTTGATCTGCCTGTACCCTATAATGAAATACTGGAAATTGGTAAGGACCTCTTGGATCGCAGCCGTTTGGATTACCCTGCCTTGAAATTAATCCTCACTGGAGGCGATGGCACTCCATCTTCCCCGTATGATCAGCCTCGATTGATTATTATGGCCGAAAATTATCCGGTCTATCCGGATCGATTGTACAGGCAGGGCGCAAAGTTAATCACGGTGGAATATCAGCGTGAGCTTCCTCAGGTGAAGTCACTTAATTATATGAACACATTGCGTTTAGAGCGTTTTAAAAACCGCTATCGCGCGTATGACCTGCTTTATCATCATTCGGATTATGGAGTGACCGAAAGCCCGCGGGCTAATTTATTCATGGTTACTGATGATGTTTTGTATACGCCTTCGGATCATATTCTCAAGGGAATCACTCGAAATATTATCCTAAATTTAGCTGAGGATGTGACTAAAATTCAGGAACGTCCCCTTTCCTTGTCGGAGGTGCGGGAAGCTGACGAGTTGTTTCTTACCTCCACCAGCAAGCGTATAATTCCAGTCACCCAGTTAGATGATCAGATAATCGGAAACGGCGAACCGGGTCCGCTGACTCGTATGTTGATGGGTAGGTTTGATAAATATACAGCTGCATATTCCTGATGGCTGTAAATGAACATGCATGTTAGGATCTCCCTGAAACGTATTTTAGAGATGATATTCACTTCTAGCCTATGACCGAGAGGGGCATTTCGAGTTCATGGACAGTAAGCTAGAGCTAGTTTCCTGTTCTTTGGTACAACCTTGATACCAGCAGGATCTGTAAGGCCTTTCTCTAATAAATCTTATCCCCCAACCTCCGACTTATAGGGGTGCGGTGTCCAATTTTTGGGAGATGTGTCTCATTCTTGTTGTACAAGGTGTTGGTAAATTACCGCAAGCTATATTCAAAAAATGGACGATTGTTGCGGCGAGCTGAATAGAATAAGTTAACACTGTTCTGATTTCGGAACACAAAACCACACGCCAATATGTGGATATCTAGTATTAACAAAGTTCTGATATGGAGTACCATTATGGCTGATAAGAATCCCAAAAAAGAGAAAAAAGCCAAAAAACAAGCCAAAGCTCGGGAAGAAAAAAAGCATGAAATGAAGTCTCCCGGTAAAAACAAGTAAGCCTTTACCCCCTACTTGACTGCCTGTGAATCAACTAGCAAGGCAGGTACGCGCCGATCGTCTCGTTGTATCCTATCCGCAATGATGACTATCGGCGCTTATTTTTTGGGCATTTATTATTTGCTTAATGTATAGCCCACCGTTAATCCAACAAGCAATTCAATTCCCTATTGAATAGTGACTTTCCCCACAACCAGAATCCAGTTAAAAATCCCACCATTTTAGATGAGCATTGATTACCATTAATAGAGGGCTTTGCAAAAGCTTCCAAAATTTATTCTGTCATGGCAAGATGTAGTAACAATCACCGCTTATACAATCTAATCAGGGAATTGCCGCACTACGTTCGCAATGACAGGTAGATTTCCAAAGCCCTCTAATACTTCATCAGTTGGAAACCAATGGGATAGATATGAACATTTGGGGGCGTTTTATACTATGGATCATCTTGGGTGTCGTTATAGCCGTTGGCCTATACGTTTACTATCAAAGACGTCAGTTTCGAAAGGCTATCCAAGAGTATAAATCTGAGGTGCGTACGCCCAACCCGGGTTCTAATGATCAACTTGAGAAAATTGACCGTGAACAAGGCCTGGATGAACTTCCACCGATTGTCGCCTCCTATTTGCGAAAGGTCCTGCCTGATCCTATTCCCCCAGTTCGTGCCGCCCATATAAAACAGCAAGGGGTTATCAACATGGGCACCACCGGTGATACCGCTTCCATCTCCTGGCATGAATTTACCGCCGATCATCGTGCCGGTCTGGATCCCCCGGGATTTATCTGGGATGCGTCGGTTCAGATGATGCCCTTAATGACTGCTCGAGTTATGGATAGATATCATCGGGGTCGTGGGGAATTACGAGCCAAATTATGGGGAGCATTTACCGTAGCCGATGCTGCCCCCTCAACGGAGCTGGATCAGGGAGAATTATTGCGTTTTCTGGCCGAGGCGCCGTGGTATCCGATGGTATTGCATCCGGCTTGGGATTGGATTCACTGGGAAGCAGAAAACGATCAACAGGCGTGGGCCATTCTTCGAGACGGTTATCACGAAGTGCGCATGTTATATACGTTTAATGAGCAAAAATTAGTGGAACGTGTGGAAGCGGAAGCACGCTTCCGGGAAGTCAACGGCTCGTACCAGGCCGATCCCTGGTCCGGCAGGTTTAGTCAGTACCAGACTTTTGAACAAATCAGGATACCCACCCAAGGCGTGGTGCAATGGGATCTGGAAAGCGGACCGTATGAATATTGGAAAGGTACTATTACCGATGTAACCTACCGCCAATAATAGCTGTGTAGACTTTCCTTAGGTGTCTATCTCTTCGAGGTGCTTCAAACGTTGCTGATTGCCCTCGATCTCTTCCCGCATGTGGACATACTCGAAAATATCTTTGCGCGTAACGATGCCCGCCAACTGCTGGCCGGAAGCATCCCAGACCGGCAACCGTCCAAAATTGTGAATCAGCATTTCCTGGAGTACTTCGTAAGCATCCTGATCGGCTGTTAAATGCGGTAACTGCTGCACCGGAATCATCACATCACCTACTTTTTTATCTCCCCATTTCTCCCTACTGACCGATCGAATCTGTTTAGCAGTTATGTGTCCTACTAGTTGTTGTCGCGCTGTATCCAATACCGGAAACGAATGCACCCGGTACTTATAGAAATACTCATCCACCAATTGTTGAATACTGATATTTTCAGTTACCGTGATAGGATCGGACGTCATAATCTGCCCCAGTGAAATTTCAGACAGACCTTCTCTCAGCGCCACCATACGGTAGCCCTGTTCGGCAGCTTGCTGAAGATACATCCCCAAAAAAATAAACAAAAACCCCTGTGCCCAAGCTCCCCCTAAAATACTCAGCAAACCTAAGCCGCTAATAGCATAGGCAAATAGTTTACCCATGTTGCTGACTATTTTAGTGGCGCGGCGTATGTTTTCGGTGTAGTGCCAGATGATTGCTCTGGCCACACGTCCACCATCCAATGGAAAGCCAGGCAGCATATTGAAAGCCACCAGTGCCAAATTCAATGTCCCTAGGTACCATAGCATTGCGGAAATGCTGCCACTGGCCATATCCCCTACCAGCCAATAAGATCCTATTAAAATCCCTCCGATGGCTAAACTACACAACGGACCGGCCAAGGCCACCCAAAACTCATCCCTAGGTTTGCTGGGATCCGATTTCATGTGGGCTAATCCCCCGAATAAGAACAGCGTAATTCCCTCAATCTCAATCCCCCGCTGTTGCGCGATTATGGAATGCGCAAATTCGTGTAGTAATACGGAAATAAATAGCAGCAACGCCGAGGCCACACTGATTACCCACCGCTCTACCTCGCCAATCTCCGGATAGCGATCGGGAAAATAATAGGCACCCAGTGTGATCACTATCAAACCAAAAATCAAAAACCAACTATAATCCAACCGGACTTCAATCCCACGAAACGTAAATACGTGAATACCCTGTTTGTCCTTCATTCCTTTTCTTGGTCTATGATAAATTCATTAGTCTAACAGTAATGCGATTGCACTCATTCATTCTTTACTTTCATACAAGCTAACAATCTTGTTGATTAGATACTCCAGGTTTTAAAACCCAACTAAGTGTAGTGGAAATCAGTAACACTCAAACCAAAGAACTATGCGAACTCTGCGAGTTATCGGTCTCCCCCGACTCGGTGATTCGTAATAATAACGGCGATGCCTTTTGTTGTGAAGGCTGCAAGCAGGTGCATGATATGCTGAAAACCTTGCCGGAAGATCAGGCGCAACAACTTCAGCAGTCCATGAGTACGGAAAATGCTAAGGAGACGAAGCCATCCATTCCCGAAGAGGCTGAAACGGCCTACTTCCAAGTACAAGGTATGCATTGTACCACTTGCGAGCGTTTCCTGGATCACTTGGCCAATCAACAGGACGGGGTTTTTGTTGCGCAATCCAGCTATGCTACCGATCTGATGCGGATCTGCTTTGATCCCCAGCAAATATCGGCCCATCAACTAGCTGAGGACCTTTCGCGAGGGGGATATCGACTACATCCGTTCTCTCCTTCGGATGATCCCACTGATTTGCGGGAGCAACAACAAAATCAGGTGGCTCGATTGGTGTTGGGCGGTTTCTTTGGCATGATAGTGATGATGCAATATATCCTATTTCTGTACCCCACTTATATCGGTTATGACTCCCTGTTAAATCTGAATGGAAAAGATGGCCTGTTCGCGCTCAGTAACATCGGGGTGTTTAGTACTTTCATTTTAGGCTACACCGGAGGCCCGTTGTTGCGCAGCGCGTGGATCAGCTTGCGGATGCGTCAACCCAATATGGATCTGTTGATTATCCTGGCTGCTCTGAGCGCCTATGTATATAGTCTCTTGGCGGTCAGCTTGGGTTATCTGGATGTTTACTTCGACGTGACCGTGGTAATTGTATTGGCTGTCTCCATCGGGCAATATTACCAGCAACAGCTCAAAAGGCGATCCCTGCAATCACTGGAACGATTACATAGAGAGCGTGCCGACCAAGCCCGTGTAGTTGATGAAGAGGGCCACACCACTATGGTTCCCCTCTCCGATGTAGCCCCGGATGCCACCATTCAAGTATTACAAGGAGAATACATCCCCTTCGATGGATACGTCCAACAGGGCGAAGCCTCGGTGGATGAATCCCTACTCACCGGAGAAGCCTTGCCCCAAACCAAATCGTTCGGGGATACCGTATTAGGGGGCTCTCTATTGCTCGACAACTCACTTACTATTTTGCTGAATGAACAGCGAACCAGTTTGATCGATCGGTTATCTGAACTGCTCTGGCAGCTTCAGAGTCAACAAAGCGGGACCCAGCGGTTTGTTGATCGACTGGCCGCTTGGTTTGTCCCGATGGTATTGATTGCTGCCGGTTTCACCTTTCTGCTTCATCTCTCCTGGAATGAACCAGCGCAAACCGCCCTGCTAACCAGCTTAGCCGTGCTCATCGTCTCTTGTCCCTGTGCTTTGGGCTTAGCTACTCCCCTGGCCTTGGCCAATGGCATTCGATCGGCACTGCGCGAACAGGTAATTGTGCAATCTACCGAGCTGTTCGAGCGACGCCTAGAGCCACAACAAGTGGTATTCGACAAAACCGGAACGTTGACCACCGGCGAGTTTGAAGTCGTAGACACTGAGTTGATCTTATCCCGAAATAGTTCATTGGATTCCAACAAATACAGGCAGGATATACTGACCTCGATTCTTCAATTGGAGCATAATAGTGCCCATCCCGTAGGACGATCAATCGCTACATATATACAGCAGGAATTGCAGCTTTCGGACTTTAATTCAGACCCCATTAGCCAGTTTACTACCACATCGAGGGGGATTTACGGGCAGGTCAATGGCCGAGACGTTTGGGTAGGCAGTCCGTCTTGGATGCAAAGCCAGAATTTCCCTGAAGCGTTGCCATCTGAATGGAGAAATCATTCCCCAATTACGGATGCTGAAATGGCGGTTTGGGCGTATGTTTCCAACTTAGGTTGGATCGCCTTCCACTTGCGAGATCAACTGCGTGAACAGGTCGATGAGGTTTTAGGCCAATTGAATGAGCAAGGGATGCAGGTTATCGTACTAACCGGAGATCGAGATTCGGCTACCGAGTATTGGCAAAACCACCCAGCCGTGGATCGTGTATTCGCCGAGGTCCGTCCCGAATCTAAAGCAGCAATTGTATCAGGACTGCGGCGCAAAGCAACCACCGTGATGGTTGGTGACGGTATCAACGATGCCGGTGCCATGTCTAGCGCAGATCTGGGCATTACTTTCGGAAACCGCTCCGCCCTGGCCCGGTCGGCTGGTGATTTGGTCATCCCTAATGATGATCTTAGTCGGGTGCCCTACGCCTTGGCACTCTCCAATCGGGTGTTTCGCCGGATCCGACAAAATTTGGGATGGGCTTTACTCTACAACGCAGTAGCCATTCCGCTGGCTGCCTGGGGTTGGATCAACCCTTTGTTTGCCGCCTTAGCCATGATCGGCAGCAGTATCCTGGTCATTGTCAACTCTTCGCGTTTGATAAAGATCGACTAGTTACTGCTGCATGCGCACCGGAATCTTACCGAATTCCAATACTTGACCGGTTTGGTTAGGAGTAATAATTCGAATACTGAACGGTTGTTGTCCCGAAGGCAATCGCCATTGTATAGTTTGGGGGCTGCTGAGTGGTAGTTGTAGACGTTTTCGTTCCTCCAGCACCTCATCATTATTGGTGGTGAGTTGATCTAAAATCACTACTCCGGTTCCAGCTTCACCATGTTCCGGACTGGATAGGGTCATCTGGAAAATCCAATCTCCCGAAGAGGCCCAGACTTTTAATGTATCCACGCGAATTTCCACATCTTCTTCCAGTTCAATATGTGATCCGGCCACCAATTGTTTTAGATCTTCGGTATGCTGTTCCACGTGCTGCTCCTCTCCACTCAACCGCTCCACAAACATGCCGGCAAACGTACCCACTTCGATCAAGACGGGAATGCCGATGGCAATGATGATAATCCACTTAACAATGGACATGGATGGGGCATCGTCATCAGATTTTGGTTGCTGTGTTTCTGCCATATTACAGTATTTATGATTACGTACTAGAAAAGCCGTCACCTAAATGATGACGGCTTTTCAGAATGATTAAAATATTGTGTTAAATACGGATTCCGGGCGCTCCTGGCCAGAATAAGCCGTCCATTACCATATCAGCCAGAGGGATTGAATACGCCACAATAATCAGTAGAATAGCTAACCCAATCCACAGCTTCATATTGTCCAAAATAGCTGGACTGTGTTCAGGTCCGGATAGAGCAGGTGGCAGGTAATCGTCGACGGGATGTTCGGAAACTTCGCCGCCCAGCCAAGAGGCCGTAACCACCCATAAAAAGAGTACCATGCTGATGAACAGCAATACGCCCCCCATGGCAATCTGCCACTGGATTTCAGGGATAGAGCCTAATACAGCTTCAAATTCAAAGCCCAGGTAGTTGGTTTCCGCCACACGACGCGGAATACCCGCCAAACCACCACGGTGCATGGCGTTCGACATTAAAGTCATCCCTAAAAACCAAAGATAAGGCTGAATTAGCGCCATAGTATTATGCTTGATTTTACGCCCGGTCATCTGAGGCAACAACCAGTAGGTCACCGCCATAAAAGTCAAGGCAACGGCCGTACCCACCGTCAAGTGAAAGTGTCCGGGAACCCACAGGGTGTTGTGGATAAGGATATTAATGTTCATAGAAGCGTTAATCATGCCGCTGAATCCACCGGCGGCAAACATTAATCCGGCTAGCGCACAACCCACAAAAGCAGGATTGTTCCAAGGCAGTGCTTTTAGCCATCCCAGTTTGCCGGAACCGCCCCGTTGTTTAGCTCCATGCTCCATACTGGCGATGACCGTGAAGAAGGTGATCAAACTGGGCAGCAGAATCAGCAAAGTGGCCACCATGGCGTAGAATTTAAAGCCTACGGATATACCCGGATCCGCGTACTGGTGGTGATAGCCGATAGGTGTAGATAGAATCAGGAAGATAATGAAGGTGACCCGGGTCATGGAATCGCTGAATAGGCGTCCACCGGCTAGTTTGGGTAAGATGGAATACCATACGAAGTACGCGGGCAACAACCAGAAATAAACCAACGCGTGCCCAAAATACCAAAACAGCGTTCGAGGCAGTAAGGGGTCGATTTTGTCGACCATACCCATTGACCAAGGAATGAGCAGCACAATCACTTCCAGAGCAACTCCCAACGTACAAATGTACCACATCAACATGGTATACAATACCATAAAAGACTGCAGCGGAATTTTGTCATTGGGATGCTCCGCGCGCCATTTGCGATACATCATAAACCACTGGGCTCCTGCCATCCAGCTTCCTATGATGAGAAATAAGGCACCAAAATAAAACACCGGGTGCGCCTGCATGGGCGGATAAAAAGTGTATAGTACCGCCGCTCGGAAACTGGTGCTCCCGGGTACTAATCCACCCAGGATCGCCGCGGTGGCCATAATGGTCCCCACGGTCATTAAACTGAACCAGATCCAACTGAGGGTATGATTTTCCGGTTCGCGTTCCAAGCTTCGAGTGACTCCCCAATGGAATAGACCGGCAATAAAAAAGGTGGTAAACACCAGCGCCAGTAATACCCCATGTCCGGTCAGGATGGTGTAAAACTGGGTCGAGGTAATCAGGCTGTCAAAGACGCCGGTTCGGTGCAGCCCCTGAATCAGGCCAAACAAGCCGCCAATGCCTAAAGCGATAAACGCTACCAGGAAATTGGCTTTTACAATCTTAGCTGGTTTCGGATGTTTGTGTACAAAGGTCATAATCAGCTGTTGATCTTAAATTCGGATTGGTCGACAACTTCCAGGATTCCTTCCATCGCGTGATGGGCGGAGCCGCAGTATTCATTACACAGAATACCGTAGCGGGCTGGCTTATCGAATCGTGTGGTCATCTTGGTGATTTGTCCGGGAATAACCATGGTATTCAGATTAGTCCCTACCACCTGGAAGCCGTGTAAGACATCGGGCGCGGTTATATAAAAGGTGACCTCACTGCCCGTGGGAACACGAATAGGTGTCCCGGTTCCCGGTTGAAACAAGAACTGACGGGCTACCACGTAGACCTCATAGCGAGTTTCGCCCCCTTCTACCACTTCCCGAACCCCCGGATTGGCAAATTCGGTCTGTTGAAGTTTGGTGGGATCAATATTCTCGGAATCTCCGATAACTTTAAGATCAAACACGGTGAAACCAACGATCACCGTACCTATGAAACCGAAGATCAGGATTAGTGACGCACCAATCCAGAACCTCTCTAACTTATGTATATGCATGTGTTTGCCCTCTTTTTAAGCGCGACGATTTAGCTTGAATTACCCGTTGATGGATGGACCGTGACCAACGAATTCAACGAAGTACATGAATGCCCACAGAAAGACCAGAATAGCAAAGTAGATAATGCTCAACGTCACCGTACCGGTGGGATTGAATTCCTCTTCGGGAATCTCTCGTACGATGGCTGGATCTCTCTGCTGGGTCCCCTGTTGAGCAGTATTGCTGGATGTGTCTTGTGCCATAATGCTCTAGGATTAATTGATGTTTACACTCTACCAATTAAATATTCAGAATGAGCAATTACAAGCAATTTATCTATTATCAAATCATTAAATAGTATACAGCCTAGTGTCATGCCAGCACTATAGCCTGTCCCAAGACTATCCACCATTTTATTGATAGAGGGGTTTGCAAAACTAACTATAATGTAAAGTTAACTGTATAATCATATAGATAGTCATCATTAACAGAGGGCTTTGCAAAACTACCTGTCATTGCGAACGTAGTGCGGCAATCCCCTGATTAGATTGTGTAAACGGTGATTATTACTACATTTTGCCATGAGAGAATAAATTTCGGAAGGTTTTGCAAAGCCCTCTAACACAATTAAGAAGACAAATTTCCACTCTTTACAATGTTCTGTTCGCGCTGGTCAGAAGTTTTGCAAAGCCTTTCGATAAGTGTGTAGGGTTATCAGTGGAAGGTATCGATCTCTAAGCATAACGTTGAACACTGATAAATTAACAGACTAATATATAGCATCTTTTATTACAGAGGCCGGACCATAAAGCAGAGGGGTATAACTTATAAAACTTGACATTCGGGCTTGATATTTGTGCCAGGCAAGAATTCAAGAGTTACCATATTGAATAAAATGAGGACGGTTGATGAATAAATAATAAATTCGACTTCATTGGGCTTTACCACGCGAGATCTTCCCCAAAATATTACCAAGTAGAGCTAAAACAAGAGAAAATGATCTTCAGCAGAGATAAGCGTTGGTTACATTGCGCCAAACAAGTTTGATAATGTTAAGCGTATGTAGCAGAAGAATTTAGGCGGTGGCGCCGATTTCTTTAGCGGACTGTTGCTCGTTCAAATGGTCTTCATCAGGATAGGTTTCTTCGATGACGGCGCCGCCCAGGCACACATCGCCCTGATAAAATACGACCGCCTGACCCGGTGTAACGGCTTGCTCTTTCCGGTCGAACCAGACCAACAGCTGTCCGGGGTGATCCGGATGTTTGGTGATAGTGGCCGGACGATCTGATTGTCGGTACCGATACTTGATGTTACATTCTAGGGGAAAATCGGGGGCTTCCCCACTGATCCAATTGATTTCATCGGCACGCAGGCCTTCGACATAGAGCGCGGGATGATCTTTCCCCTGCTCTACAAACAGCACGTTCTCCTTGACATCCTTGCCCACCACATACCAAGGCTCACCGGTTCCGCCCCCGCCAATGCCCAATCCGCGTCGCTGTCCCAGGGTGTAATACATCAGCCCATCGTGCTGACCACGCACCGTGCCATCCAATTGACGCATCTCTCCCGGTTGGGCGGGCAGATACTCACTTAAAAACTCTTTGAAATCACGTTCGCCAATAAAACAGATGCCGGTGCTATCTTTTTTATCTGCGGTGGCCAACTCTGCCTGTTCGGCAATGGTACGCACCTCGGACTTCTGCAGCGCTCCCAGCGGAAACAGCACTTGGGCGATCTGGTCTTGCGATAGCTGATTCAGGAAATAGGTTTGATCTTTCCCTTGATCCACCCCTTTGAGCATGCGTCGTTTGCTGGTCTCCGGATGGGTATCCAAGCGGGCGTAGTGGCCGGTGGCCACCCAGTCGGCGCCCATTTTCAGGGCGTGATCCAAGAAAGCCTTAAACTTGATCTCCTTGTTGCACATCACATCCGGATTGGGCGTGCGGCCTTTTTTGTACTCCTCCAGAAAATAGGTAAACACCCGATCCCAGTACTCCTTCACAAAGTTCACACTATAGTAAGGTATGCCGATCTGCTCGGCCACGCGTACTACATCTTCGTAATCTTCGGTAGCCGTGCAAACGCCGTTTTCATCTTCCTCATCCCAGTTTTTCATGAACAAACCGATCACCTCGTATCCGGCCTGTTTTAGCACCAACGCGGCTACTGAGCTATCCACGCCGCCGGACATACCCACCACTACCCGCTCTCCTGGTTGGTCGGGTTGCGGAATGCGATTCATGATCTTATCGGGAATGGTGTACATCTGCTACGGATTGGATTTAAATCTAGATTGTGATGCTGACAGAAGTTTAAGTTACGGGTTTAACGTGAAAATATTATGAAAGGATTGATTGGAAGACGACGGACGTCAGACCAAGTTCGACCGTTCGTGATCTAAAGTTTCCATGCAATGAAAGGCAATAGATCAACCTCATCAAATTCAAGTTCTCCTCCCTACTCATTAAAAGAAGCAATGAGCCGGGATACAACCGGAAAAAGTTTTTGTAAACCGCCAGTGTCGGGGCTCTGCTCTCATTTTTCGGTATCATTATGAGCTCCTGCCTCGAGAATCCCACCGGATCGGATGATGACGGGAGTGGCGACAACAGCGGCGGTGGCAACGGCACGCCCGGTTTAACCATCGATGGAGACCTGATTACCATTGAAAAAGGAACCGAAGCGGCGGTTCATATCAATGTTGACAGTGAATTTTATAATATCGCAGATGCTTCCGTGATGTTGATTAACATTGATGCCAGCACCATTACCATAGACAAATCGCAAACCGCCAAGAGGCTTACCTAAGTCCCACAAGAAAATAATTTCAGATTCCGCTTGAAACAGAACCGGCCGGTGCCTTATATTAGGCATCCTTCTGAAACGGAAGGCATTGACTTAGTGAGTCACACGCCGGTGTGGCGGAACTGGTAGACGCGCGCGACTCAAAATCGCGTTCCTACGGGAGTGAGAGTTCGAATCTCTCCACCGGTACTGAACAAGGCTAGTAGCTGATCGGCTGCTGGCCTTTTTTTATTGGGCGCCCTACTTGGTTTCCATTGCCATTCATTTCTGGTTCGACCCTTTCAGGGTCGCCTTGCTAACGCCCTGTCGGGCTATTCGGGTTTGATCCCTTCGGGATCGGTGGATTTGTTTTTTAATGTCGTGATTTTATCCTGTGGGGTAAGTGCAAAGGTAGTTTCCCAAGTAGTGTGTCTGGCATCTTCTTGTGCATCTTCCCCCCACTAGCGCAAGCGTCCGCTTGTGCGAATCTTCCCCCTCGTAATACAACACCACGACAACGGAACCAGGAACGTTCTCGCTGAGTTGCGCAGAGTTGTGCGCAGTGTTTCGCAGAGTATTTTGACTGGATCCTTTCCCTCTGCGGGACTCCGCGGTTCATCGGCGATACTCTGCGAGAACTGGTCCCCTCAGGGCACATGTTGAGCAGCACTTACCCATCTAGTGGCTCTGGCATCTTCCCCGCTATTAATCTACTTTTTACTAATAAATGCACACGGAGTTAGCACTCGTTCGTTATACTTGCAAAGCCACACTTTCTCATAGTTTCTGTCCATATCTCTGATGAACGCTCATTCTTACTTACGGGCAATTAAGATCATTCATACCATTGTCTGGGCATTTTTTGCCGGTTGTATCCTGGCTATTCCACTTTATGCATGGATGGGTGATATTACGATTGCCGCTCTACTTTGTGTGGTTGTTTTTATTGAAGTGCTCATCCTGGTAGTCAACAAATGGAGCTGTCCACTCACCCCCATCGCCGCCCGCTATACTGAAAATCGAAAGGATAATTTCGATATCTATCTTCCTGAGTGGCTAGCCCGGTATAACAAAGAACTATTTGGCAGTCTATATTTCTTGGGAATTATTTATACCCTGGCCAAGTGGCAAGGATGGTTGGGGTAGCAAGTCAGAATTTATGGCCTTGCTGTTGCCGCTCATTGGTAAAGGTTGATTCAAAGACGGATTCCGGATAATTGTTTCTAGCTGAGTCGCGCATAGTTTTAGGCAATGTTTCACGGAGTTTAAATTGTTCACAGTCCCCCCCGACTGTGTACAGACTGATTAGCGAGACTCTGTGATAAATTGTACCATGGTAGTGCAAACTTCAGCCAATACCCTTTGCCAAAGTTCCTTATGAAAACTTGGTACGTCTATATTATCCGCTGTATTAACGGTAACCTTTATACGGGATGCACCAATCATGTCATCCGGCGTTGGCATCAGCATGTGGAGGGAAAGGGAGCTAAGTATTTGCGGGCACATCCTCCCCAGAAATTGGTATATGTTGAGGAGTTGGACAATCAATCTCAGGCCTGCAAACGCGAGTACGAAATCAAACAGTTATCCAAGCAGCAAAAAGAAGCGCTACTCCCCAGCCGGTAAGGTTTTTACGCAATAACCTTTTAGCACCCTATTTACAATCCTTAGTTAAAGCCTTTCAGGGTTGTGATATTGAAGTTGATCAACACAACTAGCTTGTTTTATTTAACCCTCGTTACACTATCCGCACGCGTCGTACAGAATCCTGTAAATTGATCATTAAATCGGTTATTGGTATGAAAACATTGGGTATGATCGGAGGCACCTCCTGGCACTCGACAATCGAATACTATAAACTCATAAATGAAACGGTGGGGGCACGGATTGGCACTCAGGGCAATCCCCCACTCATCATCCATAGTATTAATATTGAGTTGATGCGGGAGCAGAACAAACAGAAGATTAATGCTAAATACCTTGATGTATCCAAAAAGTTACAGCAAGCCGGTGCTGAAGCAATCATAATTTGCGCCAATACTCCGCACATGGCTTATCCGTATGTATATCCCAAAATCGATATCCCAATTCTTCATATAGCCGAGGCCACTGGAAATGAGGCCTCAAAATATGGATTACAATCGCTAGGTCTTCTTGGTAATAAGCCAACCATGACGGGCCGTTTTATTCCGGATATTTTAGAAGATAAGTTCTCCATTGAAACCATTATCCCTGATCCACAATACTTGGACCAAGCCCACTATTTTGTTTCCCAAGAACTGACACAGGGTATTTTTTCACAGGAAGCCAAAGAATTCTTTGGGGAACAGATGAATTTGCTGAGAAGTAAAGGAGCGGAAGGAATCATCCTGGGATGCACGGAACTGCCCATTTTATTTGAAGGAACCGACTACGATATTCCCCTGCTTGCCACCACCGAATTACATGCCGAAATGGCCGTGGATTTCATATTAAGTTAGGATTGTAACGGTAGATTCCTGACAAATGTACCTTGGGCCGTTGTAATAGCCCAAAGTGTTCATGAGTCCCTGCTACTAGGAACGCCTCCAGATGCAACCACCTTATGTCGATGAACAGTATCGGTATCGTTATCGCTGATTCGCGCAGCGTTTTGCAGAGTACCGGATTACCAGCCATCATATCTCAATAAAATTATGGATTCATGTTCTAGGGCTACTGGAAGTTTTCAACCTAGAACTAAAATACAAGCTCTAAGCAGCCTTAATCACCACAAAATACGCTGAACATACACAGGAAGCAGCGAAATGCTGCATATTGCATATTAGTGTAGGAATCGGCTAACTATTTAGAGGGTTACCGCTTTTAAACTGGAAGCTCAAATGAAAACTCTCTTTAGTATAAAGTCGGATCTGTTGCCCATTCAGCTGATCGATCAATATTTGGATTAATTCAATTCCCAGACTGGATTCGCCCCCCAACTCCTCAAAGGAATAATTTTTTCCGAGCCCCTTTCCATTGTCCCGATATTCAAACGTAATCATTCCCGCCTCATTCCGATTTATGGACACATAAATGCATGGGTTTTCCACCTGTTCAAAAGCATGTTTATAAGAGTTGGTCATCAATTCATTAATAATAAGTCCCATCGGAACCGCTTCCGTGATATCTATTTCCACGGATCCGATATCCATATCAAGTTCAATTGGCTGCTCTCGCTCGGATAAGGCGGTCATATCCAAATTAGAGATCTCCTCCAGATACAATTGCATGTCAATATGCGTAAATGACTCTGCCTGATATAGTAATTCATGTACTTTGGCTATAGATTGAATGCGTTGTTGACTGATGCGCAGCTGATCAGACACTTCCGGCGCGTTCAATATCTGCAATTCCAATAAGCCGGATATCACCGCCAAATTATTTTTAACCCGATGGTGAACCTCCTTCAACAGGATGGTTTTTTCTTCGAGTGCTTGTTTAATTTTTCGCTCTTGTTTTTTGCTAAGCGTAACATCTTCCCCCACTGCGATATAGTTTTCGATCTTACCCCGTTCATTTTCCACTGGTGAGATCGTGGCCGCAAAATAATACCCCTCACCATTTTTTCGCTGGTTGATAAATTCCCCCGACCAGGTTTCCCCCGACGAAATGGTTTTCCACATATCGATATTGGTATCTATCGGAATCTGACCAGCTTGAAGTAGCTTAGGATTCTTACCTATTACTTCCTCCGCGCTGTACCCGGTCACCGCTTCAAATTGCGGGTTAACATATTCGATGTTACCCTCAGTGTCGGTAATCACCACCACCGCTGGACTTTGCTGAATGCCTTTATAAATGCGTTTTATTTCTCGTTCGGCCTGTTTGCGTTCTGTTTCATCTTCAACAACTAGTTGTACCGCGTCTTTATCCTGATAGGTGTACGGAGTAATGGTTATTCGGGCATAGATATGATTATTCTCAAATGTGCTCATTTGCGTTTCAAAAACAACCTTCTTCCGGTACCCACTATAGATCTGCTGGATAGCATTTTTCAGTTCTGCATGCGCATCTTCATTCAGAAAAGTCTTAAAATTATGGCCATCTAACCTATCCCCGCTCTGCCCATCCACCTGTTCCACAAAAGCTGGATTAGCAAATATGATTTGATCGTTCTGATAAACAACCATCCCCAGAGGTGAAGTGTTAATTAATAATCGAAGGCGTTCCCGGCTCTCATTTAATTTAGCGATAGAGTTCAGTCGTTCCTTTTCCAATTGATTGGAGCGAATTCCGAAAGCCAAATCATTAACTAGCTCAATGAGAATTTGTAACTCTTTCTCATTAAAGGCTTCCGGAGCCGCCGCGTACAAATTAAGGGCTCCCCACGACTCCCCATCGATAATAATGGGAATAGCCGCTGAAGAGTGATATCCATGTTCTTGCGCTTCCTCTACCCAAGGTCGCATACGTTGATCGCTGATAATATTGCGTGAAATATCCGGATGTTGCTCGGTGATAGCTATGCCGGTGGGCCCCTTGCTTTTTTCGGGATCGGATAGATCTATATCAATATTATCGAGATAGTTGCCCACATTTCCGGCATAAGCAACCGGTTGAACAATCATATTATTTTTATCCAGTTTACCGATCCAGGCCATTTTATAGGCACCGGTTTGTACGGCAATTTTGCAGACGGCATCCAGAAGTTGCTGCTCTCCTTGTTTTGTACTTAACGCATGGTGAATTTCGCTAATCGTTTCATAAGTGTGCTGTATGCGTTTTAGCTCCAGTTCCTGTTCTTTACGATCGGTTACATCCTGGCTGGTTCCATAAACATATCGTTTTTGGGGTTCTGGTCCGGGCAACGTAGTTACCTCGGCATGTATAGATATCCACTTATAGGTGCTTTTCTGCTCGCGAATTCGGTATTCTAACTGAAATTGTTGCTGTATGCCCTTATCAATGGTTTGCTCTTTCATTTTTTGGATACCCGGCAAATCTTCAGGATGTGTTCTATCAATAATTTTCTGAAAAGGGACGCTTCGGTCGTCAAACCCAAAATGCTGGGCAGACTGTTCATCAAAGGTTACGATGTCATTTTGGAGATTATGCTGCCAGGTTCCCACTTGAGCAGCCCGAAAAGCCAGTTCTAACTGTTGGCGTTCTATTCCGGTAGGATCATTATGATAGATATGGATAACATAACGCTTCTTCTTCCGGGAACTCCCCGAACTATCCATATTTATCCATTTCATGGTATAAAATTGATCCCTGATGGAGCAAATAAACGTATATGGGCCTTCTTCATTTAAAAGCACCTCGCGCACTCGTTTTTTATCCAGATCAAGCGGATCAATATCAAAAATTGAAACCGCCTGCTCCGGTTGCGCACCCATACTCAGCAGTTGTTGAGCGGCTTTATTAGCTCGCTGCACCTTAAAATGTTGATCCAACTCAATTAATGGAAAATCAAGTTTTGTAAAGAGATCTAAATAGCTGTTGTTCTCACTCATCTTATGTTGCCCTCTCGACGTGAAACCCTGACTGGAATCTGATGTCGGTACATTGATTTAGCATTCAAATCTAACATATCACACAGTGGATCAATAATGATCGCTTTGCCCTTATAAATATCTAACCATACTCAGATTTTATTATAAGAGATCTTCTAAGCTGTTGTGTGGTTTAAGTTTGCACATCTGTGTTCATCCCCTAGGCACCCATATCATTTGATGTATTGTATAACATTTATCGTAATACTCCATGGCGTACCAGCGAAAATATTCAAACCAGATTGATCTGGGTTTCACGCTGAATTTCCTGCAATTTGTTGACTGCCGCTCCTTTCCCTCTGCGGAACTGCGCAAGCCCAATAATTGTGGTTGGCTAGCTGCATAATTTAAAAATATGGGTTCAAGCACTGTATCGTGTTGATAATCTAAGCCAATCTTTGGCACTCTATTACTCACCCTGTAGCCACTCATAAATTGGCACTGGCTATATTTAAAGGTTACTCGTACCATTGATTACCTAAATCAAATAGAATTTTAGAAAACCACTGCGCTTATGCGACTTACAATGGCATTGCTTTTTGCACTGTTACTATCCGCCTGCAGTTCCACGCGGCAATCCAGCCCCTCTTCTACTCAAGTTCCCTCTGAGGGTACGCTATGGAAGTGGAATGAGAAATATGGTTACACCGATGTCTATTCGGTACCTGATAAATTTCCCGAAGCTATTGGTGGTAATACGACCATGATGAAACATCTGCATAAGGTTATCCGCCAAACACCCTGCACTAAAAAAGATCAACTGCTGATGATGGCGATCATCGATGAACAGGGCCAAGTGATGGATGTCCATTTTAAACGCCCAACCCATGAACCTTGCGAAGAAAAAGGGGTGCAAGCGATTAAGCAATTTCAATTTAATCCCGGAGAGCTGAACGGCGAGAAAGTTAAAACGGTGTTCGCCTTTCCGGTTCGGTTCAATTAAATATTTTTGGGTTGCGCAACCATTGTATTCGAGAGCATGCTTCGCCATACTACCTGTCATTTAAACGTAGAATGGCCAACCTATCCCGTGATAGGTTGACGGCTTTCTCTCTATTACTAGTCGCAGAAATCTATTACTATCGAACTTACGGTACAAACTGCTCAATCCTTTCTACAAATTCCCTCCCACCTGGATCGCCTGATCGAAGTTGCATAACTCAAACGTACTCAGTACCATAGGTCAACTTTTTAACCCTTTTCAAATCGGAATATCATAAAAAAAGATACGGGATATGCATTGGATTAAACGATTGGGGATGGCAACATTTTTAGTAATAACACTACTCTTATTATCATCTACAACCACTTTGTACGCTCAAACTACGGTAGGAATCAGTGATTCTATTTCGGTTCGGGCACTCACTGATTACCGCCTACCCCAGTGGAGCAGTTATAATTTGATTATTGATGGGTCGACGAATGGTGAGAAGTTAAAGGGTTCCCAAAATACTTTCACTGAGAATAGTTCCAACTTAGCCTATCGGTTTGCGCCTCAATTCAACTATATGATAGAGAGCGAAACCTGGATGTTTGACGGACGGGCATCCTTATCCACCAGTGGCAATCGGTACAATGATGACCAACGCGATAATTCCCTTAAGCAGTCTATGACTGTCGCGCAAATATTAGCCAATGGACTCTATTATATAGATGAGAAAGTTAACTTTGGGTTTGATGTAAATTATAATCATGAAATTATCAAAGATACCGACCCTTACCCCTATCCGAATAACATATCTGCCGATAAAATCAAGAACACTAACCTGGCTTTATCCGGAGGTATCGGTTATGGTAAAATTCGCAATGTCACGCCGGTAATACGTGCCTTACGATTCAGCGAGCGTTACCGAGCTTTGGGCTATTCGGGATTGAATTCAGACCAAGTGCAAAACGTGAGTGAAGTCTTTGCTACCTATTCGGGATACAATTCCATTTTTGATCGGCCCGACAAACAATTCTTTAGTGACCTATTCGATCAAACCAGCGTTATGAAAGATGGGCTATCTCCGTATGAAGTACTCTTCCTTTCGGAAACCATCCAAGAACAGATAGGCACTCGCAAGGTGGGTTACCGCGCCTCTCTGGATATTAAGTATGAATCCCAAAAAAAAACCGTTTATGGTGATGAAATTTTTTCAAATGACTTTGAAATAGAGAGTGGAACCACCCAGGAAGCAACGCTAACGGCCATTTCGGGAACGTTTGAAGGCTACACCAATGCCGACCTGAACACCCAAACCGGTATCTACGCAAACGTTACGATCGGCAAGCAAGAAGAATTAACAGAAAAGGATTTTAAACAGTTTACGCTGCGCGGATTTTTCATGTATGATTTAACGGATCGGTTGTTGTGGAATAACGCACTCAGTTATACCCATTTAAATCTAAGTTCGGCCCAAGCCATTGCATCCGGGGGTACGGCTAAAGCTTTGATGCTTAATAGTACGTTAAATTTTTTCATTGAAGATAACATCAGTTTTCGCCTGGCCTTCAATTATGCCTCAGGCATCGACAATTCGGTTGAAGTGGTAGATGATTTCGGAAACAAATTAACGGTAGATAAATATCTTAACTTAACGGCCAGTATTCGGATTAATTTAATTCGTTCCATGAGCACTCCATTTGCTGAATTTTAAAAACAGGTGAGCGCTTTGACTTTCCCAGTAGTGTAGAATTAGACTGGTATTGTATATTAGGTACGACTACTAAATTGCGGGAATTTTCTATGCGACATTCCAAGGAGACCAAGAGTTATATCACCGAGTTTGCCTTTGAGATCGATCGTTCGTTAATGGGCAAAGCACTGGCTACTCCTTCTCGGCGGTTGCTTGCCTTACTCATTGATCTGTTTATAGCAGCGGTGTTTACTCAATTGGGTTCCCTATCGCTAGGGTTGGCAGTAGGCGTAGTATTTTACTGGTTGATGGTCCGTAAACCCTCCGCCTCCCGCTGGCGTCGCTTTTTGCGTTACAGCGCGGCCTTTACCGGGGCATTTATTTTATTTTTGACCACCGTATCCATTCTGGAAAATCAGAAAATGGCTCGTTGGCAAGCTATCCTATCCGATGATAATACGGATTCTACCCAGGTGAATTGGGCGCAATTCGGAAAATTGATAGCCACTACAAACATTGAGGATGTGGATGATCTGGAGAAGTTGGAAGATGACGAAAATATGGAGGAGGTTATTAAACGTCTGAAAAAATGGGCGGATAAACGTTCGGAAATCCTAAACAACGCCGACACGTTAAGCCACGATCAGCGATTGGCCTATTTGAACGATTACCTGTATGCGGAGCAACAGCAAGATTCGGTGGCCATTGCTCGAACCAAACCCTTAGCCCAAGCAGCTATCGCCGGTAAAACCATAGCCGAAAACCAGTTCTTGAACGAGCGCATCGATGAGTTACAGGAAGACTACCAGCTATTACAGCAGCAACTGAATAACCCCAGCTTTTTAACCACCTTGCAGACATTAGCTTCTGATTTTGGATTAAGCATCGGCTGGATCGGAATCTACTTTACTCTGGCTCTGGCCTTCTGGAGCGGTCAAACCCCGGGCAAGCGGTTGATGAATATTCGCGTGGTTCGACTCAATGGAAAACCGTTAACCCTCTGGCATAGTTTTGAGCGTTTTGCTGGATATGCAGCTGGTCTTGCTACCGGCCTGCTGGGATTCGCCCAATCCTATTGGGATCCCAACCGACAAGCCATCCACGATAAAATCGCCGGAACCGTGGTAATAGATCTCAAAAAACCATCCTCACCCCGAGAATCTGACTGATTCACACCGTATGCAATTATACAATGAAAAAGAAGATTATCTGCTAGATGTCCCCTTTGATGAAAAGGACGAAGCCAAAGCCAAAGGGGCCTACTGGGATCCGAATATCAAATCGTGGTATGTTCCTTCTCATCTGAATCCGGATGACTTTGAGCAATGGTTGCCTCCAGAGGAGATCACAGTGGGTCCGGGCGTGGCTTGGGTGTACCTGTTGACCAACTCGAAATCATGCTATAAGTGCAATAAGTTCACTTCGGTATTTTGTGTTGCTTCATCGGCCATGCACGAGATCAATGACTTTCTGGAGTACCTGACCGTTTATCATAATGTCACTCTCCTGCCCAAGCCCATTTATCGATTAGTACAAAAGCATTATCCCACCTATCACATGGATTACTCCAAACAGCAAGATCGCAAGGTTTTCATGAACCACTGTACCCACTGCGGAGCAAAACAGGGCGATTTCTTCATGCATAGTGAGCCCGGGGGCGCTTTCTACCCTTTGGATAAAAAAGCGGCAGAAGCGATACAACTGAAGAAAATTGTCGGCTTGGAAGACTCCTTCTCTATTGAAGCGGATCAATCCACGGGAAATCGGCTAATTGGATTGCATGGGAATAGAAATGGGAATCTATCTCTCTAATATTTTCATCAATTTATATTATTTCCATATTTGCGGCGTTTAATTTTCACACCTATATGCAATGAATCAACGCACGCATGGCTGATCAATCATCCTATTCTGTTCCCTCTCAAACCCGCATTGGTCATATCCATCTGAAAGTCACTGACCTGGAGAAGGCCCTCTCCTTCTATCGGGATATTCTGGGTCTTAACGTGACCCAGCGCATGGGAGATCAAGCGGCTTTTTTGTCTGCTGGAGATTATCATCATCATATTGGATTAAATACATGGTATAGTGAAGGTACTGGACCGGCTCCCAGACGAAGCGCGGGTTTATTTCACGCGGCCATTGTGTATCCCAATCGCAAAGAATTAGCGAGAGTGTTAAAGCAGCTACAGCAACATGAGTATCCGATTACCGGTGTGGCTGATCACGGTGTATCGCAAGCAATCTACTTGAATGATCCTGATGGCAATGGCTTGGAGCTCTACTGGGATCGACCGGAATCGGAGTGGCCTTATGACAGCAATGGAAATTTGAAGATGGTCACCGAGCCATTGGAACTGGATGATCTGTTAGCTGAGTTAAATTGATTTAGCCCCGCCGTACCCTATTTGGGGTATTGATATTTCAACGACGCTCGAATGTCCTTCGGACGATTGGAGGTCGTTCCCCCAACAGGAAGCGAAACAACAGTTAGCTCAGATAGAGCGTCAATGGCTGGATGTCTAGAGTGACGCGGCTACGCCGCTGAGTGATGGAGTGATGGAGTGAATTTCTTGTTGGTGCATAGCTTCAAGATCAAATTTGAAATGTTCTGTGAATGTTCATTTGGATTGAGAAGTGGAAGAAGGCAGCCCAATTCACTTTATCATTAAGCGGCGAAGCCGCGTCACTCCATCACTCTATCACTCAGCGGCAAAGCCGCCCCATCCCCCCTTGACTCTCGCCTATATGCCTGCTACTATCTACACACTCACAGGATAGATTCAAATGACAATATATGCTCACTGATCCGCAGTATCGAATACATGAATCCGCCGTCGGGGCGTGGCAACTGGCCAATGGCGTTAAAGCAATCCTCACAGGGATTGTTCTCTATTTTGCCACCGTTTCTTTCATGGGGAAGCTGACTCTGGTGCAACTTATTTTGGCATTGATCGCAGTGCTGTTACTGGCCACTATTTATATTGTATACGTTCCTGTGGTTCGACACCGACACTGGCGCTACGAAGTGAAAGAGAAGCAAATTGAGCTCAAATACGGGATTTTTATCATTCGCCGAATATTGGTTCCTATCAATAGAGTGCAGCACGTAGATACGCGGCAAGGTCCCATCTACCGCTGGTTTAGCCTGGCCAGCGTAACGATCTCCTCAGCGGCTACCACGCACGAGATTCCCGCTTTGGATGAAAATACCGCACAGCAATTGCGTGATCAGATAGCTCAGGCCGTACAAAAGTCTAAGGAAGATGTTTGAGTTTAAACGACAACATCCGGTAGCCGCCCTGGCACGGGCCTGGGATTTGATCAAAAACAACCTGATCAATATCGGAATCCTGGTGTTTATCGCCGGTGGTTCTACGCCCTCCAAATGGCACTTACTCACTACATTAGGCATTCTGATTCTGGTATTAGTCATTGGCTTTTTACGCTGGCAACGATTCCTATTCAAAGTTGAGAACGGCACATTGTATGTGGAATCGGGAATCATCAGTCGCCAATCATTGAGCCTTTCCAGCGACCGTATTCAAGTCATCGATATAAACGCGGGTCCCATTCAGCGGATGTTTGGACTGGTGAGCGTACAAATACGCACCGCCGGTTCCGCTTCGGCCAACAGTACCATTGATGCTCTAACTCACCAAGAGGCCGAAGACTTAAAGAAAGCCCTTCAAAAACACCGTGTTGCGCCCTCAGAGCCCGATGAAACCGAAGAAACCGCTCCGGCGGAACCCGTTTATCAACGTCGTATTTCGCGAGCCGATCTATGGAAAGCTGCTTTAAGTTCAGGTAGTTTTGGTGTGGTTTTGTCTATGTTGGCCACGATATTCTCACAGGCCGATCAGCTGCTTACAGAAGAACGCTTGGAGCGTTGGTTATCAGCTCTGCGCATGTCCGATTTACCGGGTGCTACGGTCACGTTACTATTTGCCGTAGGTATTTTTTTGCTCGCCTATATTTTAGCTGTAGCCGGATTTTTAATCGTTAACGGGGGTTTTAAAGTCACCGTCTGGCCCGATGAGTTGGTCATCCAACGCGGACTCTTTGAGCAGAAACAAAGCACCATCCCATTCAACCGTATTCAAGCCGTACGAATTGTAGAAGGTCTTTTTCGTCAACCGTTTGGATGGGCATCCCTCCATATCGACAGCGCCGGTTTCGGGGAGGGACAATCTCACTCCTCGGTGCTTTATCCACTGATCCGAAAAGAACAATTAGAATCGGTCATGGAAGAGCTGATGCCTGATTACGCGCAACATATCTCCCTTCAATCCCTACCGCAGCGCTCCCTGCGCAGATATTTATTTCGTACCCTGACCCCGGCAGTAGTTCTAATCGGTGCTATCAGTTGGTGGGATATGTACTGGCTACAGCTGGCCTGGTTACTCGTTCCCCTGGCTATTTGGGCTTGGTGGCGATATAACGATGCCGGAATAGGCTTAAATGTTAAAGATGAGCATTCCCAGAAAATAGCGCTGCGCTATCGCCTGCTATCACGAACCACCGCCCTGGTACCGGTTCACCGGGTACAATCACTTACCCTGCGACAGACCGTATTTCAAAAACGTGCTGAATTGACAACCGTGCAACTGGCAATAGCCTCACGCAATAGCGGGCATACCTTTCGTGTCTCTGATTTAGAAACCGTAGCAGGAGAAGATATCTGGCAGCTGGTTGATTCCAATAGCTCTTCAAGTGTGTAAATCCAATTTACCATCATCTTCCTAACATTCGTTCCACCAACTCACCAGTGAGCGGCTTAGACAAATAATTAGTAACCAATGGATGATTTTTTGCTCGTTCCAAATCATGACGATCGATGGATGAGGAGAGTATATACAGTGTGAAAGAGTTATCGTCCACACTTAACTGCTCCAGTACTTCCCACCCATTCATTTCGGGCATATTGATATCCAGCAACATCAGGTCTGGCTTTATCCTGGCAAAACGTTCAATCGCTTGTTCCCCGTGATGGCAAATCTCCAACTCCACCGGTTCGACGTTATGCTTAAACAGTACTTGGGCGGCGAAAGTAAAACTGGGATCATCGTCAACTAATAGTACACTTTTCATCTACACGCCGGTTTAATCTTGTAACAGCTGATGATAGGCACTCGAATACTCGCTGTTTTCCAATGTCTTTTGAACTTCTCGAATTTTCTGATCTAGTCTCTCCGTTTCATCATGAAGTTTTTTAATCAACGCATTCTTTTCTTTGTCCGTCAGATTATCTAACTGTAACGCTTCATGAATGGTCAATAAATTGGTAATGGGAGCGCGCAAGTCATGCGAATGGAAAAAGGCATATCGCAATAGTTTTTCCTGATGTTGTAACAATTCATGGGTCCGCTGATCTACTTTTTTCTCCAACTCCGAATTGATGTTAGATATGCGCTCGTTCTTGATGAGTAACTCGTCCTGTTGCTGTCTGACCAATTGATAGGCTTCATCATATTGACGTTTAATAAAGATCATGACCCCGCTGGTTACCGATAAGGTGATGAAGATAAATATGCCCTTGGTCACCAATGGAAATTCAGAGACATTAGGGTATAAACCTAGGATAAAAAAGTGTTCGCTCCACCCTTCCCATAGCAGTAGCACCAACATATTCAGGGAATATCCTCCCGTAAGCCACCACCGATATTTTTCTTTAATTAGTAACTGGGCGATGACTACCGCGGTATAAAACATCAAGACAATGCCAATACCCATACCTCTATTGGTATACCAACTAATATTGAGTAACAAAAAGACGCTAATCAACAACGCATTGGATACAAGCGACATATACGACTCATTTCGATGCAGGTAGTATAAAGTGGAAAAAATAACCATCCCGGTTAGCTCCAGAATGATATCGTTATAATCATACGATACTACCGAATCGTGGACCAATAAGGCAATCGTTGCCACAATTACACTAACCAGTGAGGTGGATAGTATTTTTTTCTCTAGACTCTTTTCTAACACATTAAGAGGGCTTTGCAAAACCTTCCGAACTTTATTCTGTCTTGGCAAGATATAGTAACACTCACCGTTTACACAATCTAATCGGGGGTTTGCCGCACTACGTTCGCAATGACAGGTAGTTTTGCAAAGCCCTCATTAAATTATTGATGAATATTGAACTATTATGGAATAGAAAATCATGATTAAATAAAATTAGAATATTGCCATCCATTAAAACAGATCTACACAAAAAATACACTATTTTACATCTCCATAATATATATAATCATGCAGTTATATATGGAATGGTTTTGCAAACTCTTCGAAACCTGTTATGTCATGATTAGATATAGTATTAATCACCATTTAATCGGGGAATTTGGTGCACTACGTTCACCATAACAGGAAGTTTGCAAAGCTCTCTATTATAGACGGGTTTTAGTACTTAATAATTTATGAACGAAACAGAATAAAAAAAGCTGTTAACCTTCGCAGTGGTTAACAGCTTAAAACGGAAAATATTTATACCATTATTCGCTTTCCAAACACGCTACCACAGTGCGCCAAATGGCTTCCATCTTGGTGTCGCTGTTGTGTTCAAAAGTGGTGCCATCATCAGTCGTAATGGTACATTGGTTTCCATCAATCACCACCTGATAACCGAGTTCTTCTTCGATCTTTAACACCACGGGCATAAGCCATTTCCAGGCCAAGTGAAATTTCATGTCCTCGGGCTTGAGAAAAGCCAACGGAATATCCTTCACATCATCTTGATCGATTTTAATGGTGGAACCCATAAAATTGCTAATTAATTCGGTTCCGTCTCTTAATTTTTGGTGATCGATATCCATAACTGTTTAGCGTTATCGGTTGAAAATTGTGACTACAGTATTTAGCAGAGATTTTACGTTAATTCAACTTTTTTCGCTCTCTTACCTAGCCGTGCAGTTTACAGCCTGTTAAAAAGGATGTATCTTTTCTACAGTTACAGATAATCAGACAAAGCGTATTAATTATGTTACCATCTAAATCATATCATTTGTTGACGTTCGTACTTCTGATTACGTTTTCATTGACTGGCTGTATGGTTGACTCCACCACTACCACCTCGATTGAAAATGGCGCAATAACCCACGATCAAAAAATGCTAGCCACCATACGATCGGCGGATACTACCCCCACAATTCAGGGAATTACCTATACTGGCAAAGCTCATTTGACGAGAAATTTTATGCCTAGCGTAAATCCACCGGTACGTTTAGTGGCGGCTATAGAAGTTCAAACGGTGTCACAACAACCCATACCCGAATCACTGAAGGCATCTCAGTTTTACATAGTCAAAGGTCAGCAGGTGTGGATACCTGACGAGATAGAACAAAAAACCACCTCCACCCCTTCGGTCAACTTTTTGTTCGCCCGCAATGGCCCGGAATGGCAGAACAACACCGAAGCGACAGTGGGTGTAAAATTGGAAGATACCCAGCGAGATAAAATCTACTACCTTCAAATACCCAACGTTTCCATCAACTACATTTACTAATCCACTTGGTAACCGTCGATCAATCGTTCACGAAGAACAGCTTTTCGTTCTGGAGTGGTAAAAGCATGCTTCAACGCTTCTAAATTACACCTCAAGAAATCTTGCTTATTCCATCCGAAGGTCTGGTTCAGCTTATTATACTCATCGGCTAATGTGACATTGGATAATCCACGGCCATCCGTGTTTATCCCCACCGATATCTGATGAGCTTTCAACTGTGGCAAGGAATGATCTTGCAATTTATCAAACACATCGGTTTGTACATTACTGGTCGGACAAACTTCCAGATGGATGAAATGCTCCTTTAAGTAATCCAACAGCATGGGATCTTCCACACTTCGCACACCGTGCCCTATTCGGTGTGGTTTAAAATGATTGAGGGTCTCCCAAACACTCTCCGCGCCCCGCGCCTCTCCTGCGTGGGCCGTACGGTTCAGTTGGTGCTCTTGAGCATATTCAAAAGCAGAAATATGATTATCGATGGGATAATGAACTTCATCAGCGGCGATATCGAATCCACAAACCTGTTCCGCCTTGAACTGTTCCACCAGTTGTACCGTTTGCATGCTTTGCTGCTCACTAAAATGACGCAACGTGCACAGAATGACCCCCACTTGAATCCCGGTTTTTTCGTGTCCTTCCACAACAGCATCATTCACGGCCTGTACCACCTGCTCAGCGGTTAAGTCCATTCTGGTGTGTTCCAGAGGGGCAAACCGCACTTCGGCATAAATGACATTATCCGCCTGGAATTGACGAAACAGATCCAAGGTAACCGCTCGCAACCCTTCCCATGTTTGCATTAACTGTATGGATGACTCCGCACGGGCAATATAATCGGCCAAGTCTTCACATTTTGGGGGCGCAATAAAATGCGTATTAAAGTATTTAGGGGCGGTCCCCGGGCGTAATTCTTTGACCACCTCGTAGCTCAATGACGTATCCAGGTGTACATGTAATTCTATTTTAGGCCGTTGCTGATATTCCATAAATGAGTCATTTCCATGCGTGTAAAAGGGCGCCCAATATAATAGAAGTTGGTCCGAATGTTAACTTTTTATCATCGAGGAATTCCACACTACGTTCACAATGGCAGGTCCTTTTGTATCACAAACACGCCATGTAGTAAAGAGCACTACAAATATACCATATCATATATTACTTATGACACCAGAACAATACCTATAATAGTGTTAATATCAATATTATACAGGTAGTAATAATTACTTAAAATATATACTTATTTTGGACGCTAGATAAGGGAGAAGATTCAGCCCAAACGGCTTTTAACCTAAGCAGTATCTCATGCTAAAATTACATAATGATCTTCTATTTCATATTGAGGAGATCGCTAATCTGGGGAGCTATCAAGTCGATTTAAAATCCCGTATGTGGTCAGGTTCGGATCATCTTAAACGAATGTTGGGGCTATTAGATAAAGATTATTACAGTCTCGCCGAGTTTTACTCATTCATTCATCCCGAAGATCGTGAGGCGGTTCGTACTTACGCTCTTAGCTGTGCTCAAAACAAAGAAGACTTCCAGATGGAATATCGCTGTTTAGATGAATACGGCGACATCATGTACGTCAATAGTTTTAGTAAAATTTATTATGACCAGACCACTGAAGATCCCATTCAAGCTATTGGCATTATTCAAGATATCACCGAACAGAAGCAGAAAGAAATTCTCTTATCGAAATTGAATGATCTAATTGAGCGTAAAAATGGGACTTTGGGTATGATAGCTCATGATATACTCACTCCTATCGCTATTTTTGATCTTTATGCCGGAATCATGGAAAAGGAGTTGAATGGTGAATTGCTTGAACTGCTTCATAAACAACGAGAGGCATGTAATACCACCAAGGCAATAGCACAGGATATCATTGAATTATCCCAGTTGACCCAATCATCTTTTATCCTGAAAACAGAGCAATTTCCTTTAAATGAAGTGATTCGACAGGCCATTAAACGCTTCCAACACCTTTTGGAAGTGAAACAGATCAAGGTGGCGTCCCAATTGGTTCCTCAGTTGGAAGTTACTTGGGATAAGCGCAAAATTTCCAGATTAATTGACAACTTACTTTCCAATGCGATCAAGTTCAGTGAAACTGATTCTACCATATCCATAAGTACGGAAATGGTGGCTGATAAAATTCAATTAAGTGTAGCTGACCAGGGAATTGGCATTAAGGAAGAACATCTGCCCCTACTCTTTGATCAGTTCGCGACTTCAGTACGCCGCAAAGGCACACGGGGAGAACATTCCACGGGCTTAGGTCTCAGTATTGTCAAGGAGATCACCAATATGCATCAAGGTGATGTTAAGGTAGAAAGCGAATTGGGCGTCGGTACCGTATTTACAATTATCCTGGATCCGTATATCGAAGATACGTCTCTTAATGTGTAATCAGGCCCCATTTTGAGGTGTAATTTTGTTCTACGATAATCCACCGAATAACACTTTATAAAAAGCTAGTCCGCCTGTTAAAAGACGTAAACACAGAATGGTTGCTCCTCTACGTGTGTTATCTATTACTTAAACATTAAACCAATATCTCAAATTTCTATTGACCTGATTGCTGGAAGCATGCAATTAGGTTAAGGATTAAGGGCGATACTGACTCAATACCAGGATTATCAGTTTATGAACTATCGACAGTTGCTTGCGCAGATTATTTTCCTTGTGTTCGGAACCATTGCATTTACAGCATGCACGGGGTCGGACCAATCTTCATCCTCTTCCAATTCTTCGGGTGGGTCTACCCAATCTAGTACTAATCCAGCTGTACAAGCGGTTCAGGCTCGTTTTGGCTCCCTTCCGTTAGAAGAGCGTTTAAGTGGCAGTGTAGTAGCACTCAATCAGATTGAAATTTATCCGGAGGTTAATGCCCGTGTTGAAGAAGTTTTAGTGCAAACCGGTCAATATGTTCAAAAAGATGAGGTATTAATACGGTTGCGTTCTGAGGTTTACGAACAACAACTAAGACAAGCGCAAGCGCAATTACGTATTAATAAAGCCCAAGTTCGTCAAGCGGAAACGGAACTCAAACGATTACAATCGCAATATGATCGGATTCGACAACTCAGTGAAAAAGAGTTGAGCAGTAATCAGGAACTGGAAACCATCCAAGCCGAGCTGGAATCGGCTGAAGCTGATTTGGAATTGGCCGAAGCGCAACGGGATCAAACAGCGTCTTTGGTCGAAGAACGACAAGAACAATTGTCCCGGACTGTTATTCGAGCTCCTTTCAGTGGCCGAATAGGCGAACGTAATGTAGAACAAGGTATGAATGTTAATACCAACACTGCATTGTTCCGTTTTGGAAAAATTGATCGGGTTAAGGTCTATGTTGATTTAACGGAAGAAATGCTCTCTTACGTTCGCGAAGGACAAACCGCTCGTGTTTTTTCCGATCAACTAGGTGATACCGTGATTACCGCGGAAGTTTCTCGCATTTCGCCATTCCTAAATAGCGTGACCACCAGTGCTCGAGCTGAAATTGATATCCCCAATCCGGATGGTCTTCTGAAACCGGGTATGTTTGTTACTGTAGATATTTTATATGGGGAAAGTCAACAAGCAATCCTAATACCGAATGCGGCCATTTATGATGATCCTAATACGGGTGAGGATGGCATATTTGTAGCAACTTCCCTCAATCAGGAGGTGCAACCGGTCGAAGATATTGATCCGGATAATCCGCCCCCATATACCAGTCCGACCCCGGTAGAATTTATTCCTATAGAAATTATCGCCCGTGGAAGGCAAGCCTCTGGTATATCCGGTATCGAAAGTGGGCAATGGGTAATCACGCTGGGGCAAAATTTACTGGTAGGATCGGAAAGTCAGGCTCGGGTGCGTACGGTATCATGGGAGCGTCTGCTCAGACTTCAGGAGTCGCAAAGCGAAGAATTATTACGACGGGTAATGAATCGCGAATATCAAACCCCGCCAAGTGTAAGCACCCAACAAGATGCGGATACCAGTTCATCGTAAGCCTATTCAATTGGGACCTCACATGAGTATTTGATTAATCAGATTTAAATATTTTCCATTATGTCTATCACCGATACTTCCATTCGACGTCCGGTAGCCACCAGCATGGCGTTCTTGATTATTATTACTCTGGGAGTTATTGGATTTCGATTCTTACCGGTCGACCTCCTCCCTCCCATCGAGTTTCCTCAACTCTACGTCTCGGTTGAATATCCCAATGTGGGCCCTCAAGAGATGGAAACCATTATCACTCGTCCACTGGAAAACGCAGTAGCTGGTGTTCCCAATGTAAAGCAGGTTCGATCTAGTGCTCAAGAAGGGCAATCATGGGTTAGTATCGAATTTGCCCAAGGCACCGATGTCGATGTTGCCGCTAATGATGTGAGAGCCGCCCTGGATCGAATACGCGACGATTTCCCTGTGGAGGCGGAAGCCCCACGTATACGCAAATTTGACCCCAACAACTCGCCAATTGTCATTGTAGGTGCCAATTCCGAGGTTCGTGACATTCAGGAACTTACCCGTTTGCTGGAACGGGACATCACCAAGCGTTTTGAGAAAATTCCAGGTGTGGGGGCCATTAATGTATGGGGTGGAATTCAACGCGAAATTAAAGTAGAAATACGTCGCGATCGTCTTAAAGCAGCACAATTAACCTCTAATGATGTTGTCAACGCCATTGGTTCCGAAAATGTAAACCTGCCTGGGGGTAATGTAAGTTCGGGAACTCAAAGATTGTATGTTCGATCATTGGGAGAGTTCAAAAACATCGATGATATCCGCAATGTGGTGGTGAGCCGCGTGGACGGTCAATCTATTCGGGTTAAAGATGTAGCCAACGTTGTGGATGGTTATCAAGAACTGGAAAGGCTGGTAACCATTGACGGTAAGCCCATGGTGCGTTTTGCCATACGCAAGCAAACCGGCGCCAATACGGTCACGGTGGCCGAAGACGTACGAAAAGAAGTTAAACGGGTAAACAAAGAGCGTGATGATGTCGAACTCTTTGTCACTACCGATCAAAGTGAGTTTATTGAACGCTCTATTTCCAACGTACAGAGCTCTACAATTTGGGGTGGATTGCTAGCCGTCATAATTCTCTATCTATTTCTTCGTAATGGTTCCTCTACGGGTATCATCGCCCTGTCCATTCCGATCTCCATTATCGCGACCTTTGGCTTACTCTATTTTTCTGATCTCACCCTCAATCAGATGAGTTTTGGAGGCTTAGCGCTGGGGGTTGGATTGATCGTGGATAACTCCATTGTAGTGCTGGAGAATATTGTTCGCATCAGGCGGAATGGCAAAGGCCTGAAAGAAAGTGCCTCATTGGGAACCCGAGAAGTTGCCGGCGCGATTGTAGCCTCCACGCTGACTACCTCGGTGATCTTTTTGCCGGTGGTATTTATGCAGGCCACCTCTGCCTTACTCTTCCAAGAACTAGCCATTGTGGTGGTCTTCTCCATTGTCTGTTCGCTACTGGTTGCGCTCACCCTGGTCCCTATGCTGGCCAGTCGCTTCTTGACGGTACTACCTGCCCAAGAAGATACGCGTGATCCCAGTCGTTTCCAGCGTTGGATGCATCAACTGGAACAAGCCTATGTGCAACGCTTAGATCAAGTACTTAATAACAAAAAGTGGGTATATGGTATTACCGCCGTACTACTAGGAGCCGCTTTGTGGATCTTTCCGACGATTCCGGTGGAACTGACTCCCCAAACCGATTCTGATGAGATCGATATTGATTTGGAGATGGCGCAGGGAACCAAAATCATGATTCTCAATGAATATCTGCGTGAGCTGGAATCTATCGTAAAGGCGCATGTACCTATGGAGGACGTAGAACACTTCACCACAGATATTGATGCGGAAGATGGCCGAACCGAAGTTGAATTAAAAATGGTAAGCAAGGAGGAACGCTCCATGTCCACCGCGGCCATTGCGGATCAGCTGCGCGAGAAAGTCGTGGGCACCATTCCCGGGGCGGACATTCGGGTGAGCGCGCAATCCGGACTCTGGATCTTCCGACGTCTGTTCGGATCCGGCGGCAGTGAAGCTATTCAATTGGAGATACGAGGTTACAATCTGGAGCAAGCCGATCGATTGGCCGAACAGATCAAGCAACGCATGGAACAGCTGCCTGAAGTGCAGGGCGTGCGTTTGGGACGTCGAGATGGCCGTCCGGAACAGAACATTATCTTCAATCGCACCAAAATCGCAGAGTTGGGGTTATCCCTGCAAGAGGTCGGACGTATCGTTCAAACCAATTTGGGAGGTAGCCGGGCTGGTGTGTTTCGGGAAGGCGATGGCGAAGAGTATCCCATTACAGTACGTTTGCGTCCCCAAGACCGGATGACCACCCAAGATCTCAAAAACATATCCATCGATCTACCCAATGGAAACACCGTGCCCCTATCCAGTTTGGTAAAACAAGAGCTGGGACGGGGACCTACAGAAATTGATCGCATTAACAGCCAACGCGTAACTACAGTTACCGCAAATTTAAATGCGGATGTTGCCTTGGGCTCTGCCGTTGAAAATATTCAAGCAGCCACCTCTGATATTCAAGTACCGGAAGGATTCTCGTTGGTCTTCACCGGCGAATACCAGGAACAACAAGAGGCCCAGGCAGACTTTCAGTTATCCATTTTAATTGCCTTGATTCTCATTTATATGGTCATGGCCGGTCAATTTGAGCGTTTTGTGGATCCACTGATCGTAATGGTCTCTGTGCCTTTAGCGCTGATTGGTGTGGTCCCCATATTGCTGCTCACCAATACCAGCGTAAATATCCAAAGCCTGATGGGATTAATCATGCTGGTTGGTATTGTGGTTAACAATGCCATTGTACTCATCGATTACATCAATCTGATGCGACGTGAGCACGATATGGAAATTATGGATGCGGTTGTCAATGCCGGTCGATTGCGCCTGCGTCCTATCCTTATGACCACCTTTACCACTATTTTGGGGCTACTGCCCCTCTCCTTTGGCTGGGGAACCGGCGGCGAAATACAGGCGGCCTTGGCTCGAACCGTGATTGGGGGATTAACCGCGTCTACGTTTATCACCTTGTTATTGATACCCGTGATTTATGCTCATGTGTCGCTAGCAATGGAGCGACTGGCTAAGAAAAGCTGGTTCCCTGATTGGGCCAGCTCATCTGCTTCTAAACGGCTAACCACCGCAGAGTAGAGCAAACCCAATTCTAGTCATGAGTTATGCATACACAAAGCTTGGGTGCCCAATCTAATGGCGAGCTACACTTTATTGATACTCAGGGGATGATTGCGTACCGTTACTATTATCCCTTCACTCACTCCCATTGAGTTAAATATTGCTGTTATGCTTCCCGATGAAATGAAGGCCATGCTGTTAGATGGTCTGATGGAAATAAAGTCTCAAAGTACTCCCCTAACGTTGGAAGAACGTCCGCTTCCTGAACCTGCGGATCATGAGGTGTTGATTAAAGTGTCGGTGTGCGGAGTTTGCCATACCGAGCTGGATGAAATCGAAGATCGCACGCCCCCTCCGGAATTACCTGTTATTTTAGGTCACCAAGTGGTGGGTACGGTGATTCAACTAGGAGAGCAAGTTCATTCTATTTCTGTGGGCACCCGGGTAGGCGTAGCTTGGATATATTCTGCATGTGGAGAATGTGAGCTTTGCAAAACAGGCAAGGAAAACTTGTGTACCCAATTCAAGGCCACCGGTCGGGATGCCCATGGCGGATATGCGGAATATATGACCGTTCCCGCCGCTTTTACCTATCCTATTCCGGATTCCCTGGAGGACACCCAAACCGCTCCGTTGTTGTGCGCCGGTGCCATCGGTTATCGGTCGTTGCGCTTAACGCAGCTGGAAAATGGACAGCGACTTGGCTTAACCGGCTTTGGCGCATCCGGTCATCTGGTGCTGCTTATGGTTAACCATCTCTACCCGGACTCCGAGGTATATGTATTCGCCCGTAATGCCGATCAACGGGCCTTTGCGGAGGAATTAGGAGCAAACTGGAGTGGTCCCACCGAAGCGCAGGCCCCCCATAAATTGCACGCGATCATTGATACTACCCCCGCTTGGAAACCAATTGTGGAAGCCTTGGAAAATTTGCGCCCGGCTGGGCGATTGGTGATCAATGCCATACGCAAAGAAGCCGGTGATCAGAACTATTTACAGCACCTTGATTACGCCGACCATCTGTGGATGGAGAAGGAAATTAAAAGCGTGGCCAATATCACCCGAAAAGATGTGAAAGAGTTTCTCCAAATTGCGGCGGAGTTGGATATTCAGCCTGAAGTCCAGGAATACCCCTTGGAAGAAGCAAACCGTGCGCTCCGTGAACTAAAATTAGGCAGTTCGCGTGGTGCCAAAGTACTTCGTATAGCTGATCCAGAATAGATCAAATTCTTGTCATGCCCTGAATTTAACAGACGTGTTGTTCACTCAAAGAGGGCTTTGCAAAACCTTCCTAAATGTATTCGGTCATGGCAAGATGTAGTAACAATCACCGTTTACACAATCTAATCAGGGGATTGCCGCACTACGTTCGCCATGACAGGTAGTTTTGCAAAGCCCTCTTAAAAAAGGATAGGTGGCATTAGCCGCCAATATGAAAGATCTTTCTAAAAATAAAACCCAAAAAGCACTTCAGTGGATTATTGATCATTTGGATGAATTATCCGTGCCTTACTTGGTAGTCGGTGGATTAGCGGCGCGATGCTATGGATCCACCCGCCCGTTACACGACATAGATTTTTATACCACCACAGAGGGATTAGGCAAAATTAGCAAGAAATTACAAACCTACGCTGTATTTCCCCCCAAACATTACCGCGACGAACACTGGGATATTGTGTTTATGCAGTTATCCTATCAACAGCAACTGATTGAATTTGGTGATGCCCAACAAAGCTGGTATTACGATCAAAACACAGATGAATGGATAAAAGCAGATATCAATATTGATAATGCAGTGACCATAACTTATCTGGATATTGAACTTCCTGTGATCCCAAAATCGGATCTGATAGCATATAAAAAACGATTGGATCGACCTGTCGACCGATCCGATATCGAACAAATAGTCTGATCCCCCTTCCGGTGTTCTCTATTTTAACCCTAGCAGTCTCGCTTCTTGTGTACATTGTTTGCTAAGCGGTAACCACTCAATACCAAATATTAATCGCTATGAAAACACGGACCCTCACCCACCAAGATACATTTGAAGCTAACGCTGTTGAATTGTTTAACCTCTTGCATACTCCCAGCGCCATAAAAGAATGGTGGGGAGCCGCCCAAGCCATTGTGATCCCCAAAGTGGGTGGTCTGTGGATAGCTACCTGGGGAGCATCCGAAGATCAGCCCGACTACATCACCGCTGCTAAAATTAGTGCATTTAATCCACCACATACGCTGGAACTGAAGGATTACCAATACCATTCAAATATCGATGAGCCGCTCCCTATTGAGATGGATATCAACACTACTTTTCAAGTCAAACCGGTTGCCAATGGGGCGACATTAAAAGTCATTCAAGATGGCTTGCCGGATCAGGCTGAAGCGGATGAATTCTACAATGCATGTGTTCAAGGGTGGCAAGATACTTTTGGTGGCATTCACGACTTCTTGGCATGATAACCGCTCGATTACTCAACTAAGTTAATCGTCCAATTCAATCGGTTAATTATTGCCAATTACCTCTCTGTTTAACCGTACACAATTGGATATAAATAATCATACTTAATTTGACTTCGAGTGCACAAATTGCCTAATTACAAACAGGTAGTTTCTTAACAATTTCTTAATACAACCTTAGTTCTTTCAGGTTCAAGCCTGATCCATAATGAACAAAACAGCAGTTTATCAGCAGAAAATCGGAATATGGACACATCTCGTACCATATCGTCTATACCATTTACCACTATACGTAGTGGGCTGCTTCTTTTGTTTGTATGGCTGAGTTTTACGGTATCTCCCACCCTAGCCCAATCTCCTTGCCAAGAACCTATCTCCATCCGTGTAGGTGATATTGATCCGCATTTCATGATCTCTGAAGAGTTGGTCGTTGAATTGCTTGATGATGTTCAGGAACTATGGTCGACGGCCTTAAATCAACAAGTGATCAGGTATGATGCTCAAGAAGGAATTCCTATTCACTTTGTTTATGGAAAAGAGCAACGTTCAATGCAAGTACGGCAAGTTGTTGAAGAACAAATCAATCATGAGCGATTAATTATTCAAAATTTGCAAGCAAAATATGACAGCTTGTATCATGTTTATGAGCGTACTAATAGTTTATACGAGAAAATCAATCGCAAACACAACAAATTAGTTTCCGAATACAATAAAACAGTAAAATTCATCAATACTGGTGGTGGCATATCAAGTTATGATGATGAAAAAATAAAATCATTAAAAAGAGAAATTAATGATTATAAAACAAAGCTATCCAAGTATCATACTCACTTAGATACTATAATTAGTCGAATTAATGATTTAGGCTCACAAATAAATTCATCAAAATTACGGAATAAAGAACAGGCCAACCAGTATAATAAATTGTACAGTGGTTCTGATGACTATTTCCGAGGTAAATACATCTCACGCTCAGATCAGCACGAAATTCAAATATTTCACTTTGAAAATATTGCTGATTTAAAATTGGTTCTAACTCATGAAATTGGGCACGCTTTGGGTATTGATCATGTCTCCAACTCAAAATCTATTATGCATTATCTGCGAAATGGCCAGGATACGAACGAATTGAAGCTATCCGATCAAGACATTCATGCCTTACAAGAGCAATGCACTTCCTTTCAAAGCCAACCAGTGCATTCGACGCTTTGATCTCGCATATTAATTACGTTCATCATTTATCTTATCCCCAACTTCTATTTTCTCATTCCTCAACCCACCCAATGGCCTCAAAATAATCTGAACATATGATGCTGTTATCGCTTGGCTTACTGGTTATAACGGCATATTTGGTTGGCTGGATCTTTGAACGGATCGGTCTACCGAAAATTATCGGATATATGCTTACCGGGATTGGGTTTAGTCCCTCCCTCCTGAACTTATTGAGCCCAGAACAATTGGCCCGAGCCGACCCCATATTATCTCTCAGTTTGGCCTTTATCGTTTTTGAAGTAGGCGGTGAGCTCAAATGGACCAACTTGAAAAAAGAAGAAGCCAAAATTATTAGTATCACCTTACTGGAAAGCTTAATTCCCTTCTTTTTGATTTCCGGTGGTTTTTTTTTGATAGACTGGCTGTGGAGCGGTTTTCTTCCGATGGCTCAACCGACGGCTATTTTAGCGTTTACCCTATTATTGGCATCCATGGCCAGTCCGACTGATCCGACTACCACTCTGGCTGTCATTCACCAATATAAAGCTAAGGGTAAAGTTAAAGATACGATTCTTAGCGTGGCAGCTATAGATGACGCCATGGGTATATTACTTTTCAGTTTGTCCACTTCAATTGCCATGTTGCTCCTAGGCTCCGGTACTTCGTTATGGTTATCTGTGGGTAATGCCCTGTTGGAAATCGGAGGCGGAATTATAGTAGGACTGGTTATGGCCTTTATCATGCATCAGCTGATACATCTGCTGGGAATTAGTAGCGAAGGTCAATTGATCGTTCTACTGGTCTCTCTAATCGCCCTTTGCTACGGTATTGCCAGTTATCTTAAAGTAGATACCCTGCTCAGTTGTATGGCGATGGGTTTAGTTTTGGCCAATACCAAGAATGGACATTCATTTATATTTAAAACCATACAGCGATACACCGAAGAACTGATTTTTGTACTCTTTTTTGTCTTCAGCGGCCTGCATTTGGATATCCAAAGTATCCCCACAGCCAGTATGCCTATCCTTATATTCATACTGCTTAGATCGATTGGTAAATTCACGGGAAGTAATATAGGAGCCCGAATTTCTCATGCTGACCCTAAAGTTCGGAGGTACACTTTCGGCGGTTTGATTCCGCAAGGAGGCATTGTAATTGGATTAGCCCTGATTATTAGTCAAAAACCAATATTTACTGATCAATTTGATCTAATATTATCGATTATCATGGGCGCGACATTGATTCATGAACTAATCGGGCCATTAACCGCACGATATGCCCTTCGACAAGCCGGGGAAATTCAATAGATTACGATGCTAACGGAATTAGCGCACTTTTCAGATAAACTACAGTTCAGATGTCACGATTGTTGATCCTGCTATTCCTATGGGGAATTCTGGGCTTGAATATGAGCCTTGGGCAAACTCCTTGCGAAAAATTGCTTACCATACGTGTAGGACAAGTCGATCCGAGATATTCTATTTCCCAACAGGAGTTAAAAGACATCATTCAAGACGTTGCTAGCCTGTGGAATTCAGCTATCCATCAACCGGTCGTATCCTATACCCCGCAAGGGTCTATTCCCATCCACTTAATTTATAGTAAGAAGCAGCAGCAGTTGGATAATCGGGAACGTATATCCGACCGCATCGATCTACAGCAACAACGCATGGATCGTATTAAAGCTGGACACGACAGTATTGCGCAATCCTATCGCGAGTTGAAATACGAGTACAATGACCGCTTGAACCGATTCAATCGCATCATAAATGACTATAATCGAACCGTACAACGCATTAATACTCGTGGTGGGGCGAACCCCAAGCAGGACTCCCTGCTCCACCAACAGAAGATGCGTATCGATTCCCTAAAACAGAGGTTGGACCAGTTCCGGTTGGAAGTAGATAACAAACGAAATTTGGTAAATGATTTGGCGGCTACCATCAATCGGTTGGCGGCTCAAGCCAATGCTGATGTTCAACGGTACAATCAACAATACGGCCGGATCCATAAATTTAATCAAGGCCGATATAGTAAAGACGCACGCGGTGAACGAATCGATATTTATCAGTTTAGTAACCGGCACGATCTACGCATGGTGATCACGCATGAAGTGGGCCACGCGCTAGGCATTGACCATGTATCCAACCCCGCCTCTATTATGTACTATCTGCGCGATCAACAGGATATCCAAGACCTTAAACTCACGGCCGAAGATATTGCTGCTTTGAAAAAGCAATGTCAATAAAAAAGCCATATCCCGTGTTGGAATATGGCTTTTACTGTGAATGACTATGCAGCAATCTTAGCTACTCGGTAAGAGTACACCATCAATTACATGCACTACTCCGTTGGTCCCTTCCAGATCTACCTCCGTCACTGAATAGGTATTACCGGCTTGATCGGTGAGGGAAACGTTGCCATCGTTATCAACAGCGATGGTTAGATCCGCGCCATTTACGGTGGTTACGGTTCCCGCACTTATATCACCAGAAAGAACCGCGCTGGGTAACACATGATAGGTGAGGATATCCTGCAACTCTTGCTGAGTAAGGGATCCCAGATCAACACCCAACGCATCAAAGGCAGCGTTGGTTGGTGCAAATACGGTATAACCATCATTGGTGTCCGTTTGCAAGGTGGATACCAAATCAGCATCTATGACCGCAGATTCTAGCGTAGATAACGTATACCTTTTACTTACCACACCAACGACATCCAGCAAATTATCAGGTAATAAAACGGCATCAACCACATGGATCACCCCATTGGAAGCTTCCACATCGGCTGTCGTTACAGTAGCGATATCATTGATGCTTACCTGACCATCTACCGTGATAAACAGCTCGCCACCGTCTAAAGCTTCTACAGCTTGTTCTGATGATAGATCAGTGGACATTACACTACCGGATACCACATGATAGCTTAACACTTCGGTAAGCTGTTCCAGAGTTAACCCCGAAATGGTTCCAGCCGGCAGAGCAGCAAACGCGTCATCCGTGGGAGCAAAGACGGTGTACGGTCCGGCCCCTTCCAAGACACTGGTTAAATCCGCATCGTCGAGCGCAGCCAACAACGTGCTAAAAGATCCATTTTCCGTAGCTACATCAATAATGTTAGGAGCCGGATTTAGTACCCCGTCAATGATGTGCATAACCCCATTGGTTCCTTGCAGATCTGCTTCCACAACCTCATAGGTTTGACCGGAGTTATCAGTGATACTGACTGTGCTGTTCGCTACTTCAATGAGCAGCGATTCACCTTGTACCGTTTCTACAACCTGGGTAGACTGCAAATCACCGGATAAAACAGCTGACGGTAGTACATGATAAGTCAGTATATCCGCTAGTTCTTCTTGGGTTAATCCCGATAGGTCAACCTCGTCGAATGCATCGTTGGTGGGAGCGAAAATGGTATAACCGTCCTGAGTATCGGTCTGTAAAGTAGCTACCAAATCAGCACTGACCACGGCATCTTCCAAACTTTGCAAAGCATACCGCTTGGTCACCAAACCAACCAAATCTTGATAGGCATCTGGCAGCAGCACTTGGTCAATGGCATGGATAACACCGTTACTAGCCTCTAAATCGGCTTGTGTAACCGTAGCAGCATCATTGACTACAACAGAACCGTCTGCGGTTACGAATAACTGTCCGCCATCAACAGCATTTACTGTTTGCTCAGCGGATAAACTGCTGGATGGAATGTTCGCTTCAACGACATGATAACTGAGAATTTCAGCCAGTTGATCCGTAGTCAAACTTTCTAATAAACCCTCCGGTAACGCTTCGAAGGCGGCATCGGAAGGTGCAAAGACCGTAAATGGTCCCTCACCCTCCAGGGTCGTTACCAGATTGGCGTCGGTCAGAGCGGAGTATAGAATGGTAAAATCATCGTTTGTTTGAACAATTTCGACGATCGAATCTAAATCGTTATTGGAAGATCCCGAATCATCATCACAACTGATTAGTGATATGCCAACTGTGAATATTAGTATTAGAGTGCTTACACGAGTAATCGTTTTCTGTGTGATTATTGATAATAGTGTATTCATAATGATGCGTGTGTTGGGTTAAAATGGAAGTATGATCAACACAAAACAGCCGTCTAGCTCTCCCCAAATTTCATCCAATTTATTGTCAAAGTGATGTCCTAAAACAGCTACTGATTACCTGTAAAAGCTTTTTTTTAGGTCTTCTCCTTTCCGCTCATATACATAGCAATACGCGATAAACCATATTTTAAAATGATTTAATTAATCCATATACCGTTCCCCACGGCTAACTAATTGAACCGCAACGTAGTGAGGGTAACTAATCCCTGGCTTCAATTTGTGGAGGCATATCCCTATCTTCTTACCACATACTGATAGTCAATTTTATGACATGCCCACACATTATATTACTACCGATCAGGAGTTAATGCCTTGGTTACCTTCTCTTAACAAGGCTTCTGAGATAGCATTAGATTTAGAATTCGATAAAAATTTCTATCGCTACGGATTTAATCTGTGTCTCATACAAATTGCTTTTGATGAGCATATCCTATTGATAGACCCTCTGAGTGAAACTTTGGATGAACGGCAGATTTTCCCCGTACTGGAAAATCCCGCTATTTTGAAAGTGGTATTCGCGCCGACCGAGGATTTGCGACTCTTGCACTCACTGGGCTGTTATCCCCAAAACCTCTTTGATCTGGATATCGCCACCAGTTTATTGAATTATCCCCAGGGATCGTTGAATAAGCTTATTGAAACCAAACTAAACTTTGATACGGGGCCCTCCAGTCAGCAAAGTAATTGGTATACGCGGCCCCTGACCCGCGAACAAAAGCATTACGCGGCCCAAGACGTGGAGTTTTTGATTGAATTAAAAGATCAACTTCTGCAGGAAGCCGATCAGGCGGGTGTTACGGATTGGATCTGGGAAGAAAACACTCGCTATGATGAATTAGATTACGGCGATGAGAACCATTCCAAGTATATAAGAGAAAAGTATAAAAAAGGGCTTTCCCAGTTTGACTGGTATGTATTTACACAACTCATGCATAAACGCGAAGCGATCGCCAAAACCTTCAATCGTCCCAGTCATAAGTTGATTCCCTGGAAATATCTAGCTGATATCGCGCAAACACCCCGGAAACTTGATCATTGGAATCAGCAACGCCGGATACATCGAAAATTAAAAACCGATACCTATCACTTAGAAATGCGCCAAGTGTTGGAAAAGGCGTTATATGAGGCAAAGAGCAAGAATTTAGATCCGGAAAAACCCGCGCGCTCCCGTTTGAGTCCCGAGGAATATCGCAAACGACGACAACAACGCAATCGGGTGAAAGAGTTGAAAAATACCTATCTCAAACCTATCAAAAAACAGATTGCGGCTGATTACGGGCAGGAAGCAGCCTCTTTCATGTTGAGCAATCGCATCATGGGCGAACTCCTATCCAATCATGAACGTTCGCTAGAAGGCTACAAACGAGAACTGGTGGCTAAATACGCGGAAAAACTGGACATGGAAGTTAACATGATCCTGCAGGCGGTTACTTAATCCTCATCATCCGGCTCGCCCATTTTACCCAAATGGATCACCTCAACATTATGTAAGCCGCCGTTGGTTATTTCGAACCGCACAATGGTTCGCCACACCTGGAAACCATGTTTGCCGGCGGCCCCGGGGTTCATAAAGATGAGATTGTTGTTTTCTTTGTCGCGGGCAATTTTAAGAATGTGCGAATGCCCACAAATAAATAGATCCGGGGGATCTTCCTCCATCTGTTTACGAATGGGCAGCGCATAGCGCCCGGGTTGGCCCCCGATATGGGTCATCCATACGTTAACCCCCTCTTTGGTGAAGCGCTGCTGCACGGGATATTCTCTACGAATGTCATGCCCGTCGATATTGCCATACACTCCAATGACCGGAGCCACTTCTTTGAGCCGGTCGGCAATCTCAATATTCCCGAAATCACCGGCGTGCCAGATCTCATCGCAATCGGCAAAGTAATCCAGCACCTGCGGATCCAGGTAGTTATGTGTATCCGATATCAACCCAATTTTGAGCATAATGTCGTTTCGAATATCTTCCGTTGGCAATAATATTGTCACGGATGATAGAAACCATCCAACAAAGTGTAAACTTCTTTTCGAAATTAGTTTAACAGTATTTCAGACTTTTACGTTTAGCTTAACGCCAACAGGTTCTACTACATGAGCAAACGCTCAACACAACCGCTATTTAGTATCATCATTGTTACCTGGAATGCCCTGGAGCATCTGCGTACCTATCTACCCTCGGTTGTTGCCACCGATCATCCCTCCTTCGAAATTATTATCGCCGATAACGCCTCCACCGATGGGAGCGCCGATTGGATCCGGCAAGAATACCCGAATGTCCAGATTGCTTCCCTGGATCAAAACTATGGGTACTGTGGCGGAAATAACCGGGCTGCCCAACAAGCTCACGGAAAGTGGTTAATCTTTTTAAATAATGATGTCCGGGTGGAACCGGATTGGCTGACTCCGTTGGAGTCCTTCATTCAAGGGCATCCCCAAGCCGGAGCCCTGCAGCCTAAGATGCGCTCCGATCAACAACCTGATCATTTTGAATACGCCGGAGCTGCTGGAGGCTACCTGGATCATTACGGATATCCCTTCTGCCGCGGGCGTCTGTTTGATACCACCGAGCCGGATACCGGTCAGTATGATGATCCCTCTCCCATATTCTGGGCTTCCGGGGCCGCCTTGGCCATCAGGAAAGATCTATTTCAAGAGCTCGGCGGTTTTGTAGAAGATTTTGAATTTCACATGGAGGAGATCGATCTATGCTGGCGGTTGTGGCGAAATGGTTATCAGGTTTGGTATGTCCCTGAGAGTGTGGTCTATCATCTGGGCGGCGGTTCACTGCCTATGGCATCCCCACGCAAGACCTACTACAATTTTCGCAACAACCTGCGCATGCTCCAGCGAAACTGGTCACCGGAGGTCTTCAAATCACGCATCAAACCTCGCTATCTGCTGGATAGCCTCGCCTTTCTCAAAGCGGCCGCCACCTTCCAGTTCGCCGAAGCCGGTGCCATCTATCGCGCCTATCGTGATTTCCGAAAAAACCGCCCAACTTATCTCCCCGGATCCGAAAACAAAGACGCTCTCCAACCACCCCAAGCCGACTTTTCAGTAGTCTGGCAGTACTTCGTCAAAGGCATCCGCACCTTCCTTGATCTCCCTCCCATCAAGTTTTAAAAAGTTCGTCAGACAGGCTGTCTGACGAAACTGTTTTTTAAAACTGGCTAAATGCCCCATTTATAAAGCCACTTCGTCTCATCGAACTGTCAATCCAATGGACCTAACTGCTTTAAAAATAACCCAATAATCAATCCTGTCTTTTACCACTCAATCAGACTAATGTTTCTAATTGAACGGTTCCCCAAATTCTAGTTTATTGCTTGCCAAATGGTTAACAGTTCAAATGGGACTTTATGAATCGGGGCATTATTCGAACACTATTCTTACTAATCAGTGCCGTATTATTAAATGTATCAGGTTTACCATCAAACGTATCTGCTCAAAGCAATAAGTACTTAGGGATCAACCTAACTCAATCAACAAATTTTGGTGACTTGGGCGTAACTCCCGAATTTGAAATACTATTACCACAGAATGATCGTCTCTCCTACAATATTATAATTGGCGGATTTATCGGACTATTCACGGAAAGCTCAACTGGTGAAGATCGGTTTGAATATCATCATTACACACTCAATACTGATGTAGGCATTACATACGAGTTAACTAACAAAAAAATGGCATGGTACATTGGTGCGGGACCATCAATTCGAATTGGAAGTCACCACAATGTTGTAGCTTCTAGTTGGCGGGGGGATCAGTTAATTGACTACAAATTAAGAAAAGCTGAATTTGCTTGGATCGGTTTTTACATCAAAACCGGTATTGCCTTCAATAATAACATCCGATTGAATATAAATTTTCAACATTATCCAGCCTCCTCTCCCTACCTTAGCATTGGTCCGAGCATTAATTTCTGGTAACCAGCATGTTACTCAGTTTGGTTTAAAAAAAGTTCGTCAGACAGCCTGTCTGACGACACTACTTTTTTAAAACAAGAAATATCCCCTAACAATCTTCCCCTCACATTCTCCCCCACTCTTTGTATATTTCGCCTCTTGAACCAATGACCACACGATAAATTAAACGAAATGTCCTACCCGGATTTTTCACAAACCGTGCCCATCGATACCGTGGGCGTCGAAGAACGCGTGGCTCGATTGAACAGCCGCAGTATCAAAAAATCGTCCAAAGTTGATGCGCTGAAGCTCGCGCTCAGCATGATCGACCTGACCACCCTGGCCGGGAAAGATTCCCCGGGCAAAGTCCGGCAACTGTGCCACAAAGCGCGCTTTCCCAACGGATCCCAATCCGACCTTCCCCATGTGGCGGCGGTTTGCGTGTATCCGACCATGGTTCCGGTGGCCGTAAAAGAATTGAAAGATACCGGCATAAATGTGGCCAGTGTAGCTACTGCCTTTCCCAGCGGTATGGCTCCTATTGAGGAAAAACTGGAAGAGGTCCGTTATGTGGTGGGCGAAGGTGCCGACGAAGTAGATATGGTGATCAGTCGGGGTGCTTTCCTAACCGGTGAATACGCCCAGGTATATGATGAGATTGCGGCCACCAAAGAAACCTGCGGCGATGCTCACCTGAAAGTCATTCTGGAAACCGGCGAATTGGAAACCCTGGAGAATGTCCGTAAAGCCAGTGACTTGGCCATGCACGCGGGTGCGGATTTCATTAAGACCTCCACCGGGAAAGTCTCTCCCGCGGCTACCCAGCCAGTCACCTTGGTGATGTTGGAAGCCATTCGCGATTTCTACCATCAGACCGGCCAAAAGATCGGTATGAAACCCGCCGGGGGCATTCGGAAAGCCAAGCAATCTATACAGTACCTGGTCATGGTCTATGAAACGCTGGGATCCGACTGGCTCACTCCTGACCTATTTCGTTTTGGAGCCAGTTCACTAACCAATGATGTGCTCATGCAGATCATCAAGCAAGATACCGGCTCCTACCAAAGTGCCGATTACTTCTCCAATGATTAACCGATTTTGAATCGATTACGCTGTTATTATGTCTGATCAACAAGTCACTCAAAAACCGACCTCGCCCAATCGAAGTCTCGATTTTAGCCATGGCTGGGATTACGCGCCGGCTCCACAAAGCTCCGATTTCGTAGAGCTGAAGGATCAATATGAATTATATATCGGTGGGGAATTCGTCACACCGGAATCCAAAACTTATTTCGATTCTATCAATCCGGCTACGGAAGAAACACTGGCCCAAATTGCCGAAGCTGGCCAAACGGATATCGACAAAGCGGTGAATGCAGCTCGCCAAGGACTGAAAGCCTGGCAAAAGCTCTCCGGACGCGAGCGTGGCAAGTATGTATTCCGATTGGCTCGCATGATTCAGGAACGCGCCCGCGAATTCGCCATTATCGAATCCATGGACGGCGGCAAGCCCATCCGGGAATCCCGCGATGTGGATGTGCCTCTGGCGGCGGCTCACTTTTTTTACTACGCCGGTTGGGCGGATAAGCTGGAATACGCTTTCCCGGGGAAATCGCCGCAGCCTCATGGCGTGGCCGCGCAAATCATCCCCTGGAATTTCCCCCTGCTGATGCTGGCCTGGAAAGTGGCTCCGGCGCTGGCTACCGGAAACACCCTGGTCCTTAAGCCTGCCGAAACCACCTCCCTCACCGCCCTGAAATTCGCGGAATTAGTTGACGAAGCCGGGCTCCCCGATGGCGTGGTTAATATCGTGACCGGAGCGGGTGAGACGGGCGCTTCGCTGGTCAATCACGATGATATTGACAAGGTAGCCTTCACCGGATCCACCGCGGTGGGTAAGCTGATTAAGAAAGCACTGGCCGGCAAGGATATTCCCTGCACGCTGGAACTGGGCGGCAAAGGCGCTAACATCATTTATGAAGATGCCGCCATTGACCAAGCCGTGGAAGGAGTGATCAACGCTATTTTCTTCAATCAAGGCCATGTCTGCTGTGCCGGATCCCGCTTGTTTGTGCAGGAAGGCATTGCCGAGACGTTCACGCGCAAACTCAAGGAGCGCATGGACACGCTGATTGTGGGTGATCCGATGGATAAAAATACAGATATCGGAGCCATCAATTCTCAGGAGCAATACGAGAAGATCAGCGATTATCTGGAGATTGGCGTGAATGAAGGCGCGGACATGCACCAAGCCGATTGCGAAGTACCCTCCAAGGGCTTCTTCTGCCGACCGACTATTTTTACCAATGTGAGTCAATCTAACCGTATTGTGCAGGAAGAAATTTTCGGTCCGGTGCTCACCATTCAAACGTTCCGTACTCCCAGTGAAGTGGTGGATAAAGCCAACAATACGCCTTACGGACTTTCCGGGGGCGTATGGACCGATAAAGGCTCCAAAATATTCGACAGCGGCATTCAGCTGCGGTCCGGGGTGGTCTGGTCCAATACCTTCAACAAGTTTGATCCCACTTCGCCCTTTGGCGGCTACAAAGAGAGCGGCATGGGACGTGAAGGCGGACTCCACGGCTTACTCCCCTATTTGAAATTAGACTAACTGATTAGCTTAGATAATACGCGCAATCATTATGGCAGATCGAATTTCCGTACAAAAGACCTATAAAACGTACATCGGCGGGAAATTTCCGCGCACCGAATCCGGCCGGACCTACAAAATCTATGATCAGAAAGAGAACTGGCTGGCCAATGCATGTCAGTGCTCCCGCAAGGATTTCCGGGATGCCGTAGTGGCTGCTCGCGGAGCGTTTTCCGGGTGGAGTCAGCGCACCGCTTATAACCGTGGACAGATCCTCTATCGGATCGCCGAAATGCTGGAAGGACGCACCGCTCAGTTTGTGGATGAATTGCAGCAGATGGGCTACAGCAAGAAGAAAGCCCGGGAAGAAGTACAAACTTCCATCGATCGGCTCATCTACTACGCGGGTTGGTCGGATAAATACCAGCAGATCTTCAGCACGGTGAATCCCGTAGCCAGCGCGCACTTTAACTTCTCCAAGCCGGAGCCCACCGGCGTAGTGGCCATTATGTGTCCGGATGAAGCGCCCTTGCTGGGTTTGGTCTCTTTGATGGCTCCGGCAATCGTGGGTGGAAATACGTGCGTGATGCAGGCCTCCCAAACAGCCCCATTAATTTCCATCAGCTTTGCGGAAGTACTGGATACCTCTGATGTACCCGGCGGCGTGGTGAACATTTTAACCGGTTATACCGATGAGCTCTATCCACATTTTGCCTCGCACATGGATGTGAACGCCTTGATCTATACCAAATCCGATGAGGATATGCGCAAGGATATTGATGAAACCGCCACAGAAAACCTGAAACGTGTCTTTCATCGCCCAGTGGATGATTGGAATGATGCGGAAATCTGTGAATCCCCGTACTGGATCCAGGATACGCAGGAAATTAAAACCACCTGGCATCCGGTGGGATCATAATCATCATCCTTGGAAAACAGATATTCGATTATCGCGTTACCCAATGCAATCATTATTAATTCGGTTCCACGATCTATATATGCCTAATTTCCGAACACTAGCTACCCTTTTGTTGATCAGCGTGGTTTCGCTTAGTTGTGCGACCAGTGAATCGACGCAATCTCCCGCATCTGGTAAATCCGAGCCCAAAGATCAAGCTGCTGTGGATGATGTCTCAAATGAGAATTTATCCCAACTGGATCGAAATCGTTCGGATCTTTCCGATCCCTACGCGCGTCGCACCCACGATATGCCCGAAGCTTTTACCTGGCGTCCGCCGGAGGAAACCGGAGAGCAAAAAGAAGTGGCCAATGAAGGGTATCGCATTCAACTAATGTCTAGCCGAAATGTGAATGTGGCCGATTCGGTGTCCAGTAAATTTCGACGCTGGATGGCTGAGCTGGGTACGGATTATCAGCCCAATACCTATATCATCTTTCGTCAACCCTACTACCGTGTGCATGTGGGTGATTTCAGTCAGCGCGAGCAAGCTATTGATTTCTCTCGCCTGGTCAAACGTCGTTACCCCGATGCCTGGGTGGTGCACGATCGCATCAACCCCACGGAGGTCCCCTCCGACAGCGCCTTGAAGCGCCTACTACAGCGTCCCTTCGAAATTCGGGAACAGACTAGAAACGGTAACTAGGCAGATGGAAGACGGCAGATGGCAGATGGCAGATGGCAGACGTAGTTTGGTTGCTGGCTGCATCATTTTTTAACCTTTTTTAAATCAGTGTGCTGAAAAGGCAAGTAATTACCTTCAGCTACGAAGGCACATCTGCCATCTGCCGTCTGCCATCTGCCATCTGCCGTCTGCCTAAACGTTGAAACGGAAGAGCATCACATCGCCGTCCTGGACAACGTAGTCTTTCCCTTCCTGGCGCATCTTTCCGGCTTCTTTGACTGCTTTCTCTGAGCCGTACTTCACATAATCCTCATAGGCGATCGTTTCGGCTCGAATAAAACCGCGTTCAAAGTCGGAGTGGATTTCACCAGCGGCTTGCGGGGCTTTGGTACCCTTGCGGATCGTCCAAGCACGCACTTCTTTTTCACCGGCTGTAAAGTAGGTGATTAGCCCCAGCTCGCGGTAAGCCCCTTGGATCAAGCGATCCAGACCCGCGCTGCTCACCCCCAGCTCTTCCAGGAACATTTCCTTCTCTTCATCATCCAGCTCAGCGATTTCAGCTTCGATCTTGGCGCAGAACACCACCACTTCATCATCGAAGCGAGCGGCGTGTTCTTTAACTTGCTCAACGTATTCGTTGCCTTCCGCGTCAGGAAGATCCTCTTCGGAGACGTTGCAAGCATAAAGCACGGGTTTATTGGTAAGCAGATGCAGATCCAAAAAGCCTTCATGCTCGGTCAGATCCACATCAAAGCTGCGTACGCTCTTGCCCTCTTCCACATGCTCTTGCAGTTGCTCGGCGATCTCCAGGTTACGGATATCTTCCTTGGCTCCGCTCTTGGCGTTCTTTCTAAAGGTTTCCACCCGCTTCTCGATGGTTTCCAGATCTTTGAGCAGCAGCTCATCCTCAATGATATTGATATCCCGCTCCGGATTGACATCGCCTTCCACATGGATCACATTGGTATCATCAAAACAACGCACCACATGAATGATGATGTCCACTTCCCGAATATGAGAAAGAAAGGCATTGCCCTTCCCTTTTCCTTCGGAGGCACCTTTCACCAATCCGGCGATATCCACAAACTCAATGCTGGTAGGAATCGTTTTTTCCGGTCCAGCCAGTTCACTCAGTTTTTCCAGGCGTTCATCAGGCACCGGCACCAGTCCCACATTGGGATCGATGGTACAAAAAGGAAAATTGGCCGATTCGGCTCCAGCGTCACTTAAAGCATTAAATAAAGTGGACTTACCCACATTGGGCAGCCCGACAATTCCACATCGTAAACTCATTAAAAAACCGTATCTATTAGATTAATTATTGTAATTCATACTTACGCCCACTCCAGTTCGAAGGCGTAACCCATCCCATTCTACGATGGGTTTATTGGGTCCTTCGTTCGTTTCCCCTCTGTATTCCATATTGGAGTCGATAACTGTTAAATATCCCATGTCAAAAAAAACGAAAAATTCCCGTAATCGATATTTAATTCTGCTGAATATTTCCACTCCTGTACCATCCACATTTATGTGGTCACTCGAGGAGGAGAAATTGTCACCGATACTGAACTCCCCATCAAATGAATACTTTCCAAAAAATTTGGAAAGGCTCCCACCCGCGTAGAAATCTAGCTTATTACTGGGGAGATTAAGTTTGTACAAACCCTCTATTCCCCCAAAGTGACTGTAAATCACCGAGTTGAACACCATTTCACTCGAATAATCCGAATAGTGATACCGGCTTCCGGTGGACTGATAGCTGTATCGCAAACTAAATTTTATCTCCCCAAACCATTTCCCCAATGAAAGACCAGCGCCATAATGTGGGGGAAACTCAGCCAGTTCATTCAAATAGGTAAGTGACCCGTCGGGGAAATACGATGAAATAAGTTGTGATTGTATCTTCCCTAAGTCAATAAAGGAAAAACTGTTGTATGCAACATTCGCAGATAAGTCGACATGATTTTGTTGCGCATGAATTGAGCCTGATGTGGCAACTAAAATGAGTAATCCAAAAACAATCTTATTGTAGAACATCATCAATCCGTTTAGAATATCCATTTCTTACCCAATAATAATCCCCCATCAAATTACCTGTGATATTGGAGGGCAGTAACCCTTCGACCACAGTCCCATATTTAGTGCCATCCACTAAGTTTCGGATTATGACCTTATCATTTGCACGATCGTAATATGAAATCAATCCTGTTCTTGTATCTACACTTACATTGCTAATAAGAAATTCTAATTGCACTTCCCATATCAGATCATTCCCGGGAAAAGTGAAACACCCTAACTTCTCTGGATAACCATAGTCAATTTTCAAAAAGGTGTCATTATCTAAAAATCTATTTCTTTTCCCTACGCTGTAATCCCTTTCATAAACCAAGGTATCTCCCTGCAATTTATACACATTTATACCAGATGGACTTTCCCAATTAGCAACTACATATTTTCCATCTGCACTAATTGCATAATAGGCCCGGAAATTTAACCCTCCTTCATCGTATGTCAATGTTTCCAAATGTTCACCACTCATTAAATCTATGCCATCAGAGCCTCTGATATACGTTGAAGGCGGATCACTATCTCTTAAATTAAATAGCATTATTCCCGTATCACTTATTATAGGCTTGTACACATATGGAGCATTAAAATCGGGATATATATCATATAAGTCGATCTGGTTCAATAAGGTGAAATTATGATCATAGACATAGACTGTCGAACCTTTTAAACCAACAATTAATTTACCATTAGTGCTTAGGTGGAAGGTTCCTAAATCCACATCAGTTTGATCGATGATGTCTAGCTGGCTATTCATTTTCACCAATGTGGACCTGTTAATATATCCGATATATGCCTGAGCTTCTTGGGAGTAGTGAATACGCGTTATTGTATCGATATCCGGATGAAACCGTGTTCCCAGAGCTACTTCAGCGGAGTCTGAAAAAGCTGCTTTATGATCGTCATCATCGGTGTTATATAGATCATAAGGCAATTTGATGTAGTAGGTTGAAGAAGTACCTAAAGCGAGCTTGTCCATTGTTTGGGTCGTATTGATATCATCAATAGTGGCAACTGTGTGATAAGTTAACCTACCCGAGTACGGTTCTCTATAATTTGTATTATCATACACGACATATTTTTGAAAGGCATTGGGGAATTTGGTTTTATCCCAGGTAATGGTAACATCATTAATACCAGATCTGGTTACACTTTGAATATGCAAGGGAGTAATTGTTGAGTCGAATTCTGAAATATCACCTGACCGTACTCCAAAATCTTTACCAACGGAGTATATGACATACATTTTGCTCGCCCCACCATAGGTACTATCTATCCAAGCGGTACTATCACGATCAGTAATGTAGGCTCTATCAACTCCACGGTTATAATACACCCCTTCACCAAAAGATTCCTTCACGCGATAGCCCTCAAAACGAGGACGATCATATCGTTCCCACTCTACTTTGAGATACTTGCCCTCCACTAATTCGATATTCGTAATATCTGTTTTATTTAACGGGCCATTATCAATCCAAATATCCTTGGTTGTATCCGCGTATATGGTGGTCTCCACCCCAAGATGATCGGCCAAGCTGCCCGTTCCGGTAGTGGTGCTAGCAACTATGGCTAAATCGTAGATCCCATCTTCATAATCTGATGATTGAAAAGTTAATTGACCGTTTTCATACTCCGATTCAATCTTCTCTTCATCCAAATAAACCTCTAAACTTTTCAATTGAACCAGATGAAGACTATCCAGATCCAAATTTAGTTGCACCTGTCCCCATACCCCGATTGTATCTTCTTCTACTTCTAAATCGATTGTTACTTTAACCGGGGTAGCATCAATTTCATGATGATTCTTTCCTTCCGGTTTATAGGTCAAGACATCACATCCTATTATCCCTGCTAATAAGATTACCAAACATAAGGTTACCCACCTCTTCATCTATCTAATTTCCCCTTTCCAATCCCTGTTTATTATTATCTCACTCAAATTTAAGCATGTTTCTAACCACCTAATACGGCTGTGGCTCATCCACACATTCCTGGAATACGAATTCCCGCTCAGGCAATAAAACCGCGGTGAGCTTTCCCATGCCGGATAGGTGTTTGTACACACATCCCGTATCGATACCGATGCGTTGGGATTTGATCAAAGGCTCGGCTTGCGGAGTATGACCGAATACCACGGTTTTTTCCCAAGGTACTTCGGGTAGATGCAGATGCGAGCGCTGCCATAGAAAATCCTCGTACACGCTTTCATCGGCTAAGGCTTCTGCGACCGTCATATCGGGCGGCAATCCAGCGTGGACAAACACGTAATCTTCCGTCTGGTGATAAAACTTCGTGTTCCGGTAAAAGTGAAAATGATTGGAGGGCAACTCTAATTTATTATACGGGGCATCATAGGATTTCAGGGTTGCGGATCCCCCGTTGGACAGCCACAGCGAAGTATTACCTGTTTGGTGAGCATCCAACATCATTTGCTCATGATTACCCCGAAGGGTTACCGTATCGTACTGCTTGCCGTAATCCAATACCAGATCTACCACCCCTTTGGAATCGGGACCCCGATCAATGTAATCGCCCACAAAAATAGTCTGGCGCTCATCCGCCCACCCTTTAGCGATCAGGGTATTCAGCAAAGCTTCCGCAGATCGGACACAACCGTGAATATCACCAATCGCTATCATGGGACGTTCAGCACTCATACGAATCGATATCTGTGGTTAAAACTATAGGAATAAATTATTGTTCGATGAGTCCCCGACCCGATTTTTGGATGCGTCCTTCCTTTTTAAGCTGTTCTAAGGCGGCATCCAGGATTCCATTAACAAAAGAGCCCGACTTTCGAGTGGAGAAATCTTTGGCGATCTCAATGGCTTCGTTCATACTCACTTTGGTGGGAATTTCCTCAAAATAGAGCAGTTCAGCCAAAGCCATCCGTAGTATAAGGCGATCCAACATAGCCAGACGCCCAATTTCCCAGTTTTCGATGTGCTCTTTTATGATATCGTCCAGCTCTTCTTCGTGCTTCATAGTCTTCAAAAAGAGCTGTTCAGAAAATTTGTACTGTTTGTTTTTGGTGATGCCCATCAAGTAAGACGAGGCCATTTGTTCCAACTCTTCCTCTTCCCACATCCCGGGATTCTTGTCTGAATCTTCTACGATTTTCTCCACATGGTCTAGCGCGTACAGTCGTTTTATGACGTGTTCTAATATATGTGTAAAAGATTCGGGATTGTATTCCTGGGCATATAATGCTTGTAGGGCATGTTCTCTAGCCGTACGGCGATCGGTCATGATGTAGACTATGGGTTTGGGGATTTAGAAAGCCACCTAAAATACGAAAATTGTTTCCTTATGTTAATGGGTGGTACCATTTTTTTTGAAAAAGCTTTTGCATGGGAGCCCCGCGAATCCCTATATTCTCGTTCTCTTCAAACGGGTGATTAGCTCAGTTGGTTTAGAGCGCTAGCTCGACAAGCTAGAGGTCGTAGGTTCGAATCCTACATCACCCACTCTTAAAATTTCAAAACGGCTATACTGTCTTTTATCAGTATAGCCGTTTTTTTATATCTAGCTACAATGGCCTATTACGTTTATATCCTATACAGCAAATCTTGTGATCGTTTCTACACCGGTTAATGTAACGATGTGGGGGATCGGTTTTTACGCCAACACTCCAAGGGTCAATGGTGCGAATCTAACCTTACCATTTAGCCTTCATCGGGCCATTTCTCCCTTACCATTAGTAAGCCAATTCCTACCTGATCCCCCCGAATTTCTTACCAGATAAATTGAATCACTCCTATAGCAATCAATTACTTGATTGTATAGCCTGGTAATAGTTTAAGGAATCTAAGCTAAGCGAGGGGAAATACGATGAATATTCAAACAATTAACAGACATAAGAGACGCCCAGAAGCATTAGGCCTATATCCATTAGCTTCGGATCACTATCCGCCCCCCCTAACCAAGCGTCAGCGCCAACCTGAGTTTCCAGCCCATCAACAGTTTACGCAGACCAAGAAATTCTTTTTAACTGCCTTAGAATTTGATCTGGATTATGAAATTGAAGGCGAATTGTTGTCCTACATCGATCACTATTTTGAGGCCGCCGCAACTGCAATTGGTTATGATGATCGGAAATTATTCCAGTACGAAACTCGCTGGCTGAATAGCGTACTCAGAAATCATTTTCAGGTTTCGGGTCCGCCCTCTGTCTATCGTCGTCTCATGCAATCCGTGGCTATCCATGTCAATATCGAACTTCGTAATAAGTTAATCGGCTGGATCCAGGGAACTAATAACGCTTCCAAGTCTTATTCGCCGGTGCCTAATGCGAATCAAGACCTTAAATCATGGCGGCATCAACTTTTAAAACATTTATTGAAACTCGATCGCGGATATTCTCTGGAGCTGCTGCAACAAATCCAGGATAAAGGATATGAGCTCAATGTGATCTTTGAAGAAATTTTGATACCGGTACTTAACAGAATTGGAGAACTATGGGAATACCACAAAATATCGGTCACTCAAGAACATTTTGCTTCGGCTTCCATTCGCGATGCTATAAGCATGTTATCCGCTCCTCAGGATGAACCCAGCAACCCTAACCTAACGGTAGCCATCAGTGCCGTAGAAGGTGAAGAACATGAACTGGGCTTGTCCATGCTAGCTGCTGGCTGCAAAAGCAACGGTTGGAAAACCATCAATATGGGCGCCAACACGCCTTGCAAAGATCTTCTAAATGCGCTGGCATATATGAAACCAGATGTACTCGCCTTATCGGTGAGTTTAACGGAATATGTCCCCCGATTGGAACAGCTGATCAAATCTATTCATTACAGAAGTGATATTACCAACCCTCGAATAATTGTTGGTGGGCTTCCATTTAATATCAGCACAAATCTTAGTTCCAAGATAGGCGCGGACTATACGGCTCAATCCGTAACAGACGCGTTGCGGTGGATTAATAAATCCACGGATTAAAGGTTCCGGCTCTGCCAGTAACGACGCTACTCTATGTGTATTCAGTGATGTTATGCGCAAATAATGGAGTATTCTCTTACATCTTCTTTTTTATTCAATAGTAGTACTTTGGATACCATCGATAATTACTCTTTAACATGAGGATGCAGCAATTCCCCAATCCAGCGCAAGTCAGAGCGAAGTGGAGACTTGTGCTGGTAGACCAAGTAGCTCTAAATTAAGTTTTCATTTCTTGATTTATCCCATACTCTTTAAGCTGAAGCTGGTCATCTTCTCCAAGTTCCAATATTGAAGAAGGTTTGTAGGTTCTATTGTAGCTTTCGGACGAACCAAACCCTCATAACCATCCACTTGTCATTCCGAGCGGAGCTTTGCGGAGCGCGGGAATCCCCTATGGTGATGTTGGCAATTCAATGGGAGATCACCAAGAGTGGTGTGCCCGCTTACCAACGAAAAATTGAGCCAAATGTAGACTTGTACTGGCGTATTGTTAATTCAGAATACCTAGTTGACAACGTTGATCGATGTTCTGGGTTAATTTCTCAATTTATGGGCAACTACTTGCCGAACCTCCCCATACCCCCTCCGTCTACATTTTGCAACCTAAATTCAATATTACGCCTTGAGGGGGATAACATCCGTGGCATACTTTTGATTTTGAGAACGAATTTACAGTTCCAAATCGATCTCGAACGTTCTCCCTCGTGGCAATACATCTGCACAGGCTTAAAGGTATGCTTGGAGGGAGATTCAGAGGGAGGATATGCAAGACAATCACCATGAAATGAAAAGATCCGAGCAAACGGAATACCTTCGATTCTAGACTGATATGAATGACCTGCCAGTACACCATTCACGGGCAAGGATGCCCGTGCTACGTAGTCTAAAAATCTACTTAGGTGCCAGTGGGCTCCATTCCGAACCTGTACCTCGAGTCGCCCGACTCGAGGGTACGGCCCCGCCCATTTTTTGGAATCGACTAACCCAATTTGCGGCATCACACACAAACCAGCGGAAGTCTGAGTCCGAATGCTTTCGCACGGAGACTTGTGCTGGCGTATTGTTAATTCAGAATACCTAGCTGACAACGTTGATCGATGTTCTGGGTTAATTTCTCAATTTATGGGCAACTACTTGCCGAACCTCCCCCATACCCCCTCCGTCTACATTTTGCAACCTAAATTCAATATTACGCCTTGAGGGGGATAACATCCGTGGCATACTTTTGATTTTGAGAACGAATTT
>JBNJFY010000005.1:45270-51951 GCA_051747265.1 Bacteroidota bacterium | reverse complement strand
CAAGGATGCCCGTGCTACGTAGTCTAAAAATCTACTTAGGTGCCAGTGGGCTCCATTCCGAACCTGTACCTCGAGTCGCCCGACTCGAGGGTACGGCCCTGCCCATATTTTGGTATCGACTAACCAAACTTACACCACCACGCACAAACCAGTGCAAGTCTGAGTCCGAATGCTTTCGCACGGAGACTTATGCAGCCGTATTTCTAAATCAGAATCCCCAGACTAACTACAAGCATGGCAAGCTCTCAATTTATGGACAACTACTTGCCGAACCTTCCCTGGCCAACTCCCCAGATTGCGGACGAAATCACAGTTCCAAATCGATCTCGAACACTCTCCCTCGTGGCTATACCTGTGCCCAGGTTTATTGGTCAGCTCGGAGGAAGACTCAGAGGAAGGTTGCACAGCTGAATTGCCAATGGCATCATAAAGGTGCCTGTGCTACGTGGGAGGCAATTCTTAGAAATCCTATTCATCTCATCTTCCTGCTAATATTATTAAAGTGGGTGTAAACCCTACATCACATTTATTTCCTAACTGTTATCTTTAACGATCATTCATTCTGGAATTATAAGAGGCCATACTCATGCGCATTTCAATCACACTCATACTCATATCAGTACTTTTACTATCTTGCTCCAGTCCCCAAAAACCCGATCAAGAGCAGCTGGTTGAAGAAGGCAAGGCCATCGCAACACAAACCGGTAAATCGCTAGTTGGTGAGCTACAACGGGCAATGGCCGAAGGCGGTGTTCCACATGCCCTCCGGTTTTGTAACGTAGAAGCGTTACCCATTACCGATTCGCTCTCTCAAGCCCATAATGCGTCTATCCGACGAGCCAGCCATCGTCCTAGAAATCCTGCCAATCAAGCCACCGATGTAGAAATGGAGATCATTCGGGCCTATCAACAACAAATGGCAGAAGAACAAAACTTAAAGCCTGTAATTCGCTCTCATGAAGATGGGGACCAGGTGGACTTTTATGCACCTATCACTATCAATGCCGATTTATGCCTGAATTGCCACGGCGAACCGGGTGAGCAGATTCAACCTCAAAATGTTGCTCTGATTGATTCGCTTTATCCCACTGATCAAGCTAAAGGTTTTGCTATGGATGAGTTACGAGGCATTTGGAGTATCACGTTTGAGCCGAAGTAACCGTTCTCCCCACGCATTGTAATATATTTTCCCACACGGCTTGCTTATAATTCCTGTCAATGTGGTAGCCAGCTACTTTGTTAGTTAACAGACGTATGCATGGGATTCATCTCTAGACCACATGTATGAAGTAACATTCATACTGAAGAGCCCGACGTCGGAAGGCGTCGGGTTCTCTTTTTACAGCCATTGCCCATCTCATCCAGCTAGGCATTCCTTCCCCTATTCCCTATTTTGTGACTAAATCATCCGTATCCCATGAATGCGCACCAACGTACCCAATTAATTCGCAACGAAGCCCTGCGGCTGGGGTTCGACGCCTGTGGTTTTTCCCGTGCTCAACGGCTGGAGCAAGAGGAACGTCGCCTGGAGGAGTGGCTGCAGCAGGATCGTCACGGCACCATGCAATGGATGGAAAACCACTTCGACAAACGGGTGGATCCCACCAAACTGGTTCCTGGTTCCAAATCGGTGGTATCGGTGATTGGCAGTTATCATCATCCCTCTCATGAACAGCATATCCAGCGTTCGGGGAATCCCAAGATCTCCAAATACGCCCTGGGAAGGGATTATCACAAGGTCTTCAAAAACCGGCTCAAGCATCTCTTCTACTTTGCCCAAGAGCAGTTCGGGGATGTACAGGGTCGCTTTTTTGTGGATTCGGCTCCGGTGTTGGATCGCGTGTGGGCTCAACGAGCGGGTTTAGGGTGGATCGGCAAGAACTCGCTGATGCTCAACAAATCTCACGGCTCCTGGTTTTTCATTGGAGAGCTGATCAGCGACCTGGAATTTGAGTATGACACCCCCACCACCGACCACTGTGGTAGTTGCACTCGCTGCATTGATGCTTGTCCCACTGACGCCATTTATGAACCCTACCGGGTGGATTCCACCAAGTGTATCTCCTATTTGACCATCGAGCTCAAAGATCAGATCCCGGATCAATTCAAGGAAGATATGGGCGAATGGATCTACGGCTGTGATATTTGTCAGGATGTATGCCCGTGGAATCAGAAAGCCGCATTCGGTGGATTTGAAGATCTGTTCCCTCGCGAACGGGTCACCAATCGTCCGCTTAACTTTTGGGAACAACTGACCGAAGATCAATTTAATGATATATTTGAAGGCAGCGCGGTGCGCAGAGCAAAATACGACGGCTTGAAACGCAACATCTCGGTGGTATCCCAGAACTTACGTGACTAGATCATGAATTCATTTATTCGGTTATTAACGTCAGCAACCCTTGCACTCTTTATGTTTGGGCTCTCCCATTCTCTGCAGGCCCAACCTCAACAACAGGAGCTGTTTGTAAAATGGAAGGCCGACGCTTCCACCTCGCAACGATCCAAAGCCCGCTCTAATCTAGCGCAACAGTATGGTGTGATTGATAAGAAACCCGCTTTTCAATTTATTGATAAAGTCAAACTTAAAGCCAAGCGGGACAAAGCTTTAGGTACTCTTATCCAGAATTTGCAACGAGTTGAACGATGGGTGCTCCCCGACTCCCAGTCCCCTGCTTTGATCGCCTCCAAACTCTCCTCACATCCGGATATCGAATACGCCGAACCGGTTCCCCAGGATCGCCTGCTAGCCACTGTTGATGACCCGGAATATCAATCGGGCAACCAGACCTATCTGAGTGCCATCAATGCCAGCACCGCCTGGGATGTCTCCACCGGAGATCCCAATGTTTTGATTGCCATTATCGACAGCGGTACGGATATCGATCACCCCGACCTGCAAGACAACCTGTGGACCAACCCCGAAGAAGCCGATGATGGTCAGGATACCGATGACAACGGTTATACCGATGATCTACACGGCTGGGATTTCTATGAAGATAACAATGATGTCCGTCCCGGATCCGGCAATGTGCATGGTACGCACGTAACCGGAATCGCCGCAGCCACCACCAATAATGGCGTGGGTGTGGCCAGCATCAGCTACAATGTGAGCTATCTGCCTATCAAAATTAGTGATGATGCCGGCGAGGTGTTACGAAACGGCTACGATGCCATCCTCTACGCGGCCAGCATGGGTGCCGATGTGATCAATTGCAGTTGGGGATCCACCCAATACAGTCAAACCTATGCGGATATTATCACCCAAGTTACCCAGATGGGATCGTTGGTGATTGGCGCCGGTGGCAATGATGCCGATGACGCGGTCTACTATCCGGCCGGCTACAGGGAAGCCGTTGCCGTAGCCAATACCAATAACGATGGATCCAAATCCACCAGCTCCAATTATGGTTCCTTTATTGACGTGAATGCTCCGGGTACCAACATCTTAAGCACCTTCCCCTCTAATTCATATAGCACCTCCACGGGTACCTCAATGGCTGCCCCGGTAGTCAGTGGATTGGCCGGATTGGTTAAATCCACTTTTGGTGATATCGATGTGGATCAGCTGCGTGCTCAACTTCTGGCTACCGCCGATCGCTTGACTACCGGTACGCAGATTGAAGAATATTACTTGGGACGCGGTCAGGTTCGGGCCGATGCCGCGGTCAATGAGCTGCAAACCCATCCCGAGCTGATACATTTCGAAATATCCGATAAACCGGGCAACGATAATGGGGTGCTGGAAACCGGCGAAACCATTCAGATCTCCGGAACCATTAAGAACTTCGGTCAGGATTTCACCGGGGCCCAACTGAATGTTGAATCGCTGAATACCGACAAACTGCAAGTGGTTTCCGATGATCAGCAACCGCTGGATCTGACCCACAGCGAGAGCTTTGATTTCACCCCGGTTAAATTTAAGATCACCAATTCCGCACAGATCGATGACAAAGTCACGGTTACCTTCTCTTATGATCTGGGGACCGAAACCCGATATGATGCTATTGAAGTAACCCTGCTTCCCTCCTACGTCACCCTGACCGCCAATACCATTGAAACATCCGTAGACGGCTTCGGGCACATCGGCTACAGTGATTACAATACCAATAATGTAGGAACCGGATTCATCATCCGCAGCGCATCTACCCAACTGCAATCACTGACCAATTCCCCTTTGCTCTACGAAGGCGGACTGTTTTTCGGGGATGGCGCCTACAACGATCCGGGCAGTAACGAATTTCGTATCTCTGATCATCTCCGGGGCAGTGATCCCAGCGTATCCAACCAGGATTTTGATATCTCCCAACCGGTCAACCTGATTACTGAAAATGGGGATCAAATTGCGGAAGTGATATATACCGATGCGGGGGCCAGTGGTGAGCAATACAACATTCAGGTGCAACAAAGTACCTACGCTTATGGAGATGCCGGTCACGATCAATACCTGATCTTTATTTACAACTTCCGCAACGATTCCGAGGTCACTTACAATGATTTTAACGCGGGGCTGTTTTTCGATTTCGACCTGCCCTCAGAACTGGCCAATGACGATTACGGTGTTTATGATGAAGGTAATGACCTACTCATCATGCAACCGGACAATTCCAGCGATCCGGGGTTATATGTTGGCTTAACCGCCATTGGTGGGATCCAGACCCCCTGGGTGATTAATAACGATGATCCCGATGATGACAACCCGGGCTTCTATTTTGAGATCTATGATGGCTTTACCGATGGCGAAAAATGGGATGCCCTATCTGTGGGTGTAACTTCTCGGGGCAGTGAAAACCGGGAAGTGCAGAGCTCGGACGTCTCCATCTCAGCTAGCGCACAACCCATTGCCTTAACGCCCGGGGAATCGAAGAAAGTGGGTTTTATCGTCGCTCACGGTGCCACCAAATCAGAACTACTCACCCAGATCGGCAATGCCCGACAACGTGCCGAAGACCGTAAATTGACCGCCATCGAGTCCCTTGATCCCCCTACCGGAGAACGCCCTCAGCAATCGCGTATCGATCGGATCTATCCCAATCCCTTCAATCCCTCCACCACTATTCGCTACCGGCTGGATCAGGCTCAACAGGTGCAATTATCCGTGTACAATCGCTTGGGTCAGCGCGTACAGAGGCTCCACAACGGCCGCCAATCCCCCGGATACTACCAAGCCTCCCTCAACGGCTCTCAACTAGCCAGCGGCATCTACTACATTGTGCTTAAGGCAGATGGTGTGGTGGTAGATCGCAAGGCTGTAACGTTAGTGAAGTAGGCAGTTGCAGTGGCAAGTTGCTGAGTTTAAATTTATCAGCATCATTAAAATGATAGCATCGTTAATCGTTATTCGTTAATTGGTCATTAGATAGATTCTGCTAAGAATAGAGCTCATAAATTTTCTGACGCTCTATATATTCATCGGAAAAACCAACTTAGGCTACCGATTAACAATTAACGATTAACGAGATCTATTCGTCCACTCTAAAGGAATGTTGAAATAAGCACACAATTACCAACTGCCACTGCTACTGCACACTGCCTTAAAACGTATGCCGCTTGTCTTTGAGGGCTTTGTACAGCATCTCGCGGGCGCGGAAAATATGGGCTTTGACCGTGCCCAGGGGTAGATCCAGCTCGTCGGCGATCTCCTGGTAGCTGAACTCCTCCATGTGGCGCAGCTCAATCACCTTGCGGTACTTATCGGGCAGATTTTGGATGGCGTCCTGCACAATGTTCTTGCGCTGCTTCTTCAATACTTGCCGATCCGCTGAAGCTTGCTCATCGGGCAGCTCCATCTGCATCTCCCCATCCCGGGTTTTTACCGGAGCATCGATAGATTTGGTGGGCAATTTCTTTTTGCGCAGGTAATCGATGGTGTGATTGGTGGCGATGCGATATAACCAGGTGGAAAAGGCGTAACTGGTGCTGTAAGAATCCAGATTGTCGAACGCTTTGACAAAGGTTTCCTGCACCAGGTCTTCAATGATATCCTTGTTGCGGACCATCTTCAGAATATGGTAATAGAGCGCCCGCTGGTATTTATCCACCAGCTGCTGATAGGCTTGTTCATCCCCATCTTTGGCCCGCTTTACCAGTTTGTCGTCTTCTAAACTACTTTCAGATGCTTCCTCTCGCACCGGATACTCCTTTTATCACCGTGTATTGGCTATTCTTGCAAGGCATAAAATACAAACCTCGTGCTAAAACAAAACCTCCATGTTGTAGTATTTTTTAATTCGGCTGATTAAAGCTATAACAGCAATCGTCGAAGCAAGAAAAATTAAGCAAGCTCCCTTCTCTTCTCGAACTATTAAACCTCGAAACGTACCGACGCGCCATGGCGCGTCTCAACATTTCAATTCCTCTTCATCACCATTATTACCAGCTAACTGGCAAACCAGCAACCAATTTGATACCGACTTCCACTCCTTCGCACAACTACCAAACCTCGAAACGTACTGACGCGCCACGGCGCGTCTCAACATTTCAATTCCTCTTCATCACTATTATCACCAGCTAACTAGCAAACCAGCAACCAATTTGATACCGACTTCCACTCCTTCACAAAACTAGCAAACCTCGAAACGCACTGACGCGCCACGGCGCGTCTCAACATTTCAATTCCTCTTCATCACTATTATCACCAGCTAACTAGCAAACCAGCAACCAATTTGATACCGACTTCCA
>JBNJFY010000005.1:0-45170 GCA_051747265.1 Bacteroidota bacterium | reverse complement strand
CTCCTTCACAAAACTAGCAAACCTCGAAACGCACTGACGCGCCACGGCGCGTCTCAACAATTCAATTCCTCTTAATCACCATTATCACCAACTAACTGGCAAACCAGCAACCAATTTGATACCGACTTCCACTCCTTCGCACAACTACCAAACCTCGAAACGTACTGACGCGCCACGGCGCGTCTCAACATTTCAATTCCTCTAAGGAGCTATTAACGCCCGATTTCCTACCCCTAAATCGATAAGGAGATCATATTATAAAATTGATTAAAACCTGCATTCAACCAATTATGTTTGATTGAAGACGTATACAGCGCACTAAGACATGTAGGTTTTTCTGCATGACGGTGAACGAGGGCGATGGTACAGGACGTTATATAAATGCTGAGAAACTGCATGGTTCACTCACCTTCCCTGGTATGCATGCACACATTATCAAAATAGAGATTGCAATCGATGATGATGCGGCATCTAAGTTTGTGCGAATCATACAAGAACATGCTCATACCGGACATACCCGCGACGGTATTATTTTCGTGACCACCATTGATGATACCGTTCGCATTGTGGATGGAGAGTCTGGCTATGAAGCATTGTTATGACATCTCATTCTAAGAATATCATTCACACGAATAAAACGGAGACCTACTATGAAACGCTTACTTATTCTACTACCTCTGGTGCTCATCTTTACTGGATGTAGTCAAGCTCAAGATCAAAATCAAGCTCAAGATCGAACCCCAAAAGATATGGAGGCGCAAGTCTCCCAAATAATGGATAATGAGAATATGCGCACTATGATGATGCAGCGGATGGCTCAAAATCCGGAAATGCGTCAACAAATGTTGCAACAGATGATGCAGTCTATGCCTATGGATAGTACCTCCATGATGATGGGTATGGGTAATATGCAGCAGATGCAAAATAACCCTCAGATGAAGCAACGTATCCAGAAACATATGCAATTGATGCAAGCGATGATGGACGGACAATCCATGAATCACGGACAAATGATGAACATGATGGGCGACTCAACCATGATGAAACGTCACTTGATGTATATGCAAATGATGATGCAAGGATCCATGAACGGAACCGGTGACATGATGAACGGCCAAGGCATGCATGGAAACATGGACAACAATTAATCATGGATGTAGTGGCTCCAATAGATTGGAGTCATTCGATCGTTCTGGTGACCAGTTTAACCCGGATTATTCACGAATAATAGTAAAATAAAGAGGTTAAGACTTTGCTATTGTTTTGTATATCGAAAATAAACGGCAGCTCCCCGAAACTTCGGGGAATTCCGTTACAATGGGCTGCGTAATTGCCCCGTGCACAACCAGATTTTGGGGTGAATAATCCGGGTTAAGGGTCACTGGAGTGATTCTATTTACTTGAATTGCCATCCAAATGTAAAATCATTGGACTATTGAAATCACTAAAGCCAATCAATCCTGAAATAAAACGGAGTTTATTATGTATAACGGACCACATATGATAGGAATGCACTGGATTTGGTGGTTATTGGCAATCACTGTCCTCATAGGATTTATTTATATGATTATTCAAAGTAGATCCGCTGATCAACATGAAGATCCCCTTGAAACACTGAAAAAGCGATATGCCCGTGGTGAAATCGAACAAGAAGAGTTTGAAGAACGGAAAAGCATTTTAAAACAGAACAAATAATGGTTAGAAATTTGACTCATACCAATAACCGACTAGATAATCAGGTTGGAATTGCCCAGAAACTGTTCTGTGGGAGTTTGTAGTACACCATAATCATATACACCATCTTTAATTACTTAACAAAATCAACCTATGTTGAGGACTTTAACAATAGAGGGCTTTGCAAAACCTTCCGAAATTTATTCTGTCATGACAAGATGTAGTAATAATCACTGTTTATACAATCTAATCAGGGGATTGCCGCACTACGTCCGCAATGACAGGTAGTTTTGCAAAGCCCTCCTATAAATAATGCTCTTAAAAATTATTACCGAAAGGGTCATGATGAAAAGCATAACCATTTATCTCGTATTTATTTCATCCTTGGTATTAATAAATGGATGTGATACCACGGAAAGCCAGCAAGACGAAAATGCTATTTATCCCATGTATGTTGATGAAAATAGTACTGACATCAACGACTATGTAGAACAGTCTACGCATAATACAGGATCAACAATTGCATCAAAAAGTAAGGGATTAACACTATTACAGAATCAGCATTTTGGAGGACACAATCATGATTTCATTGATGAAGATAATGATGGTATTTGTGATTATGCCCAAAATGGTAGTCCCACTTGGCATGGCCCCGGATTTATAGATGACAATAATAATGGATTCTGTGATTACTGGGATATGTCATTGGACATGCATCAACAGCATGAGGGAATGAGATTTCACGATGAAAATGGTAATGGTATCAATGACTATGTTGAAAGAAATACCCACATGGGATCGGGTCATGACTTCGTGGATCAAAATGGGGATGGGATTTGTGATCTTGCTCAGGACGGAAGTCCTACCTGGCATGGACCAGGATTTATCGATTCGAACCAAAATGGTATCTGTGATTATTGGGAAGAAGGCGGACGCGGACATGGTCAAGGTATGGGTGGTGGACATCATCAATAATTGTCATTAATCAAATGACGTTTTCACGCTTCACTCTGATTCCCAAACATCCCCCACCAGTCATGTAATACAATGATTCTATAATTCCTTGGCTTTCTTTGATGATCTGGAACTACTAACTGCATTACCGTTGACCTGAGTAGGAACCAACCAAAGGACCCATCAACACAATTTACCAGAAAGCGATACAATGTCAGCTCCCATATTTATAACCTGATGGAGTGGCCGGTCGGGCAATTATGGTATAACAAGTGGCGACAGCACCTTAGGCGGCAGATTACGGGTCCGAATGTGCTGGAAATTGAAGTATCGCCCAGAGGTAGATACACATTCACTGCAGCTATGATTTTATACTTTACCTCTTGATTTACCTCCAGCAAAATCCCCTCTGACACACTGAAGCACTGATCCACTGTCACACTGAACCACGTGAAAAGCGCAGGCAGATCCACTCGCCTTCTTGGTCGCGGTCTTTGAGGGTCCAGTCGGTGAGGGCTTCCAGGTTGCGGATGGTGGGTTCGTCGGTTTCCAGCAGGCCGGATAGGATAAGTGAACCACCTGGGCTGACACGGCTAGTCAGATCCAGCATGATCTCCACCAGGATATTGCGGTTGATATTGGCCAGCACCAAGTCGTAGGTGGCCGGATCCTCGGGGATCACATCGGTGCTGCCCTCTAAGAACGTGACATCCTCAGCGACTTCATTGATATAGGCGTTCTCCAAAGCGTTTTGGTAACTCCAGCTATCCACATCGAAGCCAATGGCTTGTTGGGCGCCCTTTTTTATAGCGGCGATAGCCAAAATGCCCGTTCCGGTACCGGCATCTAGCATGGTCTTATCCCTTACATCCAGGTGCTGTAGTTGACGTAGCATGAGACGCGTGGTCTCGTGATAGCCGGTTCCGAAGGCCATCTTGGGATCGATCTCTAGTAAAATGGCACCCTCGGGCACGGCTTGGGTGGACCAGGTGGGCTTGATGAAAAAATCGCCCACCTGCAGCGGCTGGATACTGGCTTCCCACTCTTCATTCCAGTTCTGTTCTTCCACAATCTCCTCGGTGCGCACAAAAGTATCCACCGGATAGGCGGCCAGAATCTCCTCCAGATCCTCCCGACTCACATCGCTAAACCGATTTTTAACGATGTAGGCCACGATGTGATCGTCGTGCTGCTCAAAGCCGTCAAAATCGTAATCGAACAGATCGGCAATCAACTGCTCTTGGTATTCGTCATCTAACTCAATAACCAGTTTAATGTATTGTTGCGACATGCGTGTTGTGCTCCTAGAGTCGATTGTAGATCAGTTCGGTCAAGGTGGATCCGACCGCGTTCAGTGTTTGGGGGTCGATAATTTCAATATCATCGTTGTGGGTGTGCCAATGGGCACCAAAATCCACCTGATTACCACTCATTCCACGGTGGTTGATGATATCTATAACGGGATAGTCGGCCGCTTGGTTTATCACCAGATGATCATCGCTGATGGCCGCGCCGATTTCATTGATGAAATATTGCTCATAGCCCAATTCCTGAGCCAGATCCCACACTTGGTGCACCCGTTGCCGTCCGTATTTCAGGGAGATCTGCTCCTTTAAAAAGGTGGCGTCTTTGGCACCTACCATATCCAGCAAAATCCCAAAACGTGGGCTATAGCCCGGAACCGGTGGGTTTTGCACCCAATATTTGGATCCCAGGAAATACTTTTCGGTGGATCCGGACTTGCCGTAATCCTCTCCATCAAAGAAAATGAGATCCACACCCACTGGTGGGGGATTTTCCTTGAAGAGTCGCGCTAGTTCCAGCATCACGCCCACCCCACTGGCGCCGTCATCGGCTCCGGGAATGGGTTTATCCTGTCGCACCGAATCCATATCCGCCCGCGGACGCGTATCCCAATGCGCGCACAGCATGATCCGATCACTGCTGCGTGGATTAAAGGCAGCCACAAAATTGCTTAGCTCCAGTTGCTCCCCGAAATAGCCCTCCGCCTCAAACTGCTGCTCATACACCATCCCTTGTCCGGCATAAGATTCCAAGGTCTGCTTGAGCCACGACTTCATGGCCTGATGCCCTTCGGAATTGGGATTGCGGGGCCCGAAGGCGAGTTGCTGCTCAATAAATTGGTAGGCGGTGTCGGCTTGGAAGGTGGGGACCGCGCGCCCTTTGCCTTCTAATTCAGTTTTATCTGTCTCTCCCTGTGAACAAGCAGCAAATAGAATGAGTCCGCTTATTATGCCAAATATTGCTACGAAATTGGGAATTCGTGGTGGTAACAAAATGTGATTTAACTATCGCTCAAGCGCGTGATTAGTGTGTTTTTCTTATGGAGACGAAGTTAATAAACCAACGCTCGATCCCCTAACCAAAGTCTATTCGGATAGCATTCAAGATCTTCTGGACTTGATATATGATTTGAGAGGAAATTCTAAAGCAAATTTTGCTGTTTATATTGTTTAAATAATTACAACCTATTTACTGATTCTATGAGCATTATCCGCATCATCTTCGCGATTATTCTCCCTCCCTTGGGCGTCTTTTTAACGGTAGGCATACGAGGTGCATTCTGGCTGAATGTGCTACTCACCCTGCTTGGCTTTATCCCCGGTGTAGTTCACGCCGTATGGGTCATCGCCAAAAACGATTGATTCCACCACGTCATCCCGGACAAACGTAGCGATAGTGTAGTGCTGATCCGGGCTCTCCATTACTGTATAGCCACTGGTCCGCTACTCTCTGGTTCCGGGATGACAGTCGGTGGTTGTTTTTTAGTCATTCACTTGATAATCGGGGCAGAGTGTTGGAAAGAGATCCACCATATCGGGATTCATGCTTTGGATGAGTTCGATTTTCCATGCTCGGCGCCACCGTTTGAGCTGCTTTTCCCTTCGATAGGCCACTTTCATGGTGGGATGCTGTTCGTAATACATTAAGTCCTGCACATTGTACTTCTTGGTAAATTTCGCCCCTATTCCATTCTTATGTCGCCACGTTCGCGTGCATACACTATTACTTGCGCCGGTATAAAAGGTCGTGCGATTCTTATTGGAAAGGATGTAAACAAACCCTGGTTTTGCCATAGCCTTTTTGTAGTATAGAACCATAAAAGGCTCCATCCTTACAAAACCACTCGTTCATCCCGGACCAACGCAGCGAAGCGAAGTGCAGATCCGGGATCTCTAGCCTAAGGGACAATGCCATATTACCACTGGCACTCTCCTTCCTGGTATGGAGAGATCCTGGATCGGTGTTCGCTACGCTCACTACGTCCGGGATATAAAAAGCCCCGATTTCGAAGGGACATCGAAATCGGGGCCAGAGAGAATGCCTGATCTAACATCAGGCTGTTTGGGGTAATAAAACCTAATTTGTTATTTGCTCTCCGCTTCTTCCGCACGTCGGGCGCGCTGCATTGTATTCTCGCGATCGTAGCTGTTACGCTTAAACAGCTCAAAGCGAGATGGGGTCACCTTCCGCGGATAGTGATTATTATGCATATCTACATCAGCAGTTTCCAGGTTGGGATCCAGCGTAACCTGCTTCAATTCCTTCTTGGAATAGAACACCTTGCTGACCTCTTTATCGTTCAATCGCCAGATTTCTGCCGGGATGCGGTGCATCTCTTTGGTGCCATCCGTGTATTCTAATTGTACCAGGATAGGCATGACCAATCCGCCCTGATTGGAGAAATCAATCTGGTAGTAATTGTATCCGGCTTCCAGCAATTCTTTCTCCTCGTTATCCAGTCTAGACAAGTATTTCTGGTACTCTTGCTTGTCCAGAATGGTTACGTCAAACGGATCGTGCTTATTGTAGAAATCCCGAAGCGATGGGTCACGTTCGATATTGGTGACCATATCTTCATCTGCGGTATTACGCTTATAGGTAACGCCTTTATTGGCCTGCTCTTCTTCTTTGCGCATGCGAGGCTTCTCCACCTCAGGATTCTTGGTATCTACCTTGTACCACTGAACTTTATCAACACTGATATCTACATGCTCGTTGGTGAAGAACCATCCGCGCCAGAACCAATCCAGATCTACCGCCGAAGCGTCTTCCATGGTGCGGAAGAAATCAGCCGGCGTGGGATGTTTAAACATCCAGCGTTGAGCATAGGTTTTGAACGCGTAATCGAACAATTCACGTCCCATGACGGTTTCCCGCAGAATATTTAACGCGGTAGCCGGCTTGCCGTAAGCGTTGTTACCAAACTGGTAAATGGATTCCGAGTTGGTCATGATGGGCATAATGTTACTCTTATCGCCCTTCATGTAGTCCACAATCTTATGAGCCGGACCACGACGAGAAGGATAATCATGCTCCCACTCCTGCTCGGTCAGGAACTGCAGGAAGGTGTTCAACCCTTCATCCATCCAGGTCCACTGACGCTCATCAGAGTTCACGATCATAGGGAAATAGTTGTGTCCCACCTCGTGAATAATCACACTGATCATGCCGTACTTAATCCGCTCGGAGTAGGTACCGTCTTCTTCGGTACGTCCGTAGTTGAAGCAGATCATGGGATATTCCATACCGATAGCCGCCGCATTGATAGACTGCGCCACGGGATAAGGATAATCAAAGGTGTGCTTGGAATACGTTTTCAAGGTCTGCACTACAGCGGCCGTTGAATACCGCTCCCATAAAGGATTTCCCTCTTTGGGATAAAACGACATGGCCATCACGGTGCGATCGCCCATAGGTACGCCTTGCGCGTCCCAGATAAACTTGCGAGAACTAGCAAATCCGAAGTCACGAACATTTTCTGCTTCAAATTCCCAGGTTTTGGTATCCGTGGCCTTCTCTTTTTCATTGGCCCGGGCTTCTTCTTCGCTGTAAATGATAACCGGTTTGTCGGAAGTACGTGCCTTATCCAAACGATTGCGCATTTCTCGCGAGAGTACGCTTCGTTCATTCTGCAGCACCCCGGATGCCGACACAATGTGATCGGATGGTACTGTTATAGATACATTGAAATTCCCGAATGGCAGCGCGAATTCACCACGACCCAAGAACTGCTTGTTTTGCCAGCCTTCCACATCATTGTAAACGGCCATGCGTGGGTAAAACTGGGCAATGGTGTACAGATAGTTGTCATTTTCTTCAAAATGCTCATATCCTGAACGGCCACCGATCTCCATGCGGTCATTGATATTGTACCACCATTTGATCTTGAATTCGATCTTATCACCGGATTCCAGCGGTTCATCCAGATTAATGCGCATCATGGTTTTGTTGATGGTGAAATTCATCGGATTATCCCGACGATCGCGGACGTAATCGATTTTAAATCCACCATCGAACTCATTGTGCATACTCTCTAATCGACCAAAACTCAATCGATCATTTAGGCTAGAAGTTCGGATTTTGTGCGAATCAGAATCTTTGGCCCGCACATTTTGATCCAGCTGCACCCAGAGGTATTCCAGATCATCAGGTGAGTTATTATAATAGGTAATGGTTTCGGTACCATAAATCTTCTGCTCATTGTCATCGAGCGTGATCTGCATATCGTAATCAGCCTGCTGCTGATAATATTCATGTCCGGGAGCGCCGGAAGCGGTACGATAGCTATTCGGGGTAGGCAGCTCCTCTTTTAGCTGTTTGAACTTATTGTTGTTATAACTGTTGTCCTGGGCTTTGGCGGGAGATCCAAACAGAAGTCCGAATACTCCTGCCATAGCCAAGAATGTAGTAAGACGAGATGATAGGTATTTCATCACCAGAATTTGGTTTGATACATTAAAAGTAAAGAAAGCGCCGCTGCCAGCCCCGATACGGATCGAGCCCACCAAACGTGCTTCATGTGTGCGATGTAGTGTAATCCGGCCCAGACCGACAAAATGATCGCTACAATCATGATTTGTCCGAGTTCCAGCCCCAGATTAAAAGCGAAAAGCGGCATCAGGATGGATTGCTCCTGACCCAGTAACATTTTTAAATAGTTGGAAAAGCCCATACCGTGAATTAACCCGAACCCCAGCGTTAATCCATAGGTGACCCCGTATTGTTTAGCTGTGGCGGTGGCTTCGACCTGATCCTGATTAGACGGTTTCAGGTTATAAATAGCGGTAATGAAGATAGTCACCGGAATCAAAAACTCGATAATCTCTGAGGGTACCAGTATTACATTCAAAGTGGATAGCGCCAGCGTGAGGGTGTGCCCCAATGTAAAGGCGGTGATCAAACCCAAAATGCGTTTCCACTGCATCAATTGATAGGCGGCAATCAAAGCGACTAAGAATAAGATGTGATCATAGCCGTTGATGTCGGAGATGTGCTCAAAGCCTAATGTTAAATACGTTTCAAAAACAGACACGTAACGAGATTTGTAGAATAATTTGGTAAGTTCAGCTCATAATTTTCGGAATAATATCATAGCGAATTAACGACTTTTAGGTCTGCGACACAAAACCCTTAAAATATTATTACAAATGGTCCGACTTGGCCTTTTCTTTTTAATCTTCTCATTCTATTGGGCCCCATTCCAATCCAGCGCCAAAGACAGCGAATCACGGCATCCCTACTACGTCAGCATTTATCAACTTAATTACAGTGAAGAGGATCAGGCCCTGCAAATCACGGCTAAGATCTTTACGGATGATTTGGAAAAAGGATTGGTGGAAAGTGGTTATCCCAAAGTTATGTTGGGTACTCAAGAAGAGCTTCCCAAAACCGATCAATATATCGAAGCTTGGATGCGTGATCATTTTTCCATTCAATTGGATGATCAACCCGCAGAGTGGACTTATCTGGGCAAAGAAGCAGAAATCAATGCCACCTGGCTATATATGGAAATCACCGATATCGAAAAACCATCCAACGTTTCGGTAACCAACACCGCCCTGTTGGAGGTATATGACTCGCAAACCAATATGACACACATTGATTTAGGTGGTGAGGTGAAAACATTATTATTGCGTGGTTCCGAATATAGCGGGTCGGTTACCTTTTAACTCCTACTCTTGCAACTTTATAGCAATAAATCCCGTTGAGCTCGTTATCAACGTTCGTTCATTGTTCCCAACAATTAATTAGTGTTAAGTGGACCGCACCGCCGAAAAAAATCAACACCATGAATCAAAATCATCGGCAGTAGAAACTCATCCCGAGCAAGACGGTCGCCCTTATGTGATCATTTTTTCCCTCTGGCTCTTGGTCTTCGCAGCTAGTAGCCAAATCATGATCATCTCCCCCATTCTGCCCCGTATCGGCGAGCAGTTAAGTATCGCTCCCACTCTGTTGGGCACCTTGGTTACCTCGTACGCAGTTATGGTGGGTATTTGCGCGCTTATTACCGGACCGATATCTGATAAAATTGGGCGTCGAAAAATACTACTGTACGGAACCGGTGGAATGACCTTGGCGTTAGCCTTTCACGGCTTGGTTTTCGATTATTATTCACTACTTACCGCCCGTGGATTGGCCGGCGTGGCCGGCGGTATTCTCAGTGGATCCGCGGTGGCCTACGTGGGTGACTATTTTCCCTATGAAAAACGCGGCTGGGCCAACGGTTGGATAATGAGCGGGATTGCCATGGGACAAATCCTGGGGATCCCCATGGGTACCATTCTTGCCGAACATTTTGGCTTTCGCATGCCTTTTGTGGCTTTTGCGGTGATCATGGCTTTGGCCTTTATTCTAATCTTTTGGTCGGTCCCTCAACCCAATGTAGATCTGGCCACCGATAAAGTTACAGTGATGGGCTCTCTGAAAAAATACATTGGTTTTTTGAAACGCTCGGATATCGCCGCGGCCAGTGGATCCTACCTGTTGATGTTTTTGAGTATGTCTGTGTATCTGATATTTCTGCCTACCTGGCTGGAAGACACCTTTAATGTCACTGGAAATGAGATTGCCGGTCTCTTTTTCGCCGGCGGCATTGCCAATGTGATCACCGGCCCTCAAGCCGGCAAATTATCCGATCGTTTGGGCCGACGAGGAATTATTTTGATCTCCTGCATCGGTTTTGCGGTCATCATGATCCTAACCACCTTTGTGCTGAAATCCTTCTGGATGGCTTATCCCCTTTTCTTTTTGGCCATGGTACTTATCGCCATGCGGATCAGTCCGTTTCAAGCTTTGGTCACCGAATTGGTCAACGCAGATAACCGGGGCGCGCTGATGAGCTTAATGATCGCCATCGGCCAAGTGGGATACGGGCTGGGCGGCGCTGTGGCCGGACCTGCCTACGCTCAAGCCGGATATCTCAGCAACACCATCATCGGTGCCGTACTCATCCTAGCCATGGCCTGGGTCGTATGGCGCTATCTCCCCGAACCCGAACTTAATTAACAATGAACAGTTTTTAATTAATAATTGGGCGTTCTTTGACCGTATAAGCCCAATTATTCATTGTTAATTGATCATTCTATAGCGCATTTATCCTGAATGAACAGGATTTCCCGCTGAGTAGCCAACGGCTTAGGAATTCTTCGCCTCAATCCAGCGCGCCATATACTTCGTCGCTGCCATGGTGTGATGTTCCAGCATCAATCCCGTGAAATTTTGGAGGCGATGCTCTTCCAAGTTCTCTCTAAGAGTATCAATATGTTTTACGAGCCTACTCCCTTCCCTGGTTTTAGAAAACACCTCCCCAATCACCGGAATGGCCCGTTGCTGTGCCAACTGCCACTGTTCACCATCGGTGTATAATGCAACAGCCGCTTCCGCGAACGCTTGAGGGTCATCCGCTATCCGGCCCGGCCAGGGCAATTTCCCATGCATGGATTCCGCCCCAATCGAGGTGGTAATACTGGGCGTGCCGTTTAACATGGCATCCATCAATTTTCCCTTGATGCCCGCTCCAAACCGCAAGGGCGCCATACAAACCCGTGCTTTTCGCATCACCGCTGCCGCATGATCAGCGCGTCCCTTGATCAGAAAACCCTGCTCTGGGTTATGCAATTGCTGAACTTTTGCAGATGGATACGCCCCATAAATCAACATCCGAGCCTCGGGTAACTCCTGATGTATCATTGGCCAAATCTCCGATTTCAAATATCGAACCGCATCCCAGTTAGGCGCGTGTCGGAAATTTCCAATGCTGATAAAACCTTGGCGTTCTTCAAACGAAGGCCAATCGCTAATCTGCTCATCGGTCAGCGGATCCAACAGAAAAGGAACATAGTGCAACAGTCTTGAGGGAACCCCCAATTCCTCGGTGAGCACCTCTACCTCTTTCCGGCTAATCATCAACGAAAGATCACAACGGTAGATACTGGCTACTTCTCGTTTGGCGATTTCATTTACCAAATCTTCTCTTTCTAGTGATCGATTCTCTTTCAACGCTCTATGGCGCCCCTCTCGTAAGGCATGTAAATCCTCGGTATCCAACACTCGAAGCGCTTTCGGACATTGCTCCGCCACACGCCATCCGAATTGTTCTTCGGTCATAAAACGATCAAACAGTACCATCGCCGGATCCTGCTTCGCGATCCAGCTATCAAAGGCGGTGCTATTCATGACAATCGAAGCTTCCTCAACTCCTCGCGCCCCCAAATCCACCGAATACGGACTGCGCTGCGCCGCACTGGCAAAGGTAATCTCCCATCCGACCTCCTGAAACAATTCGATGAGTTGCATCATGCGGGATCCGGCCGCTGAGGATCGCGGTTCCGGCCACACTTTACCGATGATTACCAGCTTTCGCTTGGCTCCTTCCATAGATGGTTGGTAACTAATTAGAAGTAGTGATTGGTGGTTGCACGCACGAATGTAAGAATTATCCCGGCAATAAATTGGGATTCCAAGGGGCAGTATACAGACCGAAATGCAGTTACATTAATCAATAAACGAAACCCCCTATGCTATGAGACAGCTATTGATCATCCTGATGATTTTTCAAGGATTGAGCGGTTTTTATGGCGGAGGGTCTTTATTGATAGATCCCAGTGGGGAAATCCTGGGATTAAGTATCACATTGCTTAAATCGACACCGTTTTCCACTTTTCTTTTTCCCGGTATTGTACTCTTCTTTTTGCTGGGTTTACTTCCGCTTTGGGTAGCTTATGGCTTGATCCAGGGCATTGAATGTCCGTGGCTGAATCGCATCAATTTATATGACAACCGTCATTGGGCCTGGACGAGCTCCATCTATATTGGCTTAATGCTGATCATTTGGATCCAGGTTCAGATCGTGCTGTTGGGCTATTCCAGTGTTCTGCAACCTCTTTACGCATTTACTGGAATAAGCATATTGATCATCGCTTGGTATCCGTCGGTGATGCGATACTATGAGCAATAACCCTTACTGTCTTAGTCGAAAAATAATCATACAAAAAAGCCCCACCGGATAACCAATGGGGCTTATAAGCTGATAAGTAGGTGGTAAAGATTATTCCGAATCGTCAGTGCGTTCCTCTATCCAACCTTGGGGAATGGGATTGTCTTCCCGCTCGGAGTTCCAGGTGATGTTATTGATCCACCAGCGTTCCTGATCCCAGACCAGTTGGACACTGTTTACACCCCGCTGCTGAATTTCACCGTCCTGTTCTGTTCGATATTGGTAGGCGGTCAACACCGTGGCCACTTCGCCAAAACGGAATACTTGACGGCCAATCTCCTCTTCCCAAAATCCGCTTTGCATGAAAAACGGTTCATTTCGCTCGCGGTAATCAGCATTGGTCATGGTAACCAGGCGTGTACCACCGTCTTGGGTGGGAGCAATAGCAAACATGCGAGCGTCTGGGTGAAACAGTGAGGCGTTGCGATCCCAGTCGCGCGCTCCCGCCGGACCGGATATCACATCGTACATCGCCGTGATGATCCCATCAATACTTTCCACATCGGCTTTTCGAGCGGTTACCGAAGATCCGGTCAACCATTTATTTCTAATTCTGCGCTGCTCGTATGTAGCGTCTTTATCTATTCGGAGGAAAAATTCTCCTTCTTTGGTTACCAACATCGCTGGCGCAGATAGCGTAACTTCCTGCCACTCGCCATTTTCATCCGCTCGTTTCACGACGATCTCTACCAGCTCTCCTTCTGCGGTATTGGTATTGAAGTCATCGAACAGCTGTTTAAAGTTGGTAACTTTGATCTCCTGCCCCTGAATTTTATAGAGCAGATCTTTGGGTTGATACCCCATGGCTCGACCAAACTCGTTTAAACCGGTCGTATCATCAACCATCAACATCTGCTCTTCCGCATTATACCCCAGCTTGATCTTGCCTAAAGAGGCTATCTGTTGATCCGGTTTTTGATCAAATACGATGCCCGCTTTCTGAAAATATTCCTGGTAAGGTAGACTTTCCGGCCCCTCTACATACCGCTTAAAAAACGTACGCACTTCAGGATCCGTCATCTCTGTGATAACATCAAATAGCGCCTCATCGTCAAACGGTCGATCCGTACCATACGTCTTACTGAGCTCTCTGATCACCATTTGAAGATCTTGTTCAGCATCCGACTTATCAATAATGAGCAGATCCAGCATGGCTCCAATTAACGCTCCTTTTTGGTACACATTGGTGTACTCTCTGGCGTATTTATCCGCGGCGTGCTCACTCAACTCGGTGAAGGGCAAGTGATCATCATAATTACTTTTTGAAGTATTGATTTTTGCCGCCAGTTTGTTCAAAAATTCTTCGTTGGTATTTAATCTCTCTCTTACCTGCGCGTGATGAGCGGCATATTCGGTTACGCCTTCATACAGCCACAAATGTTTAGACAGGTCGGCCTTCTTAAAGTTGAAATAGGCAATCTCCTTAGAATGAATATTCAATGGCGTAACGATGTGATAAAACTCATGCGAGGCGATATCCACTAAGTTATCGGCTATCTGCTCCTGAGGCATTTCCGCCAAATAATAGAAACTGGAGTAATTATGCTCTAGCGCTCCCGTAGCCGATTGTACTCGATCTGGCTCATCGAAGTACATAATAAAGGCGTATTTCTCTACGGGAAGTCGGCCGCCTAAATAGTCAGCATGCGCATCCAACAGGTCCCTAAACTTCTCGGCGAGAAAACTGGATTTCACCAATCCATTGGGGGAATAGACCGACACCAACACTTCGGCATTGGCAACATTAACCGTGGTAATATCCGGTTCATTGTACATGATGGGAGAATCCATCAATAGGTCGTAATCATCGGTGCGGAATACATCTTTCGTGGCCGAAGTACTGACTGGAATCAAGCCTGTACTCCCATAAAAGTTCTCCGGTTTGGTAATGCTTACCTGGAATGGTTGCTCTTTCATACCATCGAAATAGCCAAAAAATCCCGGCGTGTGGATTACAAAGTTTTTCCCGGCTTCAATATTGGTGCCCGACATCCCAAATACCCGGGTGGGTACTTCGGTATCGTAGGTATCCTCCACACGGTAACTCAATCGGGTCATGCGATGAGCACGTTTAATTTCCCAGGTATTGGTATCAATCTTTTGGACCGGAAGTTCACGTCCCCGTTTGTTGTATGCTTTCAAGTTGGATACAAACATCCCGTAATTACTTTCCATATAGGTGCCCGGAATGATATTGGGCATGTAAAAGCGTATCGTCTTGGACTCAATCTCTGGCGCAGTTAACTCAACGGTCAGTTGGTCATTTTCCACTTCATTTAAATTGAGTTTATATTGGTAGGCACTCTGCTGTCCCCAAGCTAAGCTGGAATAAAAAAGTAGTCCTAAAGTGAGTAATAAGCGTTTCATAAAATTCAATTAACCATTCTGATTATAACTTCGATCGCCTCTACGATGGCTCGCACAGATGGTTGCATCATTCTCGCACACCTGATGCAAAGATTTGTAAAGCTCTCTGTAATGATTAATCCTTGCTGAGTATTATTTTGAACCCTTCCACAAATTCCCCTGTTTGTAGAGTAACCTTTAGCAACCAGTAAAGTACTATGATTCATAATCTTCCCCAGCGCAAAGATCGTACAAAATGGATAGTTCGCTTACTACCCATTGCTCTCCTTCTGTTAGTCATCATCGCATTTAGCGATTGGATCATGCAATGGATGTGGTTATCCGAACTTGATTACTCGGAGGTTTTTTGGACCATGAAAAAGGCGCAAATTTCGCTGTTTATCCTGGCCTTTGTACTCACTGGGCTCTATGTGGGATTAAACATGCGGAAACTGGTCCAGCTTTTCCCCCGATTTCAAGTGGCCGGCACTCCACTAGAGCAGACCCCGCTGGATCCATCTCGAGGTACCACACAAAAAGTACTCCGCCGTATCGGGTACCTGATTACATTGATGCTGTCTATCTTTTTTGCTTTTGCGTATTTCAATCAGTGGGATGCCCTGTTTCGCTATACCAGTGATGTGAGCGTAGGTACTAGTGATCCTATTTTTGGACTGGATATTGGTTTCTACTTATTTCAGCTACCCTTTTTGGAACTGCTTCAGAATAGCCTGTCCATCCTATTTGGAATGGGTTTAATTGTATTGGTTCTGATTTATTTGAATGGTGGGCTATTAGGGGTATCCAATAAACGCAGTTTCTTTGCCGATCCCCAGGTGCGAAAACAGCTAAGTATCAACCTGACCTTATGGATACTTTCTATCGCCTTTGGTTTTTGGCTGGATCGCTATGATCTGTTGCTTGGTGATTCCGGGGTGGTTTATGGAGTCAGCTACACCGATGATATGGTTCGCATACCGGCTCTGTTTATCTTATCTCTGGTACTCTTTTTACTAGCCGCCCTATCAATTTGGAACTATTTCAGCTCTAAAACCCGCTTGTTGATTTGGGGCGCCGGTGCTTCATTGGTCATCTATGTTCTGGGAATGGTCGCCCTCCCCCAAGTGATCCAGTCCTTCAACGTTAACCCTAACGAGCTGCAGCTGGAGACGCCGTATATCGAAAAGAACATTGACCTGACTCGTCAGGCCTATGGTCTGGATGCGATAAAAGATACCACCTATAATGCGGGGGATAGCCTGAGTTATGGAGCGATCCAGCGGAATAAACAAACCATCAACAGCATACGTCTGTGGGATCCCCGTCTGATTATTCAAACCTATCGGCAACTCCAGGAGATCCGCTTGTATTACCAATTTTACAATGTGGATATCGACCGATACCGAACCGAAAATGGCTATCAGCAGATGATGTTATCGGCCCGGGAGTTGGACAGCAAGCTGCCCGAGCAAGCCGATACCTGGGTGAACCGTAACCTCCAATATACCCACGGCTACGGTTTAACTATGAGCCCGGTGGCCCGTATTAATCAAGGAGAGCCCGAATTTTTGATCAAAGATCTTCCCCCTGTTTCTCGAGAGGGCTTGAACGTTGATCAAGCAGCCATTTATTACGGTGAACAGCAAAAAGGCTATAAAATTGTCAATACCGGGGTTCAAGAACTGGACTATCCCAAAGGGGATGAAAATGTATATACCAATTATCAAGGTGAAGGTGGTATCCCCATCAGTAGCTTCTGGAGACAACTTCTGTTTAGTTGGCGATTGGGTGATTTCAATTTACTGCTATCCGACTATATCAACGAAGACAGTCGATTACAAATTTGGCAAAATGTACAAGAGCGGGTTCAACGCATTGCCCCATTCCTGCAGTTGGATGATGATCCCTACCTGGTATTGGCCAACGGAAAGCTTTACTGGATGCAAGATGCGTACACCACCTCCAGTTATTTCCCCTATTCTGAGCCGTTCCAATCCAGCGTAAATTACATACGTAATTCCGTTAAAATCGTAGTGGATGCCTATGACGGTTCGGTGGATTTCTATGTAATGGATCAACAGGATCCTGTGTTGAATGTATACCGCGACCTTTTCCCTACGGTATTCAAACCATACGAGCAGATGCCGGATCAGCTGAAAAGTCATATTCGCTATCCGCAAAATCTGTTTACCATACAGATGGACCTGTATCGAAAATACCACATGACCGATCCCCAGGTGTTTTATAACTCTGAGGATTTGTGGACACGACCTTCTGAAAACTACGGGGGGCGTGCCATTCCCATGGAGCCCTACTACCTGCTTTCCAAGCTACCGGGCGAAGATCGTTTGGAATACTTATTGATTTCCCCGTTGACACCTAGTAATCGAGATAATATGATTGCTTGGATGGCGGCCAAATCGGATCCACCCCATTACGGAGAAATGGTTGTCTATAAACTTCCCAAGGAACGTCTCATATTGGGTCCTTCTCAGATAGAAGCGAAAATTGAACAGGATACCGACATCTCACGACAACTTTCGCTGTGGGATCAGCGCGGATCCAGTGTAATTAGAGGTAACTTAATGGTGGTTCCCATCGACACCTCTTTCTTATATGTGGAACCGGTGTTCCTAATTGCTGAGGGTGTAGACATCCCTCAACTACAGCGTGTCATCGCCACTGATGGAAAACGGATTTCCATGCAACCCACCTTGAACAGCACACTAACTGCCCTATTTAAGGACCGAATTCCATTGGTAGCCGATACCACTAGAGCAATCGCCATCCCAGAGCAAGCCGCTATACAGCGTGAACTCACCTCTACTCAATTGGAGCAGGCTCGTCGTATCTGGCGCGATCTGCAGGATGCGCTTCAAAATAACAACTGGTCCGAAGCCGGCCGTCTTATGGAAGAACTAAACAATGCCTTGGAACAGTGATCAGTGAACAGTGTGTCAGTGCTACAGTGTGTCAGGGAAACAGTGGAATAGATTTATTAACAGTATTCATGCTTTAAATCCTTCAGTTAACTAACTCTGCGGGCAGCAAGTATGAAAAACACACCAAAACCCCTGACACACTGATGCACTGAAACACTGATGCACTGAAAAAACGAGTAAGAATTTGTACTTTAGCATTTTGGTTGAATCCGAAAACGTCGGGTGGATTCGACCAGTTGCCCAACGACCATTAACGATTTGAATATCATTACTATGCAAACTTCAGAGCGTGCTTCCCTCACTATTGACGATTTAGCATCTTCTATTGTTGGAATTGATCAAGAAATTCCTCTGTTGGACGGCACCAAGACTCGATATGTCAATTTGGATAACGCCGCCAGCACTCCCGCCCTCCAGCAAGTAAAAGAAACCCTGGATACGTTCATGCCTTACTATTCCAGCGTACATCGAGGTACGGGCTTCAAATCACGATTGAGTACCATTGCGTATGATCAAGCCCATGAAATTATAGCTGATTTTGTAGGAGCCGATCACGAACTGGATACCGTGATATTTTCTAAAAACACCACAGAGAGTATTAACAAGCTCTCCTACCGCCTGAATTTTCAACCCGATGATGTGGTACTCACCTCACGTATGGAGCATCACTCCAATGATCTCCCCTGGCGTGATCGCTGTACCTTGGTCTACATTGATGCCACCCCCGAGGGTCGCCTGGATCGTGAAGACTACCAAAAGAAGCTGGAGCTCTATGGAGATCGCATCAAATTAGTAACCGTTACTGGCGCTTCCAACGTCAGTGGTTTTCTCCAACCTATTCACTGGATGGCCGAAAAAGCGCATGCGGCTGGAGCAGAAATCCTGGTAGATGTCGCTCAAATGGCTCCACATCGGGCGGTGGATATGAAAGCACATGATGATCCCCAACACTTGGATTATCTGGTCCTTTCAGCTCACAAAATGTATGCCCCGTATGGAACCGGTGCCCTTATTGGGCCAAAGAAGACGTTTATGGCCAAAGCTCCTGAATATAAAGGCGGCGGTACCGTAAGTCTGGTGGGCGAAAATTACGTAAAATGGGCCGGTATGCCCGACCGCGATGAAGCGGGCAGCCCCAACGTGGTAGGAGCAGTAGCTATGGCTGCCGCTGCTCAAACCCTGATGGATGTGGGCATGGATGAAGTAGCCCGGCATGAACAAGAATTACTGGAATACGCCATACCCAAACTGCAAGCAATAGATGGCATTACCGTTTATGGTGAAACGGATCCGGATAAACTGGACGAAAAAGTAGGTGTCATTCCTTTTAATGTGGAAGGGGTACCACATTTTAAGGTAGCGGCTATACTCGGTTATGAAGGTGGAATTGGCGTCCGCAGCGGCTGTTTTTGTGCCCAGCCCTATGTCAACCATTTACTGGGTCAGTCCGAGGAGTGGAACCAACGGCTGGATGAAGGAATTACCTCTTACGAAAATTTACCCGGCTTAATCCGTGCCAGCTTTGGATGTTACAATAGCACCGATGATGTGGATCGATTAGTCCAGATGTTGGATAAAATTGTAACCAATGATTATCTGGGAACTTATCAACGACAAGAAAACAAGACCGAATACCTGCCTGTTGATTATCAAGAGCCCGTTAACGACTATTTTGCCCTGCGACCGTTCAACGATACCTTTTAATCAAGCGAGCACCTAATCAATGAAATGCCCCTTCTCAGTTTGTTGTTGTATAGGTTGAATTAATCGCAATCCAATTGGTGACTTATGCAGATAAAGCTCAAGATTGACAATCCGCAATTATCCAAGCAGTTGGATCTGAAACAGCAAAGATGGGAAGACGAAGGCGGACGCTCCATATCCGCAGACGACCTGGATATCGATCAGATTGACGCACCACTAAAAGACGGGCAAAAATTTGAGGTGCTTAAAGGTCATGTAATTAGCGAGGATGACGAAATCTATTATATTGCAGAAATCAAACCACTGGAAATGTGAAGATCAACTAGCTGTAAGAACCATTATACCATTGCTAAAACAGCACCTTTAGGGGATATAACTCGGGAGACACTAAATGAAAAAAGAAGGATCAGAGGCCGATGACGCCTCATCGCTGCCTGGTACAGAGGAACGGGTAAAGCAGCTGGAAGCAGAAAATGCGCGGTTGAAAGAGCGGGTAGAATCGCTTGAACATAGCGGTAAACTCCATCGGGAAGCCTTAGAAACGGCACAGGTGGGCACCTGGCAATGGGATTTAAACTCCGATCGGGTTCATTGGTCTGACGAAGTATATAACCTATTCGACACTAACCCAGATAGGTTTGATGGGAGTCTGGACGCCTACCTCGAACTAATCCATGAAAAAGATCGGGATAAGGTTTATAAAAACATTGAGGAAACGCTAAACAATAAACACTCTGACGAATACCAAGTTAAACACCGCATCTATACCGTAGATGGAAGTATTCGATGGCTGCACTGTCTGGGTCGTTTGATTACGGACCCACAAGGAATCCCACGTAAATTGATGGGGGTAACCTATGATGTCACCGATACGATGTCGCAACGTCAGACTAATCAAGAATTGCAGCAGAAATACCAATTACTTGCCGAACAGTCACTGTTTGGGCTGTATATACTTCAGGATGAAAAAATCATATTCAGCAACAATAAGGCGGCCAATCTACTAGAGTATACCCCTGAAGAAATAATCGGGATCAACTTTTTTGAGCTTCTGACGCCTGAAGACGGCCATCGCGTTCGTAAGGTCATGGAAGCCCGATCCAAGGGCCAGTTGGATGTCTTTGAATATGAGCTAAACCTGAAACAACGCTCCGGTTCTTACTTACCGGTGCTCATACACAGTGGGATGATTCGATACAACGGTAAACCTGCCATTTTGGGAACCGTGCTAGACATTACAGATCGCCGAAAAGCCGAACAGATCCTCCATCAAAAAGAGCAGCGAATATCGCAGATTTTTGACCAAATCCCTGCCATCGTATGGACAACGGACAAAGATTTGATATTTACCTCATCATCGGGCAGTGGTTTGGAACTATTAGATACCAAACCCAATGAAGTAGCGGGTAAAAGTTTATATGAATACTTTCAAACCGACGATGATTCCTATACTCCTATCCAGATGCACCGGCAAGCCCTACGTGGTGAACCGGCCCGTTATGAGTTTGAATATATGGGCAGAGTCTTTCAATCTGCGGTGGATCCGCTCACTGATCGAAGTGGTGAAATTGTAGGATGTATAGCCAATGCTGTAGATATCACCGAGCAGAAATCAATACAAGCTAACCTCCGGCAAACTATTGCCGAAAAAGAAGTATTAGTGGCGGAAGTACATCATCGGGTAAAAAATAATTTGGCCCTTATTCATGCTATGCTGGAGCTTCAGCAGCGCAAAAACGATCAAAATCAGGTGATTGAAGAGTTAATGCATACCAAACACCGAGTCAAATCTATCGCTTTGGTGCACGAGCTACTGTATTCCTCTGATAATTTGGATCAAATCGATATGAAAGCGTATATCACCAAATTATCCGAGGTACTGGTCTATGAATCTCCTACAGAGGCTAAAGTTGATTTGGATCTTGAAATTGATCCGGTACAACTACCGGTAACCCATGCTGTACCCACTGGACTGATCATCAATGAGTTAATAAACAACGCCTTACATCACGCTTTTGATCAAACTATTGCCCATCCGGAAATAGCCCTGTCGTTCAAGCAGCAAGGAGACAAATATCATTTGTTGGTTCGTGATAATGGTATTGGGTTGAACCAAAATGAACAGCTAGACTACAGCAACTCACTAGGGTTGAATATCGTGGAAAAACTCACTCAGCAAATGAATGCTGAATATGAGTTACATAGAAATGGCGGCACCAAAATTGATATTCAGTTCGATGCCACCAGTAGTCTTGAAGTTTAATATATTCATAACATAAAAAACCCGACCTGCTTTTAGGAGATCGGGCTTTCGGTTATTAAAATTTTTAAAAGTGGGTTTAGTTACTGCCCCCTCCTTTGGGATTCTGAGCAGCATCCATTTGTTGTTTCATCTCATTGGGATCAACCATTCGAATCTGGTTGGAGAGGTTGGTTTTCAGCTCTTCGACATCATCTTCCGTCAACAGATCATTAATATCTGTATAACCGGCTTTAATAATTAGATTATAGATTAATCGGTTGAACAGCGACGAATGTGCCATTGAAACCAACTGCATCAACTGTTCTTGTGGAAGTTGACTCCCACTTAACTTAATCTTATTTAAAATGGGTTCAATTAACTCTTCCGATTTTTTGGAGAGTTGTTTTTCCAGTTCTTTGGCTTCCTTGTTTTCTTTGCTGGTAATCTCGTTACCAGAGCTGTCCACTAATTTCATCGCAATAAGTTATTTTTGCTGTATTTGTTAATTCAGATCAATATAACAAGAATACCTACCAGTATCGATCCATTCACAGATTAGCCCCGTATCCCCAAAATTTTATTTTCGGGGAAAGGAAATTCGAGCAGAAGTTCCTGGCGTAAGCATCTCATCAAACTTGAGGGTCCCTTTTAATTGTTTGGTAAAACTTTGGATAAGATTCATACCCAGAGTTTGAACTTCCGATAATTCCTCTCTTTCAATGCCTATACCATTATCGGAGACCATCAAAGAAACCCGCTCGGACTCTTTGTCATAAGTTAATTCTACGGTTATAGCCGGTGACTCTACATCCGACTCATCCTTCTCGGGCACCAAGGAAGTATTAAAGGCATATTTATAGCTATTTACCATCAGCTCATTGAGCAATAAACCACAGTACGTAGCTTGATCAGCATTTAATGTAACCGTATCAAGCGAGGTATGTACCTGAATTCCTTTGTCATAATCATCCATGGAGTCTTGGATACCGCAAACCAACTGGTAAAGGTAATCGGACATCTCAACTCGCTCGGTCCCGCCTTCTCTGGTTTGATGAAGCTGAGAATGAACGTTCGCGATTGAGGCAATCCGCTTGTTACTATTATCCAAAATTTCTCTGGCTACATCGCTGGTAGTGTATTCTTTCTGCAATTGAAGCAAGCCACTAACTACCCCCAAATTGTTTTTGATCCGATGATGAACTTCTCGAATTAAATCATCCCGTTCATCAAGCGCTTGCTCTAATGCGTAAGTACGTGTTTTGACTTTTCGCTGCAATGTTACAATCCAAACGATCCCCAACAAAGCGATGACACTTATCAGACCCAAACTGATGTTGCGAATACGAGCAGTAAAGTAACCCGATGCCAAATCTTGATACTGGCGAGGAGTTATCACAAAATTAGCTTCACCATCATCATCGAAATCGAACTGGGTAAATACCCCACGGAACGTTACCTGATCTCCAATATTCAGTTCATCCAGTTCAAACTTTTCAAAATCAGCATGAAAATTGGTGATATATATGGGCACTTCTCTATCCGGATGATCATTCAACCGAATCTTAAGGTACTTCCCATTGTAGTGATTACTGATTTCGCTGATACTGCCTCCCCCCTGAACCAACATACCAATGTATTTATGTGGTTGTTTTAGGACTCGTTCAATGGGCAGTGTTACCATATTTGACCTGAATGTAGAGGAATCCGGAACCACCCGATACTCCTGTACCAAGACTTCAAGTAAACCCAAATAGACCTGAACCTTTCCGCGGACTATCAGGGAATCCCCTGCCTGAAACTCTGTTCCCATCTTTTCAGAGAAGATTGAAAAACCGACCCTGTCATCCTGAATATAGCTTTGCAGATACAGCTCATGGAATTGTCCGGATGCCGTATTGGCTCGACCAGCAATTACAACAGTTGAATCTAACCAGACATACTGACCCTCCTGATCGCGGTCTTCATATAACCGCTTCAAAGCTACCGTTTGATCAGCTGTTACTAATGATAGTGGTAACTTTTCATTGGTAGTATCCGCTGAAAAATAAGACGGAGGTTTAGATTTGTCGATATCCTTCTCGAATGCCTGTGCAGCCCCCATCCATACCCATAAGCTGAAGATCAACCCAAAACCAGTACTTAAAAAAAACCGCGGCATGCACTCCAATTATGTTATGTGATTACTAGTACCACAATCTAGGCAATCAATAACAATTTTCAATTGGTTGACTTATCAATTATCCGACTCTTTGTGAAGTGATCAGGGTAGACACAACTCATTTACTAATGATGGATTGCAGTGCTTCATTACGCAGCATTGGCAATGATAGAGGGCTTTGCAAAACCTTCCGAAATTTATTCGGTCATGCCAAGATGTAGTAAGAATCACCGTTTACACAATCTAATCAGGGGATTGCCGCACTACGTTCGCAATGACAGGTAGTTTTGCAAAGCCCTCTGATAGTGATTTGGGTCTGTTCAATAAAGAGTGTCAGGGTTAATACGATTCGGATCAAGGAAAGTCTTTACTTTTCTATTGCGATTGACTTTACCACTCAATAGAAGAACACTATTTACCTACCTATTACCTAGGCCAATCAACATCGAACCTGTTGCTATTAATGTGCGGTATAGCCCCCATCTACCATCAAGGATGTTCCGGTTACGAAAGAAGCGGCATCTGAACACAACCAAACTACAGCATTAGCAATCTCTTCTGGGCTTCCCAAACGTCCGATAGGATGCATCGATTTTATCTGATCATAAACCTCTTCGCCCTCAACAATGCCCGCGGTTTCCAACATGGGCGTTTTTATAAAAGCCGGGCAGATAGCGTTAATGCGTACTCCTTGCCCCGAAAACTCAAGAGCTGATGATTCGGTTAAGCCAATAACTCCATGCTTGGCTGCCGAATAGGCCGGTGCGGAGGCGAACCCCACCTTACCTAGAATCGAGGCCATATTAACGATGGCTCCTTTTTGCTTCAGGATATGAGGGAGTTCGTATTTCATACTATAAAACACCCCATCCAAATTAACGTTCATCACCTTTTTCCAGCCCTCTACACTATAATCCGATGTGTTATTGGATTCTCCCCCAATACCCGCATTGTTACAAGCGTAATCAAGTTGACCAAATTCTTCGATCGTCTGCTGAACCATACGCTCCACATCATCCGGTTTACTCACGTCCACCTTGAGCACCAGGTATTCGCCACCCATCTCCTCTACCAACTCTCCCGTTTCCCGGGCCGCATCTTCATCCCAGTCAGCCAAAGCTACTTTTGCTTTCTGATACGCAAATGCCAGAGCTGTGCTTCGTCCAATACCCTTACCGGCTCCGGTTATCAGTGCGACCTTTCCCTTCATATTATCATACGTCTGAGTAGCTTCCATAAGTCACCTCTTGGTTTAGTATATTTATCATAATGTAAAAGGGAGCCTTTTCCAGGCTCCCTTTACTATGCTCGTCTTTCGATCGTCACGGTTTTGGGTCAACAAATCTACAGGGCTGATGGGTGTCTTACGTCCATCATCTTGCATATCAGTAACTACTAACACGTTAATGGTTGAGAACCTTTTACGATGTAGCATACCCACCCATCTGGATATCGGATATTTTCCATTACTGCTATAAGGCTACGCCCCACATAGAAAACTGGTGAGCTTAACCCGCTCCTTCGCCCTCCACCCATTGTACGGCGTGAAGCACTAACTCATTGGCATTACTGAGATTCAGTTTATTCTTGATACGGGCACGGTAGGATTCTACCGTCTTGACCGACAAGAATAGTTTTTCAGCGATTTCTCGTGTGCTCATACCGCGACCGGTCATCTCAAAGACTTCCAATTCACGGTCACTTAGAACATCCAATGGAGTTTGCTTCAATGGTTTATACCCGGAGGCTAACCCCATAAGCAAACGCTCGTTAATTTGCTCACTCACATAGATGCCACCATTCAATACGCGGCGAACCGCTTTCATGATCACATCTCCGGCTTCCACTTTCATAACATAACCCTTGGCGCCAGCTCGAATAGCTCGTTCGGCATATAAGGTCTCATCATGACGAGAAACCACCAAAATGAGTAGATCCGGATTAATCGCTTGCATGTTTTTAATCAACTCCAGGCCGCTCATTCCGGGAAGCGAGATATCTACTACCGCTAAATCCGGTTGATGATCTTCCAGAAGCTGCAATCCATCACTGGCCGTTTCAGCTTGACCAACTACATCGTACTCTGGTTCCGCATTGATGGTCATCGCCAATCCCTTACGAATTAGCGGATGATCATCGACGATCATTATTTTCTTCATTGGTTTACTCCCTTATTCAATGGTTTGTTTTTTATGAAATTCGTTTGGAAATACTACAAGTAACTCGTGTTCCGTAATCCCCGCTACTGTCAATACGAAGCTTACCCCCAATCATTTGGGCTCGATAGTTCATGATGCGTAACCCCATGCCTTCGTTCTCATCCTGACCGGGATTGAACCCCACGCCATCGTCCCTTACTTCCAGTTCTATCATCTCATCATCCGACTGCAACTCCACCCAAATTTCATTGGATTTACCGTGTTTGATGGCATTATTGATGGCTTCCTGAGCGATGCGATACAGATGTACCGCCGTGGAGGTATCTTCCAATAGCGTCAATTCCTTAGGTTGAAAGTGACATTGCACCCCGAAAATGGACGTTGTTTTTTCGGTGAGGTTCTGCAGAGCCGAATCTAGCCCGTTGGCTTCTACATTTACCGGAACTAAGCCATGTGAAAGTCCTCTCGCATATTGATCGGCTTCTTTGACAAGATCGGCAATCTCCTGCACATGCTCTGCTTCTTCCAAATCTCTTCGTTTCATCTCACGGGCTAGGTTCTTACTGATCAACCCGATTCCGGTCAGCATTTGCCCCAACCCATCATGCAGATCCTGACCGATACGCCGTCGCTCCTGCTCACTGATATCCAGGATCTCCTGCTCCAGTTTTAATCGCTCGCGAATATCTCGCCCAATGGACAACACCGTTGGCTTTCCGTTGATTTCGAACAAATGCGCCCGGACTTCAACCGGGATTTTTGTTCCATCCTTGGTAAAGTGGACCGAATCCCGTAAGAACTCTTTATTCTCAACCAAATGCTCAATTCGCTTCTCCAAATCAATGGTGTCGCCATCCACAATATCTTCTACAGTCATATCCAATAACTCCTCGCGAGTATATCCCAACAGCTCACAAGCCATTTCGTTGACCTCTAAAAATGGTTGAGGATGGTTTTCACTGTCCAGATGAAACACCAGCACTTCATCGGTCATACCATGAAATAAAGCACGATATCTACGCTCACTAGCCTTTAACTTCTCTTCTGTAAGCTTGCGCTGCGTAATATCGTGAGCGGTACCAAACAATCGAACTACTTCACCATTGGAGATAATCGGGTTGATAATACTGTACAAGTAGCGCTCACGTCCTTTAAAGGTAGTGACTTGGTGTTCAATGTAATTTTTCTCTCGCGATTGAATCGTTTCCGTAATAATCTTTTCAATCTTGGCACGCCCCTCCTCAGGTGTACGATCCAGAAATTTATCAAACGTCGGCTCCCCCTCGGCTCGCTCCAGCTCCATAATGTCGAACATCACATCCGACCAGGTGACTTCCTGGGTATTTAAATCAATTTCAAAATTACCGAACTGGGCTAGCTTCTGTGCTTCTTTCAATCGAGCTTCACTTTGCTCCAGTTGCTCACTGAGCCGATGACGCTCCAACGCGTATTGGATAGCTCGACTAAGTACACTCTCATTCAGCTCCTTCTTGATCAGAAAATCCTGGGCTCCCTTTCGAACGGCTTCAACACCCACGGCCTCGTCTTCTAAGCCTGTCAATACGATTATGGGAGTATCGGAAGCCAGATCCAGGGCCTTGTCGAAGGTATCCAGCCCATAGCTGTCGGGCAGACTTAAATCCAACAAAATCAGATCAAAAGTTTGTTGATCTAAAATCGATTCTGCTTCCGATAAACGGACTACCGTCTCCAGTTTCGGTTGATTGGCTAATCGCGACTCAGTCAAATAGATCTGAATAAGCCGGGCATCACCGGGATTATCTTCAATGAGTAATAAATTCATATACCGAACAGGTTACTTACTAAATTCTTCAGGTAGCTTGACAATACTAAACCAGAAATCTTCAATGGCTTTAATGACCTCCACAAATTGATCTAAGCCCAGAGGCTTGGTCACATAACAGTTGGCGTGCAGTTCGTATGATTTCACAATATCTTTTTCCGCTTCGGAAGTAGTTAAGACCACTACCGGAAGTCTTCTCAAATCTTCAGAGCTTTTAATCTCTTCCAATACTTCCCGCCCATCTTTTTTGGGAAGATTTAGATCTAAAAGTACCAAATCAGGACGTGGAACATCTTCAAATCCATTACGCTTATGCAGATAATCCATGGCCTCTTCGCCATCTCGTACCACACTCAGGTTATTATTAATTTTCGCTTCTTTAATACCTTCTCGAGTTAACCGAACATCGGCCTCATTATCTTCGATTAATAATATTTCAACGGGTCGATTTTTTTGCATCTGTACGCTCCTTTATTATCTCTTGTTGGTTGGTTGCTTTAGGTAAAGCCACATGGAAAGTGGTTCCTTCACCGGGAGTGGAATCAAGCCAAATACGACCGTTATGCCGCTCTACAATTTTTTTACTTACTGCTAGTCCGATACCAGAACCGGGATACTCATTGCGATTATGCAAGCGCTGAAAAATCATAAATATTCGCTTCTGATGATTGGGCTCAATTCCGATACCATTATCCGCAACGTGAATGATAATCGTGTCCAGATTGTCCTCGTCCTCTTCTGACCAAATTTTTATCTCAGGGGGGCGATGCTCAGCTCGGAACTTGATGGCGTTGTGTAATAAGTTTTGGAACAATTGAATCAACTGAATCTCATCCCCAATAACTTGCGGCATATCCTCCTGAATAGTGATCCGCGCATGCTGTTCTTCAATGAGGGTCTCTAAATGCTTCTTGGCGATATCAAAAATCAAATTCAGATCAGAGGGCACCAACTCACGGCCATGTGTACCTACCCGAGAATATTCTAGCAGATCATTGATCAATTGCTGCATGCGATTAGCACCATCCACCGCATACTCAATAAAATCTTGCGCGTCCTGATCCAGCTGATTCTGATAGCGCCGTGCCAACAATTGCGTATAGCTGGCTACCATCCGAAGCGGTTCCTGAAGGTCGTGCGAAGCAACGTAGGCAAACTGCTCCAATTCGGAATTGGATTGCTTTAACTCATTGGCCTTACGTTTTAAATCGTTGTGCGCTTTAAGCAGTTGCTCTTCAGCCTGTTTGCGGTACGTGATATCAATGACAAAGGCGATATAGAATCGTCCTTCATTGGTTTCAAAATGATTCAAACTGATTTCTACCGGAAACTCTTCCCCATTCTTGCGTTTCGCGTACAATTCTCTTCCCTGGCCCATCGGTCTTGGCTCCGGGTGATCATAATAATCCCTTCGATATCCCTGATGTCGTGGAGTATACCGCTGGGGCATAAGCGATTCCACTTTATCCCCAATTATCTCCTCTCTATCATATCCAAATAATTCCTCGGCACGCTTATTAACACTAAGTACTACCCCACGTCTATCTGAAATTATAATCCCCTCGGTAGCCGCTTCAAACAGAGCGCTTAAATGGCTTTCATTCCGTTTCAGTTGGTCAGCATTAACTTTCATCTGATGAATTAAAGCAGCCATCCCCCAGATACCACACAAAATCCACAATCGATAGATCATTGAATTACCCATGTGGAATTCCGCCGCCCCCAGTTGAATTCCCCCGAGTAATAGTAATGATGTGGCAATCGCGCTATACAGTGTAATACGGCGATTCTTGATAAAATAACCCAACGCCACTACCAAAATATAGGGGACTCCCCCTCCAATCCATGCCGGATTAACACTGTCAATGACCAGTGTGAGTATGGATAGTAACACCATGGACCCCAGAATCATCCATTTTTGTGAGTATGTAATCATGGTGCGGAATTTAAGTAGCATCGCAGTACAACTATTGTATTTGCTATTACAAGTATGAACTAATTAACGCTTAGTGTCGGACAGGCCAATCCCCCACGCTCATGTAATCTTATTCCCTACAATATATGCAATGACTCATAACAATTTTAATGTCATAAATGTTGTATTATCCCAATAAGCGTCACTTGTCGAAATAGGTTTAAATTTGTTTATTACGCCTTATTTAAATTTACCTAGGCGAATTAATTGCATTTAGTACAGCATATTAAATCTCAATTCGGCCAACAAACGTTAACCTGGTTGATTGAGTAAGTGGAGGCAGCATTATGGCTACATCAAAAAAAGATCAAAAATCCGAGCGTATCTCCCCCTATTCTGATGAAGAATTGGAGTATTTTCGGGGCATCATTATTAGTAAACGTGAGGAAGCCGCGGAAGATCTGCAGCGCTTGAAGAATATTCTTCAAGAGCATATGGATAATAACACCGACGAATCCGCTTACTCCTTTCACATGGCCGATGCCGGTACAGATATGCAAGAGCGAGAAAAAACCTACATGCTCTATAATCGTACCCGCAAATTCATACGTTATCTGGATGACGCGTTAAAGCGAATCGATAATAAAACCTATGGAATCTGCAAGGTAACCGGCCAAAAAATCGCTAAAGGCCGTTTAGAAGCGGTCCCCCACACCCAATTAAGTATTGAGGCAAAATTAAAACGACGCTAATTCCGGTTTCACCGCTTTCTAAATTTTATTTGCATTTTATACAGGCAAGAACTCATATTACTTATCTTAAAGTGTAAATAAAACATGTGGTTATGAGTATTTATTACGATCTGAAGCGTAAATCTTATCTCAATATTTTGGGTGCGGTTGTTTCTGCATTGGCCACATTATTGTTTTTACGCAATTGGTGGATGCTTATCGGTGCCGTAATATTTCTGACCTTTTCGGGCTTTGGAGTTATCTACCGCATCAAGGCCAACCGAGAGTTCGAAACCAGCTAAAACAGATCGCCTATTCATCCGTTAATCAGCTATGGGAATAGCTGTCAATTTCTTATCATTGCCCCCCTGTAAGCGTTATATTTACGCTTTATCATTATAATCGCTATAACAAGATTTACCGACTGCATGGCAGAAGAGAAAATTACCCTCATCTTTCCTGATGGAAGTGAACATCAGTTTGACAAGGGGGTCACCGGACGCGAAGTCGCTGAGTATATATCCAAGGGTCTGGCCCGTGAGGCGCTAAGTATCACCGTTAATGGTGACATCCGTGACCTCTCCCGCCCCATCACCGAAAACGGGACCATCACAATCAACACGTGGGATACCGAGGATGGGAAATATACTTTCTGGCACTCTTCTGCTCACTTACTGGCCGAAGCGATTCAGGAACGGTATCCGGAAGCCAAATTCGCCATCGGACCACCGATAGATAACGGTTTTTATTACGATGTGGATTTCGGGGACACCACGATCGGGCAAGAAGACCTGGAGAAGCTGGAAGACAAATTCATCGAGCTGGCCAGGCAGAAAAATGAGTACCATCGCAAAGAGGTTACCAAAGACGAAGCCCTCTCCTTTTATCGGGATGTTGACAATCAGTACAAAATCGAACTGATTGAAGATCTGGAAGACGGAGACATCACTTTTTACACGCAAGGAAATTTCACGGATCTCTGTCGTGGCCCTCACATTCCCCACACAGGCAAAGTCAAGGCCGTTAAATTGACCAATCTGGCCGGTGCCTACTGGCGGGGAGATGAAAACAATGAACAGCTGACTCGTATTTACGGGATCACCTTCCCTAAAAAGAAATTCTTGGATGAATACCTCCACATGATGGAGGAAGCCAAAAAGAGGGATCACAAAAAGCTGGGGAAAGAGCTCGGCTTGTATATGATGGATCCTATGGTGGGGAGTGGCCTACCGGTTTGGCTACCCAATGGCACGGTTATGCGCCGCGAACTGGAAGCTTTTTTGCGCGAAGAGCAGAAAAAGCGAGGCTACCAAGAAGTTATTACGCCTCATATCGGAAATATCAAATTATATGAAACCTCGGGTCATTACCCGTATTACCAAGATTCGCAGTTCTCCCCCATGGAGGTGGATGAGGACAAGTACATGCTCAAACCCATGAACTGTCCACATCACCATCGCATCTATTCCAATGAGCTACGCAGTTATCGGGATTTACCGCTTCGTCTGGCTGAATTTGGTACCGTGTATCGGTATGAGCAGTCGGGTGAGTTAAATGGACTCTCCCGCGTTCGTGGCTTTACCCAGGACGACGCGCATATTTACTGCACCCATGAGCAATTGAAAGATGAGATCAAGAATGTGATCGATCTCACCGAACTGGTGTTTAACACCTTTGGAATGGATGTGGATATCCGCCTCTCCTTCCGAGACGACAATGACGAGAAATACGGTGGAAAAAGCGAGTTCTGGGATCGAGCCGAGAAAGAAATCAAAGAAGTCGCCGATGAAGTGGGCATGACCTACACCATCGCTCCCGGTGAGGCGAGTTTCTATGGTCCCAAAATTGATTTCATTATCAACGACGCCATCGGACGACGCTGGCAACTGGGTACCATCCAGGTGGATTACGTAATGCCCGAGCGTTTTGACCTGACCTATGTAGGCAGTGACAATGAGCGCCATCGCCCGGTTATTATTCATCGCGCGCCTTTTGGATCCATGGAGCGGTTTACCAGTATATTAATTGAACATTTCGCCGGTGATTTCCCCCTCTGGTTGGCTCCGGAACAGGTAAAAATCATTCCGGTTTCGGATAATTTCAATGAATACGCATATCAATGCGCCAACGAATTGAAAATTCATGATGTCCGTGTGGATGTGGATACCCGCTCGGAACAGCTGGGCGGCAAAATCCGAGATGCTGAAACGAGCAAGATCCCTTATATGTTGATAGTGGGGAAAAAGGAACAACAAGACCAAACGGTATCCGTTCGCCGCCACACCAAGGGCGATCTTGGAACGTTTGAATTTTCTGACTTTATTAATAGAATAGTTGAGGAAATCAGTAACAAGCGTCTACCTGACCTCGATTAAATTAGAATAAAACCAAAGGAGATATAACTATCGCAAGACGACCAAGAAATCCTCGTCGGAGGCCTCGAGACAACGACAAACCTAATGTCAATGAGGAAATTAGACATGACAAAGTTCGGGTAATTAAACCGGACGGTGAACACGAAATAGTGTCTGTAGATAAGGCACTGGACATTGCTTTCTCATACGACCTCGACCTCGTTGAAGTCGCTCCCAACGCACGCCCTCCTGTTTGCAAAGTGCAGGACTTCGGTAAGTATATGTATGAGAAGAAAAAGAAAGAGAAAGAGGCGAAGAAGAAGCAGCATACTATGCAAGTCAAAGAGCTGCGCTTCCGCCCTAATACCGATGATCACGATTTAGAGTTTAAAACTCGCCATGCCCGTGGTTTCCTCGAAGATGGAGATAAAGTAAAAGCCACCGTGCAGTTCCGGGGCCGTGATATGCTCTATACAGAAAAAGGCAAAGAACTCTTGATGAATTTGGCCGAAGAGTTGGAGGACATCAGCAAGATCGAATCCAGGCCTACTATGGAAGGCCGTCGAATGATCATGGTACTCACTCCCGATAAAAGCTAAATCGGAAATTGTACCCTTACCAATAATTGCTTAATTTCGGGTTCTTCATTGACCTCGAATTTAACACTAGGTGCATTATGCCTAAGATGAAATCAAATAGTGGTGCCAAGAAGCGCTTCAAAAAAACCGGTACTGGTAAAATTAAGCGCAAAAAGGCGTATAAAAGCCACATTTTGACCAAAAAATCGAATAAGCGGAAACGACAGTTGCGTAAAGACACTACTGTTGATTCCACGCAGGAGAAGCAGATTAATCGATTGATTCCTTATAAATAATAAGGGCTTACTCCTCTCCGTATTCGATTTTCGAATATTACACTAACAATCATTAACACTTAAATACGCACTCAAATGCCACGTTCAAGAAATAGAGTGGCTTCCCGTCGCCGTCGCCGCAAGATATTGCAACAGGCGAAAGGTTACTGGGGCAAGCGTAAAAATGTGTACACCATCGCGAAGAATGCTGTAGAGAAAGGTCTGCAGTATCAGTATCGCGATCGCAAAGTACGCAAGCGCGAATTCCGCCGTCTGTGGATAACTCGCATCAACGCTGCTGCCCGCCAGAATGGAACAACCTATTCGGCCTTGATGGGAGCCATGAAGAAACAAGACATGCAGATCAACCGGAAAATGCTTGCCGATATCGCGGTACACGATCCGGAAGCTTTCTCTTCTATTGTAGAGCAAGCCACCAAGTAGGTATTCTGCATTACGTTTTTAAAACCGGCAAATCGTTCTTTAAAACGGTTTGTCGGTTTTTGTTTTTATAAACGCCTTTCCAGATCTTTCCTGATCAGTTTTCAACGACATTCACACTACTAAACTTCCCACGATATTTCTTATGCTGGAGGACATCGATAAACTCAAAACCGAAATCCAATCTTTTGAAATTAATTCTGAAGATGATCTGGAAAACTTTCGGTTGGAATTCCTGGCTCGCAATGGAAAAATAAAAGCTATGTTTTCTCGCATGGGCGAAGTGCCCAACGAGAAAAAAGCGGAAGTGGGCAAGGCGATGAACAGCGCCCGCGAGCTGGCCCAGCAAAAATTTGATCAAACCAAAGCGGAGCTGGAACAACCCGATGCGGAGATTAAATCCGCTACCGATGACCTCACCTTGGACGTCCCTCCCGCTCCCATGGGGACCTTGCATCCGCTGACCCTAATCCAGGAGGAAATCAAAGAGATTTTCTATCGCCTGGGTTTTACCATTGCGCACGGACCGGAGTTGGAAGATGATTTCCACAACTTCACGGCCCTGAATTTCCCCCCGGATCACCCCGCACGCGATATGCAGGATACGTTTTTCATCCGTAAACATGAGGATCCGGAGGTGCAGGATCTGGTACTGCGTACCCACACCTCGCCGGTGCAAATCCGCCTGATGGAAAACCAAAAGCCGCCCATCCGCGCCATCATGCCCGGACGGGTGTATCGCAATGAAGCGATTACCGCTAAATCATACTGCCTGTTCCATCAGGTGGAAGCACTCTATGTGGACAAACATGTGAGTCTGGCTGAACTGAAGGAAACGCTGATCATGTTCGCCCGCATGCTCTACGGTGAGGATGTGAAGTACCGACTTCGCCCCTCTTACTTTCCGTTTACCGAACCCAGCTTGGAAATGGATATCTGGTGGGATGCCAAGGGAAATGGCCAGTGGCTGGAAATTCTGGGTGCCGGTATGGTGGATCCCAATGTGCTGGAAGCGGTTGGTTTAGACCCCGACGAATACTCTGGTTTTGCAGTGGGTATGGGCGTTGAACGGATCGCGATGCTGCGGCACAGTATGAATGACATTCGTACCTTCTACGACAACGATATCCGTTTCTTGAATCAGTTTATGGATTGATATCCACCATCCCGTTAATTGACATTGTAGATCAAACTATTTCGACACTCTTTTCATCATGAACATCTCTTACAACTGGTTACGTGATTACATAGATCTGGATCTTTCCCCCGATGAAGTGGCTCATCGCCTCACCTTGCTTGGCCTGGAAGTGGAAGACGTCCAAGAAGTGGGCAGCGCGCTGGAAGGCGTGGTTGTGGGCTACGTCAAAGAATGCGTGGATCACCCCAATGCCGATCGGTTGAGCCTTTGCCAGGTGGATATTGGAGATGACGTCGTGCAGATCGCCTGTGGTGCTGATAATGTGGCTGCGGGCCAGTATGTCCCCGTGGCTACCGTGGGAACCACCCTCCCGGTCACCCTCAAAGACGGATCCCATTTGACCATCAAAAAAGCCAAGCTACGCGGTGAGGCCTCGCACGGTATGATCTGCGCGGTAGATGAACTGGGCTTGGGATCTGATCACTCGGGCATTATGGTCTTAGATAGTGAATACGAGCCAGGCACTCCCTTTTCAGAGGTCTACGATGTATTTCACGATACGGTATTTGATATTGCCATTACCCCGAACCGACCGGACGCGACCTCTCACATTGGGGTTGCCCGCGACCTGGCCGCCTATTTCGAGAAAAAGCTCCAGCTTCCTCAGCATCCTTCCGTATCCGATAAAAAACTGAATGATGCTGAAATCGCCATTGAGGCCCCCGATCGTTGTCATCGCTATGTTGGCCTTCGGATTGAACACGTGAAGGTGCAGGAGTCGCCGCAGTGGCTAAAAAATCGTTTGTTAGCCATTGGCCTGCGTCCCCGCAACAATATTGTGGATGTAACCAACTATGTGATGCACGAAATGGGTCAGCCTCTGCACGCCTTCGATTATCACCAGTTGGCCGATCACCGGATTGAAGTCAAAACGTTTGATGAAGAGATGACCTTCACTACACTGGATGATGAGGAGCGCAAGGTTCCGGCTGGATCGTTGTTCATTTGTGATGGAGAAAAACCCGTAGCTCTGGCTGGAATTATGGGTGGGCAAAACTCGGAGATCAGCGAAGAAACGACGGATGTGCTGCTGGAAAGCGCCTATTTCCATCCCGCGGGTATTCGCAAAACCAGCAAAGCCCTAGCTCTGCAAACGGACTCTTCCTACCGATTCGAACGCGGTATCGATCCCACCATCACCCGGAATGCCGCTGAGCGCGCCGCGACTTTGATTGCCGACATCGGCGGCGGTACGGTGGTTGACGGTTTGTTGGATATTCATCCGATGGAGCATAAACCCGAAAAACTGAGTCTGCGAGCTTCGCAGATGAATCGCATTTTGGGTACCAGCCTGGGCATGGATGAAGCCGCTGATATCCTGAAGCGCTTGCAGTTTGAGATTACCAGTCAGACGGATGGGGTATTGCATTGTATGGTCCCCCCTTTCCGGCCGGATGTAACCCGCGAAGCGGATCTGATTGAGGAAGTAGCTCGCGTATTTGATTACAACGAGCTTCCCGCGCCCGATTACGTTTCCTTCCCCAACCCCGCACCGTTGACTTATCACGAGAAATTTAATCGCAAGGTGCGTCGCGTCTGCCGTGGTTTGGGCATGCAGGAATTGTACTCCAACTCTCTCCTCCCTGAAGAAGCCGCCCAACGTTTTGCCGATGAGGAGCAGTTGGTTCACACCCTGAACCCGATCTCCCAGGATCAAGCCGTAATGCGACCCTCGTTAGCTCACGGATTTTTATCCGCCGCGGTATACAACTTCAACCGAACCGCCAGCGGTGTCCGGTTCTTTGAGATGGGACACACTTTTCAGAAAACCGATGATGATGGTACCTATATCCAGGGTTACCGGGAACACAATCAGTTGTTGCTGGGCGTAGCCGGTGATCAGGAATCCGGGTACTGGCATGAAGAACATCGCCCCTTTTCTGCATTTGATCTGAAGCGAAAGGTCTCTGCCCTATTCACCCAGTTAGGGCTGCACCAAGTACAGACCGCACTTAACGATCGCGGCCAACTGGAATATCGTACCGGTGAAACCTTGATTGGGCAACTGCAAGAGATTTCCCCGACGCTTCAGGAAGATTATGACTTGGAACGCCCCACCTATTGGGCAGAGTTCGATCTGACCGAAATCGAACGGATTACCGCGGAATCTGAGGACAAGGAATATCAACCTATTTCCCGCTTCCCATCCGTGGAATTCGATATCGCCCTGATTGTGGATATGTCGGTTCCGGCCGGACAGCTGACCGATACCATTCGTGACCTTGCCGGCAATACGCTGCACGATATCAGCATATTCGATGTCTTTGAGGGCGAATCCATCGGGGAAGGCAACAAGAGCATCGCTTACCGCATGCACTTCCTGGATCGCGAACGGACATTGACACTGAAGGATGTGGAACCTATAATCAATAAGATAACCAAGGAGCTAGACCAACAGTTTGGTGCCCAGCTCCGGTCTTAAAAACAACTACGTGAGTCAGCAACCCCCACATAAAGCATCCATTGAGCAACTGCTGGAGGAGATCCTTACCGGAGTTCAACAACTGAACGACGAAAACAAGCAGTTAGCCAAGGAAAACAAACGACTGAGAGAGAAATTGAAGCAAGTTCATCAAGGGCAATCGGATATCTTTTCGGTACTGGCAGAGAAAGATCGTATCGCCCTGCGCCGGCAAATCGCGGGCTTGATTGACAAAATCGACCAGCACTTGGAGGATGAGGCATGAAATCGATCAAGGTGAGCATCTTGGGCAAGCAGTACCCCATCAAAGTTGAAGATGATGAGGTGGAAACGATGGAACGCATTGCCCGTTTTGTAGATAAACGCTTCTCTGAATTCAAAAAAGATCTCAAACAGCAGCCGGATCCGGTGGTCATGGCCCTGGCCAGTTTGAGTATCGCGGAAGAGTTATTCGAGGAGCGTGACAAGCAAAATAAGGAACGTGAGCAAGTAACCGCCTCCCAGCTTGACGAAGCCTACATGCAGAGCATTCAAGAACGCTTGCAAGATATTAAAGATGAATTACCCTCCTAAAAAGTTGTCCTTTCTATCTGCAATTCGACGCCTTTTTTCCTAGTTTTGGCGATTCAACTAATACTCATTTTGAAGCATACTATTTTTGAACTCCTCTGATCACATTACGGTTCTATTTATCGCCGATATTGTTGGCGAACCCGGTCTTTCCCTGCTGGAAACCTTTTTACCCGGATTAATTGACAAACACGAAGCTGATTTTGTCATCGCCAACGGTGAAAACTCCCACAAAGGGCGTGGTATTAATCGTCAGATTATCAAACGCTTATACGATTTGGGAGTGCATGTAATCACCGGTGGGAATCACTCCTTTGATAAGTGGAAAGTCTTTTCTTACATGAAAGAAGACCCCAATATTTTGCGTCCCATGAATTATCCGCGTGGAAATCCGGGCTTGGGATTTGGAGTGTTTGATATCCCCGAGAGTGATCATAAAATCGGTGTATTAAATCTGCAGGGCCGTACTTTCATGCAGCCCATTGATGACCCCTTCACCACCGCCGACTGGGTGTTAGAACGGATCCAGGAAGAGACCGACTATATTTTTGTGGACTTTCACGCCGAAGCCACCGCGGAAAAGCAGGCCATCGGCTGGCACATCGATGGGCGCGCCTCGGTGATGGTAGGCACTCATACCCATGTTCCCACCAACGATGCCCGCATTCTACCCAAAGGCTTGGGTTACATCAGTGACGCGGGCATGACCGGCTCCTTTGATTCTGTTTTGGGGATGAACTCCAACACCTCCCTGAAGCGCTTTCAACTGGGTACGCCCCACCGCTACAAATTGGCCAACGGCAATAACAAAGTGTGCATGGTCAAATCGATGATCAATATCGAAACAGGGAAATGCGATCATATTGAGCCGATCATCTACCCATCTTTTAGTAACTCCAACCTTGATTGATCTTGTGTGATGGATTCTGAAGCCTCTCTCATCCTTGAAGCCACCGATGTTTTTAAAAGTTATCCCGCGCAGGACAATGGGGATCGCTTGGTGGTATTGGATGGAGTGAGTTTCGCGCTTCCCTCCCACCACATCAGCTCTATTATCGGATCCAGCGGTAGCGGGAAGAGCACCCTGCTGCATATTTTGGGGGGCTTGGATCAGGCCGATTCCGGACAAGTGCGTGTATTGGATCAAACCCTTACCGACCTCCCCGATGAACAGCGCGCGCGTTTCCGTAATCAATCCATTGGTTTTGTTTTTCAGTTTCATCACTTATTGCCCGAATTCACCGCACTCGAGAATGTAGCCATGCCGGCTTATATTCAGGGAGTATCAAAAAATGAGGCCGAAGAACGAGCTTTGGATTTGATGTCCTACTTTGGCGTGGCTGAGCGCAAAAATCATCGCCCTACCCAGCTGTCCGGCGGTGAGCAACAACGCGTCTCTCTGGCTCGAGCCCTGATCAACCGGCCCAAAATTATCCTGGCCGATGAACCCACCGGCAATTTGGATGCGGATAACACTAAAAAAGTGCTGGATCTGCTCTTTCAATTGCGCGATGAATACGATGTGAGTATGATTTTGGTCACCCATGAAAAAGAGATTGCCGAGCGCGCCGACCGGATCTACACGTTAGAGAATGGAAAGCTCCATTAGAGCTGGAAAGTGAATTTGGTGATTCCTCAGAACAATACTAAATTCACCCGCTTAACAGATCGTTAACTACCACCAGATTATTTCGGGATAACTACCAATATTATGGCAAGACGACTTCCAGACGACGACTTGGAAAAGGATCCGTTAGTAGAGAATTTTGAAAAAGCTCAGAGTTTCTACGAGGAAAACAAGCAGACCATCACCGGATCCATTATCGCCCTTGTAGTAGTTATAGTGGCCGTACTCGGCTGGAACTACTACTCCGAGCAACAAGAACAGAAAGCCCAGGCATTGCTGGGATACGCCGAGCGCTACATGGCCAATGGCGAATATGAAAAAGCGTTGCAGGGGGATGCCACCTCTTTCACCGTAGGTTTTGAGCAGATTATTAATAACTACTCCATGACCGATGCCGCGAATCTGGCTACTTACTATGCTGCGGTAAGCGAGTACAATCTGGGGAATATTGAAGCAGCCATTGATTATATGAATCAGTATGAGGTTCCCGATGGATTTTTGGGCGTTGGTCCGATCTCCTTTCATGCTGTATTGCTGGAGACCATGGAGCGCAATCAAGAAGCGGCAGAAAAGTACTTGGAAGCCTCAGACTGGGATCTCAATGAATCCACGACCCCATACAATCTGGTGCAAGCAGCGGAATTGTATATGATGGAAAACAATTACACTGAGGCACAGAAGCTGGTGGATCGTATTTTGAACGAATATCCCAATAGTAATATGGCCACCCAAGCGGAACACTTGAAAGGCCGTTTGCTTGCCGCGAACTAACTGCGATGACAGCGCACCAATGAGTTTTCAGGCATCATACCTAGCGGTGTGATGCCTTTTTTATATTCGGGAAGCCCTAACCTCTTCAAATTGTCACGCTGGTTGTACGGCCACCGCTTCAACCTTATGAACACGTTCTGTACCACCCGTGGATCATCAACCAGCTGCACAAATTCATTACCGGCAGAGAACATGTTCTCTCAATCTGCCACAGCCGTCTTTAGGGAAGCTGGAGCTTCCCTACGCCTTGACGCAGCTGAGCTACGTCAAGAGGAGTTGGATTATTCAGAGGCCGGCGTTATAACGCCGGCCTCTGAATAATCTTTCTCTCTCATTGCCGGGCTCCGACCGGTAATGCATGGTATTGAGCTCTGCTCACCTTTGGGCAAAGTCCCCCCTCAGGACGACCGGTGGATAATGCATCTTTATGGATAACCGGTTCCCGGCCGCCCACCTCCCCAATGATGGGAGCGGCGATTGGTTGCCAAAAAAATACTATCGTTTACCCATTCAATCATGAGTCCAAAAGCAATCAGCAATATATTCGCCACCCTACATTAGTAAACTATTCAAGATCACGTAGCTCGGGCATCCTTGCCCGAGAGTGTTACCCCGACAACCCAGTGATCCCTGATCAGATTCTGACTCATGCTCAGTTACGGATAGTACCGCTGGGGCAGTCTCATTGCTAGCCCTTGCCCCAAAACACTTTCGGGAAGCTGGAGCTTCCCAACGGCTTGACGCAGCTGAGCTACGTCAAGAGGAGTTTCTGTTTTCCAGGCGGGTGCAACACGCACCCGCCTGGAAAACAACTCCTTCCTCATTACCGGGCTCCGACCGGTAATGCATAGTGTTGAGCTCTGCTCAACGTAAAAGGCTTCGTAATGTAATACCCCACCTCTATATCAAAAAGGCGGTCACTTCACTCTCGAGGTTGTCCAAAAAGTCCTTTTCTAATTTCAAGGACCTAAATAATTTAGATTTTAGGGTCAAATATGCCAGACCTATCAGGTTTCCAAAACCTGATAGGTCTATATATGAAAAGGACGCGACTTATCAAGACGATCAGAGATACACACTCTTAGAAATCTTAAATTAATTAAGTGGTTACATCCTGCTTTTTACTTTTTAGACAGCCTCTCTTGATACACCGCCCCTTCGGGGCTTTTAAAAACCACATTCACAGAGCAGATAGCGTATTTTTGGCGGACGCGAAGAGCGTCCGCCCAAAATACTATCCCCTTCGTTGTCGGGCTCTGCCCGACAACGCACAGTGGTGAGCTCCGCTCACCCTAGCGGTATGCAATGACTTTGCTGTATTGACACACAGTTGGATAGCAGAGCTCCAACTTCAACCCTAGCTTCATGCCCGCCAAACGATTGATATACAATGAGGCAGATAAACTTTTTGCTCATCATACCGTATGTTATGCTTTTAAAATCAATAAGCGGGAACACAACCTATGGCCAAAGCAGAAACACTGGTACAAGCGGAATTTGACCGAAAACTGATCTTCTATCTCTTCGCGTTCGGAGCCGGCGCTTTATTTATCAGTGTCATTGGAATACTGGTGCTTCCCTTCTGGCTGCTGGGCATAGGCATGTATTATGCTCGCCGCTATTTTAATCACTTAGAAGCCGAACTCACTACCCGGGCACTGCGCTTTAAAAAAGGTATCATGTTTCAGGTAGAGAAAACCATCCCACTGGATAACATTACCGATCTGACCTTTAAGACCGGTCCCTTGCTGCGCATGTTTGGCCTGAGCACACTGCAGATCGAGACGGCGGGGCAATCCTCCGGCGAAGGCAGTAATATGACGCTGATGGGCATTGTGGACGCTGAGGAGTTTCGCAACGCGGTGCTGGAGCAGCGGGATACGCTTACCGATCGAACTGAGCCTGGTGCTGCTGCCCCTGCTGATGATTTGCCTTCGGAGTTTCAGCGGGAAGTACTGCAGATCTTGCGGGAGATTAATGCCAAGTTGGATGGGATATAGGTAACAGTCTCGTTGCCATCTAACTCCCCATTTCTCAAAATTATTCAAGCTTGGAGAGGCTTACCCCGCTTCAGCTTCTCATTTCGAGCCTCCCAATTCCTCCCGGCGGGGAATGAATTCCCCGCCTAATGGTACATCGCCCCTTCGGGGCTTTTCGAGTCATATTCTAGGTGCTATTGGTAATGTAGGCGGGTGTAGTATGCAGCTCTATATTGCAATCCATACGCTAGTTGAAGTGCCCCACTTCAACCTTTTGTGCACAGTATTGAATACATCGCAAAAACATCAATCCGCTCAGCAATGTTTCAAACAGGGGTGTGAAAGTTTAACCGAACTTGACTACAGCCGTATTTCGGGAAATTGGAGCTTCCCAACGGCTTGACGCAGCTGAGCTACGTCAAGAGCAGTTCGTGTATTCTGGGGCGGGCGCAGAAGCGTCCGCCCCAGAATACACCCTCCTTCGTTGCCGGGCTCTGCCCGGTAATGCATGGCGTTGAGCTCTGCTCAACAAAATTAGGCTTTACAATGTCCCCCCCCGCCGTTATATGGAAAGACTGGTTACCCGCTGCTTGCGGTTGGCTTTCTTGAGTGTGCGTAACACCAATCGCTCGGAAAATCCCACTAAAAAAGCGATGGCATAAAATGTAAACGGATCCTGCGGATTGGAAGTAAAAGTAAAAATCTCACTCACTAATTCGGTCTGCAGAAATACGAAGACCATCAGGGCCAGCACTCCGCCCACCAACACGCGCGTGCCGGTAACCATGTAGTGGGTCAGCGTTTCCGGAGCCTGGGTCAGTTCAGCGGTATCATAAGCATGAAACAGGGCACTGACACACGCGCCCAGCATACCAAACAGCATGATGCCCCAGCTTAAGCGAGCCAAATCGGTAATTTGGGCTCCACCCTCACCGGTTCCGAAGAAGGCATACAGATTATTGGCCTGAAAATGTCCCCAGGCCAGTGCAACCAGCACCACCAAAATAGGAAGCAGCACCATATATACACTACGAAGCAGCGTGCTTTTATAATGTTCCGCCAGCAATTCCTCATCTCTAATCTTAGTGGCCTTAACCAGCAAGTCCGGTGTAATTTCAAACTCTCTCCGCGGATGCTCCCGATCCCCGACCAGCTGCTGAATGGCCTTGCGACGCCAATCGCTCAATTGCTGCGCCTCTTCTCGAATTACTTTCACTTCCTCCTTTAACTCGGATCGGCTCAAACCACGCAGATAGGTTCGTTTGGCACCGGCAAAAATATTCCAAGCCACATCTACATTGCCGCGATACAGCTCGTTATCAGCGCGATTGAGCATTTTTAAGATCTGAGCGACCCACTTGGCCGAATTATCCAGCTTCTGTTCTTTGATCCGTACATTGAACTCATCCCGGAAGGTATCCATCTCCCCACGCAAGCGATCATAGCGCGATTTCCCATTGATTCCAATCTTAGCCACCCGATTCACTTGGTGCAGTGCATCAGAGAGCTTGGTCCCCCAAGTACTGGCATCCGGCTCAGGCTGCTCCAACCGGCTGATTACCTTCTGCTCGGCTTCGTAATTTACTTTTTGATGAGCCTCCTTGGGCGTGAACCAACCGATATCATGCTGTCCGCTTTCTTGAACCGGGGTTCCATTCATCGGTTTCATATGCCAGTAGGATACTACCTGGGGTTGCCCCTTTTCCATATAATGGACCGTATCCGCGTGATCCAGCACCTGAACTTGCTCCCCGATCTCCTGCTCCACTTCTCTCATAGCCGCGATTTTCCAGGAATCGTCATCAAAAACGTATCCTTTGGGGAGGCTCCACTGCCCCCCAAATTTGTTGTTATAGATCAGGGCGATCTTGGGAACCCCACTCACCCGTTTCCATACAATGCCACCCGCCGCGTAGGTAATCTTTTCTGCTTCAACCATACCAGTGTTCTCAAAATGAATAAATCAGTGATCACTCTAAATTCCCCAATTATGGCCGGTTCCTCATATCGTATGTTTGGGGAG